>NZ_CP095074.1:1476250-2952500 GCF_022919835.1 Halobacillus shinanisalinarum | reverse complement strand
GATCGTCACGTTCTGATTATCTTATCCAGTTTTCAAGGTTCACATTGAAAGATCGCTTGATCTCTCAAAACTGAACAACCAACCAGGTACATCTTCCGTATGCGGCAGCTTCCCGACTTTCTCGAAAGAGAAAGAGGTCGCCTTGCATATGTCCTTAGAAAGGAGGTGATCCAGCCGCACCTTCCGATACGGCTACCTTGTTACGACTTCACCCCAATCATTGGCCCCACCTTCGGCGGCTGGCTCACATAATGTGTTACCTCACCGACTTCGGGTGTTGCCAACTCTCGTGGTGTGACGGGCGGTGTGTACAAGGCCCGGGAACGTATTCACCGCGGCATGCTGATCCGCGATTACTAGCGATTCCGGCTTCATGCAGGCGAGTTGCAGCCTGCAATCCGAACTGAGAATGGTTTTATGGGATTTGCTACACCTCGCGGCTTCGCTGCCCTTTGTACCATCCATTGTAGCACGTGTGTAGCCCAGGTCATAAGGGGCATGATGATTTGACGTCATCCCCGCCTTCCTCCGGTTTGTCACCGGCAGTCACCTTAGAGTGCCCAACTGAATGCTGGCAACTAAGATTAGGGGTTGCGCTCGTTGCGGGACTTAACCCAACATCTCACGACACGAGCTGACGACAACCATGCACCACCTGTCACTTGGTCCCCGAAGGGAAAACCCTATCTCTAGGGCGATCCAAGGATGTCAAGACCTGGTAAGGTTCTTCGCGTTGCTTCGAATTAAACCACATGCTCCACCGCTTGTGCGGGCCCCCGTCAATTCCTTTGAGTTTCAGCCTTGCGGCCGTACTCCCCAGGCGGAGTGCTTAATGCGTTAACTTCAGCACTAAGGGGTGGAAGCCCCCTAACACCTAGCACTCATCGTTTACGGCGTGGACTACCAGGGTATCTAATCCTGTTTGCTACCCACGCTTTCGCACCTCAGCGTCAGAAACAGACCAGAGAGTCGCCTTCGCCACTGGTGTTCCTCCACATATCTACGCATTTCACCGCTACACGTGGAATTCCACTCTCCTCTTCTGTCCTCAAGTTCCCCAGTTTCCAATGACCCTCCACGGTTGAGCCGTGGGCTTTCACATCAGACTTAAGGAACCGCCTGCGCGCGCTTTACGCCCAATAATTCCGGACAACGCTTGCCCCCTACGTATTACCGCGGCTGCTGGCACGTAGTTAGCCGGGGCTTCCTCGTTAGGTACCGTCAAGGTACCGCCCTGTTTGAACGGTACATGTTCTTCCCTAACAACAGAACTTTACGATCCGAAGACCTTCATCGTTCACGCGGCGTTGCTCCGTCAGACTTTCGTCCATTGCGGAAGATTCCCTACTGCTGCCTCCCGTAGGAGTCTGGGCCGTGTCTCAGTCCCAGTGTGGCCGATCACCCTCTCAGGTCGGCTACGCATCGTCGCCTTGGTGAGCCGTTACCTCACCAACTAGCTAATGCGCCGCGGGCCCATCTGTAAGTGATAGCTAGAAGCCATCTTTTACCTTCCTCTCATGCGAGATGAAGGATTACCCGGCATTAGCCCCGGTTTCCCGGAGTTATTCCGATCTTACAGGCAGGTTGCCCACGTGTTACTCACCCGTCCGCCGCTCATTCCACAGGCTTCACCCCGAAGGGGATCCGCCTGCTTCCTGCGCTCGACTTGCATGTATTAGGCACGCCGCCAGCGTTCGTCCTGAGCCAGGATCAAACTCTCCATAAAAGTTAAAGTTTGACTTGCTCATTTGCACACCGAATGTGCTTGTTTCAAATTCTCTCTATTTAATAGAAAGAATATATTGACGTACTGGTTGGTTCGTTCAGTTTTCAAAGATCAAAATTGTTCAATGGTGGGCCTGAGTGGACTCGAACCACCGACCTCACGCTTATCAGGCGTGCGCTCTAACCAGCTGAGCTACAGGCCCCTAGTGGTAGTTAAATAATGGAGCGGGTGAAGGGAATCGAACCCTCATCATCAGCTTGGAAGGCTGAGGTTTTACCACTAAACTACACCCGCGTATATTTGATTTCATCATCCTTGTTCGGATATGCCTCTTCCTCTAAAAGCTTTTTCTAGGAAATGAATCCGTCGAGGCAACTCGATGTGTATTCGGGGAAGTTTTGCTCGTGGTTGAGGTTTCACCACTAAACTACACCGTACAATATAATGTTAAGGATGGAAAATCGATGGTCGGGAAGACAGGATTCGAACCTGCGACCCCTTGGTCCCAAACCAAGTGCTCTACCAAGCTGAGCTACTTCCCGTAATGGCGCGCCCGAGAGGAGTCGAACCCCTAACCTTCTGATCCGTAGTCAGACGCTCTATCCAATTGAGCTACGGGCGCCTTTTTTGAAGCGACATCATTCAATATACCATGTTTCAGCTTGAAATGCAATGCTTTTTTTAAATAAAAGCTTAGTGCGGCCGAGAGGACTTGAACCTCCACGGGGTTGCCCCCACTAGGCCCTCAACCTAGCGCGTCTGCCGATTCCGCCACGACCGCTAATTGAATACACTGAGTTTCAGTGAATGTATATAAGTGCGGGTGGAGGGACTTGAACCCCCACGCCGTGAAGCACTAGATCCTAAATCTAGCGTGTCTGCCAATTCCACCACACCCGCTAAAAATGGTGAGCCATGGAGGGCTCGAACCTCCGACCCTCTGATTAAAAGTCAGATGCTCTACCAGCTGAGCTAATGGCTCTTAATAAAAAGTTGTATCTTGTACGTTTAAAAGTGTTCTCGTCGTGTTGTAAATTAAACCAGTGAATCTGTACCCCTCGCAAGCAAGGATGTAACTCCAATGATTCGCTTTACTAGTTGAGCTAATAGCTCTTAAGTTGAAAGGTATTCTCGTACTCTAACAACAAATGTCCTATTAACTAACTTTAGTGAAAACTTCATCTGAAAGTTTCATTTCAAATCTGTTTTCTTTTAAAAGCACAAGGAACATCATATAATTTTATTTCATCTTTGTCAACCCAAGGGACAAAATAAAAATGGCTGGGCCAGCTGGATTCGAACCAGCGCATGACGGTACCAAAAACCGTTGCCTTACCGCTTGGCTATGGCCCAAAAACATGGCGGTCCGGACGGGACTCGAACCCGCGACCTCCTGCGTGACAGGCAGGCATTCTAACCAACTGAACTACCGGACCTAACATATGTAAATCAAAGTGACCCGTACGGGATTCGAACCCGTGATACCGCCGTGAAAGGGCGGTGTCTTAACCACTTGACCAACGGGCCATTTCACAAAAAATAAAATGGCGGAGAAGGAGGGATTTGAACCCTCGCGCCGCTTGCGCGACCTACACCCTTAGCAGGGGCGCCTCTTCAGCCACTTGAGTACTTCTCCGTAATGGCTCCACCGGTAGGATTCGAACCTACGACCGATCGGTTAACAGCCGATTGCTCTACCACTGAGCTACGGTGGATCAATGTTAATATCGCTTAGCTTATCATATGTAAATATCGTTACAAGATCAGCGACGTTCTATATTTTATAACACTAAATAGTTTATGTCAAACCATTTTTAATTAAAAAGTATTTTGTTATAAAAAGGGTTTTGCTTTTTTTAAGGCTTATTTAATTTAACACGCTCCTACACAATTCGTCAATGCCTTTCTAACTCTTTTTTAATTCACCCATGCATTTCCCACATCGGTATTTTTCTATATTTATTCTTTTCCTTCGAACATACTCATTTGCACAATGCGTACATATGTAAACATGTTTCTTCTTTTCTTCAGAAGGTAGCGGCTTACAGTGCCTTGGAGACCCTGTCTTTTTTAAGAGTTCCTTAAATGCTCGGTCTTTATGAGCGAATCCTTTTCCCTCGATGTGCAAATGATAATGGCAAAGCTCGTGTTTAATAATGCCGACGAATTCTTCTTCATTCATTTCCATTAAGTATTTTGGGTTTAATTCAATAACTCTCTTTGAAGGGATGTACCTCCCTCCTGTTGTTCTCAATCTGGGATTGAAGGTTACATGATCTACATATGGTTTCCCGAAAAATTCCTGCGATATTCTGTTCGTCCACTTCTGTAAGTGTTGTTGATTTATCGACATATCGGAACACCTCTCCCCTTTTTTGCATAGTCTATTATAAAGGGGAATGTCTCCAATTACAAAAGGAGGAGATTTAATTGCCACATTGGCTTCGTAAACAGATGTTCAATGCCTTTTTAAATAAAGATAAATATCAGATCAAAATGCTGAATCAATGTTGGTACTTTTACCATCATCGATTTAAATAAAATAAACCTGGAAGAATGGTATCTCCCAGGCAGCCTTTCACCTATTTTTGAAGCATTGTAAGTGCAATTCGTTGTTTTTGCACATCTACATTTTCTACCCAAATGGTAACGACATCACCTACTGAAACAACATCCATAGGGTGTTTAACAAATTTATTCGACAACTTTGATATGTGAACAAGCCCATCTTGCTTCACACCAATATCTACAAAAACCCCAAAATCAACAACATTGCGTACTGTTCCCTCAAGCTCCATCCCTTGTTCAAGGTCCTCCATTGACAGGACATTTGTTTTAAGTAACGGTTTCGGCAAGTCATCCCTCGGATCTCGACCAGGTTCCGTCAATGATTTAATAATATCTAGAAGCGTAGGTTCTCCTATATCAAGTTGTTCAGCTGTAGCAGGAATGTCAATTTTATTAACCTTTTCCTTAATTTCTTCGTTTCCTAGCTCCTCTGGTGAACAATCTATTTGCTTAAGCAACAAGTGAGCAGCTTTGTAGCTCTCTGGGTGAATCGATGTTTTATCTAATGGTTCCTCCCTTCTAAAACGCGCAAAAAACCGATACTTTGCTCGAAAGTCTTAGCTCCTAAGCGTGGAATATCCTTTAATTGCTTTCGACTTGTGAATTTCCCTACTTCTTCTCGTTTTTTTACGACGTTATTAGCAACGCTTTTACTAAGACCCGCTACATATTGAAGTAAAGACGAAGAAGCTGTATTCACGTTAACACCTACTTGGTTTACAGCTGTTTCTACAACAAATGTGAGGGAACCACTTAATTTCTTCTGGCTCACATCATGTTGGTACTGACCTACCCCAATCGATTTCGGATCAATTTTCACAAGTTCAGCAAGTGGATCTTGCACTCTTCTTGCAATGGATACTGCACTTCGTTCTTCTACTTGTAAATCCGGGAATTCTTCTCGTGCCAGCTTAGACGCAGAATACACACTGGCACCTGCTTCGTTAACGATCATATAGGAAGCTGGCAGTGTATAATTTTGAATCATCTCAGCAATAAATTGTTCCGTCTCCCTTGAAGCTGTCCCATTACCAATAGCAATCAGTTCAATAGGATATTGATCAAAATACGCACGAATCTTTTTCTCCGAACCTTCTACATCACTCTTTGGAGGTGTTGGGTATATCACCGATACATCGAGCATCTTCCCTGTTTCGTCAACTACTGCAAGCTTACAACCGGTTCGATAGGCCGGGTCCACCCCTAGCACTACTTTCCCTTTAAGAGGCGGTTGCAACAACAAGTTCTTTAAATTACTTGAGAATACTTCGATTGCCTTCTCTTCCGCAGTCTCCGATAGAGAATTGCGTATCTCCCTTTCAACAGACGGCTGAATCAAGCGTTTATAACTGTCTTGAATAGCTTCGGTTAAAATTTCGCGGAGATCCTGAGCTGTCGCTGTATGAATAACGTTCTTTTTAAGAAAATCAATAATTGCGTCTTCGGGCGGATGTATAGCAACCTTTAATACTTCCTCCTTTTCCCCCCGGTTTAATGCGAGCACTCTATGGGAGACGATGGATCGAACAGGTTCTTGGTATTCATAGTACATTTCAAAAATTGACTTCTCATCTTTTTGCTCATTTTTCACAGAGGATTCAATCGTGCCACTGCGATGTGTTTGCTGGCGAATACGATCTCGAAATTCAGGGCTATCTGAAATCCATTCAGCTAAAATGTCGCTGACACCGAGAGTTACCTCCTCTAGCGTATGTAGTGCATGCTCCTCAGAAAAATAAGTCGCGGCTTCCTCTTTATAATTAAAGCTATGTTGCTTCCACACGAGTAACGCGAGCGGCTCCAGCCCTTTCTCTTTCGCAACTGTCGCTCTAGTTCTCCGTTTTTGTTTAAATGGGCGGTAAAGGTCTTCTACTTTTTGCAACTGGACAGCTTCTTCAATTTGCTTTTTCAGGTCATCCGTCAACTTACCTTGTTCGTCAATTAAACGGATTACTTCTTCTTTCCTTTGCGTTAAGTTTAGAACATAATTCCACTGGTCTTCAATTGACTTAATTTGAACTTCATCAAGGCCCCCGGTTAATTCCTTACGATAGCGGGCAATAAATGGAACTGTATTCCCCTCGCCTAGTAATTCAATTACCTGATTGATTGGTTTGAGAGCCAAACCCGTTTGTTTAGCTACAAGACTTGCTACATCAGTTTTTTCAATTAATTCACTCAAAAATAAACCTCCTAACATTACCTTCCACATTTTATTGTATCAGAATAGATCGCTGATTTCCTAAACATCATGAAAGGGCCTCATTCTTAATGTAAGAATAAGACCCTTTCAGTTATATTCCATGGCAATGAGTGTTGTGTCATCCTCACGTGAATGTCCATAGAGTTCCTTATACTGTTCGGTGATTAAGTGAATGTTATGAGTGTTTGTATGCTTTAAAGATAATCGGCGTTCACTGACGCCATCTGAAAAGAGTAGAAAAATCATTCCAGACTTTACGTCACCACGAGTTACTTTAAGCTTTCGTGGGTACCCGGCTAAATAACCAGCTAACGGTATGTTTCTCTGCCGTTTTCCACCTTGTTCAAGTGTAATAACTCCAATGTTACCAATTGATGAATAGGAATAGGTTTGATCATTAAAATCAATCCTGAGTATGCCTAAAACAACGCCCCGTTTACCAAATAAGGCATCATTACACTTTTTTATGATCGATTCAATCGCCAGATCAGGGAACCTTTCGATGACATCCATGACGGCTTGAGAGGACTCTTTAGCTAATTCCCCACTCCCCAAACCATCGGCTAAAGCACAGATAAATGCCTCATTGGTTTCTTTGTGAAAATAACTATCTCCGCAATGGTAATTTCCCTTTTTTGCCTTCTGATAGACAGATACATCTACATGTTTGTACTCCCCATCCATTAAAACGCCTCAACGGACTCTGTTTGTAAGGCTTCTCTCAGCTTTTTCAATGCTCTTCGTTGCAGGCGTGACACGTGCATTTGAGAAATTCCAAGTTTTTCACCAGTATCTTTTTGGCTCATATTTTCAAAGTACGTGCACTGTAAAATCTCTTGTTCACGCTCATTTAGAGTCGGTAATACTTTTTGCAAGAGCATCTGTTGATCGATTTGATCATATCCACCTTCTTGGTTACCGATTAAATCCAAAATCGTGACCGTACTGCCATCTGAATCTGCTTCGATTTTTCGATCGACAGAAAGAGCCTTATAGCTTTTCCCCATCTCCATTGTCTCTAGAACATCTTCTTCAGATACTTCTAGGTAATCCGCAATCTCTATCACAGAAGGAGACCGTTGCAGCGTACTTGTTAACTCTTCAGCAGCTTTCTTAATTTTCGGTCCAAGTTCCTTTATTCTGCGTGGCACATGGACACTCCATGTTTTATCGCGAATAAATCGCTTGATTTCCCCTATAATGGTTGGAATGGCAAATGATTCAAATGATTTGCCATAGCCAGGATCATACCTACGAATAGCTGCAAGTAATCCTAACATTCCAACTTGTACTAAATCTTCATGAATCGTGCTGTTCTTAGAATATTTGCGTGCTATTGATTCCACAAGGTCTTTGTAGACTACTACAATTTTCTCTTGAACATCTTCATCACGCGGGTTCTCTTGTAAATATGCGATCCACTCATAGACCTCATCATTGTGTTGTCGAGATTTGGTCGCCATCTTGACCCACCTCATTTTCATGAAGGTATTTTGTCATTAGAACAATTACTCCATATTTACTGTTAATTTCCACTTTATCCATTAGAGCATCAATTAAGAATAGACCAAACCCGCCTTCCCGCAATTCGCCAATATCGTCGCTTTGGTTGTAAGGTCCAATATCTTCTTTAATTTCACCTAAATTAAAACTACCGCCACGGTCGGCTACCATGACTTCCAGGCGGTTCTCATAAATACCAAAACCAATAGTAATCTCACCTTCGCCTGTTTCCTTGTAAGCGTGCTTAACTGCATTCGTAATCGCTTCTGAAATCGCTACTTTTAAATCCTCAATATCCTCGTATGTAAAACCCATACGGTTAGCGATTCCTGATGTACTTAAACGAACAACCCCAACGTATTCAGCTTTAGCAGGGACCTTAACTTCAACAAAATCAAATGTTTCCATTATTACATCCCACCCCGCACTGTATTGTCGATGTTCATAATCTCAGTTAGGCCGGTAATCTTAAACAAACGGTGTACTCGATCCTGCATCTGAATAAGCTTCAGTTCTGTATTGTGTTCCTTCGTAGATTTTAGAGCACTAATAAATACTCCCAATCCCGTGGAGTCCATGTAATTGACTTCCTGAAGGTCTACTTCAATCGTCTGGCCTTCCTCTTTTGTTAAAGGCAGTAATGATTCTTTAAGTTTAGGAGCCGTAAATGCATCTACTTCCCCAGCTAGAGAAACATGAGTTATATTTTCTCCATTTATTACATCTATGGTCAAATTCATCTAGATCTCCTCCCAATGTCGCAAAAACTTCACCAGGTAAAAGTTACCCGATCTCATCTTATCTTAAACATTTCTTCGTAAAATAATTAGTGTAAAATCATCTCTTAATTGAAAATCCTGCAATCGTTCGAAGTGTTTGTAGACCTGTTCTACTGTTTCCTGTGCTGGAAGATGGGAGTATTCTCTTATGACCTCTAGTATTTCTTCCTGTTCTATAAAGCGGTCGCCTTGTCGACATTCCGTGACACCATCTGTCAATAGAACAACCATATCCCCGATACTTATTTCCTTACTATATTCTTTATAAGTAGCTTCAGGGGATACACCTAACACAAGACCTGAAGCTTCAATTTCTTCAAATTCATCTTTATTATTACTGTAATAAAAACCAGGTTCATGACCTGCTGAAGAATATTGAAACGTGTGATTAGTAATGTCATACATCCCGTAAAACATGGTTATAAACATACTAGGATCTATGTTCCTCTCAACAACACGATTTAGACTGCTTAAAATTACACTTGGATCCATCCGCATTTCAGGAAAGCTGTCCATTGAATATTTAATCATAGACATGCACAACGCAGCTGGAACTCCTTTCCCAATCACATCTGCGATAGCAATGCCAAGTGAGCCATTGCTATCCTCTACAAAATGATGGTAGTCACCATTCATCTGCTTAGCGGGTATACTCAATGCACCGACTTCCACGTCTTGACGTTCAGGTTTCACAGTAGAAAGGAGTGTTTTTTGCATATTGGCAGCTACAGATATCTCTGACTTGAGTTCTAGCTGCTTCTCCTTCATAGATTGATGTTCTTGATAGGCCATTCCATATGAGATCATCGTTTCTAGTAAAAAATTTAAAGATAATTGAATATATTCCGGCATATTCGGGTATAAGCCTTGTAATGACTCGATGTGCACATTGACGATTTCTTCAGGTGATATATTGTGTTGCATCGAGTGCTTACTAAATTGTTCTGCCTGATATAGAGCCTGTTCGTCTTTTGTTTTAATGTATTCCTGCATTAATTCTTTGTAATTTTCAAGATCAAGCTTAAGTGTATTCATTCATCTCCAACCTCCTTTAACGGAGCCACTTTATAACTTTGATTTCTGTTCCTTTTCCGTCCTCAGATTGAATATCAAATCCATCCATTAGCCTTTTGACCCCAGGCAGCCCAGCACCAAGTCCCCCGGATGTTGAAAACCCATCCTCCATGACTTGACTCAACTCTTTAATCCCAGGGCCGTTATCTATTGCAACAATACTTAATCCTTTTTGGTTCATATTTTCAAGGGCCTCAAAGCAAACTTTCCCCGTACCAGCATACAGGTAAATGTTCCTTGCTAACTCTGAGATTGCAGTGGCTATGCGCGCTTGGTCCACCGTTCCAAAGCCTACTTTCCTGGCCATATCACGTCCAACCTGACGTGCCCCCACAATGTCCCATTCCTTTTTAATATTTACACAGGATTGGAAGTCCATATCTACTCCTCCAGTTCCTGTTGAAGTTTAATCAACCCTTGTTCTAAATCTAATGCAGTAGGAACATCTTTCAGGTGTATTCCTAAGTCAATCAAAGTCATTGCAACTGCTGGTTGTATGCCGGTAAGAACAACTTTCGCCCCCATTAAATCGGACATCGTTACAACGTCACCAAGTACCTTTGCAATGAAAGAGTCTATAATGTCAACAGATGTTAAATCTATAACGACTCCTGTCGCTCCACTCTCATGAATTTTACTCAGCAAATCCTCTTGAAACTGAATAGCAGTCTGGTCGTCTAAGTCGATTTGGATGGAAATAAGCAAATAATTATGAAGCTTTAAAATTGGGATTCTCATTATCTTCACTCCCTGTTTAGAGAATCAACTAAGTTTTCAATATCTTTATCGTTCGTTTGAGCTTCTTCAATTGTCCGATTGGTTAATTCTAATGCCGTTTTAAATCCTTTACGCAAAGAACTCTTCGTAGGGAATTTCCCTAAATCTATTCCAAGGTTTACGATTGTTTGTGCAATTTCCGGACGAATTCCTACGAGGATACAACGTGAACCGACTAAACGAACTGCCTCAGCAGCCTGAATAATATGGTGAGCCACCATCGTATCTACGACAGGTACTCCTGTAATATCAATAAGCACGACTTCTGCATTATGCTTAATGACTCCATCTAAAAGGTTTTCCATTATCAATTTAGCCCGTTCTGTATCAATAGTTCCGATCAGAGGCATGATGGTAATATCATCCATAACCGGGATCAAAGGGGCGGAGAGTTCTTGTAAAGCAACACGTTGAAGAGAAACAATGTGCTCCCAGCTTCCTGAAAACTCATTAACCAATCGATTAATGACAGGATCAACCCAATCATCCACTTTCTTAAGCACTTTTGAGAAGTACTCTGAATCAATTTGATCAGACTGGGAAAGGATGAACTCCGTTATGACCCTCCGAAATACTTGCATCCCATCTGTCAAATAACTAAGAGGCCAACCTAAATTAATCAAACGCTCAGAGAAGTCATTTATCTCTGAAGAAACCCCATGTCGTTCGATGCTTGCGAAAATCACATTAACAAACTCACGATTCGTGCTTTCAAACAGCTCGTCCGATATCGTTGCAGTATAATCACTTTTCTTATGGTTATTTACCTCTTCCAGCCACATTTTCACAATCTCATCACTATGTTCAAGTACAATATTTTTTAATTTTTCATCCATTGTTTAGACCCCCGACTAAATTCTACAATGTCTTTAAATATAATTACCGTTCATTTGCCTATACAGGTATAATTTTATCAAAATATACAATGTAAATATACTAATTAATTTTTATTCTAGCCTTGTTCAAATGAACACGCCAACAAAACCCCTCTTCTATCAACAAAAATCCATAAAAAATAAAGCTGCCTAATTAAAGTCAGCTTTATCTTAAAAGTCGATTAGACCAAGGCTGATTTGCAACGATTCATTTACACGTTGCATCATAGATCCATCTAGTTGTGTGATCTTATCGGTCAAACGTTGTTTATCAATCGTTCTGATTTGTTCCAGCAGAATAACAGAATTGCGTTCGAAACCATATTTTTCAGCATTAATCTCAACATGTGTAGGAAGTTTTGCCTTTTGTATTTGCGCAGTAATCGCTGCAATAATAACTGTGGGACTGAAACGATTCCCGATATCATTTTGTAAAATCAGAACAGGACGCACTCCTCCTTGTTCTGATCCTACAACTGGGGACAAATCAGCGAAATAAACGTCTCCTCGTTTGACTATCACAGACTTCACACCCCGCTCACTAATTGCTCCAGGGTGTGATCTGCCTCCTCTTCGGCCTGAAAAGCTTCTGAAGCGATAGTTAGATTAATTCTCGCCATTTCCATATATCCACGACGCATGGATTCTCTAATATAGCGTTGTTTCTCTTCCCGCAAGTACATTTTCGTTGCTTTACACATGAAATCGCTCCGATCACTGTTTTCGAGTTGAACATGACCATCCACTTCGTTTAGCAGACTATCTGGAATACGAATGACAATCTCCTGCATGTTGTCGGACAAAACCATACACCTCCACCATCTTCTCTCAAAAAGAAACCAGTCAAATAAGTCCAATTTAATCTTATCATTCGCCCGTGTCTATTGCAAAGGAGTCTTGGTATTTTTTTTCGAAAAATGTTGCGCGGTGATTGATTATAAGGAGTATTGTCTTACGCTTACTAATAAAACCTCATAAAGTGTTGTCTACTTCTACAATATGCCCATTTATAAAATACATGCGTGGTACCCGGTAACTTATCATACAAGGGATCTCATAGTTAATGGTTTCCAAATAATCGGCCAGCTCATCTGTATGAATGATCTCGTTACCCTGCTTGCCAATTAATGTAACCTTAGTTCCAACAGAATATTCTCGATCCAGTTTAATCATGCATTGATCCATACATATTCTTCCGACTATAGGGTGACGTTTGCCGTCCACTAACACGTCCATTCCTTGTAGCTTTCGAATCCAGCCGTCTGCGTATCCGATCGGAATCGTTCCAATCCACTCCTCTTCCTCGGTTTGGTAGGTGGCCCCGTAGCTAATCGCTTCATTGGAATCCATTTTTTTCACATGGATTAATTGACTCTTTAATGAAAAGGAAGGATTAAGGTCAATCGGTCGCTCTTTCTTCACGACAGGAGACGGATAAAGTCCGTACATACTGATACCAAACCGAACAAAATGATGCATGTGCTCCGGGAAACGCTGACTAGCCGCGCTATTGCCTGTATGAATTTCTACAGGGTGCGGCCATACCCTTTTAAAGTGTTCATACATGTCTTGAAAACGCGCTGTTTGCTCCTGATAATAGGTTAGATCTTCTTCATCCGCCGTTGCAAAGTGAGTATACAACGCCTGTAATTCAAGGAGGGGACTCGCTTTAATGACGGAGAGAAGAGTGTCCATTTCTTTTGTACTTCGAATCCCGACTCTTCCCATCCCTGTGTCCCATTTCATATGAAGTTTAAGCGGTTTGTTAAATGAGGTTTCTTTCACTTGGTCAACCCATTCTTTCTGAAAAACAGTAACTGCAATATCATTCTCTGCAGCTATAGGCATGTCTTCTGGGCGGCTCCATCCCATAACTAGAATAGGTGCCGTGACCCCTGCTCTCCTAAGCTTAACTGCCTCATCCAGCAATGATACGGCAAGTCTCTTTGCCCCGGCACGCAGTGCTTGTTTGGCTACTTGCACATCTCCATGACCATATGCGTCAGCTTTCACTACAGCATAGATCCCTGTATGCTGCGGAAGCCGTTTCTGCATTTGTTCTATATTATATTCAATCGCTGATAGATCAATTTCTGCCCAAGTATCTCTATAAAATGCTTCAATTGACAAGGGAAACTCCCCTCTCTGTTTCAATATCTTTCTATTATTGAACGAGGGAAGCCAACTGTCAACAATGTGAAGAATGAGTTTCTTCAGTTAAAGTCCAGAGCTTCCCATTAAGACTGAAGCTCAAAAACACGGAGAAAGAAAGGCGCGTACTGCACATGGGCCATTCATCGTCGTGCCTCTAAAAATAAAAGCAGACCATTAAAGCCTGCTTGCGAGATTACTATTTGGAAGAATGGCTGTTGATTGAACTGGCAATTGATACCATCTCTTCTTGAGTTAATTCTTCACTCGCCAAGTTAAATGTTGTGTCGGATTGACTCCATTGCAAACGCTGACCCGACATTGCACCGAATGTACCTCCAGTTAATTGTACTGGGTCGCCACTTACAGGCACTGCCCGTCCGGCACTGGTAGGCTCAACCTCGGCTGGCTCTTGGATGAGAGTAAAACTTTTCTCCCCTTGATAGGTCATAATCACTCGAGTACCTTCATCTGTTTTTACTTCCTGTTTATCAACCAACTCAGCTCCAAGTGTCTCTTGTGGATAGAGGATATCATTAGCTTGAGTACCTTCTTCCATATTCGAAACAGGTGCTTCAGTAGGGGCCATTGCCATGTTTTGATCTACATCGAAATCTTCCTTCTTAAGTCCATCAGCTTTAGTAAAGTCCTTAAACTGCACTTCTACTAGCGCCTGCTTGTCTTGATCAAACACTTTCACCATGACAGGTTTAAAGTTTTTCTTATCGAAATAGATCTCTTGGGAAGGAAGCGTTTGATTGTTTTGGTAGTTTGTTTTTGTTTTAAACACATAATGATTCTCTGTTGTGTTAAATTCTGCCTCAGTATCTTTCTTAATATCCTCCACTAAAGACGCATAAAGGTAAGGCTGGCTTGTGTTTTCAGGCCAATCGCTTTGAAACTTGAAACTCTTGTTTAAAGCAGGCGTTAAGACATATACTCCGTTTTTGTTCTTAAGAATGATTTGATTTCCCTTTTCATCCTCTTCATTATGAAGCTTCACTCTATAAAAATCCTCTTTTTTATGCCAGATTTGAATCTGATATTTTTGTTCTTCCTTACCTGTTCGCATGGTCATAGTTACATCCGTTTTATAACCCGCCATCTCTTCGGCTTGTTGCGATAGTTTCTTCACAACGTCTTCTTTGGACTTCTCGCCGCAAGCACTGATTACGAGCATCATTGTCACTAAGACGAACAAAAGGATCAGAAAACGTTTCTTCATGCACTCAACTCCTTTGTCTCTTCTGAAGGACAAAGGGAACGTTTATTTGTGGATCAAGAGGAAAATGTACGAAAGGTCTGGGTTAAACCTTCAACTAAATCTGTCGCAAGTAAATCAACCATGGAGTGAGCATCCTTTGTTAACATTTCAGCTGTCAGTCCGTGCAACATACATCCGTTATTTAACGCATAAGTGATAGATCCTGATTGAAGCATCATGGCAAGTAAGATACCTGATAGCACGTCACCACTCCCGCCTTTTGCTAGCCCGGCGTTGCCTGACAGGTCTACAAACTGGCTACCATCTGGAGCAGTAATGATTGTGGCAGGGCCTTTTAACACAGTGTAGACACCGTACGCTTTAGAGAATTCACGACTGTAGGAAAAAGGTGAACGTACAATTGCAGAAATCGATTGATCTACTAAATGAGCAAATTCGCCAGGATGCGGAGTGAGAATTGTCGGGTATGTCCTACTCCTTAATAAACCCACGAGATTTTTCAGTTGATAGAGGGCGTCCGCGTCGATAAGCAGTGGAGCCTTCACAGTAGAGATGAGGTGACTCACTAGGTTATTAGATTCTTGCCCCCGGCCCATCCCCATACCTATTGCTACTCCATCATAAGCAGACACATCCACACCAGCCGAATCCTTTATGACACCCCGCTCTTCAGCAAGCGGCAGAAAAGTTGCCTCCTGCACATAGGAAGCAACGGCATTCATCGCACTTTTTGGTGTAGCAATCGTTACGAGTCCAGCACCACTTCTAAGTGCAGCCTTTGCTGACATCGCAATTGATCCAGGCATATGTGCTGCCCCGCCAACAACTAACGCCTTCCCATGGCTCCCTTTATGAGAGTTGGGATCCCTTCCAGGTAACACTCGCCTGCCCCCTTCCCTTTGCCATACTTTTCTACTGGGGGAAGGGAGTTTTTTCACGGGCAAACCAATATCACAAACTTTCCATTCGCCGTAATATACTCTGGTATGCTCCACTAACGCACTCATTTTTAAGGCAGCAATGATACACGTATAATCCGCCTTAAATGCATCAAACTCAACGATCCCTTCATCAGCTGGAACGCCAGTGGGGAGATCTACAGCTACCCGGAAAGCTCGTTGCTCATTGGCAAGTTCGACCACTTGTTTGACCGGCTCGCGCAAACGCCCTTTCACACCAATCCCTAGCATTGCATCAACAATAACATCTGCACTCTTAAGAGATTCGCTTAGATCATCTGTTTTTTCTAATTTGTATAATGTATATCCTGATTTGATAAAAATCTCTTTATGATAACGTGCGTCACCTTCCACTTTAGAGTCGGATACAATTTGCCATGCTTCAACAGAATAACCACGGTTCAGAAGCGTACGCGCAATAACAAAGCCATCTCCACCGTTGTTCCCTGCACCAATCAGGATGATGACCCTTTGATGCGTCCCTAGCTTTTTCTCTAAATCGGAACTTACAGCTCGCCCTGCATTCTCCATTAATAGTCTACCGTCTAACCCAGTTGACTTTATCGCCACTCGATCCCATTCGTACATCTCTTGTGCGGTCACAACATCCATTTCGTTCCCTCCTACCCGCATTACAATGTTATGAGACAACCTATGTAATTATGTCATTTGCTCTACCTTCCAGGACAATTTGCGCAACTGCCTGCTTTTTACTATGAGAAATAGCTACCCAAATAGTAAGGGTTTCATATCCCTTTGCTTGGACGACTGGGGCTCCCGCATCATTTGATGTAACTTCGATGTCATGAAAGCTAAGTTTACCAATCCCAGTTCCAACAGCTTTAGAAAAGGCTTCCTTAGCTGCAAAACGGCCCGCTAGAAACTCAACACGTCTGCGCTCATTTAATCGCTCATACTGCTGTTGCTCCGCCTCAGTTAATATTCTTTGAACAAAGCGGTGATTTCGCTTTATACTTTGTTTAATACGATCGATTTCTATAATATCGATTCCAATTCCCTTAATCATGTCCATCTTCCTTTTTTTACGCTTCGGTGTCTAGCTGGAGCGCCTTTCTTCAGAACTAGTTGTAGTATACCCGATAATTTCTACTGTAAAAAGAATACTAGTCTGCTGATTAGCTTATATTGTGAAGTAGAACCCTTTTTAAAGGAGATAAAAAAATATGTTTGTTCGAACAGAAAGCTTTAAGGAATTCCTCAAATTTTACCCTATAGTGTCAGGGCTTGTGTTGATTAACCTGCTATTATGGCTGTTTATTTCTGTGTTTCAATTCAACTTTGCCCTGGACTTGCTGCGTGCAGGGGTAGGCAATAATTACCTTGTATCACAGGGGGAATATTGGCGGCTTGTGACCCCGATATTCTTTCACGGCGGCTTTTCACACGCTTTATTTAATTCCTTTTCACTTGTTCTCTTTGGTCCAGCCCTTGAGCAAATGTTAGGAAAAGTGAAGTTTATTACTGTTTACCTCATTGCTGGAATTGCAGGGAACATGGGAACGTACATTGTTGCACCTGACGCTTTTTACCAGCACCTTGGTGCCTCAGGTGCCATTTTTGGCATCTTTGGTGTCTATCTATTTATGGTGTTATTCCGTAAACATTTAATTGGTTCAGCAAATTCACAAATAATCACAATTATTTTTGTCTTAGGACTATTCATGACGTTTGCGCGTCCGAACATAAACGTACTCGCACATGTTTTTGGTCTTATTGGAGGGTTTGCTCTAGCACCTCCTTTATTAAAGAATGCTAGACCCTTTTCTGTTTGGCAAAACCGGGCTAAGCATGAGAACATAAGTCGAAGCAGCGCAGGGTTTGACCCTAACCGCTGGAAAAAACGTAGTAGCAAAGGAAAGGGATATGGAAAGTACATCATTTGGGGGGTCATTATCTTCCTTGTAGCGCTTGCGTTAGTTAATAATTTTTTATAATTTTGCAGCCGCGCATCTAAAGGATGGGCGGCTTTTTTCTAGTGTGTGTTCAAAAAGTTGACGAATGAGAACGTCGACAAAGAACGTCACATCCTGTGACAAAGTCGACACTAGCACGTTCCTTGTGCGTCGCAAGAAGTCGAGGCGCGACAGTTTTGGGAACCATAACGTATGCTTTTCATATGTGAGGACCGGAAAAACCGAGCAACGAAGAAATGCGCCATTTATCATTTAGTGATTTTTTGAACATCCTTTTCTATGGATTAATTGCACATTTAAGAGGATACTTGCATTATTTAACACATTTCAAATACCCCAAAATAAAAAAGCTGCCGAACTATAGAAAGTCAGACAGCTTTAAAAATGTTATTTAGCGTTAGAGTTACGCCCTTTGTTTTGGAAGCCGCGATTTCCTTTACCTTTGAAATTACGGGACTTATTGTTGTGTTTATTAAAATTTCGCTTGCCGTCTTTACGGTAAGGTTTTTTACCACCTTTACCCCCACCACTGCGCTGTGCACCTTTAACACTGATCGGCTGTACAGAAGAAAGTCGAACAGGAACCTCACTGCGTTCTTTTGTAAGCATCTTCAATGCTGCAGCAACAAGGTCAGAGGCATCATGCTGTTCAAGCAGTTCATTTGCCGATTGCTTATACTTGTTTAAATCCTCATTATTAGCGGATTCGGTCATCTTATCAACAGCCACTTGTTGTTGTCCGCGGCGCGCTTCATCAGAAGATGGCACACTCATACGTTCAACCTTTTTCTTCGTAAGCTTTTCAATTAAGTTAAGCTGTGCTTTTTCACGTGAAGTGACAAAGGAGACAGATTCGCCTTTGCGTCCAGCACGACCTGTACGTCCAATACGGTGAACATAGCTTTCAGGATCCTGTGGAATATCAAAGTTATATACGTGGGATACCTCAGAAATATCTAGTCCGCGTGCAGCCACATCTGTCGCTACAAGAATTTCAATACGTCCTTTTTTAAACTTGTTTAGCACGGACATACGTTTTCCTTGTGTCAAATCACCATGAATTCCTTCAGCACGGAAACCGCGGGCTTGCAAGCCATCTGAAACTTCGTCGACACGGCGCTTTGTCCGTCCGAATACGATCGCCAATGCAGGTGCGTGTATATCAAGAAGACGTGTTAGTGTATCGAACTTATGTTTTTCCGGAATCTCAACATAATACTGCTCGATATTTTCGACAGTCATTTCTTTCGATTTCACTTTAACCTCTTCAGGGTTTTTCATAAGTGTTGTTGCAATATTACGGATTTCCTTAGGCATAGTCGCTGAGAACAATAACGTCTGACGCTCTTCTGGAAGCGCCTTAAGAATATCACGAATATCATCGATGAAGCCCATGTTTAGCATTTCATCCGCTTCATCTAATACTGCGGTATGAACGTTCTCCAGCTTAATCGTTTTACGACGGATATGATCAAGTAAACGTCCAGGGGTTGCTACAACGATATGGTTATCTTTTAGTGCACGAATTTGACGTTCCATATTCGATCCACCATAAATCGGCAGCGTGCGTATCCCTTTATTTTTACCGAGACGGTGCACTTCTTCAGCTACTTGGATAGCCAATTCACGCGTTGGTGCAATGACCAATCCTTGAACAGACTTGACATCTTTATTAATTTTTTCGATCATCGGAATTCCAAATGCTGCTGTCTTACCTGTTCCCGTTTGCGCTTGGCCGATGACGTCTTTCCCTTGTAAACCGAGAGGGATTGTTTGCTCTTGAATCGGTGTTGTTTCTTCAAAACCCATATGGTTTAAAGCTTTTAACACCGGATTAGATAATCCTAATGAATTGAATGTTGTCACTATACTTTCATACTCCTTTTTATAAAAAATCTTCTACCTTAATTATGATTAAGACATGTAAAAAAAGCCTCCTGCCAATGCTATACGGGAGAGGCTTTGAAGCACCTGCCTGATAGATTCATCCATCATAACACACATAACAGTATCAATTCTACACAATTTTATTATGCTTTTCAAACGTATCAATGATAAAATAATGTAAAACTGTTAAGAAAAGCGTGTGGTCCTCGAGCACGAAACGCGATTACCGGGCGCTGTTGCTTGATCTCATTTAAAAGGAGGGTTACTTTTTGGATAAACCTCCATTTCATCCATATATCATGTTAGCTATAGGTGTACTATCCATATCAACTGCAGCGATCTTTGTAAAACTGGCTGGTGGAGTGCCAGCTTCTATGATCGCCTTCTACCGGTTGTTATTCGCTGTGCTAATCATGGCTCCTTATGTCATGTGGAAACACGCCCATGAATTTAAAAGCGTCACTTCAAAGGATTGGCTGTTAGCCGTATTTGCAGGAATGTTCTTGGCCTTTCACTTTATTTTATGGTTTGAATCGCTTAATTATACGTCAGTTGCCAGTTCGGTTATCCTTGTGTCCATGCAGCCTTTATTCGCTTTTCTTGGGACATTTTTATTCTTCAAGGAGCGTTTTACTGCAGGTGCCTTGCTAAGCATGGTGATCGCCATTACGGGAAGTATCATCATTAGCTCAGGTGACTTTCAAATAGGCGGACTGGCTTTACTTGGCGATATTCTAGCATTGCTTGGAGCAATAATGGTAACTGCCTATTTTCTCTTAGGACAAAACTTGCGTAAGCGTCTCTCTCTTCTATTTTACACATTTATCGTTTACGGCATTGCCATGATCAGTTTATTCGTTTATAACCTTGCTATGAGTTACCCGTTTACTGGATATTCACCTAGTCAATGGCTGATTTTTTTAGCACTTGCCATTATTCCCACGTTCTTCGGTCACACGTTATTTAATTGGTCATTAAGATGGATCAGCACCTCTACGATATCAATGAGCATTCTTCTAGAGCCAATCGGTGCTTCCATCCTAG
The DNA here is from genome assembly GCF_022919835.1 of Halobacillus shinanisalinarum. Lineage (NCBI taxonomy): Bacteria > Bacillati > Bacillota > Bacilli > Caryophanales > Bacillaceae > Halobacillus > Halobacillus shinanisalinarum. Next base: position 2,931,795 of record NZ_CP095074.1, on the reverse strand, counting down.
CCTACATTGTTCTTGGCGAGCAAATCACATCATACCAGTGGCTTGGAGGTTCAATCGTTTTATTCGGACTTGTGCTTTTCATTATTAGTACTAAGAAATTGAGACAGCCTAAAATAACTCATGCATCTAAAAGGTTTTGACGTTGTTATTGTGTGCTAAAAGTGTGTGTTCAAAAAGTTAACGAATGAGTAACAAGAAGTTCGAGGCGCGCGAACGTTTTGAGGACCACAGCGTATGCCTTTCATACGTGAGGGCCGGAAAAACCGAGCAACGTGACTTTTTGAACATCCTCTAAAAGGGAGCCAAGTTACACCATTACTTGAGAGCAGGTGAAATGATGACAATTCAACTTATAATTGATGGCGGGGCAGATCTACCGCAAGTAATGGTCAAGCGCCATAACTTGAAAGTCGTGCCACTGAACATCCACTTTGGTCAGGACCAATATAAATCTGGATTGACCATTGATTTACCAACCTTTTACAGAAGGCTAAAAGAGGAAAGCGACCTCCCTTCCTCCTCTTCCCCTAGCCCTAACGATTTTTACGAAAAATATAAAGAAGTAGATGCTGAAACACCCATAATCACCTTAGCTCTCACCCAAGGTTTGAGCAGTACGTATGAAAGTGCCGTTATGGGAAAGAACATGTTACTTGAAGAGGAACCTCACCGTTCGATTGCTGTTCTGAATACAAAAACAGCCTCCTGCGGGATCGCGTTACTTGTTGACGAGGCTGGCAAAAGAATAGAAGAAGGACTTAGCTTTGATTCTCTCGTCAGGCATATGGAAGAAAAAATCGAACAGACCACAACACTTTTTATATTAAAGACACTTGAAAATGTCATCAAAAGCGGGCGTCTAGACAAAGTAAAGGGTGCTATTGCTAAAACGTTAAACATTAAACTTCTAATGAAGGCCACAGAAGAAGGCAAGATTGATGTCTCGGAAAAAGTCCGCGGGGATAAAAAATCACTTCGCCGCTTCGTCGATAAGATTGGGGAGTACTCCCATCATAATGAGAATAAAGTCATAGCCTTGTCTCACAGCAATGATGAAAAGCGCGGAAGGTCTGTACTTCAAACAATCAAAGATCGCTACAATTTCAACGATTCAATTTTCACCGAAATGGGACCGTTAATTTCGACCCATGCCGGAGAAGGTGGACTCGTTATTGCCTTTTTTAAAGACTAAGTCAGAGAAGATATCTTCTCTGACTTTACCCTTTCGTATAGTCCCCATATCGAGGTTGAGGAGATTTTAATGCCAAATTCCAGCAGTTAACGGGAATACAATGGTCAGTACGATCACCTCATAATAGCCACCTAACCAATCCTTCCTCCCTCTTTCATTCACTATGGTTTAAAAACCCTTAGCAAAGGTAAGTACATGCTTAAAAAGTTCGTCTTTGTCATCACCATGACAAATCAAATGTTTTGATTTTGCGAGAAAAATGACTTCCTTGTCTGCCACTGGAATTTCTTTTTCCAAAAAGTTCGCCGCCTTGCTTGGAACCATTCCATCTAGTTTCCCTTGCATGATTAACACAGGACACTTGACCTTCTTAAGAAAAGGTTTCGTAAACTGAACACATCTCATAAACTCTAATGTGGAGAAAACGTACGTTTGCTTCAGCTTCTTCTGATAGCGCAAAAATAATTCATTCGAATCTAGTGTGCCTTGAGTTGCACCTAAGACCATTGCAGCAATATCTTTATACATTTGCGGCAGACTTATATATTTTAATGCTGCTGACAGCAAAACCAGTCGGTCGACATTATATTTTGCCGTTAAGTATGCAGCAATCATGCCCCCCATAGAAAACCCGATGATCATAATGCGATCATGTCTTTTCAGTAGTTCCAAAAGCGCTAATTCAGCTGTTGCAATCCATTCTTGATAATAATGGCCCCTTAAATCGAGATCGTCTCCGTGACCAGGTAACGTGGGTACAGAAATTTCCCATGCTGTACGGTTGTCAAGAAATTCGACTAAGGGCTGTACTTCGCTCGGGCTGCCCGTATAACCATGTATGCATAAACAACCAACACTCATCTTCTTTCACCGCCATCAATAGTATGTAGAAAAAACGCGCATGATAGAAATAGCGCGTTTTATCGCATTCCTTTTACGAAAGATCCGATTCCTTTTACAATCGGAGATACTTGCTGTATGGTTTGCACAACTTGCCCCGTTGTTGACATCATTTTATCAAAGTCTAGCTGCCCCTGCTCATCTTGGAAATAGGAGACCACACTACTCTTTTGTCCCGCTGCTGGTTCAGCATCATTATATCCTGTATTTCCATAACCATACGTGTACGGATACTGGTGCGTATAGAACCCTTGATTCCATGTGGTCCCAGGTGCTGCATTATAGTTTGTATAGGGGTGGTAGTAATTATAATAGGAAGGTGACGGTGACGGATTTGTCCTCTGGCTGGCTTGCCGATAAGGGTAATAAGGGTAATAAGGGTAATAAGGATAATAGTACACAGATTGTTCCACCTTTTTCATTCATTTTACTAATAGCCTATGTTATGAGAAGAAAAGAGTGTAAAAAAACAAGTGATACTAAACATCGCTTAAGACTCTTAAGAGAAATGTATCGTTTTGTAGATTGAAAGCGTGTACCCTAATGAACACCTAAAGTTCGCTTCAATTGACGTTCCTGATAACCGAGGATTTTCTCATTGTCAATCATTGTAGCTGGTGTAGCATATATCCCCTGTGCTTGTAAGTCTTTAAAGTTTCGCTTGTTACCAGTAATGTTTCTCTCTTCAAAGGCTACATTCCATTCACTCAGCATGGATAGGACTCTTTCACACTGGGAACAACCGTTACTGGTGTAAACAACAACCTTTTGTTTATTCATTGATGTCCCTCCCCTCTTTCTTTGTCTGGTCGTTAGTATGGTTTAACTACGGTTAAAGATAAATTCTTCATCAAAAGGGCATACAAGAGGTGAAACCCTTGTAGCCGGAATCAATTCGCTAAGGCTTCCTGAATACGCTGATCTCCACTTAACAGATCAAAATTCTTATTCTCAGCTTTCGACTCTGAAATTAAAAAGGATAGCGTTTCGGCGACATCTTCACGAGGGATCTCCCCATGACCATTTATATGCTCTTGAATATCGACCTTACCGCTTCCAGGTTCATTCGTTAATCTACCTGGTCGAACGATTGTATAATCAAGTCCTGACTGTTTTAAATACTCATCCGCGCGATGCTTCGCGTACAAGTAATGCTTCATTGCATCTGCACCGGATTCCGGTCGGTCGGCAGCCATCGAGCTTAGCATCACGAAGCGTTTTATCCCAAAATGCTTTGCACGTTCAATTGCTTTAATAGCACCTTCCTGATCAATTAGAATCGTCTTATCTGCACCGGTATGAGGTCCTGATCCAGCCGCAAAAATTACAGCTTCTATATTGTGAAAGGCAGATTCAAAATCTTTTTCTAAATCACCGATAACTGACTTAACACCTTTGTCTTCAAACTGCGGAACTTGGTCCGTGTCCCGAACCATAGCCACTGGTTCATGTCCTGCATCGTTCAACTTGTCAATAACATATTTCCCAACTTGACCATTAGCACCTATTACTAAAACACGCACAATTTATCCTCCTTATATTTACTACTCCTAGTAAACTTCCCCAGTATTAAAAAGAATAAACGAGCATTTAACTGTAATCCAGTACAAATGAACTTCTTCTTAAGCAGAAAAGCGACCACAGAAGCTTATCTGTGGTCGCCTTTTTATGAGTTGATCCATGATTCATATAGATGCTCAATTCTCTCTGTCAGCCGTTCTTTTTTTTCATGCAGAGCCATTAATTCATCAGCATTCGGTTCCTTTCCGATCTTCCCTTCAACTATACTCAGCTTATCCTCAAGCTCCATTATCCTATCTTCTATAGACACTTCAATTTCAATCGATTTACCTTGTTGTTTCTTGGGTATAGTTGTTTGGTATTGTTGGCATGATTGATCTAACAAGACAGCCCATTTTTCTTTCGTTTCCTTATAAGATCCGAAATAACGATAGAGCCTGCCATTCACAAGATAAGCTGTTTCACTGAAGCATTGATTTAGAAAGTGACGATCGTGTGATACTCCAATTACAGTTCCTTCAAAATGCTGCAGTGCTTCTTCTAGAACTTCCTGTGATTCAACATCCAGGTGATTGGTTGGCTCGTCAAGAACTAATAAATTTACCCCTTCATGCATAAAGATAGCTAACTTGAGCCGCATGCGCTCCCCACCGCTTAAATGGGCAATTTTTTGGAACACATCATATCCATAAAACATAAAGGCGGCCAGCAGGTGCCTGGCTTGCCCTTCCGTCACTCTAATATATTGTCTGAAATAATCAATCATCCGCTGTTGATCATCCACACCTTGCAAAGGGTTTTGTGGTAAATAACCGATTTGAATAGAACTGCCTTGTTTAATTACACCTGAATCCGGCATTTCCTGCCCCAACAGCAGCCTAAGAAGTGTCGATTTGCCGCTGCCATTTGCTCCAACTATGGCCAGCCTCTCTTTGTAACGAAGTTGGAGATCGACCCCTGTTAGAATTCGTCTGCTTTCATAGTGTTTACTGGCATGGTCTGCGATTAGTACATCATTTCCGCTTCGATCTTCAGCCTGTAGTGACAGCCCCATTTTCTTAGGATCAAGAACAGGGCGGTTAAGTTTCTCCATTTTTTCTAAAGCTCGTTCCATACTCTTGGCCTTTTTAAACAGCTTCGGGTTCGGTGGGTTTGCCTCATTAGCCCACTGCCTCAGCCTCCGTATTGCTTCCTTCATTTTCTTTATCTTCTTTTGCTGTTCCTGATACTGATGAAACTCTGCCAATAGCTTTTCCTCTTTCTGTTGCTCAAAGGAAGAATAGTTTCCTTTATAGCTTCGCGCTTCGCCAGATTCAAGATCAACAATTCCTGAAACCACGCGATCCAGGAATGATCGGTCATGGGAGATCATGCATACCGTACCTTTATAATGCTGCAAGTGTTGCTCAAGCCACTCAATGGCGACTAAATCCAAATGGTTTGTCGGTTCGTCAAGTAGAAGCACATCAGGTTTTTCTAACAAAATTCTCGCAAGCGAAAGTTTTGTTTTCTCTCCACCGCTTAAGTAAGTAAATGGTTGATGCAGCAAGCCTTCCACCTTAATCCCATTGGCTACCTGACTGATTAATGACTCTATTTCATAGCCGCCTAGTTCAGTAAATTGATCCTGTAACTCTCCGTAAGCTGCAAGCGCCTTTTCCATTCTAGCTGGATCCTTCATTTTATTCTCAAGTTGCTTCATTTCCTCAGCCAAATGCTTGAGTTCATTAAATGCTTCCTCTAAATACTCTTTCGCTGTACCAGTGAATTCGTCAGGAATCTGTTTTAAGTAACCAATGGATAGTCCCTTTTTAATAAACAGATCCCCGTCATCAAGTGATTCTTCCTTTGTAATCAAACGAAATAGCGTTGACTTTCCACTGCCATTCCTGCCTACCAAGCCGAGCTTTTGTCCTTCATTTATTTCAAAAGTGAGCGATTCAAATAATACTTTGCCCCCAATAATTTTATAAACATCTTTTAATGTAATCATTTCAAATTCCTCCTAAAGACAAAAAAAGCCAGAGGTCCCGTCGCCTCTGACTCTTCATTAACTATATGATCAGGTATGAGACGTTATCTTTTTCCATTATTTAACTATAAAATTGGACATACCAGTCCCCTATACAGTTAAACCATGAAAAAGCGCACGATTGATATACAATAATTCGCGATCAATCACGTGCATTGATAACATCTTCATCCTTCCTTTGTCTTTAGTCATACATCTATTGTACATGATTAATTTAAATTTTTCTACTTCTTTTGCTGCTCTGCATGCATGCCCAGTTGTTTCAATAGGTCAATAGCTTGCAGCTTTTCTTCATCAGACAGGCCACCTGTAATCGATTCAATTTGTTTCCAATGCTCTGGGAAAATCCCGTGCAAAAGATTTTCCCCTTTATTTGTAATAGCAGCAAAGGTAATCCTTCGGTCATTAGGGGATGGAACCCGTCTAAGGTATTCTTTCTTCTCAAGTTTATCTACTACATAAGTAATACTACCGCTAGCTAACAAAATCTTTTCCCCGATTTTCTGTAATGGCTGATCACCTTCGTGGTATAAAAGTTCAAGCACTCCAAATTCCGTCGTGTTCAAACCATGACTTTGAATATCGTCCTTCACTAAATCAGCTATCGCGCGCTGAGCCTTCGACAAAACGACAAATAACTTTAAAGAAGGGTCTTGTTTCTTTTTACGATACTGTTCTTGTTCATCCATAAATCCTCGCCCTCCCATCATCCTCTAGATAAAGACAGTATATAGATAAAAAAAATAGACTGTCAAACAAGAAAAGCGGAGAAGAGCGTTTAGCCCTGAACGCATAAGCAAAACCATGACGTGGCGATCTTTGCCACAGAATGGATTGCTTATGTCGCGAAGGGCTGCGTCGAAAAGGGCTGCGACTCGAAGCTAGACAATAGAAAAGCGGAGGCGCCTTGGTCAGACTCGTGTAGTACCCGATTGAATCGACGCAGCTGGTCATAATTCGGGAGTTTTTTACGAAATGTGCAAAAAAGTCACTAAACGTGCAATTATTCTGATTTATGTGCAATTAATGAGATTTTTGTGCAATTATTCAAAATTTCGTGCAATTAACCACGGTTTTCGCGCAATTCTTTCCTCAAGGGAGGATCACTTACCCTTCAATTTGCTCGTACTAAACATCGGAGATCAGGTACTTGTTTCCACGTCGAACCAACCGCTCATTTCCCCCTTTTTCTGGGAAAACAAACTTCACCCTAACAAATCAACTTTAACCACTTTTATGAACGATCGACAATTGTTCCACAAACCATCACCACATGCTCATCAGGATCCTGGATATGGAACCAGCCAAAATCTCCATGACTCTCTATTTCCTTTGTTATTATCACTCCTTTGCCCACGAGTTCTTGATAACTCTCCACTAAATTTTTAGAGCAGAAATTGAACACAGGTGTTCTCACACGCTCAAAACTGTAATTCGAGTCGTATTTATGGTCATCAATCGTCAAGTGAACACCGCCCTTTACAGGAAGGTTATACACAGGTGAGTGAACCTTTTCTTCTTCAAAAGGGAGATCTAGTAAATCGCTGTACCATCTGGCAGACCGTTTCAAATCTTTCGTATGTACAAAGACAGCATGAACTTCAGGGAGTAAGCATCTTGTCATCATTTTTCTCTCCTTAGATTAGTTATCTCTAGTTATAATAATTCGATTTTTATTTGACTAATCCTTGTTTTTGAGTAAAAGAAGCCCGCCCAACCTGCTTTGAGCGGACTCTTTTGTATTTACTGCATATTTCCCCTCTTATTCCGTTGTACATTATTAAAAACGTTCGTATCAGCGCACAGAAATGTAAAATGATTCGGGAGCCCTTTAATAATGGTTGGTGTTTTCCCTACTATCTCACCATCCATATCCACTTCTTTATTTTCTTCCACGTCGATACGAATTTTTTCTCCTTGCATATGTGATAGTTCTTGAAATTTACTTGGATCAGATCCAGGCTTGTTCATAGTGATTAATTCTTTGAATGTAGTCAAGTTAGAATTCTTCACAATTAATACGTCAAGTTTTCCATCCTGCAACCGGGAGGAAGGCAATGGCACTTCTCTTGTCCCGATAAATCGTCCATTCATAACGAGAACCATGACTGCTTCTTCACTAACCTTCTCCCCATCAACTTCAATTATAAAAGAAAAAGGATCTATTTGACTCATTGTCTTGAAGGCGCTTATAAAATAACTCAGCACACCGATACGATTCTTTTGCTCTTTATCTATATTCGAGGATGTCTCTGTCACAAGCCCGATACCCCAGAAATTTATAAAGTAGCGATTATCAGCCTTACCTATGTCTACTTTCACTTCCTCTCCATGAAGGAGTTGTTTAGCAGCCAATTGCAGGTTTTGCGGTGTACCTAACACTCGGCTAAAATCATTGGACGTTCCTGAGGGTAGAACAGCAATAACAGGCCGTTTTTCCTGATCTGCTAGACAATTTACACACTCATGTAATGTTCCGTCTCCACCTAAAATAATCAGAATATCCACTTCAGGTCCGTATTCACAGCAAGTTTGTTTGAAATCTTCAAGTGAATCGGTTTGGATAATCGTTAATTCTTTGATCGCCTGCGAAACACTCGGTAAAGTCACGGCTAGATTTTGTTCTAAATTTTCACTGTCCGTATCGCCGTTATATATAAATAAACCACTTTTATAACGAGGCATGTCACGTCCCCCTATCCATTGTCCTATATTAATGATTACCTATTATTGAAAGTTTGAAACGCCTATTGAGGCAGAGAGTTCTTTCAAAAAGATTTCAGGTTCATCAACTGTTAGGTAGATAGTGGACACCTTTTTCTTAAACCCGAAAACCATATAGGCATCCAAAGTGGTTCTGAGCATCAATTCAAACTGTGGAGCCTTTGTTTCTAACCCGCCCAGTGTCAAGTTCACTCCTTGTTTAATTTTGGAGTATTCAGCTGTTGTTTTTTCAAAAGGGGCAATAGCGGCAATTTCCTCAAAAGGGACCGTTATGTGAAAACGAAGGCCTTTTTGAATATGAAGGACCTGCTTTTTAATGACAACAGGAGATTTTCGTACGGCTTGGTAATCGCCAATAAGAAATAATAAGGCATACACATCTAAGAAGGTGGCGAGCCAGGCGGCCGTGTGACTAAATTGAGCGATCATAGCATGAACAGCTATAATTTCAATTGCCATAGCGTGGATAAGCATGAGGAACACACTGAAATACTCACTGTTTCGATGGTAGGAAAATGATTGCTGATGTGATGGATAGGAGTCAAGCCAGGGAAATAAACTGAAACGGATGGCAGCAGCATCTGTAGCAAGAAAACCGCCCAGCCTTTCAAAATAGGCAAGCTTCCCTTTAAAGGCAAATGTTTTTTCATTGGCGTAGAATAAGCGGGGCATAAGCAGAACATGGGTTGTTTTTGCATCTTTAAAGTGTTCTCTCCACTCAGGCAACTTCCGTATGAACATAACAGCTAGTATTAATTCAACACATAGGAAGCTGACTTCAAGCATGATCACAGTGTAATTTAAGTACAGTAAGTTATCCTTGGCATAGCTAGGAACAATCCAGTGCAAAAACAGCAATCCTGAGACCATTAACGGTGCAAAAACGGTAAGAGTCGGCTTCCTGCGCAGCACAATGAGAAATAAAACAGCAGGAACAACTATCATCACATCAATAATCGTAACGTATACGAGCCAGGGCTGAACGAGACCAGTCAATCCAAGTTTTTGCACAGAAAAGTGACTTAGCAAAATAAGCAGGATTAAACTTAACCCAATGTAAAATGATCTCCGTTGCAAGTAAAGGGTACCCCATAGGTCCATCCTCCTTTAAGTGATCGTTATACATTACATTTTACTTTATTTGGCAAGAAACCACCATCCCCTATGAGGTATTTTTCCTTACTCCAAGGCAGACATTCACAAATTTTACACGTACACAAAACAATTCAGGCAACTGCCGTACCTTAACCCACAAACAAAATCATTTACCTTTAATACCCGTTGATTTATAATTATTTTGTTTAGGAGGCTAACTAATTATGGAACGAGAAATACAACCACTGCTAGGATACAACATCAATGTGATTTCACATTTTATTCAAAATATATACAATGAAAAACTTAGTGAATATGGAGTTACCCATTCCCAAGCTAAAGTCATCTATTTTTTAGCAAAATACGGGGAGCAAAGCCAATCTGAATTACAGAAAAGATTATACATTAAAGCATCTTCTATGAACGGTGTTGTTGAATCACTACAAAAAAATGAGTGCATTACCAAACAAGCCTGCACCGAAGATAAACGCGCGAAAGTGATTAAACTCACGAGTAAAGGAGTTCAGCTGGATAAAACTGTTTGGAACCTAGTTCAAGAGATGGAAGCCGAAATTGGTAAAGGTTTTACTTCAGAAGAGCGGCAAGTCATTGTTTCCTGGTTACAAAAAATACAAGAGAATTTAAAAATCTCAACTGGGAGGACATAAACTATGAAGGAACAGAGTCAACGGTTAGGTACACAACCGATCCCGAAGCTGCTATTCAATTTATCCGTTCCAGCCATGATCGGTATGTTTGTCATGGCGTTTTACAATGTTGTTGACACATTATTTATTGCGAGAGGGGTCGGAATTCTTGGAGTCGCCGGTGTAAGCATCGCCTTTCCTGTCATGATGATTATAATGGCGATTTCAGCAGCGGTTGGAATTGGAGGTGCCTCGGTTATTTCAAGACGACTCGGTGAGGATAAGCCAGAAGAGGCCAATAAAGTGTTCGGTAATATTATCTTTATGGTTCTACTCGTAAGCGTCGTTGGACTTGTTGGGGCCTTCACCTTTATGGAACCGCTCTTAATCTTGTTCGGGGCTACACCTGACATCTTACCACACGCTGTCGACTACCTTTTTCCAATTATGCTCGGGTCAATCTTTTTCTCATTCGCTTTTACGACAAACAGCATTATTCGTTCGGAGGGGAATTCACGTTTTGCCATGATAACGATGATTATCCCTGCTGTTCTCAATATTATTTTAGATCCAATTTTCATCTTTGGGTTAGACATGGGCGTCCAGGGTGCATCGATCGCTACAGTTATTTCACAAGCTTCGGTTAGTATTGTTATCCTACGTTATTTTCTTACAGGGAAATCAACTTTAGAAATGAAGCTGCCTGATTTAAGGCCTCAACTTTTAGTCATAAAAGAAACACTAACCATTGGCATGCCAGCATTCGTCCGTCAAGTAGCAGGAAGTGCCATGATTATTTCCATTAACTTTATGTTAATCAAATACGGCGGTGACTTTGAAGTAGGTGTGTTTGGTATTGTGCATAAATTAACCATGTTTACAATCATGCCTATGATTGGCGTCCTCCAAGGCATGCAGCCCATTATTGGTTATAACTACGGCGCTAAACAATTCACCCGATTAAGGGAAACCGTTGTGCTCGGCATGAAAGTCGTCACAATCATATCCGCCCTTATCTTCATCATCATGATGACTTTACCTGAAGTTCTCATGCATATCTTTACAGGGGATCAAGCTGTCATTGAATCAGGCTCACAGGCGATGCGGATCATGTTTGCAATGTCTATACTCATTGGTGTTCAAGTCGTTAGCGGAGGTCTGTATCAAGCATTAGGAATGGCTAAACCCGCCCTTATTCTTTCTATGGCGCGTCAAGTTCTATTCCTTATTCCGCTCGTATTGATCCTCCCTAATTTCTTTGGTGTGACAGGAGTTTGGCTGGCTTTCCCATTGGCTGATATTCTTGCTTTTTCGCTGTCGATCTTCTTTTTATATGGAGACCGGACTCTCTTTTTCAAGAAATCGAAAGATACCTCCGATTATATTCCAGCTCATTCAAACTAGGAAATTCCATGAAAAGCGCCGCTCCATTTTGGAGCGGCGCTTTTCCAATAATTGATAGAATCATATAGCACGCTTTGACAAATTAAGTTAAACTTAGAAGAGAATAGACAGATCTTAAAGGATGAAGCAGATGATTTATTCGACCCATGTATTTAAACTCTTCACACGACTTCATGACCAGTTATTTAAACTAAGAGAGGCCGAGCGAATACGAAATCTATGGAAAGCTTTCTTCTCTTTAATGCTATTAACTATTCTTACATACATATGGATGGCATGGCTTGGACTAGGAACCGACCCTATATCGATGAACATGACTGAATTTAATCGCACAGAGTATGAGTTTTATAAGGCATGGTTCATTATCGGGAGGATTGGCTACAGCCTTCTCTTGTTCTTCGGGGTAATTTTTATCGCTTCTCTAGTATTTTGGATCATGTTTGAGTTGCCCTACAAAAAAACAATGATTATTCAAATGAACGTTTTACTTATAATGCTGATCGAGCGGATCGCTTGGATTCCACTTATAATTTATGCCGGTCTAGACTGGTATGTATCGCCTTTCTCGTTTGGCGTTGTTGCTTCCTACATAACAAACATAGAATGGCTGATTTATTTCTTTGGTGCAATCTCTCTTTTTCAAATTCTTATCATCTGGTTTCAAATCAAATGTATATCTTTCCTTTCCACATCAAAAAGAGGCTGGATTATTACAGGTGTCATTCTGTGGCACATAATCACATGGGCGGGAGCAGCTTCCTTGGCCCATTACGGTACGTATCTCGTACATCTACTTACATCTTAACGTGAGGAGGAAGACGATGAAAACACGCTATAAAGTTAGAATCATAGGACTATGCACCATTGCTTTTCTACTACTTAATGCCTGTTTAATATCCTTTGATCGTGACAGTGAAGTGGAACGGAAATCTTACATTAATGAATGGTCCGAATCCTTTACATACGACCTCTATGAAACAATCAATACTAAAGGTGTTTTTACTGCAAGCGATACAAATGCTATTTACTTTGATCAACAAACCGGTGCGTTTCAAGAGTTCTTAGTTGAAGAAAGCGATGAAATTTCAGAAGGTGATGAGCTTTATACATATGAAGTCGTCGATTATAACACACAAGTAAATAAGCTTGAGTCAGAAGCATCCCGTTTAGAAGAGGAGATCACCTCGATCGAGACATACATCAATGAATTGGAAGGCTTCACAATACCTGAATCAGAAGCGGCTAGCCTTCCTTCTTTTCCGCAAGGGTCTGAAATGGAGGGGGATAATAACCCTTTCCTTTCACCAGCACCTTCAACAGAGGATCGCTCTTCACAAGATAGAGAGTCTCAACCACAGGAGAGGAGGAATACGGATTCAACGGTCGAAATGGAATTTATGAAAGAGCAAGCACTCGCTGAAAAAGAACTAAAACTTTCGCAAAAGCAGGCCCAGCTTACTATGATTGAAGACCAACTTGGCCAGCTTGAGGAAACAGGACAAACGATCACGGTAACGAGCGAATTTTCTGGTGTTGTAACCGATCTATCCGAAAACCTTAAATCTCCTTTGCTTACCCTTTCATCAAGCAATTTAATGGTGAGCGGGGAGTTATCTGAGAATCACAGAAAACTTGTAGAGCAGGGGATGAACTCACTTGTCCGCATCCCTGACTTAAATATTGAGTTACCTGGTACAATTGAGACCATTCACCCTTTTCCTGAAAAAATAGATGTCAATCGTACTAGTGACTATCCGTATGAAGTGATTGTTGATGGTGAAAGTGAAGAAATTAAACCTGGCTATCACGCCGATGTTGAAATCATTACAGATAAAGCGATTGATACTGTCGCTGCTTTTGATGACCTGTTAATGACGAATGAGAATACGGCCGCCTGGATCATGAATGAGCGAGGGCGCCTGGAAGAAAGACAGCTTAAAACAGGCATCACTGAAGATGGAATTGTCCAGGTGATCGAGGGATTAGAAAACAACGAACACCTCGCTGACCAGCCTGTGGATGAATTCCGTAAAGGGGCTGTCTTTTTCACCCCACTTAAGTTAAGTGACTTACAGATGCGAGATCTTTTTCATATAGACCCCTCCCTGATGTTAGATTATGGATTATTAGGGCTGATGAATAGGTGAAAATAAGTTGAAAACGCAAAATGTGAATCGCAGAATACAATATTCACAGAAACGCAGGGACCTAATACAACGGACACTCCCCTTTTGGTAGATTTTACAATTTCAAATTATTAATTTTTGCCTTCTACCTTTTCACATGGGATAATAATACTACTATTCTAAAAGGGGTAAGGGAACATGAAATTAAGTGTATTGGACCAATCCCCTGTATTAACAGGAATGAGTCCTCATGATGCATTACAACAAACGACGGCGCTCGCCAAATGGGCTGACCAGCTCGGCTTTCATAGATTTTGGGTAGCAGAACATCATAGTACAAATAGCTTGGCAGGGTCTTCACCTGAAATATTGACAACCCATTTAGCCGCACATACAGAGCGAATACGCATTGGCACAGGTGGTGTTCTTCTGCCACATTACAGCTCTTATAAAGTAGCTGAATCCTTTCGAGTACTTGAAACACTGTACCCTAATCGGATTGACTTAGGTGTTGGACGTGCACCCGGCGGCATGCCAAACGTCAACTTGGCATTAAACCGAGGGGAGATCCCGAGTATAGAGGGATACCCTGCTCAGGTCGAGGAATTAATCGCCTATCTGCATGGCAAAGACCCTCAAGATATGGGTATCTTCGCCTCCCCACAAGGTGATACCGCGCCACCCGTCTGGATGCTTGGTTCAAGCGGAACAAGTGCAAGAGTTGCAGCGGATATTGGGGTTTCCTACTCCTTTGCACATTTTATTAATGGGTATGGCGGCGCTCGCGCAATGGATCGCTATACGAATAATTTTCAACCATCCCTTCAGCAGCAGACGCCTCAGGGGAACGTCTCCATATTCGTCGTTTGTGCAGAGTCCGATGAACAAGCTGAATACTTGGCAGCCAGTTTGGATCTTGCCCTTTTAAAAATTGAGCAAGGCGGAATCCGTCATCACTTCCCAACGCCTGAAGAAGCGTTTAGCTATCCATATACCATGTTTGAAGAACAACGGATTCGTGAAAATCGCAGCCGTATGGTCGTCGGCTCGATTGAAAAGGTCAAAAGTGAAGTAGAGAGTCTGGCAAATTACTATCAGGTAGATGAAGTCATTATTAACACGATTGTTTCTCCTTTTGAGGAACGGATGAAATCTTATGAACTGATAGCAGATGCCTTCCAGCTTCGTGAATCTGTGGCTAGTGAGAGTTTCCATTTTTAAAAAGAAGAGGACAGGATCTCGTTGATCAAAAAGGCCAATTCCCTTTATCTATAAAGGGAATTGGCCTTTAGTTATTCAAAAGCTTCTCCAGCTGATTGAATATTGATAATCATTTCAATTATAAGTTGACAGTGACGTCCGCATCTTTACGAAGTTTCTCAACGAGAGTTTGAGCCGCTTTTGCTTCTTTTTGGCTCTTCACCTGTGTTTCAAGTTTTGGTTTCATTTCATCAAAGGATGGGATCTCTGCTCCTCCACCCATTTGCTCTTGCTGTTTTTTGATCTGATCATAAGCAGCTTTTAGCTCTTTGTCCGTTGGCTCAACGTCACCAGCCTCAGCAGCAATTAGCTGATCTACTTTTACCTGAGTTTTAAGTTGGCTCATTACTTCTTCTTCATTCATGCCTTGTTTCTTCAAAGCAGACATAAACTCCTCTTTCGATTTAAGGCCATTTTGTTTTACTAATCCATTCAGTGTTTCATCGATGGCCTTTTGTGAAGCTTTAAGGCCACGGTTGTCTGCCTCCTGTATGAGGAGTTCTTGACTAACTAGACCCTCTGCAACCTGCTTTTTTAATTTATCCTGGTCAACCTTTTGCCCTGACATCTGTGATTGCATAGCCATTCGCTGAAATTGTCCTTCATAGCTAGTTTTAAATTTTTCCTTTGGAATTTCTTCTCCATTTACTTTTGCAACAACTTCAGGAACACCTTCTAAGTCAGGCTCAGGCATTTTTGTCTGCCCGGCACCCTCCTCGCCTTTTTTATCTTTAGCAGACTCTTCCTTCTGCGCTTCTTGCTTTTCATTATTGCCTTCAGCTGACTCATCCGCATTACCACATGCAGCTATTAGAGATGCAGTTACGACAAGGGATAAAAGTAATAACCATTTTTTAATCAATGTCATTCCCCTTTCTTAATGATAGTATTAGTTATTTTAACATATAATCACGTTCTATATACACACCACTTATATAGAACAAGACATTATGATAACCTTAATCATATAACTATACACTGTCATAAAGGCTTCCTATACAAAGCCGGTTTGAAAAATTCAATAAATGTGTAAAATTTGTGTAAAAATCAATAACTCTCTTTCGTAGAACTGAACACATTCTCATCAACTCTTCTTGCTATATGGTGAATGGCTCACGTTGAAACAGGTTCTGAAAACATGCAAAACCCTAACGTCTTCGTGATTTCATTTGAACAAGCTTCTTTAGTTACAAAAAAATCACTCCCCCTTGAAAGTATTATCTCCTAAAGTTCCCTACTACTTCAACAGTTTCACTGATGCTGACAAACGCTTTTGGGTCAACACTTGTAATAAGCGACTTGACTATAGCTAGTTCATAACGGGAGATAACGGTGTAGAGTACCTTACGTTCAGTATTAGAATAGGCACCTTGCCCATCCATTACAGTAATACCGCGTATTAAATTTTTAATAAGCTCACCTTTAATCTCATCTCCACGATCTGATACCACCATAAGACTTAATTTTATATGACGGGTATGAACACGGTCGATAATAATTCCGGTAATGTAGATCGAGGCCATTGTGTATAGTGCTAGATCCCAAGAAAAGATAAATCCTGATATAAACACAACGACACTATTTAAACCGAAAATTAATCCACCCAGAGGGATATCACGTTTTTGAGTAAGGACAAGTCCAATGACATCAAACCCTCCAGTTGACCCATAAAATCGTATAATAAAGCCAATAGATATACCCGCAATGACCCCTCCAAATACCGCTGATAGCAACACGTCATCGGTTACCTTAAGTACTGGAATATACTGCATCGAAATAGAGGTGATGACTACGGAAAATATACTGTTCCCTATAAATTCCTTCCCTAGTTTCATCCAGCCGATAATCAAAATAGGAATATTTAAAATGACAAGCCAAATACCAGAGTTTATTGGAGAGAGCAGCCCAAAAACCATAGCAAGACCTGTTATCCCACCCGTTAATACTTCATGAGGGAGCAGGAACATATTAAAGGCAAATCCTAAGACAATGGAAAATACAAACAGTACAGCAAGTCTATATAATTGATTCATTGGTATCACACCTCGATCAGGACATAGTAGAAATACCTAATGAATTCTAGTGGTCACGAAAATAAAAGTCAATACTTTTATCACCTGAAGTAAAGACCTCTTTCGCAACCAATCGATCTTTCCTTTTGGGAGGATTACACTTCTTAAACTTACGGACAAAAGGTCACTTTGGTGGAGTGGAGTCATTAAAAAACCATTGATTCGGTCTATTACTATGAGGTCGGCTTCTCATTAGCTGCAAGTACCCTAAGAGGAAGGTAAGGGAATCAGTGCCGGCCTTCTTTGACCGAAAGTGGGCTTGTCGGCGATTCGTTTGGGACTCGGTCTTCCAAGGATTAACAAGCTAATACGCATTATGAAAAATACGCTTATATGTCATTAAATCGTGCATAAAACGAGTTAGATACGCAAATACCTCATTAAATCCATAGAACTTCCCCACCCTGTCAATCTTTCTTAGCTATACAGACGAGCTCGGAAAAATCGTTAACTATAGCTTTGTCTGGATCCATTTCTACATCATATTTCATTTTAGTTAAGCCATCATAATAATCCTCATCACTTATAAGAGTAAGTACAGAAATGTCTCGGTTTTCTGCATGATCCAAGTAATCAGCTACTTTAATGTTCTCCATCTGGAAGCTACTCTCAATACGCACGGTAAATCCTCGGCTAGTAAGTTCATTAAAGATAACTTCCTTTTGCCAAAACCTGTCTAAATCCTCTTCAAAAGCTGCAGGAAAATAATGATAAACCCACCAGTTTTCCATGTCGTGAATGTTTATGTTATGTAGTTTGTAGATTCCATTTTTCTTTAATACTCGATAGAGTTCATCTATCACTTGTCCTTTCTTGGTAAAATGGTGAAATGCATAGTTATTTGAGATGAAATCAAATGCTTCCGATCCATAAGGAAGATCTTCTGCTAAACCTCGAACCAGGGTGACCCCTTCTAGTTTTTCTTCAGCTTTGCTAAGCATTTCTTTCGAAGCATCGAGTCCATGCCAATGGATAGGATGCGACTCAAAGTATAACGTTTGATCATTGAGATATATGCCTGTACCACAAGCTAAATCCATGACACTGTAAGATTGTCTCTGGTAATTTTGGAGAAAATCTGCTAGGTATGTGTCCATTTGAACCTCATCAAATCTAAACGAATTGTTGTCATAGACATCAGCTACTTTCGAGTAATCTGTCGTTTTCATCATAACCCTCTTTCTGATTTTAATGTTTTGTGAAAATGACTACATGCACCATCATTATTGTAGATTTGGTAACCATTTGTAGTATATAACTTTATTGCGCTTATCCAGTCATTATTTGTTTCTAATATTAGTCCAACGTAACCCATTTCTTTAGCAAAAGACTCAAGTTCTTTTAGCATCCTCTTCCCTAACCCTTTTCTTCTGCATTCTCTTTTAACGGACATTCGTTGAACCCGGCCAATTTTGCTGTTTTTTCTGGTCAAAGCACCAGTACAAACTAACTCGTTATTTATAAAACCTGCCAAAAACACATTTCCATTTTGACAATAAAGTCTTTCTATATGATCTAAGTCAGGGTTAAGAGACGGGTCGATCCAACCAAAACGTTCTAATAACCCATCCAATATGAGATTTTTAGCTTCTTCCTTAAATGGTTTAGTTACTTTTGTGATGACTAATGGATACTCTTTGTTCTTTATGTAACTCCACCTCCTTCACTTTTCGGCTTTAAGAACTGCCCTTTGTAAACGATAGTTTTTTCCTGTATCCCAATAACCAATTCAGGGCCAAATTATACCGCACAAAACATAACTAAAAACACGGTTACATTCAAACAGCTCATTTCCTCTTCACTACTTTATCTCCATTCACGTCATCACAGTATATACTTCAACAAAGCACTATTTATCCCTTTGAGATATTCATATTTCATGATCCATCCACCAATTATTTTTTAAAAAACTAGAGCCAAAGACTTAATAACCCCCGGCTCTCTTTTCATCAACTCGTAAATTTAAAATTCTGCGGTAGGGGAACGTAGTAAATCTATTTAAGTACATAAGAATCTGCATCGTTTGCAGGTCTCTCCTCACAAACCACCATACACTTCTCTATTTATTCTTACTCCTGCAGCAAGACCTAGCAAATAGATCGCCAATCCCGTTAGGCTTCCAAACATTCCCCACGTTTATAGATCCCCAGTTCGGAAGCAGATAACATGGCTTCGGTCAGCTGTAATTCAGCTGCGTCTATCTTTTCATAATCCTCTTCTATCGAGGTTGTTTCAATATAGTCGATAATTTTAGGATCCCTCCTCAGGTTTAAGCAATACGGGCGAACGCCGGATTGAAAAACTCTATAAAAATGGTTCTATTATCCAAAGTTATGGGAATCCTATATAAAGTTAGCTAATTTAATTGAGTGCATCCTTACCACATATCCAATTTACAAATAAGCTTTATAGAAGTTGTTCAAAAAGTCACAATGATAAGAGGCGAATCTCTTCGTTGAGGAGCGTGTGCACCTGCGTCTACGAGCCTATTCAAAGAAGTACATTTTTCGGTGCAAGGCAGCGGAGAAGGACATTCTCTGAAGTTGCCTCGCTACTCACGTATCATGAAGCAACAGTGGAACTTCTACTAAAACGTTGCTCGCGTGTCGTGGCGACCTTAGTCGACCTTCTAATTTGGCAACTTTTTGAACACTCACTTATATAATTTTTTCGAGGTGTTTTGAATGATTGATAAACTGTTTTATAAAACGTTACTGAAAAAAACCTTCTCGAATCCGATCGAGATCACCTTTTGGGATGGTGAAACGGTCAAATATGGGGACGGGGAACCAGACTTCACACTCATCTTTCATGATGTGATTCCAAAAGGGGAACTCATGCAGGACCCGTCCATTGCTTTTGGTGAAGCGTTTATGGACGGAACGATTGAAGTTGAAGGTGATCTTAAAGAAATCGTAACCTCCATGTACCGAAGTCAGAAAGGCTTCCTCGGCAATAGCAAGGTCTATGCCCAGTTTCTAGATAAGCTCTCAAACACAAAAAAACGCAGCAAAGAAAATGCTACGTTTCACTATGATATTGGTAATGATTTTTACAAGCTGTGGTTAGATGAAACGATAACCTATTCTTGCGGATATTTTAAGACAGCAAGTGATTCCCTTAAAACGGCGCAGCAAAATAAAGTGGCACATATTCTAAAAAAGCTAAACCTCCAAGAAGGGCAAAGGTTATTAGACATCGGATGCGGGTGGGGGCAGTTAATCCTCACTGCGGCCAAAGGCTATGGAGTGCAAGCAACAGGTGTCACTCTATCTGAGGAACAATTTGAACGGGTGAAAGAACGGATTAGAGAGGACGGATTGGAAAATTCCGTAGATGTGCATTTAATGGACTACAGAGATTTAAAAAAGCAGCAGCTTGAACGTATTGTCAGTGTGGGAATGATTGAGCATGTCGGCCAGGATCATTTACCGGAATATTTTCAAAAGGTAAATGAATTACTCGTAGATGGCGGGTTATCGGTTCTCCACTCGATTACCTCCCCCATTGAAGGTGGAACCAACTCTTGGATTGAGAAGCATATCTTCCCGGGGGTTATATTCCTGCTGTCAGTGAGCTAGTTAATCACATTACAGACAACAAGCTCTACTTAATTGATATGGAAAGTTTGCGGAGACATTATGCTAAGACACTTGAAAAATGGGCTGATAATTTTGAGAATGTCTTAGAGGAAGTTCGAAAAACAAAAGATGAGCGTTTCATTAGAATGTGGAGATTATATTTAAATTCCTGTTCGGCATCATTCCAAACTGGAAATGTTGACCTTGGCCAATTCATTTTCACAAAAGGGCCAAATGACTCCATTCCTTGGAGCCGAGAGTATATGTATAAGTAAAAGTACTAACTCTAAAAGAGACAAAGGTGCCTACACCTTTGTCTCTTTACTTGATTCGTTGGTGAACCATTCCGTCATCAATGCTTTTCTCCTTCTCTAGCCCACAATAGATATTTCTTCAATTCCAAGCCGCTCCGGTAGCCGGTTAATGCCTTTTGACGTTGCCGCTATAGAAAAATTTTAATTTTTCCATATTCAAACGCGACCAGTAAATATTGTCACTTTTCGTATGGTTCATGGCTAAGCCACTCCTCTCGTTTGACTAGGAGGGATCATTGGTGCTTTCCAATAATCAATGGTTACTTATGGTTTTTAAGTCGATTTCATGTGACAACCTCTACGAATAGCATACCCTAAATAGTTGACCATGTACGCGGTTGCCTTCCGAATGTAAAAGCAAGATAACGAAATCCACCATACAAATTGGAAATTTACGGTTCGAAACAGGACGTTTAGTGGACTTGACACAACTAAACAATAAAATGTTGTACGGAACAATCGGCTAAGTTTAAAATAAAATAGTTGGTGTTTTGATATAGAAAAGGAGATCAGTATGTTAAAAGCTTATAGTTGGCTAACTTTTTGTGTGATTGTATGGGGAAGTAACTTTGTTTTTGGTAAGATTTTAGTTCAGGATTTCTCTCCTGCATTGTTAACAATGCTGCGGCTTTTGTTTATTGTACTGCTATTAATTGGGATATCCTTTTACAAAAGGCGTTTGAAACGTGTGAATAAAGCAGATGCACTTACGATTTTCTTCCTCGGGGTTATTGGAGTCTTTATCAATCAATGGTCTTTTTTTGAAGGATTACAAACAGCTGATCCAACCACATCCGCATTAATTTTAGCGACGACCCCTATCTTAACTGGCTTTCTAGCAGCCATATTTCTAAAAGAAAAGTTTACAGTTCGTATGTTGATAGGGTCTATAGTTGCCATCATCGGTATTTATTTTGTTGTAACAAAAGGCAATTTATCCTCTTTGCATGTTGAAAAGGGGCTTCTATGGATTATTGTCACGATGATCACATTCGCCATTATGATTATTATGACGAGAGGGCTCTCAAAAAGGGTAGATCCTCTCACAATTACCTTGTATTCGAATATCGTGGGGTTCATTGTGTCTCTTCCATTTGCCTTTACACTAGACACACCGTTACGAATAAGCTCCGACCTTGCTGATTGGGCCTTTCTGGCTGGGACTGCCGTTGTTGTACATGGAATAGCTACATTAATTTGGAATAACAACATTAGGCACGTTGATGCATCAAAGGCTTCGATATTATCTAATTTAGAGCCTTTTGTTGCTATGATTATGGGGTTACTATTATTATACAAGCCCATCACAGGTATAGAAATAATTGGATCCTTATTTATAGTAGGAGGAGTTATGTTGTCTACCTATCAAAAAAGGAAAACAATATCCAGTCTTTAGCTGAAACGCAGGATAGCCACTTAAAACAATGGGGAGAGTTATTAATTAGCTAACCCCTTTTTCACCTTTACACCCCCTTACTATCCCTTAAGATCGGTGGGCCGCCCAGCTGGCCGTTCAAGCGAAAGTAAATCTTCGTCAAGATTCATTACCTTCTGCTCCACCATTTGTCTTGCATCATTTATCCCCTCATTATACAAAAAAGGCCCCATTTCTTGTATCATGAAGTGCAGGAATTGATCAGCAGCTAAATCTCCCATTTCTTCACCTTGCTCAAGTTCAAAATACTCTCTAATTCTAGCTTTGAGGTATTCCTTTTGCTCTTTTTTTAGTGATTTAATCATAAAACAATTCCCCTCTGTCATTCGTTTATATATTAGCCTACCACATTCTAGCCCTTTAGGAGGAAAACACGATGAAACCATATCATAGTCCTGTTCGCACCGTTGAAGAACTCCACTCTTTACAAGGAACTCCTGGTAAAATAGCCGACAATAAAGTCATTAAGTACATCGACGCTTTATCCAAGCAATTTTTAGCCCACTCCCCTTTTGCCATCGTCAGTACGTCTAACACTAAAGGAGAGTGTGACAGTTCACCAAGAGGCGATGCTCCTGGATTCACATATGTTCTTGATGATAAACATTTACTCCTCCCTGAAAGACTGGGGAACAAACGGGCAGATTCGATGAGAAACATATTGGAAAACCCACATATCGGTCTGCTTTTTCTCATTCCAGGCATAGAAGAAACGTTGCGGATCAACGGAGAAGCGACCATTATTAAGGATGGAGACCTGCTACGTAAATTGGAGGCTCAAGGACACGTTCCAAAGGTTGGCATTGTTGTGCATGTTAATGAATGCTTCATCCATTGTGCCAAGGCCTTTAAACGATCCAAGCTCTGGCGTTCGGAAGAGTGGATCGACACAACCTCACTCCCTTCTCCTGCAAAAATGATGGCCGATCACGCCAAACTAGACGTACATGATGAGGAAAGAGTTCAAGCTTCTTTGAATGAAAGCTATCACGCGCGGCTTTATTAATTTATTGCTACTGCGCACACCGTATTATTGGGCTTTGTTGGCTTAATGAAAATTTCAATTTGACTGAAGCCTGCACCATGGAGGATGGACTTCAGCTGACCTCCAAGCACTTCTGTCGTTGAGTCAGTAGCTCCATCCTCATGCGGACAAAGCGTAAGAGCGATTTTCCCACTAGTATTCATTTGTGAGCGAATATGCCTTAGTGTGTATACAGGGTTATTCCAATAGGTTATATTATTAATGGAATAAACCTTATCAAACCTTTTTTGCACATTCTGAATCATGCTTGCCTCTCCATGAATTAAGCAGATTTGTTGGAGACCGCGAACTTTATTTAGTCGCTTCAATGCCATGGTCAGCATAGCCTCAGAAGCATCAATTCCATAGAGGTTTACGGTCGGGTGTTTTTTAGCGATTCCCGCTAAGGCGGTGCCCGGTCCAAAACCGATTTCTAACACACTCTCCTGTTCATCAATCGATAAGAAAGATTGTGTCCACCTATTAAGCTCTTCGTTTTCTTTGGCCATGAAAAGGCCAACACCCTTCCCTATCCATCCCCTTGGCTTAGAAAATTGCTGGTCAAGCATGTTATATCCCCCCTTCCATTCTATTCCTACAAGATTCCCTAATTCTTCTTGCGTTATGCTTCTTTAAGAGGTTGTTCAAAAAGTCCCCAAATGATAAACGGCGAATTTGGCAACTTTTTGAACACGCACTTTAACATTTCCCAGCAGGTCTAATTGTTTGTATGATAGATTATAGAGTTTTATTTTAGGTTATAGTAAACTAGGAATAGTTACGGGGGTATAATATGAAACGTTTTTACTTTCTTTTATTTGTTTCCATTTTCCTGCTTATTGGCTGTGGGAATACTAACGAGCAGTCGTCAAACAGTTTTGATGAAATCACTAGCCAACCATGGTCTGAAATTGAAGAAGCGGCTGACGGGACGACCGTTCGATTGTATATGTGGGGCGGTGATGAAGGAATCAACCAATACCTTGATGAGTGGGCCATCCCTCATTTAAAAGAAAAGTACAACATTACACTTGAACGGGTGCCAATGGATACGGTGAAAATTTTGCAAAAGCTTCAGACGGAAAAGAAAGCAAACAAACAGGACGGGACCATTGATATCATATGGATCAATGGTGAAAACTTTAAAAATGCCAAAAAAAATAATTTACTAGCTGGATCTTTTACTGATAAACTTCCAAATTTTAATAAGTACTATCAAACAGATGATCCTGCACTTACAACTGACTTCGGCACGCCCGTCGAGGGAATGGAAGCTCCATGGGGGAAAGTGCAGTTTGTTTTTCACTATGACGAGTCCAAAATAGATGAACCACCAGCTTCTTTTGCACAATTACAGGAATGGATAAAGTCTCATCCTGGGAAGTTTACATATCCGAATGCAACAGACTTTACAGGGAATGCCTTTTTAAGACATGTTCTTTATGCGAAAGCTGATCAGCCTTCTGATATTTATAATGAACCCTTAGATGAAGAAGCGATTTCAGGAACCGCCAATAAAATGTGGGGATATTTAAATAACATTGAACCCGACTTATGGCGTTCTGGGGAACATTATCCTAACTCATTAACGGAACTCGATAAACTATACAGTCAGGGGGAAGTGTGGATGACGATGGGTTACAATGAAGCACGAGCAGAATCACTAATTGAGCAAGGGGTATTCCCTGAGACAACGAAATCGTTCGTTATGGAACCCGGATCGATTGGTAACACCCATTTTCTATCGATTCCTTTTAACAGTCCAAATGTGAAAGGTGCACTTACGACGATTAACTACTTACTCTCACCAGAAGCACAGTTGGCCAAATACAAGCCGAATTATTGGGGTGAAAACACTCCGATCAGTTTAGAAAAGCTGTCTGAGGAAATGAGGAAGAAGTTTAAGGCGGTAGATCGAGGGGATAGTGTAATTAGCCAGCAAAAACTAGAAGAGAGTTTCCTGCCAGAATCAGAGGCTGCTTATGTCGAGTGGATGGAAGAACAGTGGTTTAATGAAGTCGTCCAAGAGTAAATTGTGGTTTCTGCTCGCTCCTGCACTCGTTTTTCTAATTTTGCCTTTATACGGGATGTTTGCAGCGGTAAGAAGCAGCATTAACGGGAACCAAGGACTCACATTCACCTATTATGTACAATTATTCCAATCGGAGCGGTTTCTCTCATCCATCGCTTTTAGTGTACGAACGTCACTAGTCGCAACCGTAATCGCGATCATTATCGGATTAATCATAACGCGACTCTTCCACACCTATCTAGATAAAACCACCCCCCGTTTATCTGTATGGCTGCCTATGCTATTCCCTCATTTTGTTTGGGGATACTTAGTCATTCTCCTCCTTGCAGAAACGGGATTGATTGCGCAAATTTTTCTTGTTGTTGGTTGGATAGATGGGACAGGGCAATTCCCAGTTCTCACGCGTGACCCTTATGGCCTCGGAATCATTATTACGTACGTATGGAAAGAGATTCCTTTTGTTATTTTGATGCTCCTGCCTATTTATTCATCGATCCCGACAAGCTACTATGATCTAGTCAAAACCCTTGGCGGGAGAAGCTGGGAGCAATTTAGGACGGTCGAATGGCCACATATTCAGCCTGTATTAATCGAAACCTTTTTAATTTTATTTTCTTTTACTCTAACCGCCTATGAAGTTCCAGCACTTTTAGGTACAACGTTTCCGGAAATGATTTCTGTGCTAAGTTACCAATGGTTTTATGGAGGAATTTTGGAAGAGCGACCACTTGCCTTCGCTTCCATGGTATTTGTAAGCATAGTCATTTTAACACTCACTTTAGCTGGATACTTTTACATGAACCGCCGGCGCATGCGTGCCATGAGGGGGCGTTTATGATGAGATCTATGAAGTTCAAGTTTTATCTGCTCTTATTCTTTTTGTTCATAGGGCCTGTCCTCTTTCTAATTCTACAAAGTTTTAGTGAGGTTTGGCGCTATCAATCAGGGGAAGGCTTAACATTCAATCTACAGAGCTATCAGGTATTATTTTCTGACCCAAATATAGCCGAAGCCACCCTTTGGTCGCTAGTGATCGGTGTTTGTGTATTGCTTTTTAATCTATTGATCGGACTTTTGAGCGGCAAGGGATTAGCCTTGTATTCTTTTACTGGACGTTCCTTTCTCGAAGCCTTATTCCTAGCGCCAATATTAGTCCCTGTTTTGGCTGTAGCTATGGGACTTCATTTATTTATGATCCGGATTGGCCTTGCTGATACATGGATGGGGGTTGTTCTAATCCACCTAGTTCCTACAGTTCCCTATAGTATTAAAATTTTTCACAATACCTATAATCAGCTCGGTCACGGCATGTTAGAGCAGGCGTCTATCCTGGGTGCAACTTCTTTCAAACAGCTGCTTACGATTGAGTTGCCGCTGCTTAAGCCAGCCATTCGAAGCGTCACCTTTTTAACGATTGTCATTAGTTTAAGTCAATATGCGTCGACTGCTATTATAGGTGGAGGAAGAATTCTTACATTGCCAATGATCTTCTTCCCCTTCTTAAATACAGCAGATGCCTCATTAATGGCGGCATTCTCTATTTGGTTCGCACTACTCCCCTTCTTTATGTACATCGTTGTTGAACTATTATTGTTTCTATTGCCCTATACAAGAAAGCCTTGGAGGAATGGATGATGACCCATGTAATTGATGTCACTCAGCTGCACAAACGATTCGGTAAAACCGAGATCGTGAAGGATGTAAATTTTCAACTTGAACAAGGGGAACTGATTAGCATTGTTGGACCTTCTGGAAGTGGAAAAACGACTTTACTTCGGATGTTGGCTGGTTTGGAGCCTGTCACTTCAGGAGCTGTCTTGCTTAATGGTAAGGATGTAACAGATCGTAAGGCAAATGCCAGAAACATTGGGCTCGTTTTTCAACAACCTTTACTCTTTCCTCACATGACAGTGGAGGAGAACATTTCGTATGGTGTCAGAGTAGCTGGAAAAAATGCAGGAGACAAAGCGAAGAAACTATTACAGGCAATCAGTTTATCCGAATATGGGGGCCACTTCCCAGCTGAATTATCAGGGGGACAACAGCAACGTGTGGCGTTAGCTCGAGCGATTGCTACGGAGCCTGAAGTCTTACTGTTGGATGAGCCGTTCAGTAGCTTGGACGCCCAACTCAGAGAAGAACTGCGCTATTGGGTTAGAGATTTACTTAAAACTCATCAGATCACAGCGGTCTTTGTGACCCACGACCTGGAAGAAGCGATGTTAATGGGAGATCGCATTGCACTGTTTCATGAAGGCATCTTTCAACAATTTGCGGCAGCAGATGAGATTCATGAAAAGCCCGCCAACCCTTTTGTAGCCAGATTTTTAAAAGGGCATCTCGTCTTAAACAATGAACAGTATTCACCTATAAGTGCGTTAACGCTTACGGAACCAGTTAAACAGCACAGGGCATTTAAGGCACAACTTCTCCACACTACCTACTCCCAAGGTCAGAAACTGGGACACCTTTTCATTGAGGAGATAAATGAAAAAATCACATTACCGCTCACAGTAAATGAACATAGAGACACCTTTTCTATTTATCTTCCATTAGAAAGAATTTGCTCCTTTTCGACAAGAATGGGGAATCCCTTATGAATAAAATGAAACTCCTACGGGGGCTTATTTTTCTTATCGCCTTTGTAGTCATTGCATGGCTTGCTAGACAGTACTTAGATATAAGACCAGAGCAAATTCGCGATTATATTCTATCCTTCGGTTTGTGGGGACCGCTGCTATTTATGGGATTATATACGATAGGGCCGATCGTCGCCCTCCCTACCTCGATTTTATCGTTGGCTGCAGCTTTCGCATATGGACTTTGGCCTGGGATGCTCTATATTGTCATCGGAGCAACTGGTGCATCGATCACCGGATACTTTATCGGTCATTTCTTCGGTGCTTCTGTTATCAAATTCCAAGAAACCAAGTGGGCCCAGACCATTTACAAACGAATGAATGAGAAAGGATTTCTTTATGTTTTCATTCTTCGTTTAATCCCTGTCGTTGGATTTGATATTTTAAGTTATTTGGCTGGAATGGCCCGTGTGAAACTACGTTCTTTTGTGCCGGCTACGATCATCGGGATGCTTCCAGGAACATTTGCTTATAGTCTTGTTGGCACAAGTTTAGCGAGTGGTGAGCGCAGCCTCATTCTTATTGCCATCAGCGTTTTTACAGCCCTTCTTCTGATAACATTTATATTTAGAAAAAAGGTCCGGGATTGGCTTAACTTATAGATAAAGCGTTTGTTCCAAGTTGGAGGAACAAACGCTTTATCTAAACTTATCCATAAATGCACGATCAATCTTATTTTTCAGCTGCCATGTGCTCTTACTATGAACGGCCACAGGGCCATATAGTAGTAAAGCCTTCTCCATCCCTGTTGATAATAGATAAAGAACAAGCTTCTGGGCTGATACGTTATAAGTTCCTCCGCAGCAGCAAAGCGGCGCAAATTTTCATAAAGAATAGGAGCCTGTTTGACAGCGTGTACTCCGCTCTTGTCTAAATACGGGTTAGTCTTTAATGAGACACAGTCCCCCACTCCAAACATAAACTCATAATTGTCAAACTGCAATGTTGCTTTCACTAGTGGAAACCCTTTTTCGTCCACTTTAATTCCTGACGTTTCAAACAGGGGATCTGCAAGCGGCCCGCCAAGCCAAAGTACGCCGGTATGTCTAATTTTATTGTTTGCACTTGTCACAATATAATCTTCATACACTTCTTCTACTCTTTCCCGCTCCCATAATTGAACTCTTTTTTCCTGCATAATAGACTTTAGCTTTTTAGACATTCTTTTTGGCTGAGAACCGAGGATGTTTGATGAGCTGACCAAGCGAACCTGCCCATCTATTTGCTCCCTGGCTTTATAGGCTTGCAGCGAAAGTGCCAATTCACAGCCTCCTGCCCCACCACCTACAATAAGAGGGTGACTCGTTTTCCTTAATTCATTCACCTGTTCGACAAACTGTTCATGAGGCTTAATTGAGCGCGCAACTGTATGTCCAAAATGATCTGGGAGATGTTTGGAACCAATGTCAAAACTAATCATATCAAATGGGTATACAGCGCCGCCCCGGCAGAAAAGTTTTTTGAAGTTCGGATATACACGTGAAGCTCTCTTCCTAATAAAATGGATGCCCGCATCTTGAGTCAATTTCTTTAAATCAAGCCGTATCTCTTCAAGAGAATAGACTCCTTCCGTATAGCCTGAGAACATCCCCGAATAATAGAAGTATTCAGAAGGCGAAATTAAGCATACCTCAACATCATCGATAGGCTGCTCCTTCATGGAACGAATTACATCAATATGAGCATGGCCCGCTCCCACCAGCAATAATCGTTTCGACAGATCAAATACCCCCTTATCAGCATATGTCCCACAAATAGTTCATTCATATAATAGCGCTTTCTTTTATACTTACAAAAAACGTTCACATGGGTACTACCATGTGAACGCTCTATTACAAGCTAGCTTGTAAAAACTCCTCAACCTCTTCAGGAGTTTTTGCATTCGCACTATGCAAATGAGCTGTTCTCTCCCCCTCCTGAAAAATTAAGAGACTAGGAATCCCCATAACCTCATATTTATCAGCAATCTCTGGCAGTTCATCTCTATTCACATCATACCATTTATAGTTATTAAATTCCTTAAGGATATCCCCAATAAACATATCCATTCGACGACAATCTGGACACCAATCTGCCTGAAACTTGACAATCACAGGCTGCTTACTCTCAATTACGCCTTGAAATGTTTCGTTTGTATGAATAGACTCCATGCAACACTTCTCCTTTTTCTATAAAAATCTAACCTTATCATACGTGATTTACCTATTTATGTCTTTTCATCCGCTCACGAGTATTCAACGCGACCAAGGAACCAGGCAAACAGCAGCCCACTTATTAAAGTGATTATACTTAAAAGCCACGTTCCGAGGTCTCCAGGTATGCCCGGGAAAATAACAAAGATTGAACCAACAACTAACCCAATAATTAAAGCAAATGTGCCTGATGTATAGTTCTCCAGGAAAAATTCAATGAGTTTACTCATGAAAATAATCCCGCATAAGATACCCAAACCAACGACCAATATAACGCCGAAATTTAAGTTAGCCACCGCATTAATGATTGTACTATACATCCCGATAATCAATAAAAGGAATGAGCCACTAATACCGGGGACAATCATCGCACTACTTGCAAGCCATCCTGAGAAAAACAGCATCACATAAGATCCGAAGGTGAGGTTCGTTATAACTGCTGACTCTGAAGTTTGAAAGAATGCCATAGACCCTACCAACACAGCTCCTATCAATAACAGCACATAGTGATTGCTTTTAAAGCTATTTTTCATATCTGCCTTATGTGTTAAGTAAGGAATGACGCCAATAATAAGACCTAAGAAAAAGTATTTCGTTGGCCCAGGGTGGTGTTCAAACAGCCACTCAATCAAATTAGCTAATAATAGAATAGATGTTCCAATACCAATGCCAAGGGGTATTAAGAACTTCAGGTGCCTTCTCCACTCTTTACTGAAAAAGCCATTAATTGCTTCGATAAGCTGGTCATAAATCCCGAGAACAACAGCGATCGTACCTCCGCTCACACCAGGCACAACATCACTTGCCCCCATAATCATACCACGGTAAATATTTTTCCAATGCCACATAACATCGATCCCCTTTATACCTTAAAGTCACATCTTTTTCTATTTTATCAAATATGTATTAGCATATATCCACTATATTCACTTTGCAAAGAAAATAAGCCTGTAGACCCCCCACAGGCTTATGTTTTATCTTTGAAAAGAAATCGTCTCGTTGCATGAATCAGCCAATTTTTCAACTTGATGTTTAAAGTGCTTGAAATCTAACTCATCAAGC
The DNA here is from genome assembly GCF_022919835.1 of Halobacillus shinanisalinarum. NCBI lineage: Bacteria > Bacillati > Bacillota > Bacilli > Caryophanales > Bacillaceae > Halobacillus > Halobacillus shinanisalinarum. Next base: position 2,900,543 of record NZ_CP095074.1, on the reverse strand, counting down.
TGCTCGGTATGAACAGCTTTCATCATATACACTCCAAACTCCCAGACGTCTCCTTTAACAGTATCATCATTTACCACTGCCACTTTATATAATGCTTCCAGCACGCCATTCATGACAGATATGTCCTGACTCCCGTATATGCGTATTTGATAGAAGCTTTTATAAAGGTATTCTTCATACGCTATTGGTTCCATTATAAGGCATAATTCTTTGTTTCCATCTGCAAAATAACGGATGGGTTCATAAACTGCCCCAAGTTCAGCTAATAAAGAACCAATCCGGTTAATGCAGTTCACAGCTGTATGAGGGTCATTGGTACTAGGAGAGATTGCTTTAACAGCAATTTCAACCAGTTTCTGTAACGAAAATTCAATATCTTGAAGATCTGTTCTCTCGTTGCCAATCAGCAAATAATCATGACAGCCTTCTAACGCTTCCTCTTCCTCCGTATCACTCCAGCAATAAAAGACTGGCATTCCTTTTTGAAGATAGCTGCCAACAAAAAAGTCAGCTTCAATAAGTGTATCTCTTTTGCTCGCCCACTCAATTAAGGATGGAATTCCAACGGTTTGTGCATAACCAGATTCCCTCGCGTAAATTATCTTTTTCCTTTTTTTCTTACGTTCTCTGATCACTTGTTCATTCCAATCGCTGAACTCGTAGTAATTCTTCGCTTCATATGTCTTTTTGATCACTTTGGAGGTACTTGATCGAATAGTACCGATTAAATTATTAACTTGAACGAACCTTGAAGAATGATGAATAAATAATATGAAAAAAGCCAAACACACAATCGAAACAATGACCGTTAGGAATGGACTAATAAGTTCTTTACTCTGTTCACTTCCCATAAGAAGCAAATTTATGATCACAAAGATAAATCCAAATGAGAAAACACCAAGAACATGCTGAGTTACCCTGCTTTTCATAAAATCCTGCAGTGTACGTGGAGAAAATTGTGTCGAGTAAGTAGTCAGGACAACCATTATAGTCGAAAAGCTAATCGTTGTCATCGTTAGAATCGAAGTAATTAATGAGCCGTAAAGCGTTTGAGCAGCACTGGTGTTCATTAATAAGATAGATGGTATATTTTCTTTCACTTTAGGGATGATCCATAAATCGACCATTGTCACCAGGGATACACAAATAATCGATAGGATACTATAAATCGTTGGCAGAAACCAAAAGCTGTCCCGTATATGAATCCATGCCCTTTCCCTGTTCAAAAAAACTCCCCCTTTGATTTAGTAAATCATCTTTAATATAAAAGCTTTTCAAGCCAAGGATGAGTCGGTTGGGAATGCATAAGTGCCTGCTTCAGCCATTCCTTTTGATGCTCGTTCAAATGAGGGAAAACGTAATTGAAATCATCATGGTCCTTATCCCTCGTGTGTTTAGCTTTATATAAAAGAACAATTTCAGGATTTAAATACGGAATCCCTTGTTCGGATTGAAGATTCATCATGGATAATGGAAATGAGAGATTAGGTTCTCTCCTATAAACCCATCTCCCTCTATTTCTCTCATTAAGTAAAATTTCCAGCTTCTCACCATCTTGACGTGATGCATGAATTTCGTGAACCGGAAGTTCAATTGGGTCGTTTAAATCCCACTCCCTCTTCCGCTCTTCTTGAGCGATATAGATATCCCAATCAGCTAATAAAGAGGCTAAATCTGTCTGTTCATCACGAAAAACGGCCACCTCAATATCCTCATGCTCACGTGTCTCTTCCCCTATATGTAAGTCAATTGCCCAACCACCTGCCACCATCCACTTTCCATTATAATCCCTCATGAAATCCTTCACTTGTAAACAGCGATCAAACACTCTATTCCACCCCTTTCCATAATCCTATCATTCCCTAAAAATGAACACATATCACAAACGAAAAGCCAAAAAGGGCACTTTCATACATAAGGACCGGAAAAATCGAGCAACGAATAAATTCGCCGTTGATCATTTGGTGACTTTTTGAACAACCTCCTTTAAAAAGAAAGAATTGTAAAAGGAAGAGTGCCTGTTCAGTCAGGCACTCCTTTTAATAGCTAAATATACTTTTATAACCTCGTACAAACTCCCACAGGCACCTTGGATCACGTTGCAATATTCGCCTTGAGTCCAATCTCATACGTTTAAAGAAACCATTCTTTGCAGCTGTATAGGTGTTTGCCAATAATGAAGTATGAGCATCAGAGAGACCACGCTGTTTACATCGTTTCAAAAACTCATGTTTTGTTGGATTTATATAATTAACGTTGAAGTCAAGTTCTTCCGAAAGAATTTTAGCCACTTCATAGTACGTTAGCGACTGGCTTCCCGTCAGCTTAAAGGAGTTATTTTGGAACCCTGTATGGATCAGGGATAGAAAGGCTATTTCAGCTACGTCACGAGCATCAATAAAGCTTAACTTCCCATTTCCAGCAGGAACATAAATTTGATGATGATCGCGTATGTCTTCTAAATGTTGAGTGAGTAAATTTTGCATAAAAAAACTAGAACGGAGAAATGTAAACTCAAACCCCATGTTCATAATCAGCTTCTCAATTTTCCGATCTGGAAGAAATGGCATCTTCTCAGACCCTAAGAGGGACAAATAAACGATCTTCTTCACACCTGCCTGCTTAGCAGCTAATAACAGTCGTTTCATATCACTTACCTGGGAAACCTTTGCTGGACGTCGTAGAAACATACTTTTCATACCGCGGAAGGCATTATCATACGTAGCAGGATCGTTAAAATCAAGCTGTTTACACTCCACAGCCTCCCCCTAAATTGGTGCTCTATTATAGAGGGGGTTCTCGATACTGCTCGAAAAGAAATATTATTTCTCAATAACCAGTATGCAAGTTCTTTACCGACATGACTAGTCACTCCTGTAATCAACATGATGTTAGTACCCCTTCCAAAATTCATTATGCTTAGTATATACACTATAACTGGCTTTTCTAATCCTTCTAGCGATGGAAGTTTAGAAAAATTGGGTCATAAGAAACCAAATGTTCCAGATGCTCAAAGCGAAAACAATAATTTTCTCGATTTGTGACCCAGTTTTAAAGGTCAGGAAAAATCGAAAATGCTTTTTTGTAAGGGGGTACAATAGGGGGATTCCTTTACATGTAACCACGTCTCCCAACAGGTGAGATAATGTTCCTATCATTATACCGAGAAAATAATAGGACGGTACAGTAAAAAAGTAATCAATTAAGTAACTATATAATCCTAATAGCAAAACAAATAAAAAGGAGTGTGTCATTTTCCTGTGACTACGAACCATAATGAGAAGAGGGAGCATGAATATAACAAAGATTTTCAACTCATCACGATACACATCGAAAAACCCAGGTGAAAATAAATACAAGAGGAACACCGCTAACAGAATGAGCATTAGTATTCTCCAAAACTTTTTTCCGAGCGTTGAACGTGGTGTATCGATATCAGGAAGCAGCGCCCCAAATAAAACAAAAGCGAAGAACAAAATCGTTTGTAACGGTGTTTGTGGCAGAAAAGCTAGTTTGGGTAAAAGTGTCATCGCTACTACTCCACATGTAAAGCCGACGACTTGGTGCCCTGGTGCCATCATGTTGTCAAACCTCTCATCATAATAAAAATAGAGCCTTGCTCACAATAGATCAAGGCTCTTTTCATCCTATCCTAAAAACAAACCACCGTAAACTAGTGAGATAAGAATCACAAAGGCGGGGTGGACCTTCATCCGCTCAATTAGCAAGTAGCTGCTTCCTGCAATCAACAGCATTTGAATCCAACCAATTTGCGCTTGTGACTCTGCAAAGAATCGGTAAGCTATCAGTCCAAGTAAAATAGCTATGGCCGGGCGGACATATAATGTCATGCGCTGTACTTTGGGCGAATCCTTATATTTATATAACAGACCAAGTAAAAAGACCATAATGATTAAGGAAGGAGCAACTGTAGCGAATACACCAATGGCCGCTCCAAGGATTCCACCCTGTTCATACCCAATATAACCAGCTAATTTCGTGGCAATTGGACCTGGTAAGGAATTTGCCAAAGCTAACACTTCACTAAACTGCTGGACGTTCATCCACCCATAGCGGCCCACGACTTCATTTTCTACTAACGGAATCGAAGCGGGCCCACCGCCATAGCCTAACACACCTGGAATAAAGAAGGCGACGAAGATTTTCCAATATAAGATCATCCTTCATCCCCTCCTTTCACAGCACCCTTCTCGTCTTCATCCTTCGGCTCCTTGCGAAGGATAGCCGCAGCTAATAAAGCCGCAATAATAATACCAGGGTGTACATGTAACAGTTCCAATAAAATAAGGGCAACTACAGTGAATAGAATCGTCTGTACCCAGCCCATTCCTTTTCTAGCTTTATTGAAAAATTGCCATGTTAACACAGCCATCATTACACCAACAACAGGCATGACAGCATTCGTCATACCTTCTACCCAGCCGCCCCCTTGAACTGATGTTAAGGATCCTAATAAAACAATCATTAAGAAGATGGTGGGGATCATCACAGCCATCACCGCATTAATGAGACCGATCCAGCCACTTACCCGATAACCGATATAACCTGCCATTTTCGTAGCAATCGGCCCAGGCAGCGTATTTGCAAGCGCCAATAAATCACCAAAGTCCGAATCATCCATCCATTGATATTTTCCAACAACCTCTTTATGAACGAGCGGGATGGAAGCTGGGCCTCCCCCGTAACCAAGCATCCCTACTCGGAAAAAGGCGACGAATAAATGCCATTGTGTTTTCATGCTCTCATTCCTTTACCAAACAGCAATCGTTCCATCCGTACGTGATTCCGTACCGCCAGCCAGGACACCTGTTTCATTATTTCTTAAGATAATTTGCCCACGTCCGAAGCGGCCTGTATCCAGCTCCACGCGAATATGATGTCCTTTTCTCTCTAATCCTTGAGCAATGTGGTTAGGAAAGTCAGGCTCAATAAGAACTTCCTTTTCTTTTGTCCACTGCCATCTGGGAGCATCTAGGACCATTTGTGGATTTAACTGACAATCGATCAAATGACTGACCACTTGCATATGGCCTTGTGGCTGCATAAATCCACCCATGACTCCAAATGGTCCCACGGGTTTACTATCTTTTGTTAAAAAGCCTGGAATGATGGTATGAAAGCTCCGTTTACCACCTTCAAGTGCGTTCACATGCTTTGGATTCATCGAAAAGTTATGGCCACGGTTTTGCAAAGCAATTCCAGTTCCAGGTACAACCAGACCTGACCCAAACCCTTCATAATTACTTTGAATAAACGATACCATGTTTCCTTCAGCGTCCCCCGTAGCAAGATACACCGTCCCACCACTGGAAGGTTCACTCGCTTTCGGAAGGACCGCTTCATCACCGATTTGATTTGCACGCTTTTCCCCATAGTTATCGGATAGAAGATCATCGACGGAATATTTCATATTTCCTTTTTCAGCTATATGCTTATGACCATCACTGTATGCAAGCTTCAATGCCTCAATCTGCCTATGATAGTCCTCCATATTCAATGTTGATTCAAACTGGAAACGCTTCGTCATATTTAAGCCCATTAATGCAACAAGTCCTTGCCCGTTTGGTGGGGCCTCCCACACGTCGTAGCCCCGGTAATTTACCGAAATGGGTTCCACCCACTTGGATTTGTATCGTTGCAAATCTTGTTTTCGCAAAAACCCTCCATGCTTTCTTGAGTAACTATCTATTTGATCAGCTAAATGACCATTATAGAGGGATTCCGACTTCGTTTCGGCGAGTTCTCTTAATGTTTTAGCGTGATCAGAAGAAGACCAAATCTCCCCAACTTTAGGGGCTCGGCCATTTGGCGCAAATGTCTCAAACCAATTCGAAAATAGCTCATCGGTCAGCTTCTCTTTATATTGATTGTATGCCTTTTCCCAGTACTTTGCGAGAATGGGAGTTAACGCATACCCCTCCTCCGCGTGAGCAATAGCAGGGGCAAGCAACTCTTTAAAATCAAGTTTTCCAAATTTATCGGAGAGCTCTGCCCATGCCGCTGGTGCTCCAGGAACAGTAACAGGGATAAAACCGTGCGTCGGCATGGATTTATAGCCTTTTTCCTTCACAGCATTAATAGAAATCGATTGAGGCGCTGGACCACTTGCATTCAATCCATACAAATGATCCTTCATCCAAACTAAGGCAAAAGCATCGCCGCCAATTCCGTTGGATGTGGGCTCAACAACAGTTAAGCAGGCAGCCGTGGCGATGGCAGCATCTACCGCATTGCCTCCTTTTTTCAAAATATCAAGTCCGGCCTGTGCAGCGAGAGGTTGTGAGGTGGCGACCATTCCCTTAGTCCCGTAAGTTGTCAGTCTTGTGGAGGGATATGGATTATATAACATTCACATCACCCTTTCCTGTTTAATATGCTCACTATCTCAAATCTCGACTTTTGGGGTAGGGAAGAATCTCCGGGGTTTTCAGAAGAATTTTTATGGCGATGGACAGAATCATCAACATTTAGGGCAGAATCCCCTGAGCTTTTGGGAAGAATCCTTGATATAGAATCCATAACAGCATGATCTTTTCACAAACCGCTGGTCCCACACACAAAATTAAAGCTACTGTCCAAGCAGTAGCTTCTACTAACAGTCCTTTTCAGGGAGCCCGAGCATTTGAAATTTAGGCCCTTCCATCGTTTGTTTTCCTTCAATAGTCAGTTTCTCTGTTAAATGAATAATCTTTTGATCGATAGCCACAGGTATCGAATTAATATGATGAAGCTCATCATCCGCTTCAGGTTCAGCTAACGTCATCCCAATATCAGGTTCACCACAGCCAAAGCCTGCAAAGAACAAACGCAAACAACTTGCCTCTTCATCCTCGAGTAGCTGGTCAAGCAGATCACGGGCCTGATCGGTTATTTCCATAAAATCGTCCTCACTTTCAACCACATACTATTACTTTATAATTTATTATCAAACCTTTGGCACCTTTCTATCCACACTAGATACGCTAAGTTGAAAGTAGCACGATTATAGCATCAAGAAAAGTATAACGACTTCCTTTTTATCTTTTGAAAAAGGACAACCCGATCGTTTAAAGGCTATAGAAAAGAAGCTAATCACTAGGTGATTAGCTTCTTTTAAAAATCGTTATTTTTTCAGAATCCCAGAAAAATCCTGGATTCATTTAACATTTAATTATACAGCTTTAGCATTTAGCTCTACATCAATGTTTCCACGTGTCGCTTTTGAATAAGGGCAAACTTGATGTGCTTCCTCTACAAGTCCTTCTGCTTCCTCCTGGGAAACCCCTTTAACACTCACGTTCAGAACGACTCCTACCTTAAAGCCGCCATCTGACTCATCTTTTAGTAAACTGACATCTGCAGTTATCTCAGAATCGATGTCCTTCTTTTTCTTACTTGCAACTAAGTTAAGAGCACCATCAAAGCAAGCAGAATATCCAGCTGCAAATAATTGTTCAGGGTTAGATCCTTGTTCATTGCCGCTACCTGGTTGTACGAGATTCAGATCGATTAAACCATCATCAGATTTAACGTGACCCTCACGTCCGCCTTTTGCTGTAGCATGTGCTGTAAACATTACATTACTCACTATCAACCACTCCTTGATTATTTATAATGATCACACAACCTTTATGTTCCTCAAAAGCTGTGCTTTTAAACCTTTTTATTCCTCCATATCATATTCTTTCTTTAAAGATGAAGGTGCCATTTTTACGATTTGCTGTAAAATAAAAGTTAAAACGGCCACGTCATCGACCAGACCAAAGATCACTAGGAAATCAGGGATCACATCCCAGGGAAATAGGAGGTAACCGATCATAAGTAAAACAGCAGTCACTTTACTACTTCTTGCTACTTCGTGTGAACGAAAAAAGCTCAGTAAAAACGGTACCGATTTTCGTATATTGAATAAAAACTTTATTCTTCTCCATATTCTTCTCATTACAATTGCACCTCTTGCTAGTCATTTATTATACTATACCCTCTTACCAACCACCCTTACACCTATAGTCACAATTGCTTATTTGAAACGTATGATTTAACATAATGGTTGAAAAACATTTTTAAAAAACGTGCCCAAACTTGGAAGATTAAAGGGGAGAAAACTGGCCATGAAGGTCTTATTACTTAACGGCACCATCGTTGGAACGAAAACAAAAACGTTATTGGAAGAAATCCAAATATATATAAGCCAACTTGAAAACAAATACGAGACGACTATCATTAATTTAGAAAATTATGAGATGCAATTCGTAGATGGTCGTCCGTTTGATCAATATAATGAAGATATGCAAAAGCTGATAAGTGAAATGGAAAAAGCAGATGCTTATGTCATTGCCACGCCCATTTTCCAAGGATCTATTCCCGGAACATTGAAAAACCTTTTTGATGCCGTTTCACCTTTGGCTATGCGGTATAAACCTGTATCCATTGTAGCAAACGGTGGTACATTACAGCATCATTTAGTCATCGAGAGCCAGCTTAAGCCGATTCTTGACTATTTCCGCTGTCTGGTGACACCTAATTATGTTTATACGCACACGAACCACTTCTCTACTAATGGGGAGCTCATTGATGAGGATGTGCACAATCGCTTAAAGGAAATGACTAAAGTATTCGATCGATACATCCAAATGAGTCAGCATATATAGAAACACCGAGATCGAACAAAAGCGAACCAAGTCACTTCCCCTTGGTTCGCTTCGTTTACATATTTATTTATCTCAAAGGTTGAATCGATATAGCTAAAGCACCCCATTGCTTTTCTTGTTCTGGGGTATAAATTTCATACGTGCTATTCACCATTTCCTCCAAGGACAAAGCTTCCACTCCCAAATCCTCGCTTGGAATGTGCTCATACATCTCTTGAAACGTTGGATATGATTGAAGATTTATGACCTCCGTTCTCATTGTGCTGCTACTTTCTGAAAGGCTCCTAAATTCAATGACATCGCCAATCTTAACTTTTCTCCTTTTTTCATCATTCAAACGTACCTCTACATGTTTCTTCCCTTCTCTCATTAAGCGAAAAGGATTCTCGTATAATTTCATAGCATGCTCCATTTAACACCCCTCCTAAACTATGTACATTTTTCTTGAGCTAAAAGTAGATTTCTCCCAAGTAAGTTGTCCTCTAAAGTCTAATCCGTGATCGTACTTTTTTGTTTAAATAAAACGAACCTCCCTGACGTGCTATAAATCACGTAGAAGGTTAGCTTTTTTAGGCAAGGCCTAATACTTTATTCACATAGTTCTGTGTTTCCTCAAACGGTGGAACTCCTCCATATTTATCGACATTTCCCGGACCAGCATTGTATGCTGCTAGGGCGAGTGTAGAGTTACCATCGTATCGATCGAGCATTTGTTTTAAATATTTTGTCCCACCCATAAGATTCTGTCTTGGATCAAATGGATCTATGACACCCAATCCCCTAGCAGTTGCCGGCATTAACTGCATAAGCCCCTGAGCGCCTGCATGGCTGACTACATCGGGGTTGAAATTCGATTCTGCCTTAACGACGGAACGAATTAAGTTCTCGCTGACACCATATTTCTCGGAAGCTTCCTTTATAAGTGCTTCAATTGGCTCGTTGTCCACTTTCACTTTTACTTCAGGAGCTTGAACCGGGGCTTGAGAAATTACCGGAGGCGTTTGATATTGAATATGTAACGGCTGCTGCCTAAACGCATTAAAGTTTGTGAAGTTAGAACTATTATTTACAACTAGACTACTTGGAGGCTGGTCAGACATAACTGACTGTAAAATACTTTGAAAGGCCGTATCACTTACTGAATGATTGAACGAAGATGCCGATCCCCCACTCAATGTCGACATCCCCTGCATTTGGATCATAAAACGGATATTGTTAAAGTCCATGCGTTCACCTCGTAGAATTGATTAACTTAATTTTACAAGAAGCAAGATAAAGTAACAATATCATACTGAAAAATTTTCCTTTTACACAAACTACGGCATTCCAGTTTAATCTATAATGACTTCAATATGCTGTGGTTTTACTTCAATGGAAACGGGCAGCCGATCCCCTTCTTCTCCGTCAACATTTGTCACAAGATCTTCTGGTGATGCGATGTTCAACTTCCCTGCAGTGAAATACTCTACGTCCTTCTGATTCCTTAATTCCCCTCTTACCATAGATGAAGCAATCGAGGCCATTCGGATCATGTTTACATTTTCTATTATATAACAATGCAACAATCCATCATTTACTTTGGCTTGCGGAGAGAGCTTTTCAAATCCCGCCGTCGAGTTGGTTAACGCTGCTAGAAAAAGAAAAGAATCACCTTCCCACACTTTTTCGTCGTGTTCAATCCGAAGTGGGTAGGTTTGGGTCGAAGCCAATGTTTTCAACCCCTCCACGACATAAGCTAGCGTACCAAATTTCGTTTTTTGCTCAGGGGTCACATCATAACTTGCTTCTGCAAGCGCACCAACGGCAACAATATTAACAAAGTACTGATCATTGAAGCGACCCACGTCCACTTTTTTCGTTAGATCTGATTGTAAAACCTTGATCGCTTCTTCTGGATCTAGAGGGATTTGCAAAGCTCTGGCGAAGTCATTTACTGTACCTAGAGGAATAATTCCTAGTTTCGGACGGTGCTGTTGATCAACCAAACCATTAATCGTTTCATTTAGTGTTCCGTCTCCGCCAAGTGAAACAATCAGATCAAATTTTTCTTGGCAGGCGTTTTGACAAAACTTGGTCGCATCAAACTCTTTCTCCGTTTGGACGGTCTTTATTTCATACCCCTTATTTTGCAAAATAGCTTCGATTTGTTTTACGTAATCTACAGCTTCTTCTTTACCTGAAGAAGGATTCACGATTAACATAGCCTTCATAAAACTACCTTCTTTCATAAGTATTTCTGATAGACCTTCCCAACAGGCTTAAACCCTAACGATGTCATCAACTTTTCTATTTTTTCAGACCCAACTGGAGCAGATAAGTTTACTACCTCCGTCCCCTCTTCGCTCATCCAGTCAACGAGTGCCTGGTATAAACATGTTCCAATACCTTCTCGACGGTAAAACTCATCGACATAGATTTCCTGAATTTCGCCATCCTTTTGCTCATGAATGACCCCATATATGTAACCAACCATTTTGCCCCCGGACTCAGCAATTAATAGTTTTTTCACATCATCATCGTCGAGTAGGCGATCTGCTGCCCAAAATTTCCGTTCTCTCATCCATTCATTATTTTTCAGGTTGGATGGTTGGGGAAATTCGATGGCATAACGGGTTAAATGCATGAGATCTTTTTCTTTAGGCTGACGTATAATAGCTGGCATCCGAATCCCTCCCAATCTAATCATCTCATACCCTTTTCCATAGTTGTCTATGCCTGTTTCTAAAAAAAGAAGCCACCAGGTACACAGACCTGGTGGTTATATTCCGTTTAGATTAAGCTGACTTCAGATCATCTTCAAGGGGAATGTTTTGAATCAGTCTACGTCGTGCTGCCACAAAGAAAGCTGTTACGATAATGACAGTAATCACTGCTGCAATCACATAAGATAGGTTTAATGCTAGTCCAAATCCAATGGGTGCATTAAGAATATACGTGAACGTTGCCATCGTTATAAACGTGGCGGGGATAGCAGCGATCCAGTAATTTTTACGTGCTAGGAATAAATACATGGCTCCGACCCATAAGGCAATCATGGCTGTCGACTGGTTCGCCCAGGAGAAGTATCTCCACAGTAACGTAAAGTCAATTTTTGTTAAGGCAAAAGAGATCACGAACATTGGCAGGGCAATCCATACTCTGCTCAATACCTTCTTCTGAGAAACTTTAATATAATCAGCAATAATCATACGTGCACTACGGAACGCTGTATCACCTGAGGTAATTGGTAAAACAATAACGCCAAGAATAGCAAGTGTACCACCAACAGCTCCAAGCATCGCAACAGACACTTCACTTACGACCGCCGCAGGTCCTCCATTTGCAAGTACGTCGTTCAACCCAGTCGGACCATTAAACAGGCTCATCGCTGCCGCCGCCCAAATCATTGCAATAATTCCTTCGGTAATCATCATACCGTAAAAAATTCGACGCCCTTGCTTTTCCCGCTGTGTTGTCCGGGAAATGATCGGTGTTTGTGTAGCATGAAAGCCAGACAAAGCCCCACATGAAATTGTCAAAAACAACAAAGGGAAAATCGGCGCGTTATCAGGATGCATATTAGTTAACGATATTTCCGGGATCGGTGCGCCTGTGAAAACCAAAGCCGCCCCCACACCGATAGCACTAATAAGTAAAAGAGCGCCGAAAATCGGATAGAATCTGCCGATAATTTTATCAATGGGCAGTAGGGTTGCTAGTAAATAATAAGCGAAAATAGCAACTAAAATAATCGGAAGAGTCAACCAACTGCTAGTCAAACTGTACAGCAAATCTGCAGGTGCTGTTACAAATACCGTACCGACTAACACAAGTAAAAGAATCGAAAAAGCATTAACGACGTGTTTCATCACTTTTCCAAGAAATTTACCAGCTAACTCGGGTAAATGAGCACCTCGATTGCGAATCGAAATCATGCCGGTTAAATAATCGTGAACGGCTCCGGCAAAAATAGCTCCGAACACAATCCACAGAAACGCAACTGGACCATATAGAGCCCCTAAGATCGGTCCAAAAATCGGGCCTACACCAGCAATATTCAACAACTGGATAAGGGAATTCTTTTTCTCTGACATCGGCAGGTAATCCACACCATCACTGTGTGTGAAAGCAGGGGTCTGTCGGTCCGTGTTCACTCCGAAAACCTTCTCAACGTATTTACCATAAGTAAAATAGCCTATAATTAAAAGTGCAATACTGACAAGAAATGTAACCACGATGGTTCCTCCCTCACTAGATTTGTAATCGTTTTCACTATCATAGCAAGAGAACGTTTTCATAAGGTTAATTTATGTTCAACATGTCGAAAATAAGTGTTAACATGTAAAAAAACTGGTCCAACGTACGGAAGCAGCTGAAAAAGTGATGTTTGTTCATTTCTATAAGGAATGAGTCCCGTTTTTAAAAAAAGAGACGAACGGAACCGCCTATTAGATCGTGATAGGTGAGTCCTGTAATAAGAAGTCACTTGTTAAAGGTTCCCACAATCATTGGTGTACATTATCACTCGTACATGCTTAACGTGTAGCTTAAAGTTCTTAGCTGTCATAGGCTCGGCTATACAATAATGGAGTGGGCCATCTCCTTTTTCAGACTTTTCAGTGCCCTCAACGTACGACCGGTTTCTATTAGTGACTTTTTGAATATCCTCTATAGCTCTAATTGGTTCCTTAAGTTTTTTACATAGTTGCGGCTAACAGATAGCTTTTCCTCATGCCCCTTCAGCTCCAGGTGGTAAGCACCATTGAACCACGGGGTAAGCCTGTCGATGTAATTAAGATTAACGAGATAGCTTTTATGAATCCGAAAAAATGAAAAAGGCGTAAGTCTTGCCTCTATATCTTTAAGCGCCCAATTTATCTCATAGCTTCTGGCCTTTCCAACGACCTTCGTCACCCTTCCTTCCCTGTAAACATATAAAATGTCGTTAGGATCAAGATAACGAATATCGCCATCTTCTTCCACCGCCAATTTTGTCGGCATCCAAGTTTTCTCTTGATAACTCTTCTGGCCTATTAATTTCTTCTCCAGTCTCTCGATTGTGTGTGATAACTGCTCTTCATCAAACGGCTTTAATAAATAATCAACCGCATTATGACGAAATGCCTCAACAGCGAAGTCCGAATAGGCGGTCGCAAACACAATTTCAGGCACCTTCTTTAACTCCCGAACAGACTTTGCTACCTCCATTCCATCCATTTTTGGCATTTCGACGTCAAGAAATAACACATCCGGCTGCAATTGGATCGTCTTCATTAACGCCACTTCACCAGAATCAGCCTCCCCTATAACCTCAATGGAAGGGTAACGTTCTATTAAAAAGATAAGCTCCTCACGGCTGAAACGTTCATCATCAACGACTACGGCACGAATACTCATGCAGAAACCTCCTCTTCTTTTTCATATAGAAAGAAGGATATTTCAGTACCCTCTCCAGGTGCACTTATAATCCGCAACGTCGAACGCTCCCCATGCATATAGGCGAGACGTTTATTCACGTTAAACAAACCGAGACCTGTTCCTTTCTCAGACTCTACCTCTTGGTTTCCGAGTGTCTTCAATCGGTCTTGATCAATCCCTGTTCCGTTATCCATGATGGAAATCTTCACACCTTCTTCTACACTTTTAATTCGTACAATGATTTCACAATCTTCTTGCTGGTCCTTTATGCCATGCTTAATACAATTTTCCACTAATGGTTGAAGTGTTAGCGGGGCAATTTTCATATCTAGCGCACGCTGATCCACATCATATTGTACATGAAGCCTATCGACAAATCGTGTCTCTTCAATGGTTAAGTAAGACTTCACATGCTGCAGCTCTTCTTTTAGAGATGTCCACGTTTTCGTAGTTGCTCCAAGGTTTTGCCTAAAGAACTTAGACAAGGCTATCAGCAATGACCTTGCACGATCAGGCTCTGTTCGGGTGAGTGAAACAATGACATTTAATGAATTAAACAGAAAGTGGGGATTTACTTGAGCTTGAAGTGCTTTCACTTCAGCTTCACGTGCCAATTCACGCGCTTTCTCCGCCTCCGCAATTTCGAGCTGCTGACCTAGCAGGGCGCTCAAGCCCTGTATCAGCTCAAGCAGTACATTCGACACGTCCTTCTCAGAGCGTACATAAAACTTCAGTGTCCCGACGACCTCCTGCCTCCTTTTAAGCGGTGCAATCACAGCAGCCCCTAACGGACAGTTTGGCTCGCTACAATTGATATCCTCATGACGGGCTACAATGAGGTCTCCTGTATGAATGACATCTTTTGTCGCACGCGTCTGTATCCCTTCACCAGAATTGTGATGATCATCTGCCTCTCCGACATGAGCAAGGATTTTCTCTTGATCCGTCATTGAAATCGCCCGGACGCCCACCTCATCGTAAATGATCTGACAGGCTTTTTGTGCTGATTCCACCGTTAGACCTTTACGCAAATAGGAAACCGTCGATTCTGCTAACTTGAGCGCTTTTTGCGCTTGAATCGCACCTGCTTTTTCTTCTTCATTCAACACATTCCGAATAATAAGCAAGAACAAGGCCGATCCAACCCCATTCGCCACAATCATTGGCAAGCCTATCTCCTGCACAAGATCCCAGGCACGAGCAAATGGATTTGAAATGATTAGAATAACTGCCATTTGTACGGTCTCAGCCAGCGCCCCAACCATTAATGCCGTCTTCAATTTAAGGGGCTGATCTTTTTTATGAAAAAATCCGGCAATCAAACCCGCTATCACTGCTGAGATTCCACACGCAATTCCAGTAAACCCGCCAAGTGAAATCCGATGGAGGCCGGCAATCAAACCTGCTCCCACGCCAATACGGTAGCCGCCAAACAAACCGGCAGCAACCACCCCGATCACACGTGAATTAGCAAGCGCTTCCGACTCACCGAGATTGATTGCCCAGCTGCTATACTCAAATGAACTAATATCATAAGTAATTCCTGTGTATGTTCCAATAATCCCAAACAACCCGAAGAACACGACCGCCATATATTGCTGAGGGCGATCAAGTGTCTTTTGATCGATGAGCTCACGAAAAAACCGAAATCGAGTAACGATAAAGGCCACTGTTACAATAATCCCCAAACGTTCAAGCATTGGCAAAAGCAGCTCAAACATAGTCTTCTCCGCCTTTCTCTTTGATAGTTCATGCTTTTATTTTAGCATGGCTGTCAGTTTTTCATACAAATAAAGAACCAATGGTCATTTTCTGGTAAACTAATGGAAAGAGGTGAAACGATGACAACTAATTTAGCAATTATCCAAATGGACATCGCTTATGGGGATCCTGCTATGAACCGCAAGAATGTCCGTGCACACATTAAAGAAGCTGTAGCAAAAGGCGGTGAAGTCATTCTTCTTCCAGAGATGTGGACAACAGGCTATGATTTAAGCCATTTTGACAAAATTGCAGAAAAACTCGATGGACCCACCCATCAGCTGCTAGCCGAATTAGCCGAGAATCATAAAGTTATGATTGCAAGCTCAATTGCCGAACGGGATGGGGAGGATTTTTACAATACCTTTGTCGTCTATGACGAAAATGGTGAGCGCTGTATGAAGTATCGAAAAGCTCACCTGTTCCGATTAATGGATGAAGAGAAATATTTGAAGTCTGGTAATCAGCAAGGGAACTTTCAGTTAGGCGAAACACCTGTGGCAGGGGTGATCTGCTACGATATTCGTTTCCCTGAATGGATCCGTACCCACATGCTTGAAGGAGCTCGCGGACTGTTTGTTGTCGCCGAATGGCCAAAACCACGTGTTGCGCATTGGCGCCATTTATTAATCAGTCGCGCCATTGAAAACCAATGCTTTGTTATTGCCTGCAACCGGGTTGGAGCTGACCCTAACAATGAATTCGGCGGCCATTCGATCGTCGTGGATCCATGGGGGACCGTTGTTGGTGAAGCAGGCGAAGAAGAGGAAATCTTGATGGTTGAGGTTGACTTTACAAGAGTAGAGGCAATCCGCGATCAAATTCCTATTTTCCAAGATCGGCGGCCAGACCTTTATAAGTGATTCGCGACTATTTTCTAAAAATCGCGGCGAAACTCAATTATTAAAAATTTGGCACCAAAATTAGAAAAAGCCCGTCAACGGGCTTTTTTCATTTTTGGCAAGCAAAGATAAGGAACAACGGAATACGCTTCCGTCTCTCATACTCTTCCTCGCTATTAAAGTTGTCTCGCCTTGGTGTACACTCACTCACATCATCAATCTTAAATCCGGCACCTTTTACTAATCTGAAATATTCTTCAAATGTTCGATGATACTTTACTACCTTCTCATTAATCCATGGCTCCACACGCTTTTCGCATTCAAAATAATTATCGACTACCCAATTAAACTTTTTAGAGGATTGCTCGGCACTCACTTGGGAAGAGGTTAGTACTGGGTGCTGAACGCTGAAAACAAACCTGCCATTTTCACGAAGAGATTGATGAATTTTCTTAAAAACAGGTTGCAGCTTTTCTATGTAATGGAAGGAAACTCTTGAAATGATCACATCATAATGATCGTGAGGATAATCCCAATCTTCCATGGACGAGTGAAATACTTTTCCTTTTAGTTGACCAAGCGTACTCCTCGCTTGGTCCGTCATTTTACTTGACCCTTCTACTCCCTCATATGAAGCACATCCCTGTTCCAATAACTCTACACCAAATTGAGCATCCCCACATCCGAGATCAAGAATCTTCCTTTGACTGACATCGCCAAGAAATTTCATGAAAGCAGGGTGTTCCATCGTATTATTAGGACTCTCTTCACGATTTCTCCTTGCTAAAAAGTTATCCAAAAACTGCTCATTATCGTATGCTGACGGGCCTTTATATTCCATGGGGACCTCCTTAAGCGTACATATTCTGATTTTAGCGGATATGTTATCAAAATCGTGAGCAGTCCTGAAGAAAATAAAGGACTTTCCACTCAAAATGCTTTTTCTTGATAAAAGTAATTCGGTGTATCCATCCGATCTTCAAACGACTGATGAAAGATGTTCGTTGCGGCTGGCGACATCGGTGGGATCAACCATGTCCAATCCCCCGTCGCTTCCCGTCCGCACTTCACTTCTTTATTTTGAAAAAGTTGAAACTGCTGGGCAGCGGTATGATGATCGACGATACTCACCTTGGCAGCTTTATAAGAATAGAGCACAGCCTGGTTCAGCTCTACAAGCGCACGATCTTTCCAAAGGGAGCTGTTTCGATTTGTATCCAATCCCATCGCCTCAGCAACTGTCGGCAGCAAGTTGTAACGAAATTCATCAGCTAAATTACGTGCCCCTATTTCCGTACCCATATACCATCCATTAAAAGGAGCCGCAGTATAATCCAAGCCTCCAATTTCAAGGCACATATCAGAAATAAACGGAACGGCATACCATTTTAGCCCAAGATCCTCGAACCACTCATAATCAGGGTGATGAAGCGAAACCTCGAGCAGTTTTTCTTTTGGTATATCAAACCACTTTGGCTGACGGCCATCGATTTGTATAACAAGCGGCAGAACATCAAATCTTCCACCTTCTCCTCGCCAACCTAACTCTTGGCACTTCTTTGTGAATTCAACGGAAGCTGGATCTCCTACCATTCCGTACTCTTCCTCATAGCCGGCATATCGAACGAGTTGATGATTCCATATGCGAATCTCCTTGTCTTGCCGCTTCGGTTTAAAGATTGAGATGGTGGAGCGGATTTTACCTCCATTTGTCGCATAGTCCATATGGGTCAAGAGAGCATTACGAATCCCCTCTTCATCTTCAATGTTACGCTGGTCAAACACTTTCAAACCTTCCCAAAACAAACGCCCAATGCAGCGATTGCTGTTTCTCCAGGCAACTTTAGCACCATATTCAAGTTCTTCATACGTATGATGATAGGTTCCCGTGCGATCTATAAGCTCTTTCACTTCTCTTAGTCTTTCATCTATTTGTTCATTCGACTTACCAAGTTCCACATAACACTGACGAATAAACGTTTCAGCCTCCTGCCATAAACCAGTACTCAAAACAGAGATGCCTCCTGTATTCATGATTGCCCTCATTTTATCACATTTATTGTACCATCATGGGTATGGAGGGTTTTACAGAAAAAATGCACTAAGAGCCAACAGGTACTTCATATTTACCCAAAGAACAAATCAAAAATATTACTTCCTTTTGAAGCTTGAGTATTGTAAAACTCTGAATAACCACAATTCTTACAATAAACAACGGTAAACTTGTTATTTTGTACATCAAGCATTTTTGATAGACCTGAGCCTGTCATCGATACATCCTTCGTCCCGGCTTCTGTACTGCCGCATTTCATACATCCTTGTTCACCCATTACTCACTCACCCTTTCAATATTCAGTCCCCTTTTATACGGTCACACATCATTAAAGGTTTCACTTTGCCCGGCGAGCCGCTTGCTGGATCGGATCCCATACACTGTTATAAGGAGGAGAATAGGAGAGATCGAGATCAATAAGCTCATCTACAGTCATGTTGTGATAAATGGCTGTGGCCAGCACATCAATCCGTTTATCCACGCCTTGTCGTCCGATGATTTGACCCCCTAGCAACTGCCGTGACTGCTCATCGTATATCAATTTCAACGTCATCGGGTTATCTTTTGAGTAATATCCCGCCTCATGTGTCGATTCAATCGAAACAGTTTGGTAAGGAAAATGCTCTTCTTCTGCCTCACGAGATGACAAACCTGTCCGAGCAAGTGTCAGCTCAAAAAATTTCAGAATAGACGTACCTACGATCCCACGAAAAACTCGCCGTTTATCAATCATATTTAACCCAGCAACTCTCCCTTGTTTATTTGCGTGGGTCCCAAGCGGTACATAGTCCGGACGCTGTTTAACACGGTGAAATTGTGTGGCACAATCCCCAGCTGCGTAAATATCCATAATACTCGTTTCCATAAACGCATTGACCTCGATCGCCTGATTATAACTCGTATAAATTCCCGTTCCGTTTAGAAATGATGTATTCGGAGCGACACCAACAGCAGCTAAAACAAGGTCCGTCTCGTACTCTCCCTCGTCCGTGATGACACTTGCTACCCTGTCTTTCCCATTAAACCCTTCAACTGATTCATTAAGAACGAGTTCTACCCCCTGCCTTTCAGCTTCCTTATGAATCAATTCACTCATGTCCTCGTCAAAAATTTTACCTAAACGATCCCCACGATCGATCATCCTTACTTTTTTACCAATAGCAGCTAAATTTTCTGCCATTTCAAGACCGATATAGCCACCGCCGATGATGGACACCTGATGCACATCTTCCTGCAAATCATCCATGATCGCCTTTGCATCGGGAATCGTTTTTAACGGGTGAATTCCAGACAGATTCTTTCCTTCCCATGGAGGGAGTACCGGATCTGCTCCCGTAGCAATTAGTAAACGATCATAGGACTCCTCAAACTTTTCACCACTGCCATGATCAATGCCATAGACAATCTTGTGATCACAATCCACTTTTGTAACTTCATGCAGCAAGCGCGCGTCAATCCCGTATTTGTCACGAAATGTCTCGGGTGTCCGTGCAATTAAATCATTAAACGAATCAACTTCTCCTCCAAAAACGTAAGGCAAGCCGCATTGGCCATATGAATAAATCTCCCCACGTTCAAGAGTAACAATTTCATTACCTTTACTATTTCGAACCATTTGCATAGCAGCACTCATGCCGGCAGCATCCCCGCCGATAATGATAAACTTCATTCTTACACGTCCCTTCAAAGCTTCTTCTCTTATTATACCTACTACAAGTCCAACAAATTCAAGTTCACTTTACAAATCAACACTCCCGCGTTAAGATAACTTATTAGAATTTTTCAAAAAATATTATAAAAAGGTGTGACCACATGAAAAACTTCCCTCAATCTGAAACCCTAAAGAGACTACCCGATCAATTTTTTGCTGAACTCGTTAAGAAGTTAAATACATATCAACAAAAAGGCCACGATGTCATTAATCTTGGCCAAGGCAATCCTGACCAGCCCACACCAGACCACATCGTTCAATCATTACAAAAAGCCGCCGAAGACCCTGTCTATCATAAATATTCGCCATTCCAGGGATTCGATTATCTGAAAGAAGCGGCGGCTCAATTTTATAAACGAGAATATAACGTGACGCTTGACCCTTCATCTGAAGTGGCGATCATGTTCGGGAGCAAAGCCGGTCTTGTCGAGCTCAGTCAATGTTTCTTGAACCCAGACGATGTTGCGCTCGTTCCTGACCCAGGCTATCCTGATTATTGGTCCGGGGTGGCGATAGCAGATGCAGTGATGAAGTCCCTGCCACTTCTCCAGGAAAATAGCTTTTTACCGGATTATAACGCACTAGATAAAGAAACATTAGAAAAAGCCAAGTTGATGTTTTTAAATTATCCTAATAACCCAACAGGTGCTGTCGCGTCTGAAGAATTCTTCAAAGAAACAATTGAGTTCGCTGACCAGCATAATATATGTGTCGTCCATGACTTTGCTTATGGGGCAATTGGATTCGATGAGCATAAAAAACCGCTCAGCTTTATGCAGGTGCCCGGGGCAAAAGACGTCGGTATCGAAATCTATACGATGTCAAAAACGTATAATATGGCGGGGTGGCGTGTCGCTTTCGCTGTTGGTAATCCGAGTGTGGTTGAGGCACTTGAGAAAATCCAAGACCATTATTATGTAAGTTTGTTCGGAGCGGTTCAAGAAGCTACGGCCACAGCTCTGCTTGACTCCCAAGAGTCGGTAAAAGAGTTGCGTGAAACGTATGAATTAAGAAGGAATATTTTAATAGAAGGTTTTGAAGAAATAGGCTGGGAACTTATGCCATGTAAAGGTTCTTTCTTCGTATGGCTAAAGGTCCCTGAAGGTTATACATCACAATCCTTTGCGGACGCACTGCTTGAACAAGTTGGCTTATTCGTTGCTCCAGGAGTAGGCTTCGGTGCTTACGGAGAAGGATATGTCCGAATCGGTTTAAACAATTCTGAAGAAGACCTTCGTGAGTCCGTTCAGCGCTTTAAACAATTCCGACAATGAATAAGAGTCAGGGCGAATAGTGCCCTGACTCCCGTTTATTCTCTATTAGAATGGGAATTCGCGATAACCATTCATAACTCCAATCGTTTTGACTGTCGTAAATTTATCAATCGCAAAGGCTCCCCCAAAGCGTCCTAAACCAGACTGTTTTTCCCCACCAAAGGCGACGTGACCTTCATCGTTTACAGATTGATCATTGACGTGAATCATACCCGTTTCGATTTGTTTCGCTACCTCAACACCACGGTGGACATCTTTAGTGAACACGGAACCACCTAAGCCATATGGTGAATCATTCGCCACTTCAATGGCTTCCTCTTCACTAGTAACTTTAATAACTGCAGCTACAGGACCGAAGATTTCGTTTTTAGCAATCGGCATCTCATTCGTTACGTTTGTTAACAGGGTAGGCTGCATCAGATTACCTGACACCTCTCCACCAACAAGTTTCGTTGCGCCTTGCTCTATGCTCTCACCTATATCGTTTTGGATTCGTTCGGACGCCTCCTGATTAATGAGCGGGCCTACAACGGTTTGTATTTCAGCAGGATCACCAGACTGCAATCCCTCGACTTTCTGCTTCAATGCTTCCACAAATTGATCATGAACAGACTCATGAACAACGATACGGTTTAAGGCAATACAAATTTGACCCTGGTGTAAAAACTTGCCGAAAGCAGCAGCCTGAACTGCTTTTTCAACGTCGGCATCCTCAAGAACGAGCATGGCATTATTCCCCCCTAACTCAAGGGCTGTATCTTTGATATGCTTTCCCGCAAGTTCTCCGATATGACTGCCTACTTCAGTAGAACCGGTAAATGAAATAAGCTTTGGTACAGGGTGCGCAACAAATGCATCCCCAATTTCAGAGCCTCGACCAACGACGGCATTGATTACCCCTTTAGGAAATCCAGCTTCTTCAAACAGGTCAGCAAGAAGCAAGCCTGCCGTAGCGGGTGTACTTGATGCAGGTTTGACGACAACCGCATTGCCTGTTGCAATCGCAGGGGCCACGGATCTCATCGCTAAATGAAACGGGAAGTTCCATGGTCCAATCACACCGATCACTCCCTTAGGAGAACGATAAACACGGTTTTCCTTTTCCGGTATATTTGATGGCAAAATTTGACCCTCCATTCGAGTTGGGAATGAGGCGGATTCTCGTAGTATGCCATACGCTGATTGAAACTCAACTTCCGCTTTGATGAGCGTACTTCCAGATTCTTTGACCAACCAATCAACAATTTCATCCTTACGTTTAGTCATAGCCTTAAGTAGAGCATCAAAGTAAGCCTGCTTCTTACCAGGTGTAAGCTTTTGCCAATCTTTCTGTGCTGCCTCAGCAGCTTTATAAGCTTCATCCAAGTCTTGCTCGTTGGCAGACTGGATGCTTGCGATCGTTTGATTTGTATAAGGGTTCACGTTTTCGACTGTTTTTTCACTGGAACCAGTCTTCCATTCCCCATTAATATATTGTTTTGTAAATGTTTGTGGACTCATGTGAGCACCCTCCATGTTGTAAATCGTTATACAAGGGTACCTATTCCACCTAATAACCCTAGTCAAACATCATCTAACTACTACAACTTCATCAACATATCTACATGTGGAATGTCATCTTCGAGATAAACCTCAGATATTTCTTCAAAACCAAATGATGCATAAAAGTAGCGTAAATGTTCCTGTCCGTGCAATGAGATCTTCTCAACGTCCCTTCTTTGCTTCAGCTTATCAATTGCTTTATTCATTATATCTCTCGCATACCCCTTGCCGCGTGCCTTCTTCGTAACGAGAACACGACCGATTGCATCGTATTCGTCACTGGTTTGCGGTGGGAGAATCCGGCAATAAGCGAGCATTTCACCATCATCCTCAAGCCAAATATGTACGCATTCATCGTCACGTCCATCTACCTCTTTGTACGGGCAATTTTGCTCCACTACAAAAACATCCGTTCTATGCTCTAAAAGGGTATATAACTCATTCGTTGTTAACTGGTCAAATGTTTTTTCTACCCATTTCATAATCATTCTCCTCGGTGCATGATACTTCTACTATACAAAAACTCTTTACCTCCTTAAAGAAGTGAGCATAAGAAAAGCCTCCTTTTTGTGTTGTGGTGTTCGGCGATACCATTATACCAAATCTGGAGGTTTTTTCTTTTGTCTTTTTTAATTCCCTTTATTTAGGAGATGTTTTTCAGTGACTTCAGTGATTTCCCGGACCTCCTTCTCTATCCAAGGAAACGGAAACCTATCTCGAGATGGAGTCTTCCAGATCACTGCCCTTACCTAATAAAAATGATTTCAAATTTCCTACTTGACTAGATTTGGGGAGGTACTTCCTTTTTTGCGTTTTGAATCTCTTGGGGCAGAAGGGGCTTAAATTATGAAATTGATACAAGTAAAAGAAAATACGTAATAGTGTGTGTTCAAGGTGACGAATGAGAAACAAGAAGTCCGAGGCGCGAAAGTTTTGAGGGCCACAGCGTATGCCTCTCCTACGTGAGGACCGGAAAAACCGAGTAACGAAGAAATTCCCTTTTATCATTTGGTGACTTTGTGAACATCCTCTAATATAAAAGTCAGGCTTATTGTAGCATGACTTGCTAAATAAGCTTAAGAAAGAATACAGCATTTTACGTGTACTGAATTTTTTATGTGACGGGTTATTGACCCATAACATAATGACAAGTTAACGATCGTCACTGTTAGCAGCTCAAAGGACCCTCGTTTCTACAGCAAATGATGATAAAAGGCATTTTCCAACTAAAAGAGCTGCCAGCTTTTATGCCGGCAGCTCTTTCACGTTCATAAATCTAATCTTTCTGGCGTATCAGTATCACTATTCATTAGCCGAATATTCTCCGGGTAAATTTCAAGTACAATATATTCCGGGTCATCTTTCCCTGAAAACCAGCGCTCCATATGATTATTCCATAGCGAATCCTTCATTTTTTGGTCATCACGTATTTTTGCTTGACCTTCCACTTCGAGGTATACGTCACCAAACCCCTCTCCTTCATATCCAATCAAGATATGAACATTAGGATTAGACTCAATTTCCTCTGTTTTGTGTGTTTCTTTATTCGTTGGCGTGTAAAAAGTAAATTCGTCATCATTTGAAAAAGTCATAAATCTTGAATGTGGTTTGCCATTTTTTACTGTAGCAAGTGTACCTACACGATGCTGCTTCATTATGTCAAAAATTTTTTCCTTAAGCTCTCGTTGATTCAATGGTATTCTCCTTTCCATTGGGAACTTCTTAGGTAGTATTCCTGTACCAATGAATTGATAAACATGTCTAAACGCATTTACTATTCAAACTGTATGTTTGCTTTTGCTTTTTTCTACACCTTCTAACATATATAATTAAGAAAAGGAGTGACAGCATCATGCGAAGTGGAAATCCCGTTTTAAAAGATAAGGCTTTTCAAAGATCTAATACTGGCGCCACGATGTCCCTTGGGGGAACAGTTGCCAAAACCTTCTTTCTGTTTCTTTTCCTACTAGGCTCAGCACTTTACACATGGTACCAATTTTCACAAGGGGTAAATGTCAATCTCATGATGATCATTGGAGCAATCGGAGGGTTAATTTTTGCCTTAATCACGATCTTCATCCCAAAAGCAGCCCCGTTACTGCACCTATTTATGCGACACTTGAGGGTTTTTTTATTGGAGGTATTTCTTCCTTTGCTGAAGCTAATTATCCAGGCGTTGTCATTCAGGCAGCTTCACTCACCTTTGCTGTTATGGGCGCATTGCTCTTTCTTTATGCTACGAGGGTGATCAAGGTAACGAAGAACTTTAGATTAATGGTCATCTCGGCCACACTTGGTATATTCCTCGTCTACATCGTTAATTTTGTTTTAAATATATTTTTCCAGGCGAGCGTCCCTTACCTTCACTCAAGTGGCCCGATCGGGATTGGAATTAGTTTAATTATCGTTGCGATTGCGGCATTAAACCTTGTGCTTGATTTTGATTTTATTGAAAGAGGCGTCGATAGAGGGGCTCCTAAGCACATGGAATGGTATGGAGCTTTCGGGTTAATGATTACACTCGTTTGGTTATATATCGAAATTCTGCGATTATTACAGAAATTAAGAAGATAATAAGAATCAGTTCCTTTAAAAGGAACTGATTCTTTGTTCATATTAATTTTGTAACATTTGTAATGTAAATGTAATATTAATTATGAAAATATGTTAAACTGAAGAGAGAACACAATCAGGAGGCAAGTTATGCTCAATCCTTTTTTCTACCGTCAAAAAAAATATATTTTTATCCCCATCTTATTCTTTCTGCTAGGTAGTTCCCTCTTTTTTCTTAACTCAACACCTACGCGTTCTGAGGATACCACCCAGATGACACCGACCGTTTTTATCCACGGATTTAAAGGTGGCCCTGGTACATTCAATACCTTGCTTGAACGGTTTGAAGAAAACAATTGGGGAACTAAGCAGATGGTCGTACACGTATCTTCCTCGGGCAATGTACAAGTTCGTGGAAGCATCCCCTACACGATGAATCCGTTTATTCAAGTTCTTTTTGAAAATGACCGCGCAAGTATAAAATCTCAAACATATTGGTTGCAGAAGGTAATGTGGACGTTAAAAGAGGACTATGGGATCAACCAGGTTAATCTTGTCGGCCACTCTATGGGAGGTCTTGCTTCAACAAGCTTCTTATTAAATAACCAACGTGGAAGTTTTCCTACAGTGAATAAACTAGTCACCATCGGCAGTCCATTTCTAGGAATTGAGCAAGAAACTTATTTTGCTACAAATACCGGGGCAGCCACGGTCGATTTAAAAGTAGATGCTAATGCGTTAACATCCATGATTGAGAATAAGGGAAAAATCAGCCCAAAGGTGGGTGTGTTAGCTATTGCAGGCGTGATTAATCAAGAAGCTGCTCCCACCAAACAATGGGATGGTCTCGTTTCCAAGCAAAGCGCACTGGGGCTTAGCCATATTATCCCACCTGTAAATTATCAGGAAAGAACCTTCTTCAATGAAGCCGCGACTCACTCCGGTTTACATGAATTTGCCGAAGTAGACCAAGCGATAGCACAATTCCTCTGGAACATCCAAAGCAACCACGGCCATTAAACAGCACCTCTAAACGAGAGGTGCTGTTTAATTTGGGATTATCTGGATGACCTGAGGTGGAAATAAAATCCACCTCAGGTCATCCATGAAATGGGAGTTATAGATTGTGATAGTTTTTCTGGACGGTTTCTGCTATGGCGCCCATGGTTTGTTTTTTGAATGAATTAGTTACAGCGGTGTGAGTTGGATTATAATAGTAGAGGGCGCCCTTCTGTTTCTGATCCTCTTGATATCCTAACGACTTTAACTTTTTCTCAAGCTCGTATGGAATTGCTGTTAAGCCAGTTTTCCTTATAAAATACTCGCTAGGATATATTTTCACATCAATATCCTCAGGCCCAGTGGAAACAACAAATAAATCAGTGGGCTGTTGAGTCATCCATTGGCCTTTAGAATACAACGAAATTCTATCTCTTTCTAAACCAGATATCCCTCTAAATTAATCCTAAATATCTCAAGAATTACTCTTCTAATTTCAGACGGGGAAATTTCTTCACCATAGTCTTGAAGATATAAATCCATGGCTTCCACCTTTGTTAAAGATGCAATGTAACTATCTGTAGCTGGTGAAGCTTCTCTACCTAAAGCTGAGCGAATTCTTTTCATCACTGCATTTGAATACATCAACCTTCCTCCTGCTCTTTTTAAAATATGTAAGACCCCTCTATTATACAAAACTTTCCTACAATTGTATTTTTAGTAATGCCCTATACTGACTCCATCCTCCTGCTAATATTAAGGTCATGACAGTCAAAAATAGCCCGCCACCTCCCATTTGAGAGAGCAGCCACCCACCAATAAACGGTCCAATTGATCGTGAAATATCCCAGTGAGTGCCGAATATCGCAAAATATCTCGCTCTCCCGTTAACCGGAGCCAGTTTGCTAATCGTTCCTTGTAAGTGGTTTAAGCTAATCATTGATGCTAGACATAAAAGGATCTGTGCTACAACCAGCGCAATAATGTGGTGTGCTAATCCGAAAATGAGTGCGGCCATGGCATATAAGATATAGCCTGAAACGACTACTTTCTCGATCCTAAATTTGCTTGTTCGATTTACGACCACCACTTCCAGAAACAGATAAACCACACGCCCCACTGTTTCAAGCAAGGCAAAGATCATAAGGTAGTTGACAAAATATGCTTCTAAGTAGATCGGCCAATTGGTTTCCATTTGTGAATGAAAAAAACTGATCGGCAGAGCACTTCCCATCATCAACATTAATAGAAGACTGTTCCTTTTTTCATCAAAATCAATAGTCTCTGTATCTAGGGTCCGTTGTCTACCCTCACCATTTGACTCTGGAAGATATTTTATACATAGCAATAAGTATAGAAACAAGAGCCCCGCCGCAAACAGGAACAAGTAGCTCCTCGATACTTGGAAGAACAACGCCCCAAGAGCCGGGGCCAATAAGGAACCCAAGCTCTCGGCCATTCCTAATATCGCAAACGTTTCAGCTTGTTTTTCCAAATGAACCAAATCTGCAATTTGTGCTCGTGACACCGGAATATAAATGAATCGTCCGAAGGCGTTTAGTACACCAAGGACAGCAAACATCCATACTGTTTCTGCAAATGCAAAACCCGCAACGGCAATGAATTGCAAGCTGAGTGAAGTGAGAATAATAGGACGCCTCCCCAGCGAATCTGCCCATTTCCCGAGTGTAACTGTAAGCAGAATCTCACTCAGTGGCTGCACACCAATAATTAGTGTAGTAAGAACGAGATTACCATCAAATTCGTTATACATATGTAACGTTAAAAATGGCAGCAGAATCACCGATATTAATGCTATAATGGCATGACCAACTGTTTGAATCCAAACAATGGGTTGAACATTTTTCAAGTAACGAAGCATGGCATGAACGACTCCCCCATTTTTTAGAATAGATTGATCATAATAAATTGGGGCCGGATATACTTTTCAATTCTTGCTCCTTTTATAGGCGAATCTTGCTAAGGTGGTGACGAACATGGAAATGAGACTTGATTTGGTCCATACGGGGTTTATTCATTTTGACTTACAGAATGGAGAGGCAGACGAAGTACATACACACGATCACTTTCAGTTAAGCGTTCCTCTCAACGGGGATCTTTTAACACATCACAACGAGAAACCTCTGTTGCTTGCTGGACATGAGGGGTTATTAGTTCCGCCATTAGATTCTCACCAGCATGAGGCCACCAACCTTCGAAAGGAAATTCTATTAATTAGTGTCAGTGAGGAGATTTTGCGAAGGGCTTATGAGAGAGAAACTGGTCTTATCATTGATGATATCGCCTTTTATACAAAGCAGCCTACTTCAAGTGGATTGCTACAAGAAGTTAAAAAGATGTATCAAATAGCTGCTCAAGATGGTGTCACAGCCGCCATTAATTTAGAAGAGCAGTTTGCTCATACTTTTCTTGATTACACCTCCGGAAATCATTCAGAACGCTGGAGGGAGAAGGCTATACCAAACATTCAGGGAGAGATGGTGAAAGGAGTACTGGATTACATTCAAGCCTATTACGATAAACCACTCACTCTTGAACAAATGGCTTTAGGATTAAATGTTAGCAAATACCACCTTCATCGCTGCTTCTCGAAGGAAACTGGGCAATCCCCCATTGATTACTTACACTTGGTTCGATTAGAAAAAGCTAAAGTATATTTGTTAAGTGGTCAAAGCATTACGCAAACAGCTTTTGACATCGGCTATCAATCCCTCAGTACTTTTAATCGCGCCTTTAAAAAATTTAATCATTGTACACCAAGAGAGTATATCAAAACTGCTGCTAGAGAAATCAAATTCTAACAAAAGCCACCCCCAGGTCTATGCATAGACCTGGGGGTGGCTTTTGGAAATTTATGTATGACCTGAGCTGGAAGTAAAATCCACCTCAGATCATACATAAAAAGGAAATTAGTGTTAGAATTTAATCCTGTCTTTGTATTTTTCAACGAGTGATTGGTTGTGCTGTTCGACACCGTCTATGTTACCACTCAAGAAAATCGGCGGGGCTTCCCCTAACTCTTTGAAGCATACAATGGTTTTTGCAAATAAAGCCTGAATGAGGGCTGTCCCAATCACAGATGAAGCAGGTGCAAATGCCTGAGCAATGCCCTCTTTTTCTATCATTGAATCCCCAACAGACACTTGAGTATCGATAACCACATCAACTACTTGCTCTAATCTCTTCCCTGAAGGATGTCTGGATGGTTGTGACGAGGCATACTTTTTTGACATCAAGCCGATCACGTAAGCCCCTTTTTTTTGACCAAATAAAGCAACATCAATAGGGGCAGGATTACGACCTGAAGTCGATATAACAATCAATACATCACCTTCCCGGATATCCTCTTCAAGCAAATAGTCATTTACGAAATCAACTGTTTTCTCCTTTATACTTGACTGAACAGCCCCTTGATGAAGCATAAGAGGCTCAATTGTGATCGGTCGAACAGGCACCAGCCCACCAGCCCTGTAGAAAGGCTCCTGGGCAAGCAAGCTGGAATGTCCACAACCAAACAGGTGGATAATCCCTCCTTGTCTAAGCTGTTCAGCAATCAACCCGCCAATAGACGTAAGCTGTCCACTTGTCGATGCTTGGAGGCTCTTGAGTTGTTCAGCCACCTTCGATAAATAGTCCACGAAATCCTCTCCTTAAGCACGATAAATATCACTAATAAATTTGTAACGGTCGGCTCGATAGGATGATTTAACAACTTCAAAAGGTGTTCCATCTGTTAAGAAACTGTTTCGTTCAATATACAAAATGGCAGACAAAGGAGGTACTTCTAGCAAGGAAGACTGATTCTGATCAGCAGTTGTTGCTTCAATCATTTGACTCGCCTTCCCAATCTGCAGTTTCTTCGTCTTTTCAATATAATCATAGAGCGACCCTTGAACAACACGTTCACTTAGCCCGGGAAGCATAGCAACGGGAATAAAGGTCGTTTCAACCGCCATCGGTTTCTGATCAGCATAGCGAATCCTTTGTATTTTATATACATCTGCTTGTTCATCAATTTGTAATTTGCGGGCAATATCAAAGGGAGCCGTTATCTGTTCAAAAATCAACAATTTGCTGCTCGCGTCCATCCCTCTTGACTTCATATCTTCAGTGAAGCTTGTCATCCCTTGGAGAGGCTGTTCAATTTTTTTATCTGCAACAAACGTCCCTCTCCCTTTTTCCCTAAACAAAACACCTTCGTTCACCATATTTGTAATTGCTTGTCTCACTGTCATTCGGCTCACTTCATAGGTTTCAGACAGCTCTCGTTCAGATGAAATCATGTCTCCTGGACGATATTCATCATCGGCTATTCGCTGTTTAATATCTTCTTCAATTTGATAATAAATCGGGAGTGGTGACTGTTTATCTATCATAAAAAATGTCTCCTCTCAAAGCTCAAGCATCCTTATAAGCTTGTTCATCAACAATTAACGTCACATCATCATGATCTTTTAATGCAGAAGCCGGAAACCCCTCATTCGGTTCATCTTCCAGCAAGCACTTTATGGCTTCAGCCTTTTCTTCTCCTGAAGCTAACAGTACGATCTTCTTACTTTTTAAAATGGACTTGATCCCCATCGTGATCGCTTGTTTAGGGACATCATCAATCGAAGGAAAAAACCTGGCATTAGCTTTTCTTGTTGATTCAGCTAAATCTATGAGGTGTGTTTCACGACCAAAAGGAGTACCGGGTTCATTAAAGCCGATATGTCCATTTTGACCGATCCCAAGCAACTGTAAATCAGGCGGTCCTATTTCTTCAATTAACCGTTCATAGCGCTCACACTCATGCACAAGATCATTCGTTTTACCATTAGGAATAAACGTATGATCAGGATCGATATTAATCGAATCGAATAAATGGTTACTCATAAAGAAATGATAGCTTTGAGGATGCGATTTGTCCAATCCAACATATTCATCCAAATTAAGCGAGTAGGCTTGATGATAATTAACAGACCTGCTTCTATACCCTTCAATTAATTCCCTATACGTACCGAGGGGCGTCCCTCCTGTTGCTAAACCAAGTACAGAATCCGGCTTTCTGTTCACTTGACTTTCAATATATTCACAAGCTTTCTTACTTAAGTCATTATAATCTTTCGTTACGATGACCTTCATGTTGTATCCCTCCTGTGATCATGTGTTACTACCCCACGGCAGACTGTCATCACTACACTAAGATTTTCATCTAATATAACTAAATCGGCATCTTTTCCTTCAGCAATGATTCCTTTTCGGTGCCCGATCCCTAATTGGTTGGCGGCGTTCGTTGAAGTCATACGGACCAGTTCTTCCATGCTTATGTCATTATTTTGCTTCATATTGGATACAGCCTGTTCCAATGTCAAAATACTCCCTGCTAATGTACCATCAGGTAAACGAGCTTCATTTCCTTCCACGTTCACATTCTGCCCGCCAAGATCATACGTACCCTCGGGGAGACACTTCGCTCTCATCGCATCTGTAATCAAAATCGTTCGATCAGCCTTAGTATGGTGATAGGCAAGTTGCACCGCTTCTGGTCGTGCGTGAACGTGATCAACAATCATTTCCACCATTAATTTTTCATTTAAAAAAGCTGCGCCAACGATCCCTGGTTCACGATGATGCAATCCGCTCATTTGATTGTACAAATGAGTGACATGCCTTGCTCCTGCTTGTACAGCCTCGGTTACTTGGTCAAAGGTAGCTTGGCTGTGCCCAATGGACGCAACAATTCCTTTCGCACTTAAATATTTAATCAAATCTATCCCGCCTTGGGATTCAGGAGCTAATGTTACAAGCCTGATGTTATCGCCACTCTCTTCATGCCATTGTGCAAACTGCTCAATAGAAGAGGGAACAATGTGTTCTAATGGCTGGGCACCCGCTTTTTCTTGTGAAATAAATGGTCCCTCTAAGTGAACACCAAGAATTTCAGCTTGCCCTGCCGCTTTTTGTTGTTTCATATATTCCCCGACTGTTCTTACTGCACGGGAGATATTTTGTTTTGATTGTGTCATCGTTGTGGCCAAAAAACTCGTTGTGCCTTCTTCAGGTAAACGATCCGCCATGCCTGCAAGCGCCTCGTTACTTGCGTCCATCACATCATACCCATCCGCCCCATGGATATGGACATCAATAAAACCTGGAACGAGCGTCCAGCTTTCGCCTTTCCCATCAATAACTGAATCAGCTCCTCCAATGGGGTGATCGGATATAGCAATGATCTTTCCATTTTTCACCTGTAAACAACCAGATTCAATGGATTTGGTTTCCGTTATAATCATTATATTTGTAAATTCAATAGTTTCGGACATCGTTCCACTCCTTTGTCAGTAGTTCAGGGAGAAGCGAATAAGCTTCTCCCTGATATTAGTGAACTGTAATAATCCCCGTTTCACCTTTTTGCTGTCTCCCCTGTTTCAGAAGATGGACTGTTTCATTTTCTAAATTCGTAAAAATGACTGGAGTAACAACGGAGGGAGCTTTCCCTTTCACTAAATCAAGATCTACACGTATAAGCGGATCCCCTTGCTTGATTGGTTGATCGGCTTCAACAAGCGTTTCAAAACCTTCACCTTTAAGCTGTACTGTATCAAGACCAATGTGAATAAGAATTTCCAATCCGCCTTCAGTCTCTAAACCAATCGCATGTTTGGTTGGAAACACTTGAACAACCTTTCCGTTAATAGGTGAAGTGAACGTGTCACCTTCAGGGTCAATGGCAAAACCTGGGCCCATCATCTTCTGTGCAAACACTTCGTCCGGTACATCCTCAAGCGGCATAACGAGACCTGTGTTTGGCATAACAAAATCAGTCTCAGTGAGCTGACGGCTGCTATAGGAAGCTTCTGCTCGTGATTCTTCCTTATTCACAGCTTCGGGTGGGGCTTCATTGCCTTGTTCCATTCTTCTTCTCATCGCATCCGCCAAAAATTCAACCGTTGTTCCTACGATGACTTGCAAGTTCTGCTTCCCGACTTTCATTACTCCACGTGCTCCGTATCGCTTCAACGCTGTTTCATTCACTTTGTCACGATCGGACATTTGTAAACGAAGTCTCGTTGTACAATAATCCAGTGTTTTAATATTCTCAGGTCCACCGAGAGCTTCAAGATATTGATAGGCTTTTGCCTCATAATCATTAGACGCTCCTCCAGGCTGACCCACTTCTTGTGTTTCTTCTACGAAATCTTCATCTTCATCTTCTCTCCCTGGTGTTTTCAAATCAAGCTTAATAATCAGGAAGTAGAAAACAACAAAATAGATAGCACCTAAAACCAGCCCTATTATAATTAACATGAATGGATTCTCGGCAATACTGTAGTTTAGCGAATAATCGATCAGTCCTGCTGAGAAGCCAAAACCGTGCCGTATATCCAGCATATAAGCTGCTACCATAGATACACCTGTCAATAAGGCGTGGACCAAGTAAAGCAGTGGTGATAAGAACATAAAGGTAAATTCAATCGGCTCAGTCACACCTGTCAAGAATGCTGTTAGAGCAATACTTAGTAACATTCCGCCGACAGCTGCTTTACGGTGTTTTTTAGCCGCTGCATACATCGCTAGACAGGCAGCTGGCAAACCAAACATCATAACAGGGAAAAATCCTGCCAAGAAATGACCTGCTTCAGGATCTCCATTTAAGAAACGGTTGATTTCACCTTTAACGACTTCTCCTGATTCGGTTGTAAAAGTACCAAAATCAAACCAAATTAATGTATTCATCACGTGGTGAAGTCCTACCGGAATAAATAAGCGGTTCAGAACTCCATAGACACCAACACCAAGTTCACCAGCATTTAAGATCCAGTTCGCCGTTGCATCAAGTACATTTTGCGGGTACACCCATAAATACCCAAACACAAAAGAAAGAGCAACCATAACTAAAGACGTTATAATCGGGACGAATCTTTTTCCCCCAAAGAACGATAGAAATTCTGGAAACTTCACATCATGAAAACGATTATATAACATGCCGGCAATAACACCGGCGATAATTCCGGAAAATACCCCCATGTTAATCTCTTCATTTATCGCTCCGATACCGCCTTCAAGGACTAAAACCCCAACTGCACCTGCAAGGGCAGCCGCTCCGTTTCCATCCTTTGCAAATCCCATAGCGATACCTATTGCAAAGATCATGGAAAGGTTGGTTAAGATTCCATTACCCGCTGCCGTAACAAACGGAATATCAAGCATGTCCTCCATACCAAGGCGCACGAGAAGCGCAGCCGCTGGCAAGGTTGCAATTGGAAACATTAATGATTTACCAATTCGCTGTAAAAAGTTCAACATTGTAAGTCCACCTCTTTATATTAAAAATGGTATGAAAACGCTTCATACAAACACTGTATCATCTGAACATATAGTTGTCTATACCAATAAGTAACAATTCTATAATCCTTTCCGTAAAATTTTATACATTCCGACACTCGATGTGTCAATATCTCATAATTAGATCCTCACATGACAAGGACGAGCATATTTACCGATAAAGTGTCATGTTTCAAAAAGCTGTACATACGTATTTATAGAAGCCGACTTGGCTGGAAAGGAGAGATACTTCTATGAGCGAAGAAAGGAATAACAGGAAAGACGATAACCTTTTCAAAAAGACTTCCCAAGAAGCCACAGACTTGTTTGGCCATACTGTGGATACGTCAGGGAAGATCATCAAGTCTGTTTCTGGAGAAGGAGGACTTGTTGGAAAAACGGTTGATTCTTCAGGAAGAATCTTAAAAGGAACCGCCGGAAAAGCAAATGATGCGATTGGGAAAACTTCTGAGGCGCCAGGAAAATTTTACAAAGGTGCTAAAAACAAGTTTAGTAAAAAGGAAGGTAGACATAAAGGATCGGGCGATAAGGAAGAATAACATCCATATGTGTAACATTGTCTCTGCGACGAACCCAGTGATTACAATCTGGGTTCGTTTTCTTTTTTGTCTGATTGATTATTCCAATCTTCCAGCACAAGCTCATGGTTAATCACGACCCCCGCTTCATACCCCTCCCCTGCAGCACCAGCTATCCCAACGAAGGCATTTTTGGCATCACCAATAACATATAGCCCTTTCACACTTGTCAGTCCATGGCCGTCCGATTCATATCCACCCCGCTCATTTTTCTGAATTCCAAGGTTCATTGGAATAGGAGAGGCTTGTTTTTCTCCCGTATTCACGAGAAATCCACCTGTTCTTTGAAACACTTCCCCGCTCTGCACTATGACCTTCTCTAACTTCCCACTGTTTGATTGAAGTTTTGTTATTGGAGTTTCTATAACAAGAATATTATAGTCGATAAGTTCTTGTTTCTGACAGTCATCAAAGCGTGGAAAACCATTCGTAAATACGATAAGGTCTTTACTCCAATTATAAATTAATTTTGTAAAATCCACTGCATTTGCTTCCCCACCAAACACAGCTAGGGGGTCGTCCCGTCGCTCCCATCCATCGCAGTATGGACACGGGAAAACGGACTTTCCGTAGACCTCTCGTATTCCTGGTATGTCAGGCAGTTCTTCTACCATCCCAGTGGCCATAATCACTCTCCTGCTTAGAAACATGTTCCCTTTTAGAGTCCATATCTTAAATATGTGATCTCGTTGCTCCACCTTCTCAACCACGTCCTCGATACACGAAACGTTGCTATATTCCGTTAATTGCTGTTTGGCAATGTTCCGTAGTTCCTGTGGTTTAATACCATCTCTTGTGAGATAACCATGTGTTTTAAGCGTTACACCATTGCGAGGATTGCCTTCATCAATTACGACTACCTTTCTACGTGAACGCCCTAGTACAAGTGCAGCGCTCAAACCTCCAGGACCTCCCCCCACTACAACAACATCATACATAGGTGCAGTCATTGCTCATCTCCTCCCTTTTCGGACTCTTTTGCTAGTTTTGTTCATTGAAGCGGGTTCTATCCTATTTACCCCGACCTTTCCTTGCCGCGCAATTTATAGAAAAGGGGCTATTTATGATTCGCGCTATGCTGTATAGAACCTTTTATTTCAGAAATACTATCATTGGTACCCGCAAACGAACCAAAGAATTCCACCTTTTAGGGGAGGATTCAGAAAGGGGATAGAAATGAAAAAGGTCACTTCGGTTTTTTGGATTACGTTGGCTATCACATTAGTTGCTTCCCTTTGGGGCTCTTTAGCTCCTAAAAGCTTCGAAAGCATGTCAAGTACAATTCAGAGTTACATATCCATTAACTTTGGCTGGTATTATTTATTAATCGTTTCACTGTTTGTCCTTTTTTGTTTATATATGATCTTCAGTCCGTATGGAAAAATTAAACTAGGGAAGCCAGACGATAAGCCTGATTTCCGCTATCCCACATGGTTTGCCATGCTGTTTAGTGCAGGTATGGGGATTGGGCTTGTTTTTTACGGTGTTGCTTCTCCAGTATCCCACTATATTGAAACCCCTCCAGTCGCTGAGCCAGGGACAAGGGCAGCACTTGAGGATTCATTGCGTATTACCTTTTTCCATTACGGGGTTCACGCATGGGCCATCTATGCCATTGTCGCTTTAGTTCTCGCTTACTTTAAATTCCGCCATGGAAAACCGGGATTAATCAGTGCTACACTCGAACCGCTTTTTGGTAATAAAATGATCGGTCCATGGGGAAAGACTATTGATGTCGTGGCGGTATTTGCAACCATTGTCGGAGTGGCTACTACCCTCGGGTTTGGCGCAACCCAAATCAATGGCGGTTTCACGTACCTGTTTGGGATCGAAAATCAATTTTGGGTTCAACTCATAATTATCCTAGTGGTGACCGCGTTATTTATGATTTCTGCTTACACAGGACTAAGTAAGGGAATTAAATACTTAAGTAATGCCAACATGGCACTAGCTGCTATCCTGTTCTTTGCAATGTTGTTCATAGGCCCAACCCTTTACATTCTAAATTCATTTACCGATACTCTTGGTACGTATATTCAACGTCTTCCCTCTGAGAGTTTACGCATATCTCCAAATAATTCGGAAGAACAACAATGGGTTTTGGATTGGACTGTCTTCTTCTGGGCTTGGTGGATCGCCTGGGCCCCTTTTGTTGGAATCTTCATTGCGCGCATATCAAAAGGGCGCAGCATACGGGAGTTCCTGTCAGGGGTTCTTATCGTCCCTTCTGTCGTCAGTTTTTTGTGGATGACTACATTCGGAGTAACAGGCATTCAGGTACAGAATGAGGGGGCAGAAATTGCTAGCCTTCCTGATGAACAAGCGTTGTTCGGGGTATTTGATCAGTTCCCTTTCAGTGTAATCTTATCCATTCTAGCTATCATGCTGATCGGAACTTTTTTTATCACATCAGCCGATTCAGCCACCTTTGTATTGGGGATGCAAACGACAAACGGTTCGCTAAACCCGCCAAAAATGGTCAAGTTCGCATGGGGGATTGCTCAATCAGCCATTGCTGCTGTACTTTTATATACTGGAGGTCTCCAAGCCTTACAGAATGCATTAATTTCAGCAGCGTTCCCTTTCTCATTTATC
The DNA here is from genome assembly GCF_022919835.1 of Halobacillus shinanisalinarum. NCBI lineage: Bacteria > Bacillati > Bacillota > Bacilli > Caryophanales > Bacillaceae > Halobacillus > Halobacillus shinanisalinarum. The sequence continues at coordinate 2,862,238 of NZ_CP095074.1, read as the reverse complement.
ATGCTGCTAATGGTATTCTCTTTTTATAAAGCTTTGAGAAAGGATAAACAGGAAATCCAAACAAGCGATGAATGAAATGGCTATGGGGCTTGTTTCCGGTTCTTTATACAACCAGGGACAGATTCCATAGCCATTTTCAATTTCATTGTTTTTAACAGGTGTGGGTGTCATGCCATAGCGATCCTAACAATGAAGGTTTCTTTATTTCAAAGATTTTTCCAGCGCTAATCATTGATGGGGAATTTATTCGGAGAACTTTGGTGGCTCAATAATTGCTGGCTTCCTCGCCAATTGCAGTTATAGAATACGCTAAAATCCTATTACCCCCCTAGAATAAAGGGGAACTAAAATAATCTCAGAAAGCCTATCCTAGAGTTTTTCTGAGATTATTTATGAATCCACATCCTTTCCACTTGAAGAATGATAACGAAAAAATACGGTTAGAATAATGGGTACAGTCACAAGGGGATATTGAGGGATAACTATGGAACTGCAATTAATCGAGGTATATGCACCGGAAGATTTCAGCTATCAAAATGGCCTTTTGGAGAAATTCTCATTCATTTCGTACTGGATATCCCACGAAAAAGATAATGACCTGCACATTCGAATTCTTGTTGAAAAAGAGGATGCCGAAAAAATTTTGAATTACTTAGAAAAAGCTGCTTATGATGAAGATAGCGAGTTTGACGCTATGCTTTACTCAGTAAAAGCTTATATACCTAGTAAGTATAGTGAAAAGAACACCCCTAGTGATGATCAGGAGGAATTTGAAAGAGCCAGCAAGCACGAGTTATATTCCATTGTTCATACATCGAGTAAAATTGACGTCAGCTTTACCTGGTTTACGGCATTTGCCGCACTTGTCGCTGCTGTTGGTATAACCCAAAACAGCCCAGCCCTAGTGATAGGAGCTAATATCATTGACCCATCGATCAGACCGATCATAGGTATTTCATTTGCGTCTGTTCTCGGTGAACAAAAACTCGTACGTCAATCGATAACAACTGCAATGTTTGGCCTTTTCATTCCCCTAGCAATTGCTGCATCGTTCGGATTTCTATTTCCGTTACCGTTTCATAGCAATGAATTCATCTCTCAAACCAATGTACAAATTATAGATCTTATTGTTGCTATTTCAGCTGGAGCCGCCGGGGCTTTATCTTTTGTTAAACGATCACAGGGGCAATTAGTTGGAGTAATGGTCTCCTTAGCCGTATTGCCTCCAACCGTTGTACTCGGAATGATGCTTGGTGCTGCTCAATGGCAAAATGCTGTCATGCCCTTCTTATTACTAGTCATTAATATCAACGCCATTCTGTTAGCAGCCATTTTAGTTTTTTGGCTTAGCGGCATTAAACCAGTTAACTGGGCAGAAATCCAAGACGCGAATACATCACGTATGAATTCATTATTATTCACCGGAATAATCGGTTTAATATTGATTGCTACTGTTGTATTAATACAATTTTAGTTTTCCCCATGCTTCTGATGATGGAGCTCAGGTCCCTCAATCAAGTGCGCCTTATCCCATCGAATTTAATGGAAGATGATAGATGATTTAAGGCGCCAACCTTTTAATTTAATAGGAACCACTGTAGGGAAACGGAAAAACAAATACCGAAGCATAATGTTTATGTACCCCAAAATCGTTTTGAGTCTTTTGAGGTTCGGCACTCCAATCGCTAGCACAAGTGCCCTTTAAAATAACATCAAGTATGGCATCGACTCAAAATTTAGACTCTAACTTGAAAATCAGCTATTGCTAAAATCATTCTACAATTTTTGAGCAATGTATCTCCCCCGTAATGTTCTCATTTATGCTATCGTCTATGACCAGTAGCGATGATTATTCCACCTACAAACGTCCCTACCACAGTCCCAGTAATGACAGAAAAACCCAATAAACTTAACCCCATTCCACCAAAACCGCCCATAAATACACTAGTAATAATAATGATAATAGCTAACGAAAAGATAGCTAGGCTTGTTTTTACTACCATGGCAGTAAATCGTTTAGATTTAGTTTCAGAGTTTTTTCGTCTTGCAACGACGCTCAATACAATTATAAACATTGTGATCACTGCACCAATGAACGTAAATAAGTTCATACTCACCCGATCTATACACCCCTCCCTTAATGCAACAACTCTTACAAAGTATCTTATTATTACCTTAATTCAATCGCCATACCATGTAAAATATTTCAAGGAAAGACACGATCCTATTTTTTGAATGTCGTCCGATTATTGAAGCGTGCTAAATATAGCAGGGGTATTAGTATATGTGTCCTTACAATTTTCTGATTTGGAAGTTGTCTTGGAGGACAGCCCAATTTTGCGGAAATGGATTGCCTAGCGACCAAAAGGCGGCCCCTCTCAGACCGTAACTTTTTATCGTCTCATATTTTGCCTCAACGCTGCGTGCGTCTTCAAACCACACTTCATATCTCTGTCCATTTTCGCCCACGTAGCGAAAGAAGGGAGATTGGTATTGCTTATTATACTGGATGGCGACACCGTACCTTGCAGCTAGCTGAACAGCTTCTTTAGGACTGATGGTTCGAGCCGTTGTTCCTTCAACCCACGGAATTTCCCAAACTCGCCCATACAGCGGAATCCCCATTAGAATTTTGCTGCGAGGAATCACCGTTACGGCATAATCGAGGACTTCACGGACTTCGTTTATCGGGGCAATCGCCCATGGCCGACCGCCTGCCCACCCCCATTCATAGGTCATGAGTACAACAAAGTCAACGATCTCCCCGTGGGCTTGGTAGTCATGTGCTTCATAAAGCAGCCCCTCCTGATCAGCACTATCCTTAGGAGCAAGGGCTGTTGAGACCAGTAAACCTTGAGGGCGAAAGCGAGTAACAACTCTTCGGAGAAATGCATTGTAGTTTTCTCGGTCTTCTGAGTAGACATATTCAAAGTCAAAATTTATCCCCGCATAACCTTTCGTCTTAATTTTTTCTATTAAGTTAGTAATTAGTGTCTCTTGCAAGTCTGGATCTCGTAAAATAGAAGCGGCCAAGTCGGAACTAAAGGTGCCTGCTGAGAAGTTTGTGAGTACAAGTAGCGGAGCGATATTGTTGGCTTTTGCGGCTTCTAAAATAGAGAGATCCTGCAGTTCTGTTATGCTGCCGTCTTCCTCAATAGTGTACAAAAATGGAGAAAGATACGTTAAATTCGCCCCTAAAGCCATTACTTCTTGCGTTCCTTGGGCATTCAACTGGGTTGTATAGGCATTAACTTCTGCCACGGGCTTAGCAGGAGCGGGAATTCTTAGGATACTCCCAGAATAAATTAAAGAAGCATTTGTAATATTATTGGCTCGAATAATCTGGTCGACCGTTGTGCCATAACGTTGTGCGAGTCCCCAGAGTGTATCTCCCGGTTGAATACGATGTGGAAAATAAGGAAGTTCTAACAACCCACCAACATAGATCAATGAAGGATTGGCAATATTGTTGACTTCAATCAGCTGTTCGATGGAGACACCGTACATTTGAGCAATGGACCACAAATTATCACCTGGCTGCACAACATATTCTCGGCTAGGATCTGGAACAACAAGCGCCTGCCCGACTACAAGAATGTTAGGATTCTCAAGCTGATTGGCTAATATAATTTGGTTAATGTTGGAACCGTATATTTGCGCTATACTCCATAACGCTTCACCTTTTTGAACGACATGAATTTGCATGTAACCTCTCCCTCTCAGCATTATCTATATATCATGGTATTCATAGAATGCCTGTTTTATTTTGAATGGAGAGAGAATCATTCCAATTAATGGTTAATTATGCCCATTATCACTCATATTTCCCACAGGTTCTATTTAGAAAATGTAAAAAGAGCGCTGATTCATAGCTATGAATCAGCGCTCTTTATGAAAATAACGATAGGATTGACTCGTTAGCTTTCGGTAACTGTCCGGTTGTTTACTTGTGACTTAATTTGATCGGGATCATCTTCTTCTGGACGTGAACGTTTAATGAAGAACGATAATACGAGACCAATAATCGAGGTAATACCTGCTACGATAAATGAAATATTTACACCATGTACCAGTCCATTTACACCTTGCTCTGGCAATGTATTATTGACCATCACCGTTACAAGCAAGGCCGTTCCCACTGCCCCTGATACTTGGCGCATCGTATTGTTCATTGCTGTTCCATGTGGGATTAAACGCTGTGGCAGCTGATTTAACCCGGCTGTGGTTACGGGCATCATCACCATTGCCACACCAAGCATCCTGACCGCGTTGACCACCGCTATATAGGTAAAAGTGGTCTGAGCTGTTAGATTGGTAAACATGAATGTTGTAATGGTTAAGATAGCTAACCCGATAATCGCAAGCCACTTTGCCCCAAATTTATCAAATAGACGGCCAGTTACCGGGTTCATAACCCCCATTAAAAGCGCTCCTGGTAATAGCGCCAACCCTGATTCAAATGCTGTGAACCCAAGCATATTCTGCATAAGCAACGGTAGAACCGTTGCTGCGCCGATCATAGCAATAAATACCACCATACCAAGGGCCGTAGTTAACGTAAACATTTTATACTTAAATACCCTGAATTCAAGGATTGGTTGTTTTAATTTCATCTGTCGAAGGATAAACCATGTCAAGGCAAGGGCACCAACGACCATGGAGATAATCACCTGTTGACTATCCCAACCACTACTACCCGCAGTGCTAAATCCATATAGTAAACCACCAAATCCTAACGAAGATAGAATGATGGACAAAATATCAAGTTTTGGAAATGTCCGTTCCGTCACATTTTTAAGAAGGATATAGGCTAGAATGAAATCAATGATGACGATAGGTAAAATTACATAAAATAGACTTCTCCACGGAAACTGTTCTACAAGCCACCCTGATAAAGTTGGACCTATTGCGGGAGCGAAGGCAATAACCAGACCGAACATCCCCATCGCTGTCCCTCTTTTTTCAACTGGAAAAATGAGAAACAAGATGGTTTGCATCAATGGCATGATGATACCGGCACCCGCTGCTTGAATAATCCTCCCTACCATCAATAGGGAGAAAGTTGGTGCAATGGCACAAATAATAGTTCCTACACCAAAAAGCCCCATTGCTGTTAGAAACAATGCTCTCGTCGTAAAACGACCGATCAAAAACGCTGTGATCGGGATCATAATTCCATTTACCAGCATAAAAATAGACGTTAGCCACTGGGCAGTGTTAGCTTCTAAATTCAAGTCAGCCATAATATGGGGTAAAGCTGTCGCTAAAAGAGTCTGATTCAATATAGCGGCAAAAGCCCCTGAAATTAACACAAGCATTAGTGGTATTTTATTGATGGTTTCTCCTGACTGTGCTTGATTGTTATTGTTGACCATACTCTTCCTTCTTTCTTTATTGTTAATTTCCAATTTATTCTCTTCTAAAATCAGTACTTGCAGAGTCCCTTCTTGAGCAAATCCAACTCTGTCGTATAGTTTTTCACTGCTGTTTCTATAGGTAAGTCCCTCGCAAAACTATGAACAAGATTATGCATGGTCACAGCCACAATTATTTGCAAAACATGAAATAGCTCTCGCTCACTTGAAATGTTCAGGTTTTTGGTGTTAACTAAATGATAAACTTCCATATATCTATTACTAAATGTTTCCTCGTTCAAAACCTTAGCAAATGTATTTTCAATCTTGTAGTTCATATTTAAAATGGCATTCCTAATAAAGTCATTTTTTCCTCTCTCTTGGGAGTGTTCGAGGGCAGATTGAAATAACCCTTTCATCGTTTCAAATAAGTCACCATCATAGTTCTTTAAATAAGAAACGAAATGTTCATGTCTATCTTTAGCGTCTTCATTTAATAAATAGAAGAAAATATCTTCCTTATCCTCAAAGTATTGGTAGAAGCTCCCCCTTGGTATACCTGATGTTTTAAGGATATTTGAAATAGAGGCATCATATAATGACACCCTTGAAAACTCCTTTTTAGCTGCATCGATTAACGTTTGTCTTTTTTCTTCCTTTAAGTTAAAAAACGTTTGTTTGGGCATTTTCTCTTCCCCCAATCCATTAAAAGGTGACAACCTGTCATATAAGAACAAGAACAACTATAAATGACACTGTGTCACATGTCAACAATAATAACTGTTTTCACCCTCATCAACATCAATCCCTTTCCCCTTCTTCATAGCCTCCAGCCTCTTACAACGAACATTCCATACAAAAGGGTGCCTGCTCCCCTGCGCTTTAGCACGCTGGAAACAGACACCCTTTACTTTAAGATTTTATTTATGGCTATTCAGCTTTCTCCACAACGGTGAGTTCTCCCGTTTCAGGGGAGATGGCAAGGCCGTGGACCGGCGTGTCGGCGGGTAGAAACGGGTGACGACGAATGATATCAACACTGTTACGTACATTCTCTTCAACATCCTCAAAACCTTGAAGCCACTTTTCCACATCCACGCCATCATATTTTAAATCATCTAGCCTGGAAGGATCCATTCCTTGTTTCAAAGCTTTTTCAACAATAGGTTCGGACTTTAATCCAGTCATACCGCAGCCGTAATGTCCGATCACAGCGACCTCATCAGCTTGTAATTCATACAGCGCTACAATAATGCTTCTCATCGTGTTTCCAAAACGATCAGAGATAATGGCACCCGCATTTTTAATAACTTTTGCATCACCATTGTTCAAATTCATTGCACGAGGAAGCAGTTCCAAGAGTCTTGTATCCATGCAAGTCAAGATCACAATTTTTTTATCCGGAAATTTTGTTGTTTCATATCTTTCATATTCTTTGTTTTCCACAAACTGTTTGTTGTAGGCCAATATAGATTCCATTACTGACATGTGATGCACTCCTTTTTCATAATAATATAGAATTATTTCATTGTATCAAAAAAGAGAAAACTTCTACATATATTTTACCATCATGATGTTCTAACAAGAAAAAGGCTACAAAATTCCGAGTGAGTTTGCAACCTTGTCCTGCCTATTCCCCCGCATTTTTGATCACGGGCTCGATAGGGTTGATTGGTATATCTTCCTCGCTATCCACCGGTTTTTTTGACCAAAATGTTGCCAAAATCGGTCCAGATATATTGTGCCATACGGCTGCGATGACACTAGGTAACGCGGCTAACGGACCAAAGTGTGCAGCAGCCAAGGCTACACCAAGCCCAGAATTTTGCATCCCAACTTCTATTGAAATAGCGCGCCGTTTGCTTTCATCTAACTTCATAAGCAATGCGACCACATATCCGAGTAGAAGCCCTAATAGATTATGAATCATAACAGCTGAGAAAATAAGCGGTCCTGACGCAGCAATGCTCTCAACGTTTGCCGATACAACTGCGGATACGATAACAATGATGGCAATTACTGAGATAAGCGGAATTGCCGAACTGCTTTTATCAACGACTGTCGGGAGTATCTTCCTAATAATAATACCGAGCGTTATTGGAATAATGATGACTTGAACGATCGAAATAAACATGGAAATTGGATCTACAGGTAACCACTGTCCAGCCAGCGCCAATAAAATCAGTGGCGTGGCAATAGGGGCAAGCAATGTAGAAAAGGACGTCATCGCCACTGATAGAGCGAGGTTCCCTCTGGCTAAGTAAACCATTACATTAGAGGCGGTTCCACCAGGTACTGAACCTAATAACACTAACCCTGCAGCGAGTTCATTTGACAGATTCAGTGCAAATGCAATCGCGAGTGCTATTAGCGGCATAATTAAGAATTGGGCGAACACTCCAATGATTACAGGCAGCGGTTTGCTTATGACTAACTTAAAATCCACTGGTTTAAGTGTAAGCCCCATTCCAAACATTACAACCCCTAAAAGAATGGTGATGTAACTATTTAGAAAGAGAAAAGGTTCCGGTACAAAGTAGGCTACAACAGCCACACCAATAACCCAAAAGGCAAAATACTTTCCTGCTAAGCTGCTGATTGCTTCTAGAAGTTTCATAAGCTGTTCCTTTTTTGATGAACGAGCTTGTAAGGATTAAGAATCTCTCTTTGGTCTAGGGCTAGCTTGATTTTCTCCATTACTTGTAACGCTTGTCCATGTTCTTTGTGTTGATATTTCATTTTTCCAAACCCTACCCCATGTTCACCTGTACAGGTACCGCCACGTTGTAAAGCATATTCAACAATTTGCTCATTCAACTGTTCCGCTTTTTTCACTTCTTCTGGATCATCCATATCCATCATGAGCAGGATGTGATAGTTTCCATCACCTACATGACCGAGAATTCCCCCATTAAGGTTTAATTCATTCACCTGCTCTCTGGCGTGTTTAATCGCACCGGCCAATTCCGAAATCGGCACACAAACATCTGTAACCATCAACTTTTTACCTGGATTTCCATGTACATAAGCATAGGCAAGATTGTGTCTCGCTTCCCATAAGCGATTTCTTGCTGCATTATCATCCTCAAAATAAATGGCTTCACAGTGGTGATCCTTTACAATTTCTTTAGTAAATTCTACGTCATGGTTCAGCCCTGGTTCATTACCGTGAAATTCTAAAAATAAAGTAGGTTGTTCTTTGTAATTCGTTTCACTAAACAGGTTGGCTTGCTTCATCGACGGTTCGTCCACAAGCTCCACTCTAGCAATTGGTACACCTGCCTGCAAAATGGAGACGACAGCTTCAACTGCATCATCCACGCTTCTAAACGAGGCCCTTGCTGCAACAACATGCTCAGGAATCCCGTAAACCTTTAACGTTAATTCTGTAATACAGCCTAACGTCCCCTCTGAACCTACAAAAAGACTATTTAAGTTGTAGCCTGACGATGACTTTTGTGCCAAGTTACCTGTATGGATTACTTCCCCTTCAGCAAGAACGACTTCTAAATCACGTACTTGATCACGCATAACACCGTATCTGACAGACGTCGTCCCACTAGCGTTAGTAGCAGCCATACCACCTAGCGTAGCATCTGCACCTGGATCAACCGAGAAGAAAAGCCCATATTTCTTGAGTTCCTTATTCAACTGTGACCGCGTGACGCCTGGTTGAACTTTAACTAAAAAATCCTTTTCCCTAACCTCTAACACTTTGCTCATCTGGGAAAAGTCGATCGTAATTCCATGTTGATATGGAATAACATGACCCTCTAAACTGGTTCCAAGTCCATAGGGAACGACCGGTGTCTTATACGCATTTGCCACTTTAACAACTGCGCTCACTTCGTCGGTACTCTCTGGAAAAACGACCAAATCCGGAGAACTGGCTTTATGATAAGATTCATCATGACTATGTTGTTCAATCTGTGTTTCATTTTTCGTTACTTGGTGGTCTTGCAAGAATCTTCTTAATTCTTCATATAAGTTGCTCTCTGTTAAGTTCATATGTAAATCTCCTTCTATCAAGATGAGCTAAAGCTATTAACTACAATTATACTAAATAATCAGTCAATTATAAAGAAAGCTAGTAACATTTTATCCACTACTCTTAGAGAATGAACCATTACATCGATATAGGAATGCTCGACTTTTTTAGTAAAATCCTCTTTTTCCAGAGATCCTTAGCTCTCCCCTTTTCCCATTGAATACCCTGCAAACAAACGCCCTCCATATTTTTCTAGCACGCTGTCTGCAACAGCTATCACTTGCCTTTTATCCCCCATCCTATAAAATGTGTCGAAGGCTTCCACTATTCGGTCAGCAAACTTATCATCGTATTGCCTCAACGCGCGTATCGCCCATTTTGAATGCCCGACCCATTGTTGATTTGTTCTTAAGTAGAATTCAATGATTAGTTCCGCTAACACTGGGGCAATGAATAAATCCTCTTCTCGTTTAGTGCTACCCAAGAAATCATCTAAGGCATCAGTTAAAAAATAACGCTTTACCTCAATCGTTTCCTTAGTCCATGCTTCAGGACCCTTCACCAAAAGCTGCTCCGCTTCTTTTTTAACAGCAGAAATAAAGGGGTGCTCTTTTACTATGGTTCCTTCTGCCACCATCCTCGGCAAAGATGGTCTGCCGCGGTCTACATCACTCTTAAAAAATTCCTTATAGGAACTCAAATTATGTACAAACAATTCGATCGGCCATCCTTGATCAACAAGTGATTCTCGATAAGAGTTCTTGCAGCCTTCCTCAAAAATAACCATATCTAAATCTGATGTTGCTGTTTCTTCCCCGCGCACAACACTCCCGGAAAGTAATGCTCCTGTACAGTTAGGGAAGTATTTCTTAGTAAACTGTTTCGCTGATTCTATTGGATGTGGTCGTTGCTTCATCTTCCTTCCCCCTCCTTTCTAGGAAAGCTTTCATATCGGGAAGCAGTGTTGGATCACTCCAATGCACATAATGCCCTCCCCTCACTTTCCTGTATTCAATAGGGAGTGCTTTCCTCTTCAGCTTACGGATATTTTTGTATGTAATTTTACGTTCTTTTTCATTTATATTTTCAAAAGAACCATAGGCCAGATAAGTTGGCACGGTAACTTTCTTTAGAAGTTTTAGGATATTCAAGTTATAGAAACCGAACATTAGCTGAAGTCCTTCCGCTGTGAGGCTGCTAGGTTGTTTCAGAGCTGTCCTTACATAAGAGGTATCCTTGATCAACACTTGATCGCAAAATTGACTTACTTTCATTTCAAAATCCTCATCCGCATTTCCACCTGAGAATAGCGGTTCAAGTCTTTTCAAAAAGGTGCGCCCAAATAGTTGAACGAATCGATTCATTAATGGAAAAGCAAACGCAAATACCCCATATTCAGAGGTTGGGATTCTGGGAAAGGATTTGTGTCCTTGATCCAGCAGGAGAAGCTTTTTCACTCGTTCGGGGAAGTGAACAGCAAAAGCCAAAGTTAATGCCCCGCCAAGTGAATGTCCCACCAGATTGGTTACCTTGATCCCTTCCTGGTCGAGGTAGTCAGCAAGCCACTTGGCCATATCGAGTGAAGTGCAGCGACCTGCGTGCTTCTTCCCTCTTCCAAAACCAGGCAAGTCTATCATATGTATTTCATAATCGTCTTGGAGATATTCCGCTATATTCATTCCCTCGTTCCCAGTAAATCCACCTGCAGGAAGAAAAACTAACGGTTCTCCCTGTCCAACCTTTTCAACGTGGTAAGCCGGCATAGATTTAAGCACCTCCATATACGTTTCTAGGGTCCTCCGTTTTACATGAAATAGTCTACATTCTTGAAGGAGAGCCCACCAACTAAGGAATCTACCCCCAATAGGTACAACTAGTTCCGGGGTGCCCACAACATCACAGACACTCCTATTAAACATATTACCGCGCCAATCCAATCATATGCATCTGGTGTTTTTTTATCAATTAGCCATCCCCAAAGGAGGGATAATATAATAAAAACTCCTCCATAGGCTGCGTACACCCTTCCAAAAGAAGGAAAGGTTTGAAACGTAGCGATCACTCCATACATAACTAGGGAAAATCCGCCAACTATCCCCCAATAAAAAGGTTTACCCTCCCTAAGCCAAAGCCAAATGAGATACCCACCGCCAATTTCAGCTAGTCCAGCTAAAAGGAACAGTATAACCACCATGAACATTCTAAACTCCACCTCTTTTATTTACAGCAGACGTAATTCCTTAAACAACCAATAGTAACCTTTTATTCCTTTTCAAAAATAAACACCCACATAAACGTTAGCGCTTGCTGAAGTTCGACGGGTAAACCAGACAAGTCTTCCTTCTCCACCTCACGTTTGTACACACCATGTCCGTCTTTAAGTTTCCAGCCTGTTTCCCCAGCCATTTGTTCAAGCTCCCATGGCATCATTGTGTTGCAAATTACCTTTTCTCCATAAACGCGACGATAACTATTCATTCTAGGCTTCGCAGTTGGACCTAATACCCCGATACAAAGCTTCCCTCCTGGTTTAAGTACGCGTTTCATTTCCTCCAGCCCCTTGAAGGGTACTTCTGTCCACTCAAGGCTGTTCACAGCCATAATTGCATCAAAGCTCTCTTTTTCAAAAGGAAGATTGACGAGATCGCCTTGAATGAACTTCAGATTGTCTTTCTCAAGACGGGACTTAGCCCGCTTTATCATATCCTCGGAAATATCAAGTCCTGTCACGGTATATCCTGCCTTTTCAAGCTTGTAGGACCCGTATCCATCGCCACATCCTAAGTCAGCTACTTTACTACCTGCTTCCACATGGTTTTGTAAAAAAGGAATAATTGTTTTCCTACTGCCCTCATCCCACATATTCTTACTGTTGGCATTCCAAAATTCTGCTCGTCCATCCCATTGTTTCTCTGCTTCCTGATGCCAATTAAATGAATTCATTCGTGTTTGCCTCCTATGGTTTGCGTGCCTTGATTATAAAAGTTGCCGGAATCATACGCGCTTTATATAAAGAGTAATAACGCTCAGAGTATTCTTCCTTTTCCTCATGACTATCCACTTCCCCTTCTATGATTCTCTCAATCTGAAAGCCTGTCTGGATGAGTTCGTTTATGTACGTACTAAGTTTTCTTTTTGGCAAAATAGCTGCCGCTTCTTCTCCCTTAAAGCTTTCGATCAAACGATCCTCCTTTGCCTCGTAAGGGTTCGCAACGACAAGCCTGCCATCTTCTGCATTCACTACAGGATAAAAGGGATGCTCCCAGCTAAAGATCAAGCTTCCCCCTGCTTTCAGGTAAGAAAAAATCAATTGGAGAGTCTGTTTTAAATCCACCGTCCAACCAAGCGCATAGATTGAATATACAACATCAAAATGATCTGTGGGAATTATACCCGCTTCTTCCATTGGAGCACAACGAAGCTTAACCTTATCATCCTTCAATGTCTGTTTTGCTGTATCAATTTGTGCCTGTGATAGATCAACCCCCAGAGCTCACTCGCACCTTGCTCACTCATACTTTTTAACGAATGGCCGCTGCCACACCCTATATCGAGAACACACGTCCCTTCCACTACATCAAAAAGCTGAAGCTCTTCTTCTGTTTGAACGAACGGTCCATAGTTCGGTAGTGCATCGATTCCATTGTAGTGATGTGCAACCGTATTCCAGCAAGTTCGGTTCATGTCAATTGCTTGTTTTTCATTCAATATAGTCACTTCCTTCTTCTTTCACATAACTCCCTCGTATTAGTAATTCTACATGTCTGAATCTATTCCTCTTTGATCGTTAAACTTCCCCTTCTTTATTCCCATTCGTCAAAAAAACTATTGCGCGGTTCTACAATCTTCGTTATGATAAAAACACAAGATAAGCTAACGAAATATTAAAACAACACTATATATTGTATTAGCGAAGAGAAGATGCCACTAGGCTTAATAGGGAATCCGGTGTAAGTCCGGAACTGCCCCCGCAACTGTTATCGCTCTAGAAACGGATAATCCACTGTGCCTGCGTGCATGGGAAGGACCGGAGTAGAAATGAGCGTTAAGTCAGGAGACCTGTCTTTCTACGCACGAAAGTTTCTACTTCTTCGGGGATTGAGAAGATGAAGCGATGGAATGAACAGGCGTTTTCAGTTGCTCTTTTGGGACGTGCACGCCTTCGTTTCATGGTTTCATCCGCTCAATTTTAATGAGCGGATTTTTTTATGGCTAATTATTCAGACAGCGTGATTGTGATGTGGCGTACCCTTTTTCATCAGGGATTCTCACATGACCTTTTTCAAAAGCTGTTTTAAAGGAGTGATTTGATGGAGATGGTACATACATTAGATTGGCAAGATTGGTTGGAACGTCAGAAGGGAAATTTCCTGTCGCTTGATGTGCAGCGATTGTTGGACAAGCTACCTTCGATGAATCTGGGCCAGATGGGGCACGAGGAGCAGGCGAAGGCATTGATCTTGGAGTGTTTGGCGGAGATTAGTGAGACAGAGCCGGATTGGACGTTTCTCGCGGCGAGGATGCAGCTTGAGATGATGTATGAGGCGTCGAACCGTAACCGCGGGATGAGCGAGCCTTATATGGGGTTGCATCATTTGATTGAGTTGTTAATGGACGAGGAAATTTATAGTACAAATCTACTTACTTCTTATTCGAAACAGGAAATCGAGGAGCTAGAAGCGGCGATTGTGCCTGGTCGTGATCATTTGTTTACTTATATTGGCTTAAAGACGCTTGGAGATCGTTATTTGGCAAGGTCAAAAGCTGGTAATATGTTTGAGCTTCCTCAGGAGCGGTTTATGATCATTGCGATGACGTTAATGGCACAGGAGGATCGTTCAAAACGGTTAGATTTGGTAAAAGAATCTTATTGGGCCTTGAGTCATCTCTATATGACAGTGGCAACGCCAACCCTGGCTAATGCAGGGAAACGTTATGGTCAGCTGAGCTCATGCTTTATTGATACCGTCGACGACAGCCTGCAGTCGATTTATGATACGAACACGGACGTTGCAAATTTGAGTAAGCATGGTGGCGGGATTGGTGTTTATCTAGGGAAAATTCGCAGCCGCGGTAGTGATATTCGTGGCTTTAAAGGTGTTTCCTCTGGGGTACTGCCGTGGATGAAGCAGCTTAACAATACAGCTGTCAGTGTGGACCAGCTCGGTCAGCGGCAAGGTGCGGTTGCCGTCTACCTTGATGTTTGGCACAAGGATATTTTTCCGTTTCTCGACAGTCGGTTGAATAATGGTGATGAACGGCAGCGGACACATGACTTGTTTACGGGAGTCTCGATTCCGGATGTGTTTATGGAAGCTGTTGAGAAGCGTGAAGACTGGTATTTATTCGATCCGCATGAGGTCCGCTCCGTAATGGGCTTTTCTCTTGAGGATTATTTTGACGAAACACGTGGGGATGGCTCGTTTCGACAGCGTTATTACGCTTGTGTTGATAACCCTGATTTGTCAAAAGAAACCGTGCCCGCGATCGATGTTATTAAGCGGATCATGATTGGCCAGCTTGAAACGGGAACACCGTACATGTTTTACCGTGATGAGGTTAATCGCATGAATCCGAACAGTCATAAAGGGATGGTGTATTGCAGTAATTTGTGTACAGAAATTACCCAAAATCAAAGTCCTACTGTCCAGGAAGAACAATATGTTGAGGATGGCAAGATCATTACTGTTCAAGAACCAGGTGAGTTCGTTGTTTGTAACTTATCGAGTGTGAACTTAGGGCGCGCGGTTCCAGCTGGAGTTCTTGCAAGGCTGATTCCGATCCAAGTCCGGATGCTTGATAATGTCATTGATCAAAATTCAATTCCAGTGAAGCAGGCACAACTGACGAATCAATCCTACCGCGGCATCGGCCTTGGTACGTTTGGCTGGGCTCACTTACTTGCTCAGAAAAAAATCGCCTGGGAATCAGATGAAGCAGTTGACTATACGAAGGAAGTGTATGAGGGAATTGCTTACTATTCCATCCTTGCCAGCAGTCAACTTGCCCGTGAAAAAGGCAGTTATCCATTATTTGAAGGGTCGGACTGGGATACAGGAGCATTTTTTGTTAAACGGTCGTTTGATCAAGATAGTAGTTGGAACTGGGAGCAGCTACAACGTGACGTGGCCGAGAGGGGAATGCGTAATGGATACTTAATGGCTGTGGCTCCGAACTCCAGTACCTCAATCATTGCCGGTAGCACAGCAAGCATTGATCCGATTTTCAAAAAGTTTTATTCCGAGGAGAAAAAGGATTATAAGATTCCTGTGACGGCCCCTGATTTAAGCACAGAAACGTATTGGTATTATAAATCAGCATACGATATTGATCAGCATACAAGCATAAAGCAAAATGCCGTGCGCCAGAGATATGTGGATCAGTCGATATCATTTAATATCTATGTTCGTAATTCGATTAAAGCTAAAGAACTGCTTGCTATACATTTAGATGCCTGGAGACAGGGATTGAAGACGACTTACTATACGCGCTCCACCTCTAGTCAAGGGGAATATGACGATTGTGAGAGCTGCTCATCCTAAAGGAGGTTGATGGAATTGGATACTGCCATTCATAAGCGGAAGCTTGTCGATCGTGAAGCACCAAATGCTTCAACAGGAATTGTTAACGGCCGAAGCTCAAACGTACTCAATTGGGACGATACCCGTTATTCTTGGGCTTACCCCATGTACAAACGAATGCTCTCGAACTTTTGGATTCCGAATGAAATTAATATGAGCAATGATTTAAAACAGTGGCCTCAGTTAACGGAGCAAGAACAGGCTTCTTTTAAAAAGATTATTGGTTTGCTTGCGTTCCTTGACTCAATCCAAACTGATTATGCCGGGAAGATTACGGACTATCTAACTGACTCGAGTTTGTCGGCACTCATGCAAGTGCTGGCTTTTCAGGAAGTTGTCCATAATCAATCCTACTCTTATGTGCTATCGACGCTCGTTGATCAAAGTGAGCAGGAACGTATTTTTGAATATTGGAAACATGATGAGGTATTGGTTGAGCGGAACGAATTTATAACTGGCGGCTACCAAGCTTTCTCTGATGAGCCTACATTAGAGAGTTTTCTAAAATCACTGGTATATGATGTCGTACTTGAGGGATTGTTCTTCTATGCGGGTTTTGCGTTCTTCTACAATTTGGCACGCAATCAGAAGATGGTATCGACGAGTACAATGATTAACTACATTAATCGTGATGAACAGATTCATGTCAATTTGTTTACGCGAATCTTCAAGGAAACGTTGACTGAAAATCCAGAGCTTGATCGTAACGAGTATGAGCAATTTGTGACGGAGACGTTTGCTGAAGCGGCGGAGCTTGAAATTAAGTGGGCCCATCATATTATTGGCGATCGCTTCCCAGGAATTCCGATTGGCGACCTTGAAGATTACATCCGGTTTATGGCCAACAATCGGTGCAGCCAAATGGGTGCTGAAAAGCCATTTCCCGGCTATCAAGAGAATCCGCTCAAGTGGATTCGTGCCTATCAAGAAGTCGACGAAGGGAAATCAGACTTCTTCGAACAGAAATCAAGACAATACACCAAAGTATCAGAAGACAACGGCTTTGATGACCTATAAATGGAATATTAACCCACCTCAGGTCATCCATAATTTGGATGACCTGAGGTGGGTTTTATTTACGAACTTACCATTTTTCCTCCATTTACATGGATCACTTGACCAGTGACGTAGCATGAATCATCAGAGGATAAATATACATAGGCTGGGGCGAGCTCAAACGGCTGCCCTGCCTTTTTCATCGGAGTGTCCGCACCAAACTTTTCAACATCCTGCCTGGAAAAACTCGCTGGAATAAGCGGTGTCCAAATCGGCCCAGGCGCAACAGCATTCACTCGAATGCCTTTGTCCGCAACATTTTGTGACAAGGCACTGGTGAAGCCTACAATAGCTCCTTTAGTAGCTGTGTAATCAATGAGTTGTTTGTTGCCTTCATAAGCCACAACAGACGTCGTATTGATAATTGCATCTCCTTCATTTAAATGTGGCAGTGCAGCTTTTGCTAAGTAAAAGAAGGAGTAAATATTGGTTTTAAATGTGTCGTCAAATTGTTCATTTGTAATATTAGTTAAACTTGCCTGCGGAAATTGAACACCATGATTATTGACAAGAATATTTAACTTGCCAAAGCTTTCAATCGTTTGATTGATAACACTTTCACAATGTTTCGGTTCCCTAAGATCACCCGTTATGAGAAGACACTTGCGTCCAAGTTCTTCAATCCGTTTTTTTGTTCGGAATGCATCCTCATTTTCATACTCATAAAAGTACGGAATAACCAGATCTGCTCCTTCTTTCGCATAGGCAATCGCGACAGATGCACCAATTCCGCTATCTCCTCCCGTAATAATGGCCACTTTATTTTTTAATTTTTCACTGCCCTTATAATCGGGGTTTTCAATAATTGGCTTTGGATCCATAGCAGTTTCAATCCCAGGCTGTTGGTCTTGATGTTGGGGTTTGAAGGTCAATGGCTGTTGTTTAGTCTCGGTGATTTTCTTGTAGTAAGGGTATTTAGGGTACATCATTATTCCCTCCAGTAAAAAGTATCCTTTTAATTTCCCCTAAAAATCAATTATTTACCCCTTCTAATTTCCAACTATGTAAAATCAATAGGGAATCCTGTGTTAAACTAAGTCATATAGGAATCCATATATTTTTCATTATATAAAAACCTTAATGAGAGGGGTGTCGTCTATTCTATGAGGTGGGACAAGTTGATTAGCAAAGAGCAAACAGAGGATATTCCACAACTGCCAAATGATAAGCAAACTGAACCAACTATTAATGAATTAGTTGAAGAATGGATTCACGTGTACGGCCATGATCTCAAATGGCTCGCCTACTCATATGTGAAGGACCACTCCTTAGCTGAAGACCTAACCCAGGAAGCGTTCATTAAAGCCTACCAAAAATATTCAACGTTTAAGCAACAATCTAGTGTTAAAACGTGGCTTTATAAAATAACGATAAACTTATGTAAGGATCATCTTAAGAGTTCCTACATTAAAAGAGTGATCAAGAAAAGTACAGAAGTTTTCCGTAGTATCCCTTCCCCACACGCCACACCAGAGGAGTATCTAGTCAACAAAAGTGAGGATGAAGAGCTTCTTGAACAGATTCTTAAATTGGATAACAAGTATAGAGAAATGATTATCTTATATTATTTTGAGGAATTTGATGTGAAAGATATAGCCCATGTGTTAAAAGTCAGTCCGAACACAGTTAAAACGAGACTAAGGCGGGCACGTCAGCTTTTGCAAGAACAGCTGACCTCAGAAGGAGGTTCACAAGATGAATGATTTACTAGATCATCGATTAAAGAAAATGGATCATAATATGAAATATCAGAAGGTTCCCATGAGAAAACCCGATATTGAGAATATGGTACATCAAGTCACTCATCAGCCGACGAAAAGGCCAGTGAAAAAATGGATGAAGTTCACCTTCCCCATGCCTGCTGTAGCTGCCATCGCTTTCCTCTGCTTCCAGGTAACCAACCAACCTTCCGAAACAGCTATGCATAAGGCTGTTCCGCTCTCAGAGCGATCCTTAGTCACTGAGCATAAAGCGCAGCAACCTATCGAGTCAAGCACAAATGTCCAATCCATTCAACAAACAAGTGGTACGGAAATCTCTGAACAGAAACAGAGATCCACAATGGTTCGCCAGACTTACGTCATGTTTGATGACCACATGTTCGTGCAAACAGGAAAGCGCGTAACAGAGACAGAGCTTAGCAAAGTCATTGGCACAGTGAAAACAAGTACAGCGCAAGAACAACAAAGAAATAATGCCTTTTTCCCTGAAGCAGATATTTACAGCATTAAAGGGGCGGATGCCTCCAATAAAATTGCCATTCAAAGCAGGCGAAGTACAGGTATCGGGTCAAGCTCAATCAGCCAACAAGGCTATTTCATCTTCGAAAAAAAAGAACCCTTACCAGCCGCCCAATAAACCCATTAACTTCCACCTCAGGTCATCCAAAATTTGGATGACCTGAGGTGGAAGTTTTTCTCTATGACTTTTCTATAAGATTGTGATCAGCCAAATAGGCTTTAAGGTTATCTAATGAAGCATAAATATCTCCTTTAATTTTAGGATTATAGAAAACGGCTGCAGGGTGATACATTGGAAAAATGCTAAACGATTTATAGGAAAGCCGATATTCTTCATTCCGAAGCTCCTTGATAGGTGTTTCGATCACCTGACCAAGGACGTCTGCCAGCTTATCTCCTCGACCTGTTAAACGTTCGTAAGCAACTCCACCTAAGGTAATAATGAGCGAAGGTGATAGTTTTTCAAGCTGATAATCTAAGATAGGCGCATGTGCTAAGACTTCCTTTTTATTAGGTTTACGATTAGCTTTACGCTCCCCACCTTTATTCGTTTTCACCCACTTATACGGTCGGCTCCGCACAGCACTCGTAATATAGATGTCTTCTCTTTTAAGTCCCACATAGGCTAGTTGCTTATCAAGTTCATCACCTGCTCTTCCGATAAAAGGTTCCCCTTTTACCGCTTCATTCTCCCCAGGTGCTTCACCCACGATCACGACCTCTGCATTCTCATTGCCTTGTCCAAGTACAAACCCTTCAACATGATAGGGCTCCATTTTCTCTCTAGCCTTATCCAGCAGCCAATCCGGAAGTTCCATGCATTCCACCTCCCTACTAGCCTTTCCATTTTCCTCCACCTCAGGTCATCCAAAAACTGGATGACCTGAGGTGGAATTGATTGGGTAATTGGAATTAGCGGTCCCCTTTCACAGGAAAAAGAAAGGGGTAAAAGCTCATTAAAGCGACAAGCTCGTTGTAATTAACAGTTAACGGCAGCGAGTTTGCTTAACTAAGTTGAAAGACCGCGTATGTCGTTACAAAATAACACAAGACAATTAGAATCGAAGGCATCATATAACTCCATGTTGATCTTACTTTTCGACGGGTTATGCTATAAATGATGAATAGCATGAACACAACCGAGACCCCACCTGTAATTAAGTTTGCAGAGCTCGATTCCTTTAACAAATTTCCTTGCAGATAAATGATATCCGTAAAAGCTAAAATCATTAGATTAAATGCATTACTTCCTATTAAAGAACTAACACCTAAATTAAAGTTTCTAAGCTTTAATGCAACGCCTACACTCACCGCATCAGGCAAAGATGTACTAATTGCCACAAGGAAAGATCCTACAAACGAAGCGCCAAGTCCTGTAATCACAGCAAGTCTCTCTGCAGCAACTGTTAAAATAGTACCCATGATCATAATTCCAACCGCAGCTAAAACAAAGCGATTCAACACCTGTTTATACGTGTAGTCTGTGTACTTGCTATTTTCCATTTTTGCTTTTCGACCCTGGTAATTTGTCCGGCGATTTATCCACCTTGTTCCAATAAAATAGAGCAACGTCATTATGATCGTTGTATAACTTATATGATAAAAATGGGCAGGAAGAGTTAGTATTAATCCCACCATTACAATAAGCGTCATAGCAACAACAAGCCAACCATACAGCTTACTCTCACGTGTTGTATGATCCATGATTTGATGACGTCGGTAAACAAGATCAAATATAGCCAGACCCATTAAGTTAAATAAATTACTGCCAATTAAATTCCCTACTGCAAGATCAGGAGAATCTATGGCAATAGCTGTTATACTTGAAGTTAACTCAGGCAGGGAAACAGCTACGCCAATGATCACTCCCATAAAGGCGGAGGAAAACTGACTTTTCTCCTTTACAGCATCACCAAACACAGATAACCTTGAAGCTATAAAAAATGTTGCCGCACCTGACAACAAAAATAATAATATGATTAATAAACTGTTCATCGATGTGTCTCCTATAGAGATTGTCCTGTTATGTAAGGGTTCCCTACATTAATCTCACTCAAACTAAGTAAATGATGCCAGCAAAACAGTAATTTGTTTCTATATAAACTTGAAAAAAATGACACAAGAGCAGTATGATTATAATAGGGAGGGCCGTTTATGACACTGATTCAAACCTTATTTATAGTTGCTTTTATCATTAGTTTATTCATAGTAATTAAAAGAGCAAAAAAATACAAACAACGTACCGGTACTTACGGGCCTTTCAAAATGTACCTTTCTTCCATATGCCTTTACATGGTAGCTGTCGTTAATTTTATTGTCCTCAGCTTCGAGTTGCTAGGCATAGGAAGCTGGATGTTAACAATCACCTTACTCGTGCTTGGTGCTTATTTCACCAAGTACTTAAGTGATGAGGACAAGAAAAGGTATGTATCATGAACCTCGTATATTGGATTTTTATCCTGCTTGTCGTTATAGCCACCTTTTACATTATTTTTAAAAAACTTACCCAGCAAAGTTACATCATTATTTTCGTGACTGGTATTTTATACATTGTGATTCTGGCAATTTCCTTTCTCTATAATTAAAAATAGACAGGCCGACTTTCGCCGGACCTGTCTATTTTTTAATTTCCTCGTGTTGTTTCCTTTCGCTGCTTGTTCACGGCTTCACGTATATGGTAAAGCTCAGCATACATAGCTGCCAAAAATACGCCAATAATGCTTAAAAACATGGATAATATGAAAACAGATCCATCAAGATCAAAGCCAAGAACAGCACTAAATCCTACAATCGCCCCAATAATGATGCCCCAACCTGTAAATATTAATATCTTTTGAAGTGTCACCGAATAAAACAATCTAACTCACCTCTCTACAAATGTCCTCTACTACATTTATACCCAAGTTTCAGGTGAACAACACATTTATAATTTGTATAAACCTTCCACCTCAGGTCATCCATAAATTGGATGACCTGAGGTGGAAGAAATTAGATAAAGCAAAAAGGCTGCCTCTTACAGGAGCACAGCCTTTTTGAGTCTTTCTTATTAGTTTTCTTATTGTTGTTTAGATTGTTTACGAATGAACACTCCAGCTGCACCAACTAGTGCAAGGATGGAAGCAAAGATCCATAGGTCACTGTTTGCGGCTGTACCACCCATACCTGTTTTCGGCATGTCAGATGGCATATTCTCCATAGCAAATTTGTCTGGGAATTGGCTAACTATTCCTCCCGAAAGAGCTTTAGAAGCGCCAAACATGTGAGCATAAGAATCTCTTAAAGTCGTATAAGTTTTTTCATAATCTTCTGCGGCATACTGATCAAAAGTATCGAACAGATAATCAGCATGCTTTTGTAGACTTGGAGCTAGTTTTTCAGCGCTTACCTCACCACCTGTAGCCTCTTCAAGGAACATTGCAAAATTATCTCTATAATCTTCCAATTCCTTCATCGCTTCTTTTTGCTTCTCTTTGTCTTCATTAGCTGTTGCTTCTACGTAAGAGACAAAATCATCAATGTGATCAGACCAAATTTGATTAAATTTATTTCCAGCTTCTTCTCCATAAATAGAAGTAATAGCTTTAGTTAGGTCATCTGTATTATTCGCTAAGGACTGTGCAGATGCTTTAAAATCTTTAGATCCATCTAGACCATTCTGCATCGCCATCGTAGCAAGACCAACATGTTCACTTAACAAATGGTTTAAGTTGGAACGAAGGTCGGCAGCTGGCGTAACAGCTTTCGTATTGTTAAATTTATCTGGGAATTGATTTACAATGGCCTTAGACATTCCTTTACTTACACCGTACATGTGATCAATAGCTTGACGCTCTTTAGCATAAGCCTCATCATAATTACCTGCAACATACGCATCAAATGCTCCGATTAGCTGATTAACATGCATTTGCAGACCCTCAGCCATTCCTTCAGCTTTCACTGCACCATCTGTTGCTGTTGAAATGAATTGAGAGAAGTCTTTCCGGTAATCATCAAGCTCATCTAGAGCCATCTGCTTAGCTTCTTCATCTCCACTGCCCGTTGCTTTCACATAATCAACGAAATAGCCAATGTGCTCGCTCCACATATCTTGGAATTTCTGTCCCGCTTCATCACCATAAACAGAAGCGATCGCTGCAGATAGATCTTCCGTGTTGGCTGCTAAAGCATTTGCTGAAGCTTCAAAGTCGGCAGCTCCTTCTGCTCCTTTTCTCATTGTTTCAACAGCTAGGTACGCATGCTCACTAAACAATTTATCTAAGCTTGCTCGAAGTTCTACAGCTTCCGTTTCAACCGTTGGCATATTGTGCTCTTCAGCATTTACAACATCAAGTGACGTAGGTAGTAACAGTGATACACTTAAAGGTACGGCAAAAAGTGCTTTTTTCATATCCATCTTAAAAATCTCCCCTTCTTGTTTTGTTTATTCACCTAGCTATCGAACCCAAATTACATTTGGATCACTTTTCCCCTAAAAAATATCAAAAAAATTGCAGACAGTTGTGAAAAACTGTCTGCATAGTCTAAAAATCGATTATAATTCTGCTTGTAAGATCACTTCACCTTGTGGTGCCTGGCTTGTAGCATCAGGTTCCCTTGAGATCGCTACAGCATTCCAGTCCGTACCTTCAGGAAGTTGATCCATTGCATAAGCTACTGCACCTTGACCATTTTCATTTGCTACAAATGTTCCAGCACGATGTGGTGTTTCTCCTTCAATCAACCACACTTGATACACTTCTTCTCCTTCTAATTGCTCGAGGGACTCAGCCTGCAATGTAAGAAGGCCGCCATGCTCTTGTTGAATCATAGAGGCAGTTGCCTGAGCATTCGTTGTACCTTGCAGTTGTACTTTAGTTGTAACTTGGTCCGTACTTTGAGTAGGATCTCCCGGCCCTTCCACCGGACCTTGAGTAGCCGTTTCGTCTTCATTCATCACAGCATATAAATTCCCAGCTAATGACAGTATCAAAGCCGCGGCTAATCCTCTCAAAATCCACGGTTTTTTAGTTTTTCGAGGTTGTAACCCTTGTTCAGAGCGATCTTTTCGTGGTTCATAGGCTACTACAGATGAATCTTCCTGACCCTCCGCTTGCTCTGACCTTTTATCGTCTGTGTCATTCAATTCTCCCGCAAAAACAGCATCTAACACACGATCTTTCATACCTTCTGGAGGGTTGACGGGCTCTGAAGCGAACGCTAAATCTTCAGTAAGTGCACGAAGCTCAGCCAACTCTTCTTGGCAATCGTCACACGTTTCCAGATGCTTCTCGAATTCTCTCTCTTCAACATCTGACAGCTGATTATTGAAAAAATCAATCACTTTCTCGCATTCGTTACGCATCATTAACGCCCCCTTTCCCGTTTGTTAAATGTGTTTTTAGATGCTTTAATGCCAGTCTAATCCTGCCTTTGACAGTACCAAGTGGAAGATCACACTGATTAGCAATTTCCTGTTGACTTAATCCTTTAAAATAAAATAGATCCACCATTTGTTTTTGTTCATTAGATAATTCTTTTACTGCTTTCCTTATCTTATCACCTTGTTCTTTCCACTCCACTATATCCTCAGTGGAATCCCCAACTTGTTCCGGGAGGTCCGTTTCCTCTTCCAAAGCAACCGTCTGATTTTTATTTTTACGAATAATATCAATGGCTGTGTATCTTGTGATGGTTACGATCCACGAAGAGAACTTCCCCTTCGTTTCATCATATGTTGCTTTGTTCGTCCATAGCTTAATGAATACCTCTTGCAATACCTCTTCTGCTAATGTCTGATCCCCAGATAACTTAATGACAAATGAATAAAGCAGCTTCTCATATTTATCGTATATTGATTCAAGTGCTTTCTTATCGCCATCCATCATCTGGTGATAGAGCCCTAAGTCTTTATTGCTCATAGCACACTCCTTTATGGTGGATAAAGCTATCATAGCATATCAGCAATATAATTTTCTTCTATGGGAGTATGCTATATAGCTATCGAAAAAAATCACCTTCTGGATCACTTTTTTAAAAAATTCCTTTTATGGAAGCCCTGTCATGTAGGGTTCAAGCCCTCTTCCACCTTATTTTCTACTGTATACACGTTTAATGACTTGGGAAAAGGGAAAATAAAAAGTTTATTTATATTATTAATGGTGTGTGTTCAAAAAGTTGACGAATGAGAACTTCGACAAAGATCGTCACCTTTGTGACAAAGTCGACACAAGCACGTTCCTTGCGCATCGCAAGAAGTTCGAGGGGCCAACGTTTTGAAGACCACAGCGTATACCTTTCATACGTGAGAACCGGAAAACCGAGCAACGAAGAAATTCGTCGTTGATCATTTGGTGACTTTTTGAACATTCTCTTATAGCAAAACAAAAAGCAGGGGATTAGCCCTGCTTACCCTGCTTGATCAATCTCACCTTTTTTCAACTCTCTTCTCAATACTTTTCCACTGATCTGAGTTTTCGGCAATTCCTGTATGACCTCGATTTCACGAGGGGCCGAGTGGGCAGCCAGCCGACCTCGTACAAATAACCGAATTTCCTCCAAAAGTTCTTCGCCTTCCTTATAACCCGTGTTCAACGCAATGAAAGCCTTGACGATTTCGCCACGGACTGAATCTGGCTTGCCGATTACTCCAGCTTCCTTCACGGCAGGATGTTCAAGGAGTTTGCTTTCGACTTCAAACGGACCAATCCGTTCGCCCGCAGAATTAATCATGTCGTCACTTCTACCTTGGAAAAACACGTACCCTTCTTCGTCTAAATAAGCGAGGTCACCAGCTATATACCACTCTTCTCCATAAGGAAAGTAAGAATTAAATTTTTGTTCATTCTTCCATACTTCCTTCATAATGGACGGCCAAGAAGCGCGGATAGCCAGATGACCCGTTTCGAATGGCGGCAGTTCTTCTCCCCCCTCATCTAAGACTGCGACTTCTATGCCTGGGATCGGGCGCCCCATGGATCCTGGTTTAATGGGACGCGTTGGCAGATTTGCTACTAATTGAGCACCTGTCTCTGTCATCCACCAGGTATCATGAATCCTTAGGTTTAATGCTTCCACTCCCCAATGAATGACTTCAGGATTTAACGGCTCGCCCACACTAAGAATGTGTCTTAATGAGGAAAGGTCATATTTTTCTAATGTCTTATCCCCTGACGCCTTTAGCATGCGAAAGGCAGTCGGTGCACTGTACCATACGGTCACTTGCGCTTTCTCAAGAACTTGATACCATGCCTCTGCCGAGAAACGGCCACCGTGAATAACTGTTGTTACTCCATTTAGTAATGGGGCAAACACTCCATACACTGTGCCTGTCACCCAGCCTGGATGGGCCGTGCACCAGTAGACATCATCGTCCTTCAAATCAAGGACCCAACGACCTGTTTGATATTGCTGGATCATGTTTCGATGGGCATGGATAATTCCCTTTGGTTTTCCTGTAGAGCCACTCGTATAATGAATATTCAAGCCATCCTCAAGATCTACCCAGACTGTTTCGAACTCATCATCCGCCTTCTCCGCTTCCTTTGTGATCGAAATGTCAGCCTCCCCTGCTTCTTTATCCGTTGTAAAAACCGTCTTCAAACTCGGAATCTCTTCACGATGGACACGAGATAGAAAGCTGGAGTCAGCTATTAAAAACTCTCCTTCGCAATCATTAATCCTATCGCGAACAGCTTCTTCCATAAAGGCTTCAAATAACGGCCCTACAACAGCACCAACATTAATCGCAGCAAGCATCGCAATGTAGCAATGTGGGTGCTTCGGTAAGAAAACAAATACAAAGTCGCCTTTCTTAACACCGGACGCCGTCAACACATGGCTCCAGCGATTCACTTCCTGCTGAAGCTCTCTATAGGTTAACGACCAATTCTCCGTTTCGGAAATATAATGGAGGGCTGTCTTCTCACCCTTTCCATTAAGTACATGCCGGTCTACAGCTTCATAGGTCATATTTACTTTCCCTGTTTGATACCAGCTAAATATTGGGTGGACGCGTTCCCATGAGAAGGGTTCGCCTTCCATCCATTCTTCAGAAATATTATGACTCCCACGTTTTGGTGGAAGAATTACATCTGCCATGTTTACGATCCTCCTTAAACTCTAGTGAAATCTAGCTCCTGTAGAATATCCTCTTTGAGATTAGCTAAATAGG
Organism: Halobacillus shinanisalinarum; assembly: GCF_022919835.1. NCBI lineage: Bacteria > Bacillati > Bacillota > Bacilli > Caryophanales > Bacillaceae > Halobacillus > Halobacillus shinanisalinarum. Next base: position 2,834,870 of record NZ_CP095074.1, on the reverse strand, counting down.
TGTCACCTCGTCTACGCGGCTTAGGTGTGTCGATCGAAATTTCGGACTGAATCCCGCCCGGCTGTCCTCTCATAATGACAATGCGGTCACATAGATAGAGTGCTTCATCGATATCATGCGTAACTAGCAGTGTCGTCGTATGATGCTTTTCAAAGATTGATAGAAGCAAATCTTGGAGCTGCATCTTCGTAAACGCATCAAGTGCACTCAACGGCTCATCCAGCAATAAAATTTCCGGACGATTCAATAAAGAACGGGCAATAGCTACACGTTGGGCCATTCCGCCTGATAAATCCTTAGGATAATGGTTCTCGAACCCCTCAAGACCGACCGTTTGGATTAAGTCCAAAGCTTGCTCCCTACTCTGTTTTTTCGCCACACCAAAGGTGATATTCTCCCAAACTGAAAGCCATGGCATCAGCCTCGGCTCTTGAAACATCATTCCAAAAGCACGCTCAGGGTCACTCACATTTGTTTCAATATGCCCTTTATAATTTAAATCTAGCCCAGAAAGCACGCGTAAAAGTGTACTTTTTCCACAGCCGCTCGTTCCTAGAACACCGACAACCTCGCCTTCGGTTAGCCGTATGTTGACGTTTTTGAAGCCAGCTTTTCCGTTCTGGAAAACACGTGAAACTTGATCAACTGCCAGCATGATTTCTCCTCCAATCTATGACGCATTTTCAATACTGTCTTGCCATCTCAATGTTCTCATTTGAATTTGCTTCAAAATCTCGTCGGATACCTTCCCGAAGATCGCAAACAACACGATACTACCAATGACAAGCTCCGGGGAGGAGGTGTTTTGACCAAACACCATTAAATAGCCAAGACCTTGACTTGCACCCAGCAATTCGGCTGCAACGACAAACATCCAGCCGAGACTAAGGCCGCTTCGTACCCCTACTAAAAAGGAAGGCAGTGCAGCAGGAAAGATGATTTTGCGGATTTGCTGCAGAGTTGTAAAATGATACATACGACCCACTTCGATTAACTTACGATCCACCCCTTGAATACCAGAGGTCAAATTTAAATAAATCGGAAAGAATACCCCTACAGCTACCAGCGTGATTTTAGAGGCTTCCCCGATACCGATCCATAAAACAAACAGCGGCACCCAGGCTAATGATGGGATCGCCCTCAGTGCCTGCAACATTGGATCGAGAACCTTTTCAACGATTCTAATATAACCAGTTGCAGCCCCTAAAATGGTAGCTGCGACCATTCCTAGTAAAAACCCCGCAAATACGCGGTATAACGTAATTGATATGTGTCCCCATAGTTCTCCATCCTGTGCCATGCCTACTACTTCCTCAAAAACCACAGAGGGAGCAGGAAGCAAATAGGGAGCCACCCAGCCATTCCTTGAAGCAACCTCCCAAATGATAATGAGAACGATAGGGAGGTGACTTCCTACAAATAAATTAGACGTGAACGGATTAAAGTTTGTTTTTCCGCGACTTTCAACTGAAGGTCTGACGGCTGTTTCTGATTGACTTGACACCTCTTCACTCCTCCCTATACTCCATTATTGGATTACTTCTTTTGCAAAACTTGGGTTAACAAGTTCTTTCGTTAGTTCTTCTATCTTCACGTCTTGATCAATGATTTCTACTTCTTTCAACACCTTCCCAGCGCCTTTAACCGTTTCTTTTAAGGGTTCTCCCGGAATAGGGTCGGAGAAATCATTGCGTTCCATTTCTTTTTTGGCTACAGCTAAATCAATATTGGCTTCTTCTGCTAATATTTTTGCCGCTTCCTCAGGATTTTCAATCGTCCATTTTCTTGCCTTTTCATAAGCTTCAATTACCGTTTTCACAACTTCAGGATGCTTTTCGGCGTAGTCAGAGCGTACGTTTAACGATCCATAAGTGTTGAATGTGGGCTCACGGTAAAATAATTTCGCATCAGATTCGAGTTCAAGTCTCGCCATGTGTGGATCAAGTCCAGCCCAGGCATCAACATTGCCTGCAGACAATGCTGATGCACCGTCTGCATGCTGCAAGTTTACGAGTTCAATATCATCTGGTGACATCCCGTGTTCTTTTAACGCTCGAACTAAGAAAATATAAGGGTCTGTTCCTAACGTGGCTGCAACCTTTTTCCCTTTTAAATCCTCAACAGAAGAAATATTAGAATCAGCATTCGTAACAAGTGCCGTCCACTCGGGCTTAGAGTATAAGTACACTGACTCAACCGGTGAACCATTTGCCTTTGCCATAAGTGCCGCCGCTCCTGCTGAGGAACTGAAGTCCACACTACTTGAGTTTAGGAATTCGAGTGCCTTATTACTTCCTTGACTTAAAACGAATTCGACATCAATACCTTCTTCCTTCAATGCTTCTTCAGCCCATCCCTTTTCCTTCAAAACGAGACTTGTCGGGGAGTAGTAGGCATAATCAAGCGTCACTTTATCAGGTTTTCCGCTTTCACCTTCAGCGTTATTCGAACAACCTATTAAGGTGATAGTCAGTAACAATGCTAAGGTGGGTAATATATATTTAGTTTTCATCTACTGGCCTCCCTAAAAATTAAATTTCACATGCATACGTATCAATCGTGCCTCTTAGACGCTGAGCTTCCTTGTAGGTGCAACGATTATGCACCACTTGCAGGCCTGCTTCACTGGCAATGCGTGCTGCCTCTGGAGCAATCACACCCTCTTGCAGCCAAAAGACCCCAGGTTGTACAGTAGCTGCTTCTTTAGCAATTTCAATTGCCGCTTCAGGGCTGCGGAAAATTTGAACAACGTCAACTTTGAAAGGAATTGAGCTAATGTCTGGATAGGCTTTTTCTCCTAACACCGCATCTTCCCTCGGATTAACCGGAACAATTTGATAACCGAGACGCTGCATCTTACGTGCTAATCGATGGCTTGGTCGAGAAGGCTTGCCGCTTAAGCCAACAACAGCTAAACGCTTCGGACGAGTCACTTGTTCTCCACCCTGCTCTTCAGTTACTTGTGCAGATTGAAGCGCCCATTTGATCACACCTTCATCGTTCTCAGTAATTGCAGAACTCGTATCTTTACCAGTTGCTGTTGCAATTGAACGGTCCAAGTCATTCACCAAGTCCTTCACTGACTCTAAGCCAACAGATAAACGAATCAACTCTTCTGATACACCACTTGCGGCCAAGTCTTCAACAGATAGCTGTTGGTGTGTCGTTGAGGCGGGGTGGATAATGAGCGATTTTGCATCACCTACGTTGGCTACGTGTGACCATAAAGCAATGTTATTAATGACTTTTCGACCTGCTTCACGGCCTCCCTTGATCCCAAAATTGACAATCGAGCCGTAACCACCTTCTAGGTACTTATCAGCTAATGAATGGGCAGGGTGCTCTTTCAGCCCCGGGTAGGAAACCCACTCAACATCAGGATGGCCTTTAAGATATTCTGCCAGCTCTAACGCATTATCGTTATGACGCTCGATTCGTAATGGCAATGTTTCAAGTCCTTGCAATAATAGGAAAGCATTTTGCGGACTTAAGCAGGCACCCAAATCCCTCAATAATTGAACGCGTAATTTTGTTACAAACGCTAGTGTGCCAAAATCAGAAGCATAACGGATACCGTTATAACTCTCATCCGGCTCAGTGAAAACAGGGAATTTGCCGTTCGTCCAGTCAAACCTTCCCCCATCAACCACAACACCACCGATGGCTGTTCCATGCCCGCCTATCCACTTCGTAGCGGAATGAACAACGATATCCGCCCCAAGTTCAATTGGCTTACAGGAATAAGGAGTAGCAAATGTGTTATCAACAATTAGTGGAACACCATTATCATGGGCAACTGCAGAGACCTTTTCAAAATCTAATACATGAAGACTTGGGTTACCAATCGTCTCAGCAAATACAGCCTTCGTCTTATCCGTCAATGCATTACGGAAGTTTTCCGGATCTTCAGGGTCAACAAATTTCACTTTAATGCCATATCGCGGCAAAGTGTTAGCGAATAAATTATAAGTACCACCATATAAATTCGATGCAGCCACAATTTCATCACCGGAGCCTGCTAGATTTAAGATTGATAGAGCAATCGCTGACATGCCTGAAGCTGTAGCCACAGAAGCAACGCCATTTTCGAGCAAGGCCATTCTTTTTTCAAAAACATCTACTGTCGGATTTCCAATTCTTGAATAAATATTTCCTGGCTCATCAAGGGCAAATAAACTTTGTGCATGATCAGTGTCATGAAAAACATAAGAAGTCGTTTGATAAATCGGTACCGCTCTTGAACCTGTGGTTGGATCCGGGGATTGCCCACCATGAAGTGAAACCGTGCTTAAATCGTAGCTTTCAAATGAGTTTGTCATTTTACATCCTCCTAAAGTTTTAAATAAGATTTGAATGACAAGAGGGCATTGAGGCGAGGCCAAAGAAGATGATTTAAATACGAAAAACCCCTCTTCGATAAGAAGAGGGGTTTGAATAATCATGTCCTCCTCTTATCTCTCAGATCCTTGATCTGTAGGATTTGGCACCTTTTCAAACCGATGTTTGAAGGTTGCCGGGCTTCGCAGGGCCTATTCCCTCTGCCGCTCTTGATAAGAGTACTTGCTATTTAATTTGGCTATGGTTAAAAATTATAAGGTATAACAATTAGAAAAGTCAATCATTTTTGACTATTTCATCTACAGATCCATGAATGGCTTCCTTGAACTGGGCTATGATATCCGCTGACTCTTCTATTCCAATCGACAGTCTGACCACATAATCATTGACACCGATAAGGGCGCGCTCCTCATCCGTTAACGCGCGGTGTGAAGTTCGAATCGGATAGGATACAGTCGTTTCCAATCCACCAAGGGTCGGTGTTAGTTTAATCCAACCTAATGAACGAAAGAATTGATCGAGATCAACCTTTTCACTAAGTTCAACCGTGACAATGGCCCCGTGTCCCTGCTCTGAAACATATTCTGGATAAAATACTTGATTAACTAACTCATCTTGTTGTAGAGACTCTGCCAGTGTTTGTGCATTAGCAGATTGCTGTTTCATACGTAAACCGAGTGTCTTTACCCCCGCTGAGTTAGCCATGCCTCAAAGGCACTGAGGTTCGCTCCAAGTGCACTCACCTTTTGCTTTGCTCTTGCCATTAATTCCTGGTTGCCAACGACGATCCCTGAAGTCACATCACTATGGCCGCCGATATATTTTGTTGCACTATGTACAACAATATCGATCCCCTTATTATAGGGCTGTAATAAGTATGGAGTGGCAAAGGTATTATCAACCATTGTGTACAGGCCATGATCCTTCGCGAGACTTACAAGCCCTTCTAGGTCTTCCACCCTTAGAAAAGGATTAGAGACCGACTCTGTATAAAGCAATTTCGTATTTGGCTGAATCGCCTCTTCAATCTTTTCTTTATCGGCAAATGAAACAATTGAAACTTCAAAGCCAAAGCTTGTCAGCTCCTTTGTAATCAAATGATGGGTTCCGCCGTAAAGATCTTCTGCAGCAACGATATGATCACCGGCTTGCACTACAGAAAGAATGCCAGCCAAAATTGCCGAGGTGCCAGAAGAAGCGGCGACACCAGCTTCTGCCCCTTCAAGATTCGCAACGGTTTGACCGAGTTCTTCGGTATTCGGATTCTTCTCACGGGAATACGAATACGATGCTTCGCCAGCATAATAGCTTTCCAGGTGATCTAAGTCCTTAAATGTAAAGGAAGATGTTTGATAAATCGGAGTTGATTTACTATTTAGTGCATCTCCCTGATCCATTTTGTTGTGTACAATACGTGTATCAAATGATTGATGGCTCATAATCTCTCTCCTTCTGCACTTGAATGCATCAAAGTATATCGATCAACACAATATTCTGTCAATAACTATAGTTTACCGGCTACTTAATATAGCCTGTACAACAGATTGGTAGTAATCAAAATGATGAGGGCAGAAATCCGAATAAGATAGAGGGATCTGCTCGCCAGTAAAGATGGATTCAGCCTGTAAATTCGGGCTTTTTTTGGAGATCATACTAAGAAAATCCTCGAGCTCAATCTGAACTACATCTGTTACCTCTTCATTGATCTTCAGCTTCAAATGATTCTCATATGGAAATAAATAAATCTGACAAATTTCTCGGTCTTTTATCGTTTTAAGCAACAACTCTTCTTTGTAAAATCCACAATAATTTAACTGACCCTCAGACAAATTTAAACCAAGCTCCTCTTCAACCTCACGTAACCCCCATGGATTCGGCTCTCGCTTGCTGCAATGTGCCCCGCGGCCGTAATATCATAGAGGGACGGAAAATCCTTCTTACTATCTGCACGCTTTTGAAAATAGATCCAGCTCCGATTCTCCTCATGCTTATAAAACCAGCAATGAAAGCTTTCATGCCAATCCCCATCACGATGAACCTCTTCCCGCTCCTTTTCACCAATAGGGGTTAACCATTCGCTATAGATCTTAAGCACTTCTTTCATATCCCCACTCATTTCTAATTATTGTCCTGAACTTATTACATCGACTCTACTATTCAGTGTACCATACCAATAGAAAAGCAAGGTCCCAGGAAACAAGAACAAAAGCGCGTGGCCCTGGTCAACCCGCGATATAGGATTCGGCTAAAATCTGGGGTAGAGGAAGTTCGACTAAATTCGACACGCTTTGCGCCAACACCGAACGACCCAACTGCAGGGCCACGGAAGTGATTGACATATGACCTCGATTGGCTAGGTGCTGGAGCTGGGCGTAGCCCCACGCAACGCGAACTTATCCAACAATAATTTTATAAATTCCTGGTGACAGAAAAAAAAGCGTGGGTCACTAGCATGACCGCACGCTCGCAACAGGTAAAGGTTTACTATAGTAATACCCTTGGTACTCGTGACATCCCTTTTTGCTTAAGTATTCTATATGCTCCTGTGTTTCTACACCTTCAGCAATGATTTGCAGGTTTAAGCTTTTAGCCATAGCAATAATTGCACTGATGATCGCTACATCATTCGCTTTCGAACCAATTTGCTTAATAAAAGAACGGTCAATTTTAATTGCATCAACTGGCAAGCGGCTTAAATAACTCAGCGATGAAAAACCTACACCGAAATCATCCAAGTGAACTTTAATACCTTGCGAACGCAGTTCTTCCAAAGTTCCGGTACTATGTTCAAAATCCCTCAGAACCATAGTCTCAGTGATTTCAATGATTAAGCAGCTTGCGTCAAGATTTGCCTGCTCTAACGCGTTAAAAATTTTATCCTTTACATACTGGTCAGCGAACTGTTGGGCGGATAAATTGACCGCGACACGTAAATCAGGGCGATTAAATTCTTCCTGCCATTTTTTCACCTGCAAACAAGCTTCCTGGAGTACCCATTCACCAATTTGAATAATCGTCCCGCTTTCTTCAGCAAGGCTAATAAAGTGATCAGGTGTTAACAATCCCATTAGCGGCTGATTCCAGCGAATAAGTGCTTCGTAACCACTAATCTCCGATGTTAACCCACACACCTGTGGTTGATAATGAAGGGTGAATTCTCCCCGCTCTAATGCATGGTGCAAGGCTTGTTTACGCTGCATTTCATCATGCATTTCGATACTCATATGAGGATTGTACAATTCGTAACGATTTTTTCCTTTTCGTTTGGCCTTATGCATAGCAGCGTCTGCATAACGCAGTAAGGCACCTCCATCTGAAGCATCCTGGGGGTAAAAGGCCACCCCGACGCTTGCTGTGCTGTAGTATTCTTTTTGATCTATAAAAAAAGGACGCTTCATCGAATGAATAATGCCTTCCGCTTTTTCACGCGCACGGTCTACATCTTTCTGATCTGCCAGTAAAACAGCAAATTCATCACTGCTGATTCTTGAGATTATACAATTTACTCTTGGAAAAATCCGATTTAAATGACGAGCAAATTGCTTAAGCAGTTCATCTCCTTTTTCATGCCCCCACGTATCATTAATCATTTTAAAATTATCCAGGTCAATTAAGATTACCGCTGATTTCTGATGGGGCTGCTTAAACTTAGCTAGCTGCTCCCTCAATAACTCTTTAAAATAATTTCGACTAATTAGTCCAGTCACCGAATCAAACTGTGAAATATGCTTTAACTCTCTCTCTGTATGGCATTTAGATAATTCATTCGCCATTCGGTCGGCAAAAATGCGAAAAAGCGCCTTACTCATAGGACCATTCTTTTTAAGACCAGCATTCATAATCGAAAGGATTCCAATCACCTCCCGATTTGAGTTAAGAAGCGGAGCACCAAAATAACTCTCTAGTTCATTTTTCACTAACATGTCGTCATTGGGATAAAGTTCATAAGCCCCCTAGGTATGTAACACTCTTTGCATTTGATTATTACCTCTTCACACGGCGTACCTTCTAATTGATAGGTCATTCTTTTAGAGATCTCACCCTTATGAAACATAGAAACCGCCGTAATCTGATCACGATCGCCACCAGTCAGTTCTCCTATTATGACTGTGTCAACCTGAAGCACCTTGGCTAGGCACTTCACGAGAAAATCAAAGAAAGACTGGCCCGCATTTGCCGCGAATGATTCACCGATTTCAATCACCGATTTCTTCAGGTCTTCCAGTTCTTCTTTATAACTCAATAAAGAGAGCGATTGACCCGTATACCCGATAAATCCGCCATTTTCCGCATACAATGGTGCGATCATGTCTTCAATCCATTTATATTCACCGTTCATTTTTAGACGATAGTTCAAATGAACGGCATCCCCTCCTGGCCGCTGAAGTAATTCCCTTACATGTTCAATATCATTAGGATGAATGACGCGACCCAAGTCGGCTAAACTATAAGAGGAACGCTCTGCCAAAATCCTCTGCATTAAAGGAGCATTAATATAAATACTACACTCCGAGCTGTTAAAGAACCAGACTGGAATGGACAGCTGTCTTAGTATGTCCCAGGGGTGTCCAACCTTCTGAACCATTTCGTTCACCTTCTTTATTTAGGGATCACCTTTCTTCTATTATCGGAAATTCCTAATGAACCTTAAGAAGAGGTTTACAGCTAATTTAAAGAAGGAAAAGTAATTAGAGGAAGGGAGGCTTAAAAATGACTGATAAGAAACAGAATAGCGATGAAAAACCTACAAACGAAGTTGCCAATTCATTTAGAAAACAGGCAAAATTAAATGACGCCTTTGATCATCAGCATGAGCAAAAAGATAGTGACCATGAGAAAGAATCAGATGCTATGCTTGAGCATTATGCTGATGATGATAACCAATAAAAAGCTATGTCTCTTAGCCAGGGACATCGCTTTTTTTACATTCTAACTTTACAATTTTCCACCCTGGTATTGCTCGTCATTAACGTATCGACCATTATGAGGATTAAAAACAAACTGGACCGCATCCCCGTTTCGGATTCCATTTATTTTATAGTAGACAGCTCCTGATTTGGTTGAAAGCGTTCTGGAATAAGATTTAAACATTTTGTTCAGTTCCTCTTCTTGCTTCACAACATTCACTTCCTCATCAAAAGTGTAGTCAGGGACTTTAGACCAGAACAGATACGGGACACCTATAATGGCCGTATACTTCGTTTCTTTACTTTTATAATTCTTCCCTAATAAACCTGAAATCGCTATCACACAAGCTCCCATCAAGCCTAGAAAACAAGTAAAGGCTCCCTCGATATCTCTAAAGGGCAAAATGATATACATAATGACGGAAGTTTCAACTGCAGCAATAACGAGGATTAGCCAATACAAACGCTTTAAGTCCTCCACTAAACTCCCCTCCCCAACTATCTAACTTTTCTGTTACTATTATAAGAAGTGAACCAATTTTTAACAAGAAAGGGTTTTCATTATTTATGAAAAACAAAAAGTTAATGAAGTGGGCTGGAATATCTAGCCTCCTGATCATCTTTGCTATCGCCACCCAATGGTCCATGGATGATGGAACAAAACCAAAGCTTACTCACGAAACTTCCCCCGCCATGGCAAATGTCGACATTCCTGACAATGTAAAAAAGGCTGAAAGTAAGGAAGAGGTAATGAAATTTTATGAGAGCCATACACCTGGAATAGCGAAGGCTAAATCGCTTGAAATTGCTACCTCACCTAAGCAAACCTATTCAATTCCAGAGCACGAAGGCAAATTATACATAAACAACGTTTGGTATACGAGGGAAGTCATTTTCATTTATTACAGTTATGACCTTAGTATGCTTGAAGCAAGTGACAGCAAGGAAGGATCCATTAAAAAACTCCCAGTCGGAATTGCTGATGTTCAAATGGAAGCTTTAGATGGAGACATTCCTACACAATCATTTGGAGGACACTTAAACACGGTTCGCCCTGAGCATTCAATTGCTTACAACGGCAAGCTTCATACCTTTACGGCCATTCCACCTATTCGTCAGAAAGATGCTGGGAATTTCCAACGGAGGAGTGGTGTCCCTTTTGATCAAACCGTACTTACCTCTTTTCATATAGAGGTGAACGATGATCGATATCAAACTGATGCCTCGCCCATCAATTTCACATATGACCCGAAGAAAGTATTTTAAAAACAGTTAAGTCTGACAAGGTCTTTCAAGATAAAGGGTTGGTTATTAAGCCAAAGAAACTCGAGGTTGGGTTGACGGATACGAGGGTTATTTTAAACATGGAACATCAATCTTTCCCTATCACAACTTCCTTCCGTGCCACACTAAAGTCGAACCATGGTGAAGAAAAAGAATTAAGGTACTTGGCCCCTTATAAAGAAAACGAGGAATTTTATGTCGCTTCATTTAAACCATTTGAAAAAATACCTGACTCTGTAACACTAACGATCGAACAAGTCGGGCTACAGTCAGACCAAGACTATTCATTTACTGTAGATGTAACAGATTACAAAGAAAAAATGGGTAAAAACAACCGCGGAGAAGAGGTTAACGTAGGGAAACGAGTAGCCAGCCTATTTAATACGGACGTTTATTTAAAGAAGAAAAAATACCATCTCCCCGATGATTCAACGTTTATACTGACATTTGAACCTAAGCAAGAAAACCAGGACATATCGCTTGTGCCCTACAATAGTTTTGCAATGAGAGGAAACCAATCAGAAAGACCTATTATAGTTGAAAACCATGAAGGCCGTACAGATAGGTCGCATATGTATTCGCCTGATCCAAACACACTGCACATAACTATTCCTGCACTATCAATTATGGGGGCGAAAGAGCTGAAGGTTACTATCAATAAAGCAGCTATCGGCCAGCGAATCGATCAAGACTTCACATTTGAATTAGAATAAAGGAACAGCAAGTGAGTACCTCACTTGGCTGTTTTTTCTGTTCCAATTTTTCGCTGGATGAAGTTTATAATAGATTGATTAAAAATCGGACCGTGCGTGGCAGGAAGCTGATGCAACGCACGATCAACAATGACTAACGTAGCATCAGGACACTCACAGTAGAAACGAGCATGATGATTGATCCAAACCGCCCTTTCCCCATACATCAGTAACAGTGGCATCTCTAGTTTAGCAAGATCATGTCGACAATCATGTTTTAGGGCTTGCTTGTAAAATTCACTCCACACCTCGGGATCCGATTTAGCCATATGATTCCGCAGTTCATGTTTAAATTCTGATCGTCTAAAATGTGATTTCGAAAGGAGCATAGCCAGCGACCGAGGGCTCCTTCCCGCCCATTTAATCCCCATGAAAAACTCAAACCAAAGGAAAAAGGTATCCACCTTTGGAAAAGCACCTGATAAGATAAGAGCTTTGACCTTTTTCGGATACTGAAGTGCAAAATACTGTGCTACAGCACCTCCCGCTGAATAGCCTACGAGAATAATTTGCTCAATACGTAAATGATCCATTAATTGCTTTATCTCTGAGGCGAAGTCCTCCAAGCTTGGGGAGAGATCCGTTGTATCTGAATCTCCGTGCCCGCTCAAGTCCGGAAAGATCAACCGGTAATGATCAGCGAGCTCATGCTGCTGCTTGAAAACCTTCCTCCCCATACCAGGAGGGTGTATGAATAGGAGCACCTCCCCTTTTCCAATATCTTCATAAAATAATCGTTGACCAAAATGGTTTGTATAATAAGGCATACGCATCCTCCGCTTACATTTCTTAGAACGTTATTTTCTCCGAAACAGTTACAAAGTATGCAGGAGAGAACCCGCTTTGTGAAATTTTCATGAAGATAGGGAAAACAGCATCGAAATTGCCTGTAATAAAATTGACACTAGCTTTCACTGAGTCGTAAACTGATGGATAGAACATAGGAAGGAAAGGTGTACCTTATGACATACAAACGTTCTCTTATACTTACGATCATTATCACCACTGCTCTTATATTAGCCAGTTGCGGTACAAAAGAGCTTGAAGATCCATTAAATTGGGAAATTGGCAGCCTTCAAGGCACGACTCAAGCCAATGAGGAATTTTCCATTCAGGACATGGAAGGTAAGGTTTGGCTTGCCGATTTTATTTTTACGTCCTGTAACACTGTCTGCCCACCAATGACTCGCAATATGGCAAAAGTTCAAGATATGCTGGAGAAGGAAGGTATTGAGGCTGAGATTGTTTCGTTCAGCGTTGATCCAAAAGTGGACACACCTGGGAAGTTGAAGGAGTTCGGCTCAGCCCAGGGAGTTGATTTCAGCAATTGGACTTTTGTAACAGGTTATTCCCAAGATAAGATTGAAAATTTTGGAAAGGAAAGTTTCAAAACCATTGTTCAAAAGCCAGAGGGAGCTGAACAAGTGTCCCATGGTTCTCAGTTTTTCCTAGTTAATCAAGAAGGAAAAATTGTAAAATACTATAAAGGTGCCACAAACGTTCCTTTCGAACAAATTGTGGAAGATGCCAAGATTGTAGCCAATCAATGAGAAAAGCGCTCCATTTGCTGGAGCGCTTTTCTTATTGAATCTAGCTTTCAAATTAGGAAGTACTCTTACCAAACCTGCTTCATGAATTACTTTTACTTTAGATTCAGCCCAATAAATCAGGTAGCGATTGAAGAAAAATGCACATTTTCCTTATGTTGCACAAGCTCTTCTCCTAAATGATCGCGCGCCCGCTTCATTCTCGTCTTAAGCGTATTTTCATTCATGTGTAGCACCATAGACATTTGTTTTACAGATAAATCATTGAAATAATAAAGATGTAACGCTTCATGATAATCTGGCTTCAACAAGTCTATGGCTTGATGAATATCATCATAGTCCTCTTGCTGGATCATGATATCCAAAGGGTTATGCGGATCCACTTGTGCAGCATGGATCCACTGGTCCTCCCACGGGGTTACTTTTCGTTGCGTGTAACTGCGAAGGTGATCTTTGCACTTATTGATCATGATCCGAAATAACCATGCCCGCAAGCTATTCCCTGTTTGGAAGGAATCGAATTTTTCATAAGCTTTTAGCAATGCTTCTTGAACCATATCTTCTGCTGTCATAGCATCTTTAACATACGACTGTGCTGTCCTTACTAAAGATGGATATTCATGTTTGACTAATTCTTCAAGAGCTAGCTCTTTGTTTGTGTTTCTCACCTTTGCCCACTCCATTGTTTATCCCTATACTCAATCGTTCTTTCTATTTACTCTAATCGTACTACATTTTAATGATTTTCAAATCTTGTTATTGGACTATTATAATTGAGTAAAAAGGCAAGTATGACTGAAAATATTACACTTAAAAATGGAATTTCCTTTACTTTTTACAATTGTTCCAAATTCATCGTCCTTTTGACCTATTCACAATCTGTCGAAACATGTATGATAGAGTTAGGTAATTTTTTCTAAGAGGACGTGTGCACATGAACATCGGAAGAAGAATTTCCATTTACCGTAAACGAAATAATATGACATTACAGCAAGTTGCGGGCGGGAAGCTTTCAACCGCCCATCTTAGTAAAATCGAAAATGGCTATCGCCGCCCTGGTGTACACACACTGCACCTTATCGCGGCTGCGTTCGACCTTTCAAAGGATTTTTTTCACCATTATCAGGATGAGGATGAGGAAGTGAATCATCTCTTGGCACAGCTACAGCTATTTATTATTACAGACTTAGAGAAAGCTGCTCCCCTCATCGAAGCTCTTGATGAGAATTACTATGAATATTTATCAAATGTGCATCAGGAGATTTACTTTCTTTTATTAAAGTGTGCCTATTACTGTAAGTCCAAGATGCCGAGGGATGCAACAGAGTTGTACAATGAGTATATTGATGCTTACCTTCATGATGATAAGCTTGACACTTTACCTGTTCGTATCCAAAATGCCTATCATTATTGTCAAGGTATTAGATACTACCAACGGTCTGATTTCCAGAATAGCCTACATCACTACAAGAATTTCTCTTTATTGAAAAGTCCTCTCCCAGTGAAAGCAGCATTAACCTATAATCGAGCAGTGTTGTCTAATGCTCTTGAAGATTATCAAATGGCAATCGATTACTGCAAAGAAGTCCGCACATATTATGAAAGCCTAAATCAAACAGAAGATGTAAGTATGATCCTTAATTTGCTCGGTATCGTTTATTTAAATCAGAAAAAGTATGAGCCTGCCATGGACTATTTAAATGAAGCCCAGGCTCAGGCTGAAAAAGATGAAAATCGTTATTTACTTGGGCAAATACTTCATAATAAAGGTGTAGTGATGCGAAGTTCAGGTCAAAGTGAACAGGCTTGCGTTTACCTTGAACGTGCTCTTAAACTTAAGAACTTGCAAGGAGTCTCAGCAAATAAACAAATAACCTTCCACTCATTATGTAAAGCCTATGTAGAGAGAGGCCTTTTGAAACAGGCTTTAAGCATCTATAACACAGCAAGCAGAGGGATTAGTCAAACTTCTGATCATTACTACCTTCTCGAAGCCTTCCTTGATTACTACAAACAAATTGGGGACATGAAAAGCTATGAACAAAGCCTAGCAGAATGTATTGACTATTTTGAACATGATGCAGATAAAGAACCTTTAGAAACACTTTATCAAAAGCTCGGCCACCACTTCTACCACATAGGCAGATACAAACGCGCCGCAGACTGTTACCGCGCCCAAATAAAATCCACCTCAGGTCATCCAAATAATGGATGACCTGAGGTGGAAATTAGTGGATTTTTTCTTGTATGGTTTTTAAAATTTGTTTGGATAAAAAGGTGTAGCCTAGTTCGCTGAAGTGAAGACCGTCATCCTTTTTTAACATCTCTCGGTAATTTGATTCATGAATCATCAAATCAAACAAAGGAATGACATAGGCTCCCTTCTGACAGGCGACAAGCTCCACTGCGCGAGCATATCTTCCTATCACTTCATTCTTTCTCACCGTTTGTAGTACTTCATCAATCGGCGGCGGGGTAAGAAGAATGGTCTTATCGGGACCAATAAATGACACAATTTTACGTATGTTCTCCTCGTACTCTTCAATCGTAACCTTGTTGTGTTCTTCCACATCATTTGTACCGAACAATACTGTTACAAGATCAGGCTCCTGGCCCAATACATCACTTTCTATTCTTGCAAGTGCATCACGTGTGGTGTTACCTGATACACCTTCATTGAGTACAAACCATTCCGATAAATGCTGCTGAAGTAGGGAAGTTAATCTGGGTGTCATATGTCCTGCATTTTGTGCGGTTATGTTATCACCAAAACAGACCAGCTTTCTCATGACAACCACCTTTCCTAGTCTTATACACATCATGAAAGCCGCTGACGTTAGACTAATTAACTAATGACTGAACGGAAAAAATCGGCTATTGATTGAAAAAAGCCTCGTACAGCTGATGTAAGGCTATTCCAGAAGCCTTCATCATTGACTAAATTTTCGATTCCTCCGGCCAGTTCGTCAAGCTGGCTTTTCACTTGATCAAAGTCAATATTTAAACTACGCATTTGGTCAAAAAGGTCAATCAAACGTTGACGATCTTCAGGACTTAACTCAATATTCAAATTTTGCAGCTGTTCCTGAACAATTTGCTCTATCTCTTCTTTTGTTGCTGGATTTTGTTCAGCAATTGCTTTTTTTATCTCTGTCAGTAATTCACTGACTTGGGCTTGATCAACCCCCTCTTGATTACCAATCGAAGTGGCTACATCAAGCTCTTCGCTCGCGACCTCCATCCGTTCCTTATCAAGGGCAACCCCTTTAGCATCATAGGCTTTATAAATACCTGTCAGTGCAGAATGTCCGCTAACTTTCACTGAAGAAGCTACAAGTACATCTGCATTTTCGACACCAGCCGTTAATAGTGCATTGGTGTACATTTCTTTCGTTACCTCTGTAATGTTGTCTGGGGTTACGATCTCAATGTTTAGTCCTGCCCCATTATCTTGATGAATAATTTTTACAGAAGAATACATATTTGAGTTCGGGTTCCCCCCGATATAATTGGCAATGTCCTGCCCTGTGACCGTAAACTCGTCCACCTGGTCATGTTGATTCACCTCTAACAGCTTAGTAACCTTGGCTTTTTGGGCATCTGTCAAAGCCTCTCCATAAACAACTATTGGCAGGCCTAACTTTTCATTAATTCCTTCTCCACCTGTAGAAGCAGATACTCCGTTAGGGAGAGCAAAACTGACCATTATAAGAAAAACAAGCAACAATAACCCTATATTTTTCTTCATTCTAGATCGACTCCTTTTGCTAGATTCAAACTCGAGTAAAATTATGCTAAACTTAAACCTTATTATACCTATTTATAAATATATAACATCAACTCTTCGTCTTATTTTTCAAAATTCATCATTAAACTATACGCTCAGGAAGGAAAGCTTTACGTTTCCCTCTGTTAGAAAGGAAGAATAGGAATGACAATCGTGAGGCAAATCGGACTTTATCTATTTGCGGCGGGACTTTTCATAGCAGGAATCACCCATTTCATCTATGACAAAGGGTATGCACAAATGATTCCCGACTTTATACCTCTTAAACTAGAAATTGTCTATATGTCTGGCAATACAGAATGGCTGCTCGCACTGCTCCTTATTTTCCCACAATCCAGACGTGCAGCTGGAATAGCAACGGCAATTTTTCTGGTCGCGGTGCTCCCAGCCAATATTTATGCAGCTATTAACGGAATTCCCGCACCCTGGGAGGAAAGTACAAGCATGATAGCTCTTTGGATTCGCCCCTTACTACAACCACTGCTTATATGGTGGGTATTAGCCGTGTCGAAATAGTCGAAGTCATCGATTCTGTTTGGTACACTTAGATTATCACAGTCATGAGGAGGCGAGCCGCATGCGCTTACAAGGAAAGAAAATTATTCAACTCGTAAGTAAAGACTTCGAAGATTTAGAACTATGGTACCCATTGCTGCGATTGCAGGAAGAAGGTGCCACCGTACACCTCATTGGAGAAAAAGCGAACGAAGAGTATCCAGGTAAATACGGGGTTCCAGCCACCTCTCAGTATGCTTTTGATGATATTGATCCAGCAGACTATGATGGAATTCTCATACCAGGGGGCTGGTCACCTGATAAATTGCGCCGTTACGACAGCGTAATCAATATGGTCCGTCATATGGACGTCAACAAAAAACCGATCGGTGAAATTTGCCATGCTGGCTGGGTTCTGATCTCCGCAGGAATCTTAGAGGGTCGTCAAGTAACGAGTACGCCTGGGATTAAAGATGATATGATTAATGCCGGAGCCACATGGCACGATGAGGCCGTTGTACAGGATGAGCATATTGTCTCCGCCCGCCGTCCACCCGACCTCCCGCCTTATGCAAAGGCTTTTGCAGATTTATTAGCTGAATCATAGTTTCAGTTATAACAGCCCGTCACCTTAAAGGTGACGGGCTGTTATATTTTTGCTTCAGGGTGAGAGAGAAAGTTGGAACTCTTAGCCCGTGCGCTCCACTCCGTTCCAACTTTAAATCAGCCTAACTACTATAAGTCGTGCGTATGACACTAAGAACCAAGAACTTTAAGCTAAACGTTAAGGATGCAGGCATGAAAGTGTACACCAATATTGCGGAAATGGAATACCTATAACAAGTGATTCTTATCACTATCTAATAGTACAAGCCGATCCCCTCTTCAGCAACGATCAATGTAGAGCTTCCTTCCGCCTTCATAGTCTCTCTCCTCTCACGCTGCTGTTTTAATGAAGGTACTTCTTTTCCCTGTTTGAATCAGTATGAATGATGATTCTGTTTCAACCTATTGTATAAGATGCACTAACTCCTTTGCATCTTCAAATTCGGCTTATTCAATTCTATCACCCCACCCCTTATGTATGATTATCATCCACTTCCGTTTAAGGTGTTGATATTCCCGCTTTAAACGAAGAAAAAGGGTGAGCATTAATAGGCTCACCCTTTTTCCTAACGACGGTGTTGAACAAGGTCAATGCTTCCTAATACTACGTGTGCCAGGCCGAAACCAAATACTGTGTTTGCGACCATTTTATTTGAACCCCGCTTCTGCTTCATGGCATAACCAGTAGCTGTGACAGCTGAACCTAAAGCAGTTGGAATTAAACCTTCACGCATGTTCATAGTCATTTTCCTCTCAAATCGAAGTTAGTTGGTGCTTAAACACCATTTTTATTATCACCTCAGTGAGAAGAAATATGCAGGATATAAAAACATGCTTCACTAAAAAAAGTACTGTGCTATCGCAGACAATTCGACATATTGGCCGTCCTTAATTTCTTGAAGCTTATCTGTATTCATCGATTCTTGTTCTTGTGAAATCCTGACATGATCCTGTAATTCTTTTTTATTTGAGAACACGTTTCTATCTCCTTAATAAAGGTTTTCCCATTTCAGTGTGTGTTCAAAAAGTTGACGAATGAGAACGTCGACAAAGTCGACACGAGCACGTTCTCTTGCGCGTCGCAAGAATTCGAGGCGCGAACGTTTTGAGGACTACAGTGTATGCCTTTCCTACGTGAGGATCGGAAAAAACCGAGCAACGAAGAAATGCGCCTTTTATCCGCATGAACGGTCAGTAAAACCCCCAAGATATCGTCGTGAAAAGAAGCTAAGCGGTGGGGAAACTGTCCGTAAGTGTCCTATTTCAAGGAACACATACTAGGGTCGCCACGTCGTGTAGGTCTCGACGAACCAACAGCGAAAACCCCACTGATGGAAGTTTCAATTTATGGTGACTTTTTGAACACCTTCAGGAAGAGCCCATTTTTAACTAGAGAGTCATGTTTTATTATCAGATGTAGAATTACCATTATCCGTGTTTCTTTTACTGCTGATTAGGCTGAATTCCTCCACCATTCTGCATGATCCTCATATCTAATGGCGGCGTACCATGAATATAGGCTGCTTTCTTCACCTTCAGAAAAATTCATAAACGAGTAAGCGACATCTTGTATCTCATGTTCAGGACTGAAGGTACTCGGCACGACCGCTCCTTGTGTCTGTTCTAACTCCTCAATCGCAGCCATCCACTGGTTCTGGTGCATCTTATCCCTGGCAATTAAGAAGGAAAGCATATCCCTGACACCAGGGTCTGTCGTCATTTCATATAGACGAACAACTTGAAGACGTCCTTGTGATTCTGCATTCAAGTTAGCTCTGAAATCTGCCAGCATGTTGCCACTTGCAATCGTATAACGAGCATTCCACGGATACCCCGCCGCATCGTTTGGCTGGGCTCCAAGTCCATTGACGATGGCATGCTGTGGATTCATTCCTCCAAGGACCGCTTCCACTGCAGGGTCTTTTGCTCCTTGTTCCTGATCATGAGCTGGGGCCCCGTCGAGTAATTGAGCAATCATTGTGGCAATCATTTCGACGTGAGCGATCTCTTCTGTACCAATATCTAAAATCATGTCTTTATATTTACTTTCTGCCCTGCAGTTCCAGCCTTGAAAAAGGTATTGCATCATAACAGTCATTTCACCATACTGCCCGCCTAGTATTTCTTGCAGTTTTTTTGCATACACTGGATCGGGCTGAGAAGGTTTGGCATTGTATTAAAGTTCTTTCATTTAAAAATCAAAATACTCCTTTTATTTTTGGATAAAAAGAATACCGCTATCCACCTCAATTTCTGTCAAAATCAAAAAGACCGCATCGTTTATAGAAGGCGGTCTAACTACTTGTCTTACTGCATGGGAACTGGGATGAAAAAGCCTGCCATATCCTGAACACTTTCCTGTGGTGCGGGCATTAAAAGATAGTATCCTTTTTGTACCATATACTGCCACGTTTCATAAGCATGGCGGTTACTATTCAAAAAAGCCTTTTCAAAGAAGTGGCGCAAGTCGGGATTTGCACACTCAACGGCTGAAGCCGCATAGTTTTCAGCTGAGCCCTTTTGATTTAACAAATAAGCTGTAGCAATCTCTCTATCGTTATGCGTTTGTACTTCTGTTCGTGGTTGACCAGGCTGAAAAGGTACGGTTCCAGTTGTAAAGTCAGAAAGCTTTCTAACTGGTTGATCTGGCTGGAATTTATTAATGTCAGGAGTTGTTTGACTTTGTAAAAATTCAACCTTTAAGTTGTAATCAGCTACATGTAACGGAAATTGACTTGTAAGCATATCCTTAAGCTCAGGATCCTGTGCCTGTTGGATAAATCCTGCCATACAGCCAATTGTGTTGTAGCAGCCCATTGTCAATTCTGTTAAATCATGTAGTTCATGTGAAGCTAACTGCATGTTTTTCCCCACTTAGTGATTATTCAAAGCACAACCTTATTCTGTACAGTTGTTAGGGGATAAAACATGGCCCCTTATTTTACTAACCTATCCGCTTTTATTTCATGAATAGACAGCATCATTCAAAGGGGAGATACGTATATTTCTAAGTTATCTCCGGAATAAAACGATTGATATGGGCATCCAATTCATTTTTATAATGTTCCAAATCAGGCGCCTTTTTCACATTAAAGCAGGCAAACGTTTCGATCGATTTCATCCCAGTATATTTGTGGATAAGATGTAAATGAAAAAGAATCTCCTCCACATTCCTTCCCTCAAAAAACTTTGAAGGATCATTAAATGCTGAACGCGGAGCATTCCAAGTTGTTGAAAACATGTATCTCTTTCCATGCAATAGTCCACCCGTTCCGTAATCGCCTGGGCTCCCTTCGAAAAATACCCCGTACTCATGAACCGTATCAAAGTATTTCTTAAAGAGTGCGGGAACACTATAGCAGTAGATAGGTGTTTGATAAATCACGATATCCGACCACTTCACCTTCTCCTGTTCCTCTTTCACACCGTAGCCATCCTGGATTACGGTTGTCTGTATCTGATATTTTCGGGTGAACTTTTCAACCATATAGTTAAAAAGTGTTTGATTGAGATCTCCTTTTGAATGGTTGTAGTGTTCATGACCATTAATGACAAGTATGTTCATAGCCTATCCCCCTCATATTATTTTATTGATACTATAATAATAAAACAAGCATGCTCCTTTGAGGGAACATGCTTGTTATTATTGATCAAGGGCTTTTCCCGCAAGCATACTTACCACGGCATCGTCCATTGGTGGATTATGGAGCCCTGCCCGCACATCACGATAGTACCTTTCAAATGGCTGCTGTTTAGAGAGCCCACGTCCGCCAGCGATCCGCATCGCTAAATCAACGACCTCATTTGCCGTGTTCGTAACAGCAAGTTTCACTGCTGCAAGCTCTGCACCCATTTCTGATCGCTTCTCTGGTTCCTCATCCCATTTCCTAGCTGTTGAATACATAAAGCTATGGGCCTGCATAAGTTTCCATTCCATCTCACCGACTTTATCCCTAATGTGTCCTATTTCTGAAATGGTTGTATCAAGACTATTCGGCTGGAAGGTGGTTGCAAATTCAATACTGCTATTTCTTGCGGCCATTGCAATTCCTAAATAACAAGCAGGAATATGCAGCAGCCATCCTTTGGGAGATGGTTTCGCTTTCCCTTTTATTTCGACTAAATCATTCACACTTACTTCTACCTGATCCAGAACTAAGTCATCACTTTCCGTTCCGCGCATTCCTACCGTATCCCACGTTTTATCGACATGAAGACCAGGCTGATGACGATCCACTAAAAACCAGCCAACATTATCCAAGTCTTCAACATAGGCGGACACAATATAATAATCGAGATGATCTGCCATTGAGGCAAACGTCTTCCTTCCTGACAATACGTACCGATCATTTCGTCTCACTGCTGTTGTTTCAGGGACTCCCCCTCTTGTCGGGCTGCCTGTTGCCGCTTCTGATGCGATTCGATTCACGACCTTTTGCTCGTTTGCTACTTCATGAGCTAATCGTTCAAAAGCCTCCTTTTTCCAAGGGTTATCCTCACTTAATTCCATCATAATGCCAAGATGCCACCCCATTGATAAGGCAGTTGACCCATCACCTTCAGCAATGGTCTCTTGTAACAACAGAAATTCATATAAGGAAAGATCTTCTCCTCCATACTTAGCAGGCAAACTAAAAGATGGATATTTCTCTTGCTTGATTACTTTTAATGTTTGATCAGAAAAGGCAGCATCCCGATCCGTTTCTTTCCCATGGGAACGAGCTTCACCAGCAATGATGGAGGCCTTTTTAATCAGCCGATGCTGTCTCTCGTTTTTCACCAATGACTGTAATAAATCATTCACTACACTCACTCCCTCATTCAATCGTTCTTAAATCATACTAAATGAGTCGGCTTTATGCGAATCATTTTATTCGAATGTTTATTAGAATCCCCTCATAAGCTTTTATAAAACAACCTCTTTACAAAACCATTACATTTTGACTACGTATTTAAAGGAAATCGGAGTTGCAGCTAATAAATTTCATGTAACAAGCATATATTCAGTGTAATCGGAAAATTTAGAGTTTGCCGTTTTTTTAGAACATTGGTACGATTAACAGTACTTATCTAGACACCTAGCCCCATGACTGACGCACCATTTACCCCGTCTTTATACTTAAAATACTAATAAACCCAAGGAGGTCTAACATGAAGAAAAAACTATTATCAATGATTATAGTTACATTATCCGTTCTATTATTAGCTGCCTGCGGATCTGAGGAATCCAGCGGAAGTGGCGAAGGCGGAGATTCTGCTCTATCAAAGGTTAAGGATCAAGGCTATGTTACTGTCGGTTTTGCTAACGAAGCACCTTATGCCTATAAAGAAGACGGTGAACTTAAAGGTGTAGCCGTAGAAATTGCTAAAGCAGCCTTTGCAAAAATGGGAGTAGACGAGGTTAAAGGGGAAATCGCCGATTGGAAACAGCTTATTCCAGGTGTGAAAACAGGCAAATTTGACGTTATTACCGCTGGAATGGCCATTCTACCAAATCGTTGTGAGCAAGTGGATTTTGCAACGCCAGGTATTAAATATGGTGAAGGTATGGTAGTAGAAAAAGGCAACCCGGAATCCTTAAAAAGTTATGCAGATATTGCAGCCAACGGAGATGTAACGGTAGCTGTTATGTCCGGCGCAACGGAAGTTGACTTTCTGAAAAGTGCTGGTGTAAGTGAAGATCAGATCGAAACCTATCCAGACATTGCCGCTACACTTGACGCTGTTAAAACAGGTCGTGCTCAAGCCACGACAGCGACTGAGCTAACAGTGAAGAAAGCCATGAAATCAACAGGTGGAGATTCATTAGAATATGTGCAGGATTTTGAACAACCTGATGTAGAAGGTGTTCCAAGTTATGGAGCGGCAGGCTTTGCACAGGATGCTGATGACCTTCGTGAAGCATATAATGAGGAGCTTGCGAAAATGAGAGAAAGCGGTGAACTTGCAGAGATTGTTAATTCCGTTGAATTTTTCGGCGATGGCAACCTCATCACAGAGGACATAACAGTAGAAGAGCTTTGTAAAGGGTAAATAAAGAATCTGAAAGGCACCCGAAGTCGGGTGCCTTTTTTCACCAACAAAAGGACAGCCATTTTTACTATCCAAAAGAAAGGGTGAGCTCATATTAGCAACTATATTGATATCATCCCCATATTGTTAGAAGGGTTGGATATAACAATAACCGTATTAATCGGATCAGCTATTTTTGGCTATCTCATCGCATTCCTAGCTGGCTTCGGAAGACTTTCCAAAAACTTTATTATCCGTAACTTTACCACGGTCTACATTGAAATATTTCGGGGTACATCTCTTGTTGTACAATTATTCTGGTTCTTCTATGTCTTACCAGGTTTGTTAGGGTTTGAATTATCCGCCTATCTCATAGGTGTTATTGTAATTGGAATGAACTATGGCGCCTATATGTCCGAAGTAGTTCGCGGATCCGTTTTGGCCGTATCTTCCGGTCAAACGGAAGCAGCAACAGCATTAAACATGTCCCGCTTTCAAAGGATGAGGTTTGTCATCCTTCCTCAAGCCATACGCATGATGCTGCCCGAATTCGGGAATTACTTAATCCAAATGTTAAAGGCAACCTCACTCGTTTCCATTATATCGCTTTCCGATATTACGTACGTAGGCTTGCTTTATCGGGATGCAAATATATCTGAAGGTGTAGCCGTATTTACGATGCTCCTCGTGATGTACTTTATCATTGCCCTGCCACTCATCGGTTTAACACGCTGGCTCGAACGCTGGGCTTCGAAAGGGGTTGCTACTGAATGACATGGGATTGGAGTACAGTTGTTGATGTCTTTCCGCACATTTTTGAAGCCATGTGGACGACCCTCGGCTTAACGATCGTCTGTTTTACGGTGGCTCTAATTGTAGGTGGTATATGGACTTTTCTGAAAAGAGTAAAATTCAAGCCGTTCAATTGGCTTATTAGCTTCATTATAGAATTTATCCGTTCCACTCCACCGCTAGTACAGCTTTACTTCTTGTTTTTTGCATGGCCTTTGATTCCTTATGTCGGGGTGACGCTTGAACCATTTACCGTTGCTGTGTTTGGACTTGGCATACATTTTAGTACGTATATTTCCGAAATTTATCGTTCCGGAATTGAAGGTGTTCCAAAAGGACAAATAGAGGCAGCAACAGCCTTAAATTACACTACTTTTCAAAAATGGACAAAAGTTATTTTACCGCAAGCCATTCCACCCGTTATCCCGATGCTTGGAAACTATTTAATTATTATGTTCAAAGAAATTCCTTTGACTATAGTCGTCGGAGTTGCCGGTATGTTAACAGCAGCTGAAGTATATGGGGTCAATAATTTTGAATACTTAGAACCCTACACACTCGTTGCCTTTTTCTTCCTAGCGATGAGTTACCCGTCTGCTCTATTTGTGCAGTGGCTTGAACGTAAGCTGAATAAACGTCATGAATCAGATAACAAGAAATCAACTAAAAAAGGAGTGACGACTTCATGACCCAGCCTCTCGTAGAATACAAGGATGTTCATAAATCATTTGATGATGTTGAAGTACTAAAAGGAATCGACCTCACTGTTGCCCCTGGTGAGAAACTTGCATTGATCGGGCCAAGCGGCTCAGGTAAAACAACCATTATCCGTATGTTAATGACGCTTGAGCAGCCAACCGAAGGGATCATCAATGTGGACGGCGCCCCGCTTTGGCATAAAGAAGTTAACGGCAGCCTCGTCCCGGCTGATGAAAAGCACTTACGTCAGGTTAGAGGAAATATTGGAATGGTCTTTCAGCACTTTAATCTCTTTCCTCACATGTCAATTTTAAAGAATTGCACCTCAGCACCTATCAATGTGTTAGGCGTGCCAAAAGAAGAGGCTGAACAACGAGCCAAAGATATGCTTACTAAGGTCGGGCTCGGTGATAAGATCGACTCATATCCGGCTCAATTATCCGGGGGCAGCAGCAACGAGTAGCCATTGCCCGGGCTGTAGTGATGCGGCCTAAAGTCATGCTTTTTGATGAGGTGACATCTGCTCTCGATCCAGAAACGGTCGGGGAAGTACTTGAGGTTATAAAAGATATTGCTGAAGAGGGTGAAATGGCTATGATTCTAGTTACACACGAAATGGACTTTGCCCGTGATGTAGCCGATCGTATTGTCTTTCTTGAGAGCGGAGTAATTGCCGAGCAAGGTCCACCGCAGCAAATCTTAGAAAATCCTGAAAGCGAACGTCTTCAATCTTTCCTAGAACGTTTTCGCTCCACAATATAAGAGCTGTAAAAAAACACTTCACTGACGATGAAGTGTTTTTTACAGTTTATTTGATATCCGACTAAGCCTTTACCCCTTCATCGTAATAAAAGGCTGAAGCCTCAAGCAATTTATCCATACCATACGGATAATAAGGAATAAGCTCTGCAGCCTTTTCAATAGATACCCAGCGCAGCTCAGAAATCTCATCAGGAAAAGCAATCGACTCGCTTCCACCAGTTATTTTAGTTTGAAAGATGAAAAATAACGCATGGTGTTGACTAGTCGTTAGCAATGCCTCATTTACCGCCACTAAATGGACTGCTTCCACTTCCAACCCTGTTTCCTCTTTTGTTTCCCTCACTACAGCTTCATAAAGCTTTTCACCTGCCTCAACGGCTCCACCAGGCAATGACCACTGATTGCGATCTTTATTATGTACGATAAGTACTTCATTCTTCTTATTTGTCAGCAAAGCATATGCCACATCTATACGCTCCATCCCACTCATCGCCTCCTTGGTTCAATATACTAACTCAAATGAATAAACTGATCGACTCTATATCTTCCTCTCCTCTATCCCTAAGGCCTATTAAACATTTCGTTATATTTTATTGAATACCTCCTAGAACTTGTAAAAAAGTCAGATTTATTTAATCGGTGTGTTTAACCCTTCCTATTTCGGGAATTCCTAAAAATAGAAAAGCCTGATCAATTACAGAGGAGCTGATACCTATGAGAAACCATGATAGGGTCCCCCGGGACAAAGGATTAGATAATAGTTTGACTTTGCTAGCTGAAGGTTATCAGTTTATACCAAATAGATGTCGTCGTTTTGATTCAGATATTTTTCAAACCCATTTATTTGCGGAAAAAGTAATCTGCATGAGTGGAAAGAATACGGCAAAAGTTTTTTATGATACCGAACGGTTTCAAAGAAAAGGCGCGGCTCCAAAAAGAATCCAAAAGACGTTGTTTGGTGAAAACGCGATCCAAACTATGGATGGAGCTGCCCATGAACACCGCAAATTGCTTTTCATGTCCCTCATGACAGAAGAAAAGTTGAATCTACTTGCTGAATTAACGAAACAACAATGGCAAGACAAGACACATGCATGGGAAAAGAAGAAAAACATAGTACTGTTCGATGAAGCACAGGAAGTATTGTGTTTAGCAGCTTGTCAGTGGGCAGGCGTTCCTTTAAAAAAATCGGAAATAAACCAGAGGGCCTCAGATTTTTCCACTATGGTAGACGCTTTCGGAGCTGTAGGGCCGAGACATTGGCGCGGACGTAAAGCACGAGCAAGGGCAGAGGAATGGATCAGGGGAGTGATCAGCAAAGTCCGATCTGGTAAGTTAGGTGCAATCGAAGGAACAGCGCTATATGAGATGGCCTACCATAAGGATTTAGAAGGAAAACCTCTAGATAAACAAATGGCAGCTGTTGAATTAATTAATGTATTGCGACCAATTGTAGCCATTGCTACATACATTACTTTTGGCGCGTTAGCCTTACATGACAATCCACAATAC
Organism: Halobacillus shinanisalinarum; assembly: GCF_022919835.1. Taxonomy (NCBI): domain Bacteria; kingdom Bacillati; phylum Bacillota; class Bacilli; order Caryophanales; family Bacillaceae; genus Halobacillus; species Halobacillus shinanisalinarum. Next base: position 2,807,377 of record NZ_CP095074.1, on the reverse strand, counting down.
CGTAGAAAATTGAAAGCGGCTGATAACGACTATATCCGAATGTTTGTTCAAGAGGTTCGGCGTTATTACCCTTTTGGGCCATTTTTGGGTGCAAGGGTACGCCGGGGATTTATCTGGAATGATTGTCATTTCAACGAAGGACAGTTGGTGTTGCTTGATATCTACGGAACAAATCATGATCCGCGGCTATGGGAGAAACCTGAAACTTTTTCGCCCGAGCGGTTCGAAAAATGGGATGGAAGCCTCTATGACTTAATCCCACAGGGTGGCGGTGATTACTACAAAGGGCATCGGTGTCCTGGAGAATGGGCGACGATCAAGGCTATGAAAGCAAGCATGGATTTTTTAGTAAATCATATTGATTACGAGGTTCATGCTCGCCAAGATTTGAGCTACAGCCTGGTAAGAATGCCCTCACTACCTGAAAGTAAGTTTGTCATGAATAAGGTTAGACAAGCGACTAATTAGCTACAAAAAAACCAGTCTCCGAATTAATAAGTAAGAGGCTGGTTTTCATTTTATATTCAGATCATTCTTTTATAAAATGCTTTCAGTGAAGGGTACATGATATACCTTTTTTATCTTTTCTAATTCACTTTGACCCATCTATACCCATGTTTTATTTGCAAGCATACTTACAAAAGCTTCTACCTGTGGAAGTGATCGTATTCCTTCTTTAAGACAAACCCACGTCTCTCTCGCTATAGGTTTCCCTTCTCGCTCTAATGGAATATGTGGCAGTTCTAGAAGATCATCTGTCGCTATGCTCTTAGGAAGAACTGTTATTCCTAGACCTATTTTCATTAACTGCTTTGCTGTTTCAAATTGATCCACTTTGATCGTGCGGCGTATTCGCAATTCTGTTTGATTGATCATCCAGCCCTCAACCAGCTTCTGATATTCAGCATCTGTTTTAAATTCAATAAACGGCCGTACAACATCATCGGCAATCTTTTTTGTGTCAAACAGGTAGAGCGGGTCACTGAACAGGTGGATGCACGTATAGTCCGGAAGCGGCTCTCCTCGAACGATACAAACATGGAAGTCTGCTGCAGATTGACGTATCTCCTCACTCACCCCAGTAATTAAATCGATGGTTACTTTAGGGTAAGCTTTTGTGTATTCTTCTAGAATGACAGGAAGATTATGTTGGCTCACTAGTGATGATACTCCAAGTGACAATGTCCCTCCCACTTCTCCTTTAGACTCCATAAGCTCATTATGTAACTGTTTTTCTTGTAAAAGCATTTTTTTTGCGTGTTTGATGACCTGTTCTCCCCCGGGTGTAAGAATTAACTGTTTTGGGGTCCTAACAAATATTTTCACTCCAATGTAATCTTCTATATATTTAAGCCTCTGAGTGATAGCAGGTTGTGATATAAGGACTTTCTTAGCGGTTGAACGAATTGTTTTATAATTGGACAATTGCAATAGCAATCGGTAATCTTCAATTTTCATAACACACGCCCCCTATATAAGTTTTCGTTATCACTTTTTATTATAAATCAATATTATACTTATTCAATAGGGTGGGGTAGGATGAAAATAGTCCAAAGATACGGGGGAGATAGCATGAGTCGAACGAACACATATAAGCTTTTGGCTGGCTACTTTTTATATGAATGCGGAAGGGCAATGTATTTCGTGCTCGTCACTTGGTTTCTTTTTCAATGGACGGAAGACGCCCTATTTACCGGATTATTCGTAAGTATCGGCTTTGTGCCTGGATTGTTTTCCAATTTAATCTTTGGTGTACTTGTTGATCAACATAACCGCAAAAGACTTGCAAATATTTCTGGCGCGGTCAGTGTAGTCATTTTAACCGTCCTCCTCTTCTCCTTTGTTTATAGCTGGATCAATCCTTGGTGGATTATCGGAACACATATGATTTTGCAAACGACAGGGTCATTGTTCCGCCCTTCCCTTCAAGCCTTAGTTGCCGAAGTCTTTGACCAAAAAGAGCTGCCACGAGTTTTCTCGTTATCCGGTTCAGCTACAATTTCCGGAAGTTTGTCAGGTGCAGCCTTAGGAGGGATTTTCTCAAGTGTATTTCCCATGCCCTTGTCACTCAGTATTGTGCTCGTCTTTTACCTTGGAGCCTTTATTTCCATTTTAATCATGCACTATATTCCTTCGTCTCAACTACAAAACTTAAAGAAACAGCGTTTTTTCACTGAAATGATTGATGGATTTGTCTATTTGAAAAGTCACAAAATGCTCCATGGACTGTTTATGATGATGATGCTCGGTCAACTCACATTCCATACGACACTGGGATTTCTTTCTGTCTATACGAGCGCTTATTTAAATCATTCAGCCATGGTATATGGGTTTCTTGATGTTACTTTCTCCATTGGAGGAATTACAGCAGGACTTTTAGGGGCATGGTGGTGGATGCGAATGAAAAACAAGCTAGCCATTTGGTCTTTAGCCACTGTGGGTCTTGGGCTATTTCTTTTAGGTATGACTCAAAATGTATTTACTGCTTTTATCGGCGTGCTTTTTGTTGGTTTAGGAACGTCTTTTATAAGAGCTTTACTTCAGTCTGTTCAACAAATAGCAACCGATCAGGAGTATCACGGCCGAATGTCAAGCTTTCGGATGCTATGTAATCAAACGTCTGTTGTCATTACAGGTCCACTGTTCGGCATGATGGCCTCATCTTTTGGTGCAAACTCAGTATTTCTAGCACTTCTTATTCCTGTCAGTTTAGGATTCATTTGGTCTATCCACCAATCCCGGCAACCTCTTTTCGTAGAAATCACAAAACAGAAAACTGCATAGCAATAAGGTATGACCATAAGGACCATACCTTGCTGCTTATATGTTTGCTTCTTCATTATTAAGTACGCGTTATCTCGTCTCTTCCTTCGGTGTTTTATAAACTTTCTCTACCTCTACTCCCAGAGTCTTCAAATATTCGACAAACTGGTCTAGGCTCCTCATGTGTTCACCTCAGTATAGTATGCAAGATTTGGCTCGAAACCACACCTGTTTCGTTCCGATATTTTATCTACGTTTGAGTCTTACAAACGTTTCACTTTTCTCCACTTTTAACATACCCTCATTACTATTGAATTATTCTGCTTTTCACACTCATTTTATTTTAAAACCTCTTAATATGATATGTTGTAAATTTTTTTTATGGAATCAATAAATACAGATGCATTCTTAGATAATTCCTGTTCAGCTGCTGGAACGACATAAGAGAAAAAACGTGTGGGCGGCTTAATAAATGGAAGTGCATAAACATAATCATTTGCATGTGTATGCTCAACTACTGTTTTTGAAATTAGGGATAAACCGAGCCCTTGTTTCACTCCTTGGATCACTCCGTGGTTACTGCCGATCGTAACCATTTTTTTGGGGCGGATATTATAAGATTCGAGGATAGAATCCATGACTGCCCGTGTGCCCGAGCCAGTTTCCCTTGCAATCCATGTAAGGTCTTGGAGCTGATGAAAATTCACTTCTTTTTGTTTACGGATCGAATGTTCGAGCGGCACAACAACAACCATTTCATCCTCTAAAAAAGGAACAGAATGCAGTTCCCTTTCCTTCACCTGTCCTTCGACAAGTCCAATGTCCATTTCATGAAGCTGAACCGACCGATTAATCCGTTCCGTATTTTCTATCTCAATTCGCAAATCAATCTCTGGATAAAGGTCGTTAAACACTTTCAACAACCCTGGAAGAATATATTCACCTACCGTGTAACTTGCCCCTATATGGAGGGTTCCGCGCAGTTGATTGTGGTAATCATAAACTTCTGTGCGCGATTTATCAATCACACTCAGGATCTGCCGCGCCCTGCGATGCACGATTTCTCCCGTTTGAGTCATCCGAAACCGCTTAGGGGAACGATCAATTAACGTCGATTGATAAAATGCTTCCAGATTTTTAACATGAAAGCTTACGGTTGGCTGGGAAAGATTCAACATTTGCGATGCCTTCGTAAAGCTCTCCAGTTCAATAACAGTTACATATGTTTTCAATGCTTCTATATCCATTGATCCACCCCGCGGATTAATATTATTAATACTTATGATTATAAAGTTTTATTTTACTAATGACCAGTCCCGCTCGTATAGTATTTTTATAATCTATTTTTTAAAAAGAAGGTTTTAAATATGTTTGGATTTAACGATGCAAATGCGAGAAAACCGCTGTTGTTGGGAATCGGTTTTACTTTTCTTCTTGCGTTGGCTGGCTATGGAATTGCCCTCCTACCAGGATTAAGCCAAGTCGGTCCGCTTGCCTCATCGATATTGATCGCCGTGCTGTACCGGCATTTCTTTGGCTACCCGGAAGCGATTCATTCAGGGATTCAATTCTCCGCTAAAAAATTGTTACGTTTTGCTATCATATTATTTGGTTTGAAACTTAATATAAACGTTGTCATGGATGAAGGTGTGCCATTGCTTCTAAGAGGTCTTCTCGTCATCTTTTTTGCCATCGGTGTCATGATGCTTCTCGCATACTTGTTTAAAGCCGATCCGTCCATTTCCTTACTCATTGGCGTCGGTACAGGAATATGCGGGGCTTCAGCCATAGCTGCTGTTTCACCTATTTTGAAAGCAAAGGAAGAAGACACGGCCATTAGCGTAGGGATCATCTCATTCATTGGAACTGTTTTTGCCTTAGTCTACACAGTGATTAGACCTTTTCTTCCAATCGATGCAGAGGCTTACGGAATGTGGGCGGGGCTCGGACTCCATGAGATAGCAAACGTAGTACTGGCTGGGGAACCTGCGGGGGAGGATGGATTGGCTATGGCCCTGCTTGCTAAGCTTGGGCGTGTATTCTTGCTCGTACCTTTAAGTATAATTCTCATTTGGTTTATGAAGAGAAAGGGGAATGGGGAAACAGATAATCAAGTATCCTTCCCTTGGTTTTTGGTGGGCTTTATTATCATGAGTGTGTTAGGAAGCTATGTGCTTGGCCCTTATATTCCTGCACCTCAGCCTGTTATGGATACTGTCGGAACCATCACCTCCTTTACCTTAACGATGGCGATGGTTGGGCTCGGAGTAAATATAAATCTCCATGACTTACGCAGCAAGGCCTTAAAACCGATCTTTGCGGTTGTGATCACTTCGATCCTTTTATCTATCATGACTTATGTAATAGTGTAGAACCTGTTACTTGGAGGTGCAGCAAATGATTTCGATATTAAACCATGAAGATGCACAGACTGCGCGCCAAATTAGAAGCATTCAACTTCCTGCCTATCAAGTGGAGGCAGGCATCCTGCAAACCGATCGTATTCCGAGACTCTATGATTCTATTGAGGATATACAATCATGCGAGGAAACATTTGTCGGATTTTTCCGAGGAGATGTACTTGTAGGCTTTATTTCATATAAAAGGAAAGCAAATTTGGTAGATATCCACCGGCTTGTTGTCTTCCCTCCCTATTTTAGGCAAGGTATCGCGAAATCATTGCTTACTTCATTGTTAGATATACTCCCCTCCTCAACATTTAAAGTCAGTACAGGTAAGAACAATATGGCCGCACAAAGGCTCTACCATAGCCTGGGGTTCCAGAAAGAGAGCGACTCAGAAGCAGAACCTGGCCTATGGCTCACCCACTTTAAACGAACACCAAAATTGTAAAACCCAGAAGTTCCCACCTCAGGCCATCCAATATTTGGATGACCTGAGGTGGGGTTAGCTCTTTTTCAAGAAATAAAGCCCGGAAGCCCGGGCTTTATTTTGGTAGTTTATATTGATGTTTTTCTTCTACATGACGGTTGTATCTAAGCTGATACCAGTAGAATAAATGAACGACGAGCACTTTAAGAATCGCATAGCCTGGAATAGCCAGAATTATCCCAACCACCCCGAATAAATGTCCCGCTGTTAATAAAACAAAGATAATCGTAACAGGGTGTATGTGTAAGCTTTTACCCATAATTTGAGGGGAAATAAATTTACCTTCTAAAAGCTGCACAGCCGTCCAAACAAAAGCAAGCTTTAACACCATAAATGGTGAGGTTACGATCGCAATTACTAAGGCTGGCATAATTGCAATCGTTGGTCCAAGGTATGGCACGACGCTTGTCACACTAGCAATAGCTGCCAGGAGCAATGCGTAATCAAGGCCAATAATGACAAATCCAATGTACATCATGACTCCAATACAGAAGCTTACAATAATCTGTCCTTGAATATAGGCACTGAGCTGATGGTCGATCCCCTTGAACACCCTAGATACTTCTGGTCTTACCTTAGGTGGCATAATTTTAAGAAACATATTTGGCAGTTGTTCTCCATCCTTTAGAAGGTAGAACAGAATAAATGGCAGCGTCACGATCGCAATGATGACACTTGTCAAAGTAGAGATGATATTGGTAATCCCTTCAATTGTGGACGATGCATAGGAAGAAAGATCCTCCGGCAATTGTTCGACTAATCCACCAACATCTTTAAATAGGTTATCATAGTATCCAGCAAACATAGAATTTCTTAACCATTGGTCAATAGAGTCAGCCATTTCCATTAAATATTGAGGAAGCTCCTCCGCAAGACTCATAAACTGTTTTTCCAAAAACGGAATAATGAGGATCACTAGTAATGTAATCATTCCTGCTACGAGTACAAGTGTAATCAAAATGCCCCATATACGCTTGATGCCAAATTGCTGCAGCAGTCCAATAATCGGTCTCAATAGGTAATAAGCCACTACAGTTAAGATTACTGGTAAAGCAATGGTTTCCAAAAACACAATAAACGGACCAAATATAAAGGACACTTCTGTATAGACTAATATATTGATACCCACGAACAGGATAACTGCAAGTATGTATAACAAATTACGTCCGCCGAAAAAGCGAATGATCGGTGTTGAATCCCATTTATCCATTTCTGCCACCCCTTTTAACCTCAGCTGAATTTTTCTATTATTTATCATTTTAGCATATTATAAAAAAATCGCGCCTTAGAAAGGCACGATTCCTGTACTATCTTTTTGCTCTGCGTTTTCTCATAAATTTTTTTATGATTGGATAGATCATTGGACCATATTTAATCAAACGTTTGATCAATTTACCCATATCGAGCTACCTCCCAGCTAATTAAGCCTTTGACACTATGTTTCCCCGATGTAACAAATTTAAAACGCTCCCTACCTTCAACCTAAAATCTTATGATAGAGACGGCGAGCTTCTGTAACATTTTTAGTCCCATGGATAAGTACACGTCCATCCTGAAAAAAGATCATTCGATGTTCATCGGTTTGATAAGATAATAAGAATGGGTTTTGCATAACCTCTCCTTCATGGAGATTTTCCCTTAACGCCTCAAGGTCCCGTTTTTGTTTTGAGGCCGGGCGGATCTGGACTGTATCCCGTCCGCATAGCACTGCTGTTTTCATTTGATTCTCAGGTGATAAGAAAGGATAGCTTGGCTGCTCTCCACAAGATGGACAATCCGGCTTCTTAACGTTAGCCATTTTGATTGCTGTGTATTGATTGTTCCACAGGTCGAAGGATACCAACTTACGATGCAGCGATTCGTAATCCTCCACGAGAATCTTCAAAGCCTCTGTCACTTGATGGGCTGTAACCATTTGAACCGCAGGACTGATTACCCCGACCGTGTCACACGTAGCTCCACCCAGGGGCACCGATTCTAATAAGCAATGTAGACACGGCGTCTCCCCGGGTATAATCGTATAACTAATTCCATAACTCCCTACACACCCTCCATAAATCCACGGAACATTATACATTTGCGAAACATCATTGATCATCATTCTTGTTTCGAAGTTATCTGTCGCATCCAGAACAAGATTTACTTGTTGGCAAAGTTCTTCTAACTCCTCTCGCTGTACATCCATAATGTGTGCCTCTATGTAAACTTCTGAATTGATTTGCTGGAGCCGTTCTTTAGCAGCAATCGCTTTTGGCATTCTTTCCTGTGCATCTTTTTCCGAAAAAAGCTGTTGTCTTTGAAGGTTGCTCATTTCAACATAATCACGGTCCACGATGGTTAAATTTCCGATTCCGGCTCGAACCAGCTGTTCCGCACTACTTGTCCCTAAAGCGCCAGCTCCGATAATCAAAACGTGTTTTTGGATTAACATCTGTTGCCCAACCTCTCCGATAGGTGTGAACAATTTTTGTCGTGAATAGCGATCTTGACTCAAAGACTTTCCCCTCCTCTTTTTGTTTTCTATTTATTAGTGTAGCAGAAATTTAGCTTATTACGCCGAATATAAAAAATCAGCGCCTAATAGACAAATTTTTGTCTCTGAGACGCTGATCCAAGGAACGGCCTTTGGCTCATTCACTTTTATTATTTTGTTAATTTGTTCTCGCATAGCTAAAACGTCACCACTTCTTGATCTTTATTTCCGTTTGTTCTTACGGAAAGGGATTAGAAGTTTCCCGCTCATGGTCCGCTTTACTTTTGGAGCGGCCATGTTAGATTCCTTAGCCTCAGAGCTATTTTTGTAGTCCTCGTCAAATAGCTCACGAGCCTTGGAATAAAGCATAGTCATCGTGGTGACCTCCTTTCTTATAGGCTATAAAACAATTCCCGTAGTTTTTCCAACTAAAACTAAGGAATTAAGGAAATTTTACTCCTTATAATAGGGATTACGCAAGAGTTTTTTATAACCTTTTTTACCCATTTTTCGACCTTTTTTTTACAGAATGCTTTCACACTGCTTCTAGGTCATTAAAAAGGCAGTTCATTTATTATTATGCCCAAGGAAAGTTTATATATGAGCACATCCCTAGCATTATATATTCTTCTCTTCTATAATCAATATACGAATATTTTATTGAGCTTGAGGAGGATTTTTCACCATGATTAAAGTCGCCGCCCTTGTTGGGAGCATACGAAAGGACTCATATAATATGAAGTTGACTAACTTCATTCAAGAGAGATACAAGGATTGTTTAAATATTACTATCGTGCCCATTCGTGATCTTGCACATTATGACCAAGATATTGAGCATGAAGTACCGAACTCTGTACAACGCTTTAAAGATGAACTGAGCGATGCAGATGCTTTTCTTATTGTTACACCTGAATTCAACCATTCGATACCTGGCGTATTGAAGAATGCTTTGGACTGGCTGTCTCGTGGAAAACGTGAAATGGCCGGCAAACCTACCTTTATTGCTGGTGCCTCAATGGGGATACTTGGAACAGTAAGAGCACAGATGCAGCTCCGTCAAATTCTTAACGCGCCCGGTATGGGAGCAAACGTTTTGCCTGGAAATGAAATTCTAATTGGTTCTGTTCAACATAAAGTCAATGATCATGGTTTGCTCAATGACCAGAGTACAATTGAGTTCATTGACGGAGTCATTGACCAATTTATGCTCTTTGCGGAAGCAGAGCTCGTCAAGCCCTAACAATTGTTCATTTACCCCCCTTATACTGCTCTAGTATAAGGGGGGTTTTCTATGATCCTTACAGATAAAAATCACTTCTCTAATAAAATGTTTCACAGAAACTAATTCCGGGAATATACCCCCGTCACTATTTTTAAATACGTTAATCACCGTTGACGTTCTACAGAGAAAGGAGCTCCGTAATGACCAAGACAACTATACATTTTACTCACTGCTTGAAGGAATGCAGCCTTGAAGGTCCTTCCGAACAGAAGGTCAGCTCAATTATATACGATTCAAGGGAAGCTTTGGATGGAGCAGTATTTGTTTGTATAAAAGGTACACACCATGATGGTCACCTCTACATTGAACAAGCTCTAACCTATGGGGCTAAGGCGATTGTCGGAACAAATTCCGCACTCTTACACAGCTATGCTCGCCTCCACAGTGATGTGAGCTTTATTACTGTGAACGACAGTAAGGAAGCGCTAGCTTTGTTATCCACTGCCTTTTACAATCACCCTGCCCAATCCTTATCTACTGTAGGCGTAACTGGAACGAACGGGAAAACCACTGTCACCTCCTTTATATATTCCATGCTCAACTGCTTATCTTACCGAACGGGTTCAATAGGAACGGCAGGAATATGGACCGATCAAGAGCGGACTAATTTCAAACAAACCGTTCCTACAACACCTGAATCCCCAGACATTCACTATGTTCTTGATCATTTTCAAAAAGTGGGGATTCAAGGAGTCGTTCTCGAGTCAACTTCGATAGCTCTTGAGCAAAAGAGACTGGCTGGTATCAACTTTAATGTTGCTGTTCACACTAATTTGACACCTGAGCACCTGGAGTTTCATGAAACAATGCAAGATTATAGGAAGGCTAAGCTTAAGCTTTTCAAACAAGCTGAATACGCTGTTGTTAATATAGATGATCCCGGTATGGCAAGGGAAATCGTTGAAACATTCAATGGTCCACTTCTCACATATGGGACCGAGAAGGAAGCCGACTTCGGGGCAGATGATATACGCGTTTCTGTGCATGGGTCGACATTCACCTTACATGCGTGTGGGGAAATTCACTCCGTCAGCGTCCCGGTTCATGGGAAATACAATGTATCTAATATATTAGCGGCAATGGCAGCATGCTATCAATTAGGCTTTTCACTTAAGCATATTCTCTCGGTTGTAACAAAAGTTAAAAGTCCGGAGGGGCGCTTTCAAATCGTGAACAACGATGCCCCTTTTCAAATTGTCCTCGACTACGCCCATACGCCGGATGCTCTCTCACATGTGCTGCAAGCTGTGCGGCAAGTCCCTTATAATAAACTGATTGTGATGATCACGGGGATTGGGTTGCGTGATCCTGGCAAGCGTCCGCAAATGGCTAAGGAAGTAGAGGGAATAGCAGATGAGGTTATCGTAAGTGTCGATCAACCCGGATTCGCGGACCGCCAAGAAGTGATTAACGATGTATTACAAGGCTTTACTAATCCAAACTCAAATCACATCCATTCACTACTTCATCGCGAGCAAGCTATACACTATGCCTTTGACTTAGCGAGCGACGGCGACCTGGTTTTACTTACAGGGATAGGTTTTGGCGGCTATCAAATTATTGGGGATGAAAAGGTTCCCTATTCAGAGCATGAAGTGATTAAGCAATACTTTTCCAGCAATGAATCTCTAATACAGTCTGTTTAATAAAAATCGCCCGCTTACTATAAGCAGGCGATTTTTATTATTGATTATTTAGCCACATGTCCAACTTCCGTTAGCAAATCAATCTAATACGGTATCTTTTCACCAAATCCCTACCTACTTGAGATAGAAAATCAGCTATCCACTACATTCCCTTGTGGGGGAATCGGATGATCCTTAAGCATTCTGGCTAAATGAATCAGGTTGTAAGCTTCCATTGTCGCATGGCTGTCGGTAAATTCGTTTGTTCCACCATCTGCCTCCATATAGGATGGTCCTGGTCCAGCCTCCCCAAGCCAATACGTATCCACATTTGGTGGAATGACAAATCCTACATGGGATAGAGCATAAAGCACGGAACGAGCCGCCGTCTTTGCTCCATCCTCATTACCTGTTACGACAACACCACCAACCTTGTTGTAATAGATTGACTGCCCTTTGTCATTAGTTATTCCCGCCCCTCCGTAGATTCGCTCAATGGCTAGTGTAGCTAAACTACTTTTCTCACCCAACCATAACGGAGTACCTAAAATAAGGATATTCGCCTCTTTAATCTTTCGAAAAATTTCCGGCCACTCGTCTCCCTTCCCTAAATTATCACTTATTCCATACTTGATGTTATAGTCAGCGAGCCGCACCATTTCATATTCGACCTTTTCTTTTGTAAAGATATCCGTGATTTTTTTTATTAATTCTGCAGTATTAGATGGCTCATCACTTTGTTTAAGTGAAGCATTTAAAATAACTGCTTTAATTTTACTCATAAAAAAAGCCTCCTTTAACTCTATATTGTTCTATTCCCTTTCACAAAATTTCAAATCATTTACTACGTCAAATGTAAGCGTTATCATATATATAACACACATACTAAATGAGGCGGTGAACCACTTGTTAGAATTGAAAACGACCTTACCCAGTCTCATCCGTCCTTATTCCGAAGCTGATATAGGCAAGACAGTCAAACATCCATCCTATCGCGCTGACTTGCGTAAATTTTCCGAAAAAGAGTATAACAAATTTGTTACTTTAAACACGGTAAGGGACTGGTCACAAATTAGTTGGAAGGATGTGGGCAGACCTTATGAGGTAAAATCCTATGCTAAAGACCGGACAGATTGGGAAGAGAAACATAAAATGGAAATGGACCCCCATACATCCTGGACCTTTTTCAACAAGGCATTTCACGAATGGTTTATGAAGGATGTACCAGAAGAAACAGATACAGCAAAAAAAGAATTTATCAACAGCTTACGAACATTTAACACAGGGGAAGTCAAACAGGCATTAGGGTCTATCGTACAACTCCAGTTATGGAACTATGTCCATCGCATTCAGGATGGTGTATGGGACCCCCGTGGGAAAAGGGCACTCTTTGAGGGCTTGGATGTTCAAAAACCCCGCATACTATTTCTCGGGGCTGCCGAGGGATATGAAGCCATGCAGTTAGGTGCAATGTATCCTGGTGCCGAAATTGTTATGGTCGATTATGATGAATATTGTAGGACGAATCGATTCCCTGATTTCCCTGAACATTACCCCTTTCTTGGGGAAAATCCTTCTACAGGTCAACACAAAGTATTCTACAAGAACGACTTTCAGATTGAATATATCGTTGATGATATTCGCAACCTTGATTTCGGCCGCGAATTTGATATTGTATTGTCAGTAGGGCTTCTCGAACATTTCCCTGATGAATACAAACACGAAGTTGCTGACTGGCATCGCCGTTTCTTAAAAAAGGGTGGGTACGCTGTTATGACAACCCCTCGTAAACAGATCCGTTCTAAGATTTACTACAGGATTATGGCAGATGTTATGAATCACACTTACCGAGAATTAATGACAGTGAAACAAATGGGATTATATATGTATGAAAGTGGCTTTGATATACTAAAACACGGCTATATTAAAGTTCATAATGGGTTGGTTTGCCGGCCTAGATGAATAGCATTCATATGGTTGATTGAAGTACCCATCTATGAAAGTGGGTGCTTATTTTTTGCGATATTTGTCTTTTAAGCATTCGACATTTTAATCGAAATGAACTGAAATCCATTTTTATACAACTGATGATACCCTATTATAGCAGCATTTTAAAATTTATTAGATATCTTTTCAGTATAGAATAAGTCATTAATTCGAGGACATTCTTGCATTTACCCCAGGATTATTCATTCTTTTTCTACATCAATCTATAACGTTACGTCATTGTCAACGATTATTTCCCGGGGAATATTGTCGCTTGTTGGGAATTTTTCTGTAGTATTGTCAAATCTCTTGTAATAGTAAATAATAGTTTTATACTAAACCTATAGTAGAGAAAGGTTGAGGGAATACCATGGTACGTCATAAGGTTATTGAACCTAGTAGATTAAGCGAAGCCCAAATGAATGAAGTGTCAACCATTTATCAGATTTATCATGATCAACTTAGACACACTTCTAGCAAAAAGGCTGCTAAAGCTACGATGCATTATTGTCTTTCAGGCGCGCATGTAAAGACAGAGGACCAATTAGCAAGCTATGAATTCTTGTATATGAACGATTATTTTTGGGAACTCGATACTGCCCTTTCTACTCAACATGATGGTTCAGAGATTCCACTACTATATCGCGTTCTATTAACACGTTATTCTAAGCCTTTGACTACTGAAGATCTAAAATGGTTACAAACCTTATCGTTCAGCCACCCTTCACTAAAATGCCTGCATTTATTTACCCTTGTTTATGCCTACTATGATATAAAGCAATACACAGGGTTAGATAAGTATGTAGATGAGTGCTATGATGCCCTCCTTCATGTTAATGAACCTTTATTCTACTACTATATGAAACTGAGATTTGATGAATTACTTTTTCAGCATTATTGGAAGACTAATAATCTTCTCTTAGCAAAAAAGTATATTTATAAAGTGCTTAATACAGACCTTTCACCAAGGAAACTAAGTAGTATGAATCACAACCTAGCATTATGTCATCTTTACGAAGACTATGATTTAGCTATTGGCTATGCTTGTACAGGACTCGGCATTGCCAGGGAGAATAACTTAGTCAAGGCGATCAAATCTATTCAAAATTACACGATTCCTTTCATTTCAGCTTTCCATAAGAGAACACAGAATATAACAACACCTGATAAAGTTGAAATGGCTCATTTAGCTATTGCTAAAGGCGATTCAAAAACGGGAGAAGCCATTCTTTCAAGGTTATCCTCATTAACCCCGTTCCAAGAATGTTATTTAGGCTTAGCGACAAGTGATCGAGCTATGCTGAACCGGGCACATAATCGCTTTATTAAAGAATATGGTGATCACTTTTTTGCCCAGCTACCCCTTTACTACTTGGAGCGAATCAATAATAATTAGGAGGAATTTTAATGAAGAAATTACTTTCTGGTGCATTTTTAATGTTGATTTTATTGGGGCTTTTGGTTCCGGTTATAGTTTCTTTGGATATGACCCAGGCGATCCGGGCATGGGTTCTATTGAACTAGCTGTCGATCCTGGTGATCCTGGGATGGGTATTACTGCGAGTGAAGGGCCAGCGTTTGTGGATCCGGGCGATCCGGGCATGGGGTAACATCAGTTATAAATTTAGAGGCAGCCGAGTACTCGGCTGCCTCTTTTCTATGTGTTTTTGTTGTTAAGAACGGAGAGTTCAGCTTAAAGAGTTATACTTTCTTATCTTCGAGACAAGGGATTCAGGAATGAGACGGCGAATTAGAGTTTAACTACTAATTTAAAAATGAGGTATTTCATATGAACCTATATTGTCAAAGTGCCTTTCACCAGCTGGAGGTAGTCATCGCATCACTTTCTGAAATTATTGGACAGTTGAAAGATGAAGACTTATCTTTTCGCCCGACACAAGAGAAGTTCTCGATCGGGGAAACCCTTGAACACTTAGCCATTATCCCAGCCGCGGATGGCAAAGCACTTGAAGAAGCCACCGAAAAAGACATGATTGCTTTTTACAGTTCGGTTACGTTAACGACAACTTCAGAAATATCAGAAACCCTATACGAGCATTTCGCTTTATTAAAAACTCAATTCGAGAATTACACAGAGCAACACCTGTTCACAGAAACTACCTCATGGTGGGGGTAACATACACACGATATGAATGGCTCCTTGAAATTATAGCTCACATGTATCACCATCGCGGTCAGCTTCATGCAATGCTCGTTCACACTTACAACAAGGACCCTGAAGTACTATTATTTGAATAGACCCTCAACTTAGCAGCATTTTTTAATTGAAAATAGATACACTTAATTGATAGTTAAGATTCCGTATTTCTCATCACAACTATATGATCAAATTGCTAAATCGCTTGTAATCCTCACAGACAACTTCAATCACTTTCTATAAATTATTTATTTATATTTATTATAAATAAATATTGATTTTCATGAGATTCATATTATAATGATTATTGTAGAATATGTTGAGAGGGGACGAAATAATGACAGACCACAATCGTAAACCACAGTTAACAAACAGTACCGGCGCTCCCGTCGGTGACAACCAGAATTCAATTACAGCAGGGTCCAGAGGGCCTACTTTAATACAAGATGTACATTTGTTAGAAAAATTAGCTCACTTTAACCGTGAACGTGTTCCTGAACGTGTTGTACACGCAAAAGGTGCAGGAGCTCATGGCTATTTTGAAGTGACGGGTGATGTTACTGACTACACGAAAGCGAAATTTTTGGACGAGGTTGGTAAACGCACTCCAATGTTCGCTCGATTTTCGACAGTCGCCGGAGAAAAGGGCTCAGCTGACTCTGTGCGCGACCCTCGTGGATTTGCGTTGAAGTTCTATACTGAGGATGGAAACTATGACTTGGTAGGGAACAATACTCCCGTCTTTTTCATAAGAGATGCTATTAAATTCCCAGACTTTATTCACACGCAAAAGAGAAACCCAGCTACGAATTTGAAGGATCCTAATGCGGTATGGGATTTCTTCTCGCTTTCACCTGAGTCGTTGCATCAGGTAACGATTCTTCATTCTGACCGTGGAATTCCTGCTACTTTTCGCCATATGGATGGATTCAGCAGCCATACGTTTAAATGGACGAATGGTGAAGGTGAATCTGTCTGGGTGAAATATCACTTTAAAACGGAGCAAGGGATTAAAAATATTGATGAAGCTACAGGTACACGTTTAGCTGGGGAAAATCCTGATTTCCATACACAGGATCTGTATGCGGCGATCGACAATGAGGAGTATCCTGCTTGGAAGGTCTATGTGCAAATTATGCCACTTGAAGATGCGGATACGTACCGCTTTGATCCATTCGATGTGACTAAAGTTTGGTCACATAAGGATTATCCTCTTGTTGAGGTTGGCCGTATGGTGCTTGATCAAAATCCGAAGAATTTCTTTGCTGAGGTAGAGCAGGCGACGTTCTCCCCAGGTGCACTTGTTCCTGGAGTTGATGTGTCCCCTGATAAGATGCTGCAAGGTCGTTTGTTCGCTTATTCTGATGCACATCGTTATCGTGTTGGGGCAAATCATGAAGCACTTCCTATCAACCGTCCCCGTGCTCAAGTGAATAACTATCAGCGTGATGGTTTTATGCGCTTTGACGATAATGGCGGCGGGCAGCCGAATTATGAGCCGAACAGTCTTGGCGGCCCCGAGGAACAAACGGACAGCAAACAAGCAGCTTATGAAGTGTCTGGACTTGCCGACAGTGTTAGCTATGATCATCATGACCACTACACGCAAGCTGGTGATCTGTACCGTTTGTTGAGTGAAGATGAACGCACCCGTCTAGTTGAAAATATTGTTGGTTCTATGAAGCCTGTGGAAAGAGATGAAGTCAAACTTCGTCAAATCGAACATTTCTATAAAGCAGACCCAGAATACGGCACACGCGTAGCCGAAGGCCTTGGCCTGCACGTTCCACAAGAAGCTTAAAATTGGAATTATCCTCCACCTCAGGTCATCCAAATTATGGATGACCTGAGGTGTTTATTGGTAATTATGCTTTTAGATATTTGATAGGTAATTTTTCTTCTATAGTTTTATCTAAGGCTTTATAAACATGATAGGCTTTGGCTTGTGGACGTGAACTGATGACATCGTGAACTTCTTTTCCTACATAATGTAAAGCTGCCCCATCGTCTAATGCGTATCCTGAGAGCATGTTTTGATCGTGAATGTAATTTTTGTAAGCTGGCCTTCTATTTTCCTCTCCGTCGTAGTGTGGAGTGCAGCTTCCTTTGATAAAGCCTAAACACGGGATCGGTTCAACTTTATCGCCATACGAATCTGTTAGTCCCTGTTCAAACCAGCAAATCGCACCAGCACTAACACCGGCTAATACAATCCCTCGTTCCCATGCTTCCTTAAGAATTAGATCCACATCCCACTCCTTCCACAAAGCCAGCATATTCTTCGTACTGCCTCCGCCAACATAAATAATGTCCTGGTCCAATAGGTAACCGTGAAGATCTCTTGTTAGCGGTTGAAATAATGAAAGGTGTGTAGGCATGCACCGTTTCTTGTCGAAGAAGTTATAAAACCGTTGGATATAGCCTTCTGCATCTCCGCTAGCTGTTGGAACAAAACATATTTTCGGTACTTCTGCCTTGGCCTGTTGTAAAACATATTGGTCAAGCAAGGGGTTTTCAGGCTCCATAGAAAATCCCCCGCCACCCATAGCAATTATTTGCCTGATTTCCTTCATCTAACCGCCTCCCTTTCCCATTTTATGTATGACCTGAGGTGGTAGTATATGGATTTTGTCATCTCATTTTAGTATCTTAGCGTTGGTTAGAGTATAGACCCTAAACTTTCTTCAGTATACAAAAAACCCTCAGGTCATCCATAATTTGGATGACCTGAGGTGGAAAAATATATAAAATTGTACAGAGTTATTGATTGTTTTTTTTCTTTTTTTGTTTGCCTTGGCCCAGAGAAGTCTGGATATCCTCTTTGTAGGCATAGGAGAACAGTAAGGACACTAATATACCTCCACCAATTAAATTTCCGATACTTGCCGGTACAAGATTGAGGAAAACATACTCATACCATGTGTATTGGTCTGAAGCAAGAATCCCCATACTAAAGTAGCCCATGTTTGCTGCACTATGCTGGAAGTTCCCGGCTACGAATAGTACGACAGGCAGAACAGTGCCCAGTACCTTCCCTGTAAAATCCCGGGCTGCTGTTGTTAAAAAGGCTGCCATTCCAATTAACCAATTGGCCAATATACCTGACACAAGTACTTCAAACCAGCCTTTTACACCATGATCAATAAATTTCATTTTATGGTCCAGGTACATTGAAAACTCATTATAGAATTCAGGAGCTAATGAACCGGACATTTGTATTAAAACAGCAACTAAGAAAGCACCGATAATATTACCAATATAGGTAGCACACCAAAATTTATAAATGGTCCTTTTCATCAAATTAGCTTTATTAAACAAGTAAGAAGGAAGCAGAACATTAATTTCCGTAAAGAGTACAGCGCCTGAAATAAATACCATTGCATACCCCGCAGCAAAGCCTAACCCGGAAAGCAGATAGTAGAACCCTTTTGTTTCAACACCGACAGCCAACAATACGGAAAAGACTGCTCCAAATGTCATAAACGAACCAGCCGTCATAGCAAGTAAAAACTGTCCGCTAAATGGTTTGTTTAAGTGGTCTCTCCCTTTTTCTCCGAATTCATCAACAATTTGCGAAGGGATATAGAACTGACGACTTGGACGGTCGACCTTCCCTTTAGACGTCACATCTTGTTCATTTGTATTTTCATCAGCCATTGGTATCACCCTCCAATTCTTCTGATATACCCGATTTTTTAAAGGGATAACCTTACCAAGTATATTTTTAGATTGACTAGCACACATTACTAAACACAATACCCTTATAAAGGAGGGCTCACATGCCTAGTAGAGATAAGGTTTGTCTAGCCTGTGATGGCCGAGGTTTGCTTATGGATGATGAAGAATGGCATTATACTTGTAAAATTTGTGACGGGAATGGATTTATGCCTCAGAGTACGAATGTAGCTAACCGACAGCTAGCTGATGTTGATGAAACAAACCGCATTTTAGATTAGTAAAAGAAGGACTGGTTCCATGACCAGCCCTTCTTTTTATGATTGATTCAATTTTTGTCTAGGTATCGAAGGTTGTTGTATTGCAACATTTCTTCTATAAAGCTGGCTGGTTAACTGAACAGTAGCGTTCCCCAGTTGATCCAATCGTTCTTGAACATCTTGATCTACAAGCTTACCTTCGCCAAAATGACCGTTATGGACATACACACCTCCCGGTACAACATGCGCACGGAAATAATTAGCGAGGGGTTCAATTGGTGGTCAATGACTAAATAATGGTGAAAACTCCCCCCCAGTGGCAATGAATCCATTAGATCTGCTAATCCGGGTTCTTATATCTATTATTCACTTGCGAAGGAACTCTCGTCTTCAATCGGTCTTTTTGTCTTTCTTACTAAAGCAATAATTCCTGCGATAAGAAAGGCTAGTCCGCCAAACAGTCCGAAGCCAATGGTGCCGACTGTGGTGACGATTCCAGTAATAATCAAAATAATTCCAGCAGGCTTCGGCTTCTTATTCCCCTTTAGAAAGACAATAGCCACAATTCCAAGAATGATCGCTACCAGTGCTGAAATAACAATAATCCATGTTACCGAGGCAACCCCTTCCATTATTTGATCAACTGAGATTTGAGCTTGCTCCATGTTTTGGTCTTGATTCAGCATACTTTGCATATCCGCTCGCCATCCTGGATTATCCTGCACATTGAGAAAGACTAAGCTTAATACTGCTGTAAGGCCATAAATAACTACACCGATAACTGTAAAAACGATTTCTACAATTCGCTTCATTCTACTCACGCTCCTTTAAAAGTTTATGCATTCGTTACATCCCGTTTGGAAAAGAAAAACCACGACAATCCAAGGAACAGGATTAAATAGACGATCAGTACTGTTACAGAAAAGCCTAGTGTTAAATCAGATATAACCGGTGTACCTGTAAAAAACTGATTCAAATTCGTGTTGGCGAACAGAATGAACTTCGCCCACTCTTTTCCACTAAAGAACCCTACAATTGCATTTCCAGACATCATTAAGAAAATCGCTACCCCAATTGCAAGCGAACTGTTTCTAAAAATGGCGGAAACCATAAAGGCAAAGGTTGCCATCATCAGCAGGTTAACTGAACTCAATCCGTATTGTGATATCGTAAGTTGGAAGATCGGTGCCTGATGAACCTCTTCACTCTGCCAGTACAAGTATGGTGCTGTTAAACTTTCAAACCCAAATAATACTGACCCTACTAAAAAGGATAGCACATATAAAAATAATAGCATGGTAATTGCAAAAATAAGCACAGAAACATATTTTGATGCCAAAATTTTTGTTCGTGAAATCGGTCTTATGAGCAGCAGCTTAATCGAGCCCCATTTAAACTCGTTCGCAATCATACCCGCTGCTACAATAATCGTCAGCAAACTAATGATTGAAATATTCGTACGGTTGTCCTGGACAAAATCCCATACGTCATAACCACCCGGTTTAATATCGTTTTCGATCCGATACTCATTCATGGCCATCGTTTGCTCATTATAGGGCGCTGCAAACTCTTGTTCCTCCATTTGCTTTTGAAGCTGTTCGTTCTCAGCCTGCAGTTCCTGTTTCCAATCATCCCCTGCCGCTTGATTACCGTCCGTCATGGATTGATCAATTTTCATAAATACACCGAATCCTATAATAAATACAGCAAGTACAATGTACATGATCCATGTTGCAACTTGTGAGTATGTCTTCATTTGTTCATTTTTAACTAACTGGATAAAATTACTCAATGGTTCCCTCTCCAATCAAATCCAGGAATTTATCCTCTAACGTGGAACGATTTACATTCACACTGAAGATATCAATATTTTGCTCGACAAGCTTGGCTATCACTAAAGGAATCTCCTCCTTTTTAACCGACATCATCAACTCGTTTTGATGCTGATTAACCGAACCTTCAACAATCCCTTGCAAAATCTCATAAGCGTCGTTCATTGGTCTGGCTTCAATAGTGACTTCCTTTTGATCGGATTGCTGTAAGGCATCATGAACAGACTGAATCGATATAAGCTCGCCATTCTTTATAATCCCGATCCGGTCACACATCATTTCCATTTCAGATAAAATGTGACTTGAAACAATAACCGCCACGCCCTCTTCTGCAGCGAGTCTTCTTATGTACGAACGAATTTCACGGATCCCTGATGGGTCAAGACCATTCGTTGGTTCATCGAGTATGAGAATAGAGGGATTATGGAGCAAGGCCTGCGCTATGCCAAGCCGCTGCCTCATTCCTAACGAATACTTGGACACTTTATCCTTCATTCTTTTTTCAAGACCGACAAGGCGAACCACTTCTTGAATCCGTTCCTTGCTGATCCCTGGTACCATTCGCGAGTAGTGAATGAGATTCTTCCATCCCGTCATAAATGGATACATTTCCGGGTTTTCAACAATACCGCCAACATAGCGGATTGCTTTTTTGAAGTCTTTCTTTACACTTTGTCCTTTTATTATGACATCCCCATCTGTCATGCTCATTAACCCAACCATCATTCGTATGGTTGTCGTCTTTCCTGCCCCATTCGGGCCTAGAAAGCCAAACACTTCTCCACTGTAGATTTCAAAATCCAAGCCCTTTATGATCGGCTTATTACTTATTGACTTTTTCAGATTCTTTAACTTCATTACGGGTTCTCCCATATAAAAGCCCCTCCTTCTCTTAACACGTCCCCTTATTCTACGATCATCGTTGGAACACGTTTCAAAAAATTACTATTTTTTACGAAAAACTTATTCAACCTACTATTAATCCCATCTTCCTAACGAAGCCTGGAGCTGTTTGAGCTTTCTCCCGACCGGATTGTGGCCTTGTTGCTTTTGCCATTCGTTGTAGCTTGCAATGCCTATGAGCAAAAGCCCCGCTACGAGCAAGTAAACCCACCATGGCATATTACCCCAATACGGACGCGTTTGATAGATAACGTTGAATATCAATACACCCATCCCTACGAAAAAGTAAGATTTGATACGCAGCTGCATACCGACAACCATAGAAATCAAAGACAGGCTGCCAATAATCCATGCATCCCAGATGGTATGACTGAAAATAGCATCAACGACTAAATAGGCTGAGATCCCTAACAGTAAACTCAACTGAATACGTTTCATGATTTGTCTATAATCTGACCACGTTTGCTTCTGCAGAAAAATCATTACACCTATAAGCGGAAGGACCTCCAATTCCGCTTGTATCAAATCGCTCCATAAGTCACGATACTCATAAATAACAAGTAAATAAGCCGGGTAGATAGTGAGTACACTTAACGTTTCAAAGATGGCTGCAGCCATTTGAGTGCCCCACCTCAGTCGGTTTAATATAAACCACACACTTAGTAACAGGTACGGAACAATTTGAAGCCATACTGTCGTATTCTCCTGCAAAAAGGTGAACAAAAACGGACTGTAAAGCAAGGCCACCCATGTAAAGCTGTCTAAGATGATAGAGTCCTTCTTCTTTTCAACTAAGTGACTGTACATAACCCGGCCAATTACAACAAGCACGACAAAACTGATCATTAACAACACGAGCATCACTTGACGGTCAATAATCATACGGTATTCTTCCCACATACACAGGATTGCTAGTAATGGAAGAACGTTGACCCATGACCATTTTCTATACAAGATAAAAAAAACAGTAAGTGCCACGTAAGCTAGGATTGGGACTATCTCTACTACTTGCAGTAAATCAGGCTTATAAATAATACTGTACATCCCAATAAGCGAAAACGGGATGAGATACCACTCAACCCTTCTTCTCCACACCACAGGCAATGATAGCCAAGTGAGCGAAAGAATTACACTTGTTATCATAATTGAATAGGGGGCTGGAATCGCTTGAAACAAGTCATAATGGCCACCTATATTGGTAATCAGGAAGAAAAGAGTCGTGAAGCTAGCATAGAGAAAGACTTTCACTTGCCACTCCCGCTTTTTCACTAAACTGCTATAAACATAGACGGCAATCGGGACCATTAGGATAAATGGGGTCAGTCTCATGGAAATAGTTTGTTCCAGCAAAATGATAGCCGTAAGAATAACCATCGATCCATGGGCAAGCCAAAAGAAATACGGATTCATATCTGGCCATTTCTTACCGCCTAAAGAACCGATGGAAATGAGTAGCACCGGGGCGGCGATCATAAACATTAAAATGTCTGGTAACCCATGTAATTCCAGCAACGGAAGCAATGACACATAAAAGGCCAGCACAGTGAGTGAAACGACGATCCAAAGTTGTGATATACCTGACCGGAGAACTAGCCACGTAAACACAGCTATCCCTGCAGCAAGAATAACAGCACGCATCCAATCAGCTTCAACACCTGTACCATTTAATAAAAAGAAAATGGCTAACGCGTATGAAGACTGCCCGATATAAAACGTCGACATCGAAAAATCTTCTTCCTTCGCCCTCCTAAAAGCTTCACTGATAGCTAATAGCAGCAGTCCAGCACAAGCAAAATGAGCAGTTTCTCCATAAACACTTCGTAACCCAGCAATATGTTCAACAAGAATGAAATAAACAGTAACCAGTGCCGCAAACCAACTTAGAGGTTGGACCCAAACGGCCGTATCCATTACTTCCTTTACATGTGATTTCTTAAATGCCAAATAGGCCCATACTCCAAACGTAAACAACATAGCAGCGGTTTCACTATATTGATTCGTCTGAGCTGCAAAACCAATGCAAAGGATCATAATAACAATGGACGTATAAAAGCTACTTTCTTTAATGGGCAGGAACCAGTGATGCTTAGCCCAGAGGCCAAGGTAAAGCAATACTGCACTCGCTACCGCAAACAGGAACAACTCCATACTCGCAAAATCACTATCCACTACCAACCATAACTGCCAGGCAGCAGCAAAAATAAACACTGGTGTTAAGTATTGAAAGACCTGCTGTTTAACAAGATAGGAAAGCACACCATAGTTAAGTGCAACAATGAGGTAGGATAGAAACAGCAACAATGAGCCATCTTCCGCTTGGATAAGAATCCCTTTATAACTCACATAAATAAAGGCGAAAAAAGAGATTAACCCACTCATATACATGAACATCCTACTTACAAATGTATGGCTTCTCCAGGCGTACGCGAATCCAATGTACAACAATCCGGCCGCGCCATACACGACAAAATCAACAGTCTCTAGCGCTGAGTGTTCAACTAACTGATATATTCCGTAAGCAACCAGTGTAGAAAAGACAAACTGGTACTCCCTTGTCTTGTAGACAAACACCATTGCCATGTAAAGGCCTGCTGTCAGTAGTAAGTTGAAACTGTAAAACAGTTCATTTTCAAAAAGTACCAACATGAGCAAGGTCGATAAAATTAAGTTTGCCTGTGTATATAACGGGACTTCTTTCATGAAAAGCTGAAGCCGCTTCCTTTCTTTATATTGATGGTAAAGTACTAATAAAACAGCATTAAACACCATCAGCAAAAGGTAAAAGGCGTCTACTGATAACTCTAGAGCCCTTAAACCAAACCCAACTGTAAGCGAGATGGAAATAAATGAAATCCATACGAATAGGCGGGAACGGTGCATATAGGCATTTCTAATATATAGTGGGAGCGGAAGCGCTGCCCTATTAACCCCAATATGTATCTGCCTTCGCCATAAAGAGATAAGTAATTTCCGAGAAGCTCAAAGTAACCAATTGCCAGAATAACAATTGGCACAAGCATACTTCCAAGTGTCAGAAAGGCGAATGCCGTCTGTTCAATACGTAAATATTTTCTTGAAATCAAGCTTAAACCTAAGAAAAACAGTGAGACGAATGAGATCGAAAACACCTTCATTACTGAACTCATTTGATCCCATTGGCTTGTCGCTACAACTAATCCGCTAATTAGTAAAAGGACAACACCAAGAATCAAAGACCAAGTGATATTCCGTTCTCGTACTTGTTCTTTGGTACGCACTTTCTTAGGTTTATGCTCCTTAACAAGCTTCGTTTTTGGCTGTAGCTGGCTCTCATCAGGAGCTTTCTCTTGTGATACGGTTTCTTGTTTAATAGCTGGTTCACTTGCAACCTGCTGGTTCTTCACATGTCGATTATGTGCCTCAGTTAATCGCCTATATTCATCTCTCGTTATGTATTGTTCTTCCCTCAGATCCCTCAACTCTTTACGAAACGCGGCATCAAGTTGCTGGCGAGATAGCTCCTCCATCTACTTCTCCCCCTTTTCCATTCTTTTCTAAGTGTAATATTACATTCCTGATATAGGAATATCAACCTGTTTTCCCCCCTACTTTACCCTATGTGCCTAACAATGGAAGTAACCATCGTTCTTTGATAAAATTAACTTAATGAATACAATGAGGGGGAATGAGAATGAAGATTGTGTCCATAGAGCCGACGCCCAGCCCTAACTCAATGAAAATTAACTTGAATGAAGAATTACCAAGCGGGGAGACCCGTAACTATAAACAGGGGAGTAATTTGGAATCAGCTCCTGACTTCATTGCACAGCTTTTTGACATTGAAGGTGTTAAAGGACTCTATCATGTTACGGACTTCATCGCTTTAGAACGGCACCCAAAAGTAAGTTGGGAAGGCATCTTACCTGCAGTCCGTTCAATTTTTGGTTCGGAAGAAACGTCTGATGTTGCTTCTCAAAACAACCAGGAGACACCTGATGATTCTTTTGGCGAGGTAAAAGTGTTTGTCCAAATGTTCCGCGGTATTCCGATGCAAGTGAAACTCGAAGATGGCGATGATGAGAAACGTATCGGCCTGCCTGATATATTCATGGAAGCAGCGATGGAAGCGGCCCCTGCTTCTCCAAACATGATTATGGAGCGAAAATGGGTCGAACAAAACCCACGCTATGGCGATCCCTATGAAATAGGAGAACAAGTCAAAGAAGAACTCGCAGCCAGTTACGATACGAACCGATTGAAGACCCTTGTAAAGCTTGCTGCTGAAGAAGATACGAGTGAAACCGAGGCAGTTCCCAAACAAAAAGTTTCTATAGAAGTACTGAATGACCAAGATTGGAAAGTCCGGTATGCCGCCCTTGACCGAATGGATCCAACAATAGAGGATTTACCCGTATTAGACAAAGCGTTGGGTGATCCCAAAGCTTCGATAAGACGTTTAGCTACGGCTTACTTAGGCATGATTGAAGAAGCGGAAACCCTTCCTTACCTTTACAAGGCTTTAAAGGACAAAACCGTAACAGTACGGAGAACTGCTGGGGATTGCTTATCTGATCTCGGCTTTAAAGAAGCCATGCCTGAAATGATCGAATCACTGTCTGACAGCAACCGATTAGTCAGATGGCGTGCGGCTATGTTCCTTTATGAACTCGGGGATGAAACAGCTCTTCCTGCTTTAAAAGAGGCATCCAAGGATCCTGAGTTTGAAGTACGCATGCAAATCAATATGGCGATTGAACGAATTGAAGGCGGCGAAACAGCAAAAGGTTCCGTCTGGCACCAGATGACACAAGCTACTAAACAAAAACAATAGGAGGCTTATATATGAACCCATATGAAGCGTATATGAAAGAAATATCTCAACCAATGAGAGACGAGCTAACACAAGCAGGCTTTTCTGAATTAACAACCCCTGAATCTGTCGATGAGTTCATCAGTTCAACAAAGGGAACGGCCCTTGTCGTAGTCAATTCTGTATGTGGTTGTGCAGCAGGACTAGCCCGTCCTTCCGCTAGAGAATCACTCGTTAATGAGAAAAGACCGGAACACCTAGTGACTGTATTTGCTGGACAGGATCGTGAAGCGACAAGCCGTATGCGCGATTATTTAGAAGGCTATGAACCTTCCTCCCCATCTATGGCTTTATTAAAAGATGGGCAAGTCCTTCATTTTATTCCTCGAGAAGAAATTGAAGATCATGACGTCGAAGAAATTGTAAGTAATTTAACCTCTGCTTATAACGAACATTGCTAAAGCTTTTGCTGTGCCGTCACCTTTTATGTAGCGGCTTTAATTTTTAAAAAAACTTGTTAAGTTACGTCGATATTTCCCGGGAAATGTTTTTTACTGTGATAATATAAAATCATCTGTTTAATCACATGTGGCAGTTACCTGAGATCTTCCACTTCACAGATGTGGACGGAACTCGACCAAACTGGGAGAATTTTTTCGAAAAGTATGTAAAATAAGGTTAGACAAAAACAGACACAATTCACCCTCTGAATTGTGTCTGTTTTTTATGATGAGATCCCCGTTTCAGTAATATCCATTGTCACCTTTACATCCACAGGTGTATCAGGGTATTTATCATTCCAAGCCTTCACATCAAAATTCCTACTGCGGTTATCTAATATGCTGCCAAGACCTAGGGGATCAATATTGTTTTCCTGGAATTGTTGAATCAGTGCAAGACATTGTTTCTCAAAAATTTCATTAAATTCCTTTTCCATTTTGTGTATTCGCTTGGGATTTGAACTATCCTCCAAGTTAGAAATTTCATTTAAGACTCCTGTCACACGAATATCTATTAGAAATTTGGGGTTTTCAGTTCCACCTTCTATATAATATTCCACTTTTGAATTGATACTTTCTATCATAATCCCATCACCTTGGAACTGGATTTCTTGTACTCCTTCACTTACTTTCTCTTTCATCATCTTAAAGAACAAACTTTTTGAGTAAGGAATGGTAAGGGCTAATCTCGAATCATCTAAAAAGGCGATCCCTTCCATTTTTATAAAGTCCTTTGATTTTTTCAGATAAGGGAGAAACCCGTCAACTCCATTCCCATAGTAAGAATGTAAAAAACTGTGTAAGTTGGTGTTTGGAAAGTTCCTCTTCATGTTGTGCTCTATAATCCCCATTATATATCTTGCCGTTGTCTCGTTTTGTTCATATTTCCCTTCAATCATCCCCTGTGCTTCGCCATTTACAACCGCAAGAAAGATGTCTCTCCCAATTCTTGGATCACGAGTTAAGGAATCAATAAATTTGGAAATATCTTGTTTTGCAAGTTCTTCATTAAATAGCGCAATGGACATTTTCCCTGTTGATATTGGTTTAGATGATTTTGTCTGTAGATTAGCATGAATATTTTTCGCTGTATCTGCTGTACTTGTTAAATATATTTCCGTAGCTGCTGCCTTTTGTTCACCCTTAGTGTACTGGGCAACAGCAAACGTCCCTTTAATTTGATTTTCATCAATATAATCGTATCCGGCAAGTTGAACGATGGCCACATCTTCTATACTATCATTGGGCATACAGCTGGTAAGTACCATTGAGGAGGCAACTAATAGGGAAAATAACCACTTATATTTCATTTCAATTCCTCACTTTATTGATAATCTTCGAGAGACAGAACAAGACTGGGATGTATAACAAAACATAAAGGCCAACTTGACTTGTAAAACTGTTGAGTGTATCAATGGTATGTCGGGTCTTTAACAACCCGCTCGCAACCAAAAGGATCGCACAAAATAACCAAAGAACATACCTTTGTTTTACCTTAAACACACGTTTTGGTATACGGGATGCCCCCCACAAGGCCAAAGCTATGTTTGGTAACACTACATAAAACCACATAGCTATACCGATGTACTCGAAACGTTCAACAAAGGGAAACTCGACAATTTTCCATAGGGTAATCGTCCCCCAAATGACGTACTCGAGTTGTCCTTCACTGAAATAAACAAAAGAAGTAATCGCTGTGATTAAATAGATTAAAACCGTAAAAAACACTCCGAAATGTGCCCATTTTTTAGAGGCATGCGGATTCTTGATAAAAGGATAGAAAATCAACAGTAATTCAATACCGAGAAAACTTAAAACACTTTGTTTTGTAGCAGCGATCAGCTCTGAAACACTGTGATCAACAACAGGATAAAGACTGCTTACATCACCTTCTAAGATCGGGTAAAATTTAAGCAATAAAATCGGAAGACCCAAGATAACACTAATTAAGCACATACCGGTTACAACCCGAAACCCACTTACTACGAAATAATAGATAAGTAATATGGATGCACACGAGAAAAGCCAGAGTTGCAACTCCGGAAAGATCCATACTTCAATAACCTCTATAAATGTCCTTAGAACGGTAAGAGTCAGCAGAAGAAAATAGATGCTAAAAAGTAGACTGAGAAAACCTCCGATATATTTACCGAAGATATTCTTGTGAACTGACACAATATCTCCTTTACTGTCTTGAAGGATATGGTAAATCATCCATAATAGAATATGAATACATAAACCACCGAATAATATCGAAATCCAAGCATCAAAACCTGCATACTTGGAAATATAGGTTTCAAATCCAAGGATACCGACCCCCACCTGCATGGCATGGATTAAAAAAAAGACATAGGTGGGTGTAACTAAAGAACTTTCAGGTACAGAGAGCCCTTCCTTGAAGGGTGTTATATTATTCATCAATATCCCTCTTTCCCTTGATACGGTTTGGGTCAAAACGGGTTGAATGAACCGGACGAGTTTGCATAGGTCTTTTCTTCTGTTTGTTAAAAGGCAAACGAATAAATGCATCCTTTAAATCATTAAATCTTAGTGGATACAAGGGAGCAAAAAAAGGTCTCCCTATAGACTGTAAATTCATCAAATGACCGATAAAGAATGCCATACACATCGTAACACCGATTAATCCCCACATTTGCGCCCCGATGATAAACGGAAACCGCACAAGACGGACCGTGTTACCAATTTGATACACAGGCGTAGTAAACGAGGCAAGCGCCGCTAATGCGACAATAATTAACAACACATTACTTGTCATACCTGCTTCAACTGCAGCAGTCCCAATAACAATACCGCCAACAATACCAATCGTTTGGCCGATCTTGGTTGGCAGCCGCGCCCCCGCTTCTCTGAGCAATTCGATCGTTAATTCAAGAATAATAACCTCAAGAATAGGAGGGAAAGGAATATCGGCCCTTGAAGAAATAATCGTTGCTAATAACTCCTGTGGTATCATCTCATGATGATAGGTTAATACCGCGACGTATAGCGGTGTACTAAGTACGGAAAATAAGATAGCACACAGGCGAATTAAACGGAATACTGTCGCTAAATGCCAAGGTAAAAAGTAATCATCCGAGGATGAGAAAAACTCAACGATTGTTGTTGGGCAGACAAGGGCATGAGGCGAGCCATCTACAACCACCGCAATTTTCCCTTCTACAAGGGTCCCTACAACACGGTCAGGTCTTTCTGTATCTAGAAATTGTGGGAAGGGGGAACTCGAATTATCCGCTATCATTTGGGTGATAAATGAACTATCAATAATCTGATCGTATTGAATATCATTTAATCGCTGCATAACTGTATTCACGTTTTCCTTGTTTGCAACCTCATCAATGTAAACCACCGCAACACGTGTTTTTGTTAGTTTGCCAACAGATACTTCTCTCATCGTTAATTCTGGTATTGGCAAGCGTTTACGAATAAGATTGATGTTCGTGTCTAATGACTCAACAAACGCTTCCTTAGGCCCTACAACACTAAATTCCACTTCAGGGATACTAATGTTTCGGCTTTTATTTTTGGTTGCGGGAATTAGAAGCGCTTCCTCCTCGCCTTCCTGCATTTGAATCACAATATACCCGCGTGTAATTTTTTCTTTTACTTTTGTTAACTGCCTCGTAATATAAACATTTTCAACAGGCAGTCTTTCTTTTATATCTTCTAAAGAAAATAATGCATGTTTTTTTAAGATAGGCAAAACCAATTCATTCATAAATTTTGAACCACTTAATGTCTTATAATAGGAAAGAACACAGCTCGTCCGACCGCTGTGTTGATAAATAACAAAATCCTTGGACTGTTTCATCATTTCATATAAGTCCTGAAACGATGCCTCTGGGTTTTGACCCTCTTGTTTTAGCATCCCTTGTGGTTGATAACTTTCCTTGTCTTTCCCCTTCTTTTTTTTCGTCCAATTAAACATTAGAAAGCTCCTTATCATACAATATACAAAGGTAGTAGACTATTTTGATTGTATGAACACGTTTGTTCTTAATGATTTACCTATAAAATAGCGACTCGATTAACTTTTATCCTTTACATAAAGGTTATAAATTATACTTTTTAGGAGAGGATAATGGGGACTTAGTGAAGAGGGAGGAAATATCGTGCTCCAGATTCTTATATATGTAAGTCCACTGGGTTTAATCCTATCTTTTTTTATATCTGTATTTTTTTTTATGGATGGGTTGGCGAAGTTTTTTCTGTTCACCTATATACTTTGGATTATGATAATACCTTTCATCCTTCTTTATAGAGAAGAGGTTAGGATAAGCAAAAGAAAGGATACAGAAGATGAGATTTGGTAGCTCATCAATGCACCTAGAATAATAATAGTTGGTTAGGCAAAGATAGTTGAAACCATGTAAAAACTAGGGTCGTTTTGGATAAGCTACGTTTAACTTCTAATGAACTTGGAGTGCTTTGGACACAGTACGTTCAAAATAGTATGGTTGATCAAGTATTAAAATATCTTTTAGAAACAGTAGAAAATGAACAAATTAAATCTATTGTTGAAGAAACGTTAACGATTCTGTAAATACCGCTGAGGAGAGCAGACGCTTATTAGAAGAGGACGGATCCCCTGCCCCGAACGGCTTCAATGAGCAAGATGTTGACCTTAACTCATCGAAACTTTTTACAGATGCCTTTATGCTCGCATTTATTGAACATATAGGGAAAGCCGGAGTAGCTGCTAATGGACTTTCTTTAGGATCTTCGGTAAGAAAAGATGTTAGAGACTTCCTAAGTGAAACCACTTGAAAAACGATTGATTTATTTAATCACTGTATAGACACATCGCTATCTGAAGATTTATATGTCCGTGCACCCCAGGTTAATGTCCAAGATGAGGTGGAGTACGTGCAAGGAAAAAAATACTTAAATCCGTTTAAGAAAAGATCATTGAATACAGTAGAAATCTCGCATCTGCTTGAGAACGTAAAGACGAATGTTATCGGTGAAAAGCTGTGTACCGGTTTTGCACAAACAACAAAATCGCCGGAAATTAAGTCCTACCTTAAGAAGGGGAAGAAATTTCGAAAAAGCATCTGAATACTTTTACCAATACCTTGAAGGAATCAGATATCTACCCGCCTATGTCATCCAGTAGTTTGGTTACAACTTCAACAACACCCGCTTTCCTAATCGATTAGTCATTTTTCTTATGACGATGTTAAGCTCAACTGGGCAAGCTAATTATTCAGCGGGGTCGAGCGCAAGTTTTCGTTACGACCTCATATTTAATTATCAGAGGCTATCTGCAGAAATCGGCTTATTTGCTAAAGAAGGAGCAGATATCATGATTAAGAACGGGTGGTTGGAGGAGCCGATTCAAGCTGCAGACCGTTCGGATCTAATGAAATAATTTAAGCTAAAGAGGAACTTTATGCATTATAAACAGTTAGAAGCTATTTTATGGAGTATCGCTTTCCCTGGATTTGGGCAATTTTTAAACAGAGATTTAATAAAGGGTCTTACCTTTCTAGTTTTAGAGATCGTCATAAACTTGTGCAGTAGCTTTAATAGGGCCATTATCTTTAGTTTTAATGGAGAAATCACGAAGGCCATAGAAGTGACCAACTATCAATGGCTCATGTTCTACCCCTGTGTATATATGTTTGGAATTTGGGATGCCTACAAATACTCCCATCCTGACGTGAAGCCTTTAGCTTTTCTACCTTTTGTAATTTCGGCTTACTTTGTCACAGTCGGACTCATTTATTCATCCAAAATTAAGATTATGGGAATGATACTGGGTCCAGTATGGATGCCGATTATCTTTTTATTGCCAGGCTTAGTCATCGGCTTTTTACTAAGAAAAATCATTCTAGTCAGAACACACCAATAAAATTAACCAAAATTCCAATAAACCCCACCTCAGGTCATCCATTATATGGATGACCTGAGGTGGGGTTTCTACTTGATTCAACTTTCATATAAAATGTGTAAATAAACCATTTTAGACATCTATGTTAAAATAAGTCTAATGTACTATAAACAAACGAGATTAACAACCGAGAGGAGACATAAGATGACCCAACAATCCCATTATCAATCATTGGTCGAGGAATTTGAGTCTAAAATTAATAGGCCACTGGATGAGGATGAATTACAATTTATTTGCTGGATCGTGAAAAAACATCAAAACATGTGTGAAGATAATTGATTACCCTCCCCCCCCCCCCGTAAATGTTACCTAACTCGTCTCTTTAACAATAAAACTTTATCAAGATCTTGGAATAAATGAATTACTTAACATACCATCGTGGAGTTTTTTCCATTCTTTCCTCTGTTAAGGTACTCGAACAGTTTGGGCAAATCACTGCTGGTTTAGGGATGGGCATACAGCAGTAAGGGCATTCTTTCTTCATCAAGGATGCCATTGGGTTTTTGTGAGGTTTTCTCCAACGATTAATTTGTCTAACGACGAGAAAGACAGCAAACAGTACGAGTAGAAAGCGGATGGATGCAGTAATGAATAAGCCGTAATTAATGGTTGCAGCACCAGCAGCTTTTGCTTCAGCTAAAGAAGAAAAGGTTTCCCCACTCAAACTAATGTAGAGGTTCTCAAAGTTCATCTTTGTGAGAATTACCCCAATTGGCGGCAACAACATATCAGAAACGAGCGAATCAATGAATCCGCCAAATGCCGCACCTAAAACAACCCCCACCCCCATATCAACCGCATTCCCTCTCACAGCAAACTCACGAAATTCCTGAAATAGTTGCAATAGCTCTCCCCCCTTCCTAGTAGCGTATGAGAATAAGGGACAAGCTATGATGTTAGACGAGGCAGAAAGAGCGGTAAATGGGAAAACTCCCACACAAAAACCCTGAACCATAATGGCTCAGGGTTTTAATCGGTCACATAAAGGCAACCACTTTCTCCTCTGGATGATTACGCGATTGTTCTTGTACTAAATCATACGTCAAACAGACCGGCTTATTTGTCCGCGGATCAGTAACGACATCTGCATCAATATGAAAGACGTCTCTTAGCACACGTTTCTCAATCACTTCCTCTGGTGTACCTTCTTTGATAATTTCACCTTTATGGATAGCCACAATATAATCAGCAAATCGAGCTGCCTGATTTAAATCATGAATCACCATCACGATTGTCCGACCTTCTTCTTTGTTTAGACGTTCAAGTAATTGAAGCACCTCTAGCTGATGCGCCAGGTCTAAGTAAGTAGTTGGCTCATCTAATATGAGAATTTCCGTTTCCTGTGCTAGTGCCATAGCGATCCAGACTCTTTGGCGCTGACCGCCGGATAAGGAATCGATAAATCGACTCTCAAATTCAGCTACACCTGTAATATCAATTGCCCATTTTATCATTTCATAGTCATGTTTCGTTAATTTCCCAAACCCTTTTTGGTGTGGAAAACGTCCATAGGATACAAGCTCAGCTACCGTTAATCCGCTAGGAGCTTCAGGTGATTGAGGTAAGACGCCCATTTTCTTAGCAATTTGTTTAGACGATTCTTTTTTGATCGCTTTGCCATCTAAGTACACAAAACCACCATTTACAGTTTGGATCCTTGCAAGTGACTTCAATATGGTCGACTTCCCGCACCCATTCGGTCCGATAATTGTCGTGATTTTATTTTCAGGAATATCCAAAGTCAAATCTTCCACAACTTGATGATCACCATAAGCAATGTCGACATGTTCAGTCGTTAACTTTGCCATGCAAAAGTCCTCCCTATTTATATGTAAGCCTGTTATGATTATATTCACGATAATGAAAATCATTATCATTAAAAATTATATTCGATAACTCTTTTAAATGCAAGGCATAACGGGGGAAGCAAACGCCAAGTTCACTTAAGACACTAAGTAGATCAGCACTAGGTACCTTGGTAGAAATCAGACTATCCGGCACAGGCCGATGGTCTTTTGTTTCGTCATTATAAGGGCTAAATAGAATCATACTATCTATTTACTTGCTGTCCACATTCACTTTACACTGATCATGTACTCTTAAATTAATTAAAAATTTAGAAAGGTGTGGTGATGTGAAAGAAAAAGCCCTAAGATCGAAACTGTCTGTTATTTTTATCATGATGATGATTGTTACAACGCTCTTGCCTCAAACCATCCTAGCTTCAGGAAGCGGCCATTGGTCCTCCCCTTACTCTGTAGATCAGGCTATTCATGATCAGGATGGAACAACACATGCTGTGGAAGGATTCGTGGTTGGTAAACCAATTTCATCAAGTTCGATTATTACTAATAATTTCCCCGATGACTACGCAATCGCTATTGCCGATTCAGTAAATGAAACAAACACGAACGAAATGGTCTATGTGCAGATCCCCTCACAATATCGTTCACAATATGGTCTTCAATCGAATCCGGACTTACTCGGTAAAAAAATTAAAATTGAAGGCTGTTTAGTAGATTATTATGCCCATCCAGGAGTTAAATGTTTATCAAATATAGAACGAGTCGATTCAGAATCTAAACCAGACCCTGACCCTGATACAGGAGAAAACTATTATAGTCCAGCAATCGGACTATCAGGTGAGGCTTTAAAACAAAGCTTACACAATATCATTGATGACCACGAAGAGTTATCCTACTCCGAGGCATGGGAAGCCCTCCGCAATACTGATGAAGACCCTGCCAATCCAAATAATGTAATTCTCCTTTATACCGGGCGATCCCAAAGTGAGAACTTAAATGGCGGTGATGTAGATGATTGGAACCGTGAACATGTATGGGCTAAATCCCATGGTGATTTCGGTACATCAATGGGGGCTGGAACCGATTTACATCATCTCCGTCCTACAGATTCCACGGTAAATAGCTCCCGTGGCAATAAGGATTTCGACAACGGTGGCGATCCACACCACGAAGCCGGTGGAAACTATGCCGACAGTGATTCATGGGAGCCTCGCGATGAAATTAAAGGGGATGTAGCCCGGATGCTTTTCTATATGGCGGTGCGCTATGAAGGGGATGTCTCTGATGAGGTTGATTTGCAGCTAAACAATCAGGTGAACAATGGCTCCAATCCATTTCACGGTAAACTTAATGCCTTAATTGAATGGCATAATGAGGATCCAGTCAGTGACTTTGAGCGTCATAGAAATAATCTGATTTATACACATTACCAAGAAAACCGCAATCCCTTCATCGACCACCCAGAGTACGTACAACATATTTGGTAATCTAATGTGCCATAATTTGTCAGACCAGGTCATCCATTCATTTCCTTTCATAAAAGGGTGATTTGTTGTGCTTATCACATTCTATTCAAATAGAGTATTACTCTTATCCTTTTCTTTAGCTTACTATAGTATTATCTAATTCAATGGAAGAAGGCGATGGAATGTCTGAGAAAATGAAACAGCGTGTGAAGGAAACTTTTTCTAAAAATAATGAAGCTTATGTCCAAAGCAAAGTTCACAACAACCAGTCTGATCTGGACTTAGTTACACAATGGCTCAAACCAAATTCTTCCTGGACTGTTCTGGATATTGCTACAGGTGGTGGCCATGTCGCCAGGCAATTAAGTCCATATGTGAAAACAGTGTTCGCAACTGATTTAACAGAAAAGATGCTTGAGAATACGGCATCCCATCTCACATCATTCGATAATATTCATTATGTGATTGCGGATGCTGAGGAATTGCCTTTTCTTCAGTCCAGTTTTGATGTAGTGACGTGTAGAATTGCACCTCACCATTTCCCACATCCCGATCAATTTATCTCAGAGGTACAGAGAGTACTTAAACAGGGTGGATACTTTATAATGATTGATAATATAGCCTCGGAAAACAATGACCTAGATCACTTTTATAACACATTAGAAAAAATGAGAGACCCAAGCCATGTCAGGGCATTGAAAATATCTGAGTGGGAGAAGCTTTTTCTTAAGTACGATCTTCAGCTGAAGGAGCAATTACAACGTAAGAAAAACCTACCTTTCTCAGATTGGCTTAATAGGACACTTGATAATGAGTCAGAGAAAAAACAAGTGGTAAGCTTTATTGAAAATGCAGAAGATCACGTGAAATCATATTTTGCTTTTCAGAAGAAGAAAGGTGAGATGATTGATTTTTCGATCGATGAATGGATGGTCATGACTGTAAAACAATGAACGGTTGAGGGAAACATCTAGAAAATACAGGAAGACCAGGTTATACATTATTTGGAATTAAATCCAATGTAAGGATGACCTGGTCTTCTTCTTTATATTTAAGATACTTGTTTTTTTGTTTCGCTTTTATCAACAATCGTGGTTCCAACTAGATCGCCGGTTACATTCAATGAAGTCGCTGCCATACCGAGCAGCACATCAACTCCAGCTATTAAAGCGACCACTTCTACGGGAAGGCCAGCTTGAACGAGAACGGTTGCAAGTGTAATTAACCCCGCTCCAGGCACTCCAGCTGTACCGACCGAGGCTAGCGTACCCGTAAGTACGATGCCAAGCATTTGTGGAATCGTTAAATCTAACCCTACTACGTTTGCAGCAAACACTACGGAGACGCCGACACGCATGGCAGCACCATCCATATTCATCGTAGCACCTAACGGCAGACTGAAGCCGTATAACCTCTCCCTAATCCCAAGTCTCTCAGCGGAACGCATCGTGACGGGAAGTGTACCTAAGCTGCTGCGAGTAACAAAGGCTGTTAACGTCGCTGTACGTGAATGTGCAAAAAATTTCTTTAGCGAAACTCCGAAGAAAAATAGTATAACATAGTAAAGTCCATATTGAATAAGTACCCCTGCATACACAACACCTACAAACAGAAGCAATCCATTAAGAGAATCCGCCCCCTGTGTCCCGATCGTCGTTGCGATTAAAGCAAACACACCAATTGGAGCATATTCTAAAACCCAGTCCATGATGCGGAATGTGGCTTCTGATCCTGCCTCAAAGGCAGTATGAAGTTTCTTACCATAGCCGCGAATTTGCGGTTTTCTAGAATCGCGCATTGTACCTATCGCTAAGCCAAAGGCAATCGCAATAAAAATAATTTGCAGTAAGTTTAGTTCGGTAAAGGCTGTCACCATATTTGTTGGCACAATGCCAAGCAAGATGTCAACGAACGATGGTGTATCCGGGACTTCCACACTTGCCCCACTCGGGATAGATAGCCCGATTCCCGGATTAACCCATGATGCTATAACCAAACCAATCGTTAATGCGAGTGCCGAAGTTACTATATAAAAACCGAGTACCTTCACGCCCATCCGACCAAGCTGTTTTGGTGTCGTTTGGTTCAAGCCTGTAATGATAGTGAATAAGAGCATCGGAATAATAAGGAATTTTAGTAAGCGCAAGAACAAGTCGCCAAACGGCTGCACGACATCTATAGAGGGACCAAAGATAAATCCAGCAGCAATCCCTAACAGGAATGCTACGCCAATTTTCCAAATGAGCGAAACATTACGATAAGACCTCCATAATTTACTCATGTTGTTTCCTCCTTCTGTTGTCATTCATATAACCTAGTAAGTTCGTTGGTTATATTACTACACGTTTAAAAAGGATACAACTAATTGAACTTTAGTCTACTTTCCGTAGGACTGGAAAGCATACAAATAAGACAAACACGCTAACCATTAATGGAAAAGCACTCCAGAAAAGGATCGCTTGAATGGAAATTCCTAGACTAAGGATGAAGGAAGTAGCGGCATAGGAAAGCGGCATTAATCCAAATGATGCCATCCGAATTAGGCTCATGACTCAGCCAATTTTGTCTGTATCCGTATATTCTTGAATCATTGAAATAAGCGGAATGTTCACCGAAGGATTCAATACGCCGAGAAAAATAATGATTACAACCGCCAGCCAAATCGTGTTTGTTTGACTGAAAGATAAGATGACAAGGGCTTGTGCTGCCATAAGGAAAAGAGCATACGAGCCACGTTTTCTCCGAAGATTAATTACACCCATCATGATTGACCCGACAATCATGCCGAACGTCAACCCTCCTTGAACATAGCTATAATCCAGTGCACTTCCATCGAGAAAACCTTCAACAAAAATCGGCAGCCCCATAAACAGCGGACCTGATAAAAAGAAATTCACAACAATTGCGATAATAAACAGCGCCTTAAGCAGGGTGGAATTCCATAGGTAAGTAAATCCCTCTTTTAGCTGATCCCAAAACCCCGGTAAGTCGTCTGATTTTGCCTTCGTTGGTTTATTCGTTCGTACAAATTGAACACAAAGGGCTCCAATAAACAAACACCAATGAGCAAAAATAGTATCCCATACCCTGATATCCCAAGTACGATTCCGGCGAGTAACGGACCAGAGAAAAGTGCCACCTGCATCGTCCCTTGGATTATCGAGTTCGCACGGGTCAGCAGTTCAGGATGGACGACGACAGGTAAAATCGAGTCGCGTGCAGGTTCAAAAATCCCTCCTAATGTGCCAAACAAAATGGCGTTCACCACTAAAACCCAAAGCGGAACCGGTTGGGCAAACACAAATAACAGGACAAGCACCAAGGCGAGAAACGCGCTTGACAAATCGGACAAAAACATAATCCGTGACTGATCTTTGCGATCTGATAGAACACCGCCCACCATCATAAATATAATCCTTGGTACTGACAAAGAAATCAACACAAGCCCCAATGCCACTTCAAGCCCCAGCCCCTGCACTACATACCAGGACTGCACGAACATAAACATCGACATACTTAAGCTGGAAAAAAGTGATGCCACCCATAACATCACAAAGAAACGCGTTCTAAATAACGAGTCCCCCTCGTTTACCGATTCCACAGCTTGTTGTGTTTGTTCCACTTGATCCACTCCCTTTAAAAATTAATTACCCAGTAAATTTTATTTAACCGAATTAGTAAAAAGAAAGCCTGAGTCAGTTTTCATCTTCAGGCTTCTTACGTTCAAATATTGGCTCATCTACTTGAATCCCTAACGAATGGAAATAATAAGTTTTCGCGTCCGGTGAAGGATTTTGTTTCTGAATTTCACTCAACTGCTCCATCAATGAAAAATATTTTTTCAACCATGCCTTAAAATCATTCTCTGTTGCCTTGAATTCAAACGCGCCTGATAAATACTTCCACTCGGAGGGGTCTTGTGAACCAGTCTCATCGTGCAGCGCTTCTTCTGGTGCACTTAACACTCGCTTCTGAGATCGTTCAAGCATATTAATCATCATTTGCCGTACCGTTTCGCTCATTTCTTCAGGATGAGGTAGTAATGAACGATCGGCCACAAAGCCGCTTGCTACAGACTGGTAAAACTTCTGTACAATACCATTTTTCTCCTCTTTCTTAACTATGTGGACGAGATCGTTTTTCTCTAGCTCCTTTAAATGATAATGAATACGCGCCCTTGATAGATTGAAAACTTCTGACAGCTGCTGTCCTGTCATTGGTTTTTCCATTAATCGAAGCAGCAATTGAGAACGAAACGGGTCACTTAATACCTTTAACTGTTCATGGGTGGTTAGCAGTTGTATATCTTTCATAAATAACTCCTTTTACACGGTAAAATTTATTTAACTATATGATATACCAAATCCATGAATTGTAAAGTCAATTAGGGAAAAATTAAAAATAAAGTTATTTTACAGGTCCACTAGGTAAGGAGTAGTGTCTTATGAAACAATTAACAAACGAATACCTAAATGAAGCCATCGAAGACTGCAGACCTTATGCGGTTAATGGAAATGTAAACACTTCACTCCCTAATTTTGATGATACATTGAGAGATAAACTGGGAGTATCAATTATGACGACTGATCAAAGTGTGTACTCTGCAGGAAATTCAACTCATTGCGTTCCCATGCAAAGCACTGCAAAAATTATTGCGCTTATGCTGGCTTTGCATGATTTCGGAAAAGAACGTGTCTTTCAAACAGTAGGCATGGAGCCGACAGATGAGATGTTTAATTCCATTGGTGCAATTGAATCCCATGACAAAGTTAAACCATTTAATCCTATGGTTAACGCTGGTGCGATCGTTGTTTGTTCACTGATAAAAGGAGGAAACAACGACAATCGTTTTGATCGTTACTTACGTTTTTTGAAACAAATGACCAATAATAATGAGTTGGCTATGGACGAATCTGTTTATCAAGCGGAAATAGCTAATGGCGCTCGCAATCGTTCATTGGCCTACTTCATGCAAAGCACAGGAGCGTTAATCTTCGATGTTGAAGCAGCACTGGACCTTTACTTTCGAATAAACGCAGTGATGATGTGCTGTGAGGATTTTTCCAGAGTTGGGTTACTTCTAGCACGCGACGGCGTTGATCCGGGTGGAGAGAGACTGATCCCTCCCCACCATTTACGTACAGTAAAGGCGATCATGATGACCTCGGGAATGTATAATTCTTCGGGAGAATACGCTGTTGACGCCGGATTCCCTTGTAAAAGTGGGGTTTCCGGCAGTATTATTGGGGTAGTCTCAGGTCGTATGGGTATTGGAATTGTTGGTCCGGCTATTGATAAAAAAGGAAACAGTACAGCTGGAGGAGCACTTATTAAAAAACTATCCAGGGATTTAAAGTTAAATATGTTTCGGACTGAAACGTTATAACCCATTTATTTTTTCCAAAAGCAAACATCCCACTTCTGACTGTATGGTAAAAGGGATAATGCCATGAATGTACACTGAAGCCTTAATGGTGATGATAGCTAATTGTGACCTTAATCGCCCTCATCATGGCAATTATACGCATTAAAAAACAGACACCCTGTCAGCTAAAACGGGGTATGTCTATTTTTTCCAAATTAGGCCGAACCCTATTCGAACCACTACCTAGGATCACGGTTCATACCTCTTATGTTTATCCTATTTCTGCTTTTATCATTGTGTTGTTTCATACAAGTAAAAGATATAATCAGTCGAGGCACCTTCATAGCCTAGCTGTCTTAACATGGCTGTAATGTTTCCCCGATGATATGTACCATGATTCACCACATGCTGAATAAGATCTGAATAGGAAGCGGTTAGTGTTCCAAACTCCGGATGTTCAACCGTTATCTGCTCCTCACCCTGTTTATCTTGAAGAAAGAGCCTGTACTCTTGAGCAAGATTTGCAAACAGCTCCTCCATATCCTCAATACTGCCTACCTTAGCTTCGTCTGTCCATTGGTCGATTGAACGGCAGATCTCAGCAAAGCTTTTTCCGGAGATCGCTCCCGAGCCAGAGATGATCAACGACATACACGTGTGCAAACACTTCTGATAACGAACGAAACACACTCTGCACTTCCTTTTCAAAGAGGTCTCCTGGAAGTTTCCTTAAATGGCTGAACGTTTTTTCATAGGCCCATACATGGAAATCATACTGCTTCATAATTGCAATACTCCCCTCTCTTATTGGGTAATGGTATATTTTAATATTACCTTAAACAGAAGAAAATTGCTGAAAGAGGTTATTCAAGATGCTTGTAAATGACTGTACTATACACTTGCGACTTCGCCTTTGGATCAATAAATGATTTGGCACTGTTCACAGCCGCCATCGCCTCGTTAAATCCTGAAGCGATCAGCATCATTTTACTTGGGTAAATCGCAGCATCTCCCGCGACAAACACACCTTCTATTGATGTTGCCATATCAGTCCCTACAGGAATACGCCCCTTTTCTGTCGTAAGCCCCCATTGGTCATACAAACTCTTGTCAATCTGCAACCCTTCGTAAACGAGCAGATGGTCAGTCTGGATGTGTTCCCCATTGTTGAGAACAACACCTTCAAGCTCCACTTCCGTACCTTTAAGCTGTTCCACTTTTGCTTCCATATGAACCTGGACACTGGATTGCTTAAGCTTTTCAACATCATTTTCATAAACAGCCTTAAATTCTGAGCCTCGATTGATAAGATGGACGGCTGAGGCCACGTCTTCTAAGGCAAGTGCCCAATCTACACCAACCCGGCTCTCCGAAATCACAACGGCTTTCTGTCCTGTATATTGCATCAGATTTTGGATCGTATAATGAATGTGTTTTCCTTCATAAAGATGGCTTCCCTCTACATCTAGAGGACGCATATCATAAGTTCCTAAACCTGAAGCAACAACCACCGTTTTGGAAAAATGTTTTTCACCAGTTAACGATGTCAGCATAAATGTTCCGTCTTCCTGCTTATCGATGGCTCGAATTTTCTGTCCCATTACGAATGTTGGCCGGACACTTAAGGCTTGTTCTTTAACATCGGCTACGAGATCATCCCCAAGTATTCCAAGGAACCCGCCGACATCATAAATCTTTTTTTCCGGATAGAAAAAGGAAACCTTACCCCCAAGATCTGGCTG
Organism: Halobacillus shinanisalinarum; assembly: GCF_022919835.1. NCBI lineage: Bacteria > Bacillati > Bacillota > Bacilli > Caryophanales > Bacillaceae > Halobacillus > Halobacillus shinanisalinarum. Next base: position 2,763,950 of record NZ_CP095074.1, on the reverse strand, counting down.
ATATTCAATCACTTTCGTTTTCATATCACGCATTCCACTGTAAAAAGCCGTATATAATCCTGTTGTTCCACCGCCGATAATGGTTACATCATAAAGTTCACTCATTGGTCCTGTCTCCTTTATTAGTTCGTTTTCATGAGCAGATAGATAAAGTAAGGTGTGCTTACAATGGTTACGACAATACCAACTGGAATCTCCGCCGGGGCGATAATATTTTTTCCGATGGTTTCAGCAACAAGTAAAATTAAGGAACCTAGTAATGCAGTAACCGGAAGGAGCTGCTGGTGTTTAGGTCCAACAATTCTTCTGGCAATGTGCGGAGCGACGAGACCTAGAAAGGCAATGCCGCCAGCAGCAGCTACGCACAATCCTGCTATAGCAACGGCTAATAATAATAGAAACCGGCGCTCCCTCTCAACTCGGGCACCCAAGCCGACAGCCATTTGCTCACCCAAGTTTAAGATATTGATGACAGGGGATTTATATAGGCTGTAAATGATCAAAGCGATAATCCATGGCAACAGGGCTAGTACAAAGCTCCAGCTTGATCCCCAAATGTCCCCGGACAGCCATACTAATGCCTTCGTGAAATCTTGTGGGTTCATTTTAATTTGAAAAACGATCAGGGCGGCACTAAACCCAGCGTTGACACCGATCCCAACAAGAATCAGCCTTACAGGATTCACCCCTTTTTTCCATGCCAAAAAGTACACAAGAATAGCCGCTGTGAACGCCCCAATCAAGGCAAATAGCGGAAGAATGTAGACACCGAGTCCACTGATACTGGCCATTGAACTTTGAAAAAAGAAGATATACACAACAACCGCTAAGCCCGCTCCCGTGTTGATCCCCAATATACCAGGGTCAGCCAGTTCATTTTTCGTGACTCCCTGTAAGATCGCACCGGAAACACCAAAGCCGGCGCCAACTAGCAAGGCTAATACCAGTCGTGGCAGACGAAAGTCGAATAATACGAGTTCCTGCCTTTCATCTCCTAATCCTAATAATGTACGAATCACATCATTCGGTGCAATTTGCACAACTCCTGTATTTAAACTGACGAACAGCATCACCAAGATAAGAACGAATAAGCTGCTCATCGTCCACCAAAAACGACTGCGGCCTTGTATGGAAAAGTGCTTCATTATAACCCGCTCCTTTCTCCGCGAGCGAGGTATAGAAAGAACGGCACACCAATACAGGCCGTAATGGCACCAACTGGTGTTTCATACGGCGCATTAACGAGCCGAGCACCAATATCAGCAATGACGAGAAGCAATCCGCCAAGAACTGCAGACACCGGAATAATCAAACGGTAGTCCGTTCCAACGAGAAAGCGTGCAATATGCGGAATCACAAGACCCACAAACCCTACTGTTCCTGCTACAGAAACAGCTGCACCCGTCAAGACAAGCACAACGATTACACCAAGGGTTTTAACGACCAGCGTGTTTTGGCCAAGTCCTTTTGACACTTCTTCTCCTAAACTTAAAATGGTTACAGCCCGCGAAATGATCAAGGCTAATAGTAAACCAACGACTCCAGCGCCTAATAACAACTGTACTGACAGCCAATTCGTACCAGATAGATCTCCGGCATACCAGAAGCTCATTTGCTTGGCCACTTGAAAGTGAAGGGAAAACGCTGAGGAAAGTGAGCTAAGCATACCCCCTACTGCGACACCCGCCAGTGCAAGTTTAACTGGGGTCAGTCCACCTTTTGAAAAAGATCCAACGGCAAACACAAGAATCACTGCTATCCCTGCCCCTGCGAAGGAAGCAAATGTCATACCAAGGTTTGTGACAGCAGGGAAAAAGATAAGCACGATAATTAAAGCAAAGGCCGCACCATGACTCACCCCCATAATGGAAGGAGAAGCAAGCGGGTTTCTCGTAAGACCCTGCATAACGGCACCAGAGACGGCTAAGAAGCTCCCAATAAGTGCGGCGCCGATCGCTCTTGGAAGTCTTAATTCCCTTATGACTTGATGGTTCGTAAGCTCTGGATCAAATACAAAAACAGCTTGCCATACCGTCGCAAGTTTAATATCGGTGACACCTAAGGCAACCGATAAACCTATTGATATAATAAGTGCAGCAATCCCGCAGATAAAAATAATCGCCGCACGGAAAACACGGCTCGTCAATCCTTCTATATGAGACTTCTCTAATTCGCTCAACGTCATTCAACCCTCTCTACTTCGTGCAGGCAACCTATATTAATTAAATTGAGAATCATTATCACTTAAACAAGTATATAATTCTCTTTCTCATAATTCAAGATTTTCTCCAAATACTAAACTAATAATTGACTGATTAAGTGAAAATGATTATCATTATCGTAGATAAAATGAAGATCACAGGAGGAAAGTCATGTTTAACAAAAAGATACGTTTACTAGTTAGTCTACTGTTCGTTCTTACGATCATAAGCGCTTGTGGAAGTGAGAACGGTGAAAGCTCTTCAAATTCAAATAATGAGGCAGAAAACAACAACAAAGAACGCACACTGCAGCATGCCTCAGGTGAGGTAACGATACCAGCCAACCCTGAGAAAATCATTGCTCCATACTTAGAGGACTCCCTTGTGGCCCTCGGGGTGACTCCTGCAGCACAATGGTCAATAGGTGATGACGTGATTGACTACCTGCAGCCACAGCTTGAAGGAGTTCCGAAAATTGCCTGGGATCTGCCTCCAGAACAAGTAATTAAGCATAATCCGGACTTGGTTATTTTCAGCTCCCCTTCCTCTTTGCAAAACGGAAGCTACGAAGATTACAATAAAATCGCTCCGACCTACGTGTACAAAGACGAGGTAAGCTCAGACTGGAGAAAGCAACTTACTCGAATGGGAGAAATTTTAAATAAACAAGATAAAGCCGAGCAAGCTCTGGCTGATTTTGACAAAAAGGTTGAAGAAGCCAAGGCAAGCCTGCAAACATCCATTGGCGATGAATCAGTAGCATTTGTCTGGGCAAAGGGTGATCAATTTTTCGTCTTTGAAAACACTCGTTATGTTGCTGAAACAGTGTACAACGAAATGGGCGTGACACAGCCTGAATTTATTAAAAATCTCCCTAAGGCAGAAGCCCAATGGAATCCGATTTCCTTAGAAAAATTAGGCCAGCTCGACGCTGATCATGTTTTCTTAATAGGATCAGAAGGCGAAGCCGGTTTTGAAACCCTCGACAACAGTTCGGTGTGGCAGAGTACACCTGCTGTCGAAAATAACCAAGTCTATACCATGAACGAACCGAGCCATTGGACGATCGATGGTGTGATTGCTCACAGTATGTCAATCGACAAAATCGTTGAAACGCTTACGAAATAAACTGCAAAAACTCCTAAAGTTAACTGGGTAAAGCCCGGATAGCTTTAGGAGTTTTTTTCACCTTTCAACGGATGATTTGCTAATACTTCCGGATAGCCCTCATTTCGATCCATTACACTCTTCGTAAAAAGCAGCGAGGAATAATCGTTTGTCCTTCACCACGGGCGAACTGTGCACTTCCTTAACGAGTTTCTCACCAATTCCTTCCCTCCAGAAGGAACGACGGAAAATTCCGCCGATAAGCTCTCCTCCTTCCGTAACAATAAATCGTTCCTCCTTTTTGATCATATCGTTCATACGACCACCTTTCCTATGCATTATCTTTGTTGATATACGCTTAAATGGATGATCACACACGAAGTAGACACCCTGGTCCAAGATGATTGTTCCTTAAGGCGACAGAATTGTTCCCTATCGTCAGACGATTCCTTAAGGCAACGGATTGTCCTCTAACATTTAATGATTGTTCCTTAACGCGGCGGGTTTGTTCCCTATTGAGAAATCACCATTCGTTTCTCCCTCTCTTCTAGCCAAAAAACCAAACCTCTACAAAATGTAAAGCTTATGTAAATGTTCCGAAAACAGCATTGCCTTTCCTGTTTCAATATCGTATATTGATATCGCAAGACGATATCAAAGGAGGAATGACTTATTTTAAGGGACTTTTTCCTAGGATCTATTAAAATACATATCCTTTACCATGCCGACGTTGAGCCGATTTATGGTGTTTTTCTAATGGAAGAGCTCGCTTCACATGGATATGAAATCAGCCCTGGCACTCTCTATCCAACGTTAAACTCATTGCACAAAAATGGCTTACTCCATAAATACGAGGAGACGGTAAATGGCAAGGTGAGGAAGTATTACAAAATTACAGATAAAGGCCGCTTGACGCTTGAAGAAGGAAGGCAACAGGTTCGTGAGCTCGCCCACGAAGTTCTTAATGAAAATCATAGGAGGAATGATTGATGAATAAACCTAAGGGGACTTTACTGGAAATATTGTTAACATCAACAAAGCTTGGCCTCACATCCTTCGGCGGGCCAGTTGCCCATCTCGCCTATTTTAAAGACGAGTACATTGATCGGAAGAAATGGCTAGATGACAAAACGTATGCCGATATCATAGCTTTGTGTCAATTTCTCCCTGGGCCGGCAAGCAGCCAAGTCGGGATTGCAATCGGAATGTTGCGTGGGGGACTACTCGGAGGTATTATATCGTTTCTTGGATTTACCCTCCCATCCATTCTAGTTTTAACTATCTTTGCACTGCTCTATCAAACATTTGATCTTGGAGACGCTGGCTTCATTAGTAGTTTGAAGGTCGTTGCAGCTGCTGTCGTTCTGCATGCATTAATTGGTTTAGGGAAAAAACTCACACCTGATACACCAAGAATAACAATAGCTATTGCGGCAGCCACCGTCATGCTTTTGTACCCTTCCGCATGGATGCAAATTTTAATCATTATTGCATCCGGACTTATTGGTTTAAAGCTTTTCAGCAAATTAGCTGATGCAAAAGCCACCCCTTTTCCGGTTACTTTTTCTAAAAAAGCAGGTGCTATTTCTTTAACGATCCTCCTTGGACTTCTTGCCCTGATGCCGATTATAGCAAATGCTACAGACCACATTCTCGTGAAGCTTTTCGATACGTTTTTCCGTGTTGGATCGCTTGTATTTGGTGGAGGCCATGTTGTCTTACCGATGATCGAGCGGGAAGTTGTGCCAACAGGATGGCTTACGGCTAGTGAGTTTCTAGCTGGGTACGGGATGGCACAGGCTGTTCCTGGTCCATTATTTACTTTTGCCAGTTACTTAGGAACAATGATTGAAGGGTTTACTGGAATGATCGTTGCTACAGTTGGTATCTTTCTGCCTTCGTTCTTATTCCTAATCGCTGCATTGCCCTTCTTAAATGAACTTAGAAAACGTCCGGCCTTTCAGGGATTGCTGATGGGTGTAAACGCGAGTGTTGTAGGAATTTTGCTAGCTGCTTTTTATGATCCTGTAATTACAAGTTCTATTCTAGATGGCAAGGACTTTGGACTTGCTGCGATCCTATTTGTTTGCCTTCACTTTTATAAAGTTCCAGCATGGGCAGTCGTTCTCCTTGGTGTTGGTGCAGGATACATTATTAATCTGTTATAATAGTACCAAGTTGTACGAATATTATTCCATGTAAACATAAATTTTCCTGATTTTTCTCGTGAAAAGATTGTAATATATGTAAGAAAGGAACGCATCACATTCCTAAATTACTAGGTCATTGGAGGGGTGACTGTGGCAAATGAACAAACTAGGTACTCTCGTCTGGCGCAAATTACTAAACTGATCAATACTAACCTTGAGTTAAGGGATGCCCTTGAACACGTCGTCACAGCGATCTCTGAAGAAATCGTCTCTTGTGATTCTGTAGGGATCTACTTACCTCAAGATGATGGAACGTATCGAGGTTTTGTCGGCAAGCCTGAGTTGATCAACGGGATGTCCCTGGAAACGCATGTGATAGATTTAGATATGGACCACCTTGCGAAAGAAGTGATTGAGACAAGAGAAGCCATTTATATACCAGATACATCGGTGGACGACAGGCCGGACCCTCGTAATGTTCAAGCCTTTCAAATTAAATCGCTGCTTGTGCTGCCTATGTCATATGAACAAGAGCTGTACGGCCTCGTATTCCTATTTGATTATGGAATTCCTATGAATCTAACAAACTCTGAAATTGAATCGATCGAGGCTTATGTGAATATGGCAGCTGTTGCCGTTAGAAATGCGAATAACTTAACACGTAAGGAAGACCTTATTTCGGAAAAACAGCTGCTGCTTAATGTCACACGTGACCTTTCCCACTGTTCTACGTTAAGAGAGGTAATGGATAAGTGTTTTGCCTATTTAGGTGAAGTATTAAGCAATCCAAACATCGGAGCACATTTCCTTGATCCTGTCGCCTCCCATCATGTACAACCAGCTAGTTTAAGCAAACATAGTGATTGGGCAGAAGAAGACTGGAAGCAGACCCATTACCGAGTAGGTGTTGACATTCATGAGGATCCTGTTTTTCAAGAAGTTGCTAAAACAAAGAAATCTATTCTGATCCCTGACACTCTTAACGATCCAAGACCGAGCCATGAGTTATGCTCAAACTTCGGCATTAAAGGGTTGTATGTGATTCCGTTTGTAGCGGTGGGGGAAGTTCTCGGCATGGTGGCGATCGTAAATCTTAAAGAAAAAGGGCACGTCTACTCTAGGTCTGCCATGCAGCTTGCCGAATCTATTGTTGATGCGACAGCCCCTGTATTGTCAAACTTGCTTTATATTGAAAAACAGGAAATGATCATCTCGGAACGAACATCTGAGCTGACCACTAAAAATCGTGAACTTGAACATATGATTACAGAAGTGAAACAAATCAGCCGGGTGAAGGAGCTCATCTTGAATTCCGCTGGGGAAGGCATTTTCGGACTCGATTTAGAAGGTACCATCACGTTTTGCAATCCTTCTGCAGCAAAAATCCTCGGCTTTTGTGACCAGCAGGAATTAATCGGGGAATCGTGCGAGGAAATTTTTGATATCAAGGATCCATTCCCTTTCAACTGTTTCCTTGAAGAGCAATTAAACAATAAGGGCGGAAACGAGGAATACTTCTACAAAAAGGACCGTTCTAAGTTCCCGGTTGAATATGTCATCACACCACAAATTGAACATGAAGAAACGGTTGGATACGTCATTACCTTTAAAGATGTAACCAGCCGCAAGCAAATGGAAGAGAAAATTAAGTATCACGCCTATTACGATAGTGTTACGAACATTCCTAACCGTCTCCTATTTCTCGACAGGTTAAGTCAAGCCTTAACTTTTGCTGAGCTTAACCATAGTTCTCTGGGCATCTTATTCTTAGACCTCGACCGCTTCAAGAAAATTAACGATACTTTTGGCCATGCGTTTGGGGACATCGTCCTTAGAAAAGTAGCTGAACGGCTCACAGTCACTCTTTCTAAAGAAAACACTGTTTCCCGCCAGGGCGGTGATGAATTCATCATATTACTGCCAAAAGTGTCTTCAGGAAGGGATGCTAAGGATTGGGCTTTTGCAATTTTGAAAGCCTTTTCTAAACCTTTCTATATAAACGGACAGGAGATTACTATTAAAACAAGTATTGGTGTCAGTCTTTTTCCACAGAATGGGATCAATTCCGAGCAGCTAATCAAACACGCAGATGTAGCTATGTACAAAGCTAAGGCACTCTCGGGGACCGTTTCCAGATTTACACCCCTGATATTGAAGACCGTTCTCTGGAAAGTATTGAACTGGAAAATGATTTGTATAAGGCGCTCACGAACAATGAATTTTTGTTACATTATCAGCCAAAGGTCAATACAAATACGAGTGAAATTGTAGGAGTAGAAGCATTAATCCGCTGGCAGCGTCCCAACAAAGGTATTGTTTTCCCAAATGAATTCATCCCATTAGCCGAAGAAACAGGCCTCATTATAGATATAGGTGAATGGGTACTTAAAAGGGCGTGTGAACAAACGAAAAGCTGGCATGACCAAGGGTACACGCCAATGACCGTTTCAGTCAACTTATCCCCACAGCAATTTAATCAAGATGAACTCGTTCAAAGTGTACAGCAAATACTTAAAGAAACTGAGCTCCCTCCCCAATGCCTGGAGCTTGAGCTTACAGAGAATTTGATTATCCATAATACAAACAACACTTTAGCTACCATTCATCAGTTAAAAGCTTTAGGCATAAAGATATCTATTGATGATTTTGGAACAGGCTTTTCATCCTTGGGTTATTTGAAAGACTTCCCTGTGGACACACTGAAAATTGACAAGTCTTTCATTGATGATATTTCCACGAATGAAAACAATGCGGCCATCACGAACACTATTATTACCTTAGCAAGCAGCTTGCAAATAAAAGTGATCGCTGAAGGCGTAGAAACACGAGAGCAAATCGACTTCCTTCAACAACATGGCTGCTATATGATCCAGGGTTTCTACTTTAGCCAACCGATCCCAGCCGATGATTTTATTCAAACGTTTTACCATAAATCCACTAAATTAAAGTGAGGATGCAAATTAATGAAAGCTATTCGAAGTGTATTGAATTATTTGCACTCAGGTAATGTATCTTATGTCTTTGGAATCCCGGCTGGTTCGGTAAATGCTTTTTTTGATGAACTGTATGACATGCCTGCGATTATCCCTATTGTAGCCAAGCATGAAGGGGCCGCTTCGTATATGGCTGCCGCCTATGCCAAATATTCACAGGAGCTTGCTGTCTGTATCGCCAGCAGCGGTCCAGGTGGAACAAACCTATTGACGGGTGCGGCTAATGCAATGCGCGAGCACCTGCCTATCCTTTTCTTAACAGGTGCAGTCCCTGTCAATACTGTCGGCTTGAATGCTTCCCAGGAGCTTGATGCGGACCCTCTTTATCAACCTGTAACGAAATACAGTGTACGTGTGGATCGGGCAGAGAATTTATTGTCAGAGGTGCACAAAGCTTGTGAAATTGCACTATCTGGTGTACCTGGCCCTGTTCATGTGGCCCTGCCGATCGATATTCAGCTGGAGGATATTCCTGACCCTTCGCTGCCAGCTTTCCCTGTGCGCACGTCGCTCATTCCCAATTTTCGTCAGATTGAAGAGGCTGTTCAACAACTGTCCTCAATGGACCATGGCTACATTTTTGCAGGGCAAGGAGTACGCAGATCTGTAGCTGATGTTTTAGAACTCGCTGAACGTTTGAATTGGCCAATCATCACTTCCCCTCAGGCAAAGGGACTATTCACGGATGACCACCCCCTAGTTAAAGGAGTGTTTGGTTTTGCGGGGCATGAGTCGGCAACTGAACTGGTCAACGAAGGTGGCAAACAAGCAGTACTCGTGCTCGGTTCGAGCCTTGGTGAGACTGCGACAAACAACTGGAATCCGAATATCACCAAGGATAAATTCACCATTCAAGTTGATTTTGACAAGGAAGTATTCGGCCGTAAATATCCGGTTGATTTACCTATCATAGGTGATGTCTCTATGTGTGTGTCGGAGCTTAACAATGGCTTGAAGCGAATGGGATATGATAGAAAAACGTATCATCATCAGCCCCGCCAAGTGGAGGAAATCAATGGAGAGTACAGTACGAAAAATCTGCTGCTTACCCTTCAGAAGGAACTGCCTGCCACAACACGTTACACGATCGATATTGGCGAGTTCATGTCATATGTGATCCATCATATGAACGTGCTTGAACAGGACTCCTTTGATATAAATGTCCATTTTGGTGCAATGGGGACGGGATTGGCAGTGCGATTGGCGCAAAATTAGCTGAGCCGGAGCGTCCGACTGTCAGTATTACAGGGGACGGCTGCTTCTTTATGCATGGGATGGAGCTATTAACAGCCAAAGAGTACAACATCCCTGTTTTATTTGTGATTATGAACAACGCACGCCTTGGAATGGTGCATCATGGCCATTCCCTTCAGTATAAACGGGCTCATGAACGGTTTGCCCAGCAACCTGTTGATATCGCTGCAATGGCAAGGACGCTAGGTATCCCTAGTATGCGGATTGATGGAATGAGCGACCTTGATGGAGAATCTATTGGGAATCTATTAAATGCCAAGGGACCAGCTATTTTAGAGGTGGCTTTAGTTGATGACCGTGTCCCGCCGATGGGCGATCGAGTCAAATTCCTGTCCTCATTTGGGAAATAAATTTTTGTAAAAACAATTCCTCTAAGATTTAAAAAATAAACTGGAGACAGGCATTGGGCCTGTCTCTTTTGTATGTCTAAATACCGAACTTTTCTCTATACACTTGTCCTCTGCCTTTATAACGACTAAGATGGAAGCGACGCACAACTTTGAAAGGAGATAGACGAATGAAAATTAAGCTATTGATCCTTACAACCTTTGTACTCGGCAGCCTAATGGCCGGTTGCTCGAGCAATCATTCAGAGGAAGAAGCACAGCCCTCATCTTCACAATCTCAGACTCAACCTCAGTCAACACAACATTCAGAAAACCACATAGTACATGGTGATAAACGCGTAGAAACACCCAGCTATGAGGTTATGCCCGATTTTTTACAAAATAAGTCGGAGGATATGCAGCTTATTTATACATCCGCCTCCCAGCATAAAGATTTGTTAGAACAAATCCCATGCTATTGTGGCTGCGGCGACTCCGTTGGACATAAAAATAATTACGACTGCTTTATTCATGAAAATAAAGAAAGCGGGGCCATTGTTTGGGATGACCATGGCACGAAATGTGGGGTCTGCCTAAAAATTGCTGCCGAAGCCATGGTTGAATATCAGAACGGCAAGTCCGTGAAGGAAATTCGTGAGCAAATTGATGAGAGCTATAAAGAGGGATACGCTGAACCTACCCCTACCCCAGCTATTTAAAAACCCGCCCTCCGCGGGTTTTTTCATGCCGTTTGATTTTGTTCTATCAAGCCTGCCATCTGCTTTTTCATACAGATCTTTGCCCGATAAAGCCGAGATTTTACGGCAGACGGAGATAACTCCAGCTTCTCAGCAATCTCAGCCTCCTTCAAATGCCCATAATACTTCAAGTGAAACACTTTACGCAGCTTCGAAGACAGGGTCCCAACTTCTAGCCGGACCACTTCCTCCATTTCTCTTTCTTCACAATGCTCCTCCACAATGGAACGAGTTTCACACCTCTGTAAAAGAAGTTCCTCGACTTCCGCAACGACAACTTTCTTTTCTCTACGTAAAAAGTCTATCGAGGCCCTTGTTGCTGTCGTTGAAAGCCAAGCGCCTATTTTATCAATTTTCTCGATTTGATCTATTTTTTGATAAGCTTTTATAAACGTTTCTTGAAGAATATCCTCCGCATGTTTATGGTCTTTTGTTACTCTAAAGGCTGCATGATAGACCCTGTGGTAATAAAATTGATAGATTTCCTCAAAGCCTTCGTTCATCTTTTTGTTCCTCTCCTTGATCATTTATTTAAAATGGTTTGTCATCCAATTTGGGGCCTTACTTGCTTCCAATGTGGTGACTCTTGAAATTTCTTCGTCAGCGAAATAAAAACCAACTAGATAGGTTCCTCCTGAAGACTCGCTAGCAGTCGAAATGGTCTCGGCAATCTTTTTCTTATCCGTTATTTCAAAGCCTTTTTCGCGAATAAGTGTTTGATACAGATCTTCCTCAGGATTGATCCCTTGATTCTTTTTAAGAATTTCTATTTTGTGCACGTCTTTTGCCTGTACAAACACTCTGTCGTATAACCCTTCATCTTTTAGCCATTGATTAAAATGGGTATAGCTTAACGGTAGCTCAGTATGATAATATTCATATCCAACCTCAACGTTAAAGCTTGCTGCAAGTCCACGTGGTTCCATCATATTCAGATACGTTTGACTTAATATATCCTTCTCCATAAGCTTGAAAGCTTTCTTTATTATTTCAGGATCATTTATCATTACAGGACGGACTTGAGGGGTAGGAGAATCTAGAGTCATTCGATCAACTTCTGACGGCTCTACGTGCAGTACATCATTTGTAAGAAGTTTATATTCTTCGCTGTTATATACCTCCTCCATATATGGAACCCTCTTATAATTAACTTGATATTCACGGAATACCTTTTCACCATTGCTAAGTTGATAGGCTAAGAAGATCGAGCGGTTTTGACTATCTTCTTCCATTACCTCCGCTTTATCTATTAAGCTCTTATGCACTTTCCGTACAGCTTCAATGTTACCGGGTTTGTTGATCAGTGGAGCCTCAAGTTCAAGCTTCCTTTGATAATCATGAAAGCTGGTACCGATGTACACATTTTTTATGTCACTCTTTTCCGGTAAGGCTGATTCATATCCGCTGGCAGCGATAGGTATTGTTAAAATGAGCACGATCATCACCGCTGCATAAGCCCCCATACCTTTGAGCTGCTTGACACTGAACACACGCCAGGTTTTTTGCAGGAGCATATCAGAGATCACAAAACCTATCACTGCACCTACTGCATACCCCATATACAACCAATAATGACTAGGTTGAGATCTTCCAAAATACGCCCCTCCGAGGAGCATAAAACAAAAGGTAACCCCATATTTAAAGACTGGTTTAAGAGGAAGGACAGCAATAGCCTGGGAGCCGTTCTCTAAATTACGATAGTTATAAATAAAGAGAGCAGCAATGTATAATAAGACAGCTATTCCTAGATAAATTAGTAGAACAGTAAATCCGGCAGGCAAATTCCCCTCTTCATTATTGACCATAGCTGGCTGGTACATCAGCAGCTCAAGTACAGGGGAAAATCTTTCAACCACTTGGGCTGTTGCCATTTCGTCAGAGAACCCTTTTACAAACAAATCCAAGTTATAGGAAATGAGTACGTAAATGCCAGCGGGGAACAGCAATAAAATGTAAGTTAACACACCTTGGACAGCCGACAATCCAGTTAATGAACCCACGAAAATGCTTGTAACAAATAGAAAGACCGAAAACACCGAAAAGACAGCCATCCAATAACTAAGGTCCCCGAGGGTGTAATAGTTTCCCACATCCCAGATGAAAGACGTAATAAATAGAATGGCACCTGTAATCAAAATGGGGAGAAGCAAAAGAAGAATCCCTGAGAACATGTGATAGTTAAACAAAGAGCTTCTCTTAATCGGCAGGCTATGAATAAAATCACCTGCTCCTCTTACATGCACATATCTAAATAAAAAGATAGCCATTAGTACAGGTATGATTAAAAGCAGAATTAACTGCATACCATATAAAAACATTGGATCAAATAAACCATTTTCCAAGTAGACTTCTCTACTTTCCGGACTGCTCATATCCATCATTAATTGGAGCGGCAAGATGAAAACTAGACCTGCAAAGTAAACTAAACTAACCCACCCTACATTTCTGAAATCTTGTTTAAAAATTTCCTTTTTAAACGATGATGTTTTCGATGGCATATCCTGCACCTCCCATTTCATAAATAAATATTTCTTCTAGTGTTAAAGGCAGACGATCGTACAAAACAGGGGAAAACCTTTCAACCGTTTCATTGATCGCATCTTCTTGTCCTCTAACTATGAGGAGATGGACGCTCCCCCGCTTTTCTTGATATAAAATATCCAGTCTCCGCTGAAGCGGACCTAAATCGTTATTTCGAAAGGCCACTTGGATTTTGTGTATATCTGTTTTCAAATCATCCAATTCCCTCTCAAGTAATACTTCGCCATTATGTAGGATCCCAATATGGTCACAAATATCCTCCACTTCACGCAGATTGTGGGAAGAAATAAGCACCGTCATTTCGCGCTCAGCCACGTCTTGTATGATTAAACTCTTAATCTTTCTTCTCATTACAGCGTCCAGTCCATCAAACGGTTCATCCAAGATTAATACGTCAGGCATAGTTGATAACGACAACCAAAATGTCGCCTGTCTTTGCATCCCTTTGGAAAACTGGTGCAATCTTTTATTTTCATCCAAATTAAACACAGTCTTTAGCTTTTGATAACGTTCCTCATTCCAATTTGAGTACATTTCCCGGTAGTACCTTGAAAGCTGTTTTACAGTGTATTGCGGAAAGAAATAAGGGGAATCCGGGATAAAGACGAGTCTGTTTTTGACAGATACATTCTCAAAAATCTCTTCCCCAAAAACATGAATCGATCCCGCTCCCTGCTTTAAAATGCCGCTGATCAAGCGCATAATTGTCGTTTTTCCTGCGCCATTTGATCCTAACAGCCCGTAAATCGACCCCTTTTCCACATGAAAGCTCACATCATTTACGACCATTTCTTTTTCAAAAGATTTGATAATATTTTTTACTTCAATCATGCTGAGATCCCCCTTTCACTTCATCAATTAATTCAACTATTTCTTGTGCGGTCATCCCAATGTACATGGCTTCCGCAATAAGTTTTCTTAATTCCAATCGCACTTCAGCCACCTTTTCTTTATCCTCAGATTGAAAAGTAGGGTTAACAAAACTCCCCTTCCCTTTCACAGAATAGATGTATCCCTGTGCTTCGAGTTCACGATAAGCCTTCTGAATGGTATTCGGATTGATCGTCAATTGCTGGGCTAGCTCACGTACAGACGGAAGTTTCTCATCCTGCTGTAAGACATCGTTAATAATCAGATGTTTGAGCTTCTCAACAAGCTGTTCATAGATGGGCATGCGGCTTCTTAAATCTAACTCAAACATAAATACACCTCCAAGGGACACAGCTGTATTAACCGTATTAGTATTGGTAGTACAGTATTAGTATATAGAATTGTCTAGAGTTTGAGAAGTACTTTTTTAATAAAGTGATAGGAGGCATCATCATGAAGGGGTTATTCGTGTTTGGGTAGAATCCTTTTGTTTTTGGGGAGAATCTTTTTGCATTTAGGCAGAATCCTTCTGGCTTTTGTCAGAATCATCACAAGCTTGGGTAGAATCCTTTTCTACGTGGGCCTGAATACATGCAAAAGCACCTGATCTTTTAGAGGATTCAGGTGCTTCACATTTATCTTGATTTTGGCAGCTTGTCAGTCGGCAAACGATAAAACTCTTTTACAAATGTGTAATCGCCGGCCATACGTCCAACAGGAGCCAGCTTGTGAGGGTCAACCTTATCTGTTTCCATATAGACATCTTCTTGAATATGGTAGCAAACCACTTTTCCCAGAATAAGATGATTCGTTCCAATCTCGATAATCTGATCAAGCTCACACTCCATGCTTACTGGTGCTTCCTTAACTCTTGGCGGCTGAACGTCCGTGCTGTTCACTGCCTTTAAGCCAGCGATTTTAAACTCATCTTCGTCTGCTTCAAATGTTTTACTGCTTTCATACATTTGATTAGCAAGAGCTTCGGAAGCGATATTGACGACGAATTGCCCCGTCTCTCTAACGTTCGTTAAGGTATCCTTCGCACGACCTTCTGATCCTACTGAAAAACATAAGGTAATAGGATTCATTGAAGCGACAGTGAAAAAACTAAAAGGCGCCAGATTGCGAAATCCCCGACTAGAAAGGCTTGAAACCCAAGCAATAGGCCTTGGCACAACCGCTCCCTTAATAAGCTTGCTCATATTATGTTCATGAAACTTATCTCTTTGAATAATCATAATACACAATCCCCCTAATACCCCTAATCATATCACATCCAAATAATACCACCTCAGGTCATCCATATTATGGATGACCTGAGGTGGTATTAGGTGGTGCTATCTTCCTATTACGACAGAAAATTGGCAAAGTTAGTTTAATTTATGTAGAATCGGGAATATGAGGTTATACCATTTTTAGAGAGGAGCCATCTTTTTGGGTGAAATTTGGAGTTTTATTGAGACAGCAGTAGCAAGTGCATCAGGATTCTTATGGACTTATCTATTATCCATTCTTCTTATTCTCGGGGGGCTTTTCCTCACGATTCGATTGAGGTTCTTCCAGTTCCGTTTCTTTGGTCACGTACTACACCAAACAGTCGGACAAATCTTCAAGAAAAACAAGCATCCCGGCACTATTTCTCCTTTTCAGGCTTTTACTTCAGCCCTAGCTTCAACTGCAGGTGCAACAAACATTGTCGGTGTGCCTCTAGCCATTGCGTTAGGTGGACCTGGTGCCCTATTTTGGATGTGGCTCGTCGCTTTGATTGGGATGGCAACAAAATATTCAGAGATCATACTTGGAATGAAGTACCGAGAAAAAAACAAAGAAAATGTTTGGGTCGGAGGACCACAGTATTACATAAAAAAGGCTCTAGGATGGAAATGGGTTGCTTCAGCTTTTGCCTTTTTACTCATGATTGAACTGGTCCCAAGTGTCATGGTTCAATCTAATTCGATCGCTACACAAACGGAAGGAGCCTTTGGCTGGCCTGTTTATTTAACAGGGGTCATCGTATGTGCCATGATTGCAATCGTTGTGTTTGGCGGGATCAGACGGATTGCTAGAGTAACGGATAAAATCGTACCCTTTATGGTACTTATTTATGTGGGTGTAGGACTACTTGTTATTTTTGCTAATATTGAGGAGATTCCAGGTGTTTTCGCATTAATCTTTACACATGCCTTCACTCCCATATCTGCTGCCGGAGGCTTTGCCGGTGCCGGAATAGCCCAAGCCATACGCTTTGGTGTGGCTCGCGGGCTTTACTCTAATGAGGCTGGAGTTGGTACAGCACCCATCGCCCACTCTGCAGCACAAACTGA
This sequence comes from Halobacillus shinanisalinarum, assembly GCF_022919835.1. Taxonomy (NCBI): domain Bacteria; kingdom Bacillati; phylum Bacillota; class Bacilli; order Caryophanales; family Bacillaceae; genus Halobacillus; species Halobacillus shinanisalinarum. The sequence continues at coordinate 2,747,426 of NZ_CP095074.1, read as the reverse complement.
TCATCCTTCTAAACAGGGAATGTGGGGAATATTCAGTGTATTCGTTGATACGATTGTAATTTGTACAGTATCAGGGCTTGTCGTCTTATCAACAGGTGCCTGGAAAGAGGTTAGTGCAGCAAACTCCTCCAATATGATTAACGTCGCTTTTGGAACTGTGTTAGGTGACACATTTGGCGGAATTTTTGTGGCCATCTTCCTGTTGTTCTTCATTATTACAACAGTTGGTGTTCTAGTTTTTTACGGGGAAAAACAAGCAGAATACCTATATGGCTTGAAGGGTGCAAAAGTTATGAGGGTCATTTATATTGTAGCTGCTTTTATAGGAGCCCTTGGAGGACTTCAGTTTATCTGGCAATTCCTCGATCTTCTCCTTGCACTTGCAGTCATAGCAAACATTATCCCGATGCTCTTCCTGCACAAAGAAATTGCAGCTATTAACGATGACTATGTCAACCGAGTATTAAAGAAAAAGACAAAAGAGAAAAAAGTACAGCTATTCGTAGAAGAGGATGAATAAAGAAGAAAAAGCTGCTCCCCCTGAGGAAGCAGCTTTTTCTTTATATGATTATCCATACCCTTCCACCTCAGATCATCCATAATATGGATGACCTGAGGTGGAAGGGTTTCCCATGCCATGGGCTTCCTTGATATAATAGAGTGACGGCTTCATTTCTAAGAAGGTTTGAGGTGAATTTATGTTAGACACACATGCGCGGAAATTTGTACAGCATTCCATAGATACAACGGCTTTCTGGTTGTTAAAAAAGGGGCGAACAGCTAATCAAGTAACTATCCTTGCTTTTTTAGTAGGAATCTCCACAAGCATTCTTTATGTACTGGGTTTACCGATTATTGCAATTATTTTCCTATGGCTTTCGGGGTTTTTGGATGCCGTAGATGGCACCATGGCAAGACATACGAAAACCTCTCCATTTGGCACAGTCATGGACATTACATTTGACCGTGTCGTAGAAGTGTCTATGATTGTTGCCCTTGCCTACGTCCATCCTGAGGTGATGTGGCCTCTATTGCTCCTTAGTGTATCCATCGTAATATCGATGACCGTTTTCTTAGTGGTTGGAAACGTGTCTGAAAAATCCGGGGTTAAATCATTTTACTACCAAGCAGGGCTCGCGGAACGGTCGGAAGGATTTATCTTGTTCAGTATTATGCTGTTATTTCCAAGCATCTTATATTGGTCGACACTGGTTTTCTTCGCTGTTGAGCTGTTTACCGGCGTACAACGTTTTCTTGAAGCGAAGAAAATCTTAAACTAGACCTCAAACATAAAGTTGAGGTCTAGTTTACCTTTTCATTTGTACACATTATACGTCAGGTTAATCTTGCTCTCTGTTAAGGTACTCGTTTGGTTCTTCTTCATGTTTGTCATTGTGGTTTTTGAATTGGCTAAGTCGGCCATTTCGGTGTTCTCCGTGGTTCTTATTTTCTTTAAATTGGTTGTCTACTTTCTTGTCTTTATTCTCCATAACTTTGACTCCTTCCCAGTTGGCAGATTTTTATTAGCTTTTGAATTTTGTCTTCTTTTATTCATACGAACCAAATCCATACCCAATAAACGCCAAAAGCATTCAAGGATGCATTTGGCGTTTTTTTATCAAAATGGAATGGACAATAAAAGACTGTTTCCATTAATGATCACAGCAATCGTGGCTGTTATTTTTTCTATATCTATATGCTTCCTTGTCGGTTCGAATATGGGATTAAATGGGCAGCATGGGGGTCCAACAGAAAATGAAAATCAAAGCTCTGATAGGGATACAAGCAATAATGTGCAAAATAATGGAAATGGTGATCAGGCAGATGTGAGCAATTCAATTGATAATCATCTAAATGACAGTAATAACAACCAAATAGAGAATAATGTGTTGCCCTTTTTTCCGATATAGAACAAGTTATCCAGTTAACTCTGAGTATATTAGAGGCTGGTATCAGGTTATGAGTGAATCTGAATACAATCCAGGTATTTACGGTTCTTTTGATTCTGATACAGCACTATATCAATCTTTCCAGCAAGCCTCTGAAAATAATGCTGGAATCAAAGAGAACACGTACATCTGGACAGCTGTGCTAAAAGTGGGAATCACCACAGAGGCAAATGCTCCAAATTACCAGCCAGCTGCCCCAGAGGATGGGTTAATAGCCGGTTAGTATGGAATAGAAGCACAAACATGTAACATTGATACAAACCTGTTCAACAATAATGTATTAGATGGTGTATTATGGTGAAATCTAACCAGATAAAGAGTAAGGGGAGATTCTCACAAGTAAATCTCCCTTTTTTTTAATGGAGTGTACAGTCAAGTGAACTTAACCGCCTCCAACAAAATGAACCAATTCAATTTGATCCCCTTTTTGTAAATGAATGTCCGAGTACTGATCACGTTGAATAATCGTTTGATTATACTCAACGATAACCATTTTCCCATCCAATTTGTAAAAATCCAAGAGATCTGTCACCGTCACAACTTTTTCAGGACAATCTAAGGGGTCTCCATTTACCTGTATGGTCATCGTGAACACCACCCTTTCTTATAAGACTGATACCGCTTCACGGCATCGTCTGCATCTAACAAACCGGAGATAGCCGCGATCCCAGTTGCACCTGCTCTTCGTATTTCTGAAGCATGCTCGGGCTTAATCCCTCCGATCGCAATAACCGGCAGCGTAACCGAATCAGTAAGGTCAGCTAACCCTTTCAACCCCTGTGGCTCCTTTCCCGGTTTTGAGAATGTCGAATAAATGTGGCCGAACATTACGTAATCCGCCCCTTCATTTTCCGCTTGTTGAGCTTCGTTAATGGAATGCACGGACTTACCAACTCGTAAAGAAGGGAAATAATGACGTACATCGGTTACGCTTAAGCTTTGGTTCGAGAGCTGTACACCCCCAGACCCAAAACAATGAGCTATATCTGCACGGTCATTTATCACAATCCGTTCAGGTGCCACTCCTCGCTCTCGCATCTCGAAGATTCCCAGTGAAATTTCTTTTGCAGTCTTCTGTTTTTCCCTTATATGGAAAAACACTTCCCCACCATAAAGCGGAGCGATTTTGTCGGAGAACTGCTTGATTGGCCAATAACCGTTAGAGACCACATGAAATTCCATGTTTACACAATCTGCCAATCTTTCATAACTGGCTGATAACCTTTTTCATGAAGCAATTGGCGAACCTCCTCCACGGAACGTTCATCGGAAATTTCAAACTGGCTTTGTGTATTTTCCGGTTGGGTATAGCCGCCTACTTCAGTTGAGGAAGCAGCTGACATTTTTGTCACTCCAAGCGGAATCAGTTGATCACGTAATTGAGGAGTTTCACGGGTTGACAATATAATCCCTGCCCGCGGAAGGAATAACCTGAGGGCAAGCATAGCTTGAACCATATTTTGATCCGTTACATGAATTTCGGGTTGAAAACTCCCTGCATTAGGCTGGACCCTTGGGAATGAAATGCCAATTTCCGTATCCAAGTAGTTGTCTTGAAGGTAACTCCCGTGCAAACCTGTGATATAACTTTCCTTGCGCCAATCATCAAGACCAAGCAAAGCTCCGATTGTGACAGATCTCATCCCAGCCTGGCAGCCTCGCTCAGGGGTATCCAGGCGATACTTATAGAAACGTTTCGGTCCTTTCGTATGGAGGTCACGATAAATTTCTTGATCGTAAGTCTCCTGAAAAACCGTCAGCGTATCAATTCCGCTCTCTACCAATTCTTCATACTCCTCGCGATCCATCGGCTGAACTTCGAGCCCCACCGAGGAGAAGTATTTCCTAAGAATCTTCATGATTTTTGATAGGTAATCAACAGATGAATGAACCCGAGATTCTCCCGATAGGATGATAATTTGTTCAATTCCCATGGCATATATCGCCTGAGCCTCTTCCTCTACTTCTTCCATCGTTAAACGCCTTCTAGGAAAAACGTTATCAACACTAAAACTGCAGTATTTGCATGTGTTTACACAGTAATCGGAAACATAGAGTGGCAGAAAGAGCTGCATGGTATAGCCAAAGTGCTGCAAAGTGAGTTGATGCGCCTTCTGAGCCATCTCTTCTAAGTAACCTTCTGCAGCAGGTGACAGGAGGGTGAAATAATCCGCCTCAGTAAGTCCATCTTTTTGTAAAACGTTCTCAACATCACTTGCTGTTATCTCATCAAATAATGACTTAAACGGTTGATCTTTCAGCTTTTCATACACGTTATAGAAACTCATTATTGACCACCTCCTGTTGAAGTTAAAAATCCCGTTAATGGTGAGGAGGCTTTTGCCTGAAGAGACGATTGCCCAAGCCCTGAAATGTAAGCCATTCTTCCAGCTCTAACCGCCATATCAAAAGCCTTCGCCATAGCCACAGGGTCCTCCGCAGTTGCAATCGCTGTATTTACAAGAACAGCATCCGCACCCATTTCCATCGCTTCCGTTGCCTCGGAAGGTTTGCCAATCCCTGCATCTATAACAATTGGGACATCAATTTCATCAATCATAATCCGAATCATTTCCTTCATCCGGATACCCCGGTTCGAGCCAATCGGAGACCCTAGCGGCATGATCGCTGCAGCCCCGGCCTCTTCCATACGCTTCGCTGCCATTAAGTCAGGACTCATATAATCTAGGACAACAAACCCTTCCTCTACCAAGATTTTCGTCGCTTTAATCGTCTCCTCATTATCGGGAAGAAGGTATTTTTGATCGGAAATGACTTCGATCTTGACCCAATTCCCCATTCCGCTAGCCTTTCCAAGTCGTGCAATCCGTACCGCTTCTTCTGCCGTCCTTGCTCCTGAAGTATTCGGCATTAACGTTGCCTGCTCTGGGATATCATTAACGATATGCTTGCCAGAACCATCTAGATCCACCCTCCTAATCGCAACCGTAACAACCTGTGAATGAGACTGTTCAATTGCCTCCCGCATTACACTATGGTCTGCAAACTTCCCTGTTCCTGTAAACAAACGACTTTCAAGTTCTTTCCCTGCAATCACTAACGGATCCTTCATAACATCTCCTCCTCGTTAAATTGCCATTAAAAAAAGCTCACCCGCGCTATGGGTGAGCTTCGATTTACTTTATGCAATACACGTTTACATTCAGCCTCGAAAGCTTCCCTACGCTGGTTCTAACCAAGTCAGGTTCAAAGGGTCGGAAATGTTCTTCCTCTCAGCCACATGTATGGCACCCCTAGCTCTTTTCTTATTCAATTTTCAGAAACCTCATCTTAAAGGATAGCAAAACTCTTCCAGTTTGTGAACCACCTTTTCTTTTTCACCTCATCACACTTCCCCCAGAAATCTTCATAGACTCTCCAATGATATTCCCAGCTGTCTCAGTTAATAAAAACACAATCGTATTCGCTACTTCTTCAGCAGTAGAAATCCGCCCCGAAGGAATCCCTTCTTCTGCAACCTTCAATTGCTCTTCAAAACTACGATTGTTCCGTTCGCCTTTGGAGCGAATCGACTCCCGCCCCATTTCTGTATCCACATAGCCAGGGCAAACAGCATTAACCCGAATATTGTGTTCAATCGCCTCAACTGCAAGCGACTGAGTGAACCCAGTCACCGCAAATTTTGAAGCACTATAGGCGATGTTCGCATGCGTCCCGCGCAAACCTGATAAAGAGGATAGATTTACAATCGCTCCCTCGTTCTGAGCCTTCATTTTTTCATATACAAGCTGTGTCAGTAACACTGTAGAAAAATAGTTCAGCTCCATTACGTTACGAAGATCGTCTTCCGTCAGGTTATCGAGTGTGCTTCCCCCGACCACCCCGGCTGAGTTGACAAGTCCAGTAATAGCTCCATTTGTTTGGATGGCTTCATCTACTAAATGTCTCCGATTTTCCTCGTCATTAAGTTCAGCAGTGTGAACATATACTTTTACAGAGTCATTCAACCGTTTACATTCGTCTTTAAGGTCGTTCAGCTTTTCCTCCCTTCGTCCCGTTATCGTCACATCAGCTCCCGCTTGCACAACAGCTTTTGCTGTTTGATAACCGATGCCGCCGGTAGCCCCTGTTATTATGATATGTCCGTCCTTAAGAGCTTCATTTGAATAAATACTACTCATTTGATCTAGCCTCCTTTTTATCTATGTCTTACCATAACCTTTCTATTTATAACTGAAACCATTGCATACATTAACATGGGTACGTACAATAGTCTTATGTGACTAGGAGAGGTTGTTCAAAAAGTCACCAAATGATAAACGGCGAACTTCTTCGTTGCTCGGTTTTTCCGGTCCTCACGTATGAAAGACATACGCTGTAGTCCTCAAAACTTCCGCGCCCCGAACTTCTTGCGACGCGCAAGGAACGTGCTAGTGTCGACTTTGTCACAGAAAGTGACGACCTTTGTCGACGTTCTAATTTGGCAACTTTTTGAACACTCACTAGAAAGGAAGATTTCATGTATCGTTCAGTAGGTTTTTGGAAACGCCTCGGAGCAGGTATCTTAGATTCTATTATTGTAATGACTCCTATTGCCCTTCTAGGAGTGCTTTTATTTGGGTGGGATTTCGACAGTCCTTACTCTAACTGGATTACCCTCCCTTACTCTTTGTTTCTGCCGGTTTTATGGAAGGGATATATTGTCGGTAAAAGAATTATGGGGATACGCATTATAAAGGTTAATGGAAATAACGTTGGGGTCGGGACGATGTTCATGCGGTTGATCGTAGGCGGTCTCGTGTATGCCTTAACATTAGGAATTGGCCTCATTGTCAGTGCCTTTATGGTCGGAATTAGGGAAGACAACCGCTCCATTCACGACTTTATAGCAGGGACTTATGTAACGGAAGCAAAACCAGGCGAAGTGTAGAATAAGGTATCAAAAAAGCGAGCACATCAACGTGCTCGCTTTCTATAAAACTATCTTAGAAAAACATGATCGCCAATAACTGTTGTCACTTCTTGATCACTCAAAAACTCACTAGTCGCTTTATCAGGATTATAGAAAAACAGGGACTCACGATCATACCCCTGATAACCCAACGCCTCTTCAACAGCACGTTTAGATTCTTCACTTGCAGGCTGATTAATTGTACCATTCAACACAGGAGAGAACTGGTACCCATCATAAATCACACCGTATATAGAATCGGGATACTTATCACTAGACACCCTGTTTAAGACAACAGTGGCCACTGCAACTTTACCATCATAGCCTTCTCCCTTAGCTTCTGCTTCTACTAATCTAGCAAGCAAATCCTCTTCAGATTCACTAGGCAGAACAGGAAGATCCAGCTGCTCGTCTGGATGAATTTCATTCCTATCGATGTTATTCATTTCTTTAAGCTGCTGAACAGGGATGCCGTATTGATTTGCAATTTTATATAAAGAATCACCCTTTTTAACGGTATGAGTGCTACTTTGTGCTGAAACTTGGCTTGTAAACGTCAATGAACAGGCGATTGCGACAGATGCAATCATCATTCGTTTTACTATCATGATGTACCTCCTTGATGTTTAATCTTTTACAAGTTAACACATGTCTGTACAGGATATCATTATTAATTATTTCCAATGTTTCCATATGGTTATGGGTAAGGGGGCTTTTTAAAAAAGATGGATAGAATTCTTACCTCCTTCAATAATATAAACTCATACCTTAGCGAGAGTCAGACAGTATATGTACTTTCTATTATGAATTGTATATTATTTTTTACTCAATACACTTATGGAGGGCCATTTAAACACCTTTCTAAAGGTTGTTCGCAAAGCAGGTTTAAAAGTAACTAACAACAGGAATATTAACTGACAGTAGATTGTTTAGATAACTTTTTAAGATAATAACTTTTCGCTCGAATTCGAGATATTTTTCTTGACGATGCTTAACATGTATTGTAAAGTTACTTACATAAGGTAAGTGATTAGGGGGTATAAACTCCAAAATAGACAGAAAAATATAAGCACATTGGTATTATCCAATAAATTAGGAGGAATGAAAATGTCAACACTAACATTAGACAAAGTACACAGTGGTTTAGGCTTTCAGATCAAGCATATGGTTGTTTCCAAAGCTAAAGGGGAATTCCAAGATTTCGATGTTGATTTCAATGGAGATCTTTCTGACCTTGAATCAGCAAGCATTAAAGTAACAATTCCTGTTACTTCTATTGATACAGGTAATGAAGACCGTGACGGACATTTAAAAGCTGGTGATTTTTTCGAAGCTGAGAAATATCCAAACATGGTTTTTCAAAGTAAATCCATTAAAAAGGTATCTGACGATGAATACGAAGTAACTGGCGATTTTACTATCAAGGGGACAACTAATGAAGAAACGTTTACAGTAGAATATAACGGAACTTCTAAGAGCCCGCTTGATGGAAGCACAGTTGCTGGATTTGAAGTTGTCGGAAAAGTAAACCGCGAAGCTTATGGCATGACTTATAATGCAGCTGTAGAAACTGGCGGTATGCTTCTTGGTAAAGATGTTAAATTCGAAGGTAACTTTGAGTTTATTGTAGAAGATTAAGGTAATTTTGGTTGGAGGCCTTTCCTATTATCCTTAATATGATGATAGGAAAGGCTTTACTTTTTATAGACTAACAGTTATAGGTACAGTACGTCGGCCTGACGAAACCAAACCTTTTTGACGCTAATGGGAGCTTTGTAAAAATACAGTTTAGTAAGATACTCTTTTCTACTCATTGATCATATTTTTATCGTTGCCCCATCAATCCGCTTCGCTCCTCTAATTTTCGCTACATCTTCAACTAACTGCAAAACGGCCTTGTCCTTCTTTTTCGCCTCAATCATAAAATCAACATCTACCTGATGAGATTTCAACACTTTGATCAAAGGTTTAATAAATTCAATATCAACAAAATCAGCATGGCTGCGATAAGCTTTTTCCGATCTTGGTGAAGAAGCATGAATCTTAGGAGGAAAAGGATTGTTCGACCACGTCTGGTAGAAGCGAAGCAGTAGATCTTCTAGTTTCTTCTCCTCTTCCTCATGATTAGCCATATAATGGTGGTAATCAAACATCATTGGAATGCTTTCTTTTTCACAGATGGATAACGTCTCCGTAGTTGTGTAGGTTTTATCGTCATTCTCAAGAGTCATTTGCTTTTTAATTGGAATTGGCAGTTGCTTAAGGTTAGCGTGAAATCGTTCCATTGCAGAGGGTTTATCGCCATATGCCCCTCCCACATGAAGGTTGATATGCGACTCTTTTTCAAGGCCCATCGCTTCAAGTAATGAATAATGGTATTCCATATCCTTAACTGTATTCGTCGTCACATGTTCTTTTTCACTTGTGAAAAGTGTAAACTGATTGGGATGGAAACTCGTCCGCATCTGATGCTCTTTTACCAGTTCACCTATCTTTTCATACTCCTTTTGAAAAGGCGTAAGGTAATCCCACTCGACCTCCTCATGAGTGGCAAGTGGAACGAGTGATGACGAAAACCGATAAAGATGAATTTCATGAGCAATATTATAATGAAGCGCACGTATTGTATGTTCCAAATTTGCTCTTGTAATCTCCTTAAGCTGTTTGATCCGCTCCTTTTTTCCAAGTTGTTTGTATCGGGAAAAAGTCATCGTTTTAGACGGGCTTGCATCATATAATGAAGTGGCCATTGCTACATAGCCGAAACGAATGATCATAAGTTAACTCCTTTTATTAGTCAGCTATTCCCCATTTTCTAAAAAAGATCCCAATTAACTCTCCGACTTCTTCTTTCTAACTGAAGAACATCACGCCATCTGCCGTGCAGATTCACTATTCTTTCACGAATGCCTAACTCTCTCCATGCTTTCACCTCATTGGAAGTGGTATTTCATATTTTCTATCTTTATTGGATCCGATTTTATTCCCCCCTAATTTGACTAACAAACGTTTGATAGTGTCTCCAGATTTAATACCTAAGTACTTTCTTGCCTGTTTGTTTGATATTTTAGGGTGACACAAATAAGCATAATCCTGTAAAGCTTGTATATGAGAATCAGTTGACTTTATGCCACATGGTGAACACTGCCACTTTCCTTTGACCCAAACCATTTTAGTAAAACAAGATTGGCAATAAACACCGAGTAGCAATTCAGACTCCTCTATTCCAAATAACTCCAAGACATTCTGATGTAATTCACGATGACCTTGAACTATTTTATAGGCCATTGGGTACAATTGATCCAAAGATATCTGTGCAGTTTGATGTCTCTGTTCTAGCTTATTTAATCGATGAATGAACCCTTCACTTTTCAAAATCTTTTCTGAATCTCTATCGTTCTTTAACTTTAGAACAGTATTTTTACCCGAAAGTAAGACCAGTGCTTCAATGGGGAATGATGTGATAGAGAACTGGTCTTCAATCCATAATGCCAATTGTTGTTGTTGACGCTCAATTTGAAGAACTGGATCTGGGAAAGCCTCTTCCTTTTCATTAGAAATGCGGGTTAATTGATGAATATCACGATCTAGCAGTAATGTTCCAGAAATATTCTTCACTTCCAAGATAAGAATAAATTTTTGTGAGAGTAGCACGGTGTCCATTTGAAAAAAATGCTTACCATCAAATAAGCGGAGATCGTGAATAACGAGGTAATCTTTATGAGGAATGAAGCTCAGATGGAAATCTAATGATCTTTCGCCCTGATAACCAGCACGCGTGCGGGCGATAGCGTCCCGGATATGGGGTATCTTGGGATGGTGAGGTGGAAGTCTTCTCAGGAGAGCTTCTAATTTTTTTAATCTCAAAGGATAAGACCGGTGCTTTATATTCATTCAAATCATCCTCCTATATTTCATTATAATCTTTTATCGGCGCTCACTCTACTTTATTTGCGCTGGTTCCTCCTTTTATCAGCGCGTTTCCTCCACAATAAAAGGACGCGCGGGGCGCGTCCTTTTATTCGTTATTCTAAGCTAGCACCTATTTCTTCAACCATCGCCGACATGGATTGAAGTCCTCCTCCTGATAAGTACCAATATTCAGGGTCGAGGTAGATGATATTGTCATTTTTATAGGCATCCGTCTTCTTGACTAACTCATTTTCCACTACTTGTTTCACCGATGATTCGCCGCCGACGACAGCACCACGGTCAATTACATATAGATAGTCTGGATTTTTCTTCGTAATGTACTCGAAGGAGATGCTTTGTCCGTGGGTCGATGCTTCTATGGTGTCGTCCACTGGCTTGACTCCAAGTACGTCATGAATGATCCCGAAGCGTGAGGATGGTCCATAAGCGCTCACTTTTCCATCGTTTGCTAGGATGATCAATGCTTCCTCATCCATGTTTGATGCTTTTTCATTTACTTTTTCGATACCAGCTTTAAGGCTAGCTACTTCTTCTTTTACTGCATCTTTTTTGTCAAAAATTTCACCAAGTGTCATCATGTTTTGTTCAAATGATTCCATGTAATTGGTGGTGTCCACCCCTAAGTGGATAGTTGGGGCAATTTCGCTAAGCTGCTCATATACAGAGGCTTGGCGACCGGAAATGATGATCAATCCTGGATCCATTTGACTGATTTTCTCAAAATCAGGCTCCTTCAATGACCCAGCATTTTCATATTCATCACTATCATATTGACTTAAGTATTCTGGAAGTGAGTTCTTTGCGACAGCTGCAATATCTACACCTAATTGGTCAAGACTGTCTACGATACCGTAATCGAATACAACAACATTTTCTGGATTCTTAGGCACCTCTGTTTCGCCTAATTCGTGTTCAACTGTAATCGTCTCTCCCTCTTGAGCAGCTGAGGTTTCCTCAGATTCTCCACACGCTGATAAAACCACCAACACCATCGCTACACTCATCAACAATAACCATTTTTTCATAAAAAATCACCTCATCCTTTTTATTAGAAATAGACGCAAATTCTATTGTCATTAATCGTTCGAATATCAATATCCATATCATAGATTTCATTCAAGACATTGGACTGAATCATCTCTTCGGTGGAACCCTCCCGTACAATCTCGCCATTTTTTAGAGCCACAATGTAGTCAGAGTAGACTGAGGCGAAATTGATGTCATGAACGACGAGAACAACCGTTTTCCCGAGTTCGTGAACGAGTCTCTTCAATGTTTTCATTACTTGCACGGAATGATTCATATCCAAGTTATTTAATGGCTCATCGAGTAACACGTAATCAGTATCCTGGGCAATCACCATGGCAATATAAGCCCGTTGCCGCTGCCCGCCGCTTAAATGTTCAAGGTATTGATCTTCCCTATCTTGTAGGGCCACAAATTCCAAGGCTTGATCGACCTTTTCCTCATCCTCTTTTGTCAATCGGCCTTTTGAATAAGGAAACCGGCCAAATGAAACGAGCTCCCTGACTGTTAATCTTAAATGGATATGGTTGCTTTGCTTTAGAATGGCTAGTTTTCTGGACAAATCTTGGGTTTTCCAATTACCAATCTCACTTTCTTCGATATACACCTCCCCTTCGTCTCTTGTAATGAGTCGGCTAATCATCGATAACAAGGTACTTTTCCCAGCACCATTCGGACCGATAAAAGTAGTGATTTTCCCCTTTGGAACCGAAATGGAAACATTGTCCACTACAGGTTTATCGCCGTATCTTTTAAATAAATTATTTAGTTTAATCATGCCTTATTCTCCCTTAGTAATAGATAAATAAAGTAGATTCCGCCAATAAAATTAATGAGAACACTAATCGTTGTTGAAAAAGTGAATATACGTTCAACGATAAGCTGACCACCAACGAGCGCCACGATACTGAACAAAATCGAGACGAGAAACAGATAACGATGCTTATACGTTTTCATAAATTCGTGGGCCAAGTTGACAACGAGCAAGCCTAAGAACGTAATCGGACCAACGAGTGCTGTTGCCACTGAAATAAGAATCGCTACAATAATTAACAGCCTTTTAACAACCTTGTCGTAAGGGACACCTAAGTTAACGGCCTGGTCCTTGCCGAGTGCCATCACATCGATGTATTTATGCAATGGCAAATAACTAACGAAAGCTATGAGCATGAGCAGAATGGAAATCCATAATAAATCAGTATTGATATTATTGAAGCTTGCAAACATGCGGTCTCGGACCATCATGAACTCATTAGGGTCGATTAACACTTGCATAAAAGAAGACAGACTCGAGAAAAATGTCCCGAGAATGATACCAACTAATAGTAAGAGGTAGACATTCTCTCCCCTCCTAAATAACCACTTGAACAACAAGAAGGAAAAGATTATCATGGCTCCAACAGAAAGCAAGTAGTTAAGTTGGCTGTCCATCATTACGATGGAGCCAGATCCAAACCAAAAAATCACACCCGTTTGAACGAGCAAGTACATACTATCTAAACCTAGAATGCTCGGAGTTAAGATTCGGTTCGTGGTGATGGTTTGGAAAATGACCGTTGAAAAGGCAATCGCCCCTCCTGTAACAATGATCGATAGAACCTTCATTCCTCTACTAGGCAGGATATAATCCCAGTTGCTGCTTATTCCCGTGAATAAATAGATGGCAATGAGCAGAAGTGCAAGCACACCAATCGCTATGGTCTTTCTTCTAAGTTGCATACGACCGCCTCCTCATCAGTAGGTAAATAAATATTCCGCTACCGATGACGCCAACGGTTACACTGATTGAAATCTCATAAGGATAAATGATCACTCGACCTAAGATATCACAGGCAAGCACGAATGCCGCACCGATAATCGCTGTTTGAATGATACTCTTCTTCAAATGATCCCCGTAGTAGTACGTTACGATATTTGGAATGATTAAGCCTAAGAATGGAATCATGCCTACTGTCAGGACAACAGATGCCGTCACCATCGCCACAATGGCTAACCCAATGTTCACGACCTGCCTATAGTTTAATCCCACATTTTTGGCAAAATCCTCCCCTACTCCCGCTATGGTAAATTGATTTGCGTATAAATAGGCAATCACCAGAAAAGGAATTGAAATGAACATCATTTCATAACGACCTTCCATAATCATCGAGAAATCACCATGCAGCCAGGACGACATGTTTTGAACAAGGTTGTATTTCAACGCGAAAAATGTAGAAATCGAACTGATCACATTCCCAAACATTAAACCAACGAGTGGGATGAAAATCGTGTCCTTGAAGGGAATCCGTTCCAGGATTTGCATGAAAATAAACGTCCCTAAAAGAGCAAAACCAAACGCCACCATCATTTTCACCATAGGACTTGCCGATGTGAAAACGAGTAACGATACTAATACACCGAGTCGTGCTGAATCAAAAGTCCCGGCTGTTGTGGGTGAAACGAATTTGTTCCTCGTCAGTTGCTGCATAATCAGGCCGCAAATACTTATGCTTGCTCCAGCAATAAGAATGCTCACTAATCTCGGAAAACGACTGACCATTAAAATATCAATCTGTTCCCGGGTTAATTGAAAAGCATCTAAGATCGAGACATCCGACACGCCAACGAACAGGGACACAATACTTAAAATGATAAGAACGGAAAGTGTGTAGCTAATTTTCATACCTATATTCCCCTTAACTCTGTCCCACTTACATTTTTCTTGTTATAATGAAATTGAAAATCATTATCATTTAGTGAGATCATACTTATTGTATCAAGGAGAAAAATAACTTCAATAGAATTCAGATATAATAAACAAATTCTTTCACGATGTTGCTTAACTTTACCAAAAGAAAGGATGAGTAGGTTTTGGCGAGGAGAAAAGATGCCCGTATTTTACGTACTCAAAAATGGATTAAGGAAGCCTATTTACGATTACTTGAAGAAGTCCCTCATGAGGAACTATTGGTTAAGGAGATTACTGCTGAAGCTGACATTAACCGTGCTACGTTTTATAAACATTTTCATGATAAACATCATTTGCTACGTGAAATGGTGGATGAGTTGTTTGTGCAATTGATGCTTGAAATTCAATCGTGTGATACTGAGATTGACTTTGTATCATCTAAACAGCCACACCCAAGGTTTGTCCAGCTGCTCACTTCCATTAAACAACATGCTCTATTTTTTTCAGTGATGTTAACGAAACAGAACAACATTCATTTTCAGCAGAAACTTGAAACATTCATCAAGGATTCTTCTAACGCTATCCTTAATATCGCACTGAATTACAATCATAAAATTAAATGTTCTGAACAAATCACTCGTACGTTTATATCTATGAGCATCATCGGCACAATAAAATGGTGGATTGAGGAAGGCTTTCCAGATGAACCTGAGGAACTTGCTCAGTATTTAACGGAGATGATCGACGGCGGAATCTATACTTGATAAATATGGAAATGCCCTGATAAGAGCATTCGCCCGGCTACGAGCGGCACGGCTTTCTATACGCCAATACACACGACGTCACACATAAGTGTTTGCCTCCATGATTGGTTCCTTCCTTACGAAGGCAAATAGCTATATTTTGCAGGTTTTTATTGCCTCACTGTCATAAAAGTTCAAGATTGATATTCTCTTAACAAATAAAAAGGACGCAAATGTGAGCGTCCTTTTCCATAATCATACCGGCTCTTCAGTTGTTACATAATCCACATCGAACCCCAGGTCCTCTAGCATTTGATGGTCTTTTGTCCCTTCCTGCCCAGCTGTAGTCAAGTAATCCCCTACAAAAATCGAATTGGCAGGGTATAGCCCGAGTGGTTGGAGACTTTTTAAGTTAACCTCTCTCCCCCGGAAACGCGGATTTCTTTCGTAGGATTGATGAAGCGAAATAGGCTAAGTACTTTTAGACAATAAGTCGGTGTTAGCTCATTCGTTCCTTCTAACAATGTTCCATCAATGGCATGCAGAAAATTAACGGGAATGGAATCCGCATCAAGTTCCTTCAACGCGCGTGCCATATCAATGACATCCTGCTTGGATTCCTTCATTCCAACGATGACACCTGAGCATGGTGAAATGCCGGCTTCTTTTGCATGATTGACGGTGGCAATCCGATCATGGTAGGTGTGGCTTGTAGTAATGTTATCATGATGCTGTTCAGAGGTGTTGATATTGTTGTTGTAGCGGTCGACTCCCGCCTCTTTTAACTGTTGTGCTTGTTCAGGCTTCAGTAAACCAAGACATGCACAAACTTTCATGTCGTATTTGTCTTTAATCTCCTCGACTGCTGAGGTAACGATATCGAGTTCCCGCTTCGATGGTCCACGGCCGCTCGCTACGATACAATACGTTCCTGATTTCAGACGATGGGCTTGCTCAGCCCCTTTAATAATCTCATCCCTGTCCATCATACGGTATTTTTGTATAGGAGCAGCAGAATCCCTTGATTGTGCACAATAGCCGCAATTCTCTGGACAAAATCCTGATTTTGTATTGATGATCATGTTCAACTTTACCTGGTTTCCATAATAATACTTACGAACCTGGTACGCACTATGTAACAGTTCCAATAATTCTTCATTGGAACACTCTAGAACAGCGAGCGCCTCCTGATCAGTTACTTCCTCCCCTTGAAGTACCTTATCCGCTAATAGTTTCCAATTCTGCATACAACCCCACCTTTAAGCAACCTTTTTCTGATTTCGAAAAGCACTTTTTGAAACGATGCCTGTCTCAAGACGATAAGCCATGACTCCCGCAAATATTGATAGAACAATATCTTTTGGTAAAGGGAAAACCATCCAGTACCAGGCCATTTTGTAGGTAAACCCTTCTGGTGCATCAAACCAAAGGAGATAAGCTGCATACATCCAATTAGTCCCAAAAATATAGTTGATGGCCATTGCAAGTATTGCTGCCGAAATGTACATAGGCAAGCTGCGTTTATGTTCTGCCATTTTACCAGCTATGTAGGCAATCAGAATAAACGAAACAATGAACCCAAAGGTCGGGGACAACAGGATGGCAAAGCCTCCTTTAAACTGGGCGAATATTGGCGCACCAGCTAACCCTAGCAGCATGTATGTAAACAGAGACAGAGCTCCTAAACGACTCCCAAGAATCAACCCTGCCAATATTGCAAAAAACGTCTGTAGTGTAATGGGGACACCGCCAATCACCATAAAAGGAGCTATAGAGGTAATGTTTGCGCCAACTGCCATCATTGCAACAAATAAACTCCCCATCGTTAAATCTAATGGACTCCACCTGTTCTTAGGTTCCATGTTTTACCTCCTCTCATTATAGAACAAGCATAGAAGATGAGTTCGGTTTATGTCAACCATAAAAATTAAAAGTTAACATATTGAATATAAAAAAGGACGCTCTGATAAGCGTCCCTCCTTATTATCGTACATTCATCTCACTTGGCTCGGGGCCTTTACGTTCCCCGCGGTCAAGCTCATTGATTTGATTCATTTCCTCATTACTCAGTTCGAAATCAAAGACATCGAAGTTTTCTTCAATACGGGAAGGTGTAATCGACTTCGGAATCACGATCGTTCCATTTTGCAAATGCCAGCGGATGATCACTTGAGCAGAAGTCTTGCTGTGCTCAAGCGCGATAGCTTGAACGACATCGTCCTTCAATACATCTCCACCCTGCATTAATGGACTCCACGCCTCGAGAAGGATGCCATTTTTACGACAAAAATCCTTCAATTTGTTTTGCGCTAAATAAGGGTGGCATTCAACTTGGTTGACGGCAGGCTTAACATCACATTCATCAAGCAGGCGCTGCAAATGATCAATGTTAAAGTTACATACACCAATGGCCTTCACCTTGCCATCCTTCTGCAGTTGCTCAAGTGCTTTATATGTCTCTACATAATCATCAAAGTCCGGCGTCGGCCAGTGAATCAAGTACATGTCCACGTAATCAAGACCCAACTTCTCTAAACTCACGTCAAAAGCTTTTAGTGTGTTGTCATAGCCCTGATCTGTATTCCATACTTTTGTTGTGATGAATAGCTCTTCACGTGGGACATCGCTGTTCGCAATGGCTTCACCCACTTGGCGCTCATTTCCATAAATTGCGGCGGTATCAATTGAGCGGTAGCCTGTCTGAATCGCTTTTGATACAGCAGGTTCAGCATCTTTTTCCTCGACTTGCCATACACCAAAACCTAGCTGAGGCATGTCGACTTTATCATGTAGTTGTACTGTTTTCATTTAAATCTCTTCCTTTCCAATAAAGGGATACAATGGTAGTGTAGCACAGAAAAATTTATTGGGATGCACAGTTTGCTTGAAGGCATAATTGCTGAAATAAAATGAACTCCTGTTCAAAGGGAATACCTTGAATAATTATTTAACCAAGTTTACTATTTATATAGTGAGATTTTCGAAGGAGAGATATTCATGCAAGATCAAGAAAAGTCGTTGCTTATATCCAATTTAGAAGCGACGATGCGGAGATTTGTTCGAGGGTTCAGACGGGAATTAAATGATCAACTCGGCGAGGGCTTTACCAGTAGTGAGCTCAGCTTCCTACGTACTATCAAGGAAAAAAAGTGTCATAATGTTTCTTCACTTGCCTCAACATTAAATGTATCAAATAGTCATGCCACCTCAGTTATGGATCGTTTAGTGGAAAAAAGTTTAATTGTCCGCACTCGCTCAAAAAAAGATCGGCGGGTAGTTGTTTTTATGTTGACGGAAGAAGGAGAGCGCATGTATCAAACGCTTGACCAAAAGCGGGAAAGCTATATGCAGCAGCGTTTTGAACGATTATCAAAGGAGGAAATCCAGGAATTAATCCGTATCTTTAACCTCCTATAATTCTGCACAATAAAAGGATGATATATAATGGAACATCTTGAATACAAACAAAAAGTCACGATTATGATCGCGATTATGGCGGCAATGCTTTTTGCAGCTTTGAACCAAACCATTGTAGGGACGGCACTTCCGATTATTGTGGCCGATATTGGTGGTATGGACTATTTTAGTTGGGTGTTTACTATTTATATGCTCACAACGAGTATTACCGCTATATTAGTCGGGAAATTATCGGATACATATGGTCGAAAACCATTTATTCTCGTTGGGATCGGGGTCTTTATCGTTGGTTCATTCATGTCAGGGACATCAGTTAATATTTACCAATTAATTATTTATCGAGGCTTACAAGGTTTTGGCGGAGGAATGATTATATCCACTTCCTTCACAGCCATTGGAGACTTGTTTTCACCGCGGGAGCGCGGACGCTGGCAAGGGTTAATGAGCTCTGTATTCGGTTTGGCTAGTGTGTTCGGCCCTACTTTAGGCGGCTATATTGTTGATACGTGGGCATGGAACTGGGTTTTTTGGGTCTTCCTCCCTTTCGGTATCATTGCCTTCATTATGATTTGGAAAATGTTCCCGCATACTAAAACTAAAGCAAAGACGTCTGTTGATTTTATCGGAGCTATTGTTTTAGCCTTGGCCATTGTCCCGCTCCTGCTTGCTTTCTCATGGGCTGGAAAAACATTCGCCTGGGATTCAGCCATGATCATCGGACTATTCGTGTGGTCAACTGCAGCTTTGGCAATCTTTATTTTTGCTGAGAGCAAAGCGAAAAACCCTGTGATCCCTCTTCATTTATTTAAAAATAGCATCTTTTCCGTATCCAATCTGACTGGGTTACTAATGGGGATGGGGATGTTTGGAGCCATCATGTATATGCCGTTTTTTATTCAAGGGGTTATGGGGATGTCAGCAACTAAAACGGGTTTTATCATGATGTCGATGATGCTTAGTATGGTGGTAACAAGTACGCTCGGCGGCCAGCTTATTACCAAGACGGGACGTTACAAAATTTTCGCTGTCATTGGCTTGGTCATCATGGGAATCGGCATGTTCTCCATGTCCTTAATGACCGTAGATACTACTGTTCTCGGAGCTGTTCGTAACCTAATTCTTGTCGGCCTCGGGTTAGGGCTCACCTTTCCCGTTTTAACATTAACCGTCCAAAATGCAGTTGATCATAAGTACCTCGGGGTGGCCACATCAGCATCACAATTTTTCAGGCAAGCCGGTGGTACAATTGGTGTATCCATCATGGGATCAATCATGAATATGATCATGTCTGATAAAATGAGCGAAATGGCTGCACAGTCAGATGACAGCTTGGGTAATCTTGATGGTGTTTCAGCTTTAGAAGACCCACAAGTACTGATGGATCCCGATATCATTGGTCAAATTAGGCAAGGTGTCCCCGAACAAGTAGTGCCCGTGTTTAATCAATTGATCGAAGCTATGAGAGGAGTCTTGAGTACAGCCTTAAGCGGATCGTTTCTATTTGGAACGGTCGTGTTAGGAACGGCCTTTATTCTTATTTTGTTTCTAAGAGAAATTCCATTGCGGTTATCGAACCAATCCACCGAACAAAAGCCCGAAGAAGCTAAAAAAAGTTCCTAATATAAAAAAACTGATCCGCCATGTTATGGGGATCAGCTTTTTAAAGCCTACTCACTGTTACAATAACGGAGGAATTCATCCCTCACGACCTCTACTCAGCAAAAAGCGCTAACTCCTCTTCGATTTTCTTCCTGATTTTATCTAAAGCCTCTTCAGATGTTTTACCAAAAATACGAGCCCCATTGACAATCGCATAAGGTTTAATGGCACACAGCCCGCAGAATGATAAACATTCATTCATCAGCACAGCGACATCCGGATATTCTGATTCTATAATGGTTTCGACGTCGAGTTCGTTAATCAAGTTTCCATCACAAATTTCAACTACGACTACCCCATGATGATTACTCCTTTATAGTTAAATGAACGGCATTCCTAAAATGGCTCGCGCCTTCTGTTCATCTTGCTTCATTTGTTCGACGAGGACATCGACCCCGTCAAAATTCTCTTCATCGCGCATATGGCGCAAGTAACTGACAGTCACCTTCTCCCCATATAAATCACCTGAAAAGTTCATTAAATAAGCTTCTACTTTAAATGTCTGACCATTCACGGTTGGACGGTACCCGGCACTAATCAATGTGTAATAATAGGCCGATGTCTCACTGTGAACTTCTACAACACCCAGATAAACACCCGGCTTTGGCTCGACATATTCTTCTATACCACCAAGGTTAAGGGTTGGAAAGCCAAGTTGGCGCCCAAGCGCATCCCCACGGACGACGGTTCCTGTCGTTTGGAATGGCCGCCCTATAAGCGCTTGAGCGGCTTCCATTTTTCCTTTTTCGACAAAAGACTGAATGCTCGCAGCATGAATCCTTTCATGATTTAGGGTGGTGTGCGGTAAAATGGTAACAGGGAGGTCATGTGGATTGCAATGGTTAGCTAACTCTTGTTCCATATCTTCTTCGATGACGATTCGCTTACAATGTAATTTTTGCAGCTGTACATTACTATCATAATATCGGTCTGTCCCGAACCCTTCCAGAATATGCAGTTTATCATCAAGGGAGGTAATGACTGGTTGTTCATCTGCCAGATCCCATATGGCCAGTTGGTCGTCTGGGGTAACATAGGATTTAGCTTGTTGAATAAGCTGTTGGTGCCCTCGATGAAGACCGTCGAACTTTCCTGCGACTAGAATGATCGGTTGATCGTCCATGTGATTGATTTTCATTGTTTATGACTCCTCTGCTTCGTACGTATTTCACCTATCCCTATGGTAGCCGCAAAACACATATCCAGACAACTTTTACGCTTAAGAAGGAGTGTTGTTGATGATCGAAAAGGCGAAAGCTTTTGCTACAAAAGCCCATCAAGGGCAGAAGCGGAAAAATTCAGATGTTGATTATATTGTTCACCCTGCCCGCGTGGCTCATACGTTAAAAACGGCAGGCTGTGATGCTGCGGTTATTTGTGCCGGCTACTTGCACGATGTAGTTGAGGATACGGCTTATGAGCTTAAAGATATCGAACGTGAATTTAATCGAGAAGTGCGTGATCTCGTGGCAGCCCATACGGAAGATAAATCGAAATCATGGCAGGAACGCAAGCAGCATACGATTGACACAATTCGAACGGGGAATTTAGAAGTGAAAAGTTTAATTATTGCTGACAAATTGGATAACTTGCTTTCGCTCGAAAAGGATTTTGAGCGTGATGGTGATGCATTGTGGGAGCACTTCAACGCCGGATTTGAACAGCAGAGCTGGTACAATCAATCGATTGCGGCCAATATGACCTCAGGGGTCGCCAGCAATTGTATTCCAGACTTTTTCGATACGTATCAAAACGCAGTAGACCGTTTCTTCCGTAACTAAGACCAGAAGCAGCAAGACTTCTGGTCTTCCTGTAATCTATTGGGACTGAAAAAAATGCTCTCGAATAATGGCTTCATCCGAATGAGGGATTTGCTCCCCCTTTACAATTTGCGCATTATTAATGCACCCACTTGTTAACACAACAATATCGCCAGTTCTTCCAAGACCAAGGGAACGTCTGACTCCTTCCCTCCGAGTTAAGGCGGAATGAATATTGCTTGCTTTAGGTTCATTAAATCCCTTCATGACCTGATTAATGATGATTTGTGGATCATGGTAGCCTGGGTGATCGACGGTGACGATGACTTCATCCGCTTTCCCTTCAATTGTCGCCGCCATCTTTGGCATTTTATTAAAATCTCGTATTCCAATACCTGCGATCATGACAATCAGGCGTCGATGTTGTATTTTCTTCACCTCGTCAACAAGATTCGTTAGTGCAACGGGTGTATGGGCGTAGTCGATAATAACTTTCGAATCATTTGGGGCTTGTATAACCTGGAAACGTCCTTCTGGGCTTTCCAGCTTTGCTAATACAGAAGCGATCGCATCTATTGTGTAACCGAACATTAAAGCTGTGGCTATGGCTGACAGCACATTAGCTACATTATATGCTCCGAACACCGGTGTGAATACACGGATACTTTTGCTCTTGTAGTGAATCGTGAACATCGACCCCGAGTCCATTACTTCAATACCCGTGCCGATCAGATCAGCTTCACTTGATGGAGATAAGCTATAGGTAAGTTTTGGTCCTTTAAAACAATTGAAAAGGTCCATGCCCATCCCATCATCATCCAGATTGATAACGCCTTGTCTCGATTGTTCAAATAACTTCAGTTTACATGCTTTATAGTGATCAATCGTTTTGTGATATTCAAGGTGTTCTTCTGAAAAGTTTGTGTGAATGCCTATATCAAACACCATTCCGTCCACTCGTTTTTGATCCAAAGCAATGGAGGAAACTTCCATTGCAGCTGCTTCATCACCCGCTTTTTTTAGATCATGAAAAACTCGATGGAGGTCAATGGCTTCAGGGGTGGTGGGGGTGCTCTTTACATATTTGAGTTTTTCTTTAGAAGACCATATGCCTGTCGTTCCAATTGACCCACTTCGAGTCCCTAGCAGGTTCAGCAAAGAACGCACATAGGCGGCAACGGTTGTCTTACCATTGGTCCCCGTTACTCCAATGGTTTTAATTTTTTCATCAGCGTGGTTGAAAAAGTATTTAGAAATGTAAGCCATCGCAGCCCTTACATCTTCGACAACCACAAATGAACAAGACCTATAACGTTCGCTTAGCCTTGAAAACTGAACACTATCTTCACCAACAATTGCAGAAGCCCCGTTTTGAATTGCTTCCTCAATATATTGATGTCCGTCTTCATTCTCTCCCTTCACACTAAAGAAAATCGAGGAAAAAACGACTCGTCTGGAATGAAATGCTAAACCAGATACAGCCTGTGCATTCGGTCCGAAAATTTGTTTTATTGCAATACCTTTGATTTGATCAAAATTTATCATTCTCATGGTTATTCCTCACTCATGTGTGTTTTTAGTCGTCTTCGTAATGATTATGCATGTAAAAACCGATCTTTTCTTCTGTATATTATTCGCATTTTCTAATATATTATTAGACCTTTAGATAGATAAAAACGAATATTCCCGGTATATTTCCATAATCCATTTACTATACAATAAGAAGAAAAGGAGGGATTACGTGACACGAATAATAAAAGACATACTACTAATCATTATTGGTTCACTTATTTTTGCGATTGGTGTCAACTATTTCGCCATTCCTAACCGCTTATCTGAGGGTGGGGTCATTGGGATCACGATTGTTACTTATTATTTATTTGAATGGTCGCCTGGTATTGTGAACTTTGTATTGAACACATTATTAGTTGCCGTCGGATATAAATTCTTCAATAAGCGCGTGATCATCTATACAATAGTTGCTATCATTTTTTCTTCTCTTTTTTTACACTTCACGGTCGATTGGGGCAAAGAAATTAATGATGATACGTTGCTCGCTGCACTATTTGCTGGGCTGGCAGTTGGGCTTGGCCTTGGACTCATTTTCCGCTCCGGTGGTACATCAGGTGGATCCGCAATCCTCGCTCGGCTTGGAAACCAATATCTAGGCTGGACCATCGGAAAAGGAATGCTTGTGATTGATATTGCAGTTATCGTCGGTTCCGCCTTTATCATCGGCCAGGAAAAAGCCATGTACACCCTTATCTCTGTCTACGTCGGCGCAAAAGTTATCGATGTCGTAGTAGAAGGAGCCAATGAACGTACCGCCGTTATGATCATTTCAAACCATCCGAACCAAGTATTGGATGCTGTTACCAACAAAATGGCTCGCGGTATTACAGTGCTTGACGGGAAAGGTGGCTACACAGGTTCGGAAAGAGAGGTCTTATATCTTGTTATTAACAAACACGAAATCGTGCCATTCAGAAAAATCATCCTAAATATCGATCCAGATGCTTATGTCACGGTACATGGAGTTCAAGAGATCTTTCGTAAAGGATATAAAGGGAGATAGTTTTTCAACAAAACCACATCTTAGGGAACCAGAATGCTTCATAACCCCCCTGGTTCCCTCTTAATGGCTAATTTATGAACCCTTTAGCTTATTTTTTATTTTTACAACATAGATTGCTTCTTATTTGATAAAATTAGCGTTAAAATTCATCTTAATTTCAAACATAAAAAAGGTGTGCACATTATTAATGAAACTTGACCAACTATTACAAGACGTCCCCTTTCAATATGAGGACATGCATAAGTTTAATGACATTGATATTCATGGACTGACCGATTCTTCTAACGAGGTAGAGCCAGGGTGCCTTTTTGTTGCCATATCAGGTTATCAATTTGATGGACATACGTACATTCAAGATGCCATTAAAAAAGGGGCCGCGGTGATTGTAGGCGATCAAGAGTATCAAAGCTCTGGCGTTCCTTATATACAAGTTCCGAACAGCAGACAGGCATTAGGAATTCTCGCACACAATTACTACCATGATCCTGCATCAAGCAAAATCATGGTCGGTATCACAGGTACAAATGGGAAGACGACAACCAGCTATTTAATGAAACATATTCTTGAGGATATGGGTTACTCTTGTTCCCTATTAGGCACCATACAAAACGTCATCAATGGGCAATATTCAAAGACAGTTAATACAACCCCAAATGCCCTAACATTAAATCAGTTGATTGACAAAAGCAGGGATGAAGTTGTAATTATGGAAGCTTCCTCGCACGGGTTAGCCGAATATCGATTAGAAGGTCTCCACTTTGATCTGTGCCTCTTCACAAACTTAACTCATGAACACTTGGATTATCATGGAACCATTGATCAGTACTACGAGGTAAAAAAAGCATTATTCCACAAACTCAAGTCAAACGGTACAGCCGTCATCAATTCAGATGATGTTTATGGTGAGAAGTTGGCTGAAGAACTACGTCAAGAAGGAAGACAAACGTACACAGTCGGCAGATCAGCTACAAACAACCTGCAAATCCTAGAACAGCTTTCAGTTGATCCGCCATCCGTTAAAATTAAAGGTCATGACATACATACACTAGAGTCCCCCATGGCCGGCTTGCATAACTTGTATAACACCCTTCAGGCTTATGCTGCAGCAACACAGTTAGATGGGAAGACAACTACAGACATTTTCGATTCCATTCGTAATTTTCCAGGTGTACCTGGTCGCTTTACTACGTACCCTTTGAAAAACGGTTCCACTGTAGTGATTGATTATGCCCATACAGCAGATGCCGTTTTCAATTGTCTACAAACGGTTCATGACGCAGCCGCAAAGAAAATCACCCATATTTTCGGTTTTCGAGGCAATCGGGACCTCACAAAAAGGCAGGAAATGATGAACATCAGTGCCGAAATGAGTGATCAATATTTCTTGACGATGGATGATTTAAATGGAGTATCTGAGGATGATATACTTCAAAGCCTCACTTTTTACCGCAGTCAAACAAAAATTGGAAAAGGCGAAATTATCCCCGATCGCACACTCGCTATTAAAAAGGCTATAAATAATAGTGAACCTGGCGAATGGATCGTAATTACCGGCAAGGGGCATGAACAATACAAACAACAGTTTTCACTGCCTACCCATTCAGATGAAAGCACAGTGGACTATGTGAACAACATGAAAAACGTTGAACTCAATTAAAGGGGGCAGCTCATTGCGGCTGCTCCCTTATAATGTGAAATCGCTTTTCCTTAAAATACCTGTAGTCTTCATGTTTCATACCTCCTAAGCAGCGGGAAGAGGTGAGGTGTACTTACAAAATCGAAGTGACTTTTTCATAAAAGAGGGTAATTTGAATGCCTAAGAAAATACTAATGGTAGTCACAAACCATGGGAAGATTACTAAAGACAAACCAACAGGAATCTGGTTGTCAGAATTTGGGGAGCCCTTTAATGAATTTAACAACCATGGATTCGATGTAACTGTAGCAAGCCCTAAAGGCGGAAAAGCACCCGTTGATCCGGGAAGTGTCAGCGAGGATGAACCACAGGAAATCCTCGACACGAAGCCGCACCTTGAAGACACAGTTGCCATCGATACATTATCGGCTGATTCCTTTGATGCCATCTTTTTACCAGGCGGACATGGAACCATGTTTGACTTTCCGGACAATCAAAAGCTTCAAGAACTCACTCGTGACATGTATGAGGCAGACAAGTCCGTTGCTGCCGTCTGTCATGGTCCTGCCGGGTTAGTCGGAGTGAAATTAACGAGTGGCGAACGACTTGTCAAAGGAAAGCAGATCAATTCATTCACAGATGCCGAAGAGACCGATACTACTTTAGATCAATACATGCCTTTTCTGCTAGAAAGCAAGTTGCGCGAACTTGGGGCGAACTTTATTAAAAAAGACAATTGGGCTAAACATATTGAAGTAGATGGCAACTTAATCACAGGCCAAAATCCTCAATCCGCTCTGGTCGTTTCAAAAGAACTTATGAATCAACTAAATGAAGCATAATGGAGATCAGGAGACCTGCTATATTCTTGCAGCTCTCCCCATTATCACTTATCTGTAACTTTTGAATTTATATCAAGTTACAGAAGTGTTACAATAATGCTGTGAAAAATGTTAATGTAGAAACTAATACTTATTAACTACCACTCTTCTGACGTCCTAAGTAAATATAAGATATATTGGAATAGAGGTATGAAGCAATGTATAATCACTCAACTGACCTTAACTATCTTTCCGTAAATGAAGCGGCAAACGAAATCCTCGAGCATGTCAGCCAAATTTTAGATGTAAACACCGTTTACATTGCCAAGAAAGAAGACGGTTATGTGAATGTAATGGAAACGTATAACCGTGAAGAACATCTTCTCGGTGCAAACGTAAAAGTCGATTACGAGGAAACTTACTGTCAATTTGTCATCGAAACAGGTGGAAAAGTTTTCACATCAACGAATATGTCTCAAGATCCCATTGCCAAAAACATAGAGCTTCCTCCAGATATACAGATTCAAGCTTTCATGGGGACGATAATCTATGATAAAGAACATAAGGAATTCGGTACGCTTTGTGTAATGGATCAAAAACCAAGAGAGTTCACAGAAAAGGAAGCCGGCTTTCTCCGTTCCGTTGGAAAAGTCTTTGGCTATATTATCAGCTTGGACCAAATGCAGCAGCGTGTTGATATGTTGTCTGTCCCGATCGTTCCTGTTACTGAAGGCGTCGTCGTCCTTCCATTGATCGGTATAGTGAATGAAGACCGTTCCAACCATCTGCTGGAAACGATCCTTCAACGCATTTATCAAAAGAATGTCGATTACTTTATCCTTGATCTCTCAGGTTTAGTAAGTTTTGATGATTTATTTACCAACCATTTATCCGATATTATTAAAGCACTTGAGCTTATGGGAGTAACACCTGTCCTTACGGGGGTACGGCCTGATATGGCCATGAGCCACTTGAGTCAAGATCCCATGTATAAAAACCTGCGTATTACCCGCAATCTTGAACAAGCCTTAAAAAAAGTCGGCTTAAGCTTAATAAAAGACCATTAATTATGTCGAAGCACAACCTCAAAAAGGCTGTGCTTTTATTGTTCTTATTTTTTTTCACTTGCTATGGCAAACTCAATTTTATAATCATCAGCATCCAGTTCCGTTGGTTTGTCGAGAGCGATCCTTGCTAATTCAGCGCCAATATATGGTCCTGTCGTTAGGCCTGAAGCCCCCAGTCCATTAGCCAAAAAGAGTCCGCCAAAGTTTGGCACAGCTCCAAAAACAGGAAGAGAATCAGGCGTAAATGGCCTAAACCCTACCCTCGTTTCAAGCATCGTACTACGATCCAATCCAGGAGCTATCGCTAACACTTTATTAAAAATTTCATGTAGACCCCCAGCTGTGACACGCGAATCAAATTTTTCCTTCGTTTCATGGGTAGCCCCAACGACAACCTTCCCCCCATCAAAGCTTAACAAGTATTTATTCGTCGGCGGCATCACAACCGGCCAGTCATTCGTGTTTGTTTCCGGCAATTCCAAATGAACAATTTGAGCCTTTTGCGGATGGACGAGCAAATTCACCCCTAATGGCTGAACGAGTTCTTTTGCCCATGCACCTGCCGCTACGATCACTCGATCCGCATACAGCGTATCTGCTTCTGTTTTCACACCTTTGACCTGCCCACCTTCAACCAATAAGGAAGCATCCCCTTTTACAAAAACAGCTCCTTTTCGTTTGGCTGCACGTAACAACGCATCTCTCAGTGCACGCCCATCTACACGAGCGGCTCCGCTCATATGGACGGCTCCATATTCTTCAGCAAGCGGCGGAAACATCGCTTGCGTTTCTGCCGGTGAAAGTCGGGTGATCTCGCCCATTTCTGGAGCATCTTTGCTTCGTTCCAATGCTCGTTCCAGCATTTCATCCAGTTTTTCTTCATCCGTATGCAGGCGGAGTGCCCCGACACGTTTGTAACCCGTCTCTTTTTCTCCGTCGGCCTCAAGCTCTGCAACTAATGCGGGGTAATACTTCGCCCCCTCCTTGGCTAATCGATACCAAGCTTTATTCTTACGCTTTGTCAGCCACGGACAAATAATCCCAGCCGCTGCATCTGTCGCCTGACCTACATCCTGACGATCAACAACGGTCACGTCTGCTCCTGCTTTTGCCAGATGATAGGCTGTAGAAGCACCGAGGACCCCTGAACCAATAACAATATAACTTTTCACAAAAACACCTTTTTCCGTTTGAAATTTAATCTTTTCTTCATTCTACAGGATGCGAGGATATGGCACAAAGTGTTCCACGTGAAACGACTAGAACGTCTATCGCACAAAGAGAGCCCAAAACGAATGGTTTTGGACTCCTTTTCGTAATATTATTTAGTTATTCAAACCTTCGATCACCATTTTCTCGACAGTCGCAGTTCCATTTCCCCTCATCCTTACCTGCAATTGAACGTTATCTCCCTCACGCAAGAAGATCGATAACGGTTCTTTACTTACCGTCACGGTATATATTGTTGTTTCCCCTTCAAGTAAGAATTGCACAGCTTGTCTGGATTCTGTTGACGTAACGAGCACACGATTGACGACCCCATCTTTTGCAGTCGTTTCAACACCTTCACTGCCCTCTACATTGCTTGGGTCTTGTGCTAACTGCAACCGATAGGCATTTAACGTTTCTTTAGCCGTGTCCCCAAATACAGCAAAATCGGAGTCATTTGCCTTAATATAAGCGTATCGCTTAAATAAACCGTTTGGATCCAACACATTTACGATCCATGTAGGGCTGCCATCCACGTTGTATAATACGGGCATGGATCCGGTCCAGTTTTTCTCAGGAAATTGTTTGTTTACAATTTGCCTGGCACCTTTGCTGTCCATAATGCCATTATTCTTTTTGCCGTTATAGTATGTCAGCTCTCCTGTTCTGGCATTGATCAATGTGTACCCTAGTGCCGAATCAATATTTTCCTTCGGTGAAGCCATATCAGTAAAGTAATACATCTCACCTTCTTCTCCAAAGATCGGTGTTACACTGCTTTCTGTGCCTGCCTCGTTTGGAATTTTGACATCCTTTTTACCAAAAATAGAGTTGAGTAATCCATGAACATACTTCCCAAAGTATTCATTTTCCTCCGTTGCAAGTTCGGAACTAATCGATCCTTCAATGAAATCAGGTGCTTGTTTTGCATCAAAAGCTTTCAGTTCACCTGTAACTGGATCCACAACCGCTACTTTTACTTCATCCAGATCAGGGCGGTTCGTGAACAGAATTGGCTTGTAAATCGTTTGTACATACCATGGTTTTCCTTCATCATCCACTTCTATTTGCGCTTCTCCACTTTGGATATAGTTCGGATAACTCCCATAAACTTTACGCTGGATATTATGTTGGAAATAACTTGAGTTCGTATAGCGCATGTTACTTTCGACAAACTCAGGCTGGGCATTTATGTTCGTTGCCGGAATCGTAAAATACCCCTCTGTTTCCTTACCACGGAAATATCTCCAAAAACTAGTGAACTCAACCGGAGCTACATAAGAAATTTCCCCGTTGATCTCCTGAACCTGAAGTTTTCCTAAGTCATAAAATTGTGTGTTAGGAACAACACTCATTGACTTTTGCACCTTGTTCCGGGCCGATTCTGGTGCTACAGAAATCGGAGTATTGTCTTCATTTAAAGGCTGTGCTTCCCCTTCCTCTTTTTTAGAAATTGAATCATATGTTTGATTCACTGAGAAAATACCAACGACAAAGACTGCTACAATGGCTAGAGCTGTTATGAAAAATACAATCGCTGGCGTTGATTTGTGGGCAGTTTTTTTATCAAAAGCAGCCCCAGCCCCTATATACATAGCAGGCCCTAGAATAATTGCAACGAGCGCATTCATAAGCAACATGTTCGGAACGGTAATTGCCGGCATCCACACATAAGTGATAAGAAAAACAATGATGTATCCGATAATAAATAATCCAAATGAACCTTGAAGGATCCCCCTTGATTTCGTCTTATTTTGCACGGCGGCAATGATCGTTAATAAGAAAAACAATAAAAATGGAAGTAAAGCAGTTAAAAATATTCCTGTCATTATATTCTCTCCTAAGTATGAATTTTGTTGCTATCTTTACTACGGGGTTGCCCCCCTTTTCGTTTCAAAAAAATAGCAGACACCCTTTTTCATAAATATTTTCCAAATACTATGATAATATGAAAGCAACTTATTCATACAGGAGGCATTCCCATTGAATTATAGTTATATCTCTCACTTATACTGTCCGAAATGTTTGCAAACCTATGCCAAGGAAGCGATTCATCACCTATGTGATTGCGGTGCTCCACTGCTTGTGGAATACGATCTAGATCAATTGGCGAAAGACTGGAATCCTGCTGATCTAGCACAGAGAAAACCGGATCTTTGGCGTTATCACGAGCTGCTTCCCGTCCAATCGGAGGAACACGTTACAACGATGGGCGAAGGCATGACACCGCTCCTCCCCATGCCAGCTCTGGGCGAAGATATGGATCTCCCCCACCTTATAATGAAAGATGAAGGCATTATCCCTACCGGCGCGTTTAAAGCAAGAGGAGCTGCCGTTGGCGTATCAAAAGCGAAAGAGTTAGGTGTCAAATCCCTTGCAATGCCGACGAACGGGAATGCTGGAGCAGCTTGGTCCCTCTATGCAGCGAGGGCCAACATGAGCTCAACCATTGTCATGCCTGTCGATGCTCCATCGATCACGAGAAGTGAATGTGCTTTATCCGGGGCAAATCTTTTTCTAGTAAACGGATTGATCAGTGATGCTGGAAAAATGGTAGGTGAAGCTGTACAGAAGCACGGCTTGTACGATGTCTCTACATTGAAAGAGCCTTATCGTATTGAAGGTAAAAAAACGATGGGACTGGAAATCGCTGAACAGCTCAACTGGAAGCTGCCTGATGTAATCCTTTATCCAACGGGAGGTGGCGTTGGACTCATCGGTATTTATAAAGCATTACAGGAGCTGCAGGCCCTCGGTTGGTTAGAAGGCCAAAAGCTGCCCCGGCTCGTCGCTGTACAAGCAGAAGGCTGTGCGCCGATTGTGGAAGCCTGGAAACAGAGGAAAACAGAATCTATCTTTTGGGAAAACTCACAAACCCAAGCGTTCGGGATTAACGTTCCCAAAGCAATCGGCGACTTTCTCATTCTCGATGCCCTCTATGAAACAGAGGGATGTGCGATCGCCGTTGAGGAGGAAGCGATCCTTGTAGAGCAAAAGCGGGTCGCCAGCCTTGAAGGATCCTTCGTATGTCCGGAAGGTGCTGCTACCTTTCTAGCTGCTCGCAAGTTAAGGGAGCAAAAATGGATTGAGAAAGATGAACAAGTCGTTGTACTTAACACCGGGGCTGGAATTAAATATCCTGATACCGCTGAAGTCGAGGTTCCTGTCCTAGAACCAGGCGATTCTCTCCCATTAGACTCCTCTTTTGTTAAATAGCTGCGCGAAAAGCCACAGGTTTGGAAGATCACCTGTGGCTTCGCTAGTTATTTGCACGTAAATTTCGATCATTGCACGAAATCTAGTTTTGACGTTACTCGTAGGTCTAATTTTACCAGCACGAAAATCGAGGTTTCGCCACTATAAAATCTATATTAGCCGCTAATATGCAGATTTGCCCGCGAACTGCATTTTTCTACATAAAAACACTCTTCTCAATCTGCTTCATCTCATAAAAGTACCCCCGCTTTTCCATCAACTCGTCAAAAGTCCCCTCTTCCATAATATTCCCATTCTCGATGACAACAATCTTATCCATTTTTTCAAGACCTGTGAGACGATGGCTGACAAGGATAAGCGTTTCTTCCTTGGCTTGCTCAAATAAATGCCGATAAATCGCTGTTTCTGTCAGTGCATCAACAGAGGAAGTTGGTTCATCTAAGATCCACAAACGCTCTGCCTTGAGCATTGCCCGTACCATAGCTAAGCGCTGTTTCTCCCCGCCAGAGAGATTCGCACCTTTTTCCAACACAGGATCTGATAAATTAAAGTGATCTAAATCCACTTTAGCAAGAGCTGCCTCTAACTGTTCGTCTACCAAATCGTCTCGCGCAATCAACAAGTTTTCTTTAATCGTACCGTAGAAAAAATGGTTCTCTTGCAAGATAACATTCGTGTTTTGCCAAAGGCTTTCTTGTTCAACCGATGCAAGAGGTGTTTCCCCTATCCTGATCTCACCGGAATCGACTGTCTGTACTTTTAACAAAAGCTGCAGCAACGTTGATTTGCCGGACCCACTAGGACCGACGATCGCCGTTTTTGACCCTGCAGGCAATTGCAAATTCACATTTTCCAGGGCTGGTCTTGCTTCCCTAGGAAACGTGAAGTTCACATCCTGCATATCAATGGAATAAGCTTCTCCCCCTTGAAGCTGAATAGAACTTGTCTGTTTAGCGACTCCATCATGATTCCGAACAACTGAGAAAAGGCGATTCGATGCACGGCGGCTATCTTCTAAGTGAAGCGGAAATACAGCCATTGGCGTCGTATTTTCAAAAACGGTTAATGAAATCATTACGAGCATCGCGAGGAAAATGCCATCCAATTGTCCTTCTGTGACGAGGTAAACGCCCAGGGCCAGTACAATCCAGGATACAATTAACGACACCATTGTATTCATTGCATGACTAAACGAGGCGTGAATCCCCTCTTTTTCCTGCTCCTGAATGTAATGACCTGAAGATCGCTTTAACTGTGCCTCTTTCTCCACAAGTTTTTGATAAATTTTCAAGTCCCTAAAACCATACAAGAGCTCTGTCGATTCCGTTGATAAGCTTCCGCGTTCTTCACGAACTTGCGCGTCTATGCTCCTCTGCCTAAGAGCAAATAAATATGGCACAACAAACCCTGTAATCAGTAGCCCGCCAAGGAGAACGAGCGCGATAGAAACAGAATAAAAAACGGTAAATACGATCGTACTTAGGAAGACGATCACGAGCACGATCGGCGGGTAAAACACGCGTAGAAAGAAGTTTTGCAGACTCTCTACATCTCCTACGATTCTGGCAAGCAAATCCCCGCTTCGATACTTTTGAAAAATGCTTGGCACTAGCGGCTCCAATTTTTCATAAAAAGAAACACGCAAATGGCTTAAAATTGTGAACGTAGCCCGGTGGGAGAAATAGCGTTCGGCATAACGACTGATTGCCCTTACGAACCCCAGCAATTTGACGATAGATACGACAACAATAAGAGTGTACAGCGGCGGAGTGAGGGCTGCTTTTGACACTAAATAGCCACTAGCCCCAAACAAGCCGACAGCTGTGATTCCTGCCAGAAAACCGAACAGGATAGACAGAAGAATGTCTCTTTTCTCTCTAATTACAAGTTTCATCACAATAGCTAAATCCTTCATGATGCATCACTTCCTTGCTGTGCAGACACCATGTTCCGGTATTCTGAAACGGATTGCATCAAGTCTTCGTGCGTTCCCTGACCAACCAATTGGCCATGATCTAAAAATAGGATGTTGTCCGCCCGTTTAATCGTGTGCAGCCTGTGTGCTACTGTAATTACTGTTGAGGTTTTCGACAATTCATTAATCGATTCTTGTAAAATTCGCTCCGTTTGCAGGTCGAGCCCTGTTGTCGGTTCATCAAATAGAATGACAGATGGTCGTTTCAGAAAAGCTCTGGCAATCGCAACCCGCTGCTGCTCACCCCCGGAAAGTCCACGGCCTGCTTCACCGACGGAAGTATTCAACCCATTTGCAAGTCTCTCAACTAAATCAGAAAGTCCAGCCTTGTTTGCGGCTGCATCAATTTCAGCTCGTGAAGCCTCGTTTCTACCGCCAATCGCAATATTTTCGGCAATCGTTCCGGAAAATAAATACGGATGCTGGGAAATATAACTCAACTGATCAAACCACTCTTGCTCTTTATAACTAGACAGAGGCTGACCTTCAACGGCTATCTCGCCTTCAGTTGGGTTTACAAGTCCAGCCATCATATGAAGCAAGGTTGTCTTTCCTGCCCCACTCCTTCCGACAATCGCAATTTGGCCGTAAGCAGGGATGCTCGTTTGAATATGATTTAACGTAAAACGGTCTTCCCCGTAGCTAAAGGCTAAATTCCGTAATTCAATTACAGGAGGCTTGCCAGCGCTTTGCAATTCTTGCTCGCCCCATTGCACCGCCTGTTCAGGTTCTTCCAATTCATTTGTTACTTTCTTCGCTGCCCCTGCACTTCCTCGCCCTGTATGAAAGGCACTGCCTAAATCCTTTAATGCCGCAAAAAACTCAGGGGCTAACACTAATATAAAGAACGCTGTAAAAAAGCTAATACTTTCATAGACAACAAGCTGAATGGCGACTTCAAGGGCAATCAATCCGATACTTAACATCGAAATTAGTTCGAGCATAAAAGAGGAGACGAACGCAATCTTCAGCACTTCCATCGTCGCTTCTCGAAAGTCGATACTGCTTTCACGTATTTTCCCCTTTTGACGAACGGATCGCCCAAACAATTTTAATGTCGTTAACCCCTGTAATGTGTCCAAAAATCGTCCCGAAAAAGCAGCAAGCTTATCCATTTGTTCCTCTGACTTATCCTTCGTTTTCATCCCAATGACAATCATAAAAAAGGGAATAAACGGGGCAGTCACAATAATAATTAATCCTGAATTAAGGTGTTGGGTAAACACGACGATTAAAATCATCAGCGGAACAATCGTTGACTGAATAATCTGTGGAACATAACTGCTAAAGTATGGATCCACTTCGTCCACCGCGTCCATTAGTACGCTTACCTTCTGCCCAGACTGTCCCTTCAACGATGCCTGAATAGGGTTTCTAGAAAACTTACTTAATAACGATTCCCTGAACTCTCGCTTTGCTTTAGAAGCTATTTTTACACCTGTACGGCCATTCATATGTGTAAGCAACGTTCTTACAATGATCACTAGTAATAATCCGGCTAATAGTGGAATAATCTCCTCAAATGATTGCCCACCAAGGTAAATTCGATCGACAATAGTCACAAAGAAATACGCTTGTCCAACAATCATCGCACCGATACATATAGCGGAGACAACTAGCAACGTAATCATATTTCTTTGTCCGAAAGCCATTTTACTCAAATGTTTCATAGCTCTCACTATCTCCTAACGTAAAATAATTAGTGAAACATTTCACAATATCCTTATTATAATAGACTTCTTGTCAAATATCTAACTCTGGGATTGACCTTTATATGAAAGTTTAGCACGTTACATATACTTTACCCACTTCCCTACTTAAAAAATGAACGAGTAAGTAAAAACCGTTGTTACTCATAGTTTCCATTAAAACCAGCTTGCATACAGGTTTGCTCTTACCTTACCTTATCAACAAGATGGTGTATGTTCAAAAAGTCACCAAATGATAAACGGCGCATTTCTTCGTTGCTCGGTTTTTCCGGTCCTCACGTAGGAAAGGCATACCCTGTGGTCCTCAAAACTTTCCGCCTCGAACTTCTTGCGATGCACAAGACGCGCTCGTATCGACGTTGTCACAGGAGGTGACGATCTTGTCTACGTTCTCATTCGTCAACTTTTTGAACACACACTTATAGTTTTTTAAGCTACAAAAAAATGGAACCGCCCATCCAGGACAGCTCCATTTAAAATGGTAAAACTTATGCACTAATAGTAACAATTAAACTTTAGAGACCGCTCCTACGTCAGACTTAATATAACCGCGACTGAATAAAAGAGAGAACTTCTGTTAATAGAGAAGCCCCCATATAAGTTATGCCACTGCTTTTTGGTCATTTGATTTCTTAGATAAGATTTGATCGACCGAAAATAATGTATTCCCATTTATTATGAGATAGGTAGACATGGCCAAGAGAGTAAGATCCAATTCAAAACCAGCCGCTTGTCCCGTACCAAGC
Organism: Halobacillus shinanisalinarum; assembly: GCF_022919835.1. Taxonomy (NCBI): domain Bacteria; kingdom Bacillati; phylum Bacillota; class Bacilli; order Caryophanales; family Bacillaceae; genus Halobacillus; species Halobacillus shinanisalinarum. The sequence continues at coordinate 2,710,405 of NZ_CP095074.1, read as the reverse complement.
AATCCATTCGTAAGTTTTACTTTAAGAATAGCAACCACCATAATCACTGCGAGAAGCAAAGATACAACCCTCGTCCCTAAACCAAGGATTAAGGCAACCCCTCCGATAAGTTCAACGAAGGCTACAACGTAAGCTAGAACTCCCGGTAAACCTAAATCAGCGAACATATTTACCGTATTTTCAATTCCGCCTTGAAACTTCGCTAGTCCATGGAAAAAGAAAATGACACCTACTGTTAGCCGTAAAATTAGTGCACCTACTTCTTTTTTCATTTCATGAAAACCTCCTGAATATAGTTTGATAATTAAAGGTAATCGTAAGGCATTATTTTGTACACCGTCAATAGGCATTTAGTATCTTTAGTAAAGCAACTTACTTTTAATCACTCATAATCTAGCTAAAGGGAACGTATGTTCTTTTTAGGTGGGTTTGCCTCATCAAATATGATATAATAATGAACAGATAATGTTCCTTTTAGGGTGGTCGGCTAACCCCACGTCAGCGAGGGGGTGATGCCTATTAGCATGTATGAAGTTCTGATGGTTTTATTTTCATTTGGAACGTTTTTGATTGCATTGCTCGCATTGATCATTAAATTGATCAATAAAAAATAGACCTCCCTATTAACCGCCAAAGTTGATTGGGTGAGGTCTATTCTCCAGAATAGCTGATCCCCTGGGGGAACCATTATCGAAGGGGTTGCAGTGACAGCTGCACCCTTTTTTATTATATATCTTTCTTTAAGTCATTATACCATGAACCATAACCATTTACACACATAGGAGCGAAGACGTGTTTTACGTTCCTATGGCTTTGCTAGAACCCTTTATTTAATCTTCTCCAAATAATCCATCAACCCCATCGCACACACTTCAAAATCAAGCTTCAGTATTTCGTAAACAGAGTGATCATCAGGAATACCTTGTTCCCTCAGATAACCCGAAACTTCTTCAAGTAAACGAAGTTGTGTACCTTCCGCTCCATTACCATTCTTAAAGGATTCTTCAGCTGCGGCAACAAAAACAGGAATCCATTCAGATACTTGCATAAATACCCGTTCCGGTTCCGTCGACTCACCAAAGTGACCAAAATAAATACGATCTACATTCATATCTCTAACCCGACTCATCGACTGCTGCATCGCCTCTGGATCAAACTGGTTAGGAGACGTCGACGGTAAATAAAAGGTTAAACCGTGATCCTCTGTTTGATGATAGCGAATGCCAATTGTATCACCTGTAAAAATGCCATTGCTCACCGGATCATAGATGCCTAGATGGTGCTTGGCATGACCAGGTGTATCAAGGAATGTGAGTGTACAATCCGCCCCTATTGTCAGCGTATCGCCATCTTCTTTAATCAGCAAACGATCTTCAGGAATTGGCAAAATCGGATCAAACAAGTCGTTAAATGACTCTCCATAGACTGCCTGTGCCCCGCAATCAGCCGTGAAGGGTCAGATAGATGACGACTTCCACGTTTGTGAACAATCACCTGTGCCTGCGGGCATGCATTCAACAGCAATCCTGCCCCACCAGCATGATCAAGATGAATATGCGTTAAAATAATATACTTCACGTCCACAGGATCCAAATTTAGATCCTTTAGTCCCTCAAGCACATGTGGAACAGATGGACTCGGCCCCGTCTCGACCAGAGTTAATTCTTCCTCCTTCAATACATATGTACCTGTTCGTCCAGGCAGGCCCAGGTCAAACCCGTCAATTAAGTGGATTCGGTTACCAAGATCAATCGGTGCTTTCTTTTCCAACAAAATCACCTCACCTTTATTGATATTATTAGTTTACTAAAAACTGGATTAGATTTTAAGGATTAAGGCTTCATCCAACATTTTGTAACACTTTAAAACTAGGTGCGTATCATGTTTTTGTAAAGGGAGGATGACAAATGGCCGAAGATCGAAACATGTATGGGTATGGCTATGGGCATGGTCACGAAAAACCTACCTACAGCAAATGTGAGAAGTATAAGTACTATCACGTGTTAATTACACTTTCAGACGGTGCTTCTATTGATGGGATCATTGTGAATGTAAATGATGACGGGATAACAGTGCTAGTCAGTGAAGATGTCATGGTTGATGATAATGGCAATGAGGTCGAAAGCAGACAGTTCAATGATTACGGATATGGCTATGGACGACGAAGAGGACGCCGCTTTAGAAGACTGGCTTTTCCACTGGCAGCCCTGGCAAGTTTAGCTCTTTATCCTTACTATCGACCGTACTCCCCCTACTATCCTTATTACTAATGGAGAGAGCCATATGCTTCTCTCCTTTTTTAGGTTGTCGGGCTACACAAATAGTAGCACCGTAACAATTAGATTAATACAAAAGTATTAAGATGAGTCATTTTAAGTCTGTATACCCCGGACAGTGTTATGGACAAGCTGATTAGGAGCCTGAAAATATTACCTTAGACAACTTTCTAGATGAAGTTGGCTTTCTAGGCGGACTTCTATAAGATTCCCATATAAGTGAATGTTGGGTAAAAATGAAGGACTCTCCTGATTAAGTAGGATCCTTTTCATTTTTGAATAGTACTACTAAACTTTTTCTAAATAACAGAAGCCCGGAACTCAATAGTTCCGGGCTTCTCTTTTATTAGATTCTAATATCTTACAGCATCTAATGAATTAATGCGACCATGTTCGAAGTTATACCCTGTCCCACTAATCGGGTCAGCTGTATTTTCAATCGCTGCACGGATTTGAGAATTGCTTCTTCCTTGACCCGCTAACAGCCCTGCAAGTCCGGCTACGTGAGGAGAGGCCATAGATGTTCCGGATTTGTAAGCGTATCCATTATTCGGAACAGTTGAAGCAATTTGAACACCTGGAGCTGTTACATCTACCCATGTCCCAAAGTTAGAAAAAGAGGCTTTGCGATCGTTACTGTCAACAGCACCTACAGCAATCGCATTTGCATAAGAAGCCGGTTCAAAAGTTGTTGACACCCCACTGTTACCAGCTGCGGCAATCACTACGGAACCACTATTCCAAGCATAATTCACTGCGTTTTCTAATGTTTGCGTATCACAATTACAACCTAATGATAGATTAATAACCTCAGCACCGAAATCAGCTGAATAACGAATAGCGTCAGCAATATCTGCAAGAGAACCGCTTCCATTCGCGTCCAATGCACGAACGGCTAGAATACTAGTATTCGGCGCCATACCTGCAACCCCTGTTGAATTATTTGTTTCAGCAGCAGCTGTACCAGCAACGTGAGTACCATGGCTGTTTTCATCCATTGGGTAATTATCATCATCTACAAAATCATACCCTCGAATTGTTTTATCATTCAAGTCAGGGTGATTGTAGTCGACCCCTGAATCAATAATCGCAATCTCTTGATTGCTGCTTCCTCTTGCATAATCCCATGCAGATGAAGTATAAGTATTTTGTGGTCCATATTGTACACTACTGTAATAATAGTCATTCGGCGTCCAGGTTGCACTGAAATTATAGTTTGGCTCAGCATACTCTACATTCGGATTATTATTTAGTGCTTTAACTACAGCTTCTACATTACCAACTTCCAAAACTTTAAAGTTAGAATCGACAGCATCCTCATCGGCAGCAATCTTTGCATTCATTCCTTTTAACGCTTTCTGCTGAGAGCTCTTCCCTTTGTCTTTGAACTTGACGATGACTTCACCTTTAACATAATCCCCTTTTTCAACCTGTGTGTTCACTTCCTTCGACTTTTCCGGTGCCTTGATCTGACTTTCCGCAGAAATATCCCCAACATTCGGCAAAATAGTCAAAGAAGCGGCGAGCGACAATGTTGCTAAAACTTTGAACTTCATAAAAATTCCTCCTTTTTTAGGGTTATATAATAAATTCCCTTAAAAAAGGGCAAATTCCTGCTATTTAGAGTTGGGAAACATTATATGAATATAGTACCTTTAAGAGCTGATCTAGTTATAGTGTTGTGCAGATTTGATAAGACGCCCAAGACAAAAGCTCAGGAACCTAAGCCCTGAGCTCTAATCTACCTTCTATTCTATTCTAAATAATATACCTCTGCTTCTTTTCCTGTGGAATGAAGCGAAAGTTTACTTATAAGGCTCCCTGTAAACGAGGCTAATACTTGTTGAAACAACATTCCTACAATCACCGGAACAGCTGCAGCTGCTGGGAAATAGGTGATCGCAATAACCGCCCCCCCACTAATATTCCTCATTCCACTATTAAACGTGAGGGATACTACAGTACGTTGGTTTGATTTAATCAGCTTCCCTGACAGATAACCAATTGTGTAAGCCAAAACTGCAAGAACAAACACGGTTAGGGCGATTAACAGTAACTTTCCGTCAATATTTTTTAAAAAAGGGGCAACGGCTGAACTATTAATAGCCACAACTGTACCTATCCCTAATTTAGTAAAAGGGGCAAGGTTAGACTCAAGTGATCTCGTTACCTCCTTTTTCACAAATTGGTTAACAAACATTCCTATTAGTGAGGGAATGACGATCATCCACAACAGCCCTGTCACAATTTCTCTGCTGTCTATATCCACTGCACTTCCAACTAATAATTGCAGCATCAACGGAATAATGAAAGGTGCAAGTAACGTGTCCACTAGAATAATAGACAGAGTTAACATGACATTGCCTTTATGAATAGAAACCCAAATTAAACTGGTAATCCCCGTTGGAATGACAAATGATAGGACAAGCCCCATTGTCGTGTAGGTGTCGTTCGGAAATACTAACGCCCCCGCCCTAGCGCAATGAGCGGCATAATAAAATGTAGAACAATTAAGCACACAAACATCGACATAGGATTGCGCAGGACATTCTTCAAATCACGAAAGTTAGAGCCAAGGCTCCCCGAAAAAGTCATAAATGCAAAGATCCATGGCACGAGAAAAACATACAAACTAAGCCACTCAGCAAAGATCACACCAATGACGACAGAGATTGGTGTGATATACGGCATTAATTTTTGTAGGTGTGTATTAAATGTTTGCAGCATTGACCTTGCTCCTCTATGTCAAAATTGATTTTCAAGCAAATTTAAAAACGTCCCTACCTCGTCTTTTTCCGAAATGAAGAACGCTGTCTTTCTATTAAAGTATCCTTGTCACCTTGCTAAAGGTAGTTTCTAAACTTAAAATACAAACAATACCACTATTTTAAACAAATAAAAGAGGCAATAGATAATATTTTGCCTCTCCTTTCCAACTATAAATATTATTTTGGAATATTATTCATATTCTCCAAGTATCTCCACTGCCTTTTCTGTTACCGACGTATCAATGGCTTTTTCAAAATCAAACTCGCCGCTGATCGCTCCGTTGTCCTTATACATTTGATACTGACTCTTAATATCATCGACGAACATTTCACCATTAGGATTTAATCCTGTAACAGCAACATTCTCCCACAATTCAGGATCCTTTAATGCTGTGTATTCAGTCATGATCTGGATCACTTCATCCTTGCCTTCCCCTTTTATAAAGGCGTCATTATAGTCGCGGACCCCTTTTAAATAAGCAGCCATGAATCGTAAGGAAATGTTTTTTTCTTCCGTTATAAATTTAGGTGATCCAAGTACCATGGCGATCTGAGCCTCTGGTGCATAGTCCGTTGTGTTACCAAAGCGGGTATGGATCCCTTGTTGACTACCTTGCGTAATTAATGGCTCAATTTGAAGGGCGGCATCAACCGAACCGTTGCCAACTGATGCTAACATGTTTCCAAAATCAGACATGAGCACAAACTCGACATCCTCTTCTGTTAACCCTGCATGGTTTAACATTTTGTGGAAAATATACTCATCAACCGCGTTCTTGGTGGAGACCGCTATGCTTTTACCTTTAAAATCAGCATACTCCTTTATTTCGTCCTCCAATTCTTTACTAATGACAAAAGAGAAGTAAGAATCTCCTTTTATATTGTGCCCTTTATCAGCAATAATTTTGACGTCAATTCCTTGAGCGATCGCATTGAAAAAGGATGCTGTCGAAACCCCTCCTGCAATATCCACTTCACCAGAGGCTAAGGCAGGGAGCATATCATCACTGTTTGAGAATTGAGCGAACTCCACTTCAATATTGTAATCCTCAAAGTAACCTTTTTCTTTAGCAATATAAAAACCCGCTCCTGATGCCGACCCATCCTCAGCAATCACGACGGACGCCGTTTCGTCAAGTGGTGCCAAATCACCTGAAGGATTATCCTTACTTACCTCATTGATTCCCTCATCACCAGCATTACCATTATCGTCAGTTTTATCCGACTGACCTGATGAACAACCACCTATTACAAGAATGAACAATAACAACGGAATGAAATATAAGATATTCAATTTCCTCATAGTGGAACCCCTCTCTTACCTTCCTAAAGTCTTGATCCTTGCACCTCATCGTGCAGGTGATTCCAAATTTCCACAAAGTTGTCGGCCATAGTTGGATCTGCACGCACTTGCTCCATATTTCTTGGCCTTGGTAAATCTATCACTTTTTCATCAATAATTTTGCCAGGCTGGGAGCTCATCAATAAAATTCTGTCACTAAGTAACAAAGCTTCATCAATGCTGTGTGTAATAAAAAGAACTGTCTTCTTTGTTTCTGACCAAATATTTAATAATTCTTCCTGCAGAATAAATTTATTTTGCTCATCGAGTGCACCAAAGGGTTCATCCATTAATAAAATTTCCGGATCATTTGCAAAGGCCCTGGCAATACTTACCCGCTGTTTCATCCCCCTGATAACTCCTTGGGATAAAGTTTTGCAAATTTATCAAGGCCGACTTTTGTTAAATAATAAGCGGTTCGTTCCTTTACAATAGGCTTAGGTAAATGCCTCATCTTGAGACCAAAGGCCACATTTTCTTCTACCGTTAACCATGGGATAACCCCTCGCTCCTGAAAGACCATTGATTGTAGCGGCCGATCTTTTTTTCCTTGTGCGATCTTAAATGCACCGATACTTGGTTTTTCCAACCCCGCCAGAATACGCAGTAACGTCGTCTTCCCACACCCACTAGGCCCAATCAAACAGACAAATTCTCCATCCTTAATATCTATGTTGATATCCTCTAGAGCTGTCACACTACTGTCTTTCTTATAAAAGGCTTTCGTCAAATTTTGAATCGAAATTTTAGGCTTTTCATCCATTGAATAGCTCCCCTCCCATCAGCTACCTCCATGGCAGCAGCTTCTTCTGAAATCCTCTTAAAACAAGTGAAAACAGATAGCCGAAAAACGAAATGAGCACAAGCCCCACATACATTTCTTTTAATAAAAAGGCACTGTATGAGGTCCAAATTAAGTAGCCTATACCAGAATTAGCCCCCATCATTTCCGCTGCGACAATCGTCAGCAGTGCAATGGCCTGCCCCATTTGAATTCCTTCAATCATTACAGGAAGGGATCCAGGCAAAGCAATTTTAAAGAAAAAATCCTTAGAGTTTGCCCCATAATTTTTTGCCACATCCAAATAAATTCGATCTATATTGATAACCCCGGCTACCGTATTAATCACAACTGGAAAAAACACACTTCCCGCAATCGTTACAATTTTGGAAGTTTCACCAATCCCAAATATGATTAAAATAATTGGTAATAACGCCAACGTTGGAATAGGCATGAGAGCCATCACGAGCGGAGAAAAGAAATGCCGCAGTGGTGAGTATAAGCCCATTAACAGACCAAGTACGACTCCAGGGATCACACCCAGTAAAAATCCAGCGAATATTCTAAATAACGAAATTCCAATATGGTTAAATAATTCGCCACTCGTTGTCATTGTCACAAACGTTCCAACTATTTCTGTTGGCGGTGGAAAAAACCTCGCATCGACTAAGCCAGTTCTAGATAAAAACTCCCATAAAATTAAGATGAAAATCGGCGATGATATGGTAAGTATTTGTTTAAACCGACCTCTTATTTGTCTTTTTTTCCATTCTTCTTGTTCGATTGCAAAAGGATCGTGTTCTATATTCACATCTTTTTCCTTCATCCTTCACCACCTCTTTATGCAAATAATATGTATTTTCGCCTATAAGTGTGAAAGATGTTGAAGGAATACTTTAAGATAGCCAGAATTAAAAAAAGATGGACTGTTTACCAATAGCTAAGCTTATACGAGGGCCTTCTTTTTTAGATAGACCTCAGAACCAACCAAGAGACTGACGAATCTGTTCAAATCACAACTACGAAAAATAATTGGGCAATTCACCCATTAAACCTTGCTATACGATGTACATCGTTATACAATGTACACAACAAATATTGGTAAGGGTGTGAAACCATGGACCGAGAAATCATGAAAGGCAGCATCGATATTCTAATGCTAGGGTTAGTTTCAAAGCATGATATGTATGGCTATGAAATCGTCAAGCACTTAAAAGAACAGAGCAAAAACCTTTACAACATGAGTGAAGGAACTCTCTATCCAGCATTAAAGAGATTGGAGAAAAAGGAATGGTTAACTTCGTATTGGTCAGAAACAACCAGTGGACGAAGGAAATACTACAAAATCACCGACGAAGGGCGCACCGTCCTTAATCAGAAGCTTGACCAATGGAAGAGTGTGAATGAACTGATTATGAAAACGTCGGAGGACTTATCATGAATCGTATGGAGAAGCATGTAAATCGAATCTTGGATCAAATGCAAAGCCCTCCTGATGATCATAAAAGCTGGTGGCTACGAAGAGAATTACAATGGTGATGGGGTACATCCTCAGAATTATGACATCCATAAAATGAATTTCGACACCTATGAAACCGAACGCATCACCACATTTAATCTCTATAGCCTATCATCCTTGCAAGTCACAGACGATGGAAAGTACTTAATGTATTCCCTCTATAACGGAGAAGACATCATACAACGACTGAATTTAAAAAATAAGAAAGTGGAGACGATTATGCCAGGGCCCGAGTACGAATCAGGTGCTGGGGATAAACCGATTGCCGGTTCCCCCGCCCTCTCCCCAGATGGGAGTACGATCGTCTTTTCGGACGTGGCCACAACATCAGACAATGGAACCTTTCAATATGAAGTCTTCACAATGAAAGCGAACGGGGAAAATGTTGAACAGGTTACAAACTTCCAAGAGCACGTCACAGAACCTGCCTTCTTCCCTAATGGCGAAGAATTACTGGTCACGGTCGACCAGAATTTTGCCGGTGGTCATCCGGATTATGAATACTGGAGAGTCAGCAAGAAGGGAGGCGAACGAAAGGAAATTATTATTGAGATACCTGAATGATGTGTTTATTATAGCAATATATTAGAACCTCCCGCTGTACATGATTTTGATGAGATCATGTACAGTGGGAGGTTAAGTTTGCACTAATATTCCATAAAGGCGCCCGTTCTTAGTATCAGACTGTTTTCAGTACTGATGAACATTTTTCTTATCTAAAAAGCTATGTGTTATGATGGATTCAACAAATCTATGGCTCATCATAACCGTGATTTAGGCAATCGTACAAGGTGGGATTCCAATGAGAAGGAAAGATTCTGATAAAGAAAGACACATTTTAATAACGGCAATGAGGCTTTTCTCTTCCAAAAGTTACAATCGGACATCTATGCAGGAAATCGCTGATATTTGCGGCATTTCTAAGGGGAGTCTGTATGTGTACTTTAAGTCAAAGGAGGATTTGCTTTTAAATATTCTTCAATATTATTTTCAATATATTGAAGATCAAATTATGCTTATTGAGGAAGATACTTCTTTGTCTACAACAGAGAAATTCATGAAAGAAATTGAAATCAAATTAGGCCATTATATTGAAAATCAAGAGTTCTATAGACTACAAGAACAGGAACTTTCGGGTCTGTCGGATCAGAATATTTATCACTATTTGCATCAACAAAATATTGCTCAGGTTAGATGGTTTGAGCAATATTTAATCAAAATCTATGGAAATCAAATTAAACCCTACGGAGCCGATGGGGCGTTTTTGTTCATAGGAATGATCAAACAATACATGGAACTGATCGTCTTGAAGCAGTTTCCTTTACCTATTAAAAAAGTCGTTCGGTTTTTAATGACACAAATTGACTTTATGATCAAAGGGCTATTGGATAATGATGTTGAACCATTAATGAACGAAAATTTATGGTCTTTATACTTAGAAGAAGCTAATGAAGAAAAGGTCCATCCTTTTGAATTGATTAAGCTAATGAAGAACCAACTAAAAACCCAGTCGATCCTTGAAGTACAAAAAGACGAAGCGGTTCAGTCCCTGACCATCATGGAACAGGAACTGATGAACATGAAACCGAGAACCGCTATTCTAAAGGGAATGCTTCATAACCTTGAACCGATTGATTCGCTAAAGGAGACAAGGGTAAAGCTTGCCGACAGTCTACAGATGAATTAGAAGCAATGAAGTATTTGGTCAAAGGGCAAAGGCGAAGCTGTGACTTCACCTTTGCCTTTTGTGATTGTCGTGCTATTTATACACTTTTATTGGAAGATGAGTTAAGGACTGACCTGGAGCTGACTCGGTTAAACTTTTCTCCAAATCAAAGGATTCCACGGGTTCGATACGAGAAAATCTTTGTAAAAATGTCTTTAAGGCAAACGTTAATTCTAATCGTGCCAAAGGTGCACCCAGACAAAAGTGCGGGCCTTTTCCGAATGTCAAATGCTTTTTATTGTTTGAACGATGAATATTGAGTGAGAAGGGATCGTCAAACATATCTTTATCCATATTGGCCGCACTCATCCATGCAACGACTACATCCCCTTCCTTAAGATCAGGACCTAATAAATCATTGTCTTGTTTAACGGTACGGTCTCTCTTTGAAATCTGGAAACGATAGCGAAGCATTTCTTCTACAGCATTTGGAACCAAATCTAAATCATTTCGAAGTTCTTCATATAGGCTTGGATCATCATAAAGCAATGAATAAAAAGTATTTGCCAGCGCATGACTGGTCGTTTCAACGCCTGCACCTAAAAGCAACATGGATGATCGTACAATTTCATCATCAGTAAATGTTTCACCATCTACTTCAACTCTTATTAAGTCCGAAATAATATCTTCAGATGGATTGGATCTTTTTTGAACCACGATGGGGTAGAGGTATTGGTAATATTCTTTGGCTGCTGTTTGTTTTCTTTGTTCAATTTCTTCCTCATTTTCTTCGTCATAAGGTTGAAATAGGATATCCACCCAATGTTTAAACTGAGATTGATCTTTTAGGGGAACCCCAAATAACTCTGCAATAACCATACTAGGTAAAGGGCCTGCCAATGCTTGAACGATATCAACAGTAGAATCTTCCTGTATGTCTTCAACAAGCTCAGTCACAATCCGTTGAATCCTGGGTTCCCAATTTTTTAAACTGCGGGGTGTAAAAGCCGCGGCAAATAAGGAACGTTTCTTTCTATGTTGCGGGGGATCTACACTTACAAGGTTGACTTTATCAGGAGCCGTTCCTTCTTTATTATTAGCTCCTACGGAAATGGCGGTTCTAGACCCTTCAGTTGTAAAGAATTCATAGTTACTTAAAACTTGTTGAACGTCCTCATACTTAAAGACATGCCATGTATCCGTTTCCTCATGGAAATAAACAGGAGTATGATTGAGCATTTCTTCATACCAATTAAGTGGAAAAAATTCTTCTGACCGTGTCTGAAAATTTTTGACTTCTTTCAGTGAAATTACTTCTTTATTCATAAAGATCTTTAGCTCCCTTCAAAGTTTGGATATAGTATTACCCTAACCTGATGACCAGCGATTACCTCATCCATTGTTAAAAGGCTGATCGGCTACCTTGATTGAATCTGTGGGACACTCCACTACGGCTTCTTCCAAATTATCAACCTTATTTTCCGGTATAGGAATGGTTCCCCGATTCTGATCTAATTTCACAAACGCTAATCCACCTTCATCTAAATCGAAAATGTCTGGAGCTAGTCCCTCACAATTCCCACATCCAATACATGTTTCTTGATTAATGATCGCATATTTTTCCATCGTAAAACCTCCTTTTTCAACATTGCACGCGTCAAATATCGCTTCAGATTCTCTTTGAGGGAGTGCAACACTGAATTTTGACCCATAAGTTCCTATACTGACCATTAGTCACTTATAGGTTAGCATATTCATCAACTCTCAATCATGAGCCTTACGAATGGTTTTTGAGACAAACTCATGCCTATAGCAAGTAAGTGGAGCTGACATCTCATTCTAGCAATTTCCCAATGGGTGGCTGATTGCCTTTCTGGTACAAAGAGATAATCAGAGATCACTATATCAGCTTCATCTATTTCTCTTTTGTGGAATATGTAATAAAAAATCACTTAATAGAATAAATCCTATTAACCAACCGCTAAGCCCTGCTATAACTCTCATTACTAACAGGACTAAGCCGTATTTCCCTACTGATCATCTCTTTCTAGACAATCCTCTAACAAAATGCAACCACGTAGGGAAACAGGAAAAATCCATAGGCTAGTCATAGAACCCAACAAATATTATAAAGACTCCATTTATAGGAGGATGTTCAAAAAGTCTCCAAATGATAAAGTGAAACTTCAGTGGGGTTTAGGTAGTATTTTATCCCGCATGAACGGTCAGTAAAACCCCAAAGGTATCGTCATGAAAATAAGAAGCTAAGCGAGGGGGTTAACTGATCGTAAATGTCCGATTTTAAGGAACACAAACTAAGGTCGCCACGTCCTGTGGCAACGTCTGTGTGACCCTCGTCTTTACTTTTTAGAGGGTTATTTATAGACTCCATTACAGATCCCCTTGTTACCTTATAGGCTTACCTCCCTAGTAAGAAAGGGACAAGGCATTTATGTAGCAAACGCATCCCAATTCAAATAAAGACGCCTTGTTCAACAAGCGCCCCCTTTAATAGAACAATCAGAATTTTAGTTTATGCAATCATTCCATTTGCGGATGATCTTAATTTGAAGTTAATAGCCGCAAATTATTAGATTAGTGAAAGAAGTGAAATGTTAGTCTAAATCCAATAGGTATGGAAACCAGGTGATAGTCATAATCAAAAAGACAATTGGCCAAAGTGACTTTCCTAAAAAGAATCAACCTACTATTAATGCGCTTATTCCACAAAGTAGTAGATTAAGAAAATTATGGAGCAACAAAAGTATCATCCGTATAGTTTTCAGCAATTGTTCAGCACAGACGTAACGTTTAATCTAATCTCTATCCATATACAATTTCTTTCCAATATCTCCAGGCCTTCAAATATTCGTTTAAATCCTTGGGGTGATGTTTAGTACACCTAGCCAATCTTAGGTACAATCCAACAAGTACTTCTTCATAGATACATTCCTTGCTTTTGGTATTAGAAACTAGCAGTTCCGTTGCTGATGTTATCGTTTCAATGGTTAAATCATCCGGAGAAGAGCAGTAGGCATAAACTAAATCAAAAAGAGGATCTCCAATCATTGGCGTCGGGTCAATTACACCACATAACTTATTCTCCTTGAACAAAAGATTATGAACTCCACAATCCCCATGTAAAAGAAAGGGTTGTCTATCCATATGGCTCATTTTGGAGTTATTGATTAGCCTAAGCACAATATTAAACTCCTTTTCACCAAGAGTTGAGTCAAGAATCTTTTTGGCTTCATAGAACTCGCCTAAAAGAAACTCCTGCCAGGTAACCGATAGGTCATCTGCCCAACCCCGTCCTTTAAAATAAGAAACAGGCTCGTAATGATTAATGAATCGTCGCACAAGTTCCTTTAGAATTCCTGACTTATTCTCCCTTGGATAACTCGTATCTCCTTCAATAAAGGAGTACAGTATGTATTCATATGATGGTTCAACATAAAGAACCCTAGGTAATAAAAGAATGTTACTATAATAATTTAGGAAATTAGCCTCTTCTTTTATAACCTCTCGTTCATTTACCTTGAGAACAAACTTAGTATCGTCACTATAACGAAAAACACCCAAGTGGCTTGAGGTACCGCCAACTAAAGGTTTATATTCTTCATAGTTTGAATCGATTACCCCTTTGTTAACTAGTTCCGAAATAATACTCTCGATGCTCATATATTCTCCTTTATTTTAGCAATATATCCAAAAAAATATTATTCTATCTTTCACCCCTTTACTTCAATTTACTTACGCGTAATTCCTTTCTTTACTCTTTCTTCTCCCCACTACTAGATAAACAAGACTGCTTACTATCATTAGACAAAAGGTGCTATTTTGCGCAATACCAACGATGTTGCCCCAACTCCTTGACCCATATAAAACCAACTGCAGGATTAAACCCATAAGAAAAATCAACAATACATAAGATGTTTTTCTAAGTAATACCCTACACCACCGACTATTGAAGCTCTATACCAGCATACAAGCACCTATTCCTTAAATGATCGTTACACTGGTAAATCGTATAAAAATTACCAATTACGAAATAAAACGTTATTGCAGTTATTGTATAAATGGCCCCAAGTAATAAGCTCTAACTTTTTCAAGTAAACACCTAATTACCATTTAATATGGTTAAGAATTTATCTTCAGCCATTATTTCAATCTCATACCCCTGTTCAATCAATAGCTCCACCTTTTTCAATTTACTGCTTTTCTTACCGTCCTTATATCTAGTGTAGTCTTGACTTCCCATCACTAAATAATTTGTGCTTGTATGAACAGAATTACTACAGAACCCTCCAAGATTAAGGACACGTTGCATGGCATCCTTCCTTTTGAGTGATTCCAATGTACCTGTGAAGACGAAGGTTGACTGATAGAATGGGTGGGTTTGATCAAACTCTGTGGTTGCTGCAATTAGGTCCTTGGCAGAGGCCGTTCTTTTTTTCTTATCAAGACGTGCTGGCCTGTAGCCAGAGGGAAAAATAGCACCATTAGTCGTTTTTGTTTTATCAATTAGTTCATTTATATTCGACGCTGCGTGATATTCACAGGCTTTTAATAGTACAATGGCTGATGCCTGGGCATCTTCCAAGGCATGGTGATGATCAAGCTGGATATTTAAGTATTGCGAAAGGGATTTTAAATTATAGCTACCTAGGTGTAACCAGGTCTTCTTTGCAATGTTTACCGTACAATTGTATGTCAAATTCGGATATGGTAATCGGTATTCATCCAACACATTGCGAAGAACGCTCATGTCAAAACTGGCATTATGGGCAACGACCAGTTTACCGTCCAGCTTCCCTCTTAATTCCTCTTCCCATAGTTGGTTAAATTCCTTCTCGTTTGTGACATCTTCTTCTGTTATTCCGTGGATGCTCGTGTTGATGCCATTGAAAAAGTTTCGCCGCGGCTTTACTAGCTTATAATATTCATCAACAAGTTCTCCATCTGCGTATTCTACTAGGCCAATCGAACAAACACTAGACCTAGAAGTGTTCGCTGTTTCGAAATCTATTGCTACAAAGTTCATGCTCCCACTCCCTATGTATCTTTGGATAAATCTAATTATGTCATGTCTGTCATGAAACTATGACGTCGCTCCAACATTTCCTATCAAACTTTTTGGCTTGCCGTTTACCTTAAGACCATTCACCGTCCGGGGAATAATTAAATACCCCTCTTGTTAGCTTTATAAAAGCCTCTAAAGGGGGAGTTATCCATTTATCCTTATGCCATGCCATTTTAGTCTGTATTTGGGCCATATCTGTTCCCCAATTGAGTTCCTTAACCTTCCCTTCTTTTAATTCCGATAACATAGTCATTTCAGGCAATAGAGCTATACCTAAATCAGCTATAACACACTGTTTAATGGCTTCAATACTTCCAAATTCAAAAATATTAGCAGGATAAACACCCTCTCCATGGAGACACCGTTCAAATAAAGTACGATAAGAACATCCGGTCTCAGTCAGCAGCAGGGTTTCATTCTTAATGTGTTCAGGTAGAACTCTTGATTTATTACCTAAAGGGTTACTTGATGAAGCCACTAATTTAAGTTCTTCTTCGATTAAAGGTTCGATATGTAAAAACTGTTCGGGCTTCTCTGTATCCATGATAAATGCTAGATCCAGCTGACCTTGCAGCAGTTGTTCTCTTGCTCGTTCATCTGAATGGGCTGGCTTAAATATCAGTTTGACCAGGGGATACTTTTGTTTAAACTTTTTTAACAACGGGGGAAGACGATAGGTACATTGGCTTTCTTGGGCACCAATGACAAGACTGCCTGCTTGCTCTCTAGCATTCAAGGAAAATTTTGCTTCCTCTGATAATAAAATAATGTTGTCAGCATATGACTTAAATTGTCTTCCTGCTTCTGTTAATAAAAGGCGTTTCCCTAATCTTTCAAAGAGGGTTGTTCCAAGTTCAAGCTCTAGCGCTTTAATTTGTGCGGTTACACTTGATTGAGCATAATTGAGTTCTTTCGATGTTTGCGTAAAATTTAAGTTCTTACTAGCTGCTTGAAAAGTCCGTAATTGTTTAATTTCCATACTTACCTCTCCTAAATCGGTATGACCGATTACTCCAATCGAAATCATCATCTGTAATGATGATTGATTATATTGTAATGTAGAAGTATCAAAACGACAAGGAGGATGTCAAATGAGCATAGCAGTCATTCATGGATCGACTCGTGCCAATGGAAACACTGAATATTTAACACATCAAGCCGTACCTAAGGAAAACGTCACTCACATCTATTTAAGAGATTGTATCATTGAACCAATAAAAGATGAGCGTCATTCTGAAGATGGATTCAAGGTGATTAATGATGATAATAATCAAATTACCGATATCATGCTAAGTCATGATGTATTAATTTTTTCAACACCGATTTATTGGTACAGTATGTCAGGAGTCATGAAGAACTTCATTGATCGGTGGTCACAAACGGTTAGGGAAAAGAACTATGCGCATTTCAGAGATTGTATGAAAGGGAAAAAGGTTTACGTCATTGCAGTTGGTGGAGATTCGCCTCACATTAAAGGATTACCACTTGTCCAGCAATTCCAATACATTTGTGATTTTTTTGAGATGTCTTTTGAAGGATATGTGATAGGCAATGCTGTAAAACCCGGGGAAATCCAAAAGGACGAATTAGCATTAAGCAATGCATCTTTACTATTGAAAAACTTATTGAGTATTTAATCCCTATATGTAAAAGGAAGAAGCTGTTCCATAACAGCTTCTTCTCAATTGGATTATTTCACATATGATTATAAGCCGCAATTAATAAGAACATATATCGTTCAAATGAAATTGAGGTTTCATTATGGGGGACAATAACATACTGGTATTTTATAAATGAATGGTTTCGTGACGGCATCGAGAATCTTGCCAAGTGTTTAAACGCTGGCCTTTTAACTCCATTTTCCAGATAAGCCGATTGATTGGAACCCGGCCTTCTCCTTTGATTAAGAGCCTGAATCATTTGTTCAGCTGTCCGTACCCCAAGCCCATGGCCAAAATACGTCCCATCCCCAAGAACCACAGCATTTTCTCCTCTCCACTGAGAGAGCTTGGGATCAAAGTCCGGGTTATTAAAATAGACAATATCGCCAGGTAAAAAATCATCAGTGCGAATGATTTGTATCCCGAGATCAGGATCAGAATGCCAGCTGTATATATGAATATTTGGGAATAACTGATTAAAAGATAATTCGCCAATTACATTTAAAACTGCATGGTAATAGATGATGATCATTGCCCCTGCACATTCAAATGCATATTGTGAGCTGTTTTTATAAATGTCCTGAATCGCGCCAGATGGCTTTACATCCTGCCGCATCTGGAACCCACCGATATCAGTCAAATGCCAGTACTCGGGATTGCAACGGGATGTTGCAAATATTGCGAACTCAGCACTACTTTGGTTCATGGCTTTTGCACTTAATATGATGTTTTTGCGCAACTTAAGTTCAAACGATAATTCATCTAAAGATGAATACGGGTAAACGAGCGTATCCTCATTCATTCTTTGAATAATCATGCTTTCAATACTTCCAGACGGCCACATCCCACTTTGTTGAAAAGGCGTTCCCGATAATAGAATCATACTATACCTCTTTTCCAAACTTAGGTAATTCCTTTGTATTATTATCTAGCCTATTCAAACAACGTTTTAATGTGTGACTTTCACTAATTAAGCAATATCCTCTAGAAGTCGGTGCATGTCGTAAACAATCCTTTATCTAAGGAAGGTTTCTACTCTCACTAGAGGGAGGCAATATGACTGGATATGTACATAGCAATAGGGTTTACTAACTGACAACCACTTACCGGGTATATCAGATAGTCGATTAAACCTACTCCTTCCTAACCTTTAAAACCCCTTTTCAAAAATTGACCTCCTTCCACGTTCTAACTAGTCCGTCTACGATCGAAGTGATCACATCATTGTCGGTGTCGTATTTGCTATGAGAAAAAGGTGTCCAGCTTGTGAGGAGCCCGCCTGCATTAACTTGGATATCTTTGGTGACGGAGGTTTGGTAATGATCGTTTAATCCTTTTAAAGGGTACGCCAGAATGTCATCTTTGTCATAAAAATTAAGCCATTCGCCTTGAAGTTTCGAGTAGTATTTTTTAATAAATTGGGATGGGACATTGATAGGAAAGCCAAAGTCAATAAAGCGCAAAGACCACAAAGCCATCGGACTTCCCATTGTATAAAATAATGCTAGCGTTTTCCCCTGTTCTAATGCTGTATTACTTGTATTTCTTCTTGTATGAGTCCCTATATTTTCATGCTTAAATTGTAAATCATAGAAATAATTACTCGCCACTATCGAACCAAGACTATGGCTAATCACGCACAACGGTGCGTTTGGTCCTGTCTTTTCTTGTAACTTATTCAAGGACTGAGCCAGCAAAGCATGTACCTTATCGTAGTTACTGTCCGCTACAGATGTTGGTTGGTAGGCGACAGCATCTGCCAGAAACTCAACAGCAAAACGGCGCAGTCGAACGTAATCTAGATCAGCATCCTTTTGAAGTCTTTCCCAGAGTCTATTTTGTTCTGTTTCAAATATGGAAGACCAATATACAGGTTGAAACACCAACTCTTGACCAGGATTTTCAACTTTGAGTTTTTTTGCGAAGCCTTTATGGATTTTTCCGATCATTTCTTCTGCAAAGTTCTCTTCCGGGGTACCAGCTCCGTGAAGAATAACAATAGCAAGTTTCTGTGACATATACTCACCCCCTGTAATTCTATCCTTATGTAGTATTCAATAACATGTAGTAAATCTCCTATCCATTATTTTGCTAATTTACTATAGGAAATAAGGGGCCAGCAGCTTAATGCCTTTAAACTCGAGCTGCTGGCCTTTTTCGAAGTTATAGCTAACTATCGAGATCTGCACGGCTATTTTAGGTTATTACACTTATTATACGTGTGTTTTTTCATTTTTCACATTAGTTTCGGTACTCACCTCCTGTAATTCTGGATTTCCATTTCGGACAACAAAACTGGCACGTGTACGAATCGGTGCACCTGGACTGGTGATATAAGGGACAATAAGGTGGTCGGTTCTCCACTCTTCCGGTGTAACGTGGCAGCGAACATATCCACGCTGTGCGTTGTAAAGTTTCACGTGATCATTTCCTAACCAGACGGGTCCATACCCGTCCGTTTCTGAACCATCTTTATCTGAGGCGATCGATGTCGCGACAAACTCTGTACCAATACTAGCTGAGTCCGGATCCTTGAAATCCTCCTTAAGATTTGCAGCTACATGTCGGTGTATATCAGCAGATAGGACGACCGGATTCTGAACTTTATATTCCTTGAAAGCTGAGAAAATACGCTCACGATCTGCCACAAATCCATCCCATTGATCCATGCTGTAGGACTCTCCTGAACCCGTATCACGATCAATTTCTGCCATAACAACCTGTTGAGCTAGGACATTCCATGTTGCTTGTGAATTCCTTAAATTATTTATCAACCATTGTTCCTGCTCATCCCCAAGGATGGTACGGTCCGGATCGAGACGCACGTTTGCTTCTGGCCCGCTGACAATTACTGAAGAATAATCATCCCGATACTGCCTCGTATCCAGTACATTGAATTCGGCAAGGTCCCCGTATGTGAGCTTACGGTACATACGCATATCTGGACCATCAGGGATTGCCGTGCTCCTAAGGGGAAGATTCTCATAATAGGCCTGGTAGGCATCGGCACGTTGTTGTAGAAACTGATAGGTGAAAGCTCCATACTGTGAATCTTCATCTGCATAGTTGTTCTCGACCTCATGATCATCCCATGTTAGAACCCAAGGGAAAGCAGCATGAGCAGCTTGGAGATCAGGATCTGTTTTGAAGAGTGAGTATCTAAGACGGTATTGATCAAGGGTTACTGTCTTGACGTTATGTGCATTTGAAAGTCTGACAGGTCGAACTAGGTTATTAGAGTTTATCGCATACTCATAAATATAATCACCCGAGAAAAGGACGAAATCCAGCTCCTCTGCCGTCATATGTTTATACGCAGTGTAGTAGCCATGATACCAGGCCTGACAGGACGCAACAGCAAAGGAAAGTGAAGGAATGGAAGCACCTACTGGAGGAGCTGTCTTCGTCCTGCCAACAGGACTAAATTCCGAACCTACCTTGAAGCGATAATAATAATACCGCTTTGGCTCAAGTCCATCCAGTTCAACATGCACCGAGTGAGCCAGCTCCGGCAGAGCCAGGGACAACCCCTGTTTTACTACGTATCTAAAATTCTGATCCTCAGCTACCTCCCATTGAACAGGTACTTTGCGATTTGGCATTCCTCCCAATCCATCCTCGGCTAGAGGTTCCGGTGCCAGCCTTGTCCATAACACCACACTATCAGATAGAGGATCACCGGAAGCAACACCTAATTTGAAGGGATTATCTTTAAACGCAGGTGTTTTAGAGTCTGCTAATTCATGATCAGCAGGCTTGAGCCCTTTCTTAACTAAGGCGGCCAGGGATTCCTCATTCGTTTCTATAAATTTATTGTTCATACAAATTCTCCTTCCCATTTTGAAATTTATTTTCTTAGTTACTAGATTTTTCAACCTGTTCGGGCCGGCGTGTTCGTTTTGTCATAACACGAACCCTTAGGAAACATTAAATACCCTCCTATGCGAATTTTTTGTTACGGGGGATTTCTTCCTCAATGTTTCTACTTCATCTTGCGCCCCGTCTATTATTTAAAGGCAGGCCATTAAACTAAATCACAACCACTGTTTTCTAGTAAGTTCTATTTTTTTACTTTTTCCTCTAGATCTGATGACAATTATTCATTATAATAAAAAGCGAACAAACGTTCGTATTAAGGTTGTGTTATAACCGCTAAATCTGCCTTTATTAAAATAGAAGGGAGTGTAATAAGATGAAACGCCGTGACGATTCACACGACGATCAATATACAGAAGTAGGGCGATTTATCGAAGAAAACGAAGGCTTTGTCACCAATGCTTTAGTGCAATCGTTTCTTAAAAATAAACAACATCAATGTTTATTAGAACAATTCCTCCAGCAGGCTACTATAGAAGCGGCTAAAGAACTAGATACTGCTTTTCAGGAGCATTACGCTGAAATAAGATTAACTAGCCTACTATCCAGTAACATAAGGCGATACGCTATCCGTTTTGACCAAAAAAAGAACCGAGAGAGCCAACGGCATTTATTAATATTAGACAAACCCGTTCGTGATGACGAAGATACCGTTCCTACAAACCTAGAGATGATGAAAGACAATCAAGCGTTACCTATCGATCAGTTAGTCATCGAACGAGCTAATGATTTGGAGAATCAAATTGAGAACCCTGCCCTTTATCGTGCAATTCGTTCTCTCACACCACGGCAGCGATATATTCTAGAGTCGGCGTATCTATTGGATATGAAGGATACGGAAATTGCTGTGAACGAGGGGGTTTCGCAACAGTCTATTACTAAAACACGAAAAAAAGCTTTGTCAAAAATGAAAAAACAGTTAACAGGAGATTATATATAAATGAAATCTCTTATCCTCTGTGCAAGAATAAATTGGATTGAGCACTTTGAAAAAAACACAAAAATCACGAGGAGGAATTACCATGACTACACTTCTTAACTTAACGAAAAAAGCTCAACAGAATGATAATGAAGCCATAAATACCATTATCGAAAAATTCGAGCCTAAAATTGGACTTTCCTTGAAGCAGACTTCACCACAAGAACAAGAAGACTTGTATCAAGAATTAAAAATCAAAACAATCGAAATTGTGTGCCAATACGATATTGAAAGCACGGAGGGATTCTGGGAATTCAAGAAAAAGGTAGAACGACAGCAAGAATGCTAATTTCTTGAATGAAAATAGGGCTGATGTCGAAAAACGAATAACAGTTTGAGAAAATAAAAGAGAAGAAGCTGCCTATTAAGTAGCTTCCTCTCTTGATTTAAAAATATATAAGGGATAGACCATCATCTAGTTATGCCCTAAAAGCCTAGTTCCTTTTTACCGCCAACTATAGGTAAACTCACGGAGCTCTGTCCTAGAGAGACATTAAACTCCACTGACCCCTGGTTTGAAGTGATATAACTTCTATCACTTCCTGCGATGATGACACCGATTCGGTGACCTGGCTTTAAAACATAGTCCTACGGGTGAAGTACGAATCGAAAATGATAATTTTTCTCTGGCTTCAACAATTCTTCATGGGATAAGGATTTCCAATTGTTTGCGTCCAGCCAGCCCCCGAGTTACGATTTCTAATGGGGCTTCGTGTGTTGTTATTTCAGTACTTTTATAACAAGCGTCATCCTCTTTAGCACTAGCCACCCCAACAGCTTAGCTTTCTTCTTCGACGGTTCGAACTCCTTCTCCACGGCTCGTATGGTCGATACGTTCATCGGTTCCATAGTCGACGATCAATGCAGTAAGTCCAGCATCCTAACCTCAACTAATTATGCCCTGCTCACCTCACCGACCAACTCCTCATCTACTTCCTTCACACCTGCTAACCAGTATTCAACTAGTTCTACACCATCAATGAGTTCGATGTTCTTCAACCCCCGAGCATAAGTCCTTGCATTTTCATTAAAAGACCCAGTTGTTATGATATAGCCGCCCGCCGCTTCTTCTTTAATCACATTCGAATGCAGCAAAGCAATCGGCTCATAACCTATATCATCTTTGTAGCATTTGACCTGAGCTAAGTATTTCTCGTCTTTCACTGTAAGATCGAAATCGACACCAAAGTCCCAGGAAGGATTCGTAACCCACGCTGTACCATTGAACTTCATCTCGAAAACGTTCGCAACAAACCTTTCAAAACTAATCGGATCCTCCTTTATAAACAATTCAGAGTTTTTTTCTACAACTTCCTTACCCTCTTCTGTCTTTTCATTTTTCTTAAATCTATAATACAATCCCATGGCGAGTGTTTTCTTGATGTTTTCATCTGCTTTAATTTGTTCAGAAATCGTAAGTGCTTGATGATGATGTGACTTCCGTACAATCCATAAATGCACGAGTGCGATCGCTATGACAACAAATGCAGCCATTTCAATTAACCCCATACGTCAGCCTCCTGTTAAACGTAAGTCCCATAATTAATTCTAGACAGTGTCACAATTTTTCATACAAAAGAGGCAATCCCCCGGCAAAAAAGTGTGACTTCTACAATTCTTGAACATAGGCCTAAGAATCCTACAACCCCTCAGCTTCTTAGTACATTTAAAACCGATCTTGTAGATAACGTAGAAGATGAGGTTACTTTTGCAAACACAGTTCATAATCCAAAAGTTCACGGGAACACTTTACCTTTCCAACTATGCAGGAGGACTGAGAGCTGTAGATATCACATACACGTCAAACCCTATCCAGATTGGAAAGTATGTACCTAAGGAGCCTATTTCTGGGGTGTCTTTGTCAATCGAAACTATATTTTAGCTTCAGACATGGGAAATGGCTTGAAGGTTTTACTGAAAAAATGATGGAAACAACAAAACGAATGTACCGAAACACGAAACCCAGCGTTACTAAGTAATGATCAAGAGAGAGGCAGGTCCTCTCTCTTTTTATAATTGACTACATATCATGTGACGTCTTTTGCTTCTGTCGCGAATGATTAGTCTGCTTTACTTTATGAGATCCTTTCAACGGCTCTCCATAAGGTTGGTCAGGGCTTTTGGGTAAGTTTGGATTCTTTTGCTGCTTCGGTCCTTTAGGGGTAGACATGGTATTCTCCTCCTTCCTTTTATATGAATAGCTTTTGAAAATGGAATGATAACTATTCATTTGTTATGAAACGTCTGCATATTTGATCATTGCCTCTAAGTACTGGAATAATAATTACTTACGTTGGGAAAAATAAGTTCAAAATTATTCTGCTATTGAAAAATGACTTCCTTTTAATATTAAAAATGTCTGTGAACCAATTGGATTCACAGACAAAACATATCCTTCACTATTTTACTATGACGACTGGACACTCCGCACGTTTCGCCACTTTATGACTGACACTTCCAAGCACCATTTCCTGCAATCGATTTAACCCTCTGCTCCCGACTACTACAACACTAAAGCGATTTTCATTAGCAAATTTTACGATTGTCGGACCCGGATCACCTTTGACAATTCGCACCTCGTAGTCAATCTTTTCACTTTGCAAAATATCCTCTGTTGCATGCAGGCGCTCTCTCCTTTTTTCTTGAAGAGCCATGCTGTTCTCTTCTGATAACACATCAGTTTTGGACGTAGAACCATCGATTGTATAAATGACGGTTACTTTTCCATGCTTTTCTGAACCAGTTAATTTCACAGCCATGTGTGTGGCGCGTACAGCATGATCTGAACCATCTGACGCTAACAGAATTCGATCAAACATAGTGTATCCCTTCCCGTATATATAGTATTTTTTATTTATCAAAGGCAGAGCGTAACAAATGTCCCGCTTGTTCTAAGGCCCTTTTCCCCTGATCCAGCTTATCCGCCATGCTGACGAATCCGTGAATCATTCCATCATATCTTTTAAGAGTAACGGGAACTCCAGCTTCTTTTAAACGGTTGGCATATGCTTCCCCTTCATCACGGAGGGGATCATATTCAGCTGTGATAACAGTTGCCGGGGGCAGTCCTGAAAGGTCGTCTATTAAAAATGGTGAAGCTAACGGGTTTGCAGCATCTTCAGGTGTTCGCAAATAATGATCACGGAAATAGAACATACTGCCTTTTGTAAGAAAGTAACCTTCTGCATTTTCCCGCATTGATTCAGTTTCTGCTGTGAAATCTGTCGCTGGGTAAAAGAGCAGCTGATGAGCCAAATTAAAGGTTCCCCGCTCCTTAGCCAAATGACAAATGACTGCTGACAAATTTCCCCCTGCACTATCTCCACCGACGGCGACTTTGGAGGCATCAATGTTGAACTCTGAAGGGTGTTCGATTATCCATTGGGCCGCCGCATAACAATCATCAACAGCTGCCGGAAACTTATGCTCCGGTGCGAGACGGTAGTCGATTGATATAACGACACAGTTCGCCAAATTGGTTAGAGCACGACACACATTATCATGGGTATCCAGGTTGCCGATCACCCATCCTCCGCCATGATAAAAAACAAGCGCAGGATGGGGGCCTTCCCCTGAAGGTGTGTAAGCCCTTACATTTATATCCCCACTTAGTCCTGAAATAGACCGATTTTCAGCTTTAGCAACAGGTTCTGGCGGTTCCTCTGAATTTCCTTCTAGCTCTTGGAACGCCTGACGTGCATATACCGGGGGTAAGCTCTCTAAGGGCGGAGCTCCCGCCGCTTCTATTTGTTGAAGTAAGACTTTCACTTGCCGATCTAATACCATTTTTCATTCCCCTTTTTTGTAAAATGGTGACTTTACCTGGTAACAAATCTAATTTAATTATAGATGGAGAACATGATTATTAGCAATTTTTTATTATGAAAAAAATCTTGGCGTCGATAAGCCTAAAAATACCGAAATAATAGAGTGTATGATATGAACAAAATCATCGCTGAAATAGTAGATGATGGAGAGTTTTTTCGAATATAAACCAACCTTTGAGCATTGCTGACCGTCCTTTCTCATCTGAACGGAAAGGTCGTAGGAATCGTCGCCAATCAACCAAATAAATACGCGGGCGCTGCTGGAGTTCAAGAATGTGAAAAAGCGACCGACTTTATTTGTTTGTGCGATTCCTATCATATTCCTTTAATTTTCTTACACGACACCCCCGGTTTCCGAATTAGTATGGAGGCAGAAAAAGAAAAGATCCCAACCAAAATAAGGGTGTGGAATCAAGCACTAGCCCAATCCACTGTTCCTAAATTATCCGTAATCATCCGTAAAAGTATTGGATTGGAGCGGCCTACGGAAATATGTGCGGACCTTCTATGGGGGCTGACTTTGTTGATGCCTGGCCAACAACTGAAATTAACTTTACAGGCCTTGAAGTCGGTGTCAATGTTGTATATGGACGACAGCTACTACATTCGGAAAATCCGAAAGAAGATAGAAAAAAGTTATTAGAGAGCTGGACATTCGATAGTTCTCCTTATAAAGCGGCCTCTAAACACCTTATTGATGATGTAATTGATCCTAGTGACACAAGGAGGTTTTTGTGCCAAGCCCTAGAGTTTGCCTTCGTGAATAATGGAAGTAAAAGTGAAAGGAGACTGGCCCACCGGTTTTTAAGTTAAGGTCTCTCCTTGAGTGCCGGATGATCTCAAAAAGGCGCAACATTTAAAAATGTCGCGTCTTTTTATCCCCCCTAAACCCCCCCTTATTAGAGACGGCCATCTGCTTATAAGAAACGATAAAGTGCTGTTTACGATCTAAAAAGTTATTCCGCTAATTGAAGCTGTTTGCTTTGGCTTTTGCACCAGTAAGTCTATGTGTTTTAAGTTCACCCCCACATTGACTTCCACGTAAGTATGACTTGCTCCTTCCATCGCACAAAAGGCTCCTAACTAAACATTTTAGTTAGGAGCCTTTTGTGCGATATTCTGTTTCACAGCTTTTGGTCATTCGTAACACTACACGATTATTTATTCTCTATTTCCTCAAACAAATCAGTAAATTTAGCTACATTATCATAGGTGAACTCAAACGCCATTTTAATCTCACCATACCCCGGGTGATAAACGTAACCCTGTACTTCATAGCTACTATCGTTCTCTCTAACCTTAGTTAAATGGAAATATCTTTGAAAATACTGCCCCATCTCTTCCAGTTTCTTATTACGTTTCCTTACCCATTGTTCCTTGTTTTCCTCTGTTGGAAAGTCAGATTCCCTTAACATAGCTTCACCCCTCATAAATAGTTCAATTATTCTATTATAGATGATTATGATTGCTAAATCACCATTTTACCCTACGCTATTTATATTATCATAATATTGTGGGGTATTATGAATTAGACTTAAAATGACGCCCCAATTCCTTTACTAATTGCTTCAGCTAAATTTTCACCACATATTTATACTTTTATTACCTAACTAAGGTAACTGATGTAAATTTTCAGCGAATAAGTCCCCGGAGAGAATTTCATCCTTTCCAGGGGCTTTCCTTATTAGGTTTTAGGGTTTTCTTTCATTTCAATCAATAAAACGACTGGTTTTTGAAATAATAAAAGTGAGGGGAGGGAAAATCATGGCTCAAGGAAACAAAAAGCTCTCAAATAAAAACGCACAGCAACATGCAAGGAAAGAAGAGAAACAACCAAGAAAACGCCAGCCATAAAGAATTGATCTAGAACCAAATGTAAAAAAATGATGGGAAGTTCCTCAGGCTGTCGAGAAGTCTCGACAGCCTTCAAGTTTTTTATTCACTTTATAATATCGGGTGTGTTATGTGACTAAGCGTCTCATAACCACAACCAATTTACAATTTGGATAATGGAATCACGCCTTTGAGGATCCCATATTCTCTATAGTTTAATTATATTCCATTCATAATCTCCATCAATTTCCCCATGAATATACCTTCGAGGAAGATCTTCAATAAAATGCCCCTATTCAAAAAGACGCGTTATTCGATAAATGCGCCCGATCGTTTAAGAAATCACTTTATACTACTAGTAATAAACATTGAGGCATCTTGGTTCATAAAAATACGATTTCCGTGATAGAATGTCCTAATTTTGATGGATTTAAATCCAACTTCGGATAACATTTTTTTAAGGCTTTCATGCGAAAAACCATTATGAACCTTTGGATGATTTACTTTATCGTTTTTGTCAAAATCAATAATAATTAATTTGCCACCATTATTTAAAATATTAAATAATTCTTGTAGAATTTTTTTAGTATCCGGAATATGAAGAAGAACTAGTGACATTAAAACTATGTCTGCCTTAAGTTTAGGTGTTTCTTCGGTAAAATCTGCATAAGTCACCTTGCAGTTTGTAATTCCTTTGCTAGAAATTTTTTCTTTTGCAATATCCAACATTTGTTTTGATGAATCCACCAACAAACCAGAATCCACCAAATCCGATAATTCTAAACCGATTAGACCAGTACCACTCCCATAGTCTATTAAAGATTTTGATTTACTATTTCGTAATTCTGGTCTTACTTCCTTTACTATAACTTTGGCTAATGCAATTCGTTCTTCTGTATCATATTTTTTTGCCATCTGTTTAAAAACATTATTTCCCATATTCTACTCCTTTAGCTTAACTATTTTTCTTTACAAACTGTCCTATTTGATCTGATTTATTCCCCCATATGGCCCGTTTGCTGAATTGAAAGAATCCAGAATATCACCATAACTGTATCAAACTTTTTTATAAATTTTCGATCTTTATTTGAAATGATCAATCTTTATTATATATTATCAAACTTTATTTCAAAGCCTCATCTGTTAATTCAAGGACACGCTTTGATGTTTCAGAATTATTTAGTATTTCAGCAGGAACAGCGGTTACATCATCTCTTGAAACTCTCCATAAGGAATGGATTATCCAAGTTCAACTTTCCCTTTCTTTTCGCAACAAAAACACCCCTTCAGATAATCATATCTAAAGGGGTAAAACTTCAAAACATTTAAATATCGCATCTTTTTTACAAACGTCGCGACTTTATTTTAAATTCACAATCGTGTTTTCTAAGCGGAAAATCTATTCAACTGTCACACTTTTCGCTAGGTTTCTTGGCTTATCAACATCGCAATCACGGTGAAGCGCTGCATAATAAGAAATAAGCTGCAGTGGCACAACAGATACGAGCGGTGTTAGCAAATCATGAACATGCGGGATGACGAATGCATCGCCTTCTTTGTCTAGACCTTTCATGCTGATGATCATACTGTTGGCACCACGTGCTTCCACTTCCTGAACGTTTCCTCGGATGGAGTAGTTCACGTTCGCCTGCGTTGCAAGTGCGACAACAGGTGTACCTTCTTCGATGAGAGCGATGGTTCCGTGCTTCAACTCTCCTCCTGCAAACCCTTCTGCTTGGATGTAGGAGATTTCTTTTAGCTTAAGTGATCCTTCTAGGCCTACATAATAGTCAATGCCGCGGCCGATAAAGAAACAGTTGCGAGTCACTGACAAGTAATCACGTGCAAGTGTTTCAAGATCTTCTTTCTGGTCTGTTAGAGCTTCCATCGCATTTGCTGCAATACCCAGCTCTTGCATTGGATCAAAGTCTAGGTCGATGCCTTTTGCACGGGCTGAATCAACAGCAAGAATAGCGAGTACAGCCATTTGCGCTGTATAAGCTTTTGTTGATGCCACGGCAATCTCCGGGCCTGCATGCAAGTGCATCGTGTAATCCGCTTCTCGGGAAAGGGTTGATCCAGGTACGTTTGTGACCGTTAAAGCTGGGTGGCCTAATTTTTTCGTTTGAACTAGGACAGAACGGCTGTCTGCTGTTTCACCGCTTTGAGAAATGTAAACGAACAATGGCTTTTCAGAAAGAAGCGGCATGTTATAAGAAAACTCACTTGCTACATGAACTTCTACTGGGATGTTAGCCAATTTTTCAATAAACTGTTTCCCTAAAAGACCGGCGTGATAACTTGTGCCTGCTGCAATGATATAAATACGGTCACAGGCTTTCATCGCTGCACGGATCTCTGGATCTAGTTTAATTTCATCGTTTTCGTTCTGATACTCTTGGATGATTTTACGAATAACGAACGGCTGTTCATCGATTTCTTTGAGCATGAAGTGAGGATACGTTCCCTTCTCAATGTCTGTGGAATCGATTTCAGCTGTGAACGGTTCACGAGCCACTTTTTCACCGTTAGGGTCTAAGATTTCTACCTCGTTACGACGAAGGATGACTGTTTCTTTATCCATCAGCTCAAGGAATTGATCTGTAACATGAAGTGCAGCCATTGAGTCACTAGCTACAACTTTAAAGCCGTCACCAAGGCCGACAAGCAAAGGGCTCTTGTTCTTCGCTACATAAATGGTGTCGCTGTCTTCACTGTCCATAAGGGCAATCGCATAAGAACCTGTCAGCAGTTCAACAGCTTTACGGAAAGCTGCTGCCACGTCGTTAAGGTCGTTATTAAGAACTTCAATCAACTGGACAATAATTTCTGTATCTGTTTCACTTTGAAGTTCTACACCAGTTAGGTACTGATCGCGAACATCCATATAGTTCTCGATAACCCCGTTATGAACGATTGTGAATCGCTCTGTCGTACTTTGATGAGGGTGCGCATTCTCTCGGCTGGGAGCACCGTGTGTCGCCCAGCGAGTGTGACCAATCCCCATCGTTGCATGGACGTTCCCATTGACCGCTTCTCTTAATGCAGCAATCCGCCCTTTCACTTTTGAAACATTAACACCGTCTTTATGAAGTGTAGCGATTCCGGCAGAGTCATAGCCTCGATATTCAAGTTTCTCTAATCCGTTTAGCAAAATTTCCTTCGTATCTTCCTGTCCTATATAACCTACAATTCCACACATAGTTGTTATCCTCCTAAGGAGAAAGGAGTAAACGACAACCTTAAATAAGGGGCAGTCGATTACCCCTTCCCCGTTACTATTTTTTGTTTCACTTTGTACATGTGGTTTGGACAAAGAGTCGCCTCTCAGGTTTAACACATAAACATGCGGTTGAAGTGAAGCAACCGGGAGATATCCGCCGAAAACTCGATGATTCTCCTCCTCGTCAACTGTGTCTCTTCGTTCGATCACAGCCCTGGCGCTTTATGAACAAATTACCTTACGTTCCTCCTTCATGTATTTGAATAACGGCCTTGTTCCAATTTAACGAGTACAGGACATGCTACTTCGTCAAATCTCTCAAGCCAATCTTCATTTTACCCGACATCGGCTGATTTGGTCAATTATTATTTTAAGTTGTTTCCATATTGTTAATCGTATGTAATAAAGTATGCGCAGGAGGAAATCATGTGCCTTCTCCTGCGCAAGAGCTTTCGTTATTCTTTCATTCCTAATTCCTCTTCCACTACTTGAACAACTTTTTGGACATACTCCTCACATTGTTCTTCTGTCGGTGCTTCAACCATGATGCGGACAAGCGGCTCAGTTCCAGATGGACGTACGAGCACACGGCCGCTCTCCCCCATTTCTTCTTCAACAACTTGGATTGCTTCTTGAATACGTGGATGTGTCTGAACCCGTTGCTTATCAATGACACGAACATTTTTTAGAACTTGCGGGAATTTCTCCATTTCATTCGCAAGTTCTGATAACGGTTTTCCAGTTTCTTTTATGACATTGACAAGCTGAAGAGCTGTCAGCATGCCGTCACCTGTTGTGTTGTGATCCAAGAAGATAATGTGCCCAGACTGTTCACCGCCGAGGTTATAGCCGCCGCGACGCATTTCTTCCATCACATAACGATCACCTACTGCTGTTTTATCACTCTTCATGCCTTGAGCCTCAATCGCTTTATAAAAGCCAAGGTTACTCATTACTGTAGAGACAACAGTTGAATGGTTCAATGTCCCTTTTTCATTCATATATTTTGCACAAACATACATGATCCGGTCGCCATCAACGATGCTGCCTTTTTCATCAACAGCGATTAAGCGGTCGCCATCTCCGTCAAAAGCTAAACCAATATTTGCACCCTTGTCCTTAACGAGTTGCTGCAATGACTCTGGATGCGTTGATCCAATATCTTTATTAATATTCAATCCATCTGGAGAGGAACCAATTGATGATATATCCGCTTCCAAATCCGCAAATAAATGAGAAGCTAGCGATGATGTCGCCCCGTTCGCACAATCAAGAGCAATATGCAACCCTTCAAAATCGAAATCTATGGTTTGCTTCAGATGCTGCATGTACTTTTGACCACCTTCGAAGTAGTCATTGATCTGTCCAAGATCCGCCCCTGATGGACGAGGTAATGTATCCTCTTCCCCATCGATCAATGCTTCAATCTCTAGTTCCTGAGCATCTGTTAATTTAAACCCATCAGGACCGAAGAATTTAATCCCATTATCCTCAACGGGGTTATGTGACGCTGAGATCATGATACCCGCTTCAGCTTGAAGAGCTTTTGTTAAGTAGGCTACTCCAGGAGTAGAAATGACACCAAGGCGCATAACTTCTGCACCAATCGATAGAAGTCCAGCAGCAAGTGCTCCCTCAAACATTTCACCTGAAATACGTGTATCTCGTCCAATTAATATTTTCGGTCTTTGGACGTTTTTGGTCAGCACATAGCCGCCAAAACGTCCCAGTTTAAAAGCAAACTCGGGTGTGAGCTCCTTATTAGCAACACCACGAACACCATCTGTTCCAAAATATTTACCCATATATAGCAACCTCTCTTTCCTAATTCCCTATTATAGTGTGTGTTCAAAAGAATGAGAACGTCGACACGAGCACGTCTTGTGCGCGCAAGAAGTTCGAAGCGCGAAAGTTTTGAGGACCACAGCGTATGCCTTACATACGTGAGGACCGGAAAACCGAGCAACGAAGAAATGCACCGTTTATCATTTGGTTGACTGTTTGAACATCCTCTTATACATTATCCATTTATCTATTGCCCTTGTTGGTCTACATTTATTTCAACTTCTATTGTTTTAGGATCGACACTATTGACTCCATCTGGCAATGGGATTTCAATTTCTTCTGTCTGATCCCCTGAAATTTCTGTCACATCAACTGGGACGTCACTTAAGCTGTCTATCTGAGCAAGCACATCTTTAGGGCCACTGATCACTACTTCCTCCGTCTCGGAAGTGATAGAATCAATAATAACTCCTTCAGGTGCTCCTCCTTTAGGCGTAAATGAAATCGGCACCGCCTTCTTTGGTTTGGTAAGAGGGACGGTTACCTCCACCGTTGATGGGTCTAGCAAGACATTCAGCTCATTCCCTTGTGCATCATAGACTTTCACGGGAGCTTCCACATCTTCAATGGTACCCTTAGCTGATCCGACATCAATTATTGTTTGGACAAGAGCCACACGGTCGATCACACTTGCTGATCCAGTGATGGTAACCTCTTCTGGATCAACCTTGGCTTCCCCTATCACAAATTCGTTTTCAATTTCACTCTCATTAATATAATCCACATTTACCCCAACGTCTTCGCTATCTTTCTCCTCGATTGTCACTTCGACTACTTTAGGGTCAATATTGACAGTTAAATTGCTCGTTATACCTGTGTGCTGAAGAGATACTTCGTGTGTGCCTGGACCTAAATCCGTTAAATCCGCAAATACCGTAAAATTTTGTTGCCTGACGACAGGGGTTATGGCACTGTTCGAACCTTCAACAGTGACCACAACGTTCTGGGGCAGCCCACTTACAACATATTGCTCGCTATCAAAACGAACCTCAATGGGAACATTATTCATAATTTCCATTTCAGAAGAACCCTCACCTAACCATTGATCTTCTGAATCCATATTATCATCAATATTAATAGACACCCATAAAAGTACGGCTAAAAGCAATGAGATAATTCGAATAAACCATCGGTTCCTAAATAAATTATCCATTCTTTTTCCCCCTCCAGTTCCATGATTTTGAGGCAGGGGTCTTGGATCCAAAATCAAGCTCATTTCTAAGGATACTTTCTAGGGTTTCTTGATTCAATCCCCTATGGAGCTCACCGCTTTTCGTACAGGAAATCGCTCCTGTTTCCTCTGATACGACAATCGTAAGGGCATCGGTCACTTCGCTGATCCCCATCGCTGCTCTATGTCTCGTACCCAATTCTTTTGAAATAAACGGGCTTTCTGATAATGGTAAATAGCAGGCGGCCGCCACAATTTCATTATCTTTAAGTATCACTGCACCGTCATGGAGCGGTGTGTTCGGTATAAATATGTTCGTTAAGAGTTCGTTCGACAAGTGTCCGCCGACAGCAATTCCCGTTTCAACGTAATCACCCATCCCTGTTTCACGTTCAATCGTAATCAAAGCACCAATACGCCGTTTCGCCATATAGTTGCACGACTTAATAATCGATTGAATCGACTTTTCCTTATCTTCCTCTTCAGCGGACGTCCTGCTAAAGAAACTGCCGCGCCCTAATTGTTCAAGAGCTCTCCTTAATTCGGGCTGGAATAAAATAATAATCCCAAGAAAACCCCAAGTCATTGCTTGTGACATCAGCCACCTTAGTGTGGTCAGTCCAGTTAAGTTACTCAATAACCATATACCGAGTATCACGAAGATCCCTTTCAACAGCTGAACGGCCTTCGTTCCTTGGATAAGCATGATTAATTTATATACAACAAACCAGACAAGGGCGATATCAATTGCTATTAAAAGATAATCTAATACATCATTTCCCCCATCAAGCATGCCTACACTTCCTTTTATAAAAAATTGCCATAGCCTGTGTTATTATATCATACTTTTACTTTTGCGAATATTATTAGACTGGTTAGCCTAGGAAATTCGGTTAAAATCATCCAATTAAAATTTGATTTATATCGACAAGCCCTGTACTAGTTCGGACATCCCCCTTTATGTGTAAGAGGATGGATCAACATGGAGCCACACCCTGCCCATATAAAGGACGAGAAGGACCACTATGAGCCATTCATAGTGGTCACTTTGTCATTATTTATTCAAAGGAAAAGAGGTCAGTTGTGAACTTTTTCGTATGATACCACATCCACTCAAATACTTGGTTAACCTCATTTATTTCACCGCTGACATATGCCTGATACTTCTTCCCGTTCGTAATATCACCAAGACCGTCATCCGTTACTATATCGCCGTTAATTAATGTAATGTCTCCGTTAATCTTTCCATCGACTTTCAGATCTCCGTTGCGAACGACCAAATCACCTTCAACAGTCACTCCATCAGGCACGATAACCGTATTATTTTGAATCACCAAGTCATCTTGCTTAGATACGGTAACTTGATGGTCTTGATTCCAGGCAAAGAAGATGCCACTAAACATTAATATAAAAAATACAGCAGCTGCTGTAACCATTGGATGCCTTTGTAACCAGCGCACGTAATTCCTTCTCTTTTTCTCTTTAGGCAAGCCGGCCATCACATTGGCAGTGAAATTTGAAGGTGCCGTCACAGGTCCGGCATTTTTCACTAATGTAATCGAACGTTTCAGCTCATGGAAATGATTCTGACAGGATGGACATACTTGTAAGTGATCGCGTAGTCGTCTCTCTTCTTCTTTCACTAAGTCGCCATCCAAATATTTATGCATAAGAGCCACAACTTCTTTATTGCAATTCAATTCCCTCAACTCCTTTACACATGTCGAAGCCTCTTACGCAAGGCCTCCCTGCCCCGGTGAACTCTTGTCTTAACCGTCCCTATAGGAATATCCAGAATTTCCGCAATCTCCTGAAGAGCCAGTTCATCTAAATATCTTAATACAATGACACTGCGGTACTTAGGGGGCAGGGCCAGAATTTCTCGGTGAATGTAGCTTTGTAACTCTAAACTCTCCACCTCTTCCTCCGGCAACGCTTGATCGATCGCCAATTGAGAATACATATCTAATCCATCCGTTCCTCTTACCTCAGCATCAAGATAGTAATCAGGCTTCTTTTTCCTAATTCGATCGATCGTTAAGTTAGTTGCGATACGATATAACCAGGTAGAGAATTTTCGCCGTTCATCAAACGTATGAATATTCGTATATGCTCGAATAAAGGCCTCTTGAGCAAGGTCTTCTGCTTCGTATGCATTCCCAATCATCCGATAACAGATATAGTAAACTTTATTTTGATAAAAGGATACTATATCCTCGAAAGCTGATTGGTCACCTTTCCTTACTTCTTTAATTTTCTGATTAATCATCGTTTCCATTTACTATACCTCCGCCATTTGCGGTTGTTTTTCTAATACGAATGAGAATACCTAAAGGTTTCAAAAGTATGATAAAAATTTTTCTTTAACTAACCCTATGTTTATTATATATTAAAAAGGGTACAAGAAAAATAAATGAAATAATTTTCCAAAGGAAGTGGTAAAAAATGGGGTGTGAATATGGATATGAAATGAAATTACTTGAAGAAATTGAAGCTTGTAGAAAGGAAATGAGCAGGCTGGTCTGCGAAAATTCACTAACCTCTGAAAATGTTGTTCAGATCAGTGTAAAGCTTGATTGTTTATTAAATGAATTTGATAACATAAAACAAAAGCAACTCACCCCGCAAGAGGTAAGCTGCTCCTAGCTCTTCAAATTACTTTAAACTCTCTCCAAATAATGACCCCATTAAGCCTACAGCCATATTTGCTGTTTTATTTTTCTCATCCAGAATGGGATTCACCTCTACAAATTCCGCGGATGTGATCATTTCAGATTGATACAGCATCTCCATAGCCAAATGACTCTCCCGATAACTCAATCCACCCATTACCGGTGTACCTACACCCGGCGCTTCATCAGGATCTAACCCATCTAAATCCAAGCTCAAATGAACCCCATCAGTATGGTCTTTTAAATAAGTGATTGATTCTTGCACGACCTGTGTCATACCCATACGATCTACCTCATGCATGCTATATACTTTTATGCCTTTTTCCTTAATTAGCACTCTTTCACCTTCGTCTAAAGAGCGAGCGCCAATAATTACAATATTTTCAGGTTTAATTTTAGGCTCATAACCGAGAATGCCTGTCAGCTTTTCATGACCAATGCCGAGACTGACAGCTAATGGCATCCCATGAATATTTCCTGATGGTGAGCTGTCACCCGTATTTAAATCTCCGTGAGCATCATACCAGATTACTCCTAAATTGTCATAATGCTTTGAGATACCAGCTAATGTACCCATTGCAATACTATGGTCGCCGCCAAGGACAAGTGGGAAATCTCCTTTTTCCACTACTTCATCCACAGCAACAGCTAAACGATGACTGCCTTCTGTAATTTCGTTTAAATTACGAAGGTTGTCCAGCTTATTATCATCCTTTTTATTTGGGAGCGGAATATCAATATCACCTAAATCCTCAATCGTGTACTTTAAATTCTCCAGACGCTCAACTACACCAGCATAACGAATGGCGCTCGGGCCCATATCGACACCTCGGCGCATTTGACCTAGATCCATTGGTACACCAATAATTGAAAGTTGTTTATTCATAATAAGTTTCCTCCTTTATTCCTTACTTTAATTGTAGACGGTTTCATATGAATGACTCAACTGGACATTTTTCTGCATATATATACGTTATTTGCCCTGTGTAAGCCAATTTAATGCATGAATAATATCTTCAGCAATGAAGTCAATTGTCGGACGCTTATCTAATTGCTTCCACTCTTTAAGAGATGCCTTACCCGCTCCTGTTTGCACGAGAATACTCATACATCCAGCCTGACCAGCTGCTGTCATATCCTTCAAGCGATCACCAATTACACAACATTCGCTAGGAAGTAACTCGTGATCACGACAAGCCAGCTCAATCATGCCGGCCTTTGGTTTGCGACAATTGCAGTGATCAACCGGGAGATGTGGACAGACATACACTCCATCCATACCAAATCCATACAACTCTTCACGAAAACTTTCAATTGTAGCCCGTCCCTCAGCAATGCCAGGCTGATTAGTGAAAGAATAAAGTTTAATACCTTCTACTTGTACTTCCTGGAGTTTCTCCTGGACACCGGGATATAAACCAAAATCCCCTGGGTATTCAATTTGATCTGATCCACCAAGAGTACCATCACGATCTAAAAAAATAGCTTTCATTTACATTTCCCCCTTATTTTATCTATCTTATCGTGACGAAAAGCCCCGATTATATAACTTTACTTTAATCTTTAATAAGGCATATGAGGCCGTTCCAAACTTGCATTTACGTGCCACTAGGATAATTGCATATAAAAAGTGATTATTTTTAATAAAGTTACAGAAGGGTTAGAAGCTTTTATTATACAAAAGAGGCTGACATCTAATATGACGTCAGCCTCTAAACTATATGTATTGGTGGAGCCTAGCGGGATCGAACCGCTGACCTCCTGCGTGCAAAGCAGGCGCTCTCCCAGCTGAGCTAAGGCCCCTTGTTTTATTATAAAAAAACGGACGTTGCAAAAGCAATATCCGTTTCTGATGAGCCATGGAGGGCTCGAACCTCCGACCCTCTGATTAAAAGTCAGATGCTCTACCAGCTGAGCTAATGGCTCTTAATAAAAGTAAATCAAGTGAATCTCGTGAATCTCGTACGCTTAAAAAGTGATGCTCATTTAGTTGTAAGTCCCCCGTACGAGGGTTTGCGAAGTAGTATCTCAGTATATGCTGGTTGCTACTCAGCTAAGCTAATAATGATTTTCTGCAAATAAAAAAAGCCTTACTCACTATTAAAAATTAAATGGCTGGGCCAGCTGGATTCGAACCAGCGCATGACGGTACCAAAAACCGTGGCCTTACCGCTTGGCTATGGCCCAACATTATATAAACTAGTATGTACCAACACGCACATCTTATACCTATAAATACTCAATAATAAAACTAAAATGGTGGAGGGAGCAGGACTCGAACCTGCGAACCCGGTGGGAGCGGATTTACAGTCCGCCGCGTTTGGCCAACTTCGCTATCCCTCCACATAAGATGGACCTTATGGTGCCGGCCAGAGGACTTGAACCCCCAACCTACTGATTACAAATCAGTTGCTCTACCAGTTGAGCTAGGCCGGCAATTATGGTGGAGGATGCAGGGCTCGAACCTGCGACCCCTTGCTTGTAAGGCAAGTGCTCTCCCAGCTGAGCTAATCCTCCATTTGAAATGATTTTTAAAAATGGTGACCCGTACGGGATTCGAACCCGTGATACCGCCGTGAAAGGGCGGTGTCTTAACCACTTGACCAACGGGCCTTAAGATACTTTTCAGAGCTTCCAGCCGGACTTGAACCGGCGACCCCTTCCTTACCATGGAAGTGCTCTACCACTGAGCTATGGAAGCAAGTGGCTCCACCGGTAGGATTCGAACCTACGACCGATCGGTTAACAGCCGATTGCTCTACCACTGAGCTACGGTGGAATAATATGATTTAAAAACATGACGTGGCCGCGTCCTACTCTCACGGGGATCGACCCGACTACCATCGGCGCTGAAGAGCTTAACTACTGTGTTCGGCATGGGAACAGGTGTGACCTCTTCGCTCTCGCCACCACATCATAAAGTATGAGGGAAACCCTCAAAACTAGATAAGACAGGCAAGACCAAACGATTCAATTTTTGATATAGATAAGTCATCGATTGATTAGTATCCGTCAGCTTCACGTGTCACCACGCTTCGACCTCGGACCTATCGACCTCATCGTCTCTGAGGAATCTTACTTACTTGGCGTAAGGGGAAATCTCATCTCAAGGGGGGCTTCATGCTTAGATGCTTTCAGCACTTATCCCGTCCACACGTAGCTACCCAGCGATGCTCCTGGCGGAACAACTGGTACACCAGCGGTGTGTCCATCCCGGTCCTCTCGTACTAAGGACAGCTCCTTTCAGATTTCCAACGCCCACGACGGATAGGGACCGAACTGTCTCACGACGTTCTGAACCCAGCTCGCGTACCGCTTTAATGGGCGAACAGCCCAACCCTTGGGACCGACTACAGCCCCAGGATGCGATGAGCCGACATCGAGGTGCCAAACCTCCCCGTCGATGTGGACTCTTGGGGGAGATAAGCCTGTTATCCCCGGGGTAGCTTTTATCCGTTGAGCGACGGCCCTTCCATACGGTACCGCCGGATCACTAAGCCCGACTTTCGTCCCTGCTCGACTTGTAGGTCTCGCAGTCAAGCTCCCTTGTGCCTTTACACTCTGCGAATGATTTCCAACCATTCTGAGGGAACCTTTGGGCGCCTCCGTTACTCTTTAGGAGGCGACCGCCCCAGTCAAACTGCCCACCTGACACTGTCTCCGAACCGGATCACGGTCCTGGGTTAGAATGTCCGTACAGCCAGGGTGGTATCCCACCAGCGCCTCCACCGAAGCTAGCGCTCCGGCTTCTCAGGCTCCCACCTATCCTGTACAAGCTGTACCAACATTCAATATCAGGCTACAGTAAAGCTCCACGGGGTCTTTCCGTCCTGTCGCGGGTAATGCGCATCTTCACGCATAGTATAATTTCACCGGGTCTCTCGTTGAGACAGTGCCCAAGTCGTTGCACCTTTCGTGCGGGTCGGAACTTACCCGACAAGGAATTTCGCTACCTTAGGACCGTTATAGTTACGGCCGCCGTTTACTGGGGCTTCGGTTCAACGCTTCGCGCCAAGCGCTAACGCATCCCCTTAACCTTCCAGCACCGGGCAGGTGTCAGCCCCTATACTTCGCCTTACGGCTTCGCAGAGACCTGTGTTTTTGGTAAACAGTCGCTTGGGCCTTTTCACTGCGGCTCCTCGGCAGAGGAGCACCCCTTCTCCCGAAGTTACGGGGTCATTTTGCCGAGTTCCTTAACGAGAGTTCTCCCGCTCACCTTAGGATTCTCTCCTCGCCTACCTGTGTTGGTTTGCGGTACGGGCGCCTCTTTCCTCACTAGAGGATTTTCTTGGCAGTGTGAAATCAGGAGCTTCGGTACTCTAGTTCCCTCCCCATCACAGCTTGACGTTGCCGAGCGGATTTGCCTGTCTCGACCGTCTCACTGCTTGGACGCACACATCCAGTGGTGCGCTCTCCTTATCCTCCTGCGTCCCCCCGTCGTTCAAACGGAAAGGAGGCGGTACAGGAATATCAACCTGTTGGCCATCGCCTACGCCTTTCGGCCTCGGCTTAGGTCCCGACTAACCCTGAGAGGACGAGCCTTCCTCAGGAAACCTTGGGCTTTCGGTGAAAGAGATTCTCACTCTTTTTTCGCTACTCATACCGGCATTCTCACTTCTAAGCGCTCCACCAGTCCTTACGGTCTGACTTCGCAGCCCTTAGAACGCTCTCCTACCACTGATCCCTAAGGATCAATCCGCAGCTTCGGTGGTGTGTTTAGCCCCGGTATATTTTCGGCGCAGCGTCACTCGACCAGTGAGCTATTACGCACTCTTTCAATGATGGCTGCTTCTAAGCCAACATCCTGGTTGTCTAAGCAACGCCACATCCTTTTCCACTTAACACACACTTGGGGACCTTAGCTGGCGGTCTGGGCTGTTTCCCTTTCGACCATGAACCTTATCACCCATGGTCTGACTCCCAGAACAAAGTCGTTGGCATTCGGAGTTTGACTGAATTCGGTAACCCGGTAGGGGCCCCTCGTCCAATCAGTGCTCTACCTCCAAGACTTTCTATTCTGAGGCTAGCCCTAAAGCTATTTCGGAGAGAACCAGCTATCTCCGTGTTCGATTGGCATTTCACCCCTACCCACACCTCATCCCCGCAATTTTCAACTTGCGTGGGTTCGGGCCTCCAGTCAGTGTTACCTGACCTTCACCCTGGACATGGGTAGATCACACGGTTTCGGGTCTACGACCGCCTACTGCTTCGCCCTATTCAGACTCGCTTTCGCTGCGGCTCCGCTGCTTTAGCTTAACCTTGCAGACGGTCGTAACTCGCCGGTTCATTCTACAAAAGGCACGCCGTCACCCATCAATGGGCTCCGACTACTTGTAGGCGCACGGTTTCAGGATCTCTTTCACTCCCCTTCCGGGGTGCTTTTCACCTTTCCCTCACGGTACTGGTTCACTATCGGTTACTAGGGAGTATTTAGCCTTGGGAGATGGTCCTCCCGGATTCCGACGGAATTCCTCGTGTTCCGCCGTACTCAGGATCCACTCCGGAGAAAAGAAGATGTCGACTACAGGGCTCTTACCTGCTCTGGCTGATCGTTCCAGATCGATTCATCTATCCTCTTTTTTTGTAACTCCAAAGGAGTGTCCTACAACCCCAGAAAGCAAGCTTTCTGGTTTGGGCTGTTTCCGTTTCGCTCGCCGCTACTTGGGAAATCGCGTTTGCTTTCTCTTCCTCCGGGTAATGAGATGTTTCAGTTCCCCGGGTCTGCCTTCCCTTACCTATGTATTCAGTAAAGGATCCTGCTCCATTACGAGCAGGGGGTTCCCCCATTCGGAAATCTTCGGTGCACAGCCTACTTACGGCTTCCCAAAGCATATCGGTGTTAGTCCCGTCCTTCATCGGCTCCTAGTACCAAGGCATCCACCGTGCGCCCTTATTCACTTAACTATTGTCGTCGTGAAAAGACGTTAAAAAATTGATGTTTGATGTCTTGTCATCCCGTGTCGATCTCTATCTAAAGAGGATCGTCACGTTCTGATCATCTTATCCAGTTTTCAAGGTTCATTCCCGATTATAGGGTTACTTATAAAACACAATAGTATCTTTGTGTTTTAAGGGTGATTATATGGTGGAGCCTAGCGGGATCGAACCGCTGACCTCCTGCGTGCAAAGCAGGCGCTCTCCCAGCTGAGCTAAGGCCCCGTTGAAGAATGGTGGGCCTGAGTGGACTCGAACCACCGACCTCACGCTTATCAGGCGTGCGCTCTAACCAGCTGAGCTACAGGCCCATTCATCAAGATCATATTCCTTTGATCTCTCAAAACTGAACAACCAACCAGGTACGTCTTCCGTATGCGGCAGCTTCCCGACTTTCTCGAAAGAGAAAGAGGTCGCCTTGCATATGTCCTTAGAAAGGAGGTGATCCAGCCGCACCTTCCGATACGGCTACCTTGTTACGACTTCACCCCAATCATTGGCCCCACCTTCGGCGGCTGGCTCACATAATGTGTTACCTCACCGACTTCGGGTGTTGCCAACTCTCGTGGTGTGACGGGCGGTGTGTACAAGGCCCGGGAACGTATTCACCGCGGCATGCTGATCCGCGATTACTAGCGATTCCGGCTTCATGCAGGCGAGTTGCAGCCTGCAATCCGAACTGAGAATGGTTTTATGGGATTTGCTACACCTCGCGGCTTCGCTGCCCTTTGTACCATCCATTGTAGCACGTGTGTAGCCCAGGTCATAAGGGGCATGATGATTTGACGTCATCCCCGCCTTCCTCCGGTTTGTCACCGGCAGTCACCTTAGAGTGCCCAACTGAATGCTGGCAACTAAGATTAGGGGTTGCGCTCG
Organism: Halobacillus shinanisalinarum; assembly: GCF_022919835.1. Lineage (NCBI taxonomy): Bacteria > Bacillati > Bacillota > Bacilli > Caryophanales > Bacillaceae > Halobacillus > Halobacillus shinanisalinarum. Next base: position 2,667,073 of record NZ_CP095074.1, on the reverse strand, counting down.
TTGCGGGACTTAACCCAACATCTCACGACACGAGCTGACGACAACCATGCACCACCTGTCACTTGGTCCCCGAAGGGAAAACCCTATCTCTAGGGCGATCCAAGGATGTCAAGACCTGGTAAGGTTCTTCGCGTTGCTTCGAATTAAACCACATGCTCCACCGCTTGTGCGGGCCCCCGTCAATTCCTTTGAGTTTCAGCCTTGCGGCCGTACTCCCCAGGCGGAGTGCTTAATGCGTTAACTTCAGCACTAAGGGGTGGAAGCCCCCTAACACCTAGCACTCATCGTTTACGGCGTGGACTACCAGGGTATCTAATCCTGTTTGCTACCCACGCTTTCGCACCTCAGCGTCAGAAACAGACCAGAGAGTCGCCTTCGCCACTGGTGTTCCTCCACATATCTACGCATTTCACCGCTACACGTGGAATTCCACTCTCCTCTTCTGTCCTCAAGTTCCCCAGTTTCCAATGACCCTCCACGGTTGAGCCGTGGGCTTTCACATCAGACTTAAGGAACCGCCTGCGCGCGCTTTACGCCCAATAATTCCGGACAACGCTTGCCCCCTACGTATTACCGCGGCTGCTGGCACGTAGTTAGCCGGGGCTTCCTCGTTAGGTACCGTCAAGGTACCGCCCTGTTTGAACGGTACATGTTCTTCCCTAACAACAGAACTTTACGATCCGAAGACCTTCATCGTTCACGCGGCGTTGCTCCGTCAGACTTTCGTCCATTGCGGAAGATTCCCTACTGCTGCCTCCCGTAGGAGTCTGGGCCGTGTCTCAGTCCCAGTGTGGCCGATCACCCTCTCAGGTCGGCTACGCATCGTCGCCTTGGTGAGCCGTTACCTCACCAACTAGCTAATGCGCCGCGGGCCCATCTGTAAGTGATAGCTAGAAGCCATCTTTTACCTTCCTCTCATGCGAGATAAAGGATTACCCGGCATTAGCCCCGGTTTCCCGGAGTTATTCCGATCTTACAGGCAGGTTGCCCACGTGTTACTCACCCGTCCGCCGCTCATTCCACAGGTTTCACCCCCGAAGGGGATCCGCCTGCTTCCTGCGCTCGACTTGCATGTATTAGGCACGCCGCCAGCGTTCGTCCTGAGCCAGGATCAAACTCTCCATAAAAGTTAAAGTTTGACTTGCTCATTTGCACACCGAATGTGCTTGTTTCAAATTCTCTCTATTTAATAGAAAGAATATATTGACGTACTGGTTGGTTCGTTCAGTTTTCAAAGATCAAAATTGTTTTGTTTGTCGTTTTGGCGACAAGAACTAATTTATCATGCCTGTGTTATAAAGTCAATAAATTTCTTTAAAAAATTATTTCCCTTATGAAAGACAATATCATATGTGCTGCCTTTCCCGACAACGTTTAATAATATAGCATAGAATGAAAAGGATGCGCAATAACTTTTGATAAATTTCTTCTTTTTTCTTTAATTCTTTTCAAGGATACATAACATAAGGATGATTAACCATTAAAAAACTCGAAAGAAAACTTCGAGTTTTATGCGAGAAAAGGCATCTTCAAGTGAGCTAGCGCTCACGGGTAGTGGAAATAACCTAACCTGCTTCAGATAATGATGATGCCTAACCACTTCAATAGCTGGCTTTCTCTTCATCGTTAAGTGACAACCACTTTTTAATGAATCAATGTTTTTGGAATTCCTCGACTTTATCAGTTTTGCTTTTTCTTCTTGGGCATATATTGCAAACATTCCTTCTGGCTCGCAAACCTTTTAAAAAACTGGAATAGCATCTCGTACCTGTTTTCCATAGCACTTTTTATCTCGGGATCAATTCGGTGATCGCTAAGGTCGAAGGTGATTTCCTCCATTTCCCTTTTTAATAAGTACTCCATTTCTTCCCGTTCTTGTTCGTTTATTATTACACCATACATCGTAAATCCTCCCTCTCTCACATCACTCCTTTATTTTTACCCTGTTTTAAGGATTTATAGCATAGTTTGTCCAATTTTTTCATAGGTATGGAACATATAGAGGGAAAAAGGAGCTGCTTTAACGTGAGTTTTTATACGTGGAGAATGGAGAAGATAAAGCGTTATGGAGTTATCATATTCCTAGCATTATTTTGTGCCGTATTAATGTGGATTGGTCAAATGGGCCAGCTTCCTGTTTTTTCAAATGACGGAGAGCCAAAAGCTTTATCGCAAGGAAGCGAAGAACAGCCGTATATCGCGTTGACTTTCAATATTAGCTGGGGAAATGAAAAGGTGAATGGTATTTTAGAGAAACTTAAGGCTCATCAGGCAAAAGCCACCTTCTTTCTTAGCGGAAGTTGGGCTGAGCGGCATCAGGATATTGTCGAGGCTATCCACGAAGATAAGCATGAAATAGCAATAACGGGATACGAATATGAAAGCTATACAGAAATGGAACCTGAAGAAATAAGAAGAGATATTCAAAAAGCGAAGGAAGTCTTTGAAAAACTTGGCTTTGAGGATATCAATTATATAAGACCTCCGCATGGTCATTTGAACGAAGAAATATTAGCAGCAATTGAGCAGGAAGGACTTGAAACTGTTCAATGGAGTCTGAACCCTCGTGATTGGGAAAATCCAGGAACTAACGCTATTATCGATCAAATAATGGGAACAGGGGCAAAAGGGGATATCATCTTGCTTCATGCTTCTGACTCTGTCAAACAGACGGCTAAAGCGCTTGAAGTGGTCATCCCGGGGCTTAAACAAAAAGGCTTTGAATTTGTTACCATTACAGAACTAGTCAATGGCGGGAAGGCTAAGATCACCCAAGAGTAATAAGGCGGCCCATAATTTGGACCGCTTTTTTTATGCCGATTTATTACTGGCTGTTATTCGATGCAGTAGTAAAAGCTGGTAAGCATTGCAGGCGGTTAATGGAATGATCATCAGCCATACGTAAGCGCTCCCGCCTGCACGTAGAGCTGGAACCCACTCAACTGTTGTGACAACTACCATGAAAAACAGGGCAGGAACAAAAGCCTTCGAATTGGTTTCTTTTGCTTTTACCTTCGCAACTACAAGCGAAATGACAAGCAGACCTAAGGCCGTCCATAGAAAGGGCCAAACGGTTGCTTCATCCGCTGCGCGATAACGGAAATAGACAAGGTCAAAAAGCGTAAAAGCAACCAAAAATAGTTGAATCAATGGCCACATTCTACGAAAAACACCAAGCCCAAACTGATTAACTGTTAAATAAGCGAAAAAGCCCATTTGGCTAATGACGCTGAATATAAGCCCAAAACCAAGGAAAAATAACAGTACTCCGATGAGTTCAAATAACTGAAATGGCTGAAAAACCCTTGCATATGATTCTGATTTAAGTATAAAACTGGTGAGCAGTGTTAAGACCCCGCCGATTAACAGCGTTGTCAAAAACATCCTCACCCATTTTCGACTGGTCACGTTGTTTCCCCCTAAATTGCAATAAATTACCCTTTCGTATTTTATCATGAAGCGTACGATTTTTCCTTAAGCCCGCATATTTTTTTATCTGAATGCAAATAGTAAAGCAAGGAGAACAAAGGAAAGGGGACATAATTTATGTCCATATTACGCTTTATATGCCCCGTTATACTCGTTGTTTTCTTAGCCGCTTGTGGCGGTAGTCCAGAAGCCAGCGGGCAAGCGGATTACGAAACCACTAAAAAAATGATGGTTGATATATTAAAAACAGATGATGGTAAAAAGGCGATGACTGAAGTTCTTAAAGATGAGAAAATGCAGCAGTCGATGGCATTGGATTCCGAAGTTGTCAAGCAAGCCGTAAGTGAAACGCTTCTCTCGGAAAAAGGAAAAGAATTCTGGGGTAAGCTTTTTACAGACCCAAAATTTGTTCAAGAATTTAGCAAAGTTGTTGAAGAAGAACAGAAGAAACTGATGAAAGGCTTAATGAAAGACCCTGAATATCAGAAGTCGCTCATCGAACTTTACCAAAATCCTGAGATGATGGAGCAAATGCGCAAAGTGTTAGAGGGTCAAAAATTCCGAGCCCACTTAGAAAAAACCATTCAAGAGACCTTAAACAGTCCTGTTTTCCAAGCAAAAATGACTGAAACGCTACTCAAAGCTGCAGAGCAAATGAAGAGCGGGGAAAAGTCCGGACAAGGTGGACAAGAGAAGTCAGGTGGCGGCAGCGAATCAGGTTCAGGGTGAATAATCAGAAATTAAAAGCACGCAGCCTGTGTAAAGGCAGCGTGCTTTTTAATATTAGTACTTATCAATAATTTTCGCAGCCATGTTTCGATACACGACACCAATTGGATGATCGGTTTGATAGACAGACGGTGCGAATACTTCTTCTTCCTCAAATGGCTGTTGCAAAGGAATATGACCTAAAATATCTGTCTTCAGCTCGTCGGCAAGCTTAGCCCCGCCACCCCGGCCAAAGACAAATTCTTTATTGCCTGTCTCTTTACTCTCAAAGTAAGCCATATTTTCTACTACACCTAAGATTTCATGCTCTGTTTTTATAGCCATTTGACCGGCACGGGCTGCTACGAACGCAGCTGTAGGGTGCGGTGTTGTAACGATCACTTCTTTTGAAGAAGGAAGCATAGCATGAACATCCAGAGCCATATCACCAGTTCCCGGAGGCAAGTCAAGAAGAAGGTAATCTAGATCCCCCCACTCCACTTCTTTGAAGAAACTTGTCAGCATTTTGCCAAGCATTGGTCCACGCCAAATAATAGGAGAATTATCCTCCACAAAGAAGCCCATGGATACGATTTTCACACCAAAACGCTCAACTGGAATGATCTTTTCCCCGCGAACAACAGGGCGCTCTTCGACTCCCATCATATCTGGAACACTGAAACCATAAATATCCGCGTCAATAATTCCAACCTTTTTACCTAGACGTGAAAGGGCAACAGCAAGGTTAACGGTCACTGTTGATTTCCCGACACCACCTTTTCCGCTGGCAACGGAAATAAACTTCGTGCCTGTCTTGCCATCAAGCAATGAAGCTTCCTGTCCCTCTTCAGCAGCCGGCTGATACTTTTCAATCACATCATCTGGCAGCTGATCAAAACGAAGTCCTACGGTTGCAGCCCCACCGCTTTTAAGGGCATTGACAATTGTTTGCTGCAGCTCCATCTGTTCTGCTGTATTGGTTTTAGCAATTAAAACCTTAACACTTACGTGGTTTTTCTCTTCTTTAATTTTTATCTCTTCGACTCCACCGGTTTCTTCCAACGTTTTATGTAAAAACGGATCTTCGATTGGATGGAGGATATTCAGTACTTCTTCCTGTGTAAGCACGTGCGTCACCTTCCTTAGAAATGATTCAACAGTGCAAGTATAACATATCTGAAACGCTTTCTAAGTGATTTGCTTACTCCTCGGAATCTTCAGGGTACTCAAGCTCTGTAACATAGCGTAGAATGCCCCTGTACACAGATGCAGCCATCTTTCTTTGATACTCTTCACTCTCAAGTAATGTTCGTTCCTCTTGATTGGATAAGAATCCCGCTTCAACCAAGGCTCCAGGTGCTTTTGTATGCTTCAGCAGATAGATGTTAGTAAGCCCCATGGATTTCCTCGTCGTATTTTCCAGGTTCGTTTCTATTTCTGATTGAATAAATTTAGCCAAACTTTCACTTTTGTCACTTTTAGGGTTGTAAAAGGTTTGCGCTCCTCGCCACTTTTCCGAAGGGATGGCATTTAAATGTAAACTTAAGAACAAGTCCGCTTTTTTACTTTTGATAAAATCAACTCGTTTTCTAATATCTTCTGCCTTACGACGGGACAAACTACCTTCATCCGAAGAGAGATCGTTATCATCATCTCTTGTTAAATAAACGATGGCCCCTGCTTCTTGAAGATAATCCCTCAGATACTGTGAAAGCTCGAGAGTAATATCCTTCTCTTCTGTCCCATTCCTTCCTACCGCCCCACCATCGGGAGCACCGTGACCAGGATCTAATACAACGACCTTTCCAGAAAGTGGTGAAGACCAGGTTTGCCACGCATCTTTAACCTCCTGTACAGGATAGGAAATTAAGCAAACGACTCCCACTACCGCTAGTAACCACCCTATCGTCTTCATGCGCCGTATCATACTCTTTCACTCCCTTACATCTCCTACCTAACTATATGGGACAAGACATGTATATATGTATAGAATAGATCATCACCATTCCTCTATCCCTACAGCTGCAAAAGAGTAACTTTTTACCTATTCCCTTCATCCTATATTTTTTAATTTTCTAACTATTAATGATACTTATGTGGTATAGACAACTATATTGTTGTTACTTTATGATGATACTAAGTGAATGAAAGCCCTTTCATTCGAGTTTTGTCAAAATAGAAAGGAGGCACATATGAAAGCAAGAACGTCTCAGTTAACCATTTTTGCTGTGCTATCTGCCACATTGCTGTTTACAACCAATACAGAAAGGAGTTTGGAAGCAAGCGAAAAGGACGAGCCTACGATTGAAAAGCAGGAGAAGAAACAAGTCCAAGAACGAGCTCATCCCGCATTTTCTTGGGGTAATTCCGGTCCATCTTCACCCGTCTTACACCCAGGCTCAATTAAAGGGGCTGGTATGATGGAAACACCTTTGCAAGAAATTGATTCAGTTATGGGATCGATGATTACGAAAGGTGTGATGCCTGGTGCTGTCACGTTTGTAGCCCGCCGCGGTCACATCGTTCAACATGAAGCATATGGAAACGCCGTTCTCTATGAAAATGACCAAGGGAAAAAGGTAGATCATCCGATTGCCATGCAGCCTGACACCATTTTTGATATTGCCTCTCTAAGTAAAATATTCACGACAACGGCAGCCATGAAACTCTATGAGGAGGGCCTCTTTAAACTGGATGACCGAGTAGCTGATTACATTCCGGAGTTTGCTCAAAACGGAAAGGGTAACGTAACGATCAGGCAATTGATGACACATACGTCCGGGTTCAAAGCATGGATCCCTCTTTATACGATTGGCGACAGCAAGGAAGAGCGCCTGCAGTATGTTTACCAATATCCATTAGATAACCCACCAGGATCTACGTACACCTACAGTGATCTAAATATGATTACATTAGCCTCTATTATTGAACGCATTTCAGGTCAGAGCCTTGATGCTTTTGTTCAGGAAAACCTAACAGAACCTCTCAACATGACGAACACCATGTACAACCCTCCCGCAAAATTAAAACAACGAATCGCAGCAACTGAATATCAACCATGGACCGATCGTGGCCTTGTCTGGGGAGAAGTCCATGATGAAAACGCCTGGTCACTTGGAGGTGTAGCTGGCCATGCCGGTGTTTTCTCTACCGCCCATGATCTTGCGAAGCTCGGCCATATGTTTTTAAACGATGGACGCTATGGCGGCAAGCAAATTCTAGAGGCCGAGACAGTCGAATTGCTAATGAAAAATCAAATTCCTGAATTTCCCGGTAACGAGCACGGTTTAGGATGGGAACTAGCCCAAGGATGGTATATGGATGCCTTATCAGAATCCTCATCGATCGGACATACCGGTTATACAGGAACTTCGATCGTCATGAACCCGAACAACGAGACCGTAGCAATTTTATTAACGAATCGGGTCCATCCTACTCGTGATACCGTTTCAACTAATCCTGCACGTCGGCAATTCGCTCGGAAAGTAGCTGACGCCATACCTGTCAACATGCCAATGAAAGAAGACGCCTGGTTTTCTGGATACGGCGATCAGTTGAATCGAACACTAACGGCAAAGGTTTCCGTTGAAGAAAAAGCTACCTTATCCTTTGATTCATGGTACCGCATCGAAAAAGGTTATGACTTTGGTATTGTTGAAGTTTCTAATGACGGAGAAAACTGGTCCTCAATCACTGACCCGTTCACAGGATCAAGTATTTCCTGGCAGTCACAAGAAATGACCATTCCTGCTGGTACGAATTATGTCCGCTTCCGCTATAAAACTGATGGAAATACAAACGGACGAGGTTGGTATGTTACTAACTTAAGGCTTACAAGTGAGAATAGTGAATCATTACAAGTAAATAGTACAAATAGTCAATGGAAACAAAGAAGTTATTAAACCGAAAAGGAGTGGAGCGATTTGAGAAAGCGAATACGTAACCCATTCACGATGCTCATTATTATATTCGCCTTACTGTTCCCACTTATGCCAAGCACGGCAGCTGCAGACAATCATGCAGGTGTAAAAGATCTTATTTTACTTGAAAATGTCCCAGAGGTTGAGAGTTCTATCGTGGATAACGAAGTCAACCTTACCGCCTTACACATTTATGAAGACGGTCATTTTGAAATTGCAGACGTCGAAAAGCTGACGTGGTCCACCACGAACAAAAATGTTGCCGTAGTCGATGGCGGTGACGTGACTTTATCCGGTCATAACGGACGAACGTTTATTACCGTTTCAGACGGAACTTACAAAGACCGGGTTGCTATTGATCACAAACCAGCTAAAAAGCCTAACAAGAAAAAGCCTTCTTTTGAAGGGAAAATCGTTAAACAACAGGGCGATCGTTATGAAATCATCGAGCAAGCAATTGAAGGTATGACGATTAATGAAAAAATAGGTCAGATGCTCATGCCTGATTTTAGAAACTGGGAAGGAGAAAACGTGACGGAAATGCTACCAGAGATTGAGCAGATCGTTAAAGATTATCATCTCGGAGGTGTGATCCTCTTCCGTGAAAATGTTGTAACAACAGAACAAACGGCCAAGCTTGTCGCTGACTATCAAGCAGCGGCTGAAAAATACGGATTACTAATGACAATTGATCAGGAAGGTGGCATTGTTACCCGACTGCAATCAGGAACGGACATGCCGGGTAATATGGCACTCGGTGCAACAAGGTCAAGCCAGATCTCCTATGATGTCGGGGAAGCGATTGGGGAAGAGTTACATGCATTAGGGATCAATATGAACCTAGCGCCTGTATTAGACGTCAACAATAACCCGGACAACCCTGTCATCGGCGTTCGTTCTTTTGGCGAGTCACCTGAACTAGTAGCCGACTTGGGTGTTGCTTATACTGAAGGACTTCAAAGCACTGGAGTGGCTGCAACCGCAAAACACTTCCCGGGGCACGGTGATACAGCGGTTGACTCCCACCTTGGACTACCAGAAGTGCCTTACGATAAAGAACGCTTAATGGAAGTGGAACTGTATCCATTCCAACAAGCGATGGATGCTGGCGTCGACGCCATCATGACGGCACATGTTACTTTTCCAAAAATCGATGACACGAAAGTGATCTCTAAAAAGGATGGCTCAAAGATCTCTTTACCAGCTACTCTCTCTCCTAAAGTTCTGACTGGGTTAATGCGTGAGGAGATGGGTTATGACGGTGTGATTATTACGGATGCCTTAAACATGAATGCCATCGCGGAGCACTTCGGTTCCGTAGATGCTGTCATCCGTGCAGTTAAAGCAGGAACGGATATTATTCTCATGCCTGTGGGCCTTGAAAAAGTTGTTGATGGTTTACTCGAGGCTGTGGAGACAGGAGAAATCAGCGTTGAAAGAATTGAACAATCAGTCGAGCGAATTTTAACACTTAAACTGAATCGTGGGGTGATTAAATCCGAAACTGCTCCTGAAATGAATGAAATTTTAGCAAATGCCAAGAAAGTTGTTGGATCAGAAGCCCATAAACAAGTCGAACAAAAAGCTGCTGAAAAATCAATCACTCTTGTGAAAAACGAAGATGTGCTGCCACTTGGTCCATCAGCCGATGAGAAAGTAGTTGTCGTTGGTAATTCGTATAGTAACAGTTTGTATCAAGCCGTTCGTAACCATCACGAAAACACCGAGTTGATTCAGGCATCCAGTCCCTTAAACGAAGAGCAGCTGAGTCAGTTGGAAAATGCTGAAGCGATTGTAGCCGGAACCTACACGTACAATGTCAACGGTCGTTCAGAAAGCAGCTCACAAATGCAGTTAGTGAATCAACTTATTGAGAAGCTTGACACACCAGTTATCGGTGTAGGAATCCGTAATCCATACGACATTATGGCTTATCCAAGGATCGACGGTTACTTGGCTCAATATGGATTCAGAGAGGCAAGCTTTGAAGCAACAGCTGCCACGCTATTTGGTGAAAACAATCCGACTGGACTACTGCCTATTACCATTCCTGGGGAAAATGGCGACGCACTCTACGAATTTGGTCACGGTCTATCTTATTAAATTTCAAAAACATCGGGGATGGATGACCTCATCCTTGATGTTCACAAAAATGAAATGGGGAGAGTGAGTAACTGTGAAAAAGAAGCCTTTCATCCTGACGCTAATGTTCATTTTGGTCCTTTCAACCTTTTCCGCCGTTTTTGCAGACAAAGGTGATAACAATGGGAAACAAAAAGGGAAATATAAGAACTTCAAGCTCGGTGTAGAAGTTTTACTCGAAGAAGAAAAAGAGTTAATTGAAGGCAAACGCGTCGGATTGATAACTAACCCAACCGGCGTTGATCGAGAGTTAAATAGCATAGTAGATCTTCTGCACAATGATCCGGATGTTAATTTAACAGCTTTATACGGACCCGAACATGGCGTGCGCGGCAGTGCTCAAGCTGGTGAATACGTTGAGTACTATATTGACGAAAACACAGGTGTGCCCGTGTATAGCTTGTATGGTAAAACGAGAAAGCCAACTCCTGAGATGTTAGAGAATATTGATGTTCTATTATTTGATATTCAAGACGTTGGCACGAGATTTTACACCTACATTTATACGATGGCCTATGCTATGGAAGCCGCTCAGGAAAATGATATTCCGTTTATCGTTCTTGATCGTCCAAATCCACTGAGCGGCGAAAGAGTAGAAGGGCCTGTTCTCGATCCAAAATACAAATCTTTTATAGGGAACTATCCTATTCCGCTTCGTCACGGAATGACAGTCGGAGAGCTTGCGAAACTATTTAACAAGGAATTTGATATTGGGGCTGATTTAACAGTCGTTGAAATGAATAAGTGGAAACGCAGCATGTACTATGATGAAACACCATTACAGTTCGTTGCCCCATCTCCTAATATGCCAACACTTGATACAGCACTCGTTTACCCAGGCGCTGCCTTAATTGAAGGAACGAACGTCTCTGAAGGGCGTGGAACAACGAAACCATTTGAACTAATTGGTGCACCGTTCATTAACAGCACAGAACTTGCCGCTACCCTAAACGAAAAAGATCTGCCAGGGGTTACGTTTAGAGCTGCATCGTTCACACCACAATTTTCTAAACATAGCGGAACGTTGAGTCATGGCATTGAAATTCACGTGACAGATAAAGAGGCATATGAACCGATCGTAGCCGGACTGCACATTGTAAAGTCCATTCATGATCTTTATCCAAATGATTTCCAATTCCGTGCAGAGAACAGCGCAGGAATTTCCTTTTTCGATAACTTAATTGGAAATGGCTGGGTCCGTGAAGCGATTGAGAGCGGCCAGTCAGTCGAAGAAATGCAAGAGAGATGGCAAGAAGACTTGGAGGAATTCAAAGAAGTACGCGAAGAATATTTGCTCTACAAATAGTATTTGAGAGGACAACCAGCCACATCTGGTTGTCCTTTTTTATGTAATAAACTTCCACCTCAGGTCATCCAATTTATGGATGACCTGAGGTGGAAGTAAATGGGTGCGGGACTAGGTGAAACCGAGTAGGAGGGAGTGATTAATTCCCGTCCTCTCCCACCACCGTACGTACGGACCCGTATACGGCGGTTTAATAGAATTCAGACGTTAGACCAATGATTTCAGACCCATTCGATGCCAATATTGATCATTAAGCGTATGATGGAGGATAGGACTACCGGCGATTCGCAAGTAGCCTTTTCTTGCGTGCCCCCATTCAAATGCTTTGGCTTCGGATACGCCTAGTGCCATGAGATTATTTATCTTTGTCTTTGGCATCTTCCACTCTTTCCATCGAATGGTTGACTTTATCGAAGAATTTCTCCAGGTCGATATCTACGACCCATGTATAGCCTTCATTGATATAAGCTTTGGCCTGTCTCATCGCATCGTGGGCTCGTTTTCCTGGCCGGAATCCATAACTCTGAATTGAAAAGATTGGGGCATACATCGGTTGAAGATAGAGGTTGAGGGCTTGTTGGATCATCCTATCCATCACCGTAGGGATCCCTAACTTCCGTTTACCTCCGTTCGATTTCGGGATTTCGACTCGACGGACGGGAGACGGTTGATAGGTACCCTTGTGAAGTTGGTCAACAATGGAGGCCCATTCCTCTGATATCTGGGATTTCAGTTCAGAAGTGGAAACCCATCCACACCATGACTTCCTTTCTTCTTTATCACCTTTAGATAGGGACATTCAGGCTGTTTCGGTGTAGAAACTGTTCCAACATCTCATTCTTAACCTCCACGTGATCATTTCGTTCTTTTGTGTGGCGACCATCCTCCGTCCTAGATACGCCCTCGAAGACCTCACTTCTATCTCGTAGCTAGTTGTTGTATCCTGTGTCATCGGATGACGCGTACGCCAGGGAAATGGTACTCATTCTATGATTCAGCCCTTCCCTCCTCTCCCGGAGATAGAGGTACTATGGATTCGGCTGACTTCTGATGGTTCGGCGGTTCTTCAGGAATCGGTTACCGCGATGAGTACGGCGTTTCCATCAGACCTCCCCGGTAAGGACATAAACTTCCCTTCCATGTCCCTGTCTCATTTTCTGTCTGCCCCTTTGGTCGTTGCGACTTTGTTTTGTTTGGAAAACTCATCCCAGAAGTTTGTCTCCAGCTTCCTTCAGATTCCAGATCGCCCTAGACACCCTTGCTTTTGACTAACCGGCTACAACGACCTTCACCGTTCGGGACTCGAACCCTATAGCTTATGCCCATACCGGCACACCAAAAAACCTTTTTCCCAAGTAGGGAAAAAGGCTTTTGTAGTCGAGATATTAACGCTTAGAGAACTGTGGAGCACGACGTGCACCTTTAAGACCGTATTTCTTACGCTCTTAAATGTCACATATATAATAGTAGAATATAGGATATGTACAATAATTATTACGGTAGGTTCCCTTCGTTCTGAAACAAAATAAAGAGTAATTAAGAAATAATAGAAAATGAATAAAATGTGATTTTAATGTGAGCATTATGTGGTCAAAAATAACGAACCTAATAGATGAAGATTATGAAGAATTGTAAAGAGATTTCAAGTGAAGTGAAATCTCTTATCACAGAATAAAATACCTCAAGCTAGATAAAACCAAAAGCAGCCGTCCAATCCGGGTAACTAATTTTGCTCGTTTAACCATTTCAATAAAAATTCTTTTGCCTCATCAGCAGGAAAGTACCATTTCCCGCAGGTCTTCACCTTGGGAAATTCAGCATCGTAGAAATAATATTCTTTAATGGTGTTCCAACTCATACAAGTAATATATAAACAGAATTACTTGATACATCCGTAAAAATGAAAGAATTAAAGTAGTCACCGTTCATGGGAATGGGGTTATTCCAAAAGTCAAACATTTTTAGACAGTAGCGTCTACAACATATTTATTAAGATGCCCGAAATAACGACTGAACCTGCTGTTACAGTTGTAAATCCACCGATTAACATCGGGGTCAATATTTCATTTAATATCATTTCCTCCTCCTCTTTATTCCTACCGACGCTTCTACTGATTTCCTCACATATAAGATAATCACCAGGAAAACCAACTGTAGCGGTTAGTGCGACAGGAAGACCTTTTAAAGGATCCCATTTAAACAATTTGGAACCTATAAATCCGCCGCCCCTAAAATTCCGACAAATATAATCAGGAAGGTTTCAGGAAGATAACCAATAAACATACTAAATGTAGTCTCATTCATCGTTTCAATAATCAAAAAAACTAGTCCCGCCATACCGACTGTGAAAGCATTAGCACGCTCCATGACACGGTCTGGATAAAATCCGATTAGTCTTCCACCGATCCCAATAGCTAAAGCCCACAAACTATATGGTATGCCAGTAAATTGATCTAAAACCACTGCAATTGAACTCCCGACAAATAGCTGAAAAAGAAGAATAAGGTTGGTTTGATATTTTTTTGGAATCAAAGTAGCATCTCGTTCCCCTACTTTTTCTGTATCGGTATCATTTTCTACTCCCACTTCCAATGCGGATGCTGTATAGGTTCCGGCATCTACTGATTTCTGAAACTTTAATGCATAACAAATTCGCGGATAGAGGCATACCAAATAGCGATTGGAATGATAGGATTAAAGCTCGTATTACCACCAGACTTGCTAATCCTACCTCTTTTAGTCCTTCAGAGGTTACCAGAAAAGCAATCACTCCGCCGGTTAATGGTCAAGCCCCTGCAACGGCGGTTTTATACCCATACACCATGGAAATTAAAAGAAGAACAAGACCAGCGCCAAAGATAATTCCTATCAAAGAAGTAGCTACAGCCTTCCATTGACTACGAATAGCTTTGAGGGGGATCAATGTACCCATATGAATAATTATTGGAGCTGTACCTAATACGGCACCAACTTCAACGAATTTTGAATCCCCGATAAGGCCCTTTGGAATAATTCCCGTCCAAATTAACAAAAGATACCCTATAATGGCCATTAGGAACATAGAAACCCTTGCCCGCGTAAGTATAGAAATAATTTCACCCATAGCTATCAATGCCAAGATAATCATGGCTGCTACAACTGGCTCATTTATCATTTTTCCAAACTCCTTTTATACTTATTTTGGTTAAAAGTCAATTAAGTTTCCTTACATCAATTTTTTATTTATTTCCCGACTCACCTAACAATCTAAAAGATGATTGGACAAACAATTCTAAACCAATTTCTAATGCATCTTCATCAATGGAAAAACGTGGGTGATGGTGTGGGTGAATAATCCCCTTGTTCTCATTTCCTGCACCAACAAAGATGAAGCAACCTGGTATTTCGTCTGTAAATGCAGAAAAGTCTTCGCCGGTCATAAGCGACGATGGTTTTAGTAAAGTATCTTCTCCCCATACATCAATTATTGTTTCCTCGATTACTTCCCTTACCCTATTGTCATTCACAACTGAACCATAGCCAAAATGATAATCGACTTCAAATGATGCATTATGTGCTTCCGTAACTCCTTTCACAATCCTTTCAATTAAACTAGGAATTTGTTGCCGAAGCTCCGGATTTAAGCTTCGTATGGACCCACTTAAGAGAGCCGTATCAGGAATCACGTTGTCAGCGGTTCCGCTATGAAACTTCGTCACGGATAAGACTAGTTTTTCGAGCGGATCAAGATTTCTTGAGACGATATGCTGAAGGTTGTTGACCACTTGTGAACCAACTGCAATTGGATCAACCGTCGCATGGGGCTCCGATGAATGGCCGCCTTTTCCTTTAATTTTAATTTCAAATGTATTACTTGCAGAGGTAGCTGGCCAATGACAAACCCCAATTTTACCAACTTCAACAGGCGATGTTAGATGAATCCCAATAACTTGATCCACTCCATCCATCACCCTAGCTTTCACCATTTCTTGTGCACCACCTGGGAATAACTCTTCAGCGTGCTGAAAAATAAAACGAATTTCCCCTTTGATGTTCTCCTTTAATTGAGTTAATAGTTTTGCTGCCCCAAGTAGCATCGCCGTATGCCCATCATGTCCGTTTCAGAAGCACCAAGTTCATTGGCTTGATCAATAACAAAGTTCATAACGGCAGAAGAGGTCGGCTTGAATTGTAGCCGACTTGCCAGAAAAGCATAGGACACGTATGCACAAATAAACATATTAGCTCTCACATGGTGTGTCCGTTGGAAACCGAGCGAAACCCAATGACTTACTGGTAATTGTCAAAGCGTACTTTGCTTTGCTAGTGCCAGTTAGCCTAATTGGTTTTGCCGATATCCTTTGCTTTTCGCCTGCCCTTGATGGAGTCACGAACAAAGAATGTATAATTGGGAGACACAAAGAAGAAAGGTACGAAATCACAGCAAACAATAACGGTAAAGAAACAGCTTTTTTCTTTTTCAAGGGTTCGATGCCCGCAGAAAAAGAATGAAAGCGAAAAAAATAATGCTGCAGCCAATTGGTTTTGATTGGCCGCAGCATTAAGGTTTTGAGCGAACTATTTCAGCGTACTTTTGGTTTGTAAGGATTCGATGCCCGAACAAAGCGTATAAAGTTTTTAGTTAAATAATTGGAGTCAAACGAAAGTAAACGACACGATTTCCGACTTCAGGAGGAAATTCACCTTTGAAGGGGATACGGAAACGATTCGAAGAATGAGAGGTCACTATGGTGTTACTCCGAGATACCATTCAGCAGAGTTCGATACCCTAAGGAATGGAAACTAAGAAATGGCATTAGGTCCAGTAATAAATTGGAATATTAATATGAGGATGAAATGGATATAATTGGTAGTAAGCAAAAAAAGGATAAGATAACTATGATGAATGTCATAAAGATTGATATTGTTTTATTTACTGTTGTAGCCGTCTACTTTGCGATCCCTTTTGATGATACTGTCTATATACATACCATTGCTTATGAAGTAAACACGGCCGTGATCATTATCAGTTCTTTAGTAAACATTGTTATGTCGTTTTGTATTTACATGTATTTGAAATATACAGGGGATAGGAATGAAAAATTACCAATCCCCTTGGGCAGCGTTGCTTTGGTCGTTTGCACTACCCGGGTTCGGGCAACTGTATAACCGAGATTACATCATTGCTTTTACCTTAATAGCTTTAGAACTAATTATAAATTATCTATCTAATCTCAATTTATCCATCTTACATACCTTTCATGGTCACTTTGCTCATTCTCATAGTGTGGTTAAATTTCAGCATGGATTGTTTTATCCGTCTATTTGGGGATTTTCCATGTGGCAAGCTTTTAACAAGGCGAAAAGAATGAATGGTGACGGATCCAAAGTTTACTTGACGGGGTTGTTGTTTGGGCTAGTGGCCGGCATGAATATCAGCCTGTTCGCTCATCATATCCTGCCTAGTCCTGTGTATTCGGGTCTAGCAACCGGAGTTATAGGAGCTGCTATTGGAAATATAGCCGAAAAATTGATCAATAAGGTAAGGAACAAATAGAAAGACTTATTTAGTAGAAACGTTGTTTTTGAGGGAATCAAAAAAACACAAGTATCTTTATGGTAAAACACTCAATTGTTCAGTACAAAAAAAGTATCTGCTTTTTACGACATTAAGCCGCATTTCTCAACGGAAGAATGCGGCTGTTTTATTAAATAGTTTTTTGTTTTTAGTCAACCGTTCATTGGTGAGTTGAGAATAAGTTCCAAAAAAGTTGAATCGTTATTCCGCCGCAATCGCGCTCTTTACAAGGAAATGCTTTAAAGAAACTATTCACCTGATTTAGCTTTTTTAACCAATTCCGAAGTCCTACGACGTCTCTGTGTCTTTAGAGGTAGCGTCAGGAAAAACGTTAGGGAGTTTGAAAAAATAGATCATTACTTTTTTGATAAGTTGAAGACGATGCGGTAATTACCATAGAGAATGAGAAAAATGATGGGATATAGAATCATGGAGTAAGTATGATGCCAACCATTATAGTAAAAAAATCCAGTTTGTAGCATGCCCCATTCAAATACAAGGGCAAAGATGGACCAGCCAAGGATATAAAGTCCTTTGATGATCAGGGAACGTTGGACGGGAAACCAATTAATATACATCATATTGGCGGAAAAATAAGTAATTGTCACAGCTATAAAGCCTTCTAAATCAATCCCTTTGTTGAAATAACCATACAAGTCAAGCCATATATCAAAGATGTTATCGATCACAAGGCCAAATGTAATGGCAAAACAGGATGTGCCGTATAACACAATAGCAGGCTGACCCTTGCGCATGATGACGGCAATAACAAACTGTAGGATAAGGATGACCCATATGATTATCATAATGACACCCCGTTTAGCGATTTCGAATTAAGACTGAGTTATTGTCCATCTTGGCAACGCCAAGAGCAAGATTATCCCAAAGAACTTCCTTCACCATTTGATTTTGATCGTTATCACATTAGACAATGAGAATGAATCCCGACGCCTTCCTCTTAGTTTCCTCTGTTTTTTTGCGTTTTTGTGTTGACCCATACATCGATCAAACATCCTAAGGCTAAGCCCATTCCCCAAACGATCGGTCCCCATACTAGTCGAAAGCCAATACTTGCACCAATGACTGAAAAGACGATTGCGAGGGCATCTCTAAAGCAGAG
This sequence comes from Halobacillus shinanisalinarum, assembly GCF_022919835.1. Taxonomy (NCBI): domain Bacteria; kingdom Bacillati; phylum Bacillota; class Bacilli; order Caryophanales; family Bacillaceae; genus Halobacillus; species Halobacillus shinanisalinarum. The sequence goes on along the minus strand of NZ_CP095074.1, from coordinate 2,648,891 downwards.
AAGGTGTAACGTCAGGAAAATGCGGCTTTACAGCGTTAAGGATTTGAAAGATAAAAATCCTAATCCCTAATATTCCTTGTTTCTGTTTTTCTGAAATAAACAGAGAGCAAAAAAAGTAATAAAATAGATAATTTGAGTAAGACTAAAGTAATAAACATAACGGAGGAATGTTACATGCCTGAAAAACCTGCAATCACGTCATCCGAACTTGGCGTTCTATGGCTGACATACCAAGAGAAAACAATGATTATGCGGATGCTTGAGTACTTTATTGAAAAAGCCGACGATGATAAAGCTAAAAAGATCATGGTTGATTTATATAATGAATTAGACCCTTATGTTGAGAAAATAACAGAAATTTTAAAGAGTGAGGGAGCTGCAATCCCAGTAGGGTACACCTCAAAAGATGTCAATAAGGATGTTCCAAAACTATATGACAATGGTTTTGATATCATGTTTGTCCGATTACTAAAAGAAATTAGTATGGGACTGCATACGCTAAACTTAAACATGTCATACCGTGAAGATATCATAATGATCTTTAAGGATCTTACCGCGATTACTCAGGCAACCTATAATTCCTGTACCCAGTATTTGCTTGAAAAAGGTATGATTGCTCGATCACCTTATACTTCAATGCCTGGTTCAGTTGAGTTTGTTAAAGATAAAAACTATCTGGGTGGACTTAACCCACTGACTAAAGTTGGTAAGAAACGAACATTAAATACAGTAGAAGTTGCTTATATTTATCATGGTGTTGAAACAAATGTTGTTGGGTTACAAATGATTACTGGTTTTGCTCAATGTGCCAGTAACCAAGAAGTCAAAAAGTTCTTTTCAAAAGGCGCAGAGCTATCCAAAAGTATTATTAAAGAGATGAGTGAAACGTTTCTCGAAGACGGCATCCAAATCCCTTCTTCCTCGGGTGGACATGCGACCGGTTCAACCGTCCCCCCATTTTCGGATAAACTCATGATGTATTGTACCAGTCTTTTTTGCAGTTTTGCCATGGGGGCAATTCATTAGGAACTGCCTTTAGTCAACGAAACGACCTTGCAGCAAAAATGACATTTTTCACGAAGGATACTTACGAATATGCTCATGAAGGTGCAAAGATCATGATTAAAAACGGATGGATGGAAGAACCGCCGCAGATGGAAGATCGCAGTAAACTAGAGCAATAAAGTCTATGGAGTCTAATTGTTTCGCCCAATCTTTTTGCGGCACGAAGAAGGAGTAGTGGTAATGGAATAACATCTACGATTATTTAGGACGGGTAATATGAATCAAAATAATAAGTATGAAAGGTTACTTTGGAGTATTGCATTGCCGGGTTTTGGCCAAGTTTTAAATGGTAAAATTCTTAAAGGATTACTTTTCATTACATTGGAATTTATGATTAATGTTCAATCCAACTTTAATGAAGTGATTTTTTAAGTTTTCATGGGGAAATGGAAAAAGCGATTCAACAAATTAATTATCAATGGTTAATGTTTTATCCTTGTTTGTACTTTTTTGCGATGTGGGAGCCTACAAAGATGCGGGGGAGGGAAATCATCATATACCTTTTTGCCATTTGCCTTTTCCGCCTATTTTGTAACAGTGGGTCTAATTTTTTCGAACACCTTCAAGATGATGGGACTATTATTCGGTCCTGTATGGTTACCCATGTTGTCCGTGGTGCCAGGGGTAGTAGTTGGACTACTACTAAAAAAGTGGATGAATAACCTACTGTTAATCAATACTTTAAAATATAACAAAAAGAATCTATTGGAGTCTCGCCAACATTTTGAAAAAACCCTACGTTAAGAGTGAAAACAACGTTATGACAACAATTTATACTACGTTAATCATCTTTTGTGAAGTGAATTCATTGAGATAATAGACGTTTTCAAATTAATTTTCGGTAATTTGGTTTGGTTTACTTCACAGAAAGCCTGTTCTGTGAAGTGAACTTACCTTACCGTATGAAATTGTTAAATAGTTAGCGTGTCCTCCTATTACCTGGCCCGTTTGCTGAACTATTGGAAATAGGCCGTTTCATTTGCTTTATTTTCCAAAGTGGCCCCACATTCTTCGAATCGTTTCCATACCCCGGGTTAAGAAAAAAAGAACAAAAAAAAGGGCTTTTTCGCTCGACGCTTTGGCAAGTGAACGAAAAAGCCCATAAATATTTAGTCCTGGTTTATCCAAGGATTTATTATTCTATTTTTAAATCCAATCAGTTTAAAAAAGGACATTACAACGACTCGTTATTTTTCCTTCTCTACGGATAAAGGGATCACTTCCCAATGGACGTTATCGACAGTAATCGCATTTAACTCATCTTTCATCACGATAGCATCTCCAAACGTATGAAATATTTTGAGGGTGTCCGTACCTGAATGATGAAGTTCTTTGGGTGGTTTGGTACCATGGGAGATTAATTTATACGGCATGGAATACATACACGTCCTATTCTATTAAATATTTTCTTTCCCCATTGTAAACGCTCTATAGTAAACGTATCTTGTATGAGCCCTCTTAATAGAGTTTCAATTTTACACATCTATTGATAATCATGCAAATTAACGACAAGTAAGAAAAGAGTAAACACCATCAGTTCCACTACGATGATCAAAATCTCCCTAGTTTTTCCGTAACATGTGAACATACTGCTTTTCATTGAATATTTCCCTTGGTTTAGGTTAAAAGTAGTAGTAAAATCGCTATATTTTGGAGGTCAAACATTAATGGAAACGAAGCATAATGTTCAACTTACTTCAGCAGAAATCGCTAACATTTGGACAGCTTATCAAACTGATTCTTTGTCAATTTGCACTCTCACCCATTTTTTAGACAACATTCAAGATTCGGAGATCCGTCCCATTTTGGAATATGCCTTACAGTTATCTAAATCCCACATACAAAAATTACGATCGATCTACACCGAAGAACAGCTCACTGCTCCGGATGGTTTTACGATAAAAAACGATTACCATAAAGCCCCCCGTTTGTATACAGATGAGTATTATCTTTTCAACATTCAAAATATGGGGAAGCTCGGAATGGAAGCTTACACGCTAGCTTTGTCAAACTCCACACGTTTGGATATTTGTGAATACTTTACGGAGTGTCTACATGAATCCACAAAACTGTACAATAAGGCAACAGAGCAGATGTTAAACAAAGGCCTGTTTATACGCCCCCCTTCATTCCTACATCTGATAAAGTGGAATATGCCCAAAAGCAATCCTTTTTAAAAGGTTGGTTTGGCAATCGCAGACCCATCAATGTGATTGAGATTTCAAGTATCTATTTTAATATGATTCGGAATCAATTAGGGTTGGGAACGATAACGGGGTTTAGCCAAGTTGCGGAATTGCAAGTTGTTCGTGACCACATGAAAAGGGGGAGAGACATCTCAGCAAAGCATATTGAAATTTTTGGGTCATTATTAAGTGAGGACCTCCTTCCTTCTGCATCGTCATGGAGCACACAGCCGACGGCTTCTACGACGGCCCCTTTTTCCGATAAATTGATGATGCTTCAGGTGTCCGCCTTAATTTCCTCCAGCATCGCCCATTATGGGTCTAGTATAGGCACAAGCCAAAGACGTGATTTAGCCACCCACTATACTCGTTTGATGGCAGAACTTGCGGCCTATGCGGAAGACAGTGCCAATATCATGATTGATCATGGTTGGTTGGAGGAACCACCACAAGCTGTTGACCGGGATCAATTAGCTAAGTGATAAAAATGGAAAAACAGCGAATGGTTGACCCCACCCCATTGCACTGTAAAACCCCCTGGGTGGTTGTCTGGTGGTCTGCTGCTTTCCCAGGGTTTGGGCATCTCCTCTTGTCCCAACATCTTAAAGGTATTGTGTTCATTGCATCTGAGGTTTTGTTAAACGTCAGTGGAAACTTGAATCTTGCTATGGTGTATTCATTTACAGGGCAATTTGACAAGGTTAAGGAGGTCGTTGAACCTCAATTGATCTTTCTATATATCCCTTTATATTTTTTTGTGATGTGGGATAGTTACCGCAATACCCTTGCCTTTAATAAACGTTGTCTTTTAGCTCAACGAAGGCAGCATGATCGGATTGATGTCGGAACCAATCGGAGGTATCATGATTTTCAAAAAAGGAAACCTTGGATTGTTGTGATGTGGTCACTTTTCCTACCGGGAACGGGGCATCTCTCCCTCCGAAAGATAGTTCCTGCTCTTATCATCCTGATTTCATGGGTCAGTTTCAGTTACCTCTCACATTTCTTTGGAGGATTACAACTCATTTTCTCGGGAGAAGTTCATCTATCAACCACGGTCTTCAATCCAGGGTGGTTACTGTTTTTGCCTTCGGTTTATGGCTTTGCTTTATATAGTGCATACATTTATGCTGTCGAAAATAACAATCGATTTGATTGGGAGCAATCGCAATTTTTAAAAAGGAACTACCAGCATTCAGAGTTTAAAATGCCCAGGCTAAAGATGATGTTAGCCTAGAAATTGGACACAGAGAATGAAGATTTTTATACTGAAAATAACAATTCTTGGGAGTGTCCAAAATGAGTAAACGTTACGATAAAGAATTCAAATTATATGCGGTAAAAATGGTCGTGGAAGATGGCAGAAAGATTGCGGAAGTGGCAAGGGAACTTGATTTAGTCCATCAGACGCTGAATAAATGGGTAACGAAATACAAGGAAGATAAGGAAGACAGCTTTGTTGGGAGTGGGAACCTAAGTCCGAGAGATGCTGCCGAGTATGAAAAGGATAAGCAAATTCGTGATCTGAAAGAAGAAGTCGCCATTCTAAAAAAGGCGATGGGCATCTTCGCCAAAAATCAGAAGTAATCTACGACTTCATCGAAAAGCACCGACACGAGTTCCGTGTAGCGAAGATGTGCCAGGTATTAGGTGTTTCTAAAGGCGGTTTTTATGAGTGGCGTAAACGATCCCAGAGTAATCAGGAAAGGCGAAAAGAGAAACGGACTGCCCAAGTAAAACGGGTGTATGTGGAGTCTCAAAGAAGATACGGGAGTCCGAAAATTACGAAAGAATTAAAACAACAAGGGTGGAATGTATCTCAAAAGACCGTGACTCGGATCATGAGGGAGAATGGCCTGCGCTCCAAAACCGTAAAGAAGTATAAAGCGACGACAAATTCCAAACACTCTTATCCTATTTATCCCAATCTATTGAACCAACAGTTTCAAGTGAATCGACCTGGGGCCGTTTGGGTGAGTGATATCACATACGTGTGGACAAAGGAAGGTTGGTTGTATTTGGCCACGGTGATGGACTTATTTTCAAGGAGAATCATTGGTTGGGAAATGAGCCATCGAATGACCAAAGCCTTGACGATCAGGGCTTTACAGAGAGCTATGGATCAACAGCCGCCAAAAGAAGGACTTATTCATCACTCTGATCGCGGTAGTCAGTACGCTGCAAACGAGTATCAAGCGATTCTACGAAACAATGATGTAACGACGAGTATGAGTAGAAAAGGAAACTGTTATGACAATGCTTGTATCGAATCTTTTCACAGTGTCCTCAAAAAGGAGCTCATATTCCATGAGAACTATCAAACACGTGAAGAAGCTAAACGAAGCCTATTCGCCTATATCATGACCTTTTACAACTACAAGCGTATTCATTCAGCCATTCAATACATGTCACCTATAGCTTACGAAAAAAGTATATCCAAGAGGTGAAGGCCGGTATAAGTCATTTTAGTTACCCTCTCAAGTAAAGAAGGGGCAAGGGCCCTTCTTTACTTGAGAGGCCAGCAAGCGGAGCGCGGTAGGGGGTCTAGATAAATCAACATTTTGAGTGTCCATTTTCTTGACATAAATCCAAGATATAACAACTTTCATTAAAGATCTCAAAATATATAAAAGCCTCAATTCTCGGTGTGGCAAACGAGAATTGAGGCTTTAGTAACTTCACAACGTCTTTTTACTATGTAGTGATTCTCTTTTTTCGATATAATATTCAATACATCTTGAAAGGAGAGGCAGGGTAAAACGGAATAATGAACTCTTTTGAGAAAAAGGCATACATACATTTTGTTCGAGAATTTGAAACTAAACTTGATCGAAAATTAACAGTGGATGAAAAAGAGTTTCTCAAATGGGTAGCCAAAAACCATGCTCAGGAATTAAAGTAGAGAAATACGTCTCATTAGGAAATGAGGTGCCGGATGAAAAACCTATCTGATGCTTTACTTGTTGAAGCCTATCATCATGCAAAGGCATTACATTTACCGCCAGATTTTATTAGGTTAATGAAAAAGGAATTAGAACACCGCGCCTTGTCATAGCAAGAGGATATTTCAGATTATCTTGATACTGAGCCTTCCGCATAAGGGGCGCTAAACCGGAATAAGGGACAGCGCCTGAAATCGCATTATCGGGCCATATTCATCAATAATAGGTCTATATGCCTCGACTGCTTCAAACAAATCACTAACTTCATTTGGTCCATATCAACCTGTGCTTTTTTTGTATAAAGACGTACTGACCTAGTCATTATTCATCTCCTCTGTTACTTCATGGCCGGTCATCTCAGCTATTTGATAAAGTTCATGTTTGAGATAGTCTTCATCCAGGGGCAGAAGCACTTCTTGATTAAAGCCGGAAAAAATATACTCAGCAAACTTCCAAATCGTATCATGGAGATTGGTTGGGGCATGTCCTGCGATCAGTTTAAGGACATGCAAAATGGCCGTCGTCACAGAGACATCCTCATTACCATAATGACGAAGCTGAAAGAAAGCCTTATAGAGGTAATAGGAAAAATCATGTTGTTTGATGGTCAACCGTTGTTGCCTCTGAGTATCGTAAAGCTCTGGTCGCAGCCATTCTTTATTACCCAATTGGATGAGAATCTCTCCAATCCGATTAATACAATTGATCGCTGTATGCGGATCATTGGTAGACGGAGAAATAGCTCTCAAGTCAATTTCCACCAACTTCTGAATTTCAAACTCAATGTCCTGGACACCTGTCCGTTCCACCCCTACTTTCACACAGCTTCGATACTTGTCAATATTGGTGACAGGATGATCGGGGTCTTGGGAATAAGATAGAAGCTTCATTCCCGTTACAACGTAATCACCGAGATAGACATTCATCCTTACCGTAATATCATCCTTTTCTATATAGTTCATTAAAGTACCGAAATCGATTAGACCCACATAGCCCGGCTGTTTAGTCGTAATCGTGCCCTCCTCAGCCGTTTGGGCATCGAAGTTGGGCGACCATTCTTGCCTGGAGTCTTCTTGATACCGTCGGATATCATTATCTAGGTGGTCAATGGTTTCTATCGCCTCTAAGGTAAGTCGATTGATTAAATTATTGACCTGGACCCATTTAGCCACATGATTAATAAGATAAACAAATGCGGCTACCCCGATGATGGCTATCATACCAGCAAGAATAGGTGTCACAAATAGGCTTTCTTTTCCCGGTGATTTCAATTGGAGGAAGGCGACCAGGTCATAGACAAAGCCACCGACAAAAATTGCCAAGATATTTTGTACCTTTCTATCGGCAATGAAGTTTTGCAGAGTGCGCGGCGAGAATTGGCCCGAAAACGTCGTCAAAACGACCATGATCGTCGAAAAGGTGATCGTTGTCATGGTCAGAGTGGCTGTTGTTAACGTGCTTAATAACTTAACAACCAATTTGCTGTCGGGAACAAGCACAGCCGGCACAATTGTTTTTAACTCCTTTCCAGTCAAGGAGAAATCAATGTTGACCGCAACGATCGCCAATACGATGCTTACAATCCCATAAAGGGCTGGTAAAAACCAGAAACTTTGTAGTGTGTTTTGCCATAGATTTGTTCGTTTCAATGCAGTTCGCTCCTTTTAAATAATGGGCCTATTTTTTACCACATTTCCTTATTTACTTGTCAGAAGGTGACCACGAAATTGGGGTACGGAAACGATTCGAGGAATGAGGGAGAGTAATTATGGTTGGTGTTCAAATGATGTAGGTTTATATTTATTTGACATGTCGAGTGTTTATTTGCTTAAAGAACCACTTATAATAGGAACGTGACAAAAAGAATGTTACAAATAAAGTTATCCAAGTCCAGTACCAAGACCAATGGATATACTCAATGACATTAGTATTTATTTCAAGTATTACCTCAATAACTGTAATGACTGAAGTATATAGAGCATAGTAACCAAATTTAGCGATTTTACTTTTTCCCTCTGGATAATGAACATTAAAGATGGCACAGATTGCAGGATATGCAAAAAATTCAAAAGTAAAACTTGCCTTGGTTGCATAATCAAACAACCTGACAGGATATTTAATCAGCCTCATCTCAACAACAATAAGACCAAACAACCATGTTATACACTGCTTAATATGAAAGGCTACTAAGGCATGAAGAATCTTATCTTTTGGAATGAGTAATAAAAGGGCAGAGAAAGCTACTATCCACACCGCTAATAAAATAATTTGCTCCATAGTCATACAGAAACGATCCCCCCAATAAATAAACGATTTTCCATTGTAACTTTCCAAGGGACTTCAAATTTATAAAGTAAAAAAGCAATAAATATAATAGACAACAAATAGGCAAGTAGAGGCCTTTTGTAATGGAGACGCAACATAGGAAACATGGTGAGGACAAACAAAAATGACCATCCTAAATTCCAGCCATGGTCATAAATAATACGACTACATAAACTACCCAGCCATTCGAGTCCCATGTAGATAGTAATCCATTTCATGTTGTGAAGGACCTGATTTTTAACAGACTTCGGATAACGGGACAAATATAAAATCACCGTACAAGGGAAAATAATAAACGTATATAGCATACTGACGATGGGGAAAGGAAGTCCAAGGTCAGGCTGAATCTTCCACAATATATAACCACCCGTCAAAAACATATATAATAAATTCATTAATGACATGTACAGTATTGTTGTATGGCACTTGTGGAAGTTTTCCCGATCCCACCATTGCCATGAGGAAATAATAGCCCAAATTGTAATAGCCACGTGCATAGTTGTTAATTCCTTTTAATTTGGATTTGTATGATCATGATGCGTAGTACCAATGAAGTCAGGTAATGCCAATGGAGAGGAAAGGCTAACTGCCAGTTATCAACCTAATTAGGGACACATTTACTACACACAGAGATCAGTTACATTAAATAGAACTGGTTTTGTAATTAAACTATAAATTTAATACCAGCTTTTTAAAAAAGAATCACCTATCAAATTTCTTTGAATCCATATGTGATTATTTGTTATCAATTATCTTTTTTCCATGCACTTTTATCAGTAAACTTCTGATAATCAACCCGATACCTATTCCCGGAATCAAAAATAGCATGGGTAGCCATATAGGTCCTACCAATACGCCCATTAATCTTACTATCGGTGAGTAAATCAATCCAACCGTCACAAAATAAGCTGCGAAAACAAACGGGAGAAAAGCATAAGGAGGCATTTTTCCACTTGCTTCCTTATAAGCATCCCACGCTGCAAAACAATACAAACAAGGGTAAAACATCAACCACCCATAATCGATTTGTTGGATGGCAGCTGCTTGATTTCCATAGAAGCTTGAAACAATCGCCTCATTAAAACCGCCTTGGACATTGACGAGAAATTCTAATGCAATAAACACAATTCCTTTGATGTATTGGCCATTTAACAGTTGCCCAAAACCAGGAAGGGCAATACTCCATAAAAGTTTTTCCAACTTGTCATTCTCTCGATTATCCATTAAGCATTTTCCTAACTTAATCTGCTAAGTCTTTACGATAAGCCGTTTCTGGTGGCTGTTCCAACCAACCGTTGTTTAATCAAAATGTTTGCCCCGTCCTTGGCATAAAGTCTAACCTTTGCAGTTAAACGAGTACTTTACACCCAAATCATGACTCGGACTGAAAAACAATTTCCCCCATGCCCGATTCCAGAAGCGATAAGTATGGTAATAGGGTACATCATCAGTTTATCCGAAAAAAGGGCAACCGTTGAGTTGTTCACCTCGGAGGTAATTCATCGTTCCTTCTGAAAGAAAGTTTTCCCTTAGTAGGAAGTAAAAATTCCAAGGTGCTTGCCGGCAGGTCCCGACCCTCCGAAATGAAATTATGTCATCCGGTTTTCTCTATTCCCTTATATATCATGCATCATTTGTTAAGCTTAAAAAGGTGTTTTCGCAAAACAACATAGTTGAATTATATTGCCCATTGACTAGGAAGAACAATCCACCTGATCCTCTCTTTTGGCTAATGGCATTTGATCCAAAAAACCCCTTTTAATCATGATATTGAGATTGTCTTCGCCGAAGATGAGCCATTCACCCATCAAACGCAGGAAATCCACACCTAAGTCCTTTCTAAACGAGGTCGAGAGAGCTTTTCCATAATTCGAGGCCGTAGCTCCAATAAATATTGAAGTTTTAAACAATATGACCCGATCTGAAAAGGAAGGATCGATGCTATCGGTAATCTCACTTTCCCATGTGGGGAGGTTGGGTAAATCGTTTTTGTTCATAAGCGACTGGAAAATATCCAAATGTTTATTCCCAATCTCTACCCCGCGATTGAATTGCTCCTTTATTTCTTTCGATTCCGTCATTTGAGAGAAGGCTTTAAAAACCGAATTCATAACCGCCACATCCTGAAAATTAAATACAAGGTGTCTAATTTCTTCAGACGTTAAGGGCCGGTTGCCTTTCACAAATCCTCCTAAAAACGATTGCTTTTGCACCTTCTCAATTTTTCCGGGTATTGGAATATGAATTTTGGGTTGATTTAACCCCTTTTTATCAACGAGCTCTACTAATGTGTTAAGCAACGCCTTCGTCCGGGTGAGACATTGAACAAAATAATTCCGCACATCTCCACGCGTTGAGGACGTCAGTGCCGCAGAATATTCCATACATGCCTTTTGGGTTAATGAATGCTTTAACAAAAGCACCGCATTATCTGTGAACTGGGGAGAGGCATTACGGTTGACATCATTTTCATCAAAAGACTCCGGAAGAGGATGTTTTGCTTCATTGAGTAAGAACTTCGCCCCGTCGACGATTTCGTTAGCGTCTTTTTGAGCTGTATCGAGCATCTTGTGAATCTCTTCATCCCTCACATTCAATCGGAAAAGATTGGTTACTTCACTCCCCATGGTATTGCCCAAATAAGTGTTCCACAGATTTGAGATTTCCGATGGTGTCAATGTAGGTTCCATAGAACGATCTTCCTCCTTTTTATTCCTGTATTTTCTAACTTGTCTTTTTTGTCCGTTCTAGCTCCGAGCTTATGCTAACCCTTTTTTTTAGCTAATTCATCACGATCAGCTGCCCGTGGGGGCTCTTCCATCCACCCATTTTTTATCATAATATTTGCGCCGTCCTCAGCATACTTACCGATTTCAGCCATAAGCCTTACATACATTGCCCCTAGATCACGCCTGGGACTTGCTGCCATACTGGCTCCATAATAGCCTAAACTTATACCAGTCAGAAATGTTCCTTTATACATCATTAATTTATCCGAAAAGACTTGAGATGTTGAATCAGTTACCTCTGCATCCCATGTCATAGGAGCCGGCAGGTCATCCTTTTGCATAGTTGAACTGAATACTTCAACATGTTTTCCAGCAATCTGTTTGCCTCTTTTGAAGTAGCGAACTGTTTCCTTTGATTTTGCTGTTTGGACAAAGGCTTGCATTGTCACAATACCTAGAGCGTTACGTTGTATATTTGTATATAGATTTGTAATTTCAAGAGAGGTTAATGGTCGTACATCACCAAACCAACCTGCAAGAAATTCCTGAGACTTAACAAAATCGATACCATCGGGTGTTGGCAAAGAAGGAGGGCGCATATAAAGCCCTTTGGATAGTAGAACTTCGTTTGATTTTCTAATTAATTCATTGGATTGAGAGAGACATTCACTAAAATAAGATTGAATATCTTCCCGTGTAACGACTTCTACACTAACACTATAAGCATTAAGGCCTAACTTCGCGAACTGGCTTAGCCAATTTAAAATATACACATCGGAAAATAGGCGAGGAGCATTCACATTCACATCTTCTTCTTTCGTAAAGCCTTTTGGAAGTGGGTATTGATTATCGTTAAAAATTGCCGTTAGTTTTTTTATATGTCCCTCGGCTTCTTGTAAAGTCAAGGACATAAGTTCTCGTATTTGTGGGTCTTCAATAATTTGAAGATAGTATGTCGCTTCACATGTTATAAGCGTATCGTTTATATAGGCAGACCAAAGTTGTGACAGTTCCGCTGCAGTTAGTTTCGCGTTGTGTGTTGTTTCCATAAGGGATCCCTCCAAAGGTTATTAATTGGTATTTTCACCCTCACCTCCACGAAATATTCATTATTCCCCGCGGTTTAGTCTTTGACAAATTGATTTTTTCAAACAGTCGCCACTTGTATAATATGGAGGGTAAAAAGGAGGGAATGAAAGAGTCATACAGTTTAAATAAATACATCAACTTGTGAGATGATTTTGAACAGCAACGTGGGGATATAATACATTCTTCAACTGTGAAAAAAGGGCCTGATGTTTTAAACCCAGATAGGTTATTAACGAATTTACCAAATGCTGTAATTTTTAAAAACGTATTACTTTGTAATAATAAGTTTGAAGGAAGAAAAGAGGTGAGGTTCACTATGATTAATCTAACTAAAATGCGTATTGTTTTATCTATCCTGATTATAGTCTACTTTCTTATACGTCTCCCTTTTGCTCGTACGATTGATCTGCATCCCTTTATTGGATTAGAAATGAATACAGCAATAATCATTATTATCCCTTTGTTAGACCTTATAGTGACTTTATATATCTACCTACAGTCAAAAGAAAGCCGAACAGAATCTAATAATTAAGAGTAAGTTTTATTATAGCCCTTCATCATATGTATATATTCACATATGATCATATTACAAGCATGATAAATGTTCATCAAACATATACAGGGCACCGCCAGCAAATGTCAAAATCCTGACGCTACCTCTTTAAACGCGTTTCATACTGCTTTTATCGGTTACAGTTTATATTTTTGGCAAATCTCCAGTAAAGATGATCCAAATATGTATGTAAAACGATAGCTAAGTAGAATTCAAACAGATGGGTTCTAATACAAAATGAGAAAAGGAGATGAGAGAACGTATGAAGATCAAACGAATCTTCGCTTTACTTATGGCCATAATGCTACTAATACCATCCTTAGCTATGGCACACGAAGGGGAGAAGCACACATCGCCAGTCCAAACCTCGGCCGCAGATTTACGAGCTAATTTTGGTGAACTGTTAGCTACTCACTTTGAATATCAAGTGCTTACAGCTCTTAAACAGTATCAAGGTGCCCCAGACGCAGACGTTGCTCAGGAAATGCTTGAAAAAAACGCCAATGAAATGAAGGCTGCTATCAAATCCATTTATGGACAAAAAGGGGCAGACCAGTTTGCTGAAATTTTCTCTTCTCAGTATGAAGACAGTGCCAGCCTAGGCATGGCTTTAAAGAATGATAATGCTGAGAAAGAAAAACAGGTGAAACAAGCTTTAAGTCAAGACTTCCCTAAAGAACTGGGTGCTTTCCTTGAAACAGCTACAGGAGGAAACCTTCCAGCTGAAACGGCTGAAAAAGTTCTAATGGCTCATGAACAAGACGTGATTGATGTCGTATCTAGCTACATTAATGGTGACTATGAAAAAGCGTATAACACCTTTGATGAAGGGTACAAGCGTATGTACACAATTGGCACAGCTCTTTCCCAAGCCATTGTTAAACAAATGCCTGAGAAATTCAATAACACTAAAGTAGTTACACCAGCATCAGATCTTCGTGTAACGTTTAATCAGTTGTTAGGTCTTCACTTCAGCTACCAGACGCTTACAAGTATTAAGCAATTCCAAGGTGCTGAAGATGCTGAAGTTGTTACAGAAAAATTAGAAGAAAATGCGAATGAGATGAAAGCGGCTGTTAAATCCCTTTATGGTCAAGAAGGTGCTGAGCAATTCGCAAAAATCTTCTCTTCTCAATATGAGAATAGCGCCGGATTAGGAACAGCTGTGATGAACGACAATACTGAAAAAGTAGAACAAATCAAACAAGAACTACTACAAGAATTCCCTAAAGAACTAGGCACTTTCCTTGGTACGGCAACGGAAGGTAATCTTCCAGCTGAAACAGCTGAAAAAGTTCTGATGGCTCACGAACAAGACGTGATTAATGTGTTCACTGCTTATATTGGTGAAGATTATGAGAAAGCATATCAAACTTTTGATGAGGGACATAAGCGTATGTCCATGATAGGTACAGCACTGTCTGGTGCGATCGCAAAACAAATGCCAGATAAATTCAGTGCAGAAATGATGCCAGAATCTATGCCTAAAACAGGTATGGGTGGCACAGCATCTAACTCTGCATGGGCTTGGATCAGTCTTGCTGTTCTTGCAGCAGGTGGCGGTGCCCTTCTTTACCGCAAAAAATCTGCTTTGAAGTAAGTCAAAAAATCTCCCCTATTGTTTTTCAATATTATAGAGAGAGTGGGACTCAGCCCCACTCTCTTTTTTACTGTCAAAGAAACAACGTTTTAATTTTTGCTTTCATAGCAGATAAATACACAAAGGTCTATTTCTTTCTTGAACTTCCCTCAATCTCAAATACTTACTCAATTATTCTTAAAAAAACAAGGGCTCAACCTGAGGTTGTTATTATTTCAATTAAGGTTGCCACACGTTTACTTACCGTTCCTAATTTTTTTGGGTGTCCATGCTCTCCACTTAATTGAGGGGTTATTTTTACTCATGATGATTCACTTACTGAACTTCGATAGCTTTTCCCCTTCCTCATTCTCTCTGGTTTAGAATGCGTTTAGGTTATATCTCTTTTCGGGTCACGTATCGGTTTTTATTAAATTATTAAGATAAAATCGTTATGCCATCGTAGGACATGAAAAATTCTTCGTTCGGTTACGTTATCGTATATGATCACCTAATTAGTAAGGGTGCCAGGGGAATTTCACCGTGCTGAGCGACTTGATTTCTATCCTAAAACTATATAAATTATTTGCCATAGCTCAATTATTAGTTCTAATGGCCTGGTTTGATCAGGAATATTATGGGAATACTCTCTCTAAACTCAATTCTAAAAAGGAGGCGTTCATTTGAAACGCTATTATGTATTCAGCTTTATCCTGGTTCTTGGCCTAATTTTAGGAGCTTGCGGCTCACCTGATAATCAAGACAATACGGATGCTCCAGACCAAACTAATCAACAGAACAGTGAATCCCCTAGCGGTAATGAGGAGAGTTCCGTAGAACCTTCTGAGGAAAATGGTACCGATGACGAAGGAGAAGATACTGAACTGGCACCTGGAGTTGATACTGTTATTAGCTCAGTCGAGCAATTGGATTCTAGCCTAGAAGACCCTGAGGACGTAAATCCAATAAATGAAAAAGGGAAAACCCTTGAGGAAGACTGGGACAGAATTGAAAAGAAGGTGGAAGAATCATTCCCAGATCAATATAAGAAAATAGAGGAAAGCCTCTATCCACTTATTAATGAAGCTAAGAAAGACCAACCTGACATTGAAAAGATGAAAGAATGGGTACAGCCTACCTTGGAAAGTTTGAATGAGCTGAAACAAAATATAATGACACAGTAACCAGTATGGAGAGGAAGCTGATGTCTCCAACAGGTTCTATTTTGACTATAAAACCAAATACACCAAGGAAAACGAGGTCGCTGAAGAACTGCTAATTTTTGAGTATTCATTAAAAGCTTCAACATTCGTTTTATATTAACGGTGAAGATCGCCATGGCACCTTGTACGCGCGTGCCTCGAAGATCCGAATATGAGGTGATTCATATCCGTGTCTATGCTTCAGCTCACTCATCTTCGCTTCGATCTTATATCGTTCTTTTGTCCTTTCCTTAAATGATTCACTGTTCTGGAACGCTAAAAGAAAGGCCCTTCATTTATTTAACACGATTGCCCTTTGTTAGCATCACAATAGATCCGTGCAGTTCCATAGATTCGTATTACATAAAAGATTCTCCTCTCTTACAAAAAAGGAGAATCTTTTATGTTGTTGCATTGTATTTCTGTTTTATTGGATTTGCCCAGTCAGGCAGGTCGTTGGCTACAAAAGTTATACGGCCTTTGGAGGTTTCTAAAACCAGTTCTCCATCCGATTTACTGTTATCGATGACTAAGAGGTTGTCAACGAGAGGCAAATTTCGAAGTAAATTTTTTTTGGAAGTCGAATCTCTTTTCAAAATGTCTTTTGTCGGGATATGGTGCCCACCATTTCTTACACGTAAGGCCACTCGTTCGATGTTTTGTTTTACGTGGCCAAGTCCAACGTAAAACATTGTGACTTCAAAGCCTCTTTCTTTGGCTTTGGTCATTTGGTGGATGGCATTTTTCCCAGCAAACGTCGTTTCAATCGAAAAGCTCTTCTCTTCCTCAATGCACTCATAGACTAATCTTACTGCTGCTTTTCCTGCCGCGAATTGTTTGGTCTCGGGTGCTTGCGGATTCAACCTGCGAGCAATGGAATCCGGATCAATATTGATATCTATACCTAACTTATCGATTAACAGGTTACGTATCGTGCTTTTTCCACTCCCATTGTTTCCAGCAAAGATATACATCATGGGAGGGAGCTCAGTGGACCTCATTAATTATCACCATTTGGCTTTTTGTCAAAATTCACAATGGTTCCATCCGGATATTCTTTCACGAGTCCGTTTTCTGTTTCGTAAACAATATAGGTGTTATTTGCTTTAGCATCGATTTTAGCTCGATCACCCGTCATCTTTACCCATTTATCTACCCAAGCAAATTTCCTTCCTTGGGATTCGCCTTCACGCTCTAGCATATAAAACACCACCTTTGTTTTATATATAAATTATATCAGACGAAATTACTGCTGTCATAAGTGTTCGTTTTTGATAACATGAATCCGAAGAAGATAATTTATTCCTCAATCCCTGATATTCCAATTTAATTGGGGTACCGCCAGTAGAAGTCCCTCCTTTATAATTCAGGTTATTTATATCTTAAATCTGAAATGTAGTTTATTGAAAATAAGTGAATTCAAAAATGAGTGATAATGGTTGAGGGTATAACCCGCGCAAAAATGCCCCATTTCGCGTTTATAAAACGGAATTGGGGCTCTAGTTTATGCAGCATCTATTTATCACCTTAAACAGTCTACCGACAGGAATATTATTTATTGGCTGCTTTGTCCATACATGCAACAAGCTTAGATTCAATGTCTTCTGCAAATGCTTTTAACGATTCATCTCCCGTTAGCTCAATAAGTGTTGTTGGCTTAGGCATCCCAATTTTCGTCTTTCCTTGATCCTCATACACAACAATTTTACAAGGAAGAAAGTAACCGACCATAAAGTTTTGTGTTAAAACTTCTTTTGCCGCCTCTGGATTACAAACTTCAAGGACCCTATAGTTCTGATCGTAATCGAATCCCTTTTTCTCCAGAGTATCTTTAATATCGAAATCCCAAAGAACGCCAAACTTTTCCTCTCTCAGCACCTCTTCCAATACCTTTACAGATTCCTCAACTGTTTGATTGGCTTCCACCGTATAATGAAACATCTAAACTGTCCCCTTTCTGATACTTTGTCATAAAGTCCCCTTTAACATAACCTCTTAAACTCATTTTGCCTTAATGGCATAATGGCTTGAATACAGTTGAAAGACTGTTGTTTCAAACCCTTGGATTCGTAAGGTCTTAACTAAATCCTCTGAAGAAATTTTTTCATGGATTGGGGGGCCACCGTCTGTTTCGATCGCTTCCCACTCAATAAACAAAACGATTCCACCTGGTTTTAAAATTCGCCTAATTTCAGTTAAAGTATTCTCAATACTCGGAACTTCATGAATAACCAAGGAGACCATCACTTTATCAACCGTTTGTGAGGCAATTGGGATATGTTCTAAATCACTTATGAGATAATCAATATTATTAACCCGGGCTTCTGCTGTCCTATTCTTTAACATCTCAATCATTTTAGGCTCAATATCCACGGCAAAGACAGATTCTTTCGTATGCTCCGCCATAGGTATAGTGAAATAACCATTTCCAGCACCTAAATCGGCTACAACGTCACGTTCTCTTAACTCCAGCATATCCATAATCTGTTTATAGGGTAATTGTTGTTGTCTGTCCTCGCTTAACAATTTATCGGCTTTTTCAGGATTAAATCGGTGCCCTTCCACTCAAATCACTTCTCCAATCTATTGTTTTCCTCATGTCTAATTTCTTGGTATAATACCAAGTATACAGATGGGTTTTACATTTTTTTGTGAAGGGGGTTAATAATTGACTATAAAAAATCTTTTTAAAGAAAAATGCCCTCAATGCAAAGAACATTTAACAGTAAGTCGAACAAGTTTACTCTCTAGCCAAGTGGTTAAATCCTGCCCTAAGTGTCATTACGAAAAAGAATATCATCCTGCCCTTGAATCCTATATTGAGACCGTTCAAGATTAATATAGGATGTCAAACCAAATTTTAATGGTTGTAGCAAAAATTAATAATGCCAATATACCTTGCAAATACCTGCTATTGATTTTTTTACCTTAAGTTGCTCCTAACGGTGAGGCAATTAAACTAGCTACCACCATGACAAGGGCTGGAAGGAACGGAACTTGCCCTGTCGCTATTTTCCCTGTTGTGGCACCTATAGATGAAATAAACGTTACAGCCAATGAAGTCGCAATGGTTATTCTGGTTGGGATTTTTAATAGGACTAACATGATAGGAACAAGGAGAAAAGCCCCTCCTGCACCGACAATGCCTGCCCCAATTCCAACAGCAAAGGTTAAAACAGCCGCGACGAACTTATTATAATGAAGCTCTTCATGATTGACTTTATCTATGCCTTTTTTGGGGACGAACATCATGACACTAGCGAGGATCGCCAATAGACCATATACAAGGTTGATACCTTCTTCCGTTAGGAGCCGTGATCCAAACCCCCCGATCAAACTTCCAATTAATATGCTGATCCCCATGGTTACAATCAAACTCTTGTTTAAATATCCGCCTTTTCGGTAGACCCAAACACCAGATAATGTCGCAAAAAACACTTGCACAGCCACAACGCCGGATACTTCATAAGCGCTTAATCCCTCAAACCCAACTATGATCGGGATATAGAGCAACATGGGGTAATTGATAATGGCACCACCGATGCCCAGCATGCCGGACAACAAGGACCCTGTAAAGCCAATGAGAAAAATCATGATAATAAATGCTAGGTCCATCCTCTCCCCCCTTTGTAAAAGGGAGAACATGGTCCTCCCTTTTTAGTCACACTTACCCTTTTTTAATCCAAAATTTCAATACACCGTCTTCCTCGGTATCCTGTAGTAATTCATGGCCACCTGATTTAGCCCATGCAGTTAGATCACTTTTAGCCCCTTGATCCGTTGCATGAATTTCTAATACGTCGCCTGAATTTAATTCCTGCATCGCTTTTTTAGTTTTAACGATCGGCATTGGGCAAGCCAAGCCTGTTGCATCTAATTTTTTTACTGCTTCCATGATTTTTTCCTCCTCTTACATTTCTGTGTTAATTACCCGTGAACCGCGCAGCGGTTAGGTCCAATTTCCATTTCTCTACGTTCTTCCTCATCCGGATTCGCTTTCCCCATGTTGGTATGGCGAATCTTTTCATAAGCATTAGGCTGTGGCGGAAGATTATCTGTCACCATTTTCCTGAATTCACCTTCATCATCGACTTGAAGACCTGAATTTTTCTGATATAGATCTCCCAATCGAGCAGACACCTCACCACTTTTGCCAAGCTCTTCGGCAAAGGAATAGTGAGCAGGGAGCACTACCAAATCATTAGAGAGTTCTTTGTATCGTTTATATAATGTTTCACGCAGATCTCCAACCCAATCTTCGGCCTTTCCTGCTAGATCAGGACGACCAATGGACTCAATGAACAGGATATCACCTGTAAGAAGGTATTGGTCATCAATGATGAGGGACGTACTTCCCAGGGTGTGACCCGGAGAATAAATCGGTTGTACTTGCACCGTAGTATTCCCGACAACGATATCATTACCTTCTTGAAGCGCCGTGTAGTCAAACGTAACATCTGTTGCATCTTTAGGAGGTAAATAATAGGTACCTTTAACGTTTTCCGCTAATTGACGTCCACCAGAAATGTGATCCGCATGCAAATGGGTATCAATCAAGTGTTTGATTTGCACATCTTTTTCTTCAACAAATGCTTCATAGATATCCGTCATTCTATTGGCATCTATAACCGCAGCTTCCCCTTCTGACTCAACGAAATAGGAGAGACAACCTTTTCCTAGGCGGACAAATTGATAGAGGCTTCCTCCACCTTTTAAACCCGCCACTTTCGTCGGCTCTAAGTGTTCACTCCAGGCTTTCATGCCACCTTCCAGAGAATAAACATAAGAATAGCCAGCTTCATCAAGTAATTCGCCAACCATTTGGGAAGACCCGCCTTTCGCACATACGACAATCACTTCCTGATCTTTTTGCAAGTCCCCTTCTACAGATTCAATCCCATCGAGCAAATTAAAGTATGGTTCGTTAATAACCTTGACTTTACCGACTTCAATTTTCCAATCATCAAATTCATCCGTATTGCGTACATCTAGAATCAATGTCTCTTCATGATTTACAACTTTCTTTGCTAACTCACCAGTTGTGATCGTTTTTACAGTCATTCTGTTTCTCCTTTCTTATCTAAAATGTTAATGACATATTAGCGTCTTTCGCATAATCGATGAATGAAGCAGCCCCGCCAACTTCAATTCCATCAACAAAATCACTCTTTTCTAAACTCATGACATCCATTGTCATTTGGCAGGCAATTAATTTAATATTTAATTCTTGAGCGATTCCAACTAACTCTTCGATTGTAGGAACGTTTGCATTTTCAAACCCTTCTTGGAAATGCTCTTTACGAAATGCTCTTTACCTTCTGGAAGTGGTAAGCTTTTGTGCCCTTCTTTATGAATTAAATTCAGCCCTTCAAACGTAAAGAAGATTCCTACTTCCGCATCAGATGCTGCAGCAGCTGTAGCTACATTAAATACCTTATACGCGTTAAACAAACTCCCGTTTGCTGCAATAATGGAAACTTTTGTATCGGCCATTTTAAAATTCCTCCTTATAAAATGAGCTATTTATTACTTCCTTCCGTTGATCCTTCCCATTTAGACATTCCAGGTATAACATTTTTCACATGTTTAAAACCTTTTTCACTTAGTTTTTGGGCAGCTAGATCGCTTCGATTTCCTGTACGGCAAATAATATGCAGGTCATCCTGATTCAACTCCTGAAAACGTTCTTCAATCTCTCCTAAGGGGATATTGATGGCTCCAGGAATATGGCCAAATGCAAATTCAGCCGGTTCACGGACATCTATAATGGATAGGTTCTCTCCATCATCTACTTTATTACGCAGATCTTCTAGGTCCGTGACCGCCTCATACCTTGTTTCTCCTTTCGCTTCAGCCTCGCTAGCCTTACGAACGTAATGCTTCAATACTGTTCCCTTTTCAACCGTTCCAAGGTACTGATGACCTGTACTTTCAGCCCATGCTTTTAAATCGGCAGTAGATCCTTTATCTGTAGCCTGAACTTCAATAACTTGCCCTTCATTTAAGTTGTTCATTGCTTTTTTCGTTTTGACAATGGGCATAGGGCACGCTAATCCTTTAGCATCTAGTATTTCATTTGCTTCAATATTCATGTGAATACCTCCTTATTTCTCTACTTCCTCCGACCACTCCAGCATGCCGCCCGCCATATTGGTTACATCATAGCCTTGCTTACTTAAAAAAAACGCATGCTTTGCCACTGCGCCCACCGGAACGGCAAACGATGCTGTATCTTTATCGATTTCATCCAGTCGATCCTGCACTTGCCCTAGCGGTATATGCTGGGCACCTGGAATTTTCCCTTGTGCTACCTCTTTATCCTCTCTCACGTCTATGATGTTTACCTTTTCTCCTTCTCTTACTTTCTTCTCTAGCTCTTTTGCTGTAACTTCCTTCATTACTAACCCACCTGACTTTAATCTAAATACTACACATATACGCGTATGGGTATGATAACCTTAAAAAATTATATAAACAAATTCACATTACCTTCTTCAGCATCTCCAATATAAGCAGCAACCCCCGCGTATTCAATACCGTCAAGGAGCTCCTCTTTTTGAAGGCCAAGTAAATCCATGGTCATCGTGCAACCAATCAATTTCACATCTTGCTCCTGTGCCATTTCTATTAATTGAGGTAGAGGCATGGCATTGTGTTTCTTGATAACATTTTTGATCATCTTTTGCCCCATCCCTAAATAATTCATTTTAGAAAGCCCCATTTTATCGGCACCTCTAGGCATCATCTTCCCAAACATCTTGTTTATAAACCGTTTCTTCATTGACACTTTATTATCTTTGCGCAGGGTATTTAATCCCCAGAACGTGTGGAAAATCGTTACTTCATGGTCATAGGCTGCAGCTCCATTTGCAATAATATACGCCGCCATCGCCTTATCATAATCACCATTAAACAAAACGATCGTCGTTTTCTTTTGATCTGACATGTTTGGCTCTCCCTTCATACATATACATCTATGGGTATAATAACAAATGAAAATTAAAAAGCAAATCTAATTGCTTCTTAACTTTTCTTATCTGCTTTTGACTAATAATTCGATGGCTTCCTGAACTACTTTCGTGGTATCCTCTCCCTTGTCCGCCTGTTCTTGAATACATCGTTGCAAATTTTCAGCAACGATTGTGGCAATCGTGCGATCCACAGCGGACCTTACTGCAGACAGCTGACTGATGACATCTTTGCATTCTTTTTCTTCCTCCATCATTTTGTGCACGCCACGAACCTGTCCTTCTGCCCGCTTTAATCGTAGTTTTAAATCCTGTGAAAAATCCATATTCTATATCTCCTTTATGAATTGCTTTATATACTATACTGTGTATTGTATTAGCCTATTTAAAAATAGTCTAGATTTATGCTTCCACCATACCCTTAAAATCACATGACATATAATAAATTCTCATTCCCTTTAGCTTCAGTAAGTCTCAAAAAAGTTTGTAAGTAAATTATTTAATTAAAGATTCTAACTGAAGGCATATGCTTTTTCAAGATAAACCTTAATTTGCAATAACGTTCATTTTTGATACAGCGAATTTATACTGCCATCTGATGACACTTCCGACACACTATGGGTGCCAAAACCTGTTCCCTTAAAATTTATTTATTGGTGTTCTAATGATATGATTGAACAACCCATTAAAATAGGAAGAACGTGATTATTACGCCTCTACTCACCTACGGCACCACAGAAATTGATTATATATTCTATCACCAAAACCGCAAAGACTTGAAAATTTCAGTTGATCTCGTAAACGGAGTAGAGGTTTTCGCACCACACTATCTTGAAACAGAAAAAATGAATGTACTGATCAAAAAGAAAGCCCCTTGGATCATGACCAAGCTTAGAGAACTAAATGAAGTTCAGCTATCAGTTCAACCGAAGGAATTTGTCAGTGGTGAGAAATTCCCTTACTTAGGTCGTCATATCAATCTATAAAAACCTTAAACATTCCTTAAGTTCCTTAGTATTAAAGATTTTAGTTTTATAACTACCGATATTATCCAATATAAATTCAATAGCTTCACGTGTTCTATCTTCTTGTAAATCCAAGTTCACTATTCCTAAAACTTCTTTGTCTTGGAAAACACAATTTCCCATGTTGAATTGATTTCTTATTTCTGTTTCTGACATAAATTTTATTAGTTTGTTTATCTGCTTCGAATTAAATAATTTAATTATGTCTTCATAAATATTTTTCGCGCCAGGTGAGACTCCTTCACAATACCAATTACCGTTTCCAATTCTACAAATTAACACAGTTTCAATTAACTTATCCTCTATGTTTTGTAAAATGTCACTTTCTTCTATAATATATCTTTTAATCTGTTTGGCTATTGGAACCTCATGGTGAAAATTATCGAAGGAATAGTGTACATCTGATAAGCGTGATAAAAATGAATCTAATTCTCTACTTCTTGTCCCTTCGCTTTTATAATTAACGCCATAACATTTTTCTAAAAACCTATTTCCCAATTCAAGTGTTGCATCATCCAGATGTAATGCAAAATGGTCTAACTTAAAGCCTATATCATATTTTTTCTCCTCAGGGCTCGCTTCCCAAACGACTGGCGCTAACTTTAAAATATTATCTCTAACATTCGGGGTTGTATTTTTCTTCGTGAAAATACTAAATAATGTAATTAATAAATTCCCTGATAAGCGTGTATTTTGTTTAGTTAAATTTTCTTTTATGTGTTCCAAGCGAGATTCATCAATTATCAAGTTTGGATTTATGTCAAGAAAATGGACACTCAAAATGTTGATTTATCTAGAACCCCTACCGCGCTCCGCTTGCTGGCCTCTCAAGTAAAGAAGGGCCCTTGCCCCTTCTTTACTTGAGAGGGTAACTAAAATGACTTATACCGGCCTTCACCTCTTGGATATACTTTTTTCGTAAGCTATAGGTGACATGTATTGAATGGCTGAATGAATACGCTTGTAGTTGTAAAAGGTCATGATATAGGCGAATAGGCTTCGTTTAGCTTCTTCACGTGTTTGATAGTTCTCATGGAATATGAGCTCCTTTTTGAGGACACTGTGAAAAGATTCGATACAAGCATTGTCATAACAGTTTCCTTTTCTACTCATACTCGTCGTTACATCATTGTTTCGTAGAATCGCTTGATACTCGTTTGCAGCGTACTGACTACCGCGATCAGAGTGATGAATAAGTCCTTCTTTTGGCGGCTGTTGATCCATAGCTCTCTGTAAAGCCCTGATCGTCAAGGCTTTGGTCATTCGATGGCTCATTTCCCAACCAATGATTCTCCTTGAAAATAAGTCCACCACCGTGGCCAAATACAACCAACCTTCCTTTGTCCACACGTATGTGATATCACTCACCCAAACGGCCCCAGGTCGATTCACTTGAAACTGTTGGTTCAATAGATTGGGATAAATAGGATAAGAGTGTTTGGAATTTGTCGTCGCTTTATACTTCTTTACGGTTTTGGAGCGCAGGCCATTCTCCCTCATGATCCGAGTCACGGTCTTTTGAGATACATTCCACCCTTGTTGTTTTAATTCTTTCGTAATTTTCGGACTCCCGTATCTTCTTTGAGACTCCACATACACCCGTTTTACTTGGGCAGTCCGTTTCTCTTTTCACCTTTCCTGATTACTCTGGGATCGTTTACGCCACTCATAAAAACCGCCTTTAGAAACACCTAATACCTGGCACATCTTCGCTACACGGAACTCGTGTCGGTGCTTTTCGATGAAGTCGTAGATTACTTCTGATTTTTGGCGAAGATGCCCATCGCCTTTTTTAGAATGGCGACTTCTTCTTTCAGATCACGAATTTGCTTATCCTTTTCATACTCGGCAGCATCTCTCGGACTTAGGTTCCCACTCCCAACAAAGCTGTCTTCCTTATCTTCCTTGTATTTCGTTACCCATTTATTCAGCGTCTGATGGACTAAATCAAGTTCCCTTGCCACTTCCGCAATCTTTCTGCCATCTTCCACGACCATTTTTACCGCATATAATTTGAATTCTTTATCGTAACGTTTACTCATTTTGGACACTCCCAAGAATTGTTATTTTCAGTATAAAAATCTCCATTCTCTGTGTCCAATTTCTAGGCTAACATCAGTTTTCTTGCTTTAGATTAACAATAAGTTGTTTAACAAAAAAGTGCGGCTTCTGAAGGACGGTCTTCAATAATGTCATTTACACATGTCTCTAGCCATCCTAATAATTCAAAAGTTTTTATTGACTCCATATTAGGATGTGAAGCACCAATGTTATTTCTCATGTATAAAATATGCTTTAACTTTTCGTGAAGCAAATCAGAGATTATTTCAAGTTTTCTGCATGTATCTATTAGAGTATTATCTTTAATTGAGCTTAAGTCTTCTTCTTCGGAGTAAGTTTCTCTTAATTCTCCTCCAATTGCAGCATCAAAAAATAATTCTAGACTATATAACTTTACCTTCTCCCTTAAAGAAACAACCACCTCATTCCATAAATAATTTAAAGCTGCATCATATAGTCCTATTGCAGAACTTGCAACGAATTTGGATAAATCCAATACACTGCATTCCGCTTGCTTTGAGGGGTTAATTCATAAATAGATTCTGGTAAGTTTGTCGCCATGAGTTTTCTCTCTCTACCGGATGCTATAATCCCCTCATGAGGCAATCCAAGCTCTTGCAGATAACTTTCAAAGTTTTGTAATCTATCTATAGATATACTTGCCTGTTTAACTTCTCCTAATTCAGACCTTTCATTTCCCACTTTAATCAGCTCACTTTTCTTTATTGATATTTACAATTGATAACGCTATGTAAATAATATCATATATAAATGGTAAATAAATGAATTAATATTATACTTTTTCCCTGTTTGAATTCGTTTACTTAACATTTGGTTGTAAGCAATCTTCAAAAAAAGTGCGGTCTCTCCATAACTCCACTTTCTTTTTCAAAAATTCTAATCTAAAGGTCTAAATTTTGCTCGTTGGACCTCACTCGTGCATATTATTATTTTCATCTCAATTAAATTTAACAACCCTGAATGAACATTATATACCTTGATATTACAGGGATTTATTATGTTTATACAGGGTGTACCCAATTGCTGCTTTTATATCACAAACAGGCATTAGCGGGAAAGACACAGCACTTCCCAAAGCAATCTTGCTCTCTGATTTAAACACTTCTGTCAAAGTTAAATTAAATGACAAAGTAAGACCACATTCTTTGCATGGAATGTGGTCTTTAGCATGTTTTCATTTTTTCTAAATCTAGCCATCAATCAAAATAAGGGCCGTAATCGCGTTTTTCGTGTTGGACAGATACCCATTGCACAGTCGTGAATTCTTCAAGAATCCAATCCCCATTAAATCGACCAAGGCCTGACTCTTTTTCCCCGCCGAACGGGACGTGGGACTCGTCATTAATCGATTGATCATTGACATGAACCATACCGGTATGGAGTCTTCTAGCGATGTTTACCCCGTGTTCTAATGAACCAGAATGTACGGCACCGCTTAAGCCATATGGTGAATCGTTGGCGATGTCAACGGCCTCGTCTTCATCTTTATATGAAATAATCGGAGCGACCGGGCCAAAAATTTCATTTTTAGCGATTGACATATCATTCGTTACATTCACGAGAACCGTTGGCTCAAGAATATTTCCATTGACGTCTCCGCCCAAAACTTTATGGGCACCCTGGTTAATGCTTGATTCGAGGTCCTCTAGAATGCCTTTCAGTTGACCACTATTAATCACCGGCCCGACATTGGTCTTAGCATCATCTGGATCGCCGACTTTAAGGTTACTTACTTTATTTTTGAAGGCCTCAACAAACTCATCATACCTTGATTCGGGAACTAGAATGCGGTTGGCGGCGATACACACCTGCCCTTGGTGCAAAAACTTGCCGAAAACGGCTGATTCCACCGCTTCTTCAATTTTTGCATCTTCAAGCATGATGAAGACATTGTTTCCACCAAGTTCCAGTGCTGCTTTCTTTAAGGTTCGGCCAGCTAATTCTCCAATATGACGGCCGACGTCTGTTGAACCAGTAAAGGAAATAAACGATGGAATCGGATGCGTCACCATATGGTCGCCAATTTCAGACCCCCGACCAACGACAACATTAAGCAAACCGCCGGGTAGTCCTGCCTCTTCAAACAATTTAGCAATTAATAGCCCGCCGGTGACAGGTGTTTCAGTCGCTGGTTTGATCACAACGCCGTTACCCGTTGCTATAGCCGCCGCGACAGACCGCATGGTCAAATGCAATGGGAAATTCCACGGGCTAATGACACCGATAACCCCAAGGGGCCCGCGATACACCCGGTTTTCTTTCCCAGCTGTTTTAGAGGGGGCAATCAATCCGGTCATACGCAATGGATAACCGGCCGCTTCTTTAATGTCGCTATACGCCGCTTGAAATTCGACCATCGATTTAATCCTTGTACTGCCAGACTCTTTAACTAACCAGTTAATAATCTCTTCCTGATTCTCGAGCATCAGATTTGCCGCTTTCTCGAGAATTTTTTGCCTAGCCTGTGGTAATGCTTGTGCCCATTCTTTTTGAACTTTTTGTGCGGATTCATAAGCTTCATCTAGATCTTCAGCTGTTCCCCCTTGAATCTCAACAATCGCCTCTCGTGTATAGGGATTGATATCCGTAACGGTTCTATCACTCGTTCCTTCTCGCCACTCTCCGGAAATATATAGGTTGCTAAAGTCTGAAAACATATTATTTCACTCCTTTGTCCTGAAAAAAGTAAGGGTTGATCGTAAGTACTCTTTCCTTACCTTACCCAACATGGAGGACGATTTTTCCTTTGGCATGATGTGTTTCACTTAATCGATGGGCTTCTTGAATTTCCTCTAGTTTCATCACTGTCCCCACATTTGCGCGGATCTTTCCTTGTTCAATCAGTTCACCGATCTTGGCAAGCTGTTCACCATCAGGTTCAAGGAAAACATAGCCGGCTTTCACCTTTTTCGCTTTGGCCAATTCTTGATCGGGCTGGCCAGCAATTGAAACCAGAATACCTTCTTCTTTTAAAACATCATAACTTTGCGTTTGAATGTCACCGGCCAGCGTATCAAAAACAATGTCTATATCATGAAGGACTTGTGTGAAATCTTCATTTTCATAATCGATGACCTTATCGGCCCCGAGTGATTTAACAAAATCAACATTCTTCGTGCTACAGGTGGTCGCCACCCAAGCACCGAATGCTTTCGCCAACTGGATAGCAAAACTGCCAACCCCGCCTGCTCCCGCGTGAATCAACACCCGATCGCCTTCTTTGATATTAGCGAAGTCAACAAGACATTGCCATGATGTGAGTCCAACAAGCGGGATTGATGCGGCCTCTTCAAAGGAAAGATGGACCGGTTTTTTAGCAACAAGGCTTTCATCAACAGCCACATATTCCGCGTAGGTTCCATTGCGTGTAATATCCGGCCGAGAAAACACTTTGTCGCCGACCTTGAATGCTGTCACGTTTTGACCGACTTCTTTAACGATACCGGCAGCATCAAGCCCTAAAATAACTGGAAAATTGTACGGAATCATCTCTTTGAGATAGCCTTCACGGATTTTCCAGTCAACCGGATTGACCGAAGTCGCAACCACTTCAATCAAGACATCATTGTCTTTTAGCTCGGGTTGATCAACCTCCGTATATTTTAATTGTTCAGCACTCCCGTAATCTTCAATAATCACTGCTTTCATTGTCAGTCCTCCTGGTGAGTTTACTTAATTGTTTAATGGTTGATGATGTCTACATTCTATTGTTCAATATCAAATTGCTTAAAATTTAATAGACCGTTACTTCATTGAAAAAAACACCTATAAAACCAAGTGCCGGCTTTACTACCAAAAATCCCGTTGATCATAAGAGAAAACAAACTTTCACCTTTTTATTACTTCTTTCCTTTTTCAAGTGCTTTAACTAATTCTTCTCCCATGAGTTCAGAAGAGAACGGGTCTCGACTTGTTACAATTTGATTGTCTGCCCATACAGCATGAGCTTTTTGGTTAAGATCACCTTTATCATAATTTGCGATTTCCGTCATTTCTTGTTCAAGGCTGAGAGGAAGAATATCCAATAACCCTTCTGGTTCGATTTCATCGGGATAACCAGTTACTTTCTTGCCTGCAATGATGCTTTCTCCATTTGGGCGTGTTGTCCAAATCAGCGGAGCTGGCCCATGACACTCCGCAGCGACTATCCCGTCATAATCATAAATCGTATTGATAATACGATGTAAATCCTCATTTTTTGCAAGGTCATACATTGCACCATGACCTCCAATAACTAAAATTACACCATAATCTGCTGGGTTTACCTCTGAAAGCTTTTGCGTTTCATCTGCTTTCCCTGATTCATATAGTCCCTTATACGTTCCTTCGGGGTCATATTCTTCACTAATACTTACTTGATCAACGTCAGGTTTCCCCCCAAGAGGTGAAGCTAAATCAACTTGATGGCCCGCCTTTTCTAAAAGGTCCATAGGTGCGAATAACTCTTCTCCCCACCAACCAGTTTCATAATTGTTTTCTTCATCCTTGTATCCACTTGATAATACTGCTAACACTTTTGCCATTTTGTATTCCTCCTAAGCTAACATTACAGTGAAAATCACCGTCTATCCTTAGGTTTCAAAACCTTTAATTTTTGCATCAGGACTTAACACTTTTTCTGGCTCAAATTCTTTTAAAGACTCATTGTTTTTAACTTTCTTTACCCAATCCCTATTTGCAAGAGCACCGCGGGCTAAAGTAACAACATCTGCATCTCCATTTTCAATAATCTCTTTTGCCTTTTCTGGGTCATGCAGACCTCCATTTGCAATGACAAGTAATTTCCCATATTTTTTCGCTAATCCGGCAAGTGTTGGACCTCCATCACCAAAAGCGGAATCCGTTGCCTCCGTACCTTCTCCTTCTGGAAAAGCAGGTTGCCAAGCTTCATATTCCGTTACATGAATATAGTCTAATCCAGCATCTCCTAATTGGCTGAAGATAATTTCAGCATCTTTTCCTTTGTTCGCCCACTTATGGGAAAAATCATTTACTTTCCCTTGAGAAATACGTATGCCAACTGTAAAATCCTGACCAACAGTTTCACGAACTGCCTTTGAAACTTCAACTGATAATCTAACACGGTTTTCTGTTGAACCACCATATTCATCTGTTCGTTGATTTGTGTAATCCGTTAGGAATTGGTCAAGTATATAACCATTGGCTCCATGGATTTCAATTCCATCAAAACCAGCATCTTTCGCCCGTTTTGATGCATCAACGAACCCTTTTACGATCTCTTCAATGTCTTTTTTTGATGCCTCTTTTGGTAAAGGGAATGCTCCTTCACCGCCATAGAAGTTCATCTGCTCCCCCTTTGGTTGAACTGAGGAAGGTCCTAGGGATCCCGTTGTGAACCGGTTACCCTGTGACAAAGCACCAGCATGCATCAACTGAACGATGATTTGACCTCCTTCTTGATGAACCGCATCTGTAACCCTTTTCCATGCATTTACTTGTTCCGCATCGATAATACCAGGTTGGTTAAAGTAACCCTGACTGTATTTGTTATCTGGGTAGACCCCTTCCGTTATAATAAGCCCAAAACCTCCACGAGCAAACTTTGAATAATAAGAGACCATTTGGTCAGTAACTAGACCTTCCGATGTTCCACTTGTCCGTGTCATAGGAGCAACTCCTATACGATTCTCTAGCTTCGTACTTCCTAACTCTATTGGATTGAATAAGTTTGATGGCATGTAAATATCCCCTTTCTTTATAAACGTTGCTTATTATGCACTCAAGAAACAAAACCATTCCTAATAAGACTATTTCGGATTATATACTCCCTATTGTGAATCCGTCTAAAAAAATGCTTGCATTGTTGGACAACTATTCTTTATTTGAAGGGGTCAGAACAAGTTAGTAGCGAAGTGCTGCCGGGTTGGTAGAAAAAAGCTTTTTAAAAAGCATATTACTTATAAGAAAGTGGAAAGATAATGTGACAAAAATGAAGGCAGGTGTAGACAAATGGCCACTGAGGAACCGGATCTTTCCGGACCAGTAAAACAACATTTAAAGAAATATTTACATCAAATCACAAAGGAAATTGATCATTTGCTAATCACTATGGAGAATAAAGACTGTTGTATCTTAGATGAATTTGAACAAGTTCATGGTGTATTCAATAACCTGCACATGACGGCATCTTCATACTATTTAACAGCTTATTTATCACCCTTTACAGATAGTTATCAAGCATTATCAACGGCTGTTCAGCACCTTTCCGAACGTAAACACGGTGCGTTAATAGCGGTTCAAAGAAAAGAACCACTCGCATCATTTATTCATTCTGGTATCCCGGTCGGTGGATCCGTTTCATATGCCTTACTAGAGTCTGTTTTTAATCCGGGCAGCCCCCTCCATGATGGTGCTGTTGTAGTAGAAGATAATACAATCATATCAGCTGGAAATGTAATACCTCTATCGAGACAGACTACCGGCAGGGAAAACCTTGGGACACGGCATAGAGCAGCAATTGGATTATCTGAACGAAGTGATGCACTAGTACTAGCTGTCTCGGAAGAAACGGGCAGGGTTTCTTTTGCATTGGAAGGAAAACTATACCCTGTTCACCAAAGTGGATTGATCTAAAAATTATGATCTCCTAAGTAGAAAAATAAGTGAGAACTGAGTCTATAAAATTTATCAAAACATGAGAGGTGTTAAGAAAAATTGCTGTATAAAATTTCGATCTGCATCCTATCCTTTATTTTCGTTTTAAACTCAGCAAACCCTGTTTTTGCATCTGTGATTTACATTGTAAAACATGGTGAGACCGCTAAGGAAATTGCTTCTAAGTACAATGTAGGTGTTGATGATATCACTAAGACCAATAGTTTACGAAATATAAATAAATTGTCACCTGGACAACCGTTACTCATTCAGGGAGACACCTATATCGTTGAAAAAGGAGATAGTCTGTGGAAAATCGCTCAAAGACATCAACTAACTGTTTCACAATTAATAAAGAGAAACAGTCTGAAGTCAAATCGGATTATTCCCGGACAACACCTTGCCATTCCCGGTCCCTCAAACCGGCCAAATATCATGATTGGAGCTTTTGCGTATCCTTCGTCGATCTTAATGAATGAAGATAAGAGTAATATAGAACAAAAACTAAAATTTCTCTCCAGTATTGCAGCCTTTGAGTATCATCCAGACTATAACGGTCAATTAAGTGATTTACCACACATGGAAACGTTCAAAAATCGCCTTTGGAAACGCAATATAACTCCTTATGCAACGGTTACGAACCTGTCTCCTTCTAAAGGATTTGATGAGCAACTTGCCCATCATTTGCTTTCAAACAAACAGGCAAGGCACAACTTGACTGAAAATATATACAAGGTTCTAAACAAGTATGACCTGAAAGGAGTCGTCATTGACTTTGAAGGTTTAAAGCAAAAGGACAAGTCATTATTTAATCAATTTATAAAAGAATTAAGCGACAGACTTCATCCTGTAGGAATGGAGGTAGCCCTTGCCGTTCCACCATTGAGTGATCCGAACACACCAAGTTGGAACGCTGCGTATGACTATCAAACCCTGGGCCAACATGCTGACTTTATATTTTTAATGACTTATGATTGGCATTGGCTTGGTGGGAAACCCGGTCCGATAGCACCTATTAATAGGATAAGAAAGACTCTAAATTATGCCACATCTGTCATTTCCAATGGAAAAATCATTTTGGGTGTACCACTTTATGCTTACGATTGGCCTTTATCAGATAAGAATGTTGAAGCAGAAGCATATTCACAACGGTATGCTTTAGAGAAGGCAATTGAACATGGCAGCGTGATTCATTATGATCATAGATCAGGTGCCCCGTGGTTTAGATATACAGATGAAAACGGTGTTCGTCATGAAGTGTGGTTTGAGGATGCAAGAAGTCTTTTGGCCAAATACCGATTAGCCAAAAAATATAACCTTCACGGTGTAGGAGGGTGGCAAATAGAGTTTAATTTTCCACAAGGGGAACAGATTCTCAAAGAAGAATTTACTATTAGCAAAACCGCCGAATGACGAGTAGTGGAAACTACTCATTAAATTGAATATAAGTCAAATGAATCACGAAGACGTCATATTTTAAATTTATAGGCTGAATCCTGAAAGCAAATTAATAATAAAAGACTTTAAAATAAATGGAAAACCATAGGTCTGAGTCAAATCTTCAAGCTTTTTATGAGTCGGGGCAGCTTCAGGAAATTAATGATTTTACAACATTAAGGAAGTTCAAAAAAATCCTAATTCATCATACCACAGGGATCCAATTCTCCACCGGGGTGCTTAGTGTCACTTTCCTTCTTCCTGTGCTTCTTTATCTATTGGCCGGTAGGTACCCCCCCTCCTTTGAATGGTCTTATCCGGCATAGAAGACAATTTTGATTACGTAATTTAAATAGTAATTGATAACCTTAGTATTTTATTTTGCATGTACAGGGTGTACTCTAATTGAACATAAAAAGACTGGATGGCAAAAACCAGTCAGTCTTAAATATACTTTATTAAACTAAAGTGAGGACGGCATTTAATCCTGCATAAATCACATTTAATTCCAAATAATAACTAGCAAGAAGACCATTAAAAAAAGGAGGGTTTTATGTGGAACAGGGAAAACAAATAAGACTCACAGCACCAGAAATGTCTCAGCTTTGGGGTCAATACATGAATGATTCTGCAAGTATCTGTATGTTGACCTATTTCTTAGAAAAGGCTGAGGACACTGAAATAAAGCCTATCATAGCTCATGCCTTAGAATTATCTCAGGCCCATATCCAGAAGATAACGGTCATCCTTACAGAGGAACAGAATACAGTCCCTCATGGTTTTAAATTAGATGAGGATGTTGATTTAACTGCCCCTAGACTGTACCCTGACAGTTATGTTTTAAGCTTTATATCTCAAATGGCTCAAATTGGGCTTACTACCTATTCAGCTAGTGTAAGTCTTTCTTCAAGATCAGATATTACTGCTTATTATAATGAATGCCTAAAAGAAACAATGGAGCTATATGAAATGTCAAAGGATTTACTATTACAAAAAGGTCTTTACCAGCGGCCACCAAATATATCTAACTTAGAGCAGGTTGAATATGTAAAGAAGCAAGGGTTTGTTTGGGACTTATTTGGAGAAAAAAGACCTTTATCAGCAGTAGAAATATCAAATTTAATTCCTAACATCGAAAGGAATGCTTTAGGCGTAGCCACCTTAATTGGATTTAGTCAGGTGGCACAGTCAAAAGATGTTACACAATTTTTTATTAGGGGCATAGAAATTGCAAAAAAGCATATTCAATCTTTTGCGAAAAAATTAGGAGACAACAATCTCCCTGTAATAATGACAAGGGTAGATGTAACAAAAAGCACGGCCTACACATTTTCGGACAAAATTATGATGTTCTACACCACTGCTCTGATTGGTTTGAGTATTGGTTACTATGGTACATCTATTGCTCAAAGTCCTAGAATGGATTTAGGGGTAATGTATAATAAGTTGGCACTAGACGTACAGAAATATGCAGAGGATGGTTCTAATATCATGATTAAAAATAAATGGTTAGAACAGCCTCCTATGGCTGCAAATCGTAAAGATTTAGCAAAAGATAATTGAGGTTAAGGTGGTTCAATGAAATGATATGGCAAATAAGGACGCAATCGAAAAACTTTTATGGAGTATTGCTTTACCAGGCTTTGGTCAATTATTAAACGGAAAATATATCAAAGGGATTGTTTTGATTTTTTTAGAGTTCTTGATTAATGTTCAGGGGAATTTTAACAAGGTCATCCTTCTAAGTTTTCATGGGGAAATGGAAAAATCGATTCAACAAGCCGATTTCCAATGGCTCATGTTTTATCCTTGTTTATACTTTTTTGCAATGTGGGATGCTTACAAAGATGCCGGTGGAGGGAAAAAACCTTATTCGTTTTTGCCGTTCGTATTTTCAGCCTATTTCGTGACCGTAGGAACGATCTATTCGTCTAAACTCACTCTATTCAGTGTATGGCTCGGACCCATTTGGCTTCCGATATTATGTGTGATTCCAGGTTTGCTTGTGGGATTTTTATTACAAAGGACTCTAAGAAAAAAGCTGGTCATTTAATGATAAGCTTTTTTAAAAACTTCCTTTTTTAATACAAATTTTCCTTAGTTTGCTATATTAAATGCTAATTTCAACACCAAAAATCCTCTATTCGGGGTAGTGCCAACTTTTTGTCACATTACTCACACTAATCCATTTATTTACAAATAGTAGACTAGAATAGCGTATATCTTAGCGCTATAAAACCGAGTTTTTATGGAAGATTCTGTATTATCGCGAGTATATGTTGGCGGTACCCCAATATGTTGTTTGAGTATGCCAGAGTGAGTACCAAAGATCAAAATTTACATATGCAGTTTGATGCGTTGAAGAAATATGGTGTTGGATCATGGCCACCACATATTGCCCATATTTCTGGCCCCTTATACACAGGAACAGGTCTGAATAGGTTTAAGGGTTATCGAATGGCATTGAATGCTGCTGGTATAGAATTTAAGACGGATGATATGTATGAAAGTATTGGTGCCTTATCCTGGTGAACTCACCGCTTATGAGATTTCAACACAAGTCAATTCACCTAAAAATGAAAAAGCTGAGATATTAAACCCTCTATAACCGACGTGTCATTTACTGCTCATAGAGGTGGACCTCACCCTGTTCAATCCTTTTTATTACAGAAAATGTGTACAAGCCTTGTTTTGGTGGTATAATGAACATAGAAACAGCAAAATTGAATAAACTAATAAAGCCGTCAGTGCGACAACACTGACGGCTAACAATAGACCGAACCCATCAAGAGGGTAAGGCTCTAATAGGGAAAAATAACCCCCATGGCCGAGCTACGTTCTGTAGCTAACGTATGCCGGAACATATGAGGGGTAATATTAAACCCTAATTTTGCAGATAGCTCCCTGAAAAATGCACTTATAGTCACACCATCACAAACATCTCCTCTCGAAGAACCTGTTAACTTTAAAAATATATAATCACTGTCAAAGTTATTTTTTTCATGTACCTCATATATATAATCTTGTAATAAGTTTGTTGTTTCGGCCGATATATATACTAATCTATTTTTTCCTGAAGGCGTTTTAGATTTGGTGATTAATATTTTTTTATCTGAAAGATCAATGTCTTCAAGCTTTATGTTCAAAGCTTCCGAAATCCTCACACCAGTTTCATATAATATGCTTACCAGCAATTTATTTCTTATGTTGAGTTTAGTTTGAAATATTTTCTTTAACTGCTCCTCACTTAGCTTGCTATGAGGTTTCTTTGTTTCTCTAAGTTTTAAAGCATTTAGCCTATATTTAACATTGGATTTTGTATGTTCTAAAAAAGGTTTGTATGAGTGATTTTTTTTATTCGAGTCTGAATAGAAGTCTAACTTAGTATCAAGTATCTCTGAGTGGAACCTTGCCAGATAATTATAAAATCCAAATACCGCCATCACATTATAATTAATAGTATTAGATTCTCTCTTTTTTGAACCAACACTAGATCCACCATGCAGCCAGCCTATGTATTTAACCAATACATCCATTGAAATATTTTCGAATTCCAACTGATTTAACTCGATAAAATCCCAATATAATTTCAATCTATAAGCATAGGATTTAATAGTATTTGGTGATTTATTTATAGTATCTAAAAACTTTAGATACTTGTTTACATATAAAAAAGGAATGCCCTCATTAGAGGTTAAAAGATAAATTACTTTTTCTTCTTCTTTTACTTTAATAACCTTAGCCATAACACACACCTTATCTTTAAAAACTATAGAGACTTTAGAAGTCTTATATAGATATTTATTATTCTAAGTCATAAAAATAAGTATCTACTTTCCTAAGATACTTTAACTACATAACCATATTATATTATAGATAATTCTTGGACCTTCGAACTTTCCACATAACGCTTCTGCGGACCAAGGAATGACATATCAACGGACACGTCAGCGATATTCTGATAGGCCGAGAAGTTATTTTTCAGATATTTAAATTCACTTTCAGTGATATGGTTGGAATCTGTCCTCGGGTACGTTAGAAGCTTCTTTTCATAAAGGGTTTGCATGATCTTTAAAACATCTGTTGGACTATACTTCCATTTTTTATTTGCCTTTGTCTGCAGGGTGGAAAGGCTGTGCAATTTCGGGGATTTGGTCTTCTTAGATTCTTTGGTGAGTTTTGTAATCGTGGTGTTTTCTTCGGATTTTAAGCCTTGCTTGTTCATAAAATTCGTAAGGTCACCTTTTCTTCCAAACCGATCTTTATATTTCGCTTGAAATGTACCGTTTTCAACTTTGATATTTGCGTAGAGTTCATAAAAAGGCTCCGACTTGAAATGATATATTTCTTGTTGTCGGGTGTAGATCAGTAAAGCGTTGGTGTTTGCACTCTCCCTAAACTGAACGTTTCACGAATGCCCTTCTTTGGCAACAGGAGAGAATACAATGGAGAAGCATTCATACCAACGAGCCAATCACCGATTTGTCGGGCTTGCGCTTCCCCATAGATCGGCAAGTACTTGCTTCCTGAGTGAAGATTTTCAAATCCTTTTTGAATTTCATCAACCTCTAATGAATTAATCCATAACCGTTTTGTCGGCTTATTTTCAGCTCCGGCCTTTCTTATAATACTCCGAGCAATGTTTTCCCCTTCACGGTCAGCATCAGTAGCAATAACAATCTCACTTGCTGTCTGTATCAAGCCCTTCACAATTTGAAATTGCTTTTTCTTATCTTTGGGCACTTCAAATTTATAATGATCGGGAAGAATGGGAAGATGCTTTAAACTCCATCTTTCCCACTCTTTTTTATAAGCACCATGCATCACTAAAGAAACAAGATGGTCGAAACCCCATGTAATCACGGCTTTGTCGTTAAAATAACGGCGATCATTCACCTCAATATACCCGTCTTTTTTTACTGGTGCTTTGAAAAGCATCTGCATAAGCCTTAGCCTGACTCGGCTTTTCAGCTAGAATAACAATCATCAAAAACTCTCCTTTTGTTTAAAAATTATCGTAACCCTTTTCGCTTCCGTTGATTTTGCAGACGATTCATTTCTTGCAGCTTTTCTCGTTCGTCATAGTAAGCTTGCTTTAAACTATTTTCCACGATATTTTGAGTCGCCTGAATTATGTTAGATATAGATCAATTTATAGGCTATAACGCTGACGAAAAACCAACCAAGAACCTGTAGAGCTAGACTGGTCAAAGTTGACAGAAGAAAATCAACCTTTCTTATCATGAACTACATCGTGGGGCGTCCTTACTCTCGTTCTGAACCATGGGTTATGAGGTCTTTTTTAGCCAGTCCACCTTGTGTTGAACGTTCTCTATCCTTCTCAGTTTTTTTCTTCAACTCGTCATTCCAATCCTTAGCCTCCGGCAGGTCAATGCTAGATAAGCCTTTCGTCATTAACCGGTGATACTTGTTAGAAAAGGCTTGACCAGCCTTGTCATTGTCGGTACATAAGGTGACATGATGGATGGTACACCCCTCTTTCCCCATACGTTTCATTTCATCGATCAACGTTTGACGTTTGAGGCCTGACATTGAAACCAGTCGTGTGTTTTGAAGCTCTTCCTGTTTCACACTCCAATACGAGAGCGCATCGACCGGGCTTTCAAAGAAGTACATCGAATGGGGCTTTCCGATATCGAGTGAAAAACCAGCCGATCCATGGCTATTCTTATCAATCCCTTTAAACATGTGGCCATCTTTCATTGGGGTTGTCCCTTGGCGATCAGCACCAACAATTTTCCCATTCTGCTTCCACTTAAAAATAACATTCCCGAGCTTGTCTTGTGCGATGAAGTCTTTTTGTTCCAGCCAGTCTACGAGTTTAGGGTGAATCTTTCGTTCTTTGGTGAGATAGTTTTTGGCCTTCGTTATGTCGTTTACTTCATAATGCTCAGGGTAGTGATAAGGTTCTTTCGGTTTTCTTTTTTGTTCATCAGTTTTTACTTTATAACCCTGAGCATTTAAATCTAACACAGCTTCTGGGAAACTCATGCCATAAAACATTTTGGCAAAGTTAATCACACCAGACCCCTTCTCCTCCCGCGAGTTCCAGGCATACATTTGATCTTTAATCACTAAGCTGTCATGTTTTTGATGGCGGTAATAGTTTCCTTCCTTTTTCAACGGTTCTCCTTTACGCTGCAAGTAGTCTATCAAATCTACATTCCGTGCGATTTCCACTTGTGACGCGCCTACATGCTTCACCATGCAGCACTTCCTCCTTTTTGAATGTCAATGTCAAATCGAAAAATAAAAAGACAGGGAATAAAAATCCCTGTCTAGCGTTCCATTTCAACTTTTTGCCGTTGCTTTTTATGCTGTTGTTGAGAAGGTCTCTGTTTACTTTCATCTGCTATTTCTTCCACAGACTTGCCTTTCCTCTTATCTCCGGTTTTCCCCTTCTGTTCGCTAAATTCCTGATCTAATGTCCTTTCTACCTGGACTAAACGTTGTTGGCCATGTTCGGATAACGGCAGCTCTTTTAATTCCTGTAGCGATTCTTTTTTCAGTTTATAAATGGATTCCATGCTATGTGTCTTTTCAAAGGCACGCATTTGGTTTAGACGTTCTTGTCGATCGTTGCCTTCCTCTTGATCCAGTCCCTTTCCTACCTTCGGTTCAATAAAGTTCATCAACTCTTTTTTATAGGCACCTTTATAGGCTTGGTCATCGAGTTCGCTCATACCTTTTTCCTTTTCAGCTTTTGGTTCAAAAGGGCTCTCGTTTCGTTCAGTTGTGCTGACTTGCCGACGGTACATGTCACGTAGCTTCTCCGATGGTAGTTTTTCCTCTTCCTGCTTTGGTTCTTTTTCGATGGATGGTTGTGATCTTTGTAAAGAAGGGTGCTCTGGTGCTACGTTGTTTGCATAGGCTTCCTTGAATGTTTCAGAAGGGATTGAAATGCCTTCAATTACCTTCCTCATAGAAGAAGGCAATGTTTCCGGGTTCTTTTGGTGTTCGGGACTAAGAGCGATATAGGCACCCTTGCCCTTTTCGTTTGCTTGATTAAATTTTTTGACCAGCTCATCTTGCTTGACTTGCGGATAACTGATGTTCCCTAACGGTTTGATTTCTTTTTGATCTACCTGCTGTGTGGCTACGTCTATAAGACTTTCCATGGATACGGTTTTAACATTCTGACTCTCTTTATCTACCAGGATGATCATGTCTTGATAAGGTTTGGGATTTGGCAGTGGATCGAAGACTCCCTTTTCTTTCTCTTGGTTGTTTTCCTGCGCCTGGATCGGTTGGCCCATATTCCGCTCTCCTTTTTCATTGGACGGTGTTTTCGTTTTCATGTCTTTATCCCCTTCCTGTTCTTTTTCCCATGAATCTTCAATCGTTGAAATAAACTCTTTGGCCGTCGTTTGAACTTCCTGCAACAATCCTTCGCAATCCTTAAACTCATGATCTTTCGTCCAATGATGAAGGTAATCTAGGGAATAATCGCTGGTATCAATATTGAAATAGGAGGACACCGTATAGGCTGTCATTTCTGCTTGAAATTCCTTTTCCGGCTTTGTGTAATGATCTCGTTTTCCTTCCGTGTGGAGCTTCGCATGGTAGGGTAGATACCCAGTGCCTTGCCATATTTCTATGGTAGGTTCCCAAGCATCCCCCTCAGAACCGTACGTACACGTCTCCATGTATACGGCTCGCCATTAACTTACTTCAATCTAACAGTCCAGCATGAAGTTTGCGATGACAGTCATTGCCCTGTCCCAGGGCACAAAGCGCTATTGTTTTGCGCGCCCTAGCTATCATCGCTTGTTCCCATAGCTTTTTTCCTTTTAAGTCCTTTAGTTTTCTTACATGATGAATTTCTAATTCGACGTTTTCTGCATGGCACCATTCACACCGTTCCGCCTTTAATCTTGAAATGAGACTGGTTCTAGCTAGATCAACTTTACTGATAGGAAGGTCTGTATGAGTGTGGTCTGCCTTTATCGAAGTGTTTCGTTTGAATCCATCACTATAAAAGTATCGAGTTTTGTTAGCTTTCTTCGTTTTGTATCTAACCGCAAAGACTCCGTTAATAGAGTATCGATTTATTATTTTGCTTATTGATGTTTTGTATTTATTGGCAAAAGTCTTGTATAAACTGTATTCCATAAAGTATCTAAATTTATTGAGTCCACTAACGTTTAGGGCTAACCTATAGTAGTTATACATGCCTCTGATCTCAGAGTTATAACGAGTGATAATTTCTAAATCATCGTTATTAATTAATGCACTCCGATGCATCGGCCTCCAGTTACGTCCGTCCATTTTTATGGCTTTATACTCTATGAGTTTATTGGTCCAAGCCTCTTTTGGCATATAGATGGAAACTTTCCCCGAGTTGTTGCGTGAGAGAACCTTTTTTTGTTCTCCTGCAGGCCTTGAGGACGGCTTTGGTTGTTGATTCCTACTAATCGCAATGTTGTAACCAAGAAACCTAGCAAATTTACTACTATTTGTGATGAGTGTCTTTTCTTGTGAAAGTTCGAGTTTCAGTTTTTGGCTAATAAATGTAGTTAGTTCTTTTTTTATCATGGTGGCATCTTCTTTGCTGCCAATAATACCTATGAGCCAATCATCCGCATACCTGACATATTTCAATCTTCTGTAGTTTTGATCCATTGGATCTTTTGAAGGTAACTTCATTTTTCTATTATTAGCTTCTTTGATGGAACCAATAATTTCTTCACGTTCGCC
Organism: Halobacillus shinanisalinarum; assembly: GCF_022919835.1. Classification (NCBI taxonomy): domain Bacteria; kingdom Bacillati; phylum Bacillota; class Bacilli; order Caryophanales; family Bacillaceae; genus Halobacillus; species Halobacillus shinanisalinarum. The sequence continues at coordinate 2,606,376 of NZ_CP095074.1, read as the reverse complement.
TTCTTTGAGAGTTCCTTTAGCCATTTTGTCCTTTAATTTCTTTTTAAGGCGCATGCTTTTTTGGTGTAACTTTTTGTAGGCGGGGTTTTGTGCCTTATGTTTACCCTTGTTAAATTTAAGTTGGAACTCTTCAATGAATTTATCTAATTCGTTAAGATAGATGTTGGATAAGACAGGACTGATAATACCTCCTTGAGGTACGCCACTGTAAGAATTGTGGTACTTCCAGTCCTCTACATATCCTGCTTTAAGAAATTTCCAAATAAGTCTTAGGAATTTCTCATCCTTGATTCTTTTACGAAGTAGGTTAATTAAAATAGAATGGTCTATGTTATCAAAGAAGCCTTTTATATCCCCTTCTATAAACCACTTTACTCCATTGAATGTGTCAGCAATTTGCTTGATAGCCGTGTGACAGCTTTTGTTTGGTCGATAGCCATGAGATGTGTTACTGAACGAACTTTCGTACATACTTTCCAGAATATATTTGACTACCATTTGTAGCAGTTTGTCATCGAATGATGGAATACCAAGTGGCCTTTTGCCATTACCACTCTTTTTTCCGATATAGGTTCTTCTTACTGGAGTCGGCTGATACTTTTCATCCTTGAGTGAATCAATAATAGTATGGATCCTTTTCATGCTCATGCCATCAATGGTTTTACCATTTGACCCTTTAGTCATATGACCAGGGTTAGGGTAAATTTCATCATATGCCATAAGATAAAACTCAGGATTGTATAAGTTTCTGTAAACTCTTTGATACTTGTAGCTTTCATCATTGGACTTACTCGTTAGATTGTCCAATACTACTTGAGGATTTCTCATAGAGCCTCTCGCTCCTTCTTCTTATAATATTGGATTCGGTTAACTGTCTTCCTTCGCCATCCTAGCTTCACAGCTATGACCTAACATGCGTTATCTGATGTTAGCGTGATAGGTTTTCCCTATCTCAGACTAGTACGAAGACTCCGTTGTCCTATCGATTTTTCAGTTCCAAAAGGACATAGCCCGTAAGGGCGCATCGACTTAGACAATCTCCATTTAGATTATGTGGGAAGCTTGTAATAGTATCGGATGCGACTTTCGCCATTTACCATCGTATTGATGTCGGTCAGTGGGAGGTCATATTTCAACGTCTCACTCATCCGTTGAAGTCCCCACTTGCATAACATTTCACGTGTTGTTTATTATGGTCCACGATATAACCCCTCTGGCTATCGTTCAAGCAGTGTAGCTTTCATCCTTGTCTATTACTTTGGTCTTGCCATCCAGTCGTACTGTAACACGCCAGTAACTTGTGGCTTTATAGACATGCTATGGTCCCCCTGTTGGTTTCCCAACACGAGTATCTTGATATTTTGGTAATACCAATAAGTCTTTGACCTTATGATGATATGACCACATCAGCTGTTTGCTACGACAGCGATCCCAAACACATCCTTATGGACGCACCGTGAGTTCATGCAACAGGCTTTTCGTATCCTGACGTTCTGAGTTCCGAGGGTTGAGGGCGACTTCACCTCTCCCTGTGTAACTCACTCCTTTGGCAGCCCCTAGCTCTTCATAAGGTTCAACGATTTGAATGTTGTTCTTATCCGCAATAGCCTCCATACCTCGACGCAACGGTTTATAGTTTTCGACCTTCCCATCGATCCATTTGTTCGGGAATATGTGAGGGAGGTCTTTTTGGGACGCACTCGTTTGCGACACATCAAAAACACTCCCGATAGAAAAAACAAGACGGCCCTCTCGTTTGTCGAGTTGACCGTCTTTAACCTGTTCCTTCTCTTGTCTGGTGGCGTGTTGTAAGGACTTCCATTCCCCTTCATTGTTTTTAAATTGCTGGCCCAATCGGTTAGGTACGAGAATCTTAATGCCTTGTTCACCTTTGTTAACGGGGAACCCTTTTTCTTTCCAAAAGGCAAACGAGCCAACAGCTTCAGCTCCCGAAAACTGTGAATCAATAAGCGCAGTGTTCTTTAGGGAATATCGATAAAACTTTCCCATAAAATCCAAATACTCTTTCAGCTGATCGGGCGAATGAAAGTGGTTCGAGATACGTTCTTCCATTCCTTCTGTCAGTCTATTGATCTCCTCTTGGACCTGTTCGGGTGACTTTTTGGGATAGGTACGTTTACTTTTGGCCATGAACATCACCTCCCTCGCTTATGTTCATGAGTTCTTCCATATCCTCTTCCTCATAGGTTGGATCCGTGTTTAACATCAGCTGCTTGCTCTTTTTATCGAACGGGATGAGTAAGTTTTCTTGATTAACCAAATGCTGTTCCACATCAGCCATTTCATCATCACTCAACGTTAAGGTGTATTCCTTTTGGCCAACTTCGATCACGAGCTCTTGGTTATCCCCTAAACATTTAAACACGCCTACTTCATAACGGTGATTAAACAACATCATAAAATCTCCTCCTTTGGTCATTTTTCAACCTATCATTAATCGGCTAAATCACCGATAGTTGTTAGGATGAAGAAGCTTGTGACTCTCTGACGCTGATTCTTTTTTGCCTTTGGTTGCTGATTCGTTCTTCGACAGCTTCCTTGGCATCCTTCATCGCCTGACTTTCAAATATTGGAGTCGTCACACAACTTTCTAGGTTTTGATCCATCGCAAATCCATTCATCAATTCCAGCAGAACTTGCGTGTTTTTATCACTTTGATTGGCTGCCAACTTTAACCGCTTCATCTCATCGGAAAACACCTCCTGAAAACGTTGAGCCATCAACCCCATGACATATTCTTGGGAATGATCCTTGAATTGTTGCTCTTCCCACTCCGCAACTATCCGATCCAAAGCTTCCCCTGGATAACGAATATGATGTTGCTCCTGATACTCTTTCATTAATCGAATGGTTTCCTCATGGAGCGTTACATTTTGACGTTGCCTCATGATCAACAACCTACCTTTCTCTTTCAATGTCTCGTTCCAATTTCTGATGGTCCAAGTCGTTCATAAACTGCTCATAGGTTTGACTCATGGAGCGTTGAATCCTTCGAAACGATTGTTGTAAATGAACACCCGGAGGCACTGGTCTATGGGAAGAAAAGTGACGTGGTTCATGGGCATGAATACGTTGGTTATCATAAGCTTTCATTTCTTGTAAGAACGCATTTCCCATTCTCTTATAGAGATCATCCAGCTTGTTTTGTTTATAATGTTGATATCGTTTTTTGTCCTTGGGTCCATCCCCATAGGCTTGCTTTAATTCATTCACCTCTAGATCCAGTTTGCGATGCAGTTGTTTCATATCATTTGGGTGATATTTGTTTAAGTACCTTGTCGTAAGTTCATCAATTTTCGGTCGGATAGGATTCAGGGTTTGATAGCCATAGTGCCATTGGCGTTTATCTTGAGGCAAATGATTGTACACTTCGAGGAACAAAGGTTTCATTTCTCTATTCCTCCATTTTGTGCTGCTATTTTCTTTCTTCGTGTTTACCATATGCTCCCGGATCAACGAGTTAATGTGATTTCGTTCCTGCGTTCGATCTAACAATCCATTTACGACTTCACCTTTCATCGCATCTAACGTTTTCGGTTTTCGCTTACCCCGCTCCCGAGTCGGATTGGGTTCGACTGTGGCCACATGAATATGAATGTTATCGGTGTTATAGTGAATGGCCGCTGACCAGACAGCACTATCTTGTAATCCTTCTTTTTTCATCATGGCCTGCATGGATCTTCGTGTCACTTCTTTTAAAGCATCTTCATCTAGGGTGTGGCTTTTGGAGTCATAAACGCCTCGTTTTTGAAGCCAATCATTATCAAACGTAATCACGTCCTGCCACATGATACTGTTCTTCTTTTGGGCTTGTTCAAACAATGATTTAATCCCCTGTTTTCCTTCCACAGATAAACGATCCGAGTTCTGAGTAAACAAGGCAGAGGTTTTATCCTGATCGTCCATATAGTGATTATACAAACTAAACATGGACCGATGTGCTTCCCCTTTTCCTTTGGCCTCTTCGCGGTCTACATACTGGACGTAATCTTGAAAGCCTTTCTTATTGGCGGTCACGAATTTGGTTTTTAAAACCACCCCAGGCGTTATCGTTTCATTCATACTTCTTCACCTGGTTCTTCAAACTGTAAGAGATCATTCATTTCTCGAATCGCTGTATAACAGTGGGCCATCGTTTGAATGTTTCGATCGATTAATTGCTTTAATCTTTGTTCACGATTATTCTCTTCCTTAAAGACAGCTAACTGATGCAACTGTGCGTGTAAAAACTCCTGCCGACTCACACCTTTTTCTTTGGCAAGCTCGTCAATTTTTTGAACAGTTTTTGGATCCATATATCGAATTCTTATTTCCATGAAAATCCCTCCTTCTGATTAAGGTCCTAAAACTAGTGAATAAAGAGAAGAGCATAAGGGGTTTTTGTTCCCACTTGGCGTGTGAATCCCGGCAGAGCCGGGCAAAACGAGGGCACAAGAAAATCCCCAAATGTGCGGTCACTGTGTTGCCAAAATAGGAACAAACCTTCGTGTTACAGCTCTGGTGTGTGGTCCCTGCACAGGGGATGTGTGGTCCTTGTGTTGATGCCTTTTCTCATTTTTTTCGATTTTAGCTATCAATCATGTCTCGTTTTTCTTTTAACATCTTAAGCTTCTCCTTTATAGTTTGAGTCATCGTTTCGTTCTCTGCGGCCACTCGATTGAGTCTCTTTTTTTCATTTTCTATTTGTTGAATTCTTGCATTCGTTTGTTCCTTTTCTTCACCCGTTTCATACAGTCGGTCTGATTCTAATTCCACTAGTTTTTGATCCAGATCATTTAGTTTTTGTTCGATTCTTTGAATCTGTTTTTCCTTATCTTGAATGGTTTGTTTAGCCTGTTTGATATCTCTTGTTAAAGCAGCTAATTCATAATCTTGTTCCGCTTGAATGGTCAATGCTAGATCAGTTTCAACTTTTCGTTGATCGGTATAGATGCGCGCTAATTCTTTGACTTCTTCACCTCCCTTCAGCTCCTGTTGAGGATCACCAAGAAGAATCTCATCCTTTTCTTTGTGCTTGTAAATGTCTAAAGCCATCACCTCGAAAGAGGGACTTACGTCTTGAATACTAATCACATATTGACCTTCTTCATGGTACTCAACTGTCGTCGGAATCTTTCGTTGAGGATTAGCCTTTTCTTGCGCAACAAAGGCCAATGAATCCCCTAATAGATCCGTAGATTGATCTATATTTAGAGTAACAATCATAAGTTGACGGTTCGGATTATAGGCCCAACCCTCAATAATCATGTCCCCAGATCCTTTCAAGTTGATCAGTTTATTCAGGGGAGTTTGTTGAATGTCCCCATGATGTTGGTCTCCCCATATAAATCCAGAACATAAGAAAAAGAGAAGTGTCGCCGTCATGATACTTAACCCAATTAAATACATTTTCGATGTGTTTTCCGTGACCACATTCCTCTGTTTTTTCATTTATTTCCCCTCCTACGTGGCTTGCTTAAAGTCCACCACTCTCCAACGCCCATCTTGCTTTTGGACATCTATTTCTAAAAACACTTCCGACACTTGTTCTTGATCATTCTGTAAAGAATGAAGAGTGTGATAGAACCGAACCAGGGCCGTTGCATGGCTGCTAGTTAGGTTGCCCGTTTCAATAAATAGCTGAACATGATCTATGCTCGTATTCGTTTTCCCCCTATAAGTTTCTGTAGGAAAAAATGTGTTGATCAGCTCATCACTCATGATCGATTGAGCTTGCTTTTTTCGTTCCTGATAGGTCCCTTTGCTGTGCACAAAAGCTGTTTCAACAAACGCAGATACCTGATCCACTAATGTACGGTGACGGTCCTGAATTTTGGCTGGATGTTGTCGTTGGAGAGTCTGTTTCAGCTCCTGATTTTCTTTTAAGATCTGTTGCTTATTAGCTTGCAATTGCTTGACTTTGGCTTGTAGTTCATCGTTTGATGCATTGGTTTGGGCATACACGTTAAACCCCGTAACAGCGATTAAAAAGCCAAGAAACAAACCAAATAAGACTCGTTTATTCATTCATATCCCTCCCTGTACACAACTTGTTTACAGATCAAGGTATGGAGCCGGATCCACATCGGTTCGATACTGATTTTTCGTTAATACCTCAAAGTGCAGGTGAGGTCCAGTCGAGTTTCCAGTGGTCCCACACGTCCCTATTTCTTCACTTTTTTGAACAACCTCCCCTTGATCTACATCCACAGAATAAAGATGCGCATAGTGACTAAATAAGCCATCTTCGTGTTTGATAATCACGCTGTTTCCGTACCCCGTTCCTCCATTACTGACTCTTACCACTTGACCGTTTTCAACGCTTTGGATTGGGGTCACTGCGTTCGTACATGCAAAGTCCATCCCCCGGTGCATCGTCGATGTTCCATTGAAAGGATCCTTCCGCATCCCGTAATCTGAGGTCTGTTTTAATGCTCCTGCAATCGGCAGAACCCAATCTCCCGATGGTCGGACATCTCCTTCAACAACTCCTCCTTTCAGGTAACTTAAAACAGCTTCTACATACCCAATATCGCCGTAACAAGCTTGAAGGGCAGCTGCCTCCGGAGTAATACATGAATACATGCCTGTATGCTTCAACTCTTGGTATTTCATCTGAGAAAATTCAATCGCTATGCCCTTGCTGTACTCCCCGTGATTGTGCTCTTTAACGTAATCAATAAATCCTCCTCCAAAGTTATACGCTTGAAGGGCTAACTTCACATCACCGCCAGCTTTCTCTAACATATCTGCAAAATATTGAACCCCGACCTTAATACTTCGTTCGGGGTCATCAATCGTATTTGGTGGTAAGCCTAGGGATTCACTGGCCTGCATCACATCATCAAGTTTCCCACCTGACTCTTGCATCGTCTTGGCCAGTAACAGCTCCACGTAATCGGATACCCCATACTTGGCCGCATATTTTTCAAATAAAGGGCGGTAACGCTCCACAGCTGCTGAAACCTGTGCGGTTCCATTCACCACGTCGACCGATTGAACATCTTCACTTTCACTACTCTTTTGATAGCCGATTAATGTGGCGAGAGCTGAAGCATATAAAACCATTTGAAGGAGGAACAGAGCTGTTATAAAACCAATTAACCAGAGCCAAACTTTTCGAGGTATAAGCCCCAGTACTAAAGGCCAAGGCATTAGTTAAGCACCTCCTCCGAATAAAGCGAGCTCCTCATCCGATACCTCTACGTTAAAGCGAATATTTTCAACGGCTCGGATACTCAGCATCGTATCTCCTGTCTGCAAATACGGAATATCATGCAACTCACTCTGGCTTAATTGGCCGGCGAAGATTTGCTGCATCATATCCAAGTTATTGCTATCCTGCTGCATAATAATTTTGTATTGTGTTAGTTCGAAGAGCTTCTTAATCTCTTCTACCATGCTTTGATCAGATCCCTCCGGCACAAAGTCGCGAATCGTGTGACTCGCATACAACAAACTGCCAAAATATTTTCTCGCCTCACGGCTAAATTTCGTGAGAAATTCAAGAGCACTTTCACTTTTCTTTTTCGTATTAATGATGTGATGTGCTTCGTCCATTAAAATCAAATAACGAACTGCATCTTCAAAGGCCAGCTCCCCCCGGTTGTATGCCTCAAACTGAGGGGCGCCATTCGTAAGCATCGAATCCCAAAGGAGATTCAACACGTTAAACAATTGAGCCTGAAAGACCTCCGCACGCATTTGTGATAAACCGCGTAGCGTGAAGGTAACGACTTGTTGTTCATTAAAATGTTCAACGGTAGAGGTACCATTGAACAAGTGAGCGTACGTTTCGACAAGATTACGGATATTTAACTCAATGCTTTCGAGACGTCTTTTTCGTTCTGGACTCACCTGTTCCCATTGCTTCCCTTCGCTAATGTCCTCATATAATTGATCTTCAATAAAAGCAAGGAAATCAGAAAAGATCGGATAAAGATGGACCGGTCGCTGTGTGATGTTTGAACTCCCATCCTCGTTCCAAAGTCCAGTAGTTTCATAGAGTTGCCTTAATAGATTCTCATACTCTTTTAGTTCACTATCATTGGCTTCCGGGGCCAAAAACTTATAGAACGTCGTCAGTTTGGATAAGTGCTGTGTAAATGATGTCGTTTCATCTTCAGCCGTACGATATACCTGTAATGGATTAATCACTCCATCCGACCCGTCTAAGGCAATTTGTTTTCCTCCCAAAGCTTCCGTTAGTTCCGCAAATTCGCCGGTCACGTCGAAGGTTCTTACTTTATATCCTTTAATGGCATTATCCAGCATGATTTTCTTGAGTGTAGTTGACTTCCCAGCACCCATGGCCCCTACCATGACACCGTTATAACTTTTGCGCTGGTTATCACGGTGAAACAAATCAAATACGACGTTACCACCGGTCAATGTTGTTCCATAAAACGTTCCGTAAGGGTCATGTAAACTCGTAAAGTGAAAAGGAAAACCACCAGCTAATCCTAACGCTGGGATAGGTTGACCTTCCCGTTTGTTACGATACGTGGACTGGTCGTCATAACTTGAAAGAAGAGCTTTCCATTCGTACTCTTGTTCATTTAAGAAAATGGATCCCCGAAAATTCTCATCTTGCAAGATTGATAGAACGGCCTTCACTTTATCCTCTAATTCAACCTTTGTTGGGGCACTTACGTAATGGCGGAGATGCACACGCTTTACAATTTCCCCTTGTTCTGACACCTGATTGTAGAGTTCTCGTAAATCGTCGTAATTGTTTTGGGCCTCGATGATACCAGCATTGTCCTTTTCATTGATGATTCGTGAGCTTTGTTCAGCCATCCCTTTATTTAACCCATCGCGAATTTTGTATCGGTCGTCCGACACAATATCCATAGTTGTAATCACATTCTCCATATTGAAGATCGGCTCTAGCCAGAAGTCCGATACATTTTTGGGAAAGGCATATACATGAACACCTGCCTCATAGCCATCCCCCTTTCGAATATAAGACTCCTGGAAGTTGATCCCTCCTTGAGGTTGGATATGGGCTAGTAGGTACGGATTGTAACCCTTAGACATTGTTTGTTCTTGGTCTGTTTTAGATTGCAAAAATCTAAACATGACTTCTACCCCCTTTTTTCAAGTTTGGAATTTTGGTTGTAGAGTTTATAAAGCAAATCAATTTTCTTCTCTTCGGTTAAAGGAAGTAATGGAGCCACCCGCCCCAGATAACGTTGACAGTTATTCCGGTATTCTGTTAACTGCTTTAGGCTTGAGGCGTAGATAAATAAATAGAACTCCCGATTTGTTCGGTGTTGTTCTAAGAAGCCTAATTCTTCGCGTTTCCTCAAGAGAAAACGTTCATATAAGGGAGAAGTATTCTTTTTTATCCTTCGATCCACTGCATCAAGCTGTCGTTGCATATCAACGGGGAAGTTCATCGACACAATTTTGATGTCGGCAGCGTAGGATTGAAAAAACTTGGCCATCATCATGATGTCGTATTCCGTTTCATCCATAGAAGGGGAATAGATATCCTTGCTTTGCAGCTGCATCATATCCATATAACCTTCATCCTCTTGAATTTGAAAAGCCCCATCATCTGTCATGTCCCGAATCGGTATAATTTCAGCGATAGACGCTTTGGCCTTTGATCGCTTCTTCTTCTGAGGCTTTGATCCTTTGTATTTCTTTTTTCGTTTCTTAAAAGGCTGTTCATCGAAAAGAGCTTGCTGTTCTTCATGCTCTTCAGAGAAGGTCATTTAGGACTCCCCTTTCTCTTTTTCTTCTGTATCCATAGAACAATAGGTGATACGATCCCGAAACACAGCTAATCCCAAGGCTTTCACCATACGCATTTTCGGGTTTGATTTGGGCCGGACAAGCCAGGTCATCATCAAGATGATCCAAAAGGTCGCGTAATACCAAATGAAAGAGGGATGCACGACATAACGCAAGGTAAAGCCGACACCTCCAAGAATTAACACGACAAGTAAGTCCGTCAGGTAAAACAGACGGTTGATTTTTAGTTCGCTTCCGATTTCAGAAGGAATTTTATAATGCAACGTATCTTCTCCTTTCCAAAACAAAAACGCCAACAAGGTTAAGAGCCTCGTTCGCGTTTTTGAATGTTACGTCTCCATTTTTCTGTTGTATTGCGCGATAGGTTATAGGTGCGTTTCGCCCCCTGAACCTTGTGATGGTTGTTAAATCGATCCCTGAGCTGATCTTTCATATATTGCCCCATCGTGCGCTGTTCGGTTCGGTACTGATTTGGCAGGGGAATATCATCAGTACTAGTTGGGGCTTTCGATTGGTCTCCCTGTGTTACTTGTTGGGCTTCTTGCCCCTTTTGATCGAACGGAACAGTAGTCGAGCTGTGGGCTGTCGGCTCCTTAGCCTCCATGGAAGCAGCTACTTGTCGATTACTTTGTTTCATTTCCTCATGTAAATGAGGTTTCGGGCTAACATTCGGTGATTGTTCTTTTCTCTTTTCTTCGCGCATTTCTTCATGAACGGAAGAAGCTCCCCCTGGTTGTTGCACCTGGGTACTTGCATGTTGTGCGGTCTGAATGGATTCCTCCGAATCTTTAATAGGCTTCATGATTCCAGACTGTTGATCTTGTTTGCCACCAGTTTCTTTGTCTGTATTCCTTTGAGTCGAGCTAGGCTTTTGCGCATTCTGAGGGGAGCCTTTACCTTTACCGCCAGCCATACCTGCAATGGCTCCAGCTGCCCCAGCCCCCGTATTCATCACCGCACTTGTTCCTCCACTAGCCACTGCCCCGACAGCTTTCTTCGCTGGCGGACCAACCGTTTTAGAAGCCAAGTAACCACCCATAGCTACATGCCAAGCATTTTTAAGTCCAGCATCGATGCCAAAGAGTTTTTGGACGATGTTTGGTCCATCGATCACAGCTAAACTACCGGCCACAAGAGCAATCAGATAAGCCATACCTTCTAAGTTCTCACCGATAAAGGTCGTGTAATACATATACACACGCAAACTCAAGAAGATCATAATAAGCGAGGCAAAAATGCTGCCAATGTTTTTAATAATCGCCTTCAATCGCTGACCGGTAGAAATATCAGCATAAGCCATAATAAGCGCCACAATATGATTAAATCCAAGTTCGAAACATAATTTCGCAACCTTAATCGAAATCAAGACCATCGTAAAGGCCATGACCCCGAGCGTCACTATCGCGGTAAACCATTCTACATCCCAGCGATAATAATGTTCGGGGAGAAAGTCAAATAGACTGCTCTTACCTAATTCAACTATCCCTTCTTCGCCGTTCGATTCCAAACCAACTTTATTCATAACTATTTTTTTCCCTTGTTCCGATAATTGTTCACCATTTGCTTTTTCAAATTCCCTTGTTATCGTCTCATTAATAGAAATTTTGTCTATGTTATTTGGGCTGACGTGATGTCGGTTTTCCACATCTGGCGTTTTCCACCCCGTTTCATCATAGACTGCAATGTCTGTAATGTAGTCCATCATCACGCGGTCCGAAATCGTAAAGGATTCTTGCTCAACCTGAGCAACATCGATCGCATGTCCAGTAAATTCATCGACTTGCGCCATCCCAAATGTTAAAAGGGATATCGTCATGATCGAGATAAAAATATTCATCGGGATTTCTGCCCGATTTTTCTCTTTATTGAAAATCAACCGAAACCCAATCATAGCAAGCGAAAAGGCTAACAAAATATAGAGAACCGGTTGAATCGTTTCTAGAAAAGATTGTACAGCTTCACTACGAAAGAAATCTGTCAATGTGAGGACACTGTCCACCATACCTTCAAGGCTATCTACAATCATTTTCAGGAAAAGGATGATCCCCCACCCCATGATTCGGAGCCCAGAACTAAAAATGTTGTTGGTATGGAGGACTTCTGAAAATTGGAGGAGTTTCTCTAATAGTTCTTCATCCGACATTGGCTCACTCCTCCCTCATTGATCTAAGAAAGCAACAAGAGTGGTATTCATATGGTCTGTCGTCGGTTCAATCACCACAACCACCGGCGTCTCCTTGCCTTCAAATAATTTAACAACCGCATCATGCAACGTAATAATTACTTCTTCCCCCTCTTCAATATCGGCTTTGTAGGTATCCATGACTTGCTCTAGTGTTTGCGACATATCAAATCTCCTTTTCAAGTTATAGTTCAACTTTTTCTCTTTGCTCAGGTTCCGTTGATTCTTTTTCCTGACATGATTTATCGATCTGTTTACGAATATGATCATACACTTGTCGGCTAATTTCTTGGCCTTCTCCCAGCATTTTCAGATTGTATAGAAAAGCCTCCAATGGTTCTTTGTTCATCTCTTCCTCGTCATGATCTAACGGAGGGGCGACATGCTTTTGAATCATATTTAGAGTCATAGAATCGAAAAACTGACCGACCTTTTGTTGTTTCCATGCTTCTTTGTGAAATGGTTGGTGTTTGTTTTTATCCTCTTTTGAGATCTCCCATCGTCTGTTGGTTTGTCTTTCCATTTCAGTTTTAGGTTTAGAGGTAAAATCGACCACTAAGTCCTGCGGTTGAACATCTCGATGCGGTGTATCAATTTCTTCTTCCGTTATCGCCTTACTCGTATCAAAATCCTGCCCCAAATACGTATGCGCATATTTCATACTGTGTTTGCCGGTGTTGTAAATAGGAAAAGCGCGTATTTTCCGTCCTCTCTTATCCCGCCGTTTCAATACGCGACGGACCACGGTGTCCCCTTCTTCTAACTCCTGCAGTTCATTGGCCGTTAGGAGGTCCCGTCCTTCGGTACTCTCCGTTTTGGATTTATCGAGTGAAAAGGTCGTTCCTGACCGCGTTTGCGTGTTAAGCGTTTGCTTACCGAGTTTGGAAGAAAAATAAGAGGCGGAGTCATAATCTGCACTTAAAATATAGATCTCGTTCCCACAGTTCCCCCGGATCGTGGCTTGTCCATCTTCCCCATACAGATCCTTTAATTGAGCGTAGGACTGAATGACGAGATGAAACCGAATGTTTCGTCCCAGGCAGACCGTAATTTTATTTGGCATATCCGCAATAGCCGGCATATTTCCATACTCATCTAACACAAACACGACTTCACGCAAACATTTCTGCCCTTTGGCAATCGACGCGTTTTTTGATAACACGTAATACAGTTGACTGACAAAAATCGATGGAATTGCGTGCGTTGATGTGTCGTAATCCGGGGTGACCATGAAAATCGCAATCGGTTTTGTAAAATAACTAATTTGACCGACCGTTAGGCTATTAACAGAACCAGAGGGGAAGGAAAAATGAACCTCCCCGGATTCCTTATCTATGGAGTCTACTTGGACTGTGAGCTTACTACTTTCTTCTACTTGTTGCCTATTGGTTTGTTTTTGTTCATCAGATAAGGGATCTTGATCTTGCTTCACCGTAAGGATGTCTCCTGATTTCAACTTCGACGAGAAGTTAATTGTCCAGGTGCCACTCTCTCCAGACTGATTAACCTCAGTGACGCCATCAGGAAACGTGACATACACTTTGGAGAACGATGTGCCTTGGCCTTTTATCGATTGACCAAAGCCGACCTTCTTCAAATCTAATGAGTTTTTCGCTGTCATCTTGGCTGTCTCACTCATCGTAAATTTCGTTAAGCCATTCATCGCAGTGGTAAAGATACTGGATCGTGTATTCCCTTTGGAAAAGTTACTCGTCGCATACTGTTCTTTGGCCACATGCGCCTGTGGTAACTCTTGAAAATATTGATCCAGTGCGTTAAATTCTTGGCCGTTTTCATCGTCTTCGTTTTTCGTACCCAGTTCAGAAAGCATATTGGCCACAGTGTACATCGTGATTTTTTCTTCGGTTCCTTCGGCAATACTTTTTTCCGTGATCGCAAGGATCATCGCATTAACAAGGGACTTTGCGGAATCATCCCACATGGGCTCTTTCGCTTGGGGATTGTGATATAACATATGGGTGATCGTTTCACAGAGCGTTTGAGCTGTAGAATAATCACCATCCAAATAGGATTGTTTAACGAGTTCTAACAAATTAAAGCTCATGCTTTGCATCGGGTTCATCAAGTTCAGCACTTCAACCTCATAACCTCGATTTTCAAGCGTTTCACGGCTTGAGGCGAAAAGTTCTCCTTTGGGATCATTGATGACTAAGGAGGGCTGATCTTCTGCGCGAGAATAAGCATCGATGGTAGGAATGACATAGGTTTGCCCCTTCCCACTACGCGTTGTCCCGATTATCAGATTATTCACGGGAGATGGATCAATATAGGCGCTACTTCCTTTTCGGGCTAACACAGGACCGCCTTGCCCTGGGTAGGTTTGCGTCCGGTCTGGTATCACTTTGTATTGTTGTTGAATTTCCTTTCGGGTCGCAAAACGCTGGGAGCCCTTTTCATCCGTTCCAATCTGTTTAAAGTTACTTCGAATCTTATAGATCATGTATACGACACCGAGTAATCCACTCACGGCTGCCATCCCATAAAACAAAGGATATTCTCTAACGTGAAAATCAGTGAGATACATTGCTCTAAACACAAGTGGTTGACTAAACTCTGGAAACGTTTGAGCCGTAGCCCATATCGCTAACCCTACATTTAGAATAAAGGTTGCTGCAAACATGATCGCCATAAAAAAACAGATGCTTAGTGGAATAAGCACCTGCCTTTGAGCGATGAACGATTTCAAGATGAATCGCCCCCTTAAATCTTATTTTGTTCCTTTTGCAAAGCTTTTCTTTGTTTTTCTAACTCCTTTATTTTATCTTGATCCTGATTGTCAGCTTGTTTCTCTGTTTCGATTTGATGGTTGAGTTGTGTTAGTTGTTGTTCGAGCTGTTCATATGTGCTGATTTTTTCATTCAGCACATTACTTTTTGCTTCACTGGCCACCTTCTTTGCTTTCTGCAACTGATCAAGCCTAAGATAAGCCAGTCCTTTTTCTTTATATCGTCTAGGGGTCATGGCTACATCTTCAACAACTATCGCCTTTTCGTAATGCTCCGTATGATACGAGACTTCGAAAGTACCAACCGGACTCGGAAAAGATTTTTGGAAGCTTTGAAGTTCTTCGACGCCATGAAATTGCATCACTTTGCCAGCTAAGTTCGATAGGTTTTCCTTGCCAGCTATATCGACGGCTTCTTCAAAGTTCTTTTCCTGTAATAGTAAATAGACCAGAGCCTCTTGTTCGCTATCACTACGCTCTTTTTCAGCCTGTAGCTTTTCTATAGCCTCCATTACATCACCTGTTAAGGCCGTTTCATAAACGCTTTTCGAAGCCTTAACTTCAGCAAGCTCCTGATTTAGCTGATGCATGGCTTGCGATTGACTCCTTAACATGAGGACAAAGGAAATGGATATTACCATCGTCACAACTACAAGGCCCGCTAGAGAACCGGCCATGAGTTTTTGACGTTTACTAAAGAATTTCCATCCTTTTTGACTCGATGCCCCCTCTTTCAGTAATTCCGTCACATCTAACTGATAACTCATAGGTGTATGGGACGTTAAGTTCTGCAGGAGGATATCGCGTTCGGTTTCTTGTTGTTCATTCTTCATCGGTAGCTTAACCAGCTTGCGACATACATGATCATAGATGTTCGTCGTGTCATTGGAGCCCACAACATACGTCCCATTATACAATTTGTCCCCTTCATCATTAGAGATCATAAAATCAAGGGCAACAGGCTCAGCATTCTTCTTTTTCCATTTGGCATCCAATTCTTCTGTTCTTTCAACGGCTTGGTGAAAAGGATAGGGTTGAAAGCTGTTAATTTCCCCTTCTAATTTCGAGGTAAATAATATCTGCATTCGTAGTCCCTCCTTTAAAAGACAACCTGACTATCAATATATTCGGCGATCGCTGTGGCCCCCATCAAGACCACTAAACCAACTGAACCTCCTATAAACCATACTAGGGAGCTTTGACGTCCTCGAACACCTCCCCATATCAGGTGATAGGCGCCGATTCCAAAAGCAATGGCTGCGGAAATAATCCCTAGGAGTTGCATCGCCGTAAGAATAGATGCTCCGGTAGACTGTAGGTTACTTATGGCTGATAACACCATGTAATTCATGAAGACACTCATCTTAGATTCGCTCCTTTTGATTTTAATATGAATTTTTAAAGCCTTTCTCATCTTTCCATTCCTTGTACTGCATCAGAGATTCCATCACAACATTTTGGTTTTCTTGAATGTATTCTTGGTGCTTTTCATGTAGCCAGTCGTTGTAGGAAAGATCCTGAACTTGCAAAAGTGTTTGAACAAGGTCTTTCGATTGTTTGACTTCACGGTTCGTTGCTCCCATAGCTAATCACCTCCTTCAATAAATTTAGTCATAAAAAAAGAAGCGATCTTAAAAGATCACTTCCATTAGGATGAAGTTTCGTTTATGAATTTTTGAAGTGCTTTTTCCTTATCTTTCTCAGATGGATGATCGGCACTTCGTAAAGAAACATATTCTTTCAATGTTCCACCCTTATAAAATCCTAAAGTTCCGAATTGGATATTTTTCAAACCTAAGTCCTTTAATTTTAAATCGTTCTCAATCATTTTGGATGATTGAGAGTTAACTTCCTTCACATTAATAGATTCAATGTTATCTTCTACGAGCTGAATATTAGCTTCACGTTCTTCTTCATCTTCAGTACTGTTAATTAACACATAAGCTGTATCATTTTCTTCAATGTATTCCTTCATTTCTTCTGGTGATAAAGACTCGACTTGACCCGCGGCTCCACAACTCACAAGGATAAAGGCCAATACTAATCCAGCCAAACCACCGATCCATCGTCTCTTCATCAGATCAATCCCTTCTTGAGTGGTTCGTATAACGATTCTAACACCTACTCAAACAAAAATCCACGTTCTGGTAAAAGACATGGAATCATCAATTATCCATTCTAAAATACAAACGTCTAAATCAATCGCTAGATTATTTAGACATTATTATTCCTCTGCCATGCCATTCAATATTAGGGATTGTTTATGGCTGGATACAATCAACCCTATGCAGACTGCATCATGACTTTCATGAAGCTCTGCAATGTACAACGTTTCTAGCTTAAACGAAGAACTTTATGTATCTAGGTTTCTTCTTTGAAGATTTCGTCGGATTCTCACCTCATCTTCTCAAAAGCCACCATCATCAATACAACGCATACCGGGTCACTAGATGCATTTCACGTACCACGCATCGAACCAATTATCGACTGCTAGGAACGTTCTGTGACCACATTCCATTCCTAGCATAGATATATATTTGTCAAAGATCAATGTGTGCTGTTTAAGCACGTATTAGAATCGTCATCTACATGAACGCCTGTAATTCACTCTTGGGATTTCTTCGTTTAGCAATCGTCCTAAAGTTGTCATCTTTCACTGTCCTAATACGATAATAGATATTTGCTAGTCTTTCATAATGACCTTCTCTATCGACGGCCCAAAGACCATGAACATCATACCGTTTTCCCTCAAAGGTTTTAATATTATCAGCTAGTGATGAAATGTCATAAAAAGCGAAATGTTTATTCTTCCCCATAAAATTCCCCCCTCAAATATCAAAACTGAACTTTAAGGATTACCTACAGCCTTCAAATTTGACTTGGATTGTAGGATTTCTATTGGTGACCTTTCCTCTTCACGAATAGCTATCAAATCATCTTCTGATAAGTCATATCTATAATCAATGGCTTCAAGGATATTCCCTAGAGATCTCTTCAACTTAATCCCAAGCTCAATGGTTCGGGCCGTACTCTCAAGACTTGGTTGTTTCTTCGGCTTTTCTTCCTCACTTTGTTGCTGCTCTCGCGTTTTAAACCACTCCGGCAAGACTTCCTGGGAATAGAATCGTTTAGAGACCTCTCTATTGTTACCCTGCTGATTCTTAAACTCAACTTCTTCTTCCTGCGCCTGTGACAACGTGTTCACTCCTTTGTTTACCCAAGAATGAAGAATACTTTTGACATAGCCCCAGCTAGGCTTATTGCGGTCTAAAGAACGTCTCATAGCTTCAATAACCATTTGTTCTCCAAGATCTTCACTCCAAGCTAAGAGCTCCTCAGAGATTTGAGGACGAATCATACCAAAGTTGTTTTGATAAAATTGAATGGCATCCCTCCGTGCGTGGCCAGTTGAAGATGTAGATATAAATTCTTTTACATTCTTAACTTCTTTAAGTTCTTGTTCATTCTTGTATGTGTCTTTTTGTTGTCCTTCTGATGGCAAGGTGCTGTTCACTTGTTGTTTTTTTGGTGTCGATTTGTTGTCATAATCTTCTTCGTTAGATTGATAAATTGCCCAGTTATCAACGGTTATAACACTATATTTGTTGGTGGAATGAATACTAATCACACCATCTTCCTGCAAGATTTCTAGATAGTCTCGAACAGTTGATTCTTTCATGTTTAATTCAGATGCAGCCTTTTTCCTTCCAAAAATAAATTGACCTGGTTCCAGCTGTACTTTTTGTCTCCCCACTCTAGATTCAGCTAGTTTATGACTTGATTTTGTTAAGCAATAAATGAAAACTTTCAGCATTTTTTCATTTTCAAAAATTTCGCTATGAAGGATCTTACGATGAAGCTTTACCCACCCCTGCATACTTTCACCTCTTTCCTTATCTAATTATAAAATGATAGCCCAATGTCTTTAAATCAGAATGATGTTTTCTCCAGACCTTTAACCAGCTGATATTATATGCTTCACATAAACTTGTTAAGTAAAGCGTTGAGAAGTGAACCACACTAGCCATTGTCTCAGCAGATCTATGAATATTTTGTAATTCCATAGAGTGAACATAATCTAAATCTTCCTTCCATTTCACTTGAGCAATGGTTTCAAGTGCTTCCAGTAACTCTTTCTCTAGTAACAACTGAAGAAAATATTTATCATTATTAGCTCTCGGGCTATCTAACTGTGTAATCCCCCATCCAATGTATTCATTAACTGCTTCGAGTGCTAGCCGTGGACTATTATACTTATCTACAAAATATTTGGTAGTTACAGGGGGAATCTTCCGTTCTCCCCTCTCCTGCTTTGAGATGTACTCTCTAGATTGAAGCATGTCAATTGCCAGTTGCTGCTGTGTTTTATTAATTCTTTTCCTTGTTTTCTTCATAATGTCTGCAGCTTTACTATAATTAATTGGATTCACCCCTTCGTTTGTACCAGTACTGGTAAATAGATAATTTATGATAGATTTATAGATTTATATCACGCCAAAATTTCTTTCTGGAGCTGTTTGATCAGACACCTCAACATGGTCTCTAATCCAGATCATTACTAAATCTTTAGGGTAAAGCGTTCGACCTCCAACATGAACTTTTGGAAAATCTTTTCGTTTTAAAATATGAGCGTCTAAAGACTGTACACTTACATTAAAAACATATTTGGCTAACTTAGTTCGATCTAACAAATATGGAAGCTCTGTTTCTTTTTGAACGTCTTCTTGAGCTTTTTTTGCAATATTATAAAAAATATCGTACACCTTATTATTGAAATCAGCTTCAGGGTGTAATTTTGCTTCAAACAATTAAATCATTTCCTTTCTTTCGTTAAATCTTAATTTCTCGTTTTTTCGTATGAGAAACTTGTACTTTATGACCAAACAAATAAGAGACATCTTTTCCCAAAACCTCTGCTAAACATATAGCTACTTTAAGAGTAGGTGTTGAATATCCATTTTCCCAATTAGCTACACTTTGTTTACCCTTGTAACCCAAGCATTCAGAAAGTTGAGTTTGGCTCATGTTGGCTTGAATCCTTGCCTCTTTTAAACGTTTGTTCTTCATTGTTTCACCTCCTTAGTATGAATATCTTGTACTTAATTATATGTACAAGATTCTTGTATGTCAACACTAAAAAACAATATTCTTGTACTTTAGTTAAAAATATCTATAAATGAGTAGAAAGATGGTACAATAATCTTGTACATGAAAAAGTGAAAGGATAGTAAAAATGCTCTCACAAAGACTTAAATATTCTAGAAAAACCAAGGGACTCACTCAAAGTAAATTAGCAAATGAGATTAAAACGACAAAGGGTACAATTAGCAACTACGAAAATGGTTATAGTACGCCTTCAAATGAGATGCTTATTAGTCTCGCTAATGCATTAGATGTGAGCGTCGATTATTTATTGGGCAGGTCTGAAACTACTGTAAAAGAATCAGAAGAAAAGGAATACGATACAATCGATGAAATAAATAAGCTCATGGATAAGTACGGGATAGAAGATGCGGCTTTTTTTGATTTAGAAAAATGGAAAGCTATGGGTCCAGAGCAAATCCGGGAGTTGGAAAGTTACTTTCAATATCTGTTAAGGAAATCCAAAGAACTTGAGGAGAAAGAAAAAAAATAGAACGTGTCCTAAGACACGCTTTATGCATCTGTCGAGAAAAACTCAACAATCCTATTTTTTTGGCTATTTTAAAAGGATCAATCCGTATTTTTATAGTGTCTCTATCTTGTTCTCGCTTTAATTCTTAATAAAATTTCACATCAAATATGTCATCAAATTTAATGATGAAATGATCTTTATTGAGATCAGCGCACCTTATCTTCTTTGTATTGGGATCAAACTCCTTTATCTTTGCTTTGGATGTGTTGTAATTAAATCCATTGTGATGTTTGATTTCTACTGGTAACCCATCACCACGAGCTCTTGGAGTGCAAAGGCTATTTCCTCAACCTTTTGCTCATCCAAAATCTTTTTTCCTTCACGCTCATCTTCTTTCCAGACTTCCTTTACATGGTCTGGAATCATGAGGGAGGTCCACTTCTTCGTTCTTCTATCATTTGAATCCATGACTATGCCCCTACTTTCTTTTTTGGCTTATATGGATACACAGACATAACATTTTTCTTTTTAAAGGTCCGTATTTGATTCCTGGAGTAGCAATAAGCAAGAATTAAGTTATCTTGTATCGCTAACACTCTAATGACTCTTTGAGATAATTGCTCATCATTCGCTAAGTAGATCATTTCAAGCTTTTTCTGTTCCTCATATGAACGAGTAATAAAACATTCCATTTCCTCAACTCCCCAAAACAGGAACGTGTGTTCCCGTTATAACAAAAAGAAGACCTCTTATGTATACAGGTAATTCTTTGAAACGAAAAAAACCCTCATGCGGAGGGTTTTTCGGTACCATATAATTCAATTAATAATGGACTTGTTTTATCATATTTCCCTGCTTCAATATCCGATAATTGACTAAGTAAGAAGTCTTTAGCGTGGTCTTCAATGGTGTGGATTTGTGATTGAAGGACTTTGCGGAAAGGATAATGAGGTAAATATTCCATCACGACATAACGGTCGTTATCATCTTTCTTAAGAGTACAAAAGATTCCGACTTCACTTTCCAACGGGTATTCTAAGTTATAACCAAAACCTGAATCTAAAGATATTTTTTCCATAGTTTACACCTCCTGTAAGAAGTTATATTCGACACGTTTTATGTATTTCCTCTTATTTTGCAAAAAAATTTAAAAGACATACGCAGTTGCTTGTTACACTGCATCTTTGCCCTGATTATTCCAGAAAATGCCCAATTAGTAAGGACGCGTTATTCAATAATACGACGGGCCAGATTGTTTAGAAAAGAGGGAGTGGGGAATTAAACTTTAATTACTTTAGCTAAATTAATATAACAATCAATCAATGTAAAAAGGATGAGGTCACCCCTCACCCCTTTTTGTTGTCTAGCTCAGCACAACAAAATAATAAACTTTTCCTATGGCTTTAATATGACTTTTATACAATTGTCTTCTCGTTTATTGAAAATATCATAGCCATGTTTCGCTTCATCCAACGATAGTTTATGGGTAATAATTGAGGTTGGGTCAATCTCATTATTGACAACCATATCGTATAACTTTGGCATATATCCACGAGCAGGTGCTTGTCCCATCCTAAGGTTGACATTCCTTGAAAAGAAAGGTCCTAATGGGAACATATTATAAAGACCACCATAAACACCCGTTAATTGTACAGTTCCACACTTTTTGACTGCTTTCGTTGCAATTTGTATCGGTCCAAGTGTTCCGCCTTGCAACTTCAGTTTTTGTTCCACAAATTCTAATGGTGATTTCTTTCCGTCCATACCAACACAGTCAATGACTACATCAGCTCCACCCTTGGTAATTTCTTTTAACGTTTCACCCATGTCTTTGTCTTTTGTGAAATCAAATGTTTCTGTTTGATTTATTTTTTTTGAATGATGCAAGCGATAGTCATAATAATCAACCGCAATCACTCTTTTTGCTCCTTTTTTCCATGCAAATTGCTGCGTCAGTAAACCAACAGGTCCACTACCTAGAACAATAACCGTATCTCCCTCTTTAACACCTGCATGTTCTACACTCCAGTACGCTGTCGGCAAAACATCGGACAAGAAAAGCAACTGGTCATCCTCCAGTTCGCAGTTTTCAGGAATAAGAAAAGGTGTGTAATTTCCAAAAGGAACACGAAGATATTCAGCCTGTCCACCAGGATAGTTACCGTACTTTTCCGAGTAACCTAATAGTCCACCTGAATCATAATGAGGATTGGAGTTATCACATTGACTTTCTTGATGTTGAGAGCAATATGGACATGTACCACATGCAACCGTAAATGGGATAACTACTCGATCTCCTTTTTTCACTTTGTTTACGTCTGGTCCAACTTCTTCCACAATCCCCATTGGTTCATGTCCAATAACATAACCAATTGGAAGAGGAAAGTCTCCTTTGTAAAGGTGTAAATCGGAACCACATATTGCAGTGGAAGTTATTTTTACAATGACATCTTCACGGTCTTGAATAGTAGGGTCATCCACTTGTTTTACACTGATAGAGTTTTTTCCTTGGTATGTCACTGCTTTCATAAGCATATAGCCTCCAATAAATAGAGTTTACATCATTATAATCTGTTAATAACCAGTAATTATGCGTAAACTATAAAATATTAAAGCTAATTGCGAGGTGTGATAATGCCGAATGTTTGTGGCAATTAATAAATGAACCTTTAGGCAATCGAGCGTATGCAATAAGCTTAGTGTTAATACACTTTAGGCTGGGTGGCCATGCAAGACGCATTCTTGCTCTCTTGCCACATTTCTTGACCATAGAGGCTCCCTGTCAAGTTCCTGAAGTATGAATATGTATACCAGCGTTAGAAGATTGCTGATTGCCAAATACAGTTAGAAGATCACGGGGGTTTTTCTGTGTTGAAAGTAAATAACTTTTTTCACATTCTTTATACTTTATTTGTAATGAACAACATAAACATTCTATAGAAGAAAATTATTTCTATAGGAGGTTTCAATGGATCAAAAGGATCAAAGTCGTCAATTAGAGCTAATAAAGCAAATGCAAGAAATGTTTAAAGCGAATATGAAAACTCAACCTTATCCCATGTACCCTAACTATGGGAAAATCACACGTTACGAAGAAATTCCGATAAGTTTACCTGAACAGCGCCAGCTGCGCCATCCCGGAGTGGAAAAATTGATGGTCCCCCTCCCAATTATCGAAAACCCGAACTATGAAGGGAGTGGAAAGTTAACAGGAAAAGTAGCACTTATTACAGGGGGGACAGTGGTATTGGTGCAGCAGTAGCAATTGCATTTGCTAAAGAAGGCGCAAATGTTGCCATCGCTTATTTAGATGAACACGAAGACGCAAACCGAACAAAAGCAAGGATTGAACAACTCGGACAACGTTGTTTTCTAATGCCTGGTGACTTGCGAGACAAACAACAGTGTATCTCCATTGTAGAACAAACAGTAAATACGTTTGGACGTCTCGATATTCTTTGTAACCACGTTGGTATCCAATTCCAACAACTAAGCCTGCTTGACATTACAGATGAGCAATTCGATGACACCTTCAAAGTTAATATATACTCTCATTTTTACACAACAAGAGCAGCGCTTCCTCATTTAAAACCAGGCAGCTCAATCATTGGCACTACTTCAGTGGTGACGTATGTAGGTGAGCAGCAAATGATTGATTATACAGCCACAAAAGGCGCAATAGTTGGTTGGACACGTGCCTTGGCTAAAAATGTCGTGAAACAAGGGATCCGAGTCAATGCCGTCGCTCCCGGCCGAATTTGGACTCCACTTATTCCAGCAAGTTTTTCGTCAGACCAAGTCGCTGTATATGGAGCATTTAATCCAATGGAACGAGTTGCCCATCCATTTGAACTCGCACCAACCTTTGTCTATCTTGCTTCTGAAGATTCTCGTTTTGTTACTGGTCAAGTTCTTCATGTTGATGGAGGAGAATCCACACATTCCTAATGGAAGGGGGTTACCATTTTGAGGTATGAATTTAATCCACAAGTAAAGCTATTGCTAGTAAACCATTCAAATGAAAAAGTAAAGATGGACTATATGGAAGATTCCTGGCCTATGCCAAAAATTGGACTGAGACCACCATACTATTGCTACCCAAGCTACGAGCTGAATTATCCAATAATCTAAATAATAACAGACAAAAAGACTTCTATACACAGTGTGGAAATCCATTTCGCTTAGGGTTCGCAATTATGCTAACTTGTTAATTCATCCATATAAACTAATAGGATAACGGTTTTAAAATGACTTCCTTATGATTGTTAAACATTTGATAACCATGACTTGCTTATCCAAGGGCCACTTTGCGTGTGGGTCAAACTCGTTATTCGTTATTTTTCCAAAAAAGATCCAACCTAATGGAAACACATTAAAGTTGCCCCCAAACACCTATTAATTGGATCGTTCCATATTTTTGCACACCGGGGCTTTACTAAAGAAGCTACCTAAATGTCGGTTTCTTACAGACAGGAAATCGAATTTTTTAGGTCAGAATTCTCTTTGCGTGAGTCAAACGTCAAAATGTTGGCAGTACCCCATGCCCATCAAGTTAAGGCAAATGACTACCCCCAAAACGAAAAAAGCGCTATCCTTTCAGTAATATATGGAAAAGGATGGTGTTTTTTTATGAGTCGTGAAATTTCAGATGAACTGACTCTCTTTTCACAGGAACTACAACGATCCTTGTCTCCAAAAGTTCTCCAACAGCTGGCCAAAGAAGTCGGTTTTGTTCAAAGGACGAGTAAGTACCAGGCCAAAGATTTAATAGCGCTATGCGTGTGGTTAAGCCAAAAAGTAGCGAGCACTTCCCTGGCACAGCTATGTAGTTGTTTAGAATCTTCAACGGGAGTTTTAATGAGTCCTGAAGGACTTAATCAACGATTTAACCCTACGGCTGTCGAGCTCTTACGACATGTTTTCGCTACCTTACTTACTAAAAAGTTGTCTACTTCTCAGGTTCTTTCTCATCGTTACGTTTCACAGTTTCGTAGTATACGAATCTTGGATTCTACGACCTTTCAATTGCCAGATGTTTTTGCTAAAACCTATCAAGGATCTGGAGGCAGTAGCCATACGGCTGGCGTGAAAATTCAACTGGAATATGATCTTCTCAGTGGCCAATTCCTCCATGTTCATTCGGGTCCAGGTAAAGAAAATGATCGAACCTACGGTTCCACATGCTTACAGACGGTACAAACAGGTGACTTATGTGTACGTGATTTAGGATATTTTGACCTAAATGACCTCCATCAGATGGACGAGAAGGGCGCTTCTTATATCTCTCGTTTAAAATTAAACACTCGGGTTTATCTAAAGAACCCTAACCCTGAATACTTCAAAAATGGAACACTCAAAAAACAAACCGAATATATTCAATTAGATATGGAAGAGATCATGCATCAATTAAAGCCAGGACAAACCCATGAAATCTCAAATGTTTATATTGGGAAAAATCAAAAGCTGCCGACTAGAGTCATTATCCACCGACTTACGGAAGAGCAAACCCGAACACGATTGGAAAATCATGCGGTAAAGGAGAAAAAGAAAGGGATTGTTATGAAGGAACGGAGTAAACGATTGAGTGCGATGAATGTATACATAACCAATGCATCACCCGAAGATGTTCCAATGGAACACATTCACGATCTTTACTCTTTACGGTGGCAAATTGAAATCCTGTTTAAGACATGGAAATCCTTCTTTGAAATCGATCATTGTAAAGAAATCAAAAAAGAGCGCTTAGAATGTCATCTCTATGGTCAACTCATTGCTATCCTCCTTTGTTCTTCCACCATGTTTCAAATGCGTCAGATACTTCTCACCAAGAAAAAACAAGAACTTAGCGAATATAAAGCCATTTATATCATTAAAGATTATTTTGTATTACTGTTTCAATCGATACAAAAAGGCACCCAAGAGCTATCAAAGGTCCTGTTTCGCCTATTTGCCCTCCTACAGAAAAACGGGCGAAAGTCTCACCGATACGAGAAAAAAACAGTCTTTGATATATTGGGTGTTGTCTATCAGTATACCACGTGCCAAAAGAAAGCAGCGTAATTTTTAAAAAATAGCCTGTCTCAGGCTTATTTGGTATGCCTTTTTTTCAGTAGCATAGACATTGCTTTGCAAAAACGGCTCTATTCTGCCCCTTCATTAATGCTAGCTTGATGGGCATGGGGGACAGCCAGCAAAACGCGGAAAACGTAAAAACGTACGCCAAGATCATTTATATATATCCATAGCAATAACTGTATTGTCTATGGAGTCAACTACCAAAATTATTTCTTTTGAAAAGGAGGAAAAGGTTCTAATCGCGATTGAATTTCTTAACCCATCTTCTAGTACCCATCCAGAGGGTCTTAACGAAAATGATTCACCACTCGAAAGAAAGGAACTATCGATAAAGTCCATTACCCTTTCAAAGTCCGTATGTGAAACAGGTTGTATGTATTTACACTTTACTTTAAAATATTTAAGCTTTGTTTCATGCGTTGGAATATATAGCTTATCGGTCCTATAAATATCATTTATTATGCTATCTTTTGTTTCTTTAAATAGGGCTTCCTTTAATAGCTTTTGTGAATGACTCTTTAAGAATTTAAGATTGATTTTTGTAACAATGTCATTCATTTTTATCATTTGTACCTTTTCATAATGGGGCGCAATTTCATTTAAAATTACACTCAACGAAAAACTTGTAGGAGTGCGTAGCATCGTAAGAAAGTTTATATTAAATATAGTATCTGGTGAAGCAACAAATAAGAAAATATCGGAAATTTCATTTTTATTATTCTTTTCCTTTAATGTTTCTATCTTAAGATCACTATGTCTATCTTTATTTCTATTAACAATAGGTTTATCGACCTCTGTAAGCCATTGAAACATGCATTCACCTCACAGGTTAAATTGTAAAACATATTTATCCAATTTACATGAAAAAGCAAGTCAAACATAATAATCAGTACACAATGATATATGGAAGCAAATCTTTTAAATAACTTTTGAAGAAGATCATATTATCCCTCCAGTTAACCTTCCCATTCCTGAGGAGACTGTCATACTAGACAATCGCGCCCCTTTAACGGAAGAAAATGGCATATATTATAACAGCAAATATTAGTACAAGAATAAGTATTCCAGTACCTTTCCATCCTAAACCACCGACTAAATCAGAAAGAATGCTCCCGTGTACACTACTGGAAGGATTGTTTAGTTCTTTTTGTCTTAGCCTCTCTCTTCTTTCCTCAGGTGTTTCGTTATCTCTGCTCATTTTATCACCCCTAAGGTTTTATGTTTTATTCCGCAAAATGGCCATAAACAGAAGGGCGCCTTGTTCGACAAGCGCGCCCGTATCTTGAGTAATTTAAAAATAAGTCAGGCCAAAAGAATCATTCTCCTCTTTCTGATACCCTTCCGACAATAAATAGAACCGCCACAAAAATTAGAGCAGCTATAACTAAAATATTTATCGTATCAAAATGATTATGTAAGGCTGGACCAAGAATAATAACAATGGCCAAAAGAATAAAGGAAGCCCTTTGTTGATTCTTCTTTTTTTGTGTTAATTTCCCCATTATTTACAAGCCTCTCTTTCATTAAAGCGCCCCGTTTCTATAGGAATCAGCTTCGAGATGAATCCACAAAAGACCAAATATCGCTCCATTTTGTTTTACTTAGTAAGCATAAGGTAACTAAGTATTGTAGAAAGGAGTCATTCTTATGGAAGTACTAGCTGTCGTTTTAGTGGCTATCGGCATTATAGCTGTCCGAGTAATCAGTTTTTTCTATCCTAGTTGGAAAGAGATAAAAGGGGAGCATTTATCGGAACGTAAACGCTTTGGATATGGCGTATTAGGAATCGGTATTTTACTTCTAATGTTTATAATAAGTCAATTCATCATCAGAATATAGGCCCATTACTTTTTATTAAGCAATCGCGCCCTTCGTATTATAAGGTCAGCCAGTCATTTCTGGTTGACCTATGTTTCATAGGTTTTATTCTTGAGGTAGCCGGGGTAGGACGTTCGCGCCCGTGGGACTTGATCCCGTCCGCAATACTGTCCACCCCCTACTTGTAGAAACATGTTTGAGGCTGGTTGGGACAACGATCCCGTATAACAAGCGAAGCTATGAAACTACAAGATAGGTTAGGGGTTACCGGTGAATCTATAAAGGGAGATGTGGTAACTTATGGATCCAGTCATTGGCCTGGATATCGCAAAAGGAGAAAGCCAAGTCCAAGCCTTTTTACAGAAGAAAAATCCTTACAAGAAGAGCTTTAAATTTACGCATGATGTATTAGGTTTGCATGAATTTCACAGGTTCTATCAGGAGGTCGAGCAGGCTTCCGGGCAACCTCCGGTTGTCATTTTTGAATCGACGGGACATTATCATGAACCCGTTCTTCAGTTTTTAGAAGAACAGCAAATCACTTACTATTTAATCAATCCCGTTATCTCTCACGAAGCTAAGAAGACAAGCTTGAGGAAGGTAAAGACAGACGTTATCGATGCTTTTCTTTTAGGTGAGTTATACTATAAAGAAGACGACCTCGAAGCCTTTCAGAAGAAAAGTGTACGTACGATGAATTTGCGTAATTTATCGAGGCAACATGATTCTCTAACCGGAACGTATGTTCAAATTAAACTCCAATTTCAGACTATATTGGATCAGGTATTCCCAGAGTATAAAGGAGTCTTCGGAGATTTATATTCACCTACATCATTAACAACTTTACGTCGTTACCCAACTTCTAAAGATGTGAGGGATGAAAAAGTAGATGATATCGCCCAGGTGATTCTTCAAGGTGGGGCAAAACGCTCTCAATCCTGGTGTTTAGAGAAAGCTCATAAACTAAAAGATGCAGCTAAGCGTGACCCTTTCAAATGTAATTTATACAGGAGTCATACCGTGAGTCTAAACATGTATATTCAAATGCTTTTCCAATACCAAGAGCACCTATCCAAACTAGAGGAAGAGATAGATGCCCTGGCAGAAGAATTTGAAGAATATAGATTGATCCAATCGATCCCAGGTATCGGCGGAAAGATTGCCGCCACAATCATCTCCGAAATTGGGGAAATCGATCAGTTTAATCACCCCAAGAAACTCGTTGCCTACGCGGGAATTGATCCCAGTGTTCACGAATCTGGTAAGTTCAAAGCAACGATCAATACCATTACAAAAAGAGGTTCATCCCGTCTTCGTCAAATACTCTATACAGCTGTCCAATGCGGCTTAACCAAAAACCGCAATCCCAAGCTGAAAGAGTTCTATGAAAAGAAACGTGAAGAAGGCAAACCACACAAAGTCGCTATCATAGCATGCGCAAACAAGCTCATTCATTGGATATATGCATTGTTAAAACGTAAAGAGGCTTTTAAAATGTAGTAATCAACAAATAATATACATTTCAGCCAAAAACTTCAAAATTATTTCTTTGAAGCTTCTTTGGTGTGGTCAATTTTATTGTAACATGACTTTTTTATCTTTTTTAGTCCTACCTGTTGACCTTCTATTAGCTGGTATAGTGGAGGAAAATGGCATATATTATAACAGCTAATATTAATACAAGAATAAGTATTCCAGTACCTTTCCATCCTAAACCACCGACTAAATCAGCAAGAATGCTCCCGTGTATACTACTGGAAGGATTGTTTAATTCTTTTTGTCTTAGCCTCTCTCTTCTTTCTTCAGGTGTTTCGTTATCTCTACCCATTTTATCACCCCTAAAGGTTTTATGTTTTATTCCGCAAAATAGTCCTATACAGAAGGACGCGTTATTCGATAAACGCGCCCCGTTTCCTGAAGACTTGATTTCAAGATAACCTTAAAAGACAAAATACTGTTCTCCCATTATTGAGCCCTTATGTTTAACAAGCAGAGAGCTTCTATTAGCTGGTATTGCTTAACTATTGAATGGGAATAAAAACTTCCGTTGTAAACGAAAAATGACATCTTGGAATCACCTACATGGGAAATACCTAATAAAAAGGAACTAAACGTGCATAATAAAATAAAACATTTTGATATGGAGGTCTAACATGACTAGCAACATCCCTTTATCGTCTACAGAATTAGGAAATCTTTGGCAAGCATATCAGGAGAAGTCAATGAAGTTGCGTATAGTGGAACGCTTTATTAAAAACTCTGACGACGAAGAAACTCGAACTGTATTACAATCTGCCCAAAGTATAGAAACGAAAAATATAAATGCTATTAAAGCGATTTTTCAAAACGAGGGCGTTGCCATTCCTGTAGCCTTTACAGAAAAAGATATTGACCATCAGGCCCCTCGTTTATTTGACGATCAGTTTTATTTAATGTATTTTCGTTTGCTGAGTAAGATTTTGATTGGTCTTTATGCATTGCATTCGGGGATGTCTTATCGGGAAGACATTTGTAATTTATACAATGATTTTACTTCAGATAGTCAAACGATTTACAACAAATGCACCAAATCCCTACTAAAAAAAGGTGTTTTAGCACGTCCTCCCAGTGTACCTATGCCGAACGAGGTTGAATTCGTCGAGGACACCAGTTATACAAGCGGCTTGAGCCCCTTTGGAAAGAAACGCGTGCTTAATACAGTTGAAATTGGTTTAGTGCACCAAGCGCTAGAGGCAAACATTACGGGGGCGCAATTGATGACTGGTTTTGCACAAGTTGCTGATAATCCAGAAGTCAAACAGTATTTTCAACGAGGAAAAAAACTTGCGGAAAAAGTAGTTTCCACCATGGAGGACCTTTTATTAGAGAGTGATGTACAAGCATCTTCTACGTGGACAGGAATCGTAACTAACTCCACTATCTCACCGTTTTCAGACAAAGTTATGATGTATATCACAAATCTGTTATCGATGTTTGGTATGGGAAGTAACTCAGTTGGAGCAGCGTTTAGCTTTCGCAGTGACCTGCTTTTAAAAATGGGTCAAATGATGACTAACACCTTCGATTTTGCCAAAGACGGAGGGAAAATCATCATCAAACACGGTTGGATGGAAGAGCCTCCCCAAGCAGTGGACAGAACAAAATTATCAAAAGGACAAGGCAAATAAAGACCGGTCAACACGGAATTTTAGCGTTTCGAGCATCACACGAAAATTAGTATAGGAAAAATATGAAAAAACATTTACAATAACTTGGATGGATCATATGAAACAAAACCATAAATATGAAAAACTTTTTTGGAGTATTGCGTTACCAGGATTTGGGCAAATTTTAAACGGTAAGTTCTTAAAAGGCATGCTTTTCATTGGATTGGAATTTTTAATTAACGTTCAGTCAAATTTTAATAAGGTAATTCTTCTAAGTTTCCACGGGGATATAAAAACCGCAATTCAGCAAACCAATTATGGCTGGTTGATGTTCTATCCTTGTTTGTATTTCTTTGCGATGTGGGATGCTTATAAAGATGCAGGGGGTGGGGGAAAACCTTTCTCGTTTATGCCATTTGCATTTTCTGCCTACTCCGTAACCATTGGACTTATCTATTCTCCAGATTTAAGAATCATGGGTATATTATTAGGTCCCATTTGGCTACCCATTTTGTCCTTGATACCCGGGGTAGTAACCGGTTTACTTTTAAAGAAAATTATAAAACTAAAGTCCCGCCAATCCAATTCTTAACAGGTAGCTTCCTACATCCGAAAAGTCAATACATTTTCTGATGCTGTACTTGCTCTCTAAGGACTAGCAAAAATAAGTGATCACTCCTTTTTATTCCAATTTAAGTGTGTTATATTACACCTTTCATGTGGTTAACCCTTTCCGCACATACCACATAACATAAAAAAACAAATATTAGACAAAAAGACCCTATTTTGGAAGGGTCTTTTTATCTTGACTTGTAAATTTTAGCTGGTATTCTAGAAGACCATAGGTTCCTAACCTTCTGGAGCCTCAGCATCTGCCTTTGTTCTATGAACAGTGCCGAATGGATGCTCGGGCGGTGCATAGATTGTGTAGAGTTTTAACGGGATATTGCCTGTATTCGTTAAATTATGCCACATGCCAGCAGGGACCATGATAGCAGAGTCCTCATATACATGCCTTACAAAGTTTAACTGATCTCTACTCTCGCCCATTTGTACAAATCCTTGACCTTCCTCAATACGTAAAAATTGATCTACGTCAGGATGAACCTCTAGACCAATATCTTCTCCGACGTTGATACTCATCAAGGTCACTTGTAGATTATCTCCAGTCCATATAGCAGTTCGGAATGTGTTGTTTTGCCTAGCTGCTTGATTAATATTCACTACAAAAGGTTCTTTTCCATGGTCATTTAATATGGGACTAGTACATCCCTGAGTGTTTGGATATGGCCAATATTGATTTGCATAGCCCATACCATATGACATATTTCCATGATTACACATTGGCTCATTACTATAATAAGTGTTCGAATAATAAGGATCCATATAAAAAGGTTTATTCATTGAAACATTCCTCCAAAGACATATGATTATAAACCCATCATATGCCCCACGTACTTAGGAGGTCATTTCTAATTCTTATTCCGTTATCTGGCCCTAAAATGTAAAAAGGACGCGTTATTCGATAAACGCGCCCGATAGTTGAAGATCCAAGAGTATTTATAGAAACTCTGACAAGTACTCTAAAATATACGTCCAAAAAGGAATATTAATTATTAAAGGAACTAATAAGTAGAATACCGTATCGATATCTTTTCTTACATCGCTTTTTAAAGAAAAAAAGGTGATAGTAAAAAACAGAGGATAAACAAATGCTGCCATATAAAATCCAATGACTAATATAGTTTTTGGATCAAAACCCAAATAACCAATCAATAAAATAACTCCTATTTCTATAGACGAAAAGAGTCCTATTGCCCACCAAAACCAACTTGGTTGCTTCCACTGTTTTATTACAACCACCCCTAAATATTATTATTAACTAACATTTCAGTTTATTTCTTAGTGCAAATAGAACAATTTTTTATTCCTTTCTTGCGCCCGATTGCGGTATAGTCAAATCAGGGTTTTCAGCTAATGCGCCTTTATATAAGTTTTGACATATCATATTCATCAACAAATTCACCATCAATACATAAAGAGTGTCTTTTTGTTCCTTCAATTTCGAAACCCATTTTCTTATACAGCGATAAAGCTGTTTCATTCCGAGTGACTACTGTTAATTCTAAACGATGTATATTATGGTTAAACGCCCATCGTTCCAACTCTTCAAATAACTTTTTGTGCCTATTCCTTTTCCCCTGTATTCCTTTAAAATTCCCATAACAATATAGGATGCATGTTTATTTCTCTTGGCATTCCCTCCCACAGACATCAGGAACCCCACCAAATCTTTGTTATCCTTTTCAGCAACAAGTATAGTCGAATTATCTTTTTGTTCAATACTCTCGATCATCTTTAGTTGCTGCTCGATTTGAACATTTCTTTCCCCAGCTTCCCATAGCATATATTCAGATTCTGCCTCAACTTGTGGGGTAAGGTTGGAGAATTTCTCTGCATCTGATTTCTTTATCTCCCTAATTATCACTATGTTCCCTCCTAAACAATCCCGCCCTTATGTACAATACAAGCGACAATCTTTATTCCAGAACTGCGCCCGTTTGCTTAATAGGCTTATTGGATTTTGTATTCACACAAAAACCGTTCTACACTTGGATACTTCTCGCCTAAATCTGATATCTCAAATCCATAATTCCGATAAAATTCTACTGCATCCAAATCCGTTTCAGCAAAGACACTATTCAATAAATGCTTATCCATAATAAAATCAATCATTTCACTGCCAATCCTGTTTCCACGTTCGGGTGGAAAAACGGCAATATGTTTAATTTCGCAGACATTGGGTTCAATGAATTTAATACCGATACATCCAGCCATTATTCCCTTACGCTCAGCCACATACAGCTTTCTATTGGATGATTGGATATATTTTTTATACTCTTGTGCAATTCGTTTTTTCGATGTGGCATAAGATAAGAGATCCTTAATAAGTGGGTGAATGATTTTAGAATGAATTTCTATCATAATTTCCGACCTTTTTATTTTCTTGTATCCACAATCGTAGCTTCTCTGCATAGAAAGGACGTTCATCAGGTTCAGTATAATGACCTTTTGTTAGGTAGAGGTTATCATTTTCATACCTCGGATAAACGTGAAGGTGATAATGCCAAACATCTTGATTTCCAGCAGGTTCATTATGTTGTCGAGTCGAAATTCCATCACATCCATATGTACTTTTCATCGCAAACGCTGTCAATTGAGCAGCACGATGAATTTCAGCAGCCATTTCTACGGGAAACTCATATATGTTCTCAAAGTGTGCATTAGGAACTACAAGAACGTGTCCCTTGTTATTAGGCCACCATTTGCTCGCGATAAAAGCCGTAACGTGTTTATTCTGATATATAATATCTCTTTGTTTTGTCCCATTATTTTGTTTTTCATTACCTGATACAACCCGACAAAATGGGCATTCGTAATCTTCTGGCTTATGTGAATACAACTTCATTCCTCCTACCACTACCTTAGTTTATCCCCATACAAAATGCTGCATTGATGCAACATGGCGTGATTCTTTACCCAGCAAATGCGCCCGTTTGCATAACATCTACTATTTCTATAATGGCATTAATGATGAAGTGATTAACTCTTCACTTTCTATAACAATTGCAGTTAACCCAGTGTCCGTTGTTGTTTCGTGCCACTCGTCTTTATCCCAAAATACTGCTTCGCCACTATGTACTTTAACGAATTCATCTGTTTCACCTCTAACTAAACCTTCTCCAGATACAATTAAAAGAAGCTGGGGTACAACTGCTTGGTGATAACCAATTATTCCATTCTTATCTAAGTGCATACATCCTATATGAGCTGCCTTTTGAGTTTGGGTAATACGCGACATTATAAAATCAGAATTGAATTGTTTGATTTTCTTACCTGTTTCTTTTTTAAATTGATAAATTTCCATTTGGTTCCCTCCAAAGTATCTTGTTCACTACCATTACTTTTGTAAGTCCTTACTCCACAACCTAGCCCTTATGTATCATTTCGGGGGCTAATACTTATTCCTGATTAGCCCCCGATTATGGAATACTAGTCAATAAAGAAAGAATTGCATTTTTTATAACAACTGGATTATCTGTATGTATGTTATGACCTGCCTTTTCAGCCAGTATATACTCAACTTTACCATTCAATTTTGTCTGGTCATCTATTAATGTTTGCCAGATGTTTTCTATTTTTTCCGCCTCTTGAAAATCAAGCCCCTCTTCAATGATCATATCGTTAATCGATACGTTTGGATCTCTTCCAATAATAATAGTAGGAATATTAGGGAGTTTGCCGAATTGCTTTATTTCTTTTGTAAACTTAGGATCCTCTTCTAGTTCTTCTCCGAGAGCCTCAAACATCACCGGATTACTCATATATTTTTTAATCTCTGCATGTCTATTTTCAGGTATCACTTCTTGTAATCCGGTAATCCAATCCTTCATCTCTATTTCAAGCTGTTTAGGGGTTAGCGTTGAATACCATTTACATTTTTGAATCCATGCTTCGGTACTATTTTCATCTCCGCCCTCAATTTCTACTTCATCCAATAAATGCGAATCTACAGAGGTTGAATCTATCAGAATAAATCCACTTGCTAAATTTGGATATTTCATACCAAAATATTGAAGGCATAGCCCACCGTAAGAGTGTCCAATTATTATCGGGGCATCCAAATCAAGCTTATTAATTAATGCCTTGAGATCTTTCGTGTTTTCGCTAACATTTCTTGATTTTATTCCTTTTTCACTTTTTCCGCACCCGGCTCTATTATAGAGAATGACTTTTGCTTCCTTTGACAACTCCGTAGCCAAAGCCTCCCACTCCATGATTGAACTCACCATACCTGGTTGGATGATAATTGGCGTACCTTCCCCTTGAATCCAGACCTCTAATTTTTTATCGTCAATATCAATTATATTATTAATATGCGTCACTCCTTTTGTTAGGGAAAAGCGCCCGATTGTTTAATACTTGTGTGTTAAGTTTTACGGATTTATATCAGTTAATTTACTTCTGCTGTTGTTTCATGTTTTTCTAATTTAAATTCCCGTAAACGTGATTTCAGAAATGCTATTACCATGCATATAACAAACAATATAGAACTTAACAAGAAACAATATGCTGCACCTATCATATCACCGAACAGCCCTATCAAACCATATGAAATAGGAATAGTAACACCAGCTATCATATTATTGATGCTGCTTACCCTCCCCCTCAGATCTGAAGGAACCATAATTTGAAATGCGGAACTTAGTGGCAGACCTTTCGAGACAATGGCAATTCCCACCATAAAACTGCCAGCATAAGCAATCGGCAGAACAGGGGCAATAAAGATTAAAAACATTCCAATCGCCTCTATACTCAAAGCAATGCCAAATACCAAACCAATCCTTTTTGGGTTCAGAATACCAATTCCTAATCCACCCAGCAAAACGCCCAAGCCAAGTGCTCCATCAAAAAGACCAAGCGCTGTTGCATTCGCATGGAATACTTCTTGAATAAGCATTGGAACTAACACATTTATGGGGCCCAATGCCATATTTCCGATGGTTGCCAAAACCAGTAAACTCATCATTGTTGGTTGATTACGCAGCCATCGTATACCTTCTTGAATATCAGCTAATATTCCTGCTTGTGATTTTTTTGCATTATCTGTGTCGATTTTAGAAGTGTCATGGATGAATTGAATAAACAGTAATGCTAGAACAAATGTGAGGGCGTTAAATGCTATGGCAACTGATGCCCCTGCCCATGCAACAATTCCCCCGCCCAACACTGCCCCAAACAGTGTTGCGACTTGCCTGGAAGATGTAAAAAAGGAGTTTGCTTGAATAATTTGTTCTCTTTTCACTAAATGGGGAACAAGCGCATTTTGTGCTGGCAAAAATAATGCTGAGGCGGTTGATTGAATAATGGTAAGAACGTAAAGCAGCCACATATGGAAGAAACCCATTGCAATGGACAATGCTAATACACCCACACTCAGCCCCTGAATGAGCTGCGCAAGTTGCATCAGCCGTCTTCGATCAAACCGGTCAACAATTACTCCGAGAAATGGACCAACTAATACACTCGGTAAAAAGGTGGCAACTAAGATAAAACCCACTTGCATCCCTGAACCTGTAATACTGTAAGCAAACCATACAATAGCAAGTTCATAAAAAGAGTCACCGAAATATGAAGCTGTTAGACCTATCCATAGCTTACGAAAATTAGAATTATCCTTAACAAGATTTAAATAGTTCCCAGGGATAAACTTTTGTAATGTGAAACCTTTATTCTTCTGTTTCATTAGCTTCCACCTCAGTATCATCTGGGAGCCTATGGATCATGTAAGTCAGCATAATATTTATTGCATCTTCAGCATTAGCATCAGTTTGAGACTTTTCTAATTCTTCGCTGATTGACTTAAGATGTTCTTTTATTCGACTGAAGCGTTCAGGAGATAATTTCTTTTTCTCCTGTACAATTTGCGTTTCAGGAGGATATTTTTTAAAAAAGTTTGTTGAACTCTCAAATTCATCACGGGCAGTAAGTAATATAGTATCCGCCAATTCATCAAACTTTGATAATACTCCCAAATCAGTTCCCAGCCTCAAACTACGTGATACGGCACGATAATACTTTTCCATTATGCCACCTTTTAATCGCTGATCAACAATTTCAATCAGCCCTGCCTTCAAAAGTTCACGTATATGAAAATGGACACGAGATGGCGGTTCACCAAGAGCTGATGCCAATTGCTTATTTGTGTATTGCTCCTCCACAAGTAAATAAAGAGCACGATTCCGTAACGGATGTCCAAGCGCTCGCATTTGTTCAACAGAATTCAAAACTAGTTCTTCCCGCAAAAAATCAACTCCGAATCTTGTTTATTTTATTAATAAATTATAACTTATCGATAAAATAAACACAATCATTTTTTGATTTTTTACATTTTATGCACAATTCCAATTCAAATAGCCCCTAATAAAAACGGGCGCTAATCTTTATTCCTGATAAGCGCCCGTTTGAGGAAGATCATGGCAGATGGGCATGAGCGCTTTATCTATTATCAAATAAAAAATAAAGAGAGGCTGCATGATTAACAGCCCCCCTATACGATCGACGAATTATTTTTCTAAAAGCTTTAGAGATTCGCGATTGAATGCAGGAAGATCATCAGGTGTTCTGCTTGTTACAAGGTTTCCATCTACGATTACTTCTTCATCTTTTACAGTTGCTCCTGCATTTTCCAAGTCTTTTCTTACGGAAACAAAGCTTGTTAGCTCTCTACCTTTTAGTTGGTCTGTATTAACGAGAAACTGTGGACCATGGCAAATTGAAAATATGGGTTTATTATCTTGGAAAAATGTTTTCGCAAACTCACTATTCTTCGGATTAATACGTAGTAAGTCAGGAGAAAACCCGCCAGGTACGAGTAATGCATCATAATCGTTTGCATTTACTTCATCTATACCTCTATCTGCTTGTATTTCGTCCCCATTTTTGCCATTGATGGTTTTTTTTGCTTCATTACTGATAATATCTACCGTATGCCCAGCTTCTTTGTAAGCTTTCACAGGATCAGTTAATTCAATTTCTTCTACCATGTCTGTTACAAGGACTGCAATGTGTCGACTCATATAGCACTTCCTCCCTTTATCATTCTCGAATATATTCTAGCAGACTGCCCATAACTTTATTAAGCAGTATGCTCATGAACCGTATTATACACGAACCAAATAACGATGCTCTAACTGACAGGCACTTGTTCCCTTCTACCTTATCGTGTTACATAAACGTGCACTACAATGGCATTTGGGCGCTGGTCTTTATTCCCCAACTGCGCCCTATTGCTTAATACCGATTATTTCAAAAACAGACGTTCAACTCAATTTTTTCTCAAAAAAGACGCTTATCTTATTACGGAAAAGCGCCTCGTTTTGAAAACACTATTATTATTTTTCTGTGATCGGTATCCATATTTCACTCTTAAATTCCGGTGAGCTTGTGTCCTTGTTTTCATTCCATAGAATTTCAGGGCCTTCTACTTGCTCGTAATTAGAAGAAGGGAACCATTCGGCATAAATACGCCCCCAGATATCCTGTAATGTTTCAGGAAATGGTCCAACAGATTCAAATACAGCCCATGTTAGAGCAGGAACATCAAGTTGGGTAAGGTTATTAGGACATTCATTTGTTGTTGCAACACCGATATAATGATCAAGTTCCCCTTTTTCTTCCATTCGACCTTCTGAAAAGTTTACAGATGCACTAAGCAATCCCACAGGTTCAACATTAGAAAGTTTTTTAAGTTTTTTTATCGCTTCACCATCTAAACTTTCCCACATAGAGGCGATTTCTGGATTAACCCCGTTAAAAATAATAGGGACTCTTTTTTTAATTCCAATTATGCTAAATGCCTCTTTTTCTTCAATTCGATAGTCCATTGCAATTCCTCCTTTAATTGATAGCTGGAAGGTCATTCGTGGATAGGCTTTTATTGTGTGACCATTATTTCTAGCTTCTGATGGTGTTATCCCATGAAGGCTATGAAAAGCCCTCGTAAAAGAGTCTGGAGAATTGTATCCGTATTTAATGGCAATATCAATAATCCTGAAATTGCTATTGTTCAGCTCAAAAGCTGCAAGCGTGAGACGCCTTCTCCGAATATACTCCGACAACGTTACACCTGCCAGAAATGAAAACATTCGTTTAAAATGATACTCTGAACATAATGCCCGCTTTGCTACTTCATGACTGTCAATTCTATTGGCAAGATTTTCTTCAATAAAGCTCAAAGCATCATTCATGTTTTTAAGTGAATTCACTTTAATGACCTCCCTTACATCAACAGAATAGCAAGAAATGAAAGATTGTATCCGACTTTTCATGCACACTTATGCAGGGTCAACTTATTCTTCCCCAATATGGTCCCGATTCAGACACAGTGCTTCTTCAGCAACTGCGCCCGTTTGCGGAATTGTGTAATTAACTTACATCTTGGTGAATTTAATAACTTCAAATGGATACATGAAAATGTTTTTCAAACCCTGATTGACCCTTTTCTGTAATGCTTACTGCGCGTGTCGATGGTTTTCGAACAATCCATTCTAACTCAAAAAACCGTTCAACAAGTCCATGACCTAACGCACCAGCGAGGTGATGGTGACGTTCACTCCAGTCCAAGCAAACACGTGAAAAGGATCTGCGCTTTCTCTTCAATTCCCTTATGTCCAAACCAAAATCCATAAAGAACTGTTCCCCTTTGGTTGTCATAATAAATGACTGTTCCTTTTTCTCCAAATAACCGAAATTCACCATCGACTCCGTAAGTTTCACCCCTAATGTGCCAGCCAGATGATCATAACAGGTTCTTGCATGTTGTAGCGCCTTCGCTTGGGAAGATTGCCTCAAAGAACGTACTTCAGGTGGTTGGGAAACGGATAAAAAGGACTCTAGCATACTAGCAATTTCCTGATTCGCTAGCTGATAATAACGAAAACGGCCATGTTTTTCAACAGTAACAAATTCACCGCCAGCTAATTTCGCAAGATGAAAGC
Organism: Halobacillus shinanisalinarum; assembly: GCF_022919835.1. NCBI lineage: Bacteria > Bacillati > Bacillota > Bacilli > Caryophanales > Bacillaceae > Halobacillus > Halobacillus shinanisalinarum. The sequence goes on along the minus strand of NZ_CP095074.1, from coordinate 2,565,473 downwards.
TAGCCGTTTGAGGTTTAATTCCCGCCATATTCGCTAATTCCGTAGCCGTGTGAAATCGGCCATCCATTAAACTGGTCAGAATTGCCGCGCGCGATGATTCCCCCATAAGGGAAACGACTTCTGCAATATTTGGATTTACCCCCATCTAACAAACCTCCATTTTGTATTCCATATTTCGATTATAGTTGAACTGTCTATAAGTTACAATAATACCAGGCAATAATTAAGCCAAATTTTATATATGAAATGGGGGTTCACTATGAATCACAGAAATCAATATGAAAAAGCAAAAGACTTTTATCAATTACACCAACAACCCACCTCATTTGTACTTCCAAACGCTTGGGATGCTGTCAGTGCAAAGGTATTTGAAGAAAGTGGATTTGAAGCTATTGGAACCACAAGTGCAGGAATTGCAGCCTCGCTGGGATATGAAGATGGGCAAAATATACCTTTTGAGGAAATGACTACAGCCATCAAAAATATTGCAACATCCGTTGATATACCCGTCAGCGCAGATATTGAGGCTGGATATGGCGAAACGATTAGTGAAATTGTAGACAAGATGAAAAAAGTTATAGCCACTGGAGTCGTAGCGATAAACATCGAAGATGGCACAGGTAATTCTAATCAACCGCTTTATGATATTTCCTTTCAACAGGAAAAAATTGCGGCTATTAAGGAACTTTCGGATTCCCATAAAGAGTCATCACTGTTTATTAATGCCCGCACAGATACGTACTGGTTAAACATTGGAAACCCTTCGGGGCAATTTGAGGAAACTGTTAAAAGGATAAAGTCATTCGTAAAAGCTGGTGCGGACTGTGTTTTTGTTCCTGGCTTAAACAATCGGGAAATCATTAAGAATCTCCGGAATGAAATTGCTTGTCCCATCAACCTTTTGGCCAGTCCAGAAACACCTTCCTTATCGGAATTATCACGTATTGGAGTTGAAAGGCTTAGTTGTGGTTCAGGACCTTTCAGATCGAGTGTTACTTTGCTTAAAGCCATTAGTGAAGAAATTATAAACCAACAATCTTTTCATCGTATGACAGATGGGGTACTGCCTTATGGAGAAGTTACTAAATTGATGGGAGGGAATTTAAATGGTTAAGAAAAACACGTTAATTTTTTGGTTTGTTGGCTATACACTCCTCATCTTAATGGTGGGAGCTAATATCCCATCCCCATTATATAGTGTCTATCAGCAGCAATGGGGATTCTCATCAGGAGTCTTAACGTTGATTTTTGCCATCTATGCTTTTGTTCTTATTCCTTCCCTGCTGATTTTCGGACAGCTTTCTGATCGATTAGGGAGAAAAAAAGTGTTACTTATAGGATTGCTGATATCGGCTGCTGGTTCAGCTGTATTTGCACTCTCGAGTAATTTAATCTTGTTATTTATTGCTCGGGGGTTGCAAGGTCTAGCAGCCGGAATGATGAGTGGAACAGCTACGGCTGCGTTAGTAGAATTACGCCCTAATCACCGTAAAACCGCCTCACTTGTTGCTTCCATTGCAACAGCGGGAGGAACAGCTGTTGGTCCAATTCTTGGAGGTGTCTTGGCTCAATATGGCCCTATGCCGCTTATTTTGCCGTATATCGTTCATCTGATTTTATTCATTCCTGGTTGTATCACAATCTTTGCCATGAATGAAACGATAAAAACCAAATCAACCAGCCGTTGGCACCTCCAACGACCAAGTATCCCAGTAACTCTCAGGACACCCTTTACAATGGGGGCTATTACAGCCTTCGCGGCATGGTCCGTAACAGCTTTATTTATGTCCCTTGTTCCTTCCTATGTTTCATCCTTGATGGGAATTCATAATTTAGCCATAACGGGAGGCGTTGTATTTTTAATGCTGGGGGCATCGGCAGTAGCCCAACTAACTTTTAAAAACCTATCTTTTCGTATATCAATGATGTCCGGACTCATTCTATTAATTGTCGGTTTAATTGGTTTCGTGCTGGCAGTTCCATCACAATCGATTACGTTATTAATCATAAGTACAATCATAACGGGATTAGGCCAGGGGCTAGCCTTTATGGGAAGCATGCAACTTGTCAATGAAATTGCCCCTGCCAATCAACGGGGGAACGTTGTCTCAACCCTTTATGTTGTCATTTATATAGGTGTAGGCCTTCCCACAATTGGAATTGGTTTTGGTGCTGTATGGATTGGACTATACGCCGCTATTTCTATTTTTACCTGTTTCATCGTGGCTTTGGCTACCCTTATGACGGTTTGGATTAAGGTAAAATTGAAAACGGAAATGAACAACCTTGTGACTCAATAATATTTCTGGCCGATTCCTCGTACGCGGGGAAATCGGCCTTTTTTATAGAAAAGTAATTTTCTTTTATTCAAGGAAAGCGCCCGATTGTTTAAATGCGAATTTCATAAGAGTTAGTGTAAATCTAATCATTATTTTCACTTTTCGCCCTGTTGTTTTTCATTCTTTTATAGAATACGTAAATTGCATTGCCAGCGACCAATAACACAGAACCTGTCAAAGAACCATATATAGGAGGAAGATAAGGTATATTAGGAAAAAATACGATTTGACTTCCAATACTACCCCCGATGAATACTACTGGGGCCATCATACTTAATCTCCATTTAGAATTTTTGAATTTTACCTTTTCATTCATTTTTTACCTCCTTCCTCCTTAATCTTTTATTAAACTAAACGTTACTTACCTTATTAGCGATAAGCGCCCGTTCGTTTAAAACTGATAATTACTAAAGCAACTATCACTCAGCAAATACAAAAAACAGTAAACTGATTGCAAATAATATATATGCGAACTGAATGATTATGTACATTGTGAATTCAAAGGTTGAAAGTTTATTTTGTTTCTTAGTTTTTTCCAAATGTCGTAAATAAATAGCAGAACTTATAATAGCTATTAGGATAAAAATTGTACGTAAAATTTCTGCAAAAAGTATCAAGCTTGTCATCCCCCCCACTATGACTATTAGCTCACAAAATTGCCTTTATATGCTATAACGGCGCTGTTCCTTATTAGGGAAAAGCGCCCTTTAATTGAAGATTGTTCAACATACTCGAAGCTATAGACTTGGTTATGATATGACTTATTGATCTATTCTAGTCTGTATAAAAACCACATTTAAGTAAATAATAACCCTACCTTATCATACTCAAGGAGGTTACATAATGAATGAAGGGAACATTCACCTAACATCTGCAGAAATTGGTTCACTTTGGACTGGGTATATGCAGGATAGTATGTCAAAATGTGTCTTAAGTTTTATGTTAAAACATATTGAGGATCAAGATATAAAACCCGCTATTCAGTATGCTTATGATCTTTCATCCAATCATCTAGAACAGTTACTCACCATTTTTGAAAAGGAAAATTACGCCGTTCCAAACGGGTTTACCGAACAAGATGTAAACATAAATGCTCCGTGGCTTTTTACGGATACATTTTGTTTAACGTATGTCAATCACATGGCAAAAGTCGGAATGATAGCATACAGCGGATTTGTCTCTATGAGTACCAGAGAAGATATGCGAAATTATTTTATACTAGCATTAAACGAAACAGCTACGCTTTATAATCAAACAAGCGAAATTGCTCTTTCAAAAGGAATTAATGCCAGGCATCCTTATATTGAGGTTCCGAAAGAAACGGATTATGTGGACAGTAAAAAATATTTTAGTGGCTTAAATCCCTTTAGTGACAAGCGTCCACTAAACGCCGTTGAAATTTCCCATATATATATGAATATACTAACAAACGTAGTCGGGGTGAAATTATGCCTTGCCTTTGCGCAAACTTCGCCATCCAAAGATGTACAAGATTTTATGTTGCGAGGAAAAGAGATCTCGCAAAAACATATTAAGATTTTTGTTGATACACTTATGAAAGATGATATTGATGCTCCGCAGGTACCTGATACAGCTGTAAGTGATTCAACAACTCAAGCATTTTCAGATAAATTATTGATGTATCATATGTCACTTATAAGTGCATCAGGAATCGGAAACTATGCTACTGCTGCCGCCGCCAGTCAACGAAGCGATTTAATGATCAATTATGAACGGTTATCGTTAGAAGTTTCCCGACTTGCCAAAAGCGGAGCCGATATTATGATTAAAAACGAATGGTTAGAACAACCGCCTGGAATAAAAGATCGTAAAAAATTAGCGAAGAACAAACAAAAAGGCTGACCTTAACAAAGTTAGCCTTTTTAATTATTCAGTAAAACAATTATGATAATACAAATAAAAAGGAATTAACAACCATGCACGTGGCTATTACAATTTGGGCTATTATCGCCTCATGGCGATGGTGGGATCGGGAACACTTCCACAAGTGCCATACAACAATACTGTACATGTCATTATTGAATTTATTATATATTTTTTTGACTAGTGGTTATATATTGTGGAAGATTCAGCCTGACCTTGGACTTCCTTTCCCCATCGTCAGTATGCTGTATACGTTTATTATTTTCCCTTGCACAGTGATTTTATATTTGTCCCGTTATCCGAAGTCTGTTAAAGGCCAGATCCTTCACAACATAAAATGGATTATGATTTACATAGTAATAGAATGTCTGGGTAGTTTATTTGGTCGTATTATTTATGATCATAGCTGGCATTTAGGATGGTCACTTTTGTTTGTCCTAACCATGTTTCCTATGTTGCGTCTACATTATAAAAAGCCTCTACTTGCCTATTTTTTATCCATTTTATTTATTGCTTTTATACTTTATAAATTTGAAGTTCCTTGGAAAGTTCCAATGAAGGATCGTTAATATGTTGGGGGTGCAATTTTTTATGACTATGGAGCAAATTATTTTAGTACTGGCGTGGGTAATCTCTATCTCTATTCTTTTAATATTTATTCCAAAAGATAAAATTCGCAATGCCATAGTAGCATTCCAATTTAAGCAGGTATTAACATGGTTGTTTGGTCTTGCTGTTGTTCAGATGAGGATGATTGAATATCCTGTCAGGTTGTTTGATTATGCAAGCAGGGCAAGTTTCACCTTTGAATTTCTTGCATACCCTGCAATTTGTGCCATTTTTAATGTTCACTATCCAGAGGGAAAAAGTAAAATAGCTCAATTTGGTTACTATGCTCTTTATACTTCAGTCATTACAGTTACTGAGGTAATACTTGAAAGATATACTAATTTAATTGTGTATATCCATTGGTCTTGGTACTGGACTTGGATAACATTATTTACAACATTCTTTTTGTCACATTTATTTTATAAATGGTTCTTTAGGAAAATAAACACTGGACATACCAAATAAATAGAGGGACTACAGCTGTTAATTTTGTGTAGTGTAAAGTTCCATAAAAAACAAAGGGCAGAAAAATGCTACCTAATACTACCTTCTGTTTCGTTGATAGAAACTGATTACGGTTCTTTATTTGTTCCGCAATATGGCCCTTATCTTGAAGACTCGATATCAAGATAGTTTGAAAGAAATACATAGTGATAATGGTACTTTTACTGCCCGTATATTTACACATTATTAAAGATAGTGGTTTTTTCATATTGATAAATAGAACATATGTTCCTATAATATTTTTAAGGATGGTGATATGCATGGATTTCCCTAAATATAAAACTACTGCCTTAGAAGATTTAGTTACCCAATGGTATTTACGACATAGGTTCACCAGACCTGAGGATTTAAACATTAAAAAAATCGGATTAAAATATGAAATATTTCTACATTGTAAACCGAAACAAGCGAGTTTTATGAAAGTTGGCCGCTTTAAAGAGATTGTAGTTGATAGTCGTTTACCTGCGATTTATCAACGAGAACAGTTTTTTCATGAACTTTGTCACGCAGTACGCCATGCAGGTCGTCAATCGATGATGCCTCCAGCATTTCGTGATCTTCAGGAAAGAGATGCAAAGCATTTTACACTCTATGCATCCCTTCCCTTTCATATGATCCAGCAATATAACATAACGGACCCAGAGATTATTAACAGATGGTCATTAGATTTCAGAATCCCAATTCACCTATGTAAAGATCGTTTAGATCAAATTAAACGTCGCCACATTTGTACCTTTGAAAAGAATTTTACAGATTAAAATATGTATTATAGGGTGTATTTCGAGGGTTCATTTCAATAGAGGGTAACAACGTTATTTTCAAATTTACTTATTGATTGATCCTATGACAAATGAAAAGAAATTCTTGCTGGGGCTGTAGTTTCAAAAAACAGAAAGAGGTACAACTTGCTGTAAAAGAAAATGATCAAGAAATTTATGATTACACTTATCCAAAAGATAAAGATATAAGTTCCGATTAAAACTTATGATGAGAATGCCAAAATAAGTTCTGAAAAAAACGGCGTTGTGAACGTCCTCGTAATACGAAATACCAAAGGATTGCGGATATGGTCAGCGATGATATAACGATTTTGTACATTTAATAGTGTTGAAATAAATTAATGTACAATTGAGGAGGTACAGTAACATGGCTTACTACCGAAAGAGGGGGAAAACTTGGAGCTACACAATAGATGTAGGGATTGACCCCTCTACTGGAAAACGAAAGCAAATAAGCAAGGGGGATTTAAGAGAAAGAAGGATGCTCAGTTAGAGGTTGCAGACATACAGAAAAAGCTTGAAAACAAAACCTTCAAATTCGATAAGAAAATGACGTTCCAGGACGTTTATGACGAATGGTGGGCCATACACTCTAAGACAGTCAAACCAAGCACGCAGACATTCGTGCAGTCAAAGATAATGAAGCATATTATTCCCCGATTTGGAAAGTTAAAAATCAGGGATATTACAAAAGGTTATTGCCAGCGTGTAATAAATGAAATAGCAGATCAAATTAAATCTGCTAATGATATAAGGATACAGGCCAATCAGGTATTCAAGTATGCTGTCAAAATGGATTACATCGCCCAAAATCCTATGGAATATACGGTTGTACCAAAACAAGAAGATGAATTTTTAGCTGATCAGGAAGAAGATAGAAATTTTTGGATTAAGGAGGAGATTAATAACTTCCTTTCCTTAGCTAAGGAACAGCTGCACATTAAAGATTACGTGCTGTTCTACTTGCTTGTTTATACAGGTATGAGGAAGGGAGAGCTAATTGCCTTAGAGTGGAAAGATATCGATCTTGATAAAAATAAGATTTCAATAAATAAGACAATGTTCTTTAAAAATGGAAAGGAAGTAATACAAAAGGCGAAAAAGAAGACAAGCATGCGTACCATCCATATAGATAATGTCACAGCTAACCTCCTACGTAAATGGAGGATTCAACAGAAGGAATGGCTGTTTTCGGTAGGTATGCAGCCTGAAGTTACTAATGTAGTTACTAGAGCAGATATGCGGCCTCTCCGCCTGGCATATCCTAATGATAAATTGAAAGGCATCATAAAGCGCAATAATCTACCCTCCATAACTATTCATGGTTTCCGTCACTCACACGCTTCTTTATTGTTTGAAGCAGGAGCAACCATAAAGGAAGTACAAGATCGATTAGGACATAAAGATATTCAAACGACCATGAATGTCTATGCCCACGTAACAGATTCATTAAAAGATAAAACTGCTGATAGGTTCCAAAAATTCATGGATTCAGAATAAATGTGAGCAAAATGTGAGCATCACCCCATTTTTGACCATAAAAAAAGCCTCTCTCCCGATAAGGAGAAAGAGGCTTTAAACTTGTCATATTAACGCTTAGAGAACTGTGGAGCACGACGTGCACCTTTAAGACCGTATTTCTTACGCTCTTTCATACGTGCATCACGAGTTAATAGTCCCGCACGTTTAAGTGGTGTGCGGTATTCTGGGTCTGCTTGAAGCAGCGCACGAGCGATTCCGTGACGGATTGCACCAGCTTGACCAGTGAAACCTCCACCATCAACATTTACATAAACATCATAGTTACCTTCAGTCTCTGTAACAGCTAGAGGCTGCTTCAGAATCATACGAAGTGTTTCATATGGGAAAAAGTCTTCAGCATCACGTTTGTTTACTACTACACGACCAGTTCCTGGAACAAGGCGAACACGAGCTGTCGACTTTTTACGACGTCCAGTACCGGAGTATTGTACTTGTGCCACTATCGATTACCTCCTTTAATTATCCACGAAGTTCGTAAACTTCTGGTTGTTGTGCTTCATGTTTGTGATCAGATCCAGCATAGACATGAAGTTTTTTACCCATTTTGCGTCCTAGGCTTCCTTTAGGTAGCATACCTTTAACGGCAAGCTCTAGCATTTGCTCAGGATATTTTGTACGCATTTCGTTAGCTGTACGGGATTTCAAACCACCTGGGTGGTTAGAGTGACGGTAATAAATCTTATCATTGATCTTGTTACCAGTTAGTTGGATTTCTCCTGCATTGATGATGATGACATGGTCACCAGTGTCAACGTGTGGTGTATACGTTGGTTTATTTTTACCGCGAAGGATCGCAGCAACTTCGCTTGCCAAACGGCCAAGTGTTTGCCCTGCAGCATCCACAACAAACCATTTGCGTTCCACGTTGTTTTCATTTGCCATGAAAGTTGTGCGCATATCGGTTTCCCTCCTGAATTCGTAATTTCACAAAGCTCAATTTTTAAATTTATCTCAAATACGATTAGTTTCCGGGGCTAACCGTGGTATAGAAATAAAATGCCATAGCATATCATATAACACTCTACATCCCTATGTCAAGTCTTCGCACACCAGGAATCGTTGTTTTTTAAAAGAAATGTGAAGAGAATTTGCTCAGACTCACCAAGATATTAGCTATTAAGTATAGCCAAGTGGATTTTTTTCATATATTTTCCATAATTGCACGAAATTTTCAATAATTGCACGAAATTTCCGTTATTTGCGTATTTCACGGGATTATTGCACGAAAATCGCCATTAATTGCGTATATGAGCGATTTAGGGTGTCTAAACTTAATATTCTACCTTCCATAAAAACAACCCATGAGGAGGTGCTGTCTTCCCAGCTGCTTTCCGATCCCTAGCCGCGAGCATCGTTTCAAGCTCATCAGACGTGCGATCTCCAAATCCTACCTCAAGAATCGTCCCTACTAGAATTCGTACCATGTTATATAAAAAGCCATTCCCTTTGAAAATAAATACAAGCTCAGATCCACGCTGCTCGATTACCGCCTTTGTAATGGTGCGAACTTTGCTTCCTTTGAGATCTGTACGAGGAGAACAAAATGAAGTAAAGTTATGCTCTCCTTCAACAAGCTTACACGCCTCACGCATCGCCGCAACATCTAGCGGCTTTCTGATATGATAAGTATAAAGTCTACGGAATAAATTCGGCTCATGATCATTCCAAACATAGTAGCGATATTCCTTAGCTGTCGTATCATATCTTGCATGGAAATCGTCCGTCACGGGTTCTACCTCTGCTACACGTATGTCTTCAGGAAGCATGGGGCCTAACGCCCTTTTCCAGTTCGATGCTGGGATGTTCAAACTTGTATCAAAATGAATGACTTGGCCGATTGCGTGTACACCGGCATCCGTGCGACCAGATGCGATAACCTTCACACTCTCACCCTTGTGCATCTTAGTTAATGCCTTTTCGATTTTTTCTTGAATCGTTACACCGTTTGTCTGAACTTGGTAGCCGGCATAAACTGTCCCATCATATTCCACTCTACATTTCAATCGCTGCATTACGATCTCCTCCACACTAGTTCCTTGTTAAAAATAGACCAACGATAATGAGAGCAAACAAAACATAGACGTAATAGTCGGCTCGGCCGATTTGAAGCTCTCTCAGCTTCGTCCGGCCTTCGCCTCCCTTATAACCCCTTGCCTCCATCGCCATAGCAAGCTCCTCTGCACGTTTAAAGGCACTAACGAACAATGGCACTAAAAGGGGAATAACGGCCTTGATGCGGTCTTTAAATGCCCCTGTGCGGAAATCAACACCACGGGAGGCTTGGGCTTTTGAAATCTTCTCGGTTTCCTGCATGAGCGTCGGGATAAATCGCAGCGAAATCGACATCATTAACGCCAACTCGTGTACAGGGAAACGTACCTTTTTTAATGGTCCTAGCAATTGTTCAATTGCATCAGTAATTTCAATCGGAGTTGTCGTCAAAGTAAGTAACGAGGTGACCATGATCAAAAGGAAAAACCGCAACGATATCGCCGCCCCTTGCACAATGGCACCTTCATAAAGCTCCCATCCGAATATCGTTGTAAGGACCTCCCCTTCCTTTGTAACAATGATATGAAGCAGGAAAGTAAACGCAATTAAGAACCATACCGGTTTCAATCCCTTTAAAATATAGCGGATCGGAATACGAGTAGCCATGGCACTTCCAATCGCAAATAAAGTTAATAGTCCATAACTCAGAACAGAATTAGCAAAAAATACGATCACAACGAAAAAGAAGATGATGGCAATTTTCGAACGGGGATCCAGTCTGTGAACAATGGAATTCCCCGGGATATACTGGCCAATAATCAATGAACTACTCATGATCGCGGCCCCCTCTCACCATGTGAGCCAATTCCTTTGCTAACTCTGTTAGTGATTGTCCCTTGTACGGTATTCTCTGATTGAATTTCTCCTCCACTTGAGTTAAAAATTGAATCACTTCTGGAACATCAAGCTGAACCTTTTTCAATGCTTCCTTTTCCTGAAAAATATCCAGGGGCGAGCCGTGCATGAATACTTCCCCTTTATTCAAAATGATGACATGATCGGCATACGCCAAAGCATCCTCCATACTATGGGTAACAAGCACCGTTGTCAGTCCTTTCTCCTTATGAAGCCTTGCAAACATGTCCATAATTTCATTTTGCCCTTTAGGGTCGAGTCCCGCTGTCGGTTCATCAAGCACGAGCACTTCAGGGTTCATAGCGAGCACACCAGATATTGCCACGCGGCGCATTTGCCCACCACTCAAGTCAAACGGAGACCGTTTCAATATTTCTTCAGGAAGGCGAACAGATGAAATGGCTTCATTTGTTCGGCGTTTAATCTCTTCTTGCTCCACACCAAAGTTCATCGGTCCAAAGGCGATGTCTTTCTCTACCGTTTCTTCGAACAATTGATGCTCAGGATATTGAAAAACTACGCCTACTTTTTCACGCAATTCTCTGAGTCGCTTGTTCTTCTCTCCTGCCTTAAGCTGATATTCCCCTATCGTTACTTCCCCTTCTGTTGGCTGAACGAGTCCATTCAGATGTTGAATCAATGTGGATTTTCCTGAACCTGTATGACCAATCACCGCAACAAAAGCACCGGACTTGATGTTAAAGGAGAGCTTATTTAATGCCCGATGCTCAAATGGACTATTCGGCTGATAGACATAGCTTACTTCATTGAACTTAATGTCCATAGTTCCTCCAAAAGTTCCTTGTGATTGAGTGGCTCACGTGTAAGATCAATACCAACAGATTTCAATTCATCCGCTAGTTTCGTTATAAAAGGAGTATCTAAGCCAATTTCAGTTAACTGTTCTTTTTTTGCAAAAATAGTGCGCGGGGGGCCTCTAACCAAATTTCACCCTGATTCATAACAATAACGCGTTCGGCCTGAATCACTTCATGCAAGTCATGAGTAATGGTGATTAAAGAAAGGTTTCTTTGCTGTTGAACATCAAGAATAGTACTTAAAATTTCCTTCCTGCCTTTGGGGTCCAACATTGCCGTTGCTTCATCTAGAATGATGTACTTTGGTGAAACGGCAAGAACGCTCGCTATGGCAACACGTTGCTTTTGTCCACCAGACAAACGATGCGGCTCTTGACGTTCATAATCACTCATCCCGACGGCCGTAAGACTCTCTTTAATTCGCTCAAGCATCAGTTCCCTCGGCATGCCATGGTTTTCCATGCCAAAGGCCACATCATCACGAACCGTAGTGCCCACAAATTGGTTATCGGGATTTTGAAAGACCATACCGACATTCTTTCTTACATCCCATACAGTATCAGCTGTAACGGCTTGTCCATCGACAATGATTTCTCCCTCTTGCGGAAAAAGCAGCCCATTCATCAACTTGGCGATCGTTGACTTCCCTGAACCATTATGACCTATAATCGCCACCCATTCGCTCTCTGTGATAGTAAAGCTGACGTTTTTCAGCACCCAAGGCATGTCTTCTTGGTAACGAAAAGACACATTTCTAAACTCGATCTGACTCATACTCAACAAGGTTTCCCCCTCTGCTCGACAATTCTATTTCCCGGGAAATATATTTCAACATTTCCTGATTGAAATCGACAAACGATACATACTATTGGTATCAAAGGTTACTAGACAAAACGCATGATGTGGAACTTCAGCTAAGACTTACACGTCTTGCCCCAGCATCAAACATCCAAAGCACTCTGCAGGGTCACAGAGGTGAATGGTTCAATCTTAAGCCTGGATCTCGACCATTGTAAAATTGACCCTAGTATAAATTAGTTTCTAATTTCTTAAAGCATAAAAAAAGGGCTGGAGTTAACCTCTCATTGAGATTTCACCCTGCCCTTTTGTATCCATCATAAATGATTGACATTAAACTAGTTCAATGATTGCCATCTTAGCACCGTCACCTTTACGCTCGCCTAACTTAAGTACGCGAGTGTAACCACCTTGGCGTTCCTCATAGCGTGGTGCGATATCAGAGAACAGCTTTTGCAGGGCTGTTTGGTCTCCTTCTTCATTCGCATCTGCACTGTAAAGGAATGATTCAGCCTGACGACGGGCATGAAGATCTCCTCGTTTGCCTAGTGTAATCATTTTCTCAACAACGGAGCGAAGCTCTTTCGCTTTAGCTTCTGTTGTTTCGATACGTTCATGAACGATCAAGTCTGTCGCTAAGTTGCGAAGAAGCGCCATACGTTGATCAGTAGTACGTCCTAACTTTCTAGCCATGGTTTATCCCTCCCTTATCGGAATCTCTTAGATGTGATCGATCAATTAGTCTTCTTTTCTCAAACCTAGTCCGAGTTCTTCCAGCTTATGCTTCACTTCTTCAAGAGATTTACGACCAAGGTTACGGACCTTCATCATGTCGTCTTCAGACTTATTCGCAAGCTCTTGAACAGTGTTAATACCTGCGCGTTTTAAGCAGTTATATGAACGAACGGAGAGATCGAGTTCTTCAATCGTCATCTCTAGAACTTTTTCTTTTTGGTCCTCTTCCTTTTCAACCATGATTTCTGCTTTTTGCGCTTCGTCAGTAAGGCCTACAAAGATATTAAGGTGTTCCATATAGATTTTAGCTCCAAGAGAGATCGCCTCTTCAGGGCGAATACTGCCATCAGTCCATACATCTAACGTCAGTTTATCAAAGTTTGAAGTTTGACCAATACGGGTGTTCTCGACTTGATATGTGACACGAGAAACGGGTGTAAAGATTGAGTCAACAGGAACCACGCCAATTGGCAAATCTTCGTGATTGTTCCCTTCAGCTGGACGATATCCCCGACCACGTTCAGCCGTAATACGCATACGTAGAGTTGTTTTGCTATCTAACGTTGCAATATGAAGATCCGGATTCAGAACTTCTACATCACTATCATGCGTAATGTCCGCAGCTGTTACTTTCCCTTCACTTTGCACATCAATTTCTAAAGTCTTCTCTTCATCAGAATAAATCTTCAAAGCTAGTTTCTTTAGATTCAAAACAACTGTGGTTACATCCTCAACCACACCTTCGATGGTTGAGAATTCATGAAGTACCCCATCAATTTGAACTGATGTTACAGCAGCGCCAGGAAGTGAGGATAATAGGATACGACGCAAGGAGTTACCTAGTGTTGTACCATATCCACGTTCAAGCGGTTCTACGACGAATTTACCAAATTTGGAATCATCGCTGATCTCAACCGGTTCAATTTTTGGCTTTTCAATTTCGATCATATAAACATAACCCTCCTTCAAAACGTCGAAACCCCGGTTAGACGTGGTCTAACCGAAATTCCTCAGGTAGGCAGTCCCAAATAACAAGACAACTACATTTTTACTGTCTAATGCGGTGCTATTTAAAAGCTATCATAACCCATTATAGACAGGGTGACAAATTCTATTCAGAATTATTATACGCGACGACGTTTTGGCGGACGGCAACCGTTGTGTGGTACTGGAGTCACGTCACGAATTGCAGTGATCTCAAGACCAACGGCTTGTAGTGAACGAATCGCTGCTTCACGACCAGCTCCTGGTCCCTTAACAGTAACTTCTAATGACTTCATGCCATTATCCATTGCATCTTTTGCTGCGGCTTCTGAAGCCATCTGAGCAGCGAATGGAGTGGATTTACGAGAACCTTTGAAGCCTAGTACCCCAGCACTGCTCCAAGCGATTACGTTACCTTGAACGTCGGTGACCGATACGATCGTATTGTTAAAAGTAGAGCGGATGTGTGCTACACCAGTCTCTATATTCTTTTTCACGCGACGCTTACGACTACGAGTGTTTCCTTTACGTGCCATGTAGTTTAACCTCCTTCTTTTATAAAATTATTTACGTTTGTTAGCCACGGTACGACGTGGTCCTTTACGTGTACGGGAGTTGTTTTTTGTCTTTTGTCCACGAGCTGGAAGCCCACGGCGGTGACGGATTCCACGGTAGGAACCAATCTCAATTAGACGTTTGATATTAAGGGAGTTTTCACGACGAAGATCCCCTTCCACATTGTGGTTATTAATAGCTGTACGAATCTTACCTAATTCGTCCTCTGTTAGATCACGAACTCGAGTATTTTCAGAAACACCGGCTTCAGCTAAAACTTCTACAGCTAGTGGCTTACCAATACCATAGATATAAGTTAGGGATACGACTACGCGCTTATCGCGAGGAATATCTACACCTGCTATACGTGCCATTGGATACGTGCACCTCCTTCTTTAATTAACCTTGTTTTTGTTTGTGTTTAGGGTTTTCACAGATAACCATTACTTTACCTTTACGACGGATAACTTTGCATTTCTCACAAATTGGTTTTACAGAAGGCCTTACCTTCATCATCCATACCTCCTTTTATAACGGAGCTCGTTCTATTATTTATAACGGTACGTAATACGTCCTCTTGTCAGATCATAAGGGGAAAGTTCCACCGTTACTTTGTCTCCAGGTAGGATTCGAATGAAGTGCATCCGAATTTTACCGGAAACATGAGCTAAAACGGTATGTTCGTTTTCAAGCTCTACCTTAAATTGTGCATTGGGAAGAGTTTCAACGACTGTTCCTTCCACTTCAATTACATCGTCTTTCGCCATCGAGTTGATCTCCCTTCTTCAAATCAGTCACTTCTTCATTGACATATTTTGATACGGCAAATCGAAGCTTGCCATTCGTGACGCGACCAGTTTCCAGAAGGCTGTTTTGGACTTCCGGAGAGACGAAATCCATAAGCTCTACATGCTGCAGATTCTTTTTCTTTGGTCGATCATACTTACGCTTCTCTCCATCGGCAAGCAGCAAAAAGCGGCCATCCAGTATATCTATCACAACCGCATACTGTCCTGCCTCACGTCCTTGCACAATGCGAACAACTTGACCTATTCGTGGACTCGACTCAGATTCATTCAAACACGATCACCTTCACTTAGGATTTAGTTAAGATTTCGTAACCTTCTTCCGTAATCGCAATGGTGTGTTCGAAATGAGCACACATTTTACCATCTCGTGTCACTACCGTCCAACGATCCGCAAGAGTCTTTACGTATCGACTCCCTGCATTGACCATTGGCTCTACAGCCAAAACCATTCCTGGCTTCAAGCGTGGACCTTTGTTAGGCGGACCGTAATGAGGAATTTGTGGGTCCTCATGAAGATCTTGCCCAACACCATGGCCCACATATTCGCGTACAATCGAAAAACCTTCCGTTTCGACATAGCTTTGAATGGCATGGGATATATTAGAAAGGCGTTCGCCAGGCTTTGCTTCATCAAGCCCCTTTAACAACGAGGTTTCGGTTACTCTCAGCAAACGCTCTGTGTCTTCATCAACAGTGCCGACTGGATATGTCCATGCCGAATCACCATGATAGCCTTTATATTTTGCACCAATATCAATACTAATGATATCGCCCTCGTTCAAAACCCGGTTACCCGGGATCCCGTGGACGAGCTCTTCATTGACCGATGCGCAAACACTACCACGGAATCCATTATAACCTTTAAAAGATGGGATTGCATCCATACTGCGTATGAATCGATCAGCTATTTGATCTAATTCACCGGTTGTTACACCGGGACGGATGTTTTTCCTCATTTCTCGGTGCGTTAAGGCAACGATTCTGCCAGCTTCACGCATAACTTCTAACTCCCGTGGTGTTTTGCTAATTATCATCTTACAAGGCCTCCAAGCTTTTTATCAATGTCTTGAAAAACGAGATCGATATCACGATCACCATTATAAGTGACTAAATATCCCTTGTCTTGGTAGAAGTTTAGAAGCGGTTGTGATTGCTCAACATTTACTTCTAAACGTTTTTTTACGGTCTCAGGCTGATCGTCTTCACGTTGAATTAACTCTGAACCGTCATGATCGCACTTCCCTTCCTCTTGAGGAGGGTTGAAAGCAATATGATAAGTGGCCCCGCAAGTCGGGCATACTCTTCGTCCAGTAAGGCGTTCGATGAGTTGGTCTTTGGGAACATCAATATGAAGAACATAATCGACTGATTCGTTCATATCTTTCAACAAATTCTCTAATGCTTCCGCCTGGGCAATCGTTCTAGGAAAGCCGTCAAGCAGAAAGCCTTTTTGACAATCGGGTTTGCTTAGACGCTCACGAACAATCCCAATAGTTACTTCATCCGGGACTAACTCGCCTTTGTCCATATATGATTTAGCTTCTTGGCCAAGTATTGTTCCTTCTTTGATAGCTAAACGGAACATATCTCCAGTTGAGATATGAGGGATGTTATATTTTTCGACTATCTTCTCTGCCTGTGTGCCTTTACCAGCACCAGGAAGACCCATCAGAATTAAATTCAACGTATTCCCTCCGTCTCATATTCATTATCGTTACTCAAACTACTTAATAAAGCCTTTATAATGACGTTTCACAAGCTGGCTTTCAAGCTGTTTCATCATTTCAAGTGCAACCCCTACAACAATGAGCAAGCCTGTTCCTCCAATTTGTACAGTAGGCGGCAGATCGGCTGCTGCACCTAGAATAATAGGAAGAATAGAGACAGCTGCTAGGAATATAGAACCCACGAAGGTTAAGCGATACATGACCCTGGTAAGATAGGTCTCTGTGTTTGCACCAGGACGAATTCCGGGAATATAACCGCCTTGCTTCTTCAAATTCTCTGCCATTTGTTCCGGATTTACCTGGACAAATGTATAGAAATAGGTGAAGGCAATAATTAACGCAACATAGATAATCATTCCAGGCCAGTTCTGATAATCAAAGATATATTGAATCACAGAGGCTACTTCATTACCTTCAAAGAATCCGGCAACGGTTCTAGGAGCGATAATGAATGAAATGGCAAAGATTACTGGGATAACCCCTGCGGCATTTACCTTAATAGGCAGGTGGGTTGAATGACCGCCTACAGGTGAACGGTTTACTAATTTCTTAGCATATTGGATCGGAATTTTGCGAAGCGCCTGTTGGATAAAAATAACCCCAACCACAACAGCAACGATAACTAATGCGATGATCGCGATGATCACCAGATTAATAAATAGCTGCTCTCCAGCACCAGAGATGTACTGGTCATACAGCTGATTAACACCTGTTGGGATCGCAGCAACGATCCCGGCAAAAATCAAAATAGATATACCATTTCCAACACCGTGAGAAGTAATTTGTTCACCAAGCCACATCAAGAAAGCCGTTCCGCCAGTTAATACCAGAGCAATGACAGCGTATGTTAGCACGCCTGGACTAGTGATCAGTTGACCACCAGCTAAAGTATTAAATCCAATTGACATTCCAATTGCTTGAACAAAGGCTAGAGCAATCGTTCCGTAGCGGGTAAACTGAGCTAATTTCCGACGGCCTACATCACCTTGACTTTTCCATTCCGCAAACTTAGGTACTACATCCATTTGTAGCAATTGCATAATAATAGAGGCTGTGATGTACGGCATAATTCCCATTGCAAAGATAGAGAAATTCTGCAGTGCACCGCCCCCAAAAGTATTTAAGAATCCGAATGCATTTTGTTCATCCATAAAGTTGATCGCATCCTGATTCGTAAATGGTACGGGTATGAATGTACCCAGGCGAAAAACAATAAGCATCAATAGTGTGAAGATAATTTTCCGCCGAATATCACCCACGCGCATAAAATTGGAGATTGTCCGGAACATTAAATCACCTCAGTTTGACCGCCCGCTGCTTCAATAGCCTCTTTTGCTGAAGCAGAGAACTTATGAGCTTTCACTGTAAGTTTCTTCTCGACAGAACCTTTACCTAAAACTTTAATGCCAGCTTTTTCTTTGCTGACTATGCCAGTTTCAAGTAGAAGCTCAGGAGTAACCTCTGTGCCTTCTTCAAAACGATTAAGAGCATCAAGGTTAATTATCGCAAATTCCTTACGGTGAATGTTCGTAAACCCACGCTTAGGCAAACGTTGGAATAGCGGCATTTGGCCGCCTTCAAACCCTGGGCGTGTTTTGCTGCCAGAACGCTGTCCCTGACCTTTGTGACCACGGCCTGATGTTTTACCATTACCGGACGCCATTCCACGACCAACACGGTTACGTTCTTTACGAGATCCAGCTGCTGGTTTCAGTTCATGCAGTTTCATGCGAGCACCTCCTTATTTATGATTCTTGCTTATACTTCTTTAATCGATACAAGGTGAGATACCTTATTAGCCATACCTCGGATCGCTGGGTTATCTTCAATTACGACAGATTGACGAATCTTGTTTAAACCAAGCGCTTTAACAGTCGCACGCTGATCTTGTGATCTGCCAATAACACTGCGCGTGAGGGTAATTTCTAACTTTTTAGCCATTTTATTTCCCTCCTTATCCTACAGTTCTTCTACAGACTTCCCACGAAGTCGAGCAACGTCTTCTGCGCGTTTAAGCTCGCCAAGCCCACTAAGTGTAGCACGCACCATATTAATTGGTGTGTTTGAACCAAGTGACTTAGAAAGAATATCTTGAACGCCTGCAAGCTCAAGTACTGCACGTACAGGACCACCTGCGATAACTCCGGTACCTTCTGCTGCCGGCTTCATAAAAATGTTGCCTGCACCAAACCGTCCTGTGATTTCGTGTGGAATCGTTGTATCTTTAATTGGTACTGAAATAAGACTCTTCTTTGCATCATCAATAGCTTTCTTAATCGCATCTGGTACCTCTTGCGCTTTACCTGTACCGAATCCGACATGACCATTTTTATCTCCTACTACAACCAATGCAGCAAAACGGAAGCGACGTCCACCTTTTACTACTTTCGCTACACGGTTGATCGTTACTACTCGTTCTTCTAGATCCAATTTATTAGGGTCAATGTTTGTTAGCATATATGTCCCTCCTTTAACGATTAAAATTCCAGGCCGGCTTCGCGAGCCGCATCTGCTAGAGCTTTCACACGTCCATGATACAAGTAACCGCCACGGTCGAACACAACGACTTTATAACCGTTGTCTTTCGCACGTTCAGCGACCAATTCACCGACTTTTTGAGCTGCTTGAACGTTTCCAGTGTTATCAACACCGAAGTCTTTTTCTACAGTAGAAGCACTTGCTACGGTAACTTGGTTCGTGTCATCAATCAATTGTGCATAGATGTGTTTGTTAGAGCGATAAACGTTTAAACGCGGGCGTTCCGCTGTACCGACTACAGTCGTACGTACACGAGCATGACGCTTTTTACGTACGGCATTTTTATCAGCCTTCGTGATCATCTGGGTCACTCCTTTCTATTCCTTACCTTAGAACCTTATTTAGCTGTCTTGCCTTCTTTTCTGCGAACACGTTCGTTTTCATAACGAATTCCTTTGCCTTTATAAGGCTCTGGAGGACGGATAGCACGGATTTTTGCTGCTACAGCCCCGACAAGCTCTTTGTCGATACCTTTAATAGTTAACTTCGTGTTTGACGGAACATCAATTTCAATTCCTTCACGCTTTTCAACTTCTACAGGGTGAGAGTAACCAGCGTTAATAACAACAGTATCTCCCTGTTTTTGCGCACGGTAACCTACACCGATAATTTCAAGGCTTTTCTCATAACCTTTAGATACGCCCTCAACCATGTTGCCGATCAGGCTGCGAGTTGTACCATGAAGAGCACGATGTTCTTTGTGGTCGCTTGGACGAGCCACTGTAAGAACGTTATCTTCAATCTTCACCGTAATATCTTCGTTGAATGTACGAGTCAATTCACCTTTTGGACCTTTAACCGTGATTGTATTATTATCCTGAATAACTTCTACACCTTCAGGGATTTCTAATGATTTTAATCCTACGCGAGACATTCATTTGCACCTCCTGTCTTATCTATTTCAATTACCAAACGTAAGCTAGCACTTCGCCGCCAATGGCTTGTTCGCGAGCTTCTTTGTCTGTTAGTACACCTTTTGAAGTAGAAACAACGGCAACGCCAAGTCCGTTTAGAACTTTCGGAAGTTCTTCAGCTTTAGCATAAACACGTAGTCCTGGTTTACTGATACGTTTTACCCCAGTGATGACACGCTCTTCATTTTGACCGTATTTAAGGAAGATGCGAAGAACGCCTTGTTTGCTATCCTCTACAAATTCATAATCCCGTACAAAACCTTCACGCTTTAAGATATCAGCAATTTCTTTTTTTACTTTAGAAGCTGGAAGTTCAAGCTTCTCGTGACGAACCATATTCGCGTTACGAATACGAGTAAGCATATCTGCAATTGGATCTGTCATAGTCATAACTCATATACCTCCTTCCCTATATCGGGTTTACCAGCTGGCTTTTTTGACACCAGGGATTTGTCCTTTATATGCAAGTTCACGGAAACAAATACGGCAAAGCTTAAATTTGCGAAGTACGGAATGAGGACGTCCGCAACGTTCACAGCGAGTGTATTCGCGTACTTGGAACTTTTGTTTGCGCTGTTGTTTCGCGACCATTGATTTTTTAGCCACAATTTTCCCTCCTTATGGTTAGCTCGTTATTTCTGGAACGGCATACCGAATTGAGCTAATAGTTCACGTGATTCTTCGTCAGTGTCTGCCGTTGTGACGATAACGATATCCATGCCACGCACTTTATCTACTTTGTCATAATTAATTTCCGGGAAAATTAACTGTTCTTTAACTCCTAGTGTGTAGTTCCCACGACCATCGAAGGCTTTCTTGGAAATCCCACGGAAGTCACGCACACGTGGTAAAGATACAGAAACTAGCTTTTGGAAGAATTCATACATACGTTCTCCGCGAAGTGTAACCTTCGCACCAATCGGCATTCCTTCACGCAAACGGAAACCTGCAATAGATTTCTTCGCCTTAGTGATCATTGGTTTCTGACCGGAGATTAATGATAATTCTTCGACAGCTGAATCAAGTGCTTTCGCATTTTGTACAGCATCGCCAACACCCATGTTAATTACAATCTTTTCGACTTTAGGTGCTTGCATAATAGAGTCGTAATTAAACTTGCTCATCATAGATGGCACAATTTCTTCTTGATATTTTTTCTTGAATTCGTTCATCAAGTGGCCCTCCTTTCGTCACTGGATTATTTATCTAATGCTTCACCAGATTTTTTCGCGATACGAACTTTCTTTCCGTCCTCAACTTTATAACCAACACGTGTTGGTTCGCCGGATTTCGGATCAACCGGCATTACGTTGGAAACGTGAATTGGCGCTTCCTGAGAAAGGATCCCGCCTTGTGGGTTATCTTGTGAAGGTTTAGCGTGCTTTTTCACTTCGTTGACACCTTCGACAAGAACACGGTCTTTCTTAGGGAAAGCTTGAAGGATTGTACCTTGCTTGCCTTTGTCCTTACCGGAAATAACCATAACTTTGTCACCTTTTTTCACGTGCATGCTTCGCGCACCTCCTTACAAGGCTTTTCATTTCAAGGTTTTTATAATACTTCTGGGGCTAATGATACGATCTTCATGAATTTAGCATCACGAAGTTCACGAGCTACTGGACCAAAGATACGAGTTCCGCGCGGCCCTTTATCATCACGTACGATTACTGCTGCATTTTCATCGAAACGAATGTAAGAACCATCTTTACGACGCATTCCGCTCTTTGAACGCACAATAACGGCTTGGATAACTTCACCTTTTTTGACAACGCCCCCTGGTGTTGCTTGTTTCACAGTAGCAGTGATAATATCACCGATGTTAGCAGTCTTGCGACCAGATCCACCCAAAACCTTGATGGTTTGGATTTCACGTGCACCAGAGTTGTCGGCTACTTTCAAACGAGTCTCCTGTTGAATCATACACTGTAACCTCCCTTCGGAATACTTCCGAGCGAACTAAATTAAATAATAACTGACTCTTCTACGACTTCTACAAGACGGAAACGCTTGGTCGCTGACAATGGACGAGTTTCCATAATACGTACAACGTCACCATTTTTAGCTTGATTGTCTTCATCGTGAGTCTTGAATTTTTTTGAATACTTTACGCGTTTGCCATAAAGTTTGTGGAACTTATATGTTTCAACCAGAACAGTAATGGTTTTATCCATTTTGTCCGATACTACACGGCCAGTGTAAACTTTACGATTGTTACGTTCACTCATGTGAGGGTGACCTCCTCTCATTTATTAGTTATTTACGCCTAGCTCACGTTCGCGAGCAACAGTTTTCATACGTGCGATCGATTTGCGAACTTCGCGAATACGAGCAGTGTTCTCAAGTTGACCTGTTGCCAGCTGGAAACGTAGGTTAAAAAGTTCTTCTTTTAACGACTTAACTTTTTGTTCAATTTCGGCAGTGGTTAATTCACGGATTTCATTAGCCTTCATTGATTTCACCACCAATTTCTTCACGTTTTACAAATTTAGTACGGATCGGCAGTTTATGTGATGCAAGACGAAGCGCTTCACGAGCAACTTCTTCTGATACACCCGCAATTTCAAATAAAATCTTTCCTGGTTTTACTACAGCTACGAAGCCTTCAGGTGCCCCTTTACCGGAACCCATTCGTACTTCAAGGGGTTTAGCAGTATAAGGCTTATCCGGGAAGATTTTAATCCATACTTTACCGCCACGCTTCATGTAACGAGTCATTGCGATACGCGCTGCCTCGATTTGGCGGGCTGTGATCCATGCAGGATCGATTGCTTGTAGACCATATTCACCGAAAGCTACGGATGTACCACCTTTAGCACGTCCTCTTAAGCTAGAACGGTGTTGACGACGATATTTAACACGTTTAGGCATTAACATAATGCTTTTCCCCCTTCCTAGTTGTTGTTTTTAGTTGGAAGGACTTCTCCACGATAGATCCACACTTTAACACCAAGTTTACCGTAAGTGGTGTCAGCTTCTGCAGTTCCATAATCGATATCTGCACGAAGTGTGTGAAGTGGTACTGTTCCTTCACTGTAATATTCTGCACGAGCGATATCCGCACCGCCAAGGCGTCCAGATACTTGTGTACGAATACCTTTCGCTCCTCCACGCATCGCGCGTTGGATTGTTTGTTTCTGTGCACGACGGAAAGATACACGGTTTTCCAATTGACGTGCGATATTGTCAGCTACAAGAGTAGCGTTTAAATCGGGCTTTTTCACCTCAATGATGTTGATGTGAACGCGTTTACCAGTAAGATCATTGAGTGATTTACGAAGTGCTTCAACTTCTGAACCGCCTTTACCGATAACCATACCTGGCTTACCAGTGTGAATAGTGATGTTTACACGGTTAGCTGCACGCTCAATTTCAATTGTAGATACGGCAGCATCTTTAAGACGTTGTTCAATATATTCACGAATCTTAATATCTTCATGCAACAAGTCAGCATAGTCTTTGCCGGCGTACCACTTAGACTCCCAGTCACGGATAACGCCAATACGAAGACCTACCGGATTAACTTTTTGACCCACTGATTATCCCTCCTTCTTTTCTGATACAACCACTGTAATATGGCTGGTACGTTTGTTGATTTGGCTTGCACGTCCCATGGCACGAGGGCGGAAACGTTTAAGAGTTACGCCTTCATTTACAAACGCTTCGGAAACATATAAATTATCCGTGTCCATTTCATAATTGTGTTCAGCATTTGCAATCGCAGATTTTAGCAACTTCTCAACAACTGGAGATGCGCCGCGCTGTGTTAAGCGCAATGTCGCGATCGCTTCACCTACGTTTTTTCCTCGAATCAAATCGATAACTAAACGAGCTTTACGAGGAGCTATACGAACGGTTTTAGCAACTGCTTTAGCTTGCATTAGAGTGCCTCCTCTCTCCATTAGCGTTTTGTTTTCTTATCGTCGCCAGAGTGTCCCTTAAACGTACGGGATGGCGCGAATTCACCGAGTTTATGACCAACCATATCTTCAGTCACGTAAACAGGTACGTGTTTGCGTCCGTCATAAACTGCGATTGTGTGTCCGACAAAGTTTGGGAAGATAGTAGAACGGCGAGACCATGTCTTAATCACCTGGTGTTTGCTATCTTCGTTCAACTTCTCAACTTTTTTCATTAAATGGTCATCTACAAAAGGTCCCTTTTTTAGGCTGCGGCCCATTGATAAACCTCCCTTCGCGATTGAGAGACGGGTTTTATCGCCCGTCGTTCAATCCCGTTATTTTTTACCTCTTTTACGAACGATATATTTATCAGACGGTTTGTTGCGCTTACGGGTTTTGTAACCAAGCGTTGGTTGACCCCATGGAGATACCGGAGAAGGTCTACCGATTGGCGCACGTCCTTCACCACCACCGTGAGGGTGATCGCTAGGGTTCATAACAGAACCACGTACAGTTGGTCGCTTACCTTGCCAACGAGAACGTCCAGCTTTACCAACACTGATGAGTTCATGCTCTATGTTACCTACTTGACCGATTGTTGCACGGCAAGTGCTTAGTATCAGGCGAACTTCAGCAGATGCAAGGCGTACTAGTGTATATTTTTCTTCGCGTCCAAGGATTTGTGCAGAAGCACCAGCAGAACGGACAAGCTGTCCTCCGCGTCCCGGCTTAAGTTCAACGTTGTGCACAACAGTACCAACTGGGATATCTTTCAAACGAAGGGCATTGCCTGCTTTAATATCAGAGCCTTCTCCTGAAATAATTTCGTTACCTACTTTAAGCCCTTTCGGAGCCAAGATATAACGTTTTTCACCATCAACATAGTTGATTAGTGCAATGTTAGCGGAACGATTTGGATCGTATTCGATCGTAGCAACACGTCCTGGTATTCCATCTTTATCACGCTTAAAGTCGATGATACGGTAGTGACGCTTGTGACCTCCGCCTTGATGACGAACTGTCAGCCTACCCTGGTTGTTACGTCCACCACGTTTGTGTAGTGGAGTCAATAGGGAGCGTTCAGGTTTGTCAGTTGTAATTTCAGCAAAATCAGATACTGACATGTGTCGACGACCGTTAGTAATTGGTCGGAACTTTTTAATCGCCATCTTTTTTCCCTCCTTCACTCATTGGATTTATGATTTATACTTCAAAGAATTCTAGTTCTTCACTGTCTTCAGTCAGAGTAACGACTGCTTTCTTACGATCAGAACGGTATCCACCGTAGCGACCCATACGCTTGAACTTACCTTTAAGGTTTGCAGTGTTCACGCCAGCAACTTTGACACCGAAAATCTCTTCGACTGCTGTCTTGATTTCCGTTTTATTTGCATACGTGCTCACTTCAAACGTATATTTCTTATCTCCCATAAGGTCAGCAGAATGTTCAGTAATGACAGGGCGTTTAATAATATCACGTGGTTCCATTATGAGAGCACCTCCCCTGCTTTTTCAGCTGCTTCCTTGGTTAGGATAAGCTTGTCATGCGTTAGTAAATCTAACACACTGACATCATCAAAAGTTAATGTTTTAACTGTTGGAAGATTATTAGAAGATAGAACAGCATTTTCGTTCTTATCTGCCGTAACAATTAGAGCTTTTTCATTAACGTCCAAAGCTTTGAGCATGCTAACTACTTCTTTTGTTTTTGGAGCATCAAAAGATAGACTCTCAAGAACAACAATGTTGTCTTCTTGAACTTTAGAAGAGTAAGCAGATTTAAGAGCTAAACGACGTGCTTTTTTAGGCATTTTGTAGCTATAGCTACGTGGTGTCGGACCGAATACAGTTCCGCCGCCTACCCACTGTGGTGAACGGGTTGATCCTTGACGCGCACGACCAGTACCTTTTTGGCGCCATGGTTTACGACCGCCGCCACTTACTTCAGAACGGTTTTTTACTTTGTGTGTCCCTTGACGCAATGAAGCGCGCTGTGACACAACAGCTTCATGTAAAACATGAGTATTAGGTTCAATACCAAAAACGGCATCACTTAGTTCGATATCTCCCACTTGGGAGCCGCTTTGGCTTAATAGTGCTACTTTAGGCATGACATATCCTCCCTTCCTTTAATTATTTGCTAGCCTTTATTGCACTTGTAACTTTAACGTACGATTTTTTCGGGCCAGGAACATTCCCTTTGATGAGTAGTAGATTACGCTCAGCGTCCACTTTCACTACTTCAAGGTTTTGCAGAGTTACTGTTTCTCCGCCCATTTGCCCCGCAAGGCCTTTACCTTTGAAGACTTTCGATGGGTCAGCACCCTGTCCCATAGAACCAGAACGACGGTGAAAACGGGAACCGTGGCTCATTGGGCCGCGAGATTGGTTGTGACGCTTGATTGCACCTTGGAAACCTTTCCCTTTAGAAGTTCCTGTTACATCGATTATGTTTCCTGCTTCAAAAATATCAACCTTAACCTCTTGACCTAGTTCATAGTCATCGAGGTTAGTATTACGGAATTCACGAATGTAGCGCTTAGGTGTTGTGTTTGCCTTTTCAGCATGACCTTGGTCAGCTTTCTTCAAACGGTTTGACTTCTGATCAGCAAAACCTAGCTGCAATGCTTCGTATCCATCGTTCTCAGTAGTTCTCTTTTGAAGAACTACGTTTGGCTCCGCTTGTACAACTGTTACTGGGATTAACTCGCCGTCTTCAGAGAAGATTTGAGTCATGCCGACCTTGCGTCCTAAGATTCCTTTCGTCATCCGTTACACCTCCTATTATAATTTCAATTTAATTTATAGTTTAATTTCGATATCCACACCA
The DNA here is from genome assembly GCF_022919835.1 of Halobacillus shinanisalinarum. NCBI lineage: Bacteria > Bacillati > Bacillota > Bacilli > Caryophanales > Bacillaceae > Halobacillus > Halobacillus shinanisalinarum. The sequence continues at coordinate 2,538,302 of NZ_CP095074.1, read as the reverse complement.
GAAGGCAGATCAAGACGCATTAGCGAATCTACTGTTTGCGGTGTCGGATTAACAATGTCGATTAGACGTTTGTGTGTGCGCATTTCGAACTGTTCACGAGCATCTTTATACTTGTGAGTTGCACGAAGCACAGTATAGATAGACTTCTCAGTTGGAAGTGGGATTGGACCAGATACGTTTGCTCCAGAGCGCTTCGCAGTATCTACGATTTTCTCAGCAGACTGATCTAAAACACGGTGATCATACGCCTTTAAACGAATACGAATTTTTTCTTTTGCCATTATTTTCCCTCCTTCTTCGCCCATTTTTAAAATAGACATTCTCCGCGAAAATTCCTTGACCTCACTAGCCATGGCAAAGGGGCCGGGTGTGTCAACAACCTTTCGCATCATCGCCTTTTATGACCAACATTACTCATTATATAGAAGAAACGCGGTCAACGCAAGGGTGAATTCATAAAAAATAAATTATGAACACCTCAAAATATTATACACACTTTAAATGTATAATTCAACCCTGTATTTAAATAGGTATTATTATAGTGTGTGTTCAAAAGTTTGACGAATGAGAACGTCGACAAAGATCGTAACGTCCTGTGCGTCGCAAAAATTTATAAAAGCGAAAGTTTTGAGGACCACAGCGTATCCCTTTCATACGTGAGGACCGGAAAAACCGAGAAACGAAGAAATTCGCCGTTTATCCCGCATGAACGGTTAGTAAAACGCCAAACATATCGTCGTGAAAATAAGAAGCTAAGCGGGGGTTAACTGTCCGTAAGTGTTCTATTTTAAGGAGCTACCGATTAAGGTCGCCTCGTCCTGTGGCAACGTCTGTGTGACCCACGTCGTCTAGTCCTCAACGAACCATCAGTAACCACCCACTGATGGAAGTTTCACTCTATCATTTGGTAACTTTTTGGACATCCTCTTATAGTCTTCTTTTATTTTTGAACCCGGTTCAACTTTGACATGTTAATAGAATATTTTCAACATGGGTAACAAGTCGAACGCAAAATCCAAAAAACAGGTAACGGCCAATGGCCGTTACCTGTTTATAAACATGTAATTATCTATTACTTAGTAATTTTAGATACAACGCCAGAACCTACAGTACGTCCGCCTTCACGGATAGAGAATCTAGTTCCATCTTCAATCGCGATTGGAGAGATAAGCTCAACTGTCATTTCGATGTTGTCGCCAGGCATTACCATTTCAACGCCTTCTGGAAGTTGAATAACACCAGTTACATCAGTTGTACGGAAGTAGAACTGAGGGCGGTAATTTGAGAAGAATGGAGTGTGACGTCCACCTTCATCTTTAGATAGTACATAAACTTCAGCTTGGAAGTTAGTGTGTGGTGTAATAGAACCAGGCTTAGCTAGTACTTGACCACGGTTGATATCTTCACGGTTAACCCCACGAAGAAGCGCACCAATATTATCGCCAGCTTCAGCATAGTCAAGAAGCTTACGGAACATTTCTACCCCAGTGATCGTAGTTTTGCGAGCATTTTCTGCCATACCAATGATTTCGATTTCGTCACCGACTTTAACTTGACCACGCTCAACACGGCCAGTTGCAACTGTACCACGGCCAGTGATTGAGAAAACGTCCTCAACTGGCATCATGAATGGCTTGTCAGTATCACGGTCTGGTGTTGGGATGAACGCATCAACTTGTTCCATAAGGTCGAAGATAGCTTGCTCGTATTTTTCGTCCCCTTCAAGTGCTTTAAGAGCAGATCCACTTACAACTGGTGTTTCGTCACCATCGAAGTCGTACTCGGAAAGAAGGTCGCGAACTTCCATTTCAACTAGTTCAAGTAGCTCTTCATCGTCTACCATGTCTGTTTTGTTAAGGAAAACTACGATTGCTGGTACACCAACGTTTTTAGAAAGCAGGATATGCTCACGAGTTTGTGGCATTGGGCCATCAGCTGCAGATACAACTAGGATAGCTCCGTCCATTTGTGCAGCACCAGTGATCATGTTTTTAACATAGTCAGCGTGACCTGGGCAGTCAACGTGAGCATAGTGACGGGCTTCAGTTTCGTACTCTACGTGTGCAGTGGAGATAGTGATTCCACGCTCACGTTCCTCTGGAGCACCATCGATCATATCGTAAGCCATCGCAGAGCCTTCACCGGATTTCTTGTGAAGTACAGTAGTGATTGCTGCAGTTAATGTTGTTTTACCGTGGTCAACGTGTCCAATAGTACCAATGTTTACGTGGGATTTGGACCGGTCAAATTTTTCTTTACCCATTGTATATTTCCTCCTTTAAATAAATAACAGTGTTATTTTCGAATTAATTTTATATGAAGCCATAGGAAGAATTCTACCTTCCTATGGTTACATTACAAGTTATACTTGAACTTAACAAAAAAATCAATTATGCACCAGCATTTTTCTTGATGATTTCCTCAGAAATACTCTTCGGAACTTCTTCATAGTGGTTAAAGTGCATCGTGTACGTTCCACGTCCTTGTGTGTTTGAGCGGAGAGATGTTGCATAACCAAACATTTCGGATAGTGGTACGAATGATTTAACAACCTGAGCAGTACCTCGAGTTTCCATACCTTCAACACGTCCACGACGAGAAGTTACGTCACCCATGATATCACCCATGTATTCTTCAGGAATAACAATTTCAACTTTCATCATTGGTTCAAGAAGAACTGGTTTACATTTGTTTTTTGCCTCTTTAAGTGCCATTGAAGCAGCTACTTTAAAAGCCATTTCATTGGAGTCAACATCGTGATAAGACCCATCATATAGGGTAGCTTTGATGTCAACCATTGGGTAACCGGCAAGTACACCGTTTTCCATAGAATCTCTTATACCAGCTTCTACAGATGGAATGTATTCACGTGGTACAACTCCACCAACGATTTTGTTTACGAATTCGTATCCAGCGCCTTCTTCGTTTGGTTCGAATTTAACCCAAACGTGACCGAACTGTCCACGTCCACCGGACTGACGTACGAATTTACCTTCAACTTCCGCACTGCCGCGGAATGTTTCACGATAAGCAACCTGCGGAGCACCAATGTTCGCATCCACCTTAAACTCACGACGTAGACGGTCAACGATGATGTCAAGGTGAAGTTCACCCATACCACCAATGATTGTTTGGCCAGTCTCCACATTAGTTTCCGTACGGAACGTTGGATCTTCTTCAGCAAGTTTACCAAGTGCTATTGACATTTTGTCTTGATCGGCCTTGGATTTAGGCTCAATCGCAACATCAATAACAGGTTCAGGGAATTCCATAGACTCAAGAATAACTAGACTCTTTTCATCACATATTGTATCCCCAGTGCCTGTGTCTTTAAGTCCGACAGCACCGGCAATATCCCCGGCATATACTGTTGAAATCTCTTCACGAGAGTTGGCATGCATTTGCAGGATACGACCAACACGCTCACGCTTATCTTTCGTAGAGTTCTTAACATATGAACCAGAGTTAAGTGTACCTGAATACACTCGGAAGAAGGTTAGCTTACCAACGTAAGGGTCTGTTGCAACCTTAAAGGCCAATGCAGAGAATGGTTCTTTGTCGTCAGCTTTACGGACAACTTGCTCTTCCGTTTGTGGTACGTGACCTTCGATTGGGGGTACATCCAATGGTGATGGAAGATAGTCAATAACCCCATCAATCAAAAGCTGAACACCTTTGTTTTTAAAAGCAGATCCACAGAATACCGGATAAAAATCCACCGTTAGAGTTGCAGTACGGATAGCTTCCTTAAGCTCTTCTGTAGTGAATTCCTCTCCTTCTAAGTACTTCATCATCAAGTCTTCATCAAGTTCAGCTACAGCTTCAATTAGCTTGCCATGATACTCTTCAGCTTGCTCTTTGTACTCATCGGGAATTTCGCGTGCTTCTGCACGAGTTCCAAGGTCATCCATGTAGTAGTAGGCTTCCATTGTTACTAGGTCGATGATTCCTTCGAAGTCATCTTCAGCACCAATCGGAAGTTGTACTGCTGCAGCATTTGCTCCAAGGCGGTCTTTCAACGTACCTAAGGAATAAATGAAATCTGCACCAATTTTGTCCATTTTGTTTACAAATACGATACGTGGAACACCATATGTTGTTGCCTGACGCCATACTGTTTCAGTTTGTGGTTCAACACCAGACTGAGCATCAAGTACGGCTACAGAGCCATCAAGTACACGCAGGGAACGTTCAACCTCTACTGTGAAGTCTACGTGTCCTGGTGTATCAATGATGTTAATACGGTGGTCTTTCCACTGAGCAGTTGTTGCTGCGGAAGTAATGGTGATTCCGCGCTCTTGTTCCTGCTCCATCCAGTCCATTTGTGAAGCTCCTTCGTGAGTTTCACCAATTTTATGGATTCGTCCTGTATAGAAAAGAATACGCTCGGTAGCAGTCGTTTTACCGGCATCAATGTGTGCCATAACTCCGATATTACGGGTCTTTTCCAAGGAGAACTCTCTAGGCATGATTTTTTCTCCTTCCTGATTGAAAGTTTATTCCGCAGATGATTACCAACGGTAGTGAGCGAATGCTTTGTTTGCTTCCGCCATTTTGTGCATGTCTTCACGGCGCTTAACGGCAGCACCTGTATTATTACCTGCGTCTAGAATTTCGTTAGCTAGGCGTTCTTCCATTGTTTTCTCTCCGCGTAGACGCGCATAGTTCACAATGAAACGTAAACCTAGTGCTTGACGACGTTCAGGGCGAACCTCAACAGGTACTTGGTAATTAGAACCACCTACACGACGAGCACGAACCTCTAGTACTGGCATTACATTTTTCATCGCTTGTTCGAAAGTTTCCATAGCTTCATTTCCGCTACGTTCCTGAACAAGTTCAAATGATTTATAAAGAATTTTCTGAGCTTTACCGCGCTGACCATTCACCATGATTTGGTTGATCAAACGAGTAACAAGCTTAGAATTATACATTGGATCTGGTAACACATCACGTTTAGCTACTGGACCTTTACGTGGCATATGTTCCCCTCCTTTCCTTAATTGTTAGTTTAAGACACATATCGTTTGCATCTATTATTTTTTAGGTTTCTTCGTACCGTATTTAGAACGTCCTTGCATACGACCGTCAACGCTTGCAGTGTCTAATGCACCGCGTACGATGTGATAACGCACACCAGGTAAGTCCTTAACACGTCCGCCACGGATAAGAACAACACTGTGTTCTTGTAGGTTGTGGCCGATGCCAGGAATGTAGGCGTTAACTTCTAGTTGGTTAGTTAGGCGAACACGTGCATATTTACGAAGTGCAGAGTTCGGTTTCTTAGGTGTCATCGTACCTACACGCGTGCAAACACCACGTTTTTGTGGAGAAGACTGATCAGTCATACGCTTTTTATAGCTATTGAAGCCTTTGTTCAAAGCAGGAGAATCAGACTTTCTACTTTTACTTACGCGTCCTCTACGTACTAATTGATTTATAGTTGGCATAATTAATATCCTCCCTTCAAGGTTTTTCAAATCCCACACATCCAGGTGGTTCATAAAAAGGCAAAAAACAAAGCTTTCGCGATTGAACGCCAAAACTTTATTGCTTTATCGCCACTGTAGCAGCCCCAACATCAATTCCACACGCATTCCCTAGTTCCTCCATCGAAGCAACGTTCGTATGAGGAATATTCATTTGTGCAGCTAGTTTGGCTACTTTCATTGTCATAAACTGATCAGCATCATCAGCTGTGATGACGTGGTTCACTTCGCCATTTTTCATAGCTTTAAGTGTTTGTTTGGTTCCAATGACTATATCAGATTTAGCCTGTGCTACTTTTTCATAAGACATCTTCATATCCTCCAAAGTAACAAGGATAAACGGAAGCACCTTGCTTATATTATCACTACCCAAAATTCATGTCAACTGCATTTTTGATAGTTTTTGAAAGAAGATGCTTCCCTTCCATTTATCCTGTGTTAATTGTTATGACTTTATGGCTGTGTTACTTCTTCAACGGTTTCAGTCTCTTCTTTAGCTTCAGACTGTGCCTGAATCTTGCGGTACCTTGTCATACCCGTACCGGCTGGAACCAGTTTACCAATAATAACGTTCTCCTTCAGTCCGAGTAATTCATCACGCTTACCTTTGATCGCTGCATCTGTCAGGACACGTGTTGTTTCCTGGAAGGACGCTGCAGATAAGAAGCTGTCTGTTTCAAGTGACGCTTTGGTAATACCAAGAATAACCGGACGACCGACAGCCGGCTGGCCACCTTCCATAAGAACTCTCTGGTTTGCTTCTTTGAATTGGTGAATCTCAAGAAGTGATCCAGGCAGTACATCCGTATCTCCAGAGTCAAGCACTCTAACTTTACGCAGCATTTGGCGAACCATAACTTCTACGTGCTTATCGGAAATCTCAACCCCTTGCATACGATATACCTTCTGAACTTCTTTAAGAAGATATTCTTGTACCCCATCTAAACCTTGAACACTTAATAGTTCTTTCGGATCAATGGAACCTTCAGTCAGTGCTTCACCGGCTTCGACTTCATCACCTTCCGTTACTCTTAGTCTAGAGCCGTATGGTGCTGTATAAGAACGAGTCTCTACAGATCCTTGAACAACGATTTCTTGTTTTTCTTTCACCTCGTTGATTTCATGAACGGTACCGGCAATTTCAGTTATAACAGCTTGACCTTTTGGATTACGTGCTTCAACGATCTCTTGGATACGCGGAAGACCCTGTGTAATGTCATCCCCTGCTACACCACCTGTGTGGAAGGTACGCATTGTAAGCTGTGTACCTGGTTCACCGATGGATTGGGCAGCAATGATCCCCACAGCTTCTCCAACTTCGACTTCGTCACCTGTGGCAAGGTTACGTCCGTAGCATTTCTTACACACGCCGTGTTTCGTATTACAAGTAAATGCTGAACGAATTACAACTTTTTCAACACCTGAATCAACGATTTGCTTCGCTGCATCCTCAAAGATTACCTCATTACGCTGTGCAAGAATTTCACCAGTTTCAGGGTGCTTAACAGTTTGGAAAGCTGTCCGTCCGATTAGACGATCGATCAATGGCTCGATCATTTCCGTTCCTTCTCTTAGAGAACTTACAGGAAGACCGCGGTCCGTTCCGCAATCATCTTCACGAACGATGACATCCTGAGCTACGTCAACAAGTCGACGAGTAAGGTAACCCGAGTCAGCTGTTTTCAGTGCTGTGTCGGCAAGACCTTTACGTGCACCGTGTGTTGAGATGAAGTACTCAAGTACCGTCAATCCTTCACGGAAGCTTGACTTAATCGGCAGTTCAATGATTCGACCAGCCGGGTTAGCCATCAAACCACGCATACCAGCAAGCTGGGTAAAGTTTGATGCGTTACCACGAGCACCAGAGTCACTCATCATAAAGATTGGGTTGCGCGGATTCAACGACTGCATTAGGCGGTCTTGAATATCATCTTTACACGCTGACCATATTTCAATGACTCGGTCATAGCGCTCTTCTTCCGTAATTAGACCCCGACGGAATTGCTTCAGAACTTTATCTACTTTAGCTTGTGCTTCCTCAAGAATTTCTTGTTTCTCAGGAAGTACAACGACGTCGGATACACCGACAGTAATACCAGCTTTTGTAGAGTAAGCAAAACCAAGATCCTTCATACGGTCAAGCATTTTAGAGGTTTCGCTGATCGAGAAGCGTTTAAATACCTCCGCGATAATGTCACCAAGAATTCCCTTCTTGAACGGAAGAACTTCCTCTCGGCTAGCGATCTCTTTTTTAATGTCCGTTCCTTTTTCAACAAAGAAGCGGTCTGAGGTTTTCACTTCCAGATTCTCCTGAGTCGGTTCATTCATATAAGGGAATGAACTCGGGAGCATCTCGTTAAAGATCAGCTTCCCTACTGTAGTCAGCAATAATTGTTGCTGTTGCTTTTCAGTAAACGTTTCATTTTTCAATGAGCTGGCTTGAACAGCTACACGTGTATGCAAATGCGTATACCCATTTTGATAAGACATGATGGCTTCGTTTAGATCTTTAAAGACCATTCCTTCGCCAACGGCCTCGGCACGTTCAAGTGTAAGGTAATAGTTCCCTAGCACCATATCCTGGGAAGGTGTAACAACTGGCTTCCCATCTTTAGGGTTAAGGATGTTTTGAGCAGCTAGCATTAAGATACGAGCCTCTGCTTGTGCTTCAGAAGACAATGGTACGTGAACAGCCATTTGGTCACCATCAAAGTCAGCATTATAAGCTGTACATACGAGCGGGTGAAGGCGAATGGCACGACCTTCTACAAGTGTTGGTTCGAATGCCTGAATACCGAGACGGTGCAATGTTGGTGCACGGTTCAGCAAAACAGGGTGTTCTTTAATAACATCTTCGAGAACGTCCCATACTTCAGGGTGTATACGCTCAATTTTACGTTTGGCTGATTTAATATTGTGGGCTAAGCCGCGTGAAACAAGCTCTTTCATAACAAACGGTTTAAACAGTTCAAGAGCCATCTCTTTCGGAAGACCACACTGATACATTTTCAGGCTTGGTCCTACAACGATTACAGAACGCCCTGAATAGTCAACACGTTTACCAAGTAAGTTTTGGCGGAAACGACCTTGCTTCCCTTTTAGCATGTGAGAAAGGGATTTAAGCGGACGATTCCCTGGACCAGTAACTGGACGACCACGGCGACCGTTATCGATGAGAGCATCGACAGCTTCTTGCAGCATACGCTTCTCGTTCTGAACGATAATCGTTGGTGCTCCAAGATCTAACAGACGCTTAAGGCGGTTGTTACGATTGATTACACGACGGTAAAGATCATTAAGGTCAGACGTAGCAAAACGACCGCCGTCAAGCTGGACCATCGGACGTAATTCAGGTGGTATGACCGGAAGAACGTCTAAGATCATCCATGATGGGTCATTTCCTGAGTTACGGAAGGACTCAAGTACTTCAAGACGCTTAATCGCCCGGGTACGACGTTGCCCTTGTGCTGTTTTAAGCTCTTCTTTTAGTGTATCTACCTCACCATTAAGATCAATATCAAATAGAAGCTTACGAATCGCTTCTGCACCCATGGCGGCTTGGAACCCTTGGCCAAACTTTTCACGGTATGAGCGATATTCTTTCTCAGAAAGCAGCTGTTTCTTGTCTAATGCCGTTTCACCTGGATCCGTTACGATATATGCCGCAAAATAAATGACTTCTTCCAAGGCACGTGGGGACATGTCAAGAACGAGTCCCATGCGGCTTGGGATACCTTTGAAATACCAAATGTGAGAGACAGGGGCAGCTAATTCCAAGTGCCCCATACGCTCACGGCGTACTTTCGCTTTGGTTACTTCAACACCACAGCGGTCACAAACAACGCCCTTGTAACGCACGCGCTTGTATTTCCCACAGTGGCATTCCCAGTCTTTCTGTGGACCGAAAATCCGTTCACAGAATAAGCCGTCTTTCTCAGGCTTCAACGTACGATAGTTAATTGTTTCTGGTTTCTTAACCTCGCCATATGACCAAGAACGGATCTTGTCCGGCGAAGCCAAGCCAATTTTCATATACTCAAAGTTATTTACATCTAGCAAGGGGCCTACCTCCCTTTCAGTGTCCAGGTTCTACCCTAAGCTCAGAACACAATCTCGCCTATTATTCTTCCATGTTCAAGTTCTCAGATTCCTTGGTTTGTTCCTCTTCAATATCTCGCATTTCGATTTCCTTCTCGTCACCAGATAGAATTTTCACATCCATACCCAGACTTTGAAGCTCCTTAATAAGAACTTTAAAGGATTCTGGGACACCTGGCTCTGGAACGTTATCACCTTTAACGATCGCTTCATACGTCTTCACACGACCGACTACATCATCAGACTTGACCGTAAGGATTTCTTGTAGTGTATAAGCAGCACCATATGCCTCTAGCGCCCATACTTCCATCTCACCGAAACGCTGTCCACCGAATTGCGCTTTACCACCAAGCGGTTGCTGCGTTACAAGAGAGTATGGTCCAGTAGAGCGGGCGTGTAATTTATCATCAACCATGTGTGCCAGCTTGATCATGTACATGACACCAACAGATACACGGTTATCAAATGGTTCCCCTGTACGTCCATCATAAAGGATTGTTTTCGCATCACGCGACATCCCTGCTTCTTCTAGTGTTTCCCATACATCTTCCTCACGAGCACCATCAAATACTGGTGTAGCTACACGAGTTCCAAGCTGACGTGCAGCCATTCCCAAATGCAACTCAAGTACTTGACCGATGTTCATACGAGATGGAACCCCTAGAGGGTTAAGCATGACATCAACAGGTGTTCCGTCTGGCAGATATGGCATATCTTCTTCAGGGAGAATCTTAGATATAACCCCTTTGTTCCCGTGACGCCCCGCCATTTTATCCCCTTCAGAAATTTTACGCTTCTGAACGATGTAGGCACGAATCAATTGGTTTACACCTGGTGGGAGCTCATCGCCGTCTTCACGGTTGAAGATCTTCACATCAAGTACAATTCCGCCTGCTCCATGTGGTACGCGAAGAGAAGTGTCTCGAACTTCACGTGCTTTTTCACCGAAAATTGCGTGTAGGAGACGTTCCTCAGCGGACAATTCAGTAACCCCTTTAGGTGTTACTTTTCCGACTAGAAGATCTCCGTCACTCACTTCAGCTCCAACGCGGATGATCCCGCGCTCATCCAAGTCACGAAGGGCATCTTCGCCAACGTTAGGAATGTCACGAGTGATTTCTTCTGGTCCAAGCTTCGTATCACGAGCTTCGGACTCATATTCTTCTATATGAATGGATGTATATACATCATCTTTCACAAGGCGTTCGCTCATGATGATGGCATCCTCATAGTTATAACCATCCCATGTCATAAAGGCAACAAGTGGGTTTTGACCTAAGGCAAGCTCACCCATATCCATCGATGGACCGTCAGCAAGGATTTCACCTTTTGTTACACGATCCCCTTTAGAAACGATTGGACGCTGGTTGTAGCAGCTTCCCTGGTTTGAACGGATAAACTTCTGTAAGCGATAGCGGTCTAGGTCACCTTCTACCTCCTTGCCATCAACCTCGGAAATACGGCGTACCAGAACCTCTTTCGCTTCAACGCGTTCAACAACACCTTCATGATGACAAATGACAGCAGCACCGGAATCTTTTCCGGATACATATTCCATTCCAGTACCGACAATTGGTGCATCGGGCTTAAGCAATGGCACTGCTTGACGCTGCATGTTTGCACCCATGAGAGAACGGTTGGAGTCATCGTTTTCTAGGAAAGGAATACATGCAGTTGCTGCAGAAACAACTTGTTTTGGCGATACATCCATGTAATCAAGACGATCACGGCTAACGACTGTGTTTTCCCCACGGAAACGAGAAATAACCTCTTCATCTTGGAAAGAACCATCTTCATCAAGCTTCGCGTTGGCTTGTGCGACTACATAGTTGTCCTCTTCGTCTGCAGTCAAGTAATCAATCTGCGCCGTTACCTTATTAGTTTCTGGATCGACACGGCGATACGGTGTTTCAATAAAACCAAATTCGTTAACTTTTGCATAGGAAGATAAAGAGTTAATTAACCCGATATTCGGCCCTTCTGGAGTTTCGATCGGACACATACGCCCATAGTGAGAGTAGTGTACGTCACGAACTTCAAAGCCGGCGCGTTCACGTGTTAGACCGCCGGGTCCTAGTGCTGACAAACGACGTTTGTGTGTCAGTTCAGCAAGCGGGTTCGTTTGGTCCATGAACTGTGAAAGTTGCGAGCTCCCAAAGAACTCTTTAATCGATGCAATCACCGGTCTAATATTAATCAATTGCTGCGGTGTAATAGAAGATGTGTCCTGGATGGACATCCGCTCACGAACCACACGCTCCATACGAGATAACCCAATACGGAATTGGTTCTGAAGCAATTCCCCAACTGAACGTAGACGACGGTTACCTAAATGGTCAATGTCGTCCGTTCCGCCAACCGTGTGGAGCAAATTGAAGAAATAGCTGATGGAAGAGATAATATCTGCTGGTGTAATGTTCTTCACACCACGATCGATATTGGCGTTTCCAATTACATTAATAGAGCGTTCACCTTCTGGATCAGTCGGGTCTACAATCTTGACAGACTGAACACGGATTGGCTCTTCAAGCACACCATCAGATGGGTCTAACAGGCGCTCACTTGTCGTTTCCTCTTCGTTATCGAAATGAGGAATTAATTTATCCAACAAACGACGGTCGATTTTAGCACCTTTTTCTGCTAGTACTTCACCTGTCTCTTCATCTACGAGCGTTTCTGCTAATGTTTGATTAAATAGACGGTCTTTAATGTGGAGCTTTTTATTCATTTTATAACGACCTACGCGTGCAAGGTCATAACGTTTCGGGTCAAAGAAACGGGATACGAGTAAGCTCTTCGCATTCTCTACTGTAGGCGGCTCGCCCGGGCGTAGACGCTCATAAATTTCGAGTAATGCTTTCTCACTATTCTCAGTGTTGTCCTTTTCTAACGTGTTTTTCAAGTACTCATTATCACCAATCAGATCGGTAATTTCTTGATCTGTTCCAAAGCCTAGAGCACGTAATAACACGGTAATCGGAAGTTTACGAGTCCGGTCGATACGAACGTGAACAACATCTTTGGCATCCGTTTCGAACTCAAGCCATGCTCCGCGGTTTGGAATTACTGTAGCGGATACGCCTCTCTTACCGTTTTTATCAATCTTTTTATTGAAATATACACTTGGAGAGCGAACAAGCTGTGAAACGATAACACGCTCAGCACCATTAATAATAAAGGTACCTGTGTCTGTCATTAGCGGGAAGTCTCCCATAAATACTTCTTGTTCCTTTACTTCGCCTGTTTCATTGTTTAGAAGACGAACTTTCACACGAAGCGGTGCGTTGTATGTTACGTCTCGATCTTTTGACTCATCTACTGGATACTTCGGCTCGCCAAGACTATAGTCTACAAACTCAAGTGATAGGTTACCTGTGAAATCTTCAATCGGTGAAATGTCTTTAAACATTTCTTTCAAACCTTCTTGTAAAAACCAATCATAAGACGCGGTTTGAATCTCGATTAAGTTTGGTAACTCTAATACTTCACTGATACGTGCATAACTTCTGCGTTGGCGGTGCCGTCCGTATTGAACTAGTTGACCTGTCAACTGATTCACCCCTCAAATCAAGCAATTTTATAACGAAAAAAGGGTTCGGCAAAGACATGCCGAACAGGCTTGCGGTTGATCTTGCCACAAGCACTATTGTAAACATCCTTGTAAGCGGATGGTGTTTCTTCATTTCTCTCTAACGTTAGACAAAAAGGAAAAAGGGTTTTCAACCAAAAACCTCATTTCATTTTGCATGTTCGATTTACCATTCTATCCTTCTATCAAAAATTTATTCAATTTAATGAAAAAAGGACTTGACAACACAAAGGTCATATTGGCATTTTTCAATACTAGCACAAATCAATAGAGCGGTCAAACTTTTTTGCTTTCAATATATAGTAGCCCTTTTGCTTCACGATGACTTCTACATTACCGAACCATTCCTTCAGCTTCTCTTTGGCTGAAGGAGCACCTTGTTTCTTTTGAATGACAACCCATAGTTCACCTTGATCCACAAGGGCTTCATGTGCATCTTCAAACATAGCGTGTACCGTTCTCTTTCCAGCACGGATCGGCGGGTTCGTTAAGATTGCAGCAAACTGGTTCTCTTTAATGCTAGAGAAGCGATCACTCTCTTTAATTGACACGTTTTCTAGTTGATTTTGTACGGCATTCTTTCTTGACAGCTCTAAAGCTCGCTCGTTCACATCGACCAGCCATACGTGACGTTCACTTAAATCCTTGGCTAACGATAAACCGATTGGCCCGTATCCGCATCCAAGATCAAGCAAGTCTCCATCAACAACCGGCACTTCAAACGTCTCAATGAGAAGCCGTGAACCAAAGTCTACTTCTCCTTTAGAAAAAACAGCATGGTCTGTTGTAAAAGTTAAAGACGTTCCCCTTAACAAAAATGACCATGTACGTTCATCACTCTTAGCGTTTGTTTTCTTTGAATAATAATGCTCAGACATACGGAACACCTTCTTTTGACGGTAGATAGAGCTTTCAAAGACTCTGTTTCACTGTAGGATAAAAGAAGATAAAGAAAGCTCGCCGATAGTCAGCGAGCTTTACTTAAACAGGTACGATTACTTAACTTCTACAGAAGCGCCAGCCTCTTCAAGCTTAGATTTCACTTCTTCAGCTTCTTCTTTAGCTACGCCTTCTTTAATAGCACCAGGTGCATTGTCAACTAGATCTTTTGCATCTTTAAGGCCAAGACCAGTGATTTCGCGAACCGCTTTAACAACTTTAATTTTAGAGCTTCCAGCAGATTCTAGTACTACATCAAATTCAGTTTGTTCTTCTTCAGCTTCGCCACCCGCAGCAGCACCGCCAGCTGCAACTGGAGCTGCAGCAGATACACCAAATTCTTCTTCAATTGCTTTAACTAGGTCGTTAAGCTCAAGAACGGACATCTCTTTGATCGCTTCGATAATTTGTTCATTAGACATGAGAAATTTCCTCCTTAGATTTTATATAATAATTTATTTTGCAAAAACGAACGCTGACTTACGCGCTTTCTTCTTCTTTTTGATCGGCAATTGCTTTTGTAGCGTAAGCGAAGTTGCGAATAGGTGCTTGAAGCACGCTTAGGAACATAGATACAAGACCTTCGTAGTTTGGAAGGGTTGCAAGTTCTTTGATTTGTTCAAGAGTCGCTACTTGTCCTTCAATCACGCCGCCTTTAAGTTCAAGATTATCGTGATCTTTGGCAAAGTTATTAAGAATTCTTGCTGGGGATACAGCGTCATCCTCACTAAACGCAAGAGCTGTAGGTCCAACTAGAACCTCCTCAAGTTCTGCAAGCTCAGCATCTCGTACAGCACGGCGAGTCATTGTGTTTTTGTACACTTTGAAGTCTACACCAGCTTCACGAAGCTGCATACGAAGTTCTGTTACTTCTGCTACATCAAGACCGCGGTAATCTACAAGTACTGCAGATTTACTGTTACGAAACTTGTCAGCAATTTCAGCAACAACCTGCTGTTTCTGCTCGATAATTTTGCTCATCGTTCCACCTCCTATTGACTTATCATCATACCGCTTCTGGTGCCAAGGTCTATAAAAGGTTGACACAAAAAAGTACCCCCACTAGACATGGAGGTACGTATGTCAGAACAGGATCCTGTCCTGTCTATTCACACACCTCGGTAGGAAAATTAAGCGATTGATCGCACCTACTGTCTACGGTATAACGTAATCGATTTATACAACATTTCTAATTATAAAAAACTAGAAACGGAAAGTCAACATTTAAATTATTACTTAACGTAGTTTGAAACGTCAACTTTGATGCCAGGTCCCATTGTTGAAGAAACGGCTGCATTACGCATGTAAACCCCTTTAGCAGCTTGAGGTTTAGCTTTTACCAACGCTTCTGTGATTGCATCGAAGTTTTCTTTAAGCTTCTCTGCATCAAAAGAAGACTTACCAATTGGCACATGAATGTTAGCCGCTTTGTCGACGCGGTATTCTACTTTACCTGCTTTGATTTCGTTTACCGCTTTCTCTACTTCAAACGTAACGGTTCCTGTTTTAGGGTTTGGCATAAGCCCTTTAGGTCCTAGGACTCGACCAAGTTTACCAACTTCAGCCATCATGTCAGGAGTAGCGACAACGACATCAAACTCAAACCAACCTTGATTAATTTTGTTAATAAGGTCCTGTTCTCCAACGTAGTCTGCACCAGCAGCTTCTGCTTCCTTCGCTTTATCACCTTTAGCGAAAACAAGAACGCTTTGTGTTTTACCAGTACCGTGTGGAAGCACCATAGCTCCACGAATTTGTTGGTCCGCTTTCTTAGGATCAACACCTAGACGGAAAGCAGCTTCAACGGTTTCATCAAAGTTTGCTTTAGATGTTTCTTTTACAAGACTAATTGCTTCTTGTGCATCGTATGATTTCGTACGATCAACAAGTTTAAGAAGTTCTTGTTGTTTCTTCGTTTTTTTAGCCATTTTATTTCCTCCTTGTTGTGGTTTTAACGGATTAACCTCCCACGAATAAAGGTTGCGATAGCAAGGAAATTTCCTTTCTCGCAACCTTTAACTCCATCAGAGTGACGCTGTGGGATTAGTCTTCAACTGTGATTCCCATACTGCGCGCTGTACCTTCAACCATGCGCATTGCAGCCTCAACGTCAGCAGCATTTAAGTCAGGCATTTTCGTTTCCGCGATTTCGCGAACTTGATCACGCTTAACGGCAGCTACCTTGTTACGGTTCGGCTCGCCTGAACCTGATTCGATACCTGCTGCTTTCTTAAGAAGAACGGCAGCTGGCGGAGTTTTTGTAACAAATGTAAATGAACGGTCTTCAAAAACCGAGATTTCAACCGGAATAATCATACCCGCTTGATCTTGCGTTTTAGCGTTAAACTCCTTACAGAAACCCATGATATTGATACCTGCTTGACCTAGCGCCGGTCCTACTGGCGGTGCTGGGTTAGCTTTACCTGCTGGGATCTGAAGCTTAACAACCTTAATAACTTTTTTAGCCACGAGACACACCTCCTTAAAGTCCGTGATGTGGTAATAGGGTTTACCCCTCCCACTCATCTCAAATATGCATCAACGCCCCTTTTAAGAGGCACATAAAGAACATAAAAATTTTAGCATCTATTAAAACATAATGCAAGAGGGAACAATAATTTATAGTTTCTCAATCTGAGAAAAATCTAATTCCACCGGTGTTTCCCGACCAAACATATTGACGTGAACCTTCACCTTTTGCTTGTCTACATCGATATGTTCAATTGACCCCGTGAAGTTTGCGAAAGGACCTTCCGTAACCTTCACACTTTCTTTCACCTCAAAGTCTACCTCTGCAGGTACGGGCTTGTCCATACCCATGCGCTTAAGCACCGTTTCCACTTCTTCAGGCAAGAGAGGGATTGGTTTAGAACCAGAACCAGTAGACCCAACGAATCCAGTGACACCTGGTGTATTACGAACCACATACCAAGAATCATCCGTCATCACCATTTCAGCTAGTACATAACCAGGAAAAACTTTTTTCTTGGCGACTTTACGCTTTCCATTCTTAATTTCAGTTTCTTCGTCTTCAGGGACAAGAACGCGGAAGATCTTATCCTCCATTCCCATAGATTCGACACGTTTCTCTAAATTGGCTCTTACTTTGTTTTCATAACCTGAATAGGTGTGAACCACATACCATCTTTTTTCCATTCATACAGGACAAGTGGCTTGCCCTTCCCTCCCTTATCGAAAGTATTTAAATTAGTCCAACATAAAAAACCCGTTAAACGGGTTTTTGTTGCAAGGCTATTATATATTATATCACAGTTTAGACTGTACTATTATTTAGAAATGAGTTCAAGTACCTGAGAGATTCCTAGATCAACGACTGCAAAAAACACAGCAACGAAAGCTACGGTTCCTAAAACGGTGATGGTGTACCTCGTAAGTTCGTGCCCTTTAGGCCAGCTTACCTTACGCATTTCACGAGCAACGTTCTTGAAGAATTTAAACATGTGACACTACCTCCAAACTTATGCCTGCCGGCTTCATCCTATTTCGTTTCACGATGCAGTGTATGAGTTTTACACGTTTTGCAAAACTTACGAACCTCTAAACGCTCAGATTGATTTGATCGATTTTTATGAGTACTATAATTGCGACTTTGACATTGTACGCAAGCTAGAATAATTTTCGTAGTCATCGTTAGTATCACCTCACACTAGAGGTTTAATCACTTTCATAAATGTAGCACGCTTTCATGTGCGTGTCAATTATACTTCAAAGCGTAATTTCGCTCACTTCCAAGTACTTTTCTAGTTTTCTTTTGACACGCTGGAGAGCGTTATCGATGGACTTTACATGGCGTTTCAACTCAACAGAAATTTCCTGATAGGACTGCCCATCCAAATATAGCGCGAGCACCTTTTGCTCTAATTCGCTTAATAATTCAGAGATTTTTTCTTCCATATCGCCGAACTTTTCTTTGTTAACCATAAGTTCTTGTGGGTCGATCGCCTTAGAACCAGCGATAACATCTAATAGTGTACGATCGGATTCTTCATCAAAAATAGGTTTATCTAAGGAAACATAGGAATTAAGTGGAATGTGTTTTTGTCTTGTGGCGGTCTTAATTGCGGTAATAATTTGACGGGTAACACACAATTCTGCGAAAGCTTTAAACGAAGATAATTTGTCCTCTTGATAGTCACGAATGGCCTTATACAGGCCGATCATCCCTTCTTGGACGATGTCTTCTCGATCTGCACCAATAAGAAAATAAGTTCGAGCTTTTGCGCGAACGAAATTCTTGTATTTATTAATTAAATAATCCAAAGCCTGAATCTCTCCCTGGTTAATTCGTTCAATGATTACTTCATCATCCAGTTTGTCAAGATCCAGCTCCTTGATGCCTGCCTCAGTTTGTCCGATGCTCACTCAGGATCCCTCCGACATGGTACGTAAATATAGAAATATTATACAGTAAGCGCTTCAGAAACGTCAACATCTCTTGGTTATTTATCCCCTCTGCGCCACTTCTCAAAAATATCACGTATCTCCTTATTTATCGGAATCTTAGGCTGATATTGAACCCTCTTATGGGATTCTACATCTTTTTTTATTTCGCTTTGAATATTCGCCACTTCGATGTGTAACTCCCTTGCTGATTTCCTAAAAGCCCCTTGGGCAAAAATTGTGCGCTGTTCTGCATAATCTGAAGTAGCAACGTAAACTTTTGTCCGCACATCTGTTAAATTTCCAGCAAGTTTTTCGATCCGTTCATCAGCTGTTTCGTTTTCTTTTGTATAAATCACTTCTACCTTAAAATTGTTTTGCTTCTTTCCAAGCCCTCTCACATGATACGCATCAAATACAATAATCACACGGTCACCAGTGTAGGCCTGGTATTCGGCCATCCGTTCGATCAAAAGATCCCTGGCCTGGCTAAGGTCTCGATCCTTTAAACCTTTAAGCTCCGGCCAGGCTCCAATGATGTTATACCCATCGACTAGTAAGACTACCATCGCTACTCACCAACAGGGTGACGTTTTCTATAAACTTCATACATCAATAGGGAAGCAGCAACCGACGCATTCAAGGAGGTGACTTGTCCAGCCATAGGCAGACGCACCATCCAGTCACACTTCTCCTTCGTTAGGCGGCTCATCCCCTTCCCTTCACTACCGATGACAAGAGCGATGGCCATGTTTCCATCCATTTGCCGGTAATCCTCTGTGCCCTCAGCATCTGTTCCAACCACCCAAACGAACCGCTCCTTCAGTTCATCTATCGTACGGGAAAGATTAGTTACACGGGCTACGGGGATATATTCAATCGCCCCAGTGGACGTTTTGGCTACCGTAGTTGTTAAACCAACAGACCTGCGCTTAGGAATAATGACGCCATGTGCTCCGCTCGCATCTGCCGTTCGTAAAATCGATCCTAAGTTGTGAGGGTCTTCAATCTCATCTAAAATAATGAAAAAAGGGGTCTCCCCTTTGTCTTCAGCTCGGGCGAACAAATCATCGATATCACTGTATTCATAAGCAGCCACAGCAGCAGCTACCCCTTGGTGATTTCCATCAACAAGCTGATCAATCTTTTTCTTTGGGACACGCTGGACAATGATGCCGTTTTCTTTGGCAAGCTGTTCGAGCTTCTTTAAAGCCTGATGCTGAAGCTGATCTGAGGCGAGCACTTTGTTGATTGAACGTCCTGACCTTAACGCTTCCTGTACACTGTTCTTGCCGATAATCCATTCATCATTCATCGCTTTCGCTCCTTTCTTCAACGAGATCAATGGCACTCGCTATCAGTTCATTCAGACGCTCCTCATGACCTGCTAAATAATGATAGCCAAGAACTGCTTCAAATGCCGTTGAGTAGCGATAGGTTTGCACGTTCGTATTCTTCGGCACGGATCCAGACTTTGCGTTGCGGCCACGCCTGAGTACGCCTGCCTCTTCTTCGGTTAAAAAATCCCCATCTTGCCATGCTTGTACGACTTTCGCCTGTGATTTAGCTGACACAAACCTAACAGCCGCCTTATGCAGTTCCTGTGGTTTAATTTCACCTTTTTCAAGTAAGTGCTTGCGGACATATAATTCGTAAACCCCGTCTCCCATATAGGCGAGAGCGAGGCTTTTCATTTGTTTCACATTCGTTAACGCCATCCCGTCAGTCCCGCTTCCAACGTGTACCTTGGGACGTGTCCTCGAGGATAATGTTGCGATCCTTCAACTCATCACGAATCTGGTCCGCGCGTTCAAAGTTGCGATCCTTACGAGCCTGTTTGCGTTCAGCAATTAACGCATCCACTTCTTCATCCAGCAATTCGATCTCTTGGGCAACCTGAAGCCCTAGAACTCCCGCCAACTCTTTCAATGCTTGTTCGTAACCCTCAAGCACCGCTTCATTCGTCTGATCTGACTGTAAATAAAGGTTCGCTGATTTTGTTAAATCAAACAACACGGAGATCGCGTTAGCTGTATTAAAGTCATCATCCATTTCGGCAATGAACTGCTGTTTATGCTGTTCAATTTGTTCCATCCACGAAGCCGTATCTTCTTGTAGATTCATACTAGATTGCTTGCGGTGTTGAACGTTTTCATATGCATTACGGATTCGATCAAAGCTGTTTTTGGCCCCTGCTAAAAGCTCATCACTAAAGTTAATCGGGTGGCGGTATTGTACACTTAGCATAAAGAAACGGATCACCTGCGGGTCATGTTTCTGAACAAGATCATGAGCGAGGACAAAGTTCCCTAGAGACTTAGACATTTTTTCATTTTCAATATTTATATACCCATTATGCATCCAGTAACGGGCAAAGGATTCACCGTTATTTGCTTCAGACTGGGCAATTTCATTTTCGTGGTGAGGAAACGTTAAATCTTGCCCTCCTGCATGGATATCGATCGTGTCCCCTAAATACTTTTGAGCCATAGCGGAGCACTCAATATGCCAGCCTGGGCGTCCTTTCCCCCAAGGACTTTCCCAGGAAATTTCTTCAGATTTCGCCTCTTTCCAGAGAGTGAAGTCAAGTGGATTTTCTTTCTTTTCCCCCACTTCAATCCGTGCCCCTGAACGAAGCTCATCAATCGATTGGTGAGACAGCTTCCCGTATTCATCAAAAGAACGGGTGCGGAAATAAACATCCCCCTCTGACTCATAAGCAAAACCTTTCTCTATTAACCCTTTAATAAAGGTAATAATTTCCTCCATGTTATCCGTTACCCGAGGGTGGTGTACGGCTTCTTTCACACCCAGTGCACTGACATCTTCTTTATATGCCTCAATGAAGCGGTTAGCGATGTCTGGCACCTCTTCCCCCATTTCATTTGCTGCTTTGATTAATTTATCATCAACATCTGTAAAGTTGAGCACGTACTCGACCTCATAGCCTCGATATTCGAAATACCTACGCACTGTATCAAATACGATAGCTGGGCGAGCGTTACCGATATGAATATAGTTATAAACGGTCGGGCCGCAAACATACATTTTCACTTTTCCCTCTTCCAGCGGTTGAAAAGCTTCTTTTGTTCTTGTTAGTGTGTTGTAAACGTTAATGCTCATTATGCTTGACTCCTTCCGCCTCATCTACTTGATTACGCAAATATTCGATTTCTTTTTCCAGTTGATCAAGTCGATCATACACCGGATCAGGAAGTTTATGATGGTCGAGGTCCTTTTTGCCGATTTTCTTTCCATCTTGAACAACGACGTGACCTGGGATACCGACAACGGTTGAATTATCGGGCACTTCATGCAGCACGACTGAACCTGCCCCGACTTTAGAATTTTCCCCAATCGTGATCGATCCTAATACCTTCGCTCCTGTGGCAACGAGGGAGTTATCCTTAAGAGTCGGATGTCGTTTTCCTTTCTCTTTCCCTGTTCCGCCTAACGTTACGCCTTGAAATAACGTCACATTATCGCCTATTTCACATGTTTCACCAATCACAACCCCCATTCCATGGTCGATAAAGAAACGACGACCGATTTTAGCGCCTGGATGGATTTCAATACCCGTGAAAAAACGACTGACTTGAGAAATGACTCGGGCAATAAAGAAAAATTTCCGCTTATAAAAAGCATGGGCTATTCGATGTGCCCATATCGCGTGCAAACCGGAGTATGTCAAAATGACTTCTACGTAAGAACGAGCTGCCGGATCCTGATCAAAGACTACATCAACATCCTCTTTAAACATTTTCATAAGCCCCATTTCTTGCCCCTCCTTTATATTAAAAAGCATGTGTGGGTATGCCTTTTGTAACTAACTACCTTTAAAATTTTTTCCTTAAATAAAAAACGCGTCTCTGTGCTCTATTAGCACAGAGACGCGTTACGCGCGGTTCCACTCTGTTTTGGGATTTGTTGTCATCCCCACTTAGTCCTGATAACGGCAGGTACCGCTGCAAGCCTACTTCGTTCGGCCACAGACTCCAAGGTGCATTTCAGAAGTACGTCCTTAAAATCACTTTCAGCCAAAGGTGATTCTCTCTGCATAAGGGTCTGACTCCTTACTTCTCCTCTTCAACGTTTCCTATAGGTATCTTTACTATATGATAAAAGATTGTGTTTGTGAATCGTTTAGGCTTGAAGCTGATTTAAAGCATCGTTCAAACGAATCGTGACCGTTTCAATACCTAGAAGGTGGATGGCATCAGGCAGCTCTGGACCGTGGGTTTGACCAGTTGTTGCTACACGAATCGGCATAAACAACTTCTTCCCTTTATGGCCTGTTTCTTTTTGAGTTGCTTTAATTTGAGCCTTGATGTTTGCAGGCGAGAAATCTTCAAGTTCCATAAGCTTCGTTTTATAAGTGTCCAATACTTCTGGAACTTGATCTCCCTGGAGTACTTCCATTGCTGCTTCATCATACTGAATTTCTTTTTTGAAAAAGAGTTCCGTTAGCTCAACGATTTCAGCACCATAATTCAATTGCTCTTTGTAGAGACTAATAAGCTCACGAGCCCAAGCTCGGTCACCCTCAGACATATTTTCAGACAAACGACCTGCTTCAACAAGATGAGGGAGGGTCAACTCAACAACTTGGTCAAAATCTGATGCCTTCACATATTGATTGTTCATCCATTTTAGTTTTGCCGGATCAAAGATCGCAGGGGACGTTGACAAGCGATTTGCATCAAATTGTTCAATAAGCTGTTCTTGTGTGAAAATTTCTTCCTCTCCTACAGGGGACCAGCCTAGCAGAGTAATAAAATTGAATAGCGCTTCAGGTAAATACCCCAGCTTGTTATATTGTTCAATGAATTGCAGGATATGCTCATCACGTTTACTTAGCTTCTTACGGTCTTCATTTAAAATAAGTGTCATGTGGCCAAATGTTGGCGGCTCCCAGCCTAATGCATCATATACCATCATTTGCTTCGGCGTATTAGAGATGTGCTCTTCACCACGAAGCACGTGGGTGATCTCCATTAAATGATCATCGATAGCAACAGCAAAGTTGTAAGTCGGCGTACCATTTTTCTTCACAATAACCCAGTCGCCGAAATCACTCGATTCGAAGGAGATATCCGCTCGTACGAGATCGTTAAATTTATAAGTTTTGTTTTGTGGTACACGAATACGTATACTTGGCTGACGGCCTTCCGCTTCGAATTGCTTAATCTGTTCTTCTGATAAATCACTGTGAGCGCCAGAGTATTTAGGTACTTCTCCCCGAGCACGCTGAGCTTCCCGCTCTGCGTCAAGTTCTTCTTCCGTCATGTAACATTTATAAGCATGTCCTTTTTCAAGAAGTTCATCTACATATTCTTTATATAAATCAAGACGTTCCATTTGGCGGTATGGACCATAATCACCGCCGACATCAGCACCTTCGTCCCATTCAATTCCGAGCCATTTTAAATAGTTCAGCTGGCTTTGTTCGCCACCTTCTACATTTCGCTTTGCATCTGTATCCTCTACACGAATAATGAACTTACCTCCAGCATTTCTTGCAAAAAGGTAATTAAATAAAGCAGTTCGGGCGTTACCAATGTGAAGATTTCCTGTTGGACTTGGCGCATAGCGCACGCGTACTTCGTTCGTCATACATTTGTTCTCCTTTCCAAATTCCCGTTAAACCGAGCGTAATTCTTTTCTTATTCTATCACTTTTCACCTAAGATTGTTGACTATTTTGCAGAAGAATAACGGCCTGGGCGGCTATCCCTTCTTTTCTTCCAGGGAAACCAAGCTTCTCCGTTGTTGTCGCTTTCACATTTATACGTGATTGTTCTGCTGTAAGTAAACGTGCAATAGTCTCGCGAATGTCATCAATATAAGGTGCCATTTTTGGTGCTTCTGCGATTACTGTACAATCAAGATTTCCTAATTCATAGCCTTGTTCGTTAACAATATTCCATACATGCTTCAACAGTTGCCCAGAGTCGGCATCTTTGAATTCGGGATCCGTATCTGGAAAATGTTTGCCGATATCCCCTTCTCCAATTGCTCCAAGACAAGCGTCGGCAATCGTATGCAGTAACACATCAGCATCAGAGTGACCGATCAGCCCCTTTTCATGGGGGATCTCAATACCGCCAATAATGCATTTACGTCCTTCTGCTAATTGATGCACATCAAATCCTTGACCTATTCGAAACATAGCCTGATCCTCTGCCTTTCCTGTTTGATTCCGGCCTGCATAAGCCTCTGCCTTTGCTAAATCTTCCGGAGTTGTTAACTTAATATTGTCATAGCTTCCTTCAACGATCTCCACCTGCTTCCCTAAACGCTCTACCAGAGAAGCATCATCCGTACCGTCATATTTTTCAATTCGTGCCTGTTCATGAGCCTCCAAGATTAATGGATAGTCAAAGCCTTGCGGGGTCTGAGCAGCCCACAACAACTTTCTATTAAGCGTCTGCAGATACCCTTCGTTTTTTCGCTTAATCGTATCCGTCACCGGTACAGCTAGCAAAGCTGCTCCGTTATCACGCACGGCATCCGCCAGCTTATGTAAATTCTCATGTTTTACAAAAGGGCGGGCCCCATCATGAATAAATACAGGAAGGTGTGTTTGCTGAATTGTTTGCAAGCCTGCATAAACACTGTCCTGTCGCTCTGCCCCACCATTTACCAAGGAAACTGCCGATGCAAAGTCATATGCCTTGATAAGCTGTCTCATTTGTTTGTGCTCGCGTTCATTTGTTACAAGTATAATTTCCTTACAGCAGCGATCTGATACAAATATCGTAAGTGTATGTATAATTAACGGTTTACTATCAATCATTAAGAACTGCTTATTCTTACCAGCAAGCATCCTCTTCCCCTGCCCGGCAGCTAGAATAATGGCTGTATAATTCGTCATTTTTACCATCCTAATTAAGAAAAGCGCAAAATAGATGACCCTAATTTTAAAGGATACTAGAATCCCTAATGCGCAAAAACTTAATATTTTTGTTGAAATAACAAAAGCGATAACATACTGTTATCACTTTTGTTTTTCTCTATTTGTTTATACCTTTTTTATAAAGCTTTTTCAAGTGATTTTGGCTTAGCAAAAATCATACGACCCGCAGATGTTTGAAGGACGCTAGTCACGACAACCTCAATCGTCCTGCCAATGTACTCCTTCCCTTCCTCAACTACAATCATCGTTCCATCATCTAGGTAGCCAATACCCTGCTTTTGTTCTTTCCCGTCCTTAATAATCTGAATCGTCATCTCTTCACCAGGAAGAACGACAGGCTTAACCGCATTCGCTAAATCATTAATGTTGAGAACTTGGACGTTTTGGAATTCACATACTTTATTAAGGTTGAAGTCATTTGTAACCACAATGCCGTCCATAACTTTAGCAAGCTTCACAAGCTTACTGTCCACTTCCTGAATCTCATCAAAATCCCCTTCATAAATCTCTACCTTTACAGGTAAATCCTTTTGGAGACGGTTTAAAATATCTAGTCCACGGCGCCCGCGGTTACGCTTGAGGCCGTCTGAAGAGTCGGCGATATGTTGAAGCTCCTCTAAAACAAACTGAGGAATCACAATCGTCCCCTCAAGAAAGTGGGTTTCACAAATATCAGCAATTCGTCCATCAATGATCACACTTGTATCTAAAATTTTCTCTTTTGGAATCATTGAACGGTCAATAGCTCCCGCTTCTGCAAGTTCTTCTTCACTCACTTTCTTATCTTTCTTATTAGCAATGGTAAGCAAATTCAAGAACTCGTCCTTACGTTTGAACCCTACCTGAAAACCGAAGTAACCTAGCAGGAATGTTATGAAAATCGGTAAGACTTGGTTAACAATTTGAATCTTGATATCTTGTAATATGTTATTGACCAAATAAGCAATGAACAGCCCGACAATTAATCCCAGACTCCCAAATAGCAAATCAGCAACAGGCGCGCGTACGAGGGCATCCTCTACCCACCTTAAAAAATTTACAATGAAATCTACGATCCAAAATGTTAGTAAAAATAAGATTAGTGCTCCTAAAACGGCCCCGACTACGGATTGAATCCAACCTTGCCATGTAATATTCATCAACGTCGAGAGCAATTCAGGAAGATAAAGATAACCAAGCGTTCCCCCGGT
Source organism: Halobacillus shinanisalinarum (assembly GCF_022919835.1). Classification (NCBI taxonomy): domain Bacteria; kingdom Bacillati; phylum Bacillota; class Bacilli; order Caryophanales; family Bacillaceae; genus Halobacillus; species Halobacillus shinanisalinarum. The sequence continues at coordinate 2,511,681 of NZ_CP095074.1, read as the reverse complement.
TACAACAATAAATAACTGAACAATTCTTCTAAGCACTTCTTTCACCTCCTTGATCACATTATGACCAAAACCACGGATTATTAATCGATAAAAACATAAATGATGGTTCCTAAACTAGCACAAATTCCAAATATAGTCAATTTGTAAAATAATTATTATACCATGAAAACTAACAGTCTGTCAAAATTACTCATATATGCCTATCGACAAATAGTTGCTCCTGAATCCGCTCAAGTCCATCGCGAATCTTTGAAGCTCGAATTTCCCCCACACCATCCACTTCAACCAATTCTTTTACGGAGGCCTGAACAATCTCGTTTAATGTACCAAATCTCCCAACTAAATGTTCGATGATTACAACAGGAAGTCGTGGAATGCGGTGTAATATTCTATACCCCCTCGGATAGATAGGGTCAGTCATTTTTTTAGTGGACGAATAGCCTAGCAGCTTCAGCACCTGTTCATCCGATAATAACTCCGCATTTGCCCCTTCCTGCATTTTCCGCAGGATATAATATGGTTCATAGTCCGGACGCTTGCTATAATCTTTCAATAAAAACTTTGCATCCTCTTCAATATTTGAAACAAGCTCTGTAAGCTGAAGTTGAATTAGGCGGCCTTCTGTTCCAAGCTCGTTCACATAGTTCAAAATTTCTGTTTTAATCCTTAAAACCATTTCGATCCGGTGAACGACCTGAACGACCTCTGAAAAAGATACCATATCTTCAAATTCCATCGCGCCTAAATTCGTCACACTTTGATCTAACACATTTTTATATTTTTCAAGCGTCTGAATTGCCTGATTCGCTTTTGTCAAAATCACACCAATATCTTTAAGTGAATACCGTAAAGGCCCTTTATAAAGAGTAATAACATTTCTCCTCTGGGAAATCGCAATGACCAAATGGCCGGTTTGCTTCGCCACTCGCTCTGCTGTGCGGTGGCGCATACCCGTTTCAGTTGAAAGGATATCGGGATCAGGCATAAGCTGTGCATTGGCATAAAGGATCTTCGCACCCTCATCATTCAAAATTAACGCTCCATCCATTTTTGCCAGTTCATACAAATGAGCGGGGCTGAAACGTGATTGGATATGAAAACCGCCATCCACCAACCCTTGAATCTCATCCCCATACCCCACAACAATAAGTCCACCCGTTTTCGCACGTAATACATTGTCAATACCATCACGAATTGGTGTGCCGGGGGCTACAAATTTAAGAATCTCTCCGATGCCGTTATCATTTGTCTCTTGTAACTCCATTTACCGCTCCCCCAATGTGACCTGCATAGCTTCTTGGACAGTGTTGACACCGATTACCTCAATCCCATGTGGCGGTGTCCAGCCATCTAAGTTCTTCTTTGGAATAATGACGCGTTTAAAACCGAGCTTGTTTGCCTCCTGAACCCGTTGTTCAACACGTGCTACTCTTCTTATCTCACCCGTTAACCCGACTTCACCTACGACTACATCATCACCATTCGAGGCCTGATCACGGAAGCTTGAAGCAATGCTTAAGGCTACTCCCAAATCAATCGCAGGTTCATCCAGCTTGACCCCACCTGCCACCTTTACATAGGCATCCTGATTCTGAAGCAGCAAACCTGCCCGCTTTTCTAATACAGCCATTAATAAAGGCACGCGGTTCGTATCAAGTCCTGTAGCCATCCTTCTAGGGTTTCCATAAGATGTCGGGGAAATTAACGCCTGGATCTCAACTAATACAGGCCTTGTACCTTCCATAGAGGCTACAACAATCGATCCTGCAGCTCCCTGAGACCTCTCCTCAAGAAAAATCTCCGATGGATTCAGAACCTCTTCCAGGCCCTTCTCCTTCATTTCAAAAATTCCCATCTCATGTGTACTGCCAAAACGGTTCTTGACACTACGTAAAATCCGAAAGGTATGATGTCTTTCTCCCTCAAAATAAAGGACGGCATCGACCATATGTTCTAGTAAACGCGGTCCTGCAATTGAGCCCTCTTTTGTCACATGGCCGACAATAAAAATTGGAATACCTTTACTCTTAGCTATTCTCATCAGCTGGCTTGTGCATTCACGAACTTGCGACACACTCCCTGGCGCTGAAGTAACATCCTCCTTAAATATGGTTTGAATGGAGTCAATCACTACAAACTTAGGATCAATCGCCTCTATTTGACTTACCACATCATGTAAATTAGTTTCTGGTAGTACATAGAGCTCTTCAGACTTGATCCCGAGGCGTTCAGCACGCAGCTTCGTTTGACGAGAGGATTCCTCACCTGAAATATACAAAACCGGGAGTTGTTTATTAGCAATTTGTGCGGAAACTTGAAGTAGTAATGTTGATTTCCCGATACCCGGATCGCCACCAATCAAAACCAAAGATCCAGCAACAATACCTCCACCAAGCACTCGGTTTAATTCAGGCATATCTGTAGCAAGACGTGGTTCTTTCTCTGATTTAATCGCTGTAATTTTCTCAGGCTTAGTCGATGACGAAGAATTGGTTTGAAAAACGTGTCTAGAGTTTGAGGCCGTAGCTGATACCTCCTCCACTAGTGTATTCCACTGGTGGCAGCCCGGACATTTCCCCATCCATTTTGGCGTTTCATAACCACATTCCTGACAAACAAATTTTGTCTTTCTCTTTGCCAAGGAAATCGTCCCCTCTCTCTTACTATTTTATACGATAAACATTGTGAAAAAGTTTCATATTGATATCAATTATATTAAACTGCTCTTACTAAGAGCATAGCTGATACAGAAAAAAATCGGAAGGCAAATACCTTCCGATTGTAAAACATTCATATTCTCTTCAAATTTAAGGCCTTATTTTGCTTCTTGTTGAACATGAACCATAAATTCCTTATCGTCATTTAGGTCAATTTTAACCTTTTGACCTTTTTGAATATTCTCTTTTAATAACTCTTCAGATAAAAGGTCTTCAACGTTTTTCTGAATGGAGCGGCGCAATGGTCTTGCCCCGTATTCCGGATCGAAGCCTTTTTCTGCAATATGCTCGATAGCTTTTTCAGTTAAAGTAAAGTCGATCTCTTGATCTAATAATCGTTTTCTCAAATGTTCTGCCATCAAGGTTACGATATCTTTCATATGCTTCTTCTCTAGAGAGTGGAAGACAATTGTTTCATCAATTCTATTTAAGAACTCTGGACGGAATGCCTTCTTCAACTCATCAGTAACTTTAGACTTCATATCTTTATAGTCCTGTCCTGAATCGTCCATAGAAAATCCGAGATATTTATTTCTCTTAAGCTCCTGGGCACCAACGTTAGATGTCATAATGAGAACGGTGTTGCGGAAATCAATAACGCGTCCTTTAGAGTCAGTTAAGCGGCCATCCTCAAGCACTTGTAGAAGAATGTTAAATACTTCAGGATGGGCCTTCTCAACTTCGTCCAACAGGATAACAGAATAGGGTTTATTCCGTACCTTCTCAGTGAGCTGACCACCTTCATCATAACCTACATAACCTGGAGGTGAACCTACAAGTCGGGACGTGCTGTGTTTTTCCATATATTCGGACATATCGATACGAATCATTGCATCTTCTTCCCCAAACATACTCTCAGCCAACGCACGGGCAAGTTCAGTTTTACCTACACCAGTAGGCCCTAGGAAAATGAACGAGCCAATCGGACGTTTCGGATCCTTTAGACCTGCGCGGGCACGGCGAATCGCTTTAGATATCGCTCGGACTGCTTCTTCCTGACCAATGATGCGATTATGAAGAGTATCCTCTAGATGCAGCAACCGCTCACTCTCATCTTTTGTCATTTTTTCTACAGGAACACCTGTCCATGTCGATACAATGGATGCTATATCCTCAACAGTGACCTCTGAATCTTCTTGGCCTTGCTTCTCTTTCCATTCATCCTTAGTCTGATCAAGCTCATCACGTAAATGCTGCTCATTATCTCTTAGTGATGCCGCCTTTTCAAATTCTTGACTTTGCACGGCTGCATCCTTTTCTTTCCGCACTTCTTCCAGTTTCTGTTCAAGCTCTTTTAAGTTTGGTGGTGCAGTATAAGAGCGAAGGCGAACTTTTGATGCCGCTTCATCAATTAAGTCAATCGCCTTATCCGGCAGGAAGCGGTCAGAAATATAACGATCTGAGAAACGAACGGCAGACTCAATAGAATCATCTGTAATTGACACTCTATGGTGAGCTTCGTAACGATCACGCAGCCCTTTTAAAATTTGAACAGATTCTTCGAGTGTTGGTTCACCTACTTGAATCGGCTGGAAACGGCGTTCAAGCGCTGCATCCTTCTCAATATACTTTTTATATTCGTCTAGCGTTGTGGCACCAATACATTGCAATTCACCGCGTGCAAGGGAAGGTTTTAGAATATTAGAAGCATCAATCGCTCCTTCAGCACCACCTGCACCAATTAAAGTATGGAGTTCATCAATGAATAAAATGATATTTCCTGCCTGACGAATTTCCTCCATTACCTTTTTCAACCGGTCCTCAAATTCTCCACGGTATTTCGTGCCTGCAACAACGGTTCCCATATCAAGTGTCATGACTCGTTTATCACGCAAAATCTCCGGTATTTCATTGTTCATGATTTGCTGGGCCAAACCTTCAGCAATCGCCGTTTTACCTACACCAGGTTCCCCAACAAGGACAGGATTATTCTTTGTACGACGACTTAACACTTGAATAACACGCTCTATTTCCTTGCTACGACCAATCACTGGATCGATGTTGCCTTCTTTAGCAATAGCTGTTAAGTCACGCGCAAGTGAGTCAAGAGTCGGTGTATTCGCATTAGCTGATTGCGCACCGCCAGTGCCGCCACGACGATTCTGACCACCAGTTGATTCGTTATTACCAAGTAACTGCAATACTTGCTGGCGGGCTTTATTTAGGCTGACCCCTAAATTATTTAATACACGAGCTGCAACGCCCTCTCCTTCACGAATAAGACCCAGAAGAATATGCTCTGTACCCACATAAGAATGACCTAACTTGCGAGCTTCATCCATTGATAACTCAATCACTTTTTTTGCACGTGGAGTGTAGTGTATCGTTTGTGATACCTTTTCACCCTTACCGATTAATTTTTCAACTTCTTGCTGAATCTTGCTTGATTCGAGGCTTAAGGCTGTTAAAGATTTAGCAGCAATTCCCTCTCCTTCACTTACTAACCCTAATAAAATATGCTCTGTTCCAATGTTGTTATGACCTAATCGAACCGCTTCTTCTTGTGCTAAAGCAAGTACTTTTTGTGCTCGTTCAGTAAATCGTCCAAACATCATGGACACAACCTCCTTGCATTTATTCTTTATTTTCTAATTGTAATCTTTCACGAATTAGTGAAGCTCTTCTAATATCTCGCTCAGACGGAGACAATGTTTCTTTTGCATACTGCTGCAGAAATCCAGGTTGTGTTAATACCATTAACTCATTGAGGATCGTTTTTGGCACATGATCTATAAATCCAAGATCAATACCCAGCCTAAGGTCGGATAAACATTTAGCAGCCTCTTTAGACTCTATGATTCGACCATACTTTAGAACACCATACGAGCGAAAAATTCGATCCTCAAGCTGTATGCCTGAGCGGTGCATCAAAGTTTGTCTTGCCCTTCGCTCCTGATCAATCAGCTGTTTTACTACACTATGAAGATCCTCTACGATATCTTCTTCAGATTTCCCTAGTGTAATTTGATTTGATATTTGAAAAATACTCCCTACAGCTTCACTGCCTTCTCCATAAATTCCCCGTACGACTAAACCAAGCTGGTTAATAGCCGGGGTCATTCGGTTAATCTGCTGTGTTAAAGCAAGAGCCGGAAGGTGCATCATTACCGACGCTCTCATCCCAGTACCAACGTTTGTAGGGCAAGCCGTTAAATAACCACGTTTTTCATCAAACGCATAATCAATCTTTTCCTCCAGCCAATCATCAAGCTGTGATGCCTGCTCTAAAGCCCTGTCAAGTTGAAAGCCCGGGAAATATAACTGTATGCGAATATGATCCTCTTCATTAATCATAATTGATACCTGTTCATTTTGAGAAATTAAAGAAGCAGAGTGTTCTGAGTTGTCCGTTAAATGCGGGCTAATTAAATGCTTCTCTACTAGAACCCTTTTCTCAATAGGCTGCAGATCACTCATTTTAACTATTTCAAAACCTTTATAATCCCTAAACGACTCGCTGCGAAATTCTTCATTGAAAAAATTTAATACTTTTTCCAGATTATCTTCGGAAGAAATCGTCGGGAACGGAATATTTGAGAAGTTACGCGCTAATCGAATGCGGCTGCTCAAAACAATATCACTATCCGGTCCATCTTGTTTCATCCATGGACTAATCGCTTCATTCATAAATTGCTGTAATGACATTAGCTCTCCCCCTCCTCTCTGTCTTGGAGTTGGTCATCCAAAGAGCGAATTTCATCTCTAAGCTTGGCAGCTTCTTCAAACTCTTCCTGTTCGATTAACCGCTGCAGCTCAGATTTATATTGATCCTTTTGACGCCTAAGGTGCAAGTTACCCCCTTCACGCCTGGGGATTTTCCCATCATGGTGTGTATTACCGCTATGCACACGGCGGAGAATTGGATTGAGCCGTTCGTCAAATGTCTTATAACATTCAGCACAACCAAACTTTCCTGCCCTGGCAAATTCTTTAAAAGTTAAGCCGCATTTCGGACATTTAAGCTGCTCTTTAGGTTGCTGAGTACCCGTTTGCTGACCATTGGGAGATTGTTTTGGTTCGAAATTAAATAGACCAGTCAATAAATCGTTTAGTGTAAAGTTTTCTTCATGGTCATGCATATATCCTTTTTCCTTCGCACATTGTTCACAAACATGAACTTCAGTCTTCTCCCCATTCATTAGTTGTGTCAAATGAACGGTGGCAGCACGGTTATGGCATCGCTGGCATTCCATAACATTCTCTCCCTTCTATATTAGCTTGTGTATTTCAGGGTGAACAGCATAGCCGTAAGAATCCTTGAGCGGACCTCGTCCCTTAGAGGAAGGGGGAAAGCGAGAACTTCACGATCTATTGCACTGACCATCATACGTGCTTCACGGCTCGTAATGCTGTTATTTTCAAGTAATCTTTCGATAATGTCTATTGCTATAGATTGAGAAACCTTTGGATGAATGAGCTGTACAATATCATCAATCATCTTTGCTTCAGATCGGTGTTGAACACGGCGTATCCGAATATAACCGCCGCCTCCACGTTTACTTTCAACTATATAACCTTTTTCCACAGTGAAACGTGTTTTAATCACATAATTAATTTGTGAGGGAACACATTGAAACCGATCAGCAATTTCACTCCTCTTAATTTCAATAGCTTTCTTTTCATTATTATCTAAAATATTCTTTAAATACTCTTCTATGATGTCGGATATATTCCGCATCTTCCCTCCCCCTCTTTTGACTTTGACTATCTTTGACTATAATTTTATTATACTCATTTTAAATACATTCGCAAATAAAAAGTTTGTGTGTTTACACCTCTCATCATTCCCTAATCAGATAAAGGTTAAAACAAAAAACTATACGATTTTCTCGTATAGTTTCCTTTATCTTCTTTGTTCAACCTGAAGGACATTATCGACTTTTGATAACTTTTCAAGTAAAGAAATCTCATTAATCTTTTGTCCTTTGGTAATTTGAATAAGAATATTTTTAGTTTTATTATTTAAATTTTCAATTTCCACCTTTTGCAGCGAAATACCTTCCTCATCAAATATGCCGAGTAACTTACTTGTTTCGATTCTCTCATCTGCCAGGAGCACATATGAATTTTTGAAATAGCCACTAAAGTACTTTTTCTCCAAATTATTTAAAAAGATGAGACTCAATAGAACTAAAATCGTAGCGAGTACAGCAACATCATACATGCCGGCACCGACAACTAAGCCCAATCCAGCAACTGTCCATATAGATGCTGCTGTCGTGAGTCCGCGGATCGTCATCCCATTAACAATAATTGTTCCAGCTCCTAAGAAACCAATCCCACTAATAACGTAGGAAGGGAGACGGGATGGGTCAAAACGAACATTATCATGATCACTAATAAATTCTTCAAAGCCATATAATGATAGAAGCATCATAAGACAAGAACCGATGCCGACAAGTATATGGGTGCGAAATCCTGCGGAATGATTTTTCAACTCCCGCTCAAATCCTATAATCCCTGATAAAAGTAACGCAATAAATAAGCGGATAAAAAACAACTCTAAGTTATCATTGAATAAATCAAAATCGTCCATACCAATACCACCACCCCTTGTTCAGCAAATAATGTGTGACCTCACTATATTATTATATAGTAAAAAACCGGAAGCATATGCTTCCGGTTTACATTATAATGACGTGGCCGCGTCCTACTCTCACGGGGATCGACCCGACTACCATCGGCGCTGAAGAGCTTAACTACTGTGTTCGGCATGGGAACAGGTGTGACCTCTTCGCTCTCGCCACCACATCATAAAGTATGAGGGAAACCCTCAAAACTAGATAAGACAGGCAAGACCAAACGATTCAATTTTTGATATAGATAAGTCATCGATTGATTAGTATCCGTCAGCTTCACGTGTCACCACGCTTCGACCTCGGACCTATCGACCTCATCGTCTCTGAGGAATCTTACTTACTTGGCGTAAGGGGAAATCTCATCTCAAGGGGGCTTCATGCTTAGATGCTTTCAGCACTTATCCCGTCCACACGTAGCTACCCAGCGATGCTCCTGGCGGAACAACTGGTACACCAGCGGTGTGTCCATCCCGGTCCTCTCGTACTAAGGACAGCTCCTTTCAGATTTCCAACGCCCACGACGGATAGGGACCGAACTGTCTCACGACGTTCTGAACCCAGCTCGCGTACCGCTTTAATGGGCGAACAGCCCAACCCTTGGGACCGACTACAGCCCCAGGATGCGATGAGCCGACATCGAGGTGCCAAACCTCCCCGTCGATGTGGACTCTTGGGGGAGATAAGCCTGTTATCCCCGGGGTAGCTTTTATCCGTTGAGCGACGGCCCTTCCATACGGTACCGCCGGATCACTAAGCCCGACTTTCGTCCCTGCTCGACTTGTAGGTCTCGCAGTCAAGCTCCCTTGTGCCTTTACACTCTGCGAATGATTTCCAACCATTCTGAGGGAACCTTTGGGCGCCTCCGTTACTCTTTAGGAGGCGACCGCCCCAGTCAAACTGCCCACCTGACACTGTCTCCGAACCGGATCACGGTCCTGGGTTAGAATGTCCGTACAGCCAGGGTGGTATCCCACCAGCGCCTCCACCGAAGCTAGCGCTCCGGCTTCTCAGGCTCCCACCTATCCTGTACAAGCTGTACCAACATTCAATATCAGGCTACAGTAAAGCTCCACGGGGTCTTTCCGTCCTGTCGCGGGTAATGCGCATCTTCACGCATAGTATAATTTCACCGGGTCTCTCGTTGAGACAGTGCCCAAGTCGTTGCACCTTTCGTGCGGGTCGGAACTTACCCGACAAGGAATTTCGCTACCTTAGGACCGTTATAGTTACGGCCGCCGTTTACTGGGGCTTCGGTTCAACGCTTCGCGCCAAGCGCTAACGCATCCCCTTAACCTTCCAGCACCGGGCAGGTGTCAGCCCCTATACTTCGCCTTACGGCTTCGCAGAGACCTGTGTTTTTGGTAAACAGTCGCTTGGGCCTTTTCACTGCGGCTCCTCGGCAGAGGAGCACCCCTTCTCCCGAAGTTACGGGGTCATTTTGCCGAGTTCCTTAACGAGAGTTCTCCCGCTCACCTTAGGATTCTCTCCTCGCCTACCTGTGTTGGTTTGCGGTACGGGCGCCTCTTTCCTCACTAGAGGATTTTCTTGGCAGTGTGAAATCAGGAGCTTCGGTACTCTAGTTCCCTCCCCATCACAGCTTGACGTTGCCGAGCGGATTTGCCTGTCTCGACCGTCTCACTGCTTGGACGCACACATCCAGTGGTGCGCTCTCCTTATCCTCCTGCGTCCCCCCGTCGTTCAAACGGAAAGGAGGCGGTACAGGAATATCAACCTGTTGGCCATCGCCTACGCCTTTCGGCCTCGGCTTAGGTCCCGACTAACCCTGAGAGGACGAGCCTTCCTCAGGAAACCTTGGGCTTTCGGTGAAAGAGATTCTCACTCTTTTTTCGCTACTCATACCGGCATTCTCACTTCTAAGCGCTCCACCAGTCCTTACGGTCTGACTTCGCAGCCCTTAGAACGCTCTCCTACCACTGATCCCTAAGGATCAATCCGCAGCTTCGGTGGTGTGTTTAGCCCCGGTATATTTTCGGCGCAGCGTCACTCGACCAGTGAGCTATTACGCACTCTTTCAATGATGGCTGCTTCTAAGCCAACATCCTGGTTGTCTAAGCAACGCCACATCCTTTTCCACTTAACACACACTTGGGGACCTTAGCTGGCGGTCTGGGCTGTTTCCCTTTCGACCATGAACCTTATCACCCATGGTCTGACTCCCAGAACAAAGTCGTTGGCATTCGGAGTTTGACTGAATTCGGTAACCCGGTAGGGGCCCCTCGTCCAATCAGTGCTCTACCTCCAAGACTTTCTATTCTGAGGCTAGCCCTAAAGCTATTTCGGAGAGAACCAGCTATCTCCGTGTTCGATTGGCATTTCACCCCTACCCACACCTCATCCCCGCAATTTTCAACTTGCGTGGGTTCGGGCCTCCAGTCAGTGTTACCTGACCTTCACCCTGGACATGGGTAGATCACACGGTTTCGGGTCTACGACCGCCTACTGCTTCGCCCTATTCAGACTCGCTTTCGCTGCGGCTCCGCTGCTTTAGCTTAACCTTGCAGACGGTCGTAACTCGCCGGTTCATTCTACAAAAGGCACGCCGTCACCCATCAATGGGCTCCGACTACTTGTAGGCGCACGGTTTCAGGATCTCTTTCACTCCCCTTCCGGGGTGCTTTTCACCTTTCCCTCACGGTACTGGTTCACTATCGGTTACTAGGGAGTATTTAGCCTTGGGAGATGGTCCTCCCGGATTCCGACGGAATTCCTCGTGTTCCGCCGTACTCAGGATCCACTCCGGAGAAAAGAAGATGTCGACTACAGGGCTCTTACCTGCTCTGGCTGATCGTTCCAGATCGATTCATCTATCCTCTTTTTTTGTAACTCCAAAGGAGTGTCCTACAACCCCAGAAAGCAAGCTTTCTGGTTTGGGCTGTTTCCGTTTCGCTCGCCGCTACTTGGGAAATCGCGTTTGCTTTCTCTTCCTCCGGGTAATGAGATGTTTCAGTTCCCCGGGTCTGCCTTCCCTTACCTATGTATTCAGTAAAGGATCCTGCTCCATTACGAGCAGGGGGTTCCCCCATTCGGAAATCTTCGGTGCATAGCCTACTTACGGCTTCCCAAAGCATATCGGTGTTAGTCCCGTCCTTCATCGGCTCCTAGTACCAAGGCATCCACCGTGCGCCCTTATTCACTTAACTATTGTCGTCGTGAAAAGACGTTAAAAAATTGATGTTTGATGTCTTGTCATCCCGTGTCGATCTCTATCTAAAGAGGATCGTCACGTTCTGATTATCTTATCCAGTTTTCAAGGTTCACATTGAAAGATCGTTTGATCTCTCAAAACTGAACAACCAACCAGGTACGTCTTCCGTATGCGGCAGCTTCCCGACTTTCTCGAAAGAGAAAGAGGTCGCCTTGCATATGTCCTTAGAAAGGAGGTGATCCAGCCGCACCTTCCGATACGGCTACCTTGTTACGACTTCACCCCAATCATTGGCCCCACCTTCGGCGGCTGGCTCACATAATGTGTTACCTCACCGACTTCGGGTGTTGCCAACTCTCGTGGTGTGACGGGCGGTGTGTACAAGGCCCGGGAACGTATTCACCGCGGCATGCTGATCCGCGATTACTAGCGATTCCGGCTTCATGCAGGCGAGTTGCAGCCTGCAATCCGAACTGAGAATGGTTTTATGGGATTTGCTACACCTCGCGGCTTCGCTGCCCTTTGTACCATCCATTGTAGCACGTGTGTAGCCCAGGTCATAAGGGGCATGATGATTTGACGTCATCCCCGCCTTCCTCCGGTTTGTCACCGGCAGTCACCTTAGAGTGCCCAACTGAATGCTGGCAACTAAGATTAGGGGTTGCGCTCGTTGCGGGACTTAACCCAACATCTCACGACACGAGCTGACGACAACCATGCACCACCTGTCACTTGGTCCCCGAAGGGAAAACCCTATCTCTAGGGCGATCCAAGGATGTCAAGACCTGGTAAGGTTCTTCGCGTTGCTTCGAATTAAACCACATGCTCCACCGCTTGTGCGGGCCCCCGTCAATTCCTTTGAGTTTCAGCCTTGCGGCCGTACTCCCCAGGCGGAGTGCTTAATGCGTTAACTTCAGCACTAAGGGGTGGAAGCCCCCTAACACCTAGCACTCATCGTTTACGGCGTGGACTACCAGGGTATCTAATCCTGTTTGCTACCCACGCTTTCGCACCTCAGCGTCAGAAACAGACCAGAGAGTCGCCTTCGCCACTGGTGTTCCTCCACATATCTACGCATTTCACCGCTACACGTGGAATTCCACTCTCCTCTTCTGTCCTCAAGTTCCCCAGTTTCCAATGACCCTCCACGGTTGAGCCGTGGGCTTTCACATCAGACTTAAGGAACCGCCTGCGCGCGCTTTACGCCCAATAATTCCGGACAACGCTTGCCCCCTACGTATTACCGCGGCTGCTGGCACGTAGTTAGCCGGGGCTTCCTCGTTAGGTACCGTCAAGGTACCGCCCTGTTTGAACGGTACATGTTCTTCCCTAACAACAGAACTTTACGATCCGAAGACCTTCATCGTTCACGCGGCGTTGCTCCGTCAGACTTTCGTCCATTGCGGAAGATTCCCTACTGCTGCCTCCCGTAGGAGTCTGGGCCGTGTCTCAGTCCCAGTGTGGCCGATCACCCTCTCAGGTCGGCTACGCATCGTCGCCTTGGTGAGCCGTTACCTCACCAACTAGCTAATGCGCCGCGGGCCCATCTGTAAGTGATAGCTAGAAGCCATCTTTTACCTTCCTCTCATGCGAGATAAAGGATTACCCGGCATTAGCCCCGGTTTCCCGGAGTTATTCCGATCTTACAGGCAGGTTGCCCACGTGTTACTCACCCGTCCGCCGCTCATTCCACAGGCTTCACCCCCGAAGGGGATCCGCCTGCTTCCTGCGCTCGACTTGCATGTATTAGGCACGCCGCCAGCGTTCGTCCTGAGCCAGGATCAAACTCTCCATAAAAGTTAAAGTTTGACTTGCTCATTTGCACACCGAATGTGCTTGTTTGAATTCTCTCTATTTAATAGAAAGAATATATTGACGTACTGGTTGGTTCGTTCAGTTTTCAAAGATCAAAAATGGTGGAGCCTAGCGGGATCGAACCGCTGACCTCCTGCGTGCAAAGCAGGCGCTCTCCCAGCTGAGCTAAGGCCCCAAGTTGTAATGGTTAGAGAATGGTCGGGAAGACAGGATTCGAACCTGCGACCCCTTGGTCCCAAACCAAGTGCTCTACCAAGCTGAGCTACTTCCCGTAAAATAATGGCGCGCCCGAGAGGAGTCGAACCCCTAACCTTCTGATCCGTAGTCAGACGCTCTATCCAATTGAGCTACGGGCGCAAATAAAATTATGGTGCCGAGGGCCGGACTCGAACCGGCACGGTAGAAACCTACCGCAGGATTTTAAGTCCTGTGCGTCTGCCAATTCCGCCACCCCGGCTTGACAAGTTTGTTAGGTCTTTTAAATCTTATTAAGTATTATGGAGCGGAAGACGGGATTCGAACCCGCGACCCCCACCTTGGCAAGGTGGTGTTCTACCACTGAACTACTTCCGCATATAATGCGGGTGGAGGGACTTGAACCCCCACGCCGTGAAGCACTAGATCCTAAATCTAGCGTGTCTGCCAATTCCACCACACCCGCTAAAAAATGGTGAGCCATGGAGGGCTCGAACCTCCGACCCTCTGATTAAAAGTCAGATGCTCTACCAGCTGAGCTAATGGCTCTTAATAAAAACTAACTTATCGTTCATATATCAATGTTGAAAAGCGATCAATGGTGCCGGCCAGAGGACTTGAACCCCCAACCTACTGATTACAAATCAGTTGCTCTACCAGTTGAGCTAGGCCGGCAATCATGGTGGAGGATGCAGGGCTCGAACCTGCGACCCCTTGCTTGTAAGGCAAGTGCTCTCCCAGCTGAGCTAATCCTCCGGATTATGTAATAAGGCTTGGCAGCGTCCTACTCTCACGGGGATCGACCCGACTACCATCGGCGCTGAAGAGCTTAACTACTGTGTTCGGCATAGGAACAGGTGTGACCTCTTCGCTCTCGCCACCAAACCTTATTAATTTCAAGGACAAGATATATTATATTGCCCTTTCAGGGAAATTTCAAGAGTTTTTTTGAAAACCCTCAAAACTGGATAAGACAGGCAAGACCAAACGATTCAATTTTGATATAGATAAGTCATCGATTGATTAGTATCCGTCAGCTTCACGTGTCACCACGCTTCGACCTCGGACCTATCGACCTCATCGTCTCTGAGGAATCTTACTTACTTGGCGTAAGGGGAAATCTCATCTCAAGGGGGGGCTTCATGCTTAGATGCTTTCAGCACTTATCCCGTCCACACGTAGCTACCCAGCGATGCTCCTGGCGGAACAACTGGTACACCAGCGGTGTGTCCATCCCGGTCCTCTCGTACTAAGGACAGCTCCTTTCAGATTTCCAACGCCCACGACGGATAGGGACCGAACTGTCTCACGACGTTCTGAACCCAGCTCGCGTACCGCTTTAATGGGCGAACAGCCCAACCCTTGGGACCGACTACAGCCCCAGGATGCGATGAGCCGACATCGAGGTGCCAAACCTCCCCGTCGATGTGGACTCTTGGGGGAGATAAGCCTGTTATCCCCGGGGTAGCTTTTATCCGTTGAGCGACGGCCCTTCCATACGGTACCGCCGGATCACTAAGCCCGACTTTCGTCCCTGCTCGACTTGTAGGTCTCGCAGTCAAGCTCCCTTGTGCCTTTACACTCTGCGAATGATTTCCAACCATTCTGAGGGAACCTTTGGGCGCCTCCGTTACTCTTTAGGAGGCGACCGCCCCAGTCAAACTGCCCACCTGACACTGTCTCCGAACCGGATCACGGTCCTGGGTTAGAATGTCCGTACAGCCAGGGTGGTATCCCACCAGCGCCTCCACCGAAGCTAGCGCTCCGGCTTCTCAGGCTCCCACCTATCCTGTACAAGCTGTACCAACATTCAATATCAGGCTACAGTAAAGCTCCACGGGGTCTTTCCGTCCTGTCGCGGGTAATGCGCATCTTCACGCATAGTATAATTTCACCGGGTCTCTCGTTGAGACAGTGCCCAAGTCGTTGCACCTTTCGTGCGGGTCGGAACTTACCCGACAAGGAATTTCGCTACCTTAGGACCGTTATAGTTACGGCCGCCGTTTACTGGGGCTTCGGTTCAACGCTTCGCGCCAAGCGCTAACGCATCCCCTTAACCTTCCAGCACCGGGCAGGTGTCAGCCCCTATACTTCGCCTTACGGCTTCGCAGAGACCTGTGTTTTTGGTAAACAGTCGCTTGGGCCTTTTCACTGCGGCTCCTCGGCAGAGGAGCACCCCTTCTCCCGAAGTTACGGGGTCATTTTGCCGAGTTCCTTAACGAGAGTTCTCCCGCTCACCTTAGGATTCTCTCCTCGCCTACCTGTGTTGGTTTGCGGTACGGGCGCCTCTTTCCTCACTAGAGGATTTTCTTGGCAGTGTGAAATCAGGAGCTTCGGTACTCTAGTTCCCTCCCCATCACAGCTTGACGTTGCCGAGCGGATTTGCCTGTCTCGACCGTCTCACTGCTTGGACGCACACATCCAGTGGTGCGCTCTCCTTATCCTCCTGCGTCCCCCGTCGTTCAAACGGAAAGGAGGCGGTACAGGAATATCAACCTGTTGGCCATCGCCTACGCCTTTCGGCCTCGGCTTAGGTCCCGACTAACCCTGAGAGGACGAGCCTTCCTCAGGAAACCTTGGGCTTTCGGTGAAAGAGATTCTCACTCTTTTTTCGCTACTCATACCGGCATTCTCACTTCTAAGCGCTCCACCAGTCCTTACGGTCTGACTTCGCAGCCCTTAGAACGCTCTCCTACCACTGATCCCTAAGGATCAATCCGCAGCTTCGGTGGTGTGTTTAGCCCCGGTATATTTTCGGCGCAGCGTCACTCGACCAGTGAGCTATTACGCACTCTTTCAATGATGGCTGCTTCTAAGCCAACATCCTGGTTGTCTAAGCAACGCCACATCCTTTTCCACTTAACACACACTTGGGGACCTTAGCTGGCGGTCTGGGCTGTTTCCCTTTCGACCATGAACCTTATCACCCATGGTCTGACTCCCAGAACAAAGTCGTTGGCATTCGGAGTTTGACTGAATTCGGTAACCCGGTAGGGGCCCCTCGTCCAATCAGTGCTCTACCTCCAAGACTTTCTATTCTGAGGCTAGCCCTAAAGCTATTTCGGAGAGAACCAGCTATCTCCGTGTTCGATTGGCATTTCACCCCTACCCACACCTCATCCCCGCAATTTTCAACTTGCGTGGGTTCGGGCCTCCAGTCAGTGTTACCTGACCTTCACCCTGGACATGGGTAGATCACACGGTTTCGGGTCTACGACCGCCTACTGCTTCGCCCTATTCAGACTCGCTTTCGCTGCGGCTCCGCTGCTTTAGCTTAACCTTGCAGACGGTCGTAACTCGCCGGTTCATTCTACAAAAGGCACGCCGTCACCCATCAATGGGCTCCGACTACTTGTAGGCGCACGGTTTCAGGATCTCTTTCACTCCCCTTCCGGGGTGCTTTTCACCTTTCCCTCACGGTACTGGTTCACTATCGGTTACTAGGGAGTATTTAGCCTTGGGAGATGGTCCTCCCGGATTCCGACGGAATTCCTCGTGTTCCGCCGTACTCAGGATCCACTCCGGAGAAAAGAAGATGTCGACTACAGGGCTCTTACCTGCTCTGGCTGATCGTTCCAGATCGATTCATCTATCCTCTTTTTTTGTAACTCCAAAGGAGTGTCCTACAACCCCAGAAAGCAAGCTTTCTGGTTTGGGCTGTTTCCGTTTCGCTCGCCGCTACTTGGGAAATCGCGTTTGCTTTCTCTTCCTCCGGGTAATGAGATGTTTCAGTTCCCCGGGTCTGCCTTCCCTTACCTATGTATTCAGTAAAGGATCCTGCTCCATTACGAGCAGGGGGTTCCCCCATTCGGAAATCTTCGGTGCACAGCCTACTTACGGCTTCCCAAAGCATATCGGTGTTAGTCCCGTCCTTCATCGGCTCCTAGTACCAAGGCATCCACCGTGCGCCCTTATTCACTTAACTATTGTCGTCGTGAAAAGACGTTAAAAAATTGATGTTTGATGTCTTGTCATCCCGTGTCGATCTCTATCTAAAGAGGATCGTCACGTTCTGATTATCTTATCCAGTTTTCAAGGTTCACATTGAAAGATCGTTTGATCTCTCAAAACTGAACAACCAACCAGGTACGTCTTCCGTATGCGGCAGCTTCCCGACTTTCTCGAAAGAGAAAGAGGTCGCCTTGCATATGTCCTTAGAAAGGAGGTGATCCAGCCGCACCTTCCGATACGGCTACCTTGTTACGACTTCACCCCAATCATTGGCCCCACCTTCGGCGGCTGGCTCACATAATGTGTTACCTCACCGACTTCGGGTGTTGCCAACTCTCGTGGTGTGACGGGCGGTGTGTACAAGGCCCGGGAACGTATTCACCGCGGCATGCTGATCCGCGATTACTAGCGATTCCGGCTTCATGCAGGCGAGTTGCAGCCTGCAATCCGAACTGAGAATGGTTTTATGGGATTTGCTACACCTCGCGGCTTCGCTGCCCTTTGTACCATCCATTGTAGCACGTGTGTAGCCCAGGTCATAAGGGGCATGATGATTTGACGTCATCCCCGCCTTCCTCCGGTTTGTCACCGGCAGTCACCTTAGAGTGCCCAACTGAATGCTGGCAACTAAGATTAGGGGTTGCGCTCGTTGCGGGACTTAACCCAACATCTCACGACACGAGCTGACGACAACCATGCACCACCTGTCACTTGGTCCCCGAAGGGAAAACCCTATCTCTAGGGCGATCCAAGGATGTCAAGACCTGGTAAGGTTCTTCGCGTTGCTTCGAATTAAACCACATGCTCCACCGCTTGTGCGGGCCCCCGTCAATTCCTTTGAGTTTCAGCCTTGCGGCCGTACTCCCCAGGCGGAGTGCTTAATGCGTTAACTTCAGCACTAAGGGGTGGAAGCCCCCTAACACCTAGCACTCATCGTTTACGGCGTGGACTACCAGGGTATCTAATCCTGTTTGCTACCCACGCTTTCGCACCTCAGCGTCAGAAACAGACCAGAGAGTCGCCTTCGCCACTGGTGTTCCTCCACATATCTACGCATTTCACCGCTACACGTGGAATTCCACTCTCCTCTTCTGTCCTCAAGTTCCCCAGTTTCCAATGACCCTCCACGGTTGAGCCGTGGGCTTTCACATCAGACTTAAGGAACCGCCTGCGCGCGCTTTACGCCCAATAATTCCGGACAACGCTTGCCCCCTACGTATTACCGCGGCTGCTGGCACGTAGTTAGCCGGGGCTTCCTCGTTAGGTACCGTCAAGGTACCGCCCTGTTTGAACGGTACATGTTCTTCCCTAACAACAGAACTTTACGATCCGAAGACCTTCATCGTTCACGCGGCGTTGCTCCGTCAGACTTTCGTCCATTGCGGAAGATTCCCTACTGCTGCCTCCCGTAGGAGTCTGGGCCGTGTCTCAGTCCCAGTGTGGCCGATCACCCTCTCAGGTCGGCTACGCATCGTCGCCTTGGTGAGCCGTTACCTCACCAACTAGCTAATGCGCCGCGGGCCCATCTGTAAGTGATAGCTAGAAGCCATCTTTTACCTTCCTCTCATGCGAGATAAAGGATTACCCGGCATTAGCCCCGGTTTCCCGGAGTTATTCCGATCTTACAGGCAGGTTGCCCACGTGTTACTCACCCGTCCGCCGCTCATTCCACAGGCTTCACCCCCGAAGGGGATCCGCCTGCTTCCTGCGCTCGACTTGCATGTATTAGGCACGCCGCCAGCGTTCGTCCTGAGCCAGGATCAAACTCTCCATAAAAGTTAAAGTTTGACTTGCTCATTTGCACACCGAATGTGCTTGTTTGAATTCTCTCTATTTAATAGAAAGAATATATTGACGTACTGGTTGGTTCGTTCAGTTTTCAAAGATCAAAAGATTGCTTGCCGCTTCAAAACAGCGACTTAATTAATATATCATGGTGAGTAAGTTAAGTCAATAACTTTTTCATGTTGTTTTTGCTAACTGAGATAATCTGTCGCGTTCGCTTTGTGCGACGTTTAATAATTTACCATGGTTTCAAAGGTAAATCAAGACTACAGCGAAATAAAAGTTTTTTCTGACGATTGCATGGCATAAAACCCCTCGATGAGAAGTCGAGGGGTTAGATTAAAGATTATGATTCGCGGTTTCTCATTTGTGGGAACAACAATACATCTCGGATCGATGAAGAGTTTGTTAGCAGCATAACGAGACGATCGATTCCAATACCTAGCCCACCCGTTGGAGGCATACCATATTCTAATGATTCCAAGAAATCTTCGTCCATCATGTGCGCTTCATCGTTTCCTTCTTCGCGCTCTTTAAGCTGTGCCTCAAATCGCTCACGTTGATCGATAGGATCGTTAAGCTCAGAGAAGGCATTTGCGTGTTCGCGCCCTACAATGAATAGCTCAAAACGGTCAGTAAAACGTGCGTCCTCTGGATTCTTCTTAGCAAGAGGAGAGATTTCAATTGGCTGGCCATATACAAAAGTAGGTTGAATAAGTTTCTCTTCGACTTTTTGTTCAAAAAATTCGTTAACAATATGACCGAATGTCATCGTATCTTGGATCTCTATCCCATGCTCTTTAGCAACAGATTTTGCTTCTTCATCACTCAGTTGCTTCCAGAAGTCCACGCCTGTGTATTCTTTCACAGCATCTACCATATGGATTCGGGTCCATTTAGGTTGTAAATGAATCTCTTCATTATCATAAGTAACAGTTGTTGAGCCAAGTACCTCTTTAGCAATATGAGCGACCAAGTTTTCGGTTAAATCCATAATATCATGGTAATCAGCATAAGCTTCATATAATTCAATCATGGTGAATTCAGGGTTGTGTCGAGTGGAGACCCCTTCATTACGAAAGACTCGTCCAATCTCATACACCTTCTCCATGCCGCCTACGATTAATCTTTTCAGATGAAGTTCGATGGCAATTCTCATATATAGCTGCATGTCGAGAGCGTTATGGTGCGTTTCAAATGGACGAGCTGATGCTCCACCTGGTATTCCGTGCATCATCGGTGTTTCAACCTCTAGAAATCCGAGGTTATCTAAATATCTACGCATGGACTGAATGATTTTACTGCGCAAAATAAAGGTATCACGGCTTTCAGGATTGGTAATAAGGTCTAAGTAACGTTGACGATAGCGTTGTTCAACATCTTTTAAACCATGGAATTTTTCAGGTAATGGTCTTAGAGATTTTGTTAAAACTTGAAACTCGCCCGCTTTGACTGAGAGTTCTCCTACGTTAGTCTTGAACATTACACCAGAGATACCGACAATATCACCTATATCAGCTGTCTTAAACACCTCGTAAGCTTCATCACCTACACTGTCTTTACGGACATAAAGCTGAATTTGACCACTAAGGTCCTGAATGTGAGCAAAGCCCGCCTTTCCTTTCCCACGCTTTGTCATGATTCGCCCAGCAATAGTAGCAGGAAATTGTTGCTCTTCAAGTTCATCTTTAGAAAATTCATCATATTTTGTTATTAAATCTTCAGCTAAAGCAGTGCGTTCGAATTTACTTCCAAAAGGATCCAGTCCTTGATCTTTGTAAGTACTCAGTTTCTCCCGACGCACCCGCATTTGATCATTGAGTTCTTCCGTCATTGTCATCACTCCATTCCTATCTTCATTTACATGGTAAATCCGGTTCAATAATAAAAACTGCCAGTAAGCCACTGGCAGTATTACAACTATGATTTAGTATAGAAAAGACCTTGCACCCTGTCAACGACCAGGAGTCAGGATACTTTGATACTTTCTTCAAGGTCATTAGCAAAATCATAAAGAATGTCTAACATGGTATCTCTCGTTTCAGCTTGGTTAATTCGGTTACGTACACGGCCGCCACCTTTTAGTCCTTTTAAATACCATGAAGCGTGTTTACGCATCTCGAGGATCGCTACTTTCTCATTTTTCAGGCGAATCAAGCGGTCCATGTGAAGCATGCAGACATCAATTTTCTCTTTCGGGGTAGGCTCATCAACAAGCTCACCTGTTTCAAGAAACTTCGCCGTGCGATAAATCATCCACGGGTTTCCAAGAGCTGCACGCCCAATCATCACAGCGTCTACACCTGTTTCTTCTAGGCGTTGCTTAGCGACTTGAGGTGAATCGATGTCACCGTTACCGATAACGGGAATATTGACAGTTTCCTTCAGCTTACGTACAATCTCCCAGTCTGCTACACCTTCATACATTTGGTCGCGGGTACGCCCGTGAAGAGCTACAGATTTGGCTCCAGCCGCTTCAAGAGCTTTACCATTCTCCAAAGCTAAAATATGTTCCTCATCCCACCCTGTACGCATTTTTACAGTAACGGGTTTGTCCACTGCCTTAACAACTTCAGAAACCATGTTGTACATCTTATCCGGGTCAAGCAACCATTTAGAACCCGCATCACATTTCGTAATCTTGGGCACAGGACATCCCATATTAATATCAATAATATTAGCTGTAGTATTTTTATCAACGAATTTTGCTGCATTAATAAGGGTCTCTTCTTCGCCGCCAAAAATTTGCAGACTCATAGGTTCTTCATCTGGATCGATGTAAAGCATGTCCATCGTTTTCTTGTTTTGATTAACAATCCCTTTATCACTAACCATTTCCGCACAAACTAGTCCTGCACCGAACTCCTTAACAGTTAGACGAAAGGCTGAGTTACATACACCTGCCATCGGGGCAAGCACAACTCTGTTCGGAATGGTGATATCTCCGATTTGAAACATATGCATTCTCCTTCAAAATAAATTGTATCTTAATCTATAAACAACACTTTCTTGTAATTAAAGCTGACGTAGCGGCTGGATACTTTTCACTTCATCTTCAGGCAGCTGCTGAAGTATTTCTTCAACTGTCTGGTTTAATGATGGAAGGTAAGCTCCCGGATTCACTTCAGCAAGCGGCACGATAACGAACGCGCGCTCGTGCATATGAGGATGTGGAATCGTCAGTCGCTCTGCTTTCATATTTTCTTCATTATACAGTAAAATGTCAAGGTCTATTGTGCGGGGACCCCATTTAATAGTGCGCTTTCTACCTAATTTCTGTTCAATGCTTTGGCAGTAATCAAGCAACGCCAACGGCTGCAACCCAGTTTCAATTTCAACCACCATGTTTAGAAAATCATTCTGATCGACATAACCGACAGGAGCCGTTTCATAAACTTTCGAAGTTGTACATATTATAATGGAGTCGTGCTCACGAAGCATGGTCATCGCCTCAGTTAAGTACTGCTCTCTCGGGGCTATATTTGATCCCAGAGCAATATAAGCTCTAATCATCCGTTCTCTCCCTGTAAATGTCTATGGCTACAGACTTGTAATGACCTGGAATAGGTGGATCCGGTTTAGTCACCTTAACGCGGCACGCATCCAGCAGCTCGAAATGCTCCAGAAGCTTCCCAGAAAGTTGTTCAGCAACAGTTTCTACTAGTTTCCTTGCTTCTCCCTCAACCACCTTTTTGGTTACTTCATATATTTCACCATAGTTGATCGATTGATTCATATCGTCTGTTTGTGCAGCCGGCTTTAAATCCAATTCAAGTTCAAGGTCGACGTAAAAGCGTTGACCGAGTTTGTTTTCCTCTGGAAAAAGCCCATGATACCCCCAGAATTCCATGCTGTTCAAATAGATTTTATCCATTGGTTGACTCCTTTCCCATCATAGCATCCATCATTTTTGTCATACGAACGATCGGTTCGACATCATGAACTCGGACAATTTGCATACCTTGTGCTACTCCGTAACAAACTGTTGCCCCCGTACCTTCCATTCGCTGATCTTCTGGCAAATCAAGTGTAAGACCAATAAAGGATTTCCTGGAAGTACCTAATAAGATCGGATAATCTAACTCAAGAAACTGATGTAAGTTTCTCATTACAACTAAATTATCTTCAGGTGACTTAGCAAAACCAACACCTGGATCCAATATAATGCGCTGATCCTTTACACCAGCTTGCTTAGCTATATCAATACTTTCCTTTAAGTCCACTTTCATATCGTCAATAAGTGAACGATACTTTTTATCTGTTCGATTATGCATGAGGATGAGCGGAACATCATAGTCTGCAGCGACTTGAGCAATTCTCGGTTCACGTTTAGCCCCCCATACATCATTTATAATCGAGGCCCCTGCATTAAGAGCTTGTTTCGCAACCTCTGCTTTATAGGTATCGATGGATATAGGAATAGACAGCTTATCACGAATTGCTTCAATAACCGGAACTACACGTGAGATTTCCTCAGCCTCGGTGACTGGAGCATGTCCAGGCCTTGTTGATTCTCCCCCAACATCTATAATATGAGCACCTTGCCCTTCCATTTTCAAGGCTTGTTCAACAGACCGATTGATCTCGTTGAATTCTCCCCCGTCAGAAAAAGAATCCGGTGTAATATTAAGGATCCCCATCACGAGCGTTTGCTTTGAATAATCGTACTGTTTTACTTTTGTCCTAAGAGTAGATTGCATTTCCCGTTCCCTCTTTCAAAAGATATTTATATCTATTTTACAACATTTTGCGACATCTATCACGGGGGTTATTTCCCAAGAACAAAAGCTCGGGGCGCCCCGGTAGACACGACAGTGGAAGTTCGGCTAAAACCGAAACATCCTGTGGGGCCACGGATTGACTAGTCTTGCGCGCTGGAGCTGGATGTGGCTAACTTCATGTAAGCTTATACACAGGCAAATATTTTTATAATTTCCTTAGACGTTAAAAAAACTGAGCTCTAAAAGCGAGCTCAGTTCCTCTCTTTTTATTCTATTCTTCATCAAATTGATAAAGCGGGGTAGATAGATATCGCTCTCCATTACTAGGAAGTACAGCTACTACCTTTTTACCTTTTCCTAACTTCTTAGCAACTTGTTTTGCAACATGAATGGCCGATCCTGAGGAGACACCACCAAGAATGCCATCTTTTCCTGCTGCTTCACGTGCAGCGGCATAAGAATCTTCTTTCGATACTGTATAGACTTCATCATAAATCTCTGTATCCAATATTTCCGGCACAAATCCTGCTCCAAGTCCTTGGAGTTTGTGAGGGCCCGGCTGTCCTCCAGACAAAATCGCAGAATCTTCGGGCTCAATCGCATAAATTTTAATGTCAGAATAATGATTTTTCAAGACTTTTCCCGCTCCTGTAATCGTCCCACCTGTTCCAATTCCAGAAACGAACGCATCGAGCTGGTCGCCTATTTGCTCAATAATTTCAGGACCAGTCGTGCGGGCATGTACAGCTACGTTGGCTTTGTTATTAAACTGCTGGGGCATGAAATAACCATGCTTATCCTTAAGTTCCTCAGCCTTTTTAATCGCACCTTTCATCCCGTCACTACCTGGTGTCAGGATAAGTTCTGCACCATAGGCACGAAGTAAGTTGCGTCGCTCTTGACTCATTGTATCAGGCATTACAAGCGTCGCTTTATATCCTTTAGCCGCAGCAATCATAGCCAGGCCAATACCTGTGTTTCCACTTGTTGGCTCAACAAGTGTATCGCCTGCTTTTAATTCTCCTGATTCCTCCGCTGCTTCAATCATAGATAGGGCAATACGGTCTTTCACCGAACTCCCCGGATTCATATACTCCAGTTTTAAGTAAATGTCTGCACTATCTTCATCTGCACTTCTATTTAGCCTTACCATGGGTGTTTTTCCAACTAGTTCACTTACATTATTTGCAACTCTCATTTTTTCACTCCTAATTCCAAGTATTTTAATGGGATTTAATCTAAAGATACGTAAGTATTCGTCTATTGTCAAACATTTCAATCTCTTCTCTTCAAAGAAAAAAGCGAAACAGTTTCGTCTACTGTTCCGCTTAGAGTAATGTCTTATTGTGATGAGCCGGACTGCAATTCCTTCAAATCATTTTCATCAAAGTGATACGCTTCATTACAGAAATGACATTTCGCTTCTGCCCCCTGATCTTCTTCAATCATACGCTCAATTTCCTCATCTCCGAGACTTGAAATTGCCATCTCTACTCTTTCTCTAGAACAGTGGCAGGAAAATGAAACAGGTAAGGTGTCTAATAATTGAACATTCTCTTCCCCTAGGAGGGCATGCAAGATTTGTTCAGGGCTTTTCCCTTCACGAATCATTGTAGAGATCGGAGCCATTTGACTTAGGCGTTCTTCAATAGCAGTGGTCGTTTTTTCCTCTGCACCAGGCATCATCTGAATAATAAAGCCACCCGAGGCCAAAATTGAATGATCTGTGTTCACGAGCACCCCCGCTCCAACCGCAGAAGGGACTTGTTCAGAGTTAGCAAAATAATAGGTGAAATCCTCACCAATTTCACCAGAGACGATTGGGACCTGTCCTGTAAAGTGATCTCTCATGCCAAGGTCCTTTACAACACTTAATGTACCTGACGTTCCTACAGCTCGTGCTACGTCCAACTTCCCTTTACTATTCAAATCAAAATCAACATGCGGGTTTTTTAAATACCCACGAACTTCACCTCGAGAATTAGCATCAGCAATAATAGCACCGATCGGGCCGTCTCCCTCTACCTTAATAGTAAGTTTATCTTCACCTTTTAACATAACACCCATCATAGCACTTATTGTCAGTGTCCGACCTAAGGCGGCTGAAGCAGTAGCCCATGAATCCTGTCTACGACGTGCTTCTTCTACAGTCTCCGTTGACTGAATCGCATAGGCACGAACTTGTCCGTCAAATCCCATTGCGCGAATTAAATAATCTGACATCGTTCATCCTTCTCCTTTAAACACTAGTTTATCCTTGTTGTTTTGGTAAATCTTATGAAGTCCTTTTAATGTTAAAAATGGGTCAACATGATCTATGGTCCGAGACTGATCGGCAATTAACCGAGCTAGCCCTCCTGTGGCAATGACTGTAGGGGTTTTAGAAGCTGTTTCCTTCATCCGCCGGACAACTTCGTCCACTTGTCCCACATATCCATAAAACACACCTGACTGCATCGCTTCAACAGTTGATTGTCCAATTACCTCCTGAGGACTCTTTATTTCGATTTTAGGAAGCTTTGCTGCTTTGGCATAGAGGGCCTCCATGGAAATATTAATACCGGGTGCAATAGCCCCACCAACATATTCTCTTTCTTCATTGACGTAACAATACGTAGTGGCTGTTCCAAAGTCAATAATAATCAGAGGTGTGTCATATTCTTCTATGGCACCTACTGCATTAACAATACGGTCCGCCCCAATTTCATTAGGGTTTGGATACTTCATGGCTAAACCATGATCCACATCATGTTCCCCAATGATCATAGGCTGTTTCTTAAAATAATAGCGGGACATTCGATCAAGTGCAAACATAATTGGCGGAACTACAGACGAAATAATAACACCATTTATATCTTCAAATGTCAGCCCTTCATGGTCAAATAGGGATTTGATAAGCATGCCGTATTCATCTTCCGTCTTATGACGGTCAGTTTTAATACGCCACTGATATTTTAACTGCTCATCACTAAAAACCCCGAGTACTGTGTTTGTATTTCCGACATCAAGCACAAAATTCATACACAAAGCCCCCGATTCATTACCTTCGGCTACCATCATACCATAAGAAAAGCGAAAGCGCCTTGGTAAACTCGATTAGGATAAGCAAAGTGCGTTGGCTTTTCAACACCTAACTCCACATTGTCTTGGGGGGGTAACACTTAATTGTTCCACTCAGAAGTCCAATAAAAAAGTCACACCCTCCTCTGAATAGGAGAATGCGACTTTCCTCTTTACTGCTTCTTGTCATCATCAGAGTTATGATCATCACTCTTTTGATCCTTAACGGAATCAGTGGAACCTTCAGTCGAATCATCCTCATCTTGCTTTGATTGGACATTAACTTGAAGATTCTTCTCTTGTTTTTCATCAATCTCTTTTTGCTCTTCTTGATTAGCTCTAAGCTGCTTATTGTTTTTAATTGCAATTTCTTCTAACTCATCGTCTGTAGGCAAGCGGCCTTTTTCAAACAAGGACTTAATTTGAGTTGCATCCAATGTTTCAACATCTAATAACGTGCCTGCAATCAGTTCAAGCTTATCTTTATTATCCGTTAGGATCGTCTTCGCACGATCGTAGGAATGGTTAATAAAGTTTTGAACCTCTGTATCAATATCATAAGCGATTTGATCACTATAGTTTTGCTCGTTCTGAATATCTCGGCCAAGGAACACTTGCCCGCCTGAATTTGATCCGAATTGAAGTGGTCCGAGTTTTTCACTCATTCCATATTCAGTAACCATCTTACGGGCGATGCTTGTAGCACGTTGGAAGTCATTATGAGCACCTGTTGATACTTCACCAAACATAACTTCCTCTGCTACACGGCCACCTAATAAACCAGTGATCTTATCAAGTAATTCAGGTTTAGTCATAAAGTAACGGTCTTCACGAGGCAGCATAACAGCGTACCCGCCTGCTTGGCCGCGAGGAACAATCGTTACCTTGTGAACCATATCGGCATCATCTAAGACCATGCCAATCACTGTATGACCACTCTCATGGTGGGCAACAATGTTGCGTTCTTTTTGAGAAATAACGCGACTCTTCTTAGCTGGCCCGGCAATGACTCGATCGATTGCTTCATCGACATGTTCCATATCAATGCTTTTGGCGTTTGAACGCGCAGCAACCAGTGCCGCTTCATTCAATAGGTTTTCAAGATCGGCACCCGAGAAACCGGGTGTACGAAGGGCAATCGTTTTAAGGTCAACATTATCAGACAACGGTTTATTACGCGCATGTACACCAAGTACAGCTTGTCGCCCTTTCACATCTGGGCGGTCAACCGTAATTTGACGGTCAAAACGTCCTGGACGAAGCAACGCAGGGTCAAGAATGTCAGGGCGGTTAGTTGCAGCGATCATAATGATCCCTTCATTGGCACCAAACCCATCCATTTCAACAAGAAGCTGGTTTAGGGTTTGTTCACGCTCATCGTGTCCGCCGCCAAGTCCGGCTCCACGCTGACGACCGACTGCATCAATTTCATCAATAAAGATAATACAAGGCGCATTTTTTTTAGCGTTCTCAAATAGGTCACGCACACGAGAAGCACCCACACCTACAAACATTTCTACGAAGTCAGAACCACTAATAGAGAAGAATGGAACACCAGCTTCTCCAGCAACAGCTCTTGCGAGTAACGTTTTACCTGTACCCGGTGGCCCTACCAACAGTACACCTTTAGGAATACGTGCACCCACTTGTGAGAACTTCCGTGGATCTTTCAGAAAATCTACAACTTCTACAAGCTCTTGCTTTTCTTCATCTGCACCGGCAACGTCTTTAAATCGTACCTTTTTCTTCTCTTCACTGTACATCTTCGCCTTACTCTTACCAAAGTTCATGACACGACTTCCGCCGCCCTGAGCCTGATTAAGCAAGAAGATGAATAGGATAAATATAATCACAAACGGTATGATTGATGTTAATACTGTCACCCATACACTTGGCTGTTCTGCTTCTTCAACTGTTAATACACTTTGTTCTTGAGCGGTTTGCGTAACGTTGGAAATGATTTGCTCGTTAGCTGGAAGCTGCGCTGTAAAAGCTCCTTCGCCTTCTTCACTACCAGCAAGCTGCCCTGTGATGCCAATAACTCCATTGACAGGCTGCATGGTCATTTCTTCGATTTGGCCACTGTTCAATCTATCGTAAAATTCGTTCACATTTAAGGTTTCCTGTGGCTCACCTTGACCTCTAAATAGACCAACTACGGCGATAACTACGAGGAAGATAAGTAAATAAAATATGGTGTTACGAAATATACGGCTCATTGCCTACCTCCTCCCAAGCGAGAAAAACTATAGTAAATACTATCATACCAAAAACTAAAGACACAACTAATTACCCTTATTGGAAGCACATCTACATTTTTAGCAGCCATTGAATACATCAGCCTCCGTACACTTCCGGTTTAAGAACGCCTATATAAGGAAGGTTACGATATTTTTCGTTATAATCTAACCCGTAACCTACAACAAACTCGTCCGGGACATCAAACCCAATTGTATCTGCCTTAATATGTGATGTTCTTCCTGTCGGCTTATCAAGCAATGTTACGATTTTAATGGATTTAGCCTTACGATACTTAAATAAGTCCACTAAATAGCTTAATGTTAATCCACTGTCAATAATGTCCTCTATGATTAACAGGTCTCTTCCTTCTACCTGAGTATCAAGGTCTTTAACAATTTTAACCTCACCTGAAGATCTCATACCACCGTTGTAGCTTGAAACATCCATAAAATCCATCTCAAGGTGCGTTTCCACTCGTTTTAAAAGGTCTCCCATAAAAGGCATGGCACCTTTTAAAACACCGATAGCCAATGGGAAGTGGCCATTATATTCCTCTGTTAGCTGCGCCCCGATTTCCTTGCACTTCTCTTGAATTTCCTCCTCGGAAATTAAGATCTTTTCAATTTCACTATGCATGCATGCTCCTCCTACGTGTCTAGGTTATTTTTATAATGTAATCGAAGCCATGTACCAGATGCATCCCTGGTACAGTCTCCTCCCTTTCTCAATCCAACAAGCCAAAGAACTTGCCCATCGCTGTCTGTCACAAGTGGCCACTCTTCCCGTTTGGACGCAGGAACTTTTTTATCAATAAAGATATCCTTTACCTTTTTTGAACCATCCATTCCTTTAAGTACGATCCGATCTCCAGGTTTCCGCGTTCGGACAATTAGAGGAAGTTTCACGTGATGTGAATCACAAACAAACTCATACAAACCTCTATCCCCGCCGCTTTCACTCCATTCCGCGGTGATCGTTGACCCATCAGGCAGTTTAATTGTATCCCCTATGTATAGCAACTTTGTAAAAGTCGTATGATCTTTCCGACTAAATGTCAGAGTCACCTCATCATAAGCTCGAATAACCTTTAACCCTCTAGGCAAGTCTAACTCTGCGTTGGGTTTGTTCTCACGTAAAAGATTAAAAAGTATTTCCTCATGCATGTAGGAAACTTCTTCAATTTGGTAACCATACAGATAGTTTAATATTAGATGAAAGGCAGTCCTTTGTAAAGCAAGCGGAAAAGTTAAAAAGGTGTAAATTGAAAACTTCACAAAAGATTCATTTTCATTAGACATTTCCATTGTTTCTAGCACTTGCTCAGCCTGCGATTCCATATACAATTGATGATCCTTTACACGTTCACTCATAAGCTGCATATGTTTGTGCAGTTTCGGGTTTTGTTCCTTTAAAAAAGGCATCACATGTTTCCTAAATGCGTTGCGGGTGTAATCGGTTTCGTCATTCGACTCATCCAATTTATATACTAATTTGTTTACAGAACAATATTGCAACAGATCTTCCTTTGACAAACAAAGAAAAGGCCGAATAAGTTTCCCTGTTGAGAAGGGTCTGGAAACAGGCATGCCTTGGACGGATTCGGGACGTACACTACGAGTCATTTGCATTATCATCGTTTCAGCCTGGTCATCACCATGATGGCCTAGGGCAAAAACGTCACCGCCTACTTCTTTCATCACTTGTTCAAAAAATTGGTAACGCAGGATTCTAGCCGCTTCTTGTGTTCCAGTCCCTGTCTTTTTCTTGTACGAACGAACATCGACTGAAGTTCCGATAAATTCAAGATTCCATTCCGACGCTATCTGTTCAACAAAACGGAGGTCTTCGAGCGAAGTTTCTCCTCTGAGACCATGATCAACAGATACCGCAACGATTCTAAGGTTCAATTCTACTTTTAGTTGACATAAATAGTGCAGCAGAGCAAGCGAATCAGGGCCTCCAGACACGGCTGCTACGACAGTTTGATTCTGTTGAATAAGCTGATGTTTCTCTATAAATGATTGCACGCTTGCTATCAACAAACCTCACTCCTGTTCACATGTAAGACGACTAAAATCTAAACTGCTGGCAAAATACTATTTCTTCTGCATTTATCGTACCACTCTCTCCATCGATACTGCAAAATATTCACTTACAGCCAGCCATTCAACAATGATAACCCGTAAAACATGCCAACTAGGATTGAAACAGCTATCCATTCGCCCCAATCAGACCGACTAGTTGATGGTTTCTTAGATTTTTTCCTGGAAGTTCTCGAAGGTGTAGCTTGCCGCTTCATTAAGCCTTTTTCAAGATCTCCCTTCATTTCTTGGGCTGTTTGGTACTTTCCTTGCCAACATCTGGAAATCACCTTTTTGTAAAATTCAGGCATCGGTGCTAAGGCTAACTTGTGCTGTAATGTCTTATGAGGGTGCTTCCCTTTGATAAATCTCTTAGGATAGACCATCTCAAGCATAATCATTGTTACAGCAAATAGGTCGTAACCAGCTTCTGCCTTTCTTGACCCATACCCCCAGTAGCCGCGATCATAAAATTCGGTGAATTCTTTAATTGCCCTGCCGAATGCTGTGACTCCCCCGACATCAATCCACCTTATACGTGAAGCTGACATAAGTAGATTGTCTGTCTTTAGATCACCAAAGGCATAACCTGCTTCATGCAGATGCTCAAGATCACTAAGAAGTTGAACTGCAGTCAATGCGATCCAGTCTTTAGTTCTGCCCTGCAGGAAGGCTAGCAGCAGCTCTCCTTGTACATATTCCATCACATAGAAAGGATAAGTAACTTGTTTTTGGCTCACCCAATCATCAACGTCCACAAAAGAAGGCCCAAGTTTCACACCTTGGACCTTACTGAATTTCTTTAGCATATTCACCTCAAGCATCATCCTCGAACTATCTGTACCCACCTTTAGGGCATACGTATAGCCATTGTGTTTGCATAAATAGACGACACCACAGGCCCCTTCTCCGAGCTTCTTTATAATTCGGTAAGTATGTCCCTGCCATTTCCCCTGCAAAGTCATTCCAGGTGTAAAGTTAAAATCCTGTTTCTTCATAAGGGTCTTCTCCATCCTGCCTGTTTCTTTGGACCGATTTACTTGCAAAAGAATATAATGCTTCTTTAAGAGCAGGGCCTGTCGGTGTATATCCCCCGCTCGCGAGCTTAGAAAATATCCCATGAATGGCGTCGAGCTCTGGCGTCCAATCTACCATTTTTTTAATTGTATCTTTCGGATCTGGAAAAGAAAAAATACTGAACTGATTGGAGCCTGTTCGTGCATTCAAACTAAGCGATAAATCATAGAGTGCTTCTTTAACGGTCGGAAGCTTATGATGCATGCTTGCACTTGAATCAACGAGAACGAGCACCTCAAGGTCGCACATCTCTCCTAAATCATCGACGACTTCTACAACTTCACCCCGCTGCTCGGGAGGCAGTTCTTCCATCGTTTTTCCTTGCCCAAGAATTTGCTGCAGTTCGTTGTTCACCACACCTTGAATCGTTTGTGTCATCGCTTGTCTTGTCACCATTTGAACGGTTTGTGATAAATTTTTCTGATACACAATTTGGCTGACCCCGCCGCCCGCTTCTGCAATGGATTGTACTTCTTCAAGACCTTGAGGATGATTCCTCTGTTCATCATCAAGCACGCCAATGACATTGACCGTGACCCCCTGATTCCTGGCTAAGGCGGCTACAGCTACCGGATCCTCCCCGTAATTTGAACATCCGTCAGTTAACAATAGAATTTGTTTAAGACGTCCTGGCTTCATAGCATATCCCTCCTGTTTCGTTGTCACCATTTTGACCGAAACGAGGAGGAAATATACTTGCTGCTAGGCTCGTTTTTTATCAAAAGGAATGGCAGACCACTCCGGAACGTAATGTTCAATCCTAGCAACAAGCACCGTCATATCATCATCAATCGCGCCTGCCTGTGTTCGTATCACCTCTTCTAATAGTAGATCAGCGACCTCTTGAGGGTCCGTTCGGTCAATCTCTCTTATTTTCCGTTTCAACCAAATTTCCACATTCTCTAAGTGCTTCGGACCTTCGAGAATGCCATCGCTCACCATGATTAGCAGATCTCCTGCCTTGAGCTGCTCACTCGTTGTATCTACCTCGACGTCTTCGATAATGCCCATCGGAAGGTTCCCCGACTCGACGGCAAAAATCTGCCTCCCTCGTTTAATAAAGCTTGGGGTACTGCCTACTTTTATAAATTTGGACGTGGCTTGGTGCAGGTCGATCACTGCTAAATCAAGCGTTGAAAATATCTCATCATTTGTCCGTAATGAGAGGATAGAATTGATCGACTTTATGGCCACCGATTCTTTTATTCCGGATTGCAAAATTTGTTTTAGCAAACGAAGAGTCTCCATACTCTCCTCGTGCGCTCGCGCTCCATTTCCCATACCATCACTAATAGCAAGAGCATACTTCCCTCGTCCGAGCTCCATCATTGAATAGCTATCACCTGATATGAACCCTCCCCCTTTGCAGCATGCGCTACACCTGATTCAATCGTGTAATGCTTAGCTGATCCAAACGTCAGCAGACAACGCCCATGTGGATATGGAGATATATCCTCCATCGTTACAACGATCGTTTCCTCTAGGATGTCCGAAAGCACCGGTGCAATCAACTTTGCTCCTTCCCCACGATAATTATCAATTTCTATGATTAACTCTAAGTCAATATTGCCTGCGTCCAATGTATAAATCTCAAGCTTCGCTACTTCAAACCCCATTCGCTCGAGCGCTCCGTGAATAATTTGTTCTTTTTGTTCATGGTGCTCCCTTTCTTTCACAATTTCATTGGCAAAACTATTCATCACTTCAGAGACGCCATGGAGCTGGTCCGCTACGAACCTGCGACTCTCTAACACCTGCTGCTTCAGCTGTTTATTCGCATGGTAAAAAGACAGTTCATGTTTCATTGTATCGATCAGCTTCTGCGACTTCACACAATATTGATCAACGTTTTTACGCATCAACCTTCCAGGTTCTTCCTTCTCATCAAGTTCCATCATTAAATCTGTCATTAAATGGTGTGTCTCATCAAACTGATTCACCCAGCACCTTTCCTTTTTAAAACAAGACTGGCACGTTTTCTCGGTCACATCACTAAGAAAATAGTCAACCTCCTTATTGTCTCCTGCCTCCTCCTTTGGAGCATCCACATGAACGAAACTCTTGGATAACGCTTCAAATACATCAGAAAATTTGCCGACTCGTACAGCCGTCACGTCACGTACCTTCTGCAAGTATTTCTGCTGCTCCTGGCTATGTTCATCTGTTCCAGGTACATAACGAGACAAACGTTTCACCCATTGATTCGGAGTTAACAAAAACAACAAAACTGCAAAAACCGATGCCCACATTGACGAAGCCAAATCCCCCCCTATATAAAAGCTCATTAGCACCGTACTCACAAGTAAACCAGCACTTACCCCCAACTTGTTTCCTTCCTTTAATAACCCCCTAATAATCCTGAAAAAGCAAGTAGACTCATCTGATATAAATGATCGACAGCTGCCAAACTAAGGACCAAACCCGTTACGACACCCACCGTAGATCCGATTGCCGCCCCTGCTATATAGGCAAGCAGGATGACTAAATAACGCGAAAACACATCAACCATTGCTACCCCTTGAATTTCAAAACCGATCATCCCAGTTAGTACAGAAGCTAATAAAATGATCAGACAGACAATTTCTTCATTTTTTAAGGTTGGATGATAACGTCTTGGTGATAATAACGGAAGACTCTGCATAAAGATAAGAACAAGAATAAAGCTGAGAACTCCTTCCGCTGCTATGAGAAAGATTTCATATAAATGCCACCGTTCAAGGAAAGCCAAACTTGCTGTCCTTGGAATCGCACTTGCAAGCAATGCCATAAAAGGCAATAGTTGCTGTGGCTGATTCATACGATTTAAAATTAAGCTTAGTAATAAAAAAGTGGCTGAAGCACCTAGAATGAACCCAGCGTGACCTAGATTATATGTAGAGGCTCCAGCTGCCATCATGACCGTGGCAGGAATCATAAAAGGTCGTTTAAGCCACCAGATCACCGCGAGAAACGCTACCCCGAACGGTGCCATAGAAGATAAAATAATCGCTCGTCCAAGAAGTAGGCTGAGCACCAAATGAAATACACCTTTGTTAGCTAAAAAGCTAAACACTGTAAACGAAACACGTCCAAGCCCCCTATTTATAGAAGATTCTCCCCATACTGCCTGGCGCCCAGCACGCTTCATAACCGTCCCCAACATAAAATACACCACTCCTTCTTTAGTTACGTTTTATTTAATCACAGGCTAGACAAGCTATTTGTCAAAACAACAGGAGAGGAGTAACAAAAATTTCGATGCTTTTCCTACACTCACTTGAGAATTCTACAAAAAAACACCCCACCTAAATTCCCCTACACTAAAATTCCCGACCATTCTCTATCGAAATATACAGACTACTCTTACAATTTTATTTTTTATTGACATGATTTTTATGATGGTGTACTATATTGCTTGTGCCTTTGAACATATGGCGGTGTAGCTCAGCTGGCTAGAGCGTACGGTTCATACCCGTGAGGTCGGGGGTTCGATCCCCTCCGCCGCTACTTACAAGTGCTGAAATAGGCTTGCTCAAATGCGACATTCGTAAGACAAACAACTGTAATGATCACGGCTTTGGATCATTCAAACGATTGACTTATCTAATGAGCATTTAGCCTATAAAGCTGGATGATAACAGCGATGCCTAATGACTCTGCTCAGATGCGAAACACATAAGCATGAGGCCGAAAACTTTTTCCATACATATAAGGCCCGTTGGTCAAGTGGTTAAGACACCGCCCTTTCACGGCGGTATCACGGGTTCGAATCCCGTACGGGTCATCATACAAAAAACAGACATTCTACATACAGAATGTCTGTTTTTTTGTTTATATATTAATTTTCCTACACGAGTGTTCCCTTAGACACCAACATTCCGCACTCGTTTGTTGTCGGGAGACTATTTCTCACTCATTATTTAACCTTTCTGCTTTAATAAACTTTTCGCCTTCCATTTTAATTGCGATAACTTCTTCAGTATAATAATCCAAGATACTAAAGTATTCCGTTCCCTCTTCATATAGATTTGAGGAATTACCTTGCTGTGATTTCGCATTTTTAGGGGAGTAATTTGTGACTATCCCTATTTTATCTATGATTTTCGATACAGAAACTTCATCATCCGTTACCTTATAAATTTTACCGTCCCACTTTATAAGCTTAACAACCGAACGATCCCCCAATATTTAGTTGCCATACCATTAAAAATTTCACCCAATAAAATAAAAATTCCACTCATTCTCCATCCTCCTCTACCTCTTAATCCGAACTTAATCGAACTTCCTCACAAATATCAAAGTAATAAGCAGCAATAAGAATCTTGAAACCTTAGCTAAAAACTAACTTCCCCCGCTATAAAAAAACAGACCCGCCATAAGCAGGTCTGTTCCTTTATACAATCATGTGCATCTTTTACTCATTGTCATAGACAGCAAGCTATCCTCTTTTAGCACCCCGACCTCCACGTTTGGTTTCGGTTTGCTTTTTCAGTGATGCTAGACGATCTTCGCTATCCTTCATAAAGGCACTCATTTTTTGTTCGAATGATTCCGCCGGTTTACGAGGTTTTTTTGGCGCACGACGACCGTAGTTTTCTTTTGCTTTCTTGATGGATAAGCCAATCTTCCCATCATCCCCGACATTAATGACTTTGACCTCTACTTGGTCACCTTGGCTAAGGTGTTCATTAATGTCTTTTACATAGTTATCGGCAACTTCACTAATGTGAACCAGACCGGTCTGTCCTTCAGGGAGCTCAACAAATGCTCCGAAATTAGTGATACCCGTTACCTTACCCTGCAACTTGCTGCCTACTTCAATGGACATAAAAAAAATGCTCCTCCTTAGAATTTCGATAAAAATATCTTCTTACCTATTATATATAAGCATTGAAAAGGGTGTCAATACGAAGGGTCCTCATTTGGCATTTTAAAGATAATCTCGCCTTCTTTAGAGAAGAAATAGTCTGACCTTGCAATTTGTAGTACGTATTCTTCATTATTAAGAAGTTTGATTTCTTCGTTAAGACTCTTCTCTTTCTCCTTTAGTGTTTCCATTTTAGCTTGTAGTTCCTCATAATGCTCTTGTTTATTTGCCTGTAACGATTGTTGTTGAATATGAAAAGTCACCATGGAGCCTACCACGATCATTACGAATAAAGCAAACAGGACGATTCGGCGGAAAAGGCGCTTTTTCTTTTTGGTATGCCGTTCCATATAGGCGTCATAGTGCTTCATGTATGTAGAATCTAGGCGAGCCACAGACTGTTTTTTTGCCATGAACGTTAGACCTCCCTTATTTGCGCGTTCGATCTTTCCATTTATTTATAGTATTCTTTATTTTAACCCAAAACCCTGCTGTTTTGTTTAAATTTTTTTTCGCTTTTATTGGCAATAACTTCCAAATTGCACGAAAAACCAACAGGAATGGATATAAAACGACAAGAAACAATAAATGAGTACACTTATAAAATACTTTATAAACGGCAAATAGTAAAGAAGTAATAAGTAAAATAATGGTTCGAATCGGCCAAATAATCACAGCATTAAAGAGACGCAAGAAGAAGGTGATTAATTTTGTTGCAACATTTATAACGTGTTCCAGTATTTTTTTATAGCCTGGTTGCAGTAATCCACGATACGCAGCATATCCACATAGTATCGCTACAAAAACATACAGACGCAATTCACCGTAGTTCACGATAAACAATAGAAAAAAAAGAAGAGCAGCCTGAATCACCCAGAAGGCAAGCTGCCAAACGAGCTCAAGCCAGCTCTTCTTATTTCTTTTATAAAAAAGTCGTTCAAAAGTATCTACTGCTGCTCCGATATAGATCCCACCGCTTATCATTGCGATCATCGTCATAAATTGTGCTGTCAGTGTCATTTGAAAAGCTTGCTAAATAGTCCTTTAGCTTTCTCCCCTTGGTTCTCGTCGAGATAAGACATCTCATACACGCGGCCTTTTATAGAAACTTCTCCCTCCTCCAGATCCAAGTTCTTCATCTGGAGATTCTGTCCGCGTATCACTAAGTAGCCCATACTTGTCTGTAGTAAAAACTCTTCACTGTCAAAGCTGTCTACTTCTCTGACACCGGAGATCTCGAGGTTTCTTCTATTCCACATCTTCACATTATGATCGACTTGATGTGTCCGTACATTCATATTTTTATCGTAGCCTTCCATTTATAACAGCCTCCTTCTTCTCTAGTACAAGCTATGTAAAAGGAAGGCGATTTAGAACGATAAGAAGGTGATTAGTGGAAGGAATTATAGAGGTTGTTCAAAAGTCACTTATAGAGTTAACTGCAGCAAAAAATGAATGGCACGAAGGTGAGACTTTATTGCACAAGTCTAGCCAGCAAATGTCAAAAAAGCCACTGCTTCAATCCAGCAGCGGCTCTTCTTTACTTATTAACCGGTTCTTCGTTTTTAATTTCATATAATGTGGTCGCTTCGTCTTTTTTCACATTTTCCCTTAGAGATTTTACTTCAATCGTTAGGATCTTTTGGCCGAACTGGATGGTTAGCTCGTCACCAACGGATACGTCTGTAGCTGCTTTACTCTTTAGTCCGTTAATGCTAATTCTTCCCTGATCGGCCACTTCTTTTGCTAAGGTTCTTCGCTTAATTAAGCGGGATATCTTTAGAAATTTATCTAAACGCATGTCCTATTCCTCTCCTTTATGTTTTGCTTTAGCCGCGACCCACAGCGCTTCTAACTCGTCAATTGTATAATACTCAAGCAAACGCTTCCCTTCTGAGGCACTTTTCTCCATGGCTGAAAATCTTGTTCTAAACTTTTGATTGGTACGGTTTAGAGCCATTTCCCCGTTGATTTTATAATGGCGAGCTAAGTTAGCGATGGCAAACAGCCAGTCTCCAAACTCTTTTTCCATTTCCTCAACGTCATTTGCCTCTTTTGCCTCGATAAATTCGCTCCATTCTTCTTGGACTTTAGCTTCCACTTGTTTTACATCATCCCAATCAAAGCCTACCTTAGCTGCCTTCTTCTGCAATTCCTCTGCTTGCAGAAGTGCCGGAAAGCTCATTGGTACATCGTCTAACATCGATTCAAGCACTTGTTTCTTTTCCTGCTTTTTGATTTGGTCCCAATTCGTCACCACTTCTTCAGTGCCCTCCACATGTACGTTTCCGAAAACGTGCGGATGCCTGCGAATCATTTTTTCTGTTATAGATACTATTACGTCATCAATCGTGTAAAATCCTTCATCCTCTCCAATTTGGCTATGGAGCATCACCTGCAGCAGTACATCCCCAAGCTCTTCCACCATATGGTCATCATCATGCCGATTCACAGCATCAATGAATTCATAGGCTTCTTCAATCAAGTAACGGCGGAGAGATGCATGTGTTTGCTTTTGGTCCCACGGACACCCGCCTGGCCCACGAAGCTTTCGAATCACCTCTCTCAATCGGAAAAACTGGTGATTCAAGTCACCTTTTTCTACCGGAGCAATGTAAACACTCGTTAAGTTATTTACTTCAACAGCACGATCCATTTCCTCAAGGCTAACTGCAATTATCTTCTCCTCACTGGTTCCGGCAGCGGTGACAATCCTAACAGGGTGTTCCGGAGAAAGGTCCTCCATCAAAGTTAATTTAACTTCAGAGGCAATCATTTGATCATAAACTTGGCAGAGGAGGATATGGTTCTGAAATTGTAATTGACTCCGTGTAAGGGCCGTCGCATCTAAAAATTGGAATCCTTCAATTGGATCTACTTCAAGC
This sequence comes from Halobacillus shinanisalinarum, assembly GCF_022919835.1. Classification (NCBI taxonomy): domain Bacteria; kingdom Bacillati; phylum Bacillota; class Bacilli; order Caryophanales; family Bacillaceae; genus Halobacillus; species Halobacillus shinanisalinarum. The sequence continues at coordinate 2,471,562 of NZ_CP095074.1, read as the reverse complement.
GCTGTAAACACATCATCCAAGTAACTTTGTCCCCCTTGAATCGATACGTCCACTCTTGGCTCTTTTAGCAGTAATTGTACTGTCCGCTCTGCAAGCATCGGGTGGCCTGGGACAACATAGATGATATTTTTTTCCTTTGCAGTATTTACTAGTTGTTCAGCGATTTCTTCATAAACTGCAGAAAATTGATCATTACGCTGGTACAGGAAATCGAAACTAATAAAGCTCACCCCATCTGCTTCAAGCTCTCTTACAACGGGATGATCAAGTGTACGGATAAAAATAGGTTCATTTGCATTAATAAGCTGACGATAGACTCCGAGCGGCAGCTGGTCCAATTCACCCGCGCCAAGTCCTAAGATAGTAACGGTTTTCATCTGTTCAACCCCTTTGGTAATAATCGTACGAGCCATCTTCCATAGGGTAAAGTCTCAAGTTCCCTTTTAGTAAGAGCGCCCAAACGTATTAATAATACGAAATAAGTCAGCGCACCGATAGCTGTAAGACTTAATGTATAAAATAGCAAGAATAAGCGGTTCTCGCTCATATCCATTCCCTGTTTAATTTGGATTAGTGCCAAAAGTACACCCATCATTCCAAGGACAGCCAAGCTTGTCGAAAGCCATGGAAGCCGCAGCCATTTCTTTAACGAAAAGTCGTGTCTTAGCAAAACCAAATGGCCCACGACAACGAGAACCACACTCACAATCGAAGCAATGGCCGCTCCATTTAGTTTAAGAGAAGGTACTAGCCAGATATTCAACCCCCATTTAACAGCGATAGCCAACAACACGACAATAGCTGTATGTGTTACAAGACCAAGCCCCTGAAGAATGGAGGAAAGCGTAATAGCTAGCGAACTAAACAGAATCACAAGCATAAGAACTCGCAAGACAGCAGTCCCTTCTGTATCTTGAAAAAACAATTCATTAATGAAAGGGAATAATACTATTAACCCTGCCGTTGCCCCACCGGCAATCAACAGACTAAACTTCACTGAACCAAAGATGTAGCCCTCAATCAGACGAGGCTCTTCTTTCAACCTTCTTTTTGTTACAGAAGGAACAACAGCTAAGGCCAGTGAAGAAGCTAGCACAGTCCCTAATTGAATTAGAGGTTGTCCACGATCAAACACCCCTTTTAACAGCTTCGCCCTCTTCGATTCCTCTCCTGCTTCGATTAAGCCAGGAACAAGGGTGAGAGCGTCAGTCATTTGTATTAGTAACAACAGCATGTAATTAAGACATATGAATAACCCGTAGAATACAATCGTCTTTAAAAAAGCAAGAGACGAATACTCCATAGATCCACTCGTCCATGGAGGGTTTTTATTAATAATAAAAAGGAAAACAATAGCAGAAGCTATAATCCCTCCTAATGAAGCAATAGAGGCTCCGATGCCTATATGATAGAGCTCCCCTTTGTTAACGACATAAATGGTAGCCATAATAATGAAGAGGACGCGTACAAATTGCTCTACTACCTGTGATATTGCCGTTGGCTGCATGTTCCCTCCCCCCTGATAAACCCCTCTAAGCAGGGAAGGAAAAGGAAGAAATAGAAACACAAAAAATGCCGCTTGTAAGGAAGGCGTAAGGTGCTTGTCTCCCATCAAAGCAGCCAATTCATCCGATTGAGTATAGCCTATAAAAAATATAACCCCACAGATCCCGAACAGCCACGATAAGGCAGGAACATAAAAAGAGGATAAAGACAACGCTTTTCCCTGCTCCCTTACTTCAGCCACTAGCTTTGAGATGGCCACCGGAAACCCGTATAAAGAAAGAATTAAAGCCATTCCTAAAATCGGGTAAATTTGCTGATAAATATAAAAGCCTAAATCCCCAGCAATATTTTGCAGGGGAATACGATACCCTGCGCTTAATACTTTTCCAATCAGACCGGATAAAGTAAGCAAAAAAGCACCTTTGAAAATAAGATGTGATGAGTTTGAATGATTCATGAAAAGACCTTCCTAATTTAGATAACAATTGCACTTATTATAGCACAAAAATGCCAGGCCCCATGAATGACCTGGCTTTATCCCTTTTCACTTTGATCTAACTACAGTACGCAGACACGAAGAACAAGTCAATCACCTATCCCGATGCCTGCGCCTTCCTACTACTCCATTTGTCTTGCTAAAAAGCTTGCTGCTGTTTGTACAGCTTTTGCTGAGCCTTCATCAATAGGGGTGCCTTCTTTGTTAAAAGCAACCACACAGCCGATGGGATCTCCTTGAGCAATAATAGGATGAATGATATAAGAAATAACGTCCTCTTCTGAATCACGGACAAATTCTACCGGATTGGGATGTTTTTCAAATGCTGATGTACGTCCTTCCATCACCTGTTCGATGCGGCTGCCAACTTGGCGGCCCATGTATGTTTTCTTCGATTCTCCGGATACCGCGATAAATTCATCACGATCGCAAATTAATACAGGCGCTTCTAATGATTCATGTAATGCGTCTGCATACTCGCGAGCGAAGTCTCCAAGTTCACTGATTGGGGAATATTTCTTTAAAATGACCTCCCCTTCGCGGTCAACGAAAATTTCTAAAGGATCACCTTCTCTAATACGAAGCGTGCGGCGAATTTCCTTTGGGATCACCACACGCCCTAAATCATCAATTCGGCGTACAATTCCTGTTGCTTTCATTCTTACGCTGCCTCCCTCTCTATAATTTACTCTGTAAAAATTCTCAAGCAGAATAAACAGATGATAAGGATAGTATGATACTCCAGAAAAAACCTATTCATCCCAAGAATGGATTTTTTAAAAAGAAATGCGAAAATGAGCGTTTAGACCATAACTCATAAGCAAAACTATAATGTGACGGAGTCTTCTATCAAAGAATGGAATTGTTTATATAACGAAGGTCTGCAAGTTGGAGCTAGACCATAAAAGAATGTGAAAATACCCGCTTAGTCACAAAAAAGGAAGCCCAAATAAGGCTTCCTTCACTTATGCACTGGTAGCTTCCCGTGAGAGTTCAGGTAGTTGTTCAATAAACCTCTCGACAATTTCATACCTTCTATGTTCCGTATCTTGTTCCCATTTGAAGATGATTTTCAACTGCTGATCCTCTGTGCCTAGTTGGACCGTTCGACCGTATTGATTTGCAAATTCAAATAGCTTTGAGCCATCAATTTGCTGGCTTTGGTTAGATTCCATAAGCATCGCTATTTTCTTATTCTTCTCGGAGATAGATTCAATACGGGCTTGCTTTGCATACAGCCGAATCGACGTCACTGTAAATAAATTATCTACCTCCCCTGGATAATCACCAAAACGGTCGATCAATTCATCTTTAAGATCACGGATATCCTCTGCTGATTCAATTGCCTGGAATTGCTTGTACATATCAATTTTTTGTTTCTCATCCTCAATATAATCTGCTGGAATGTACGCATCAATGGAGAGATCAAGCTCAGTTTGAAAAGGCTGAACAGCCTCTGGTTCGACGCCTTGACGTTTCGCTTCAATCGCGTCTTTAAGCATTTGTGAGTACATATCAAATCCGACAGAATCAATAAACCCATGCTGCTGAGCACCTAGCAGGTTGCCAGCTCCGCGGATTGACAGATCACGCATCGCAATCTTAAACCCGGATCCTAGCTCAGTAAACTCCTTAATCGCCTGTAATCGCTTCTCAGCCACCTCTGTCAGCACTTTATCTTTTTGGTAGGTAAAATAGGCATAGGCTACACGATTGGAACGACCTACCCGTCCTCTAAGCTGGTAAAGCTGACTCAGCCCCATTCGGTCAGCATCATACACAATCAATGTATTAACATTAGGAATGTCTACACCTGTTTCAATAATCGTTGTACTGACTAATACATCGAATTCCCCTCAAGGAAAGAAAACATGACGTTCTCAAGCTCAGTTTCATTCATTTGGCCGTGAGCAAATGCGACCCTTGCTTCAGGGACAAGTGCAGAGATCTCCCGCGCCATCCGCTCAATGTTTTCCACGCGATTAAACAGGAAAAAAACTTGCCCACCTCTCCCCATCTCCCTCTCAATCGACTCACGCATGAAAACAGGGTTGTACTCCAAGACATATGTTTGGATCGGAAATCTGTTTTCAGGCGGTGTTTCAATGACGGATAGATCCCTAACGCCAAGCATGGACATGTGCAACGTTCTCGGAATAGGAGTAGCAGTTAGTGTTAAGACATCCACATTCGACTTTAATTGCTTAATCTTTTCTTTATGCTTGACACCAAAACGCTGCTCCTCATCTACAATTAATAGACCAAGATCCTTAAATTTTATGTCCTTAGACAAAATACGATGCGTTCCAACCACAATATCTATAAGTCCTTTACGAAGGCGTTCTGTCGTTTCCTTCTGTTGTTTTTTCGTTCGAAAGCGACTTAGTAAGCCAATGTTAATCCCAAAGTCTTGAAATCGTTCCTGCAGGGTTTCAAAGTGCTGCTGAGCGAGTATTGTTGTAGGCACCAGCAAAGCAGCCTGCTTTCCGTTTTCGATTGCTTTGAAAGCTGCCCGAATAGCCACTTCCGTTTTTCCGTAACCCACGTCCCCACAAAGCAAGCGATCCATTGGACGTATTTGCTGCATATCTTCTTTAATCTCTTCGATACATCGAATTTGATCCTCTGTTTCTTCATAAGCGAAAGCCGCTTCAAAATCTCGCTGCATCTCGCCATCTTCACCAAAAGCGTGACCTTTTGATGCTTCACGATCCGCGTACAATTGAATGAGGTCATCCGCAATATCTTCAACAGAGGATTGAACCCGGCTTTTCACTTTTTTCCATTCACTGCCGCCAAGCTTATACACTTTCGGCTCCTTACCTTCAGAGCCTACATATTTTTGAATTAAATCGATTTGGTCTATTGGAACAAACAACTTGTCATTCCCTGAATACTTCACCATCATAAAATCTTTATGGTTTCCGCCCATTTTAAGTGTTTCAATTCCAATATACTTCCCAATCCCATGGTTCGCATGTACGACATAATCGCCGACTTTAAGTTCTTGATAATTCTTGATCCGTTCCGCGTTTGATAACTTCTGTTTTCTTTTAGGCTTGGCTGTCCGCTTCTTAAACAGCTCATTCTCTGTTAAAACAGCTATTTTGTGCATGGGCCACTCAAAACCGCTGCTGATATTCCCCTGGATAATAACAGGGAGCTTCACAGGCAAGCGAACCTCCTCTTTAGTCACCACCGCTTCCATGTCATAATCAGCTAACACAGAGTGGATTTTTTCAGCTCGAGTTTCATCAGGAGCCATGATAATCACAGAATAATCCTGCTTGATCCATCGGTCCATCTCATTTTTAAGTAAATTCATTTGGCCATGGAACTGCTGCATTTGCCTGCTTGAGATATTGATTACATTTTGAGGATGCGTATTAGGAATATGACGCATAAACACCGACATATATAGCCTCGGCTGTTTCATGTTCGCCCATGTATCAGGCCAATCAAAGGAAATACGCAAATCCCTTACAATCTGGTTCACTTCAAGCAGGCTGTTGTGCCATTCTGCTTCTTCCTGATCTAGACGGCCAGCTGTTTCTTGAATACGACTCATTTCATCCAAGATAATTAACCCATCTTTGGGTAAATAATCTAGCAAACTTACAGATTGATCGTAGAAATAACCGATATATTTATACATATCTTGAAAATGCTCTCGATTCTGAAGCCGTTCAATATCATGTTCCACATGTGTGTGTAGCGTTTCTTTTGCTTCTTCCTTTGACAGCTTTTGTAAAGAATGGCTCAGTGCTTCTTCTAAACGTTGCGACGCCCTCGCAAAATCTTGATCCGTCAGCAACAATTCTGTGGCAGGCCCTACATGGATGTGATCAAACTTTTCATGGGAGCGCTGTGTTTCTGAATCGAATGTACGAATCGAGTCAACCTCCGTATCGAACAGTTCGACCCGATAAGGGAATTCTGCAGTCAATGGGTAGACATCCAGAATTCCTCCCCTTAGTGAAAACTCTCCAGGGGTCGCTACCATATCTGTGCGTGTATAGCCCATACTGATAAAACGTTCTAAGTAATTGTTAAGATCAATGTCTTCCCCAACACGAAAAGGGAGCTGGCTATGCTCCCAATACCCTTTAGGCGGCATGATTCTTTTTAAGGCAGCCACTGGAGCTATTAAGATCCCTGAATCTTGATTCAGCCATTCACTTAAAGCTTCAATTCGCTGGCTTCGAAGCTCTGGACTGGCAATGGCAATTTCAGAAGCAATCAATTCATTAACTGGATAGAGATGGACTCGTCCTGTATCTGACAGTTCTAACATATCTTCATACATTTGCTGGGCCTGAATAAGCTGATGAGTCACAATAATTACGGGACGCCTTAAGGATTCTTGCAATAAAGAGATCATCAAACTTCTCGAAGCTCCAGACAGTCCTGCAATCATCTGTTCATTCATACCCGTTTCAAATCCATCTACAACAGAACGAATATCATCCTGAGGTTGTAGATAATCTTTAATTCCCTGCATAACAAACTCCTCCATAATCACCAATAGAGGGTGACCACGATTTAATGAATAAAATAATCTTGTTCGTGATAATGAGGATGTTGGTCAAGAGTACGTTCACACGAATGGCAAATTGTTCGAATATTCATATCACCATTGTTACTATACGTAATCATTTCCCTATGATCATCCTCATTCAAGCACTCTAAGCCAAGCTCAGAAATTTCGACACGTTCTCGGTCTAATTTTCCGACTTGGCGGTTACAATGCCGGCATATATAATTAATATTCATAAATACAAACCTCCTGAAGAAAGCATTTGTATTTATTGTTGCCGTGCAGATCGTCACTTATACGAAAGCTGAATTCTTATTAAGTTTTTACATTGAAGCTATTCATCACTTCATCAAAAGGCTGTTCAAGCCACGCTTCACAAGCTTTAACGGATTGCTCAACCACCTCTTGAATAGATCTTTGCTGGTCTTTGTCAAAAGTACCCAGTACATAATCCACAACACTCATAGGTACAGAAGGCCGTCCTACACCGATACGCAAGCGTTTAAATTCCTTCGTACCAAGCTGATCAATGATACTGCGAATCCCATTATGACCACCATGTCCACCCTTTTGCCGCAAACGCATTCTGCCAGGCGGTAAATCAAGGTCATCATAAATAACGAGAACTTCATCATCCCTTATATCGTAATAATCCATGAACAAACGAAGAGAATCCCCTGATAAGTTCATGTATGTTTGAGGCTTGAGTAAAAGAACCTTTTCCCCATTCATATGTTCTATTGTAAATAATCCTTTGAATTTTTTTTGATCCAAATTCCAAGCGTTCTGGTTTGCTAATTCATCGATAATCATAAATCCAACATTATGGCGTGTCTTCTCATACCTTTTCCCAGGATTACCCAAACCTACAATACACTTCATTGTAAAACTTCCTTTATACCTTATTCCGCTTCTTTTTATTATAGCAAAGCTCAAATAAAAAATATGTCAAAAAAGCAAAGCTACAAAAAAGGACGCACCTAATGGGCACGCCCCTATTTCTATAGCTCTAAAATATTATTTATCTTCGCTTTCTTCGGAGTCCTCATCATTATCATCTTTCCCATTAATGACTTCTGGCTCTTCATCTGCGTTATCTGTATCAGGCTCTTCCGGCATTTCTTCTGGTGGAGTCACTGAAACAATCGTTGTATTTTCATCTTCCATAATTTCGTACTTGCGAGACTCTTTTAAATCGCTGACCATGACGCTGTCACCGATATTTAATTCAGCAACGTCAATGACGATCTCATCAGGAATGTCACCAGGCTTAGCTCTGATAGCCAATTCATATAAAGGCTGCTGCAGAACACCGCCTTCTTTGGAACCTAAAGCCTCACCCTCAAGATGGATAGGCACTTCAACATCCATTTCTTCGGACATATTCACAATGTAAAAGTCTGCATGAATGAGCTCGTCCTTCAAAGGATCGATTTGATATTCATGAAGCATAACATTTACAGTAGAACCACCGTCTACATCTAGAGAAATAATCGCATTTTTCCCTTCGTCACGGACTGTTTTAAGTAGTTCAATACTGTTTACTGATACATTAACAGGTTCTTTATCTTGGCCGTAAACAACACCAGGGACATCCCCTTCTTGGCGCAGTTCACGTGTTACTGATTGTTTTAAATCTTTCCTTTGATTTGCTTTTAATGTAATAGCCAAATTAATCTACCTCCATTGAATTTACCATTCATTTAAATCTAATTCCCTATTTAAACAAAAGTTAAACGTTATTCACATAAAAAATTTCTTAATCAAACAGGATACTTACTGACTGCCGCTCGTGGACACGGATAATGGCCTCACTAATTAAAGGGGCTACAGATAATGGAGTGATTTTCTCACTTTCCTTATCTTCTCCAAGTGGAATCGTATTTGTGACGACTAATTCTTTAATATTTGAATTGTCTATCCGTTCGATGGCAGGCCCTGAAAGAACCGGGTGTGTACAGCAGGCATAAACGTCTTTCGCTCCATTTTCAACTAACGCGTTCGCAGCAAGTGTAATTGTACCCGCTGTATCAATAATATCGTCAATCATAATAGCCGTTTTACCTTCAATATTACCCACAATATTCATTACTTCTGCAACATTCGGACGCGGACGGCGCTTATCGATAATTGCAATCGGCGCTTTCAGGCGATCAGCCATTTTACGAGCGCGAGTTACACCCCCGTGGTCTGGGGATACAATTACAACGTCATCAAAATTCTTCTCTTCAAAGTAATCAGAGAGAATAGGAACACCCACAAGGTGGTCGATTGGCATATCGAAGAAGCCCTGAATTTGGGGTGCGTGTAGATCCAGCATAATCACACGGGAAGCTCCCGCTGTCTCAAGTAAATTAGCAACTAACTTCGCTGTGATTGGCTCACGGGCACGTGCTTTACGATCTTGTCTAGCATAACCATAGTATGGCATAACAATATTAATCGTACTAGCAGAGGCGCGCTTGAGTGCATCAATCATAATGAGCAGTTCCATGATATGTTGATTGACCGGAGCACAAGTCGATTGAACAACATATACATCGCAACCGCGAATACTTTCATCAATGTTAATCTGAATTTCACCATCACTAAATCTCGTTACCGTACACTTCCCAAGATTGGTACCAATATTCTCAGCGATTTCTTCAGCCAGTTCAGGATTGGAATTCAGGGAGAATACTTTTAATTTTGAATCCTTGTACCCAGTTGCCATGGATAGAACCCTCCGTTAGTCTTTTTTATTAGAATTTAATTTACTTGCATAGCCTTCTTTATTTGTCTGTCGTGATCTGGCAATCGACAATGCCTCAGCAGGGACATCTTCACTTATTGTAGAACCAGCTGCCACATAAGCGCCCTTACCTACAGTGACAGGTGCTACGAGATTCGAATTACAGCCAATAAAGGCGTCGTCCTTAATTGTAGTCATAAATTTATTATGGCCATCATAGTTCACTGTAATTGTACCACAACCAATGTTTACTCCGCTCCCCACCTCAGCGTCACCAATGTAGCTTAAATGAGAGGCTTTACTTCCCTCTCCAAAGACAGCTTTCTTGATTTCTACAAAATTACCGACCTTCACATCATCACCGAGAGATGATTCCGGGCGGATGTGCGCAAATGGACCAATTTTTACACGAGCCCCAATTCGGCTGTTTGTCGCCACACTTTGATTTATTACTGTTTCTGCACCGATGTAGCAATCTTTGATCGTTGAATGAGGACCAATTACTGTATCATCTTCTATAGTCGTCTTGCCTTCGATCATAGAACCCGGATATACAATCACATCTTGGCCGATTTCTACATCAGGACCGATGTACGTGTTATCACAATCAACTAACGTTACGCCGTTGCGCATATGTACTTCATTTATGCGCTGCTTCATAAGCTTTTCAGCCTGAGCTAATGCTACACGATCATTCACACCTAGAGACTCAGAAAAATCTGTTGTTTGATAAGCACTAACTGCTTCATCCTGACCTTGAAGAATCTGAATTACATCAGGCAGGTAATATTCTCCTTGTGAATTATCGTTCGACACGCTCTTTAACGCTTTGAATAAAAATTCATTATCGAAGCAATATGTACCTGTATTAATTTCCTGAACAGCTTGTTCATCTTGTGAGGCATCTTTTTGCTCAACAATACGCTCCACCTGACCATTTCCACCACGAATCACACGACCATAACCATGAGGGTTCTCGGCGTGCGCCGTCAAGATCGTTGCCTTGGCTTGAGTAGCTTCATGATGATCCATCATCTTTTGCAGTGTCTCTTCGGTCAACAATGGTGTATCTCCACAAGCAACCACTGTTGTACCTTTTTTATCTGCAAGTATATGATCGGCCTGAAGTACAGCGTGCCCTGTACCTAATTGCTCTTCTTGCACGACATAATGACTAGTTTCACCAAGTTGATCCTGAACTTTTTCCGCACCAAAACCAACAACTGTAATTAACTCATTTAACTGTAATTTATTTAACTGGTCGACAACATGCTGTACCATAGGTTTTCCACATACAGGGTGCAAAACTTTGTAGAGTTTTGACTTCATACGGGTCCCTTGGCCAGCTGCTAACACTACCGCATATTTATTGGTCATGAAGTAACCTCCATCCTAATTATCCATTATGAATAATATCTTAAAATAAGCATTATTTCAACAAACGACAATTTATTTAGAAAAGCGGAGGCGTCTTGCTCATGCATGAGAGGAAGTTCGGTTAAATTCGGCACGTCCTGTGCCAACACCGAACGACCCCACGCCCTGTGGGGCCTCGACAAACATAAGCAGAGCGGCGTAGTGGGGTGATCTTCCCCCACGGAGGCGAACTGCTTATGTCTCGAGAGTCTAGACGCCGGAGCTAGACAACAGAAAAGCGGAGAGGGGCGATTAGACCTGAAACGCATAAGCAAGGCGGCGTAGTGAAGCATTTTTTCTTCACGAAGCCGAATTGCTTATGTCGCGAAGGTCTGCCCCTCGGAGCTCTAAACAGCAAAAAAGAAGCCCGGCCCCCATCGAAGGCCAGACTTCTATTTCAGTTACTTTCATGATGCTCCTGCCTCTTCATACTCTACTTCCGTATCAACTTCACCAGCCTTGTGGTACTCGCTAAGTACAGCATCTTGAATTTTCCCACGCGTGCCTGAATTGATTGGATGGGCAATATCCCTAAATTCCCCGTCAGGTGTCCGTTTGCTAGGCATGGCCACAAAAAGACCGTTGTTGCCATCAATCACCCGAATGTCATGGACAACAAACTCCTGATCTAAGGTAATAGAAGCAATTGCTCGCATTCTTCCTTCGGTATTTACGCGTCGCAGTCTTACGTCAGTTACTTCCATTATCATTCACCACCTTTTCCCAAAAAGAACTTACTTAAATAATTCCACATTCCGGGAAAAATTCCTGCTTATTTTCAAAAAAATTTAAATAACTTTCACTCTTGTTTATAAAAAAAGAAAGCCATCACTGCAGAAATGAGGCTTCCTTTACATTTATAGAAGATGTTCAAAAGTCAACGAATGACAAACGGCGAATTTCTTCGTTGCTCGGTTTTTCTGGTCCTCACGTATGAAAGGCATACGCTGCGGTCCTCAAAACTTTCGTGTCTCAACCTTCTTGCGACGCACAGGGAACGTGCTCGTGTCGACTTTGTCACAGGATGTGACGATCTTTGTCGATGTTCTCATTCGTCAACTTTTTGAATACACACTTATAGGAATTTAATTATTCTATTCGACTCAATAAATTTCCCTCATGCACTTCTATCTTCGTATCTCGGTCATCAACACTAATAATTTGGACAAGTGATACATAATCATCGACAACGCGATCCTCTTCCTCATCTTCAGCTTCAGCTAGAACACCGATACCAGCTACTTCTGCATTGAATTCTGTAAGCAGGTTTTTCATACCATTGATCGTACCGCCTGCTTTCATAAAATCATCAATAATACAAACTTTTGATCCTTCCGCAAGTGAACGCTTCGTTAATACCATTGTTTGTATTTTTTTCGTAGACCCTGACACATAATTAATACTAACGGTAGATCCCTCTGTAACCTTTGGATCTCTTCGTACAATGACAACGGGAACATTTAGGTAAGCGGCCACAGCATAAGCCAGTGGAATTCCTTTGGTGGCAACCGTCATAACCGCATCAATTTCTTTATCACTGAACACAGAGGCAAACAGACGGCCGATATTACGTACTGTCCCTGGCTCTCCTAAAATGTCACTCATAAATAAATATCCACCTGGGAGGAGTCGAGCTGGATCCTCAAGCCGTTCACAAAGCTGGTTAACAAACTGATGACTGTACTCCTTAGAGAAAGCGGGAATATATTTCACCCCGCCAGCAGCTCCCGAGACGGATTCCAGGTAACCAATACCCTCTTTTTGGAACATTTTATTCAGTATCCCTAAATCTTCGCTTATAGAAGATTTAGCCGCTTCATATTTCTCCGATAAAAAGGGAAGAGAAACTAATTCACGTGGACGATCTAACACATAGTGTGTCATAGCAACTAATCGATCACTTCTTTTCATGAAAAGACACCTCTAAATCCGAATGTTATTATTATAAGATACCAGATTTGTACGGCTTTCATCAAGTGATAATCGTATCATTACAATTTTAATTGGGAATAACGCCCTAATATGTTGCTTTTTTCATGCCATCCAGGGTGCTTTTCCCTTTCTTAAGTGATGTCCCGGCTCCCCAACATTCTGACCATATATACCTCTGTGCAGAACCCCTTTAAGCTATTATAAATCCTCTGTGCTCTAGCCTCCTGACCTACCAGGGCAAATACTGTCGGACCACTCCCGCTCATCAACACAGCGTCCGCTCCTGCCTGACGCATTTGCTCCTTAATTTGGTTAACCTCAGGGTGCAGTTTGGTTGTTACACCTTCAAGGGCATTTCCTACATGGGCACAAATGGCATCAAAATCTCCCTGTTGTAAGGCCTCCATCATCCCCTTTGTATTAGGATGAAAAGCTGTTTTTGGATCTAGCTTTTGATAGATGGTCTGTGTCGATACACCAAGGGTCGGCTTAGCTAGGACGACCCAGCAAGGAGGTGGCGATGGAAGTTCTAGGATTTGCTCCCCACGCCCTCTAGCTAAAGCTGTTCCACCATAAACACAAAAAGATACATCCGAACCAATCTTCGCACCAAGCTCCGCAAGTTCGTTTAGACTGGCATCGATACCCCAAATCTTGTTCACCCCTCTGAGCACTGCAGCTGCATCACTGCTTCCTCCAGCTAAACCAGCAGCAACCGGGATGTTTTTTTCAATAAAAATTCGGACACCTTTGTCGATTTTATAATGATCCTTCATTAACTTCGCTGCTCGATAAGCTAGATTCCGTTCATCATTCGGTACAAAACGGTTTTCTGACTCCACTCGAATGGCTCCACTTCTTAATCTAGACAGCTCAATTCGATCAGCAAGGTCTACAGTTGTCATTACCATCTCAACCTCATGAAATCCATCTTTCCGCTTATGTAAAACGTCCAAAGATAAATTAATTTTGGCCGGCGCCTTCTCCAAAATTTCCATTTCCTACACCCACTTCTCACATATTCTTCTGAAAGCATTGTATCATAAAACCCAGAAAAACGAAGGCGCGGTATTGGCCGCATGCATCAGTCAACACATTCTAACTTGAAAAAAGCGATGAACATAAAAAAGCTCCTCAGCATGGAATCATGCTGAGGAGAGAGTCCAGTTTTTACAACTGATCTTTTTTCATCTGTTCTTCTGCCATTTGAATGGCTCGCTTTACCATATTACCAGCGTCACGGGTAGTAATCCCGCCCCAACCATCGCTTTCCACCTTGTCGTAAAATCCAAGTTCTTTTGCGATTTCCTCTTTCAACGAATCGGACATCATACTTCCTCTGCGTCCCATCGTCTTCAGCTCCTTTCGCCCTCACTTAGCTACGACAAAATTAGTATGCGTTGTGTACATTTTTTCATTCCAGCATATCTATGTAGTACTGGCAACTCTTTCTAGAGTAAAGTTTATTTCATTACACAAAATAAAAGCAGCAACCCTGAGGTTACTGCTCCATAGCCATTGTTGATAAATCATCGAAATTTAATTCAACTGTCTCTGTGAGTACATCTGCATAACTATAAGATACACGTTCGAAAGCATTTTCTTCTTGGTCTAATTCAACAATAAAAACGGCTGGATACGTTTCTGCAAGAACACCTGACCGTTCGATAGTCTTACGACGTCCACCGTTTGCTTTTAATGTTAAACGTTTACCAATCTGCCCTTCAAGGGATTGTTTGATTTCTACTAACGTTTTAGCCACTATACTCCACCTCACTAATAATAATATACCATGATTCACGGATAAAGTCAAATAAAATATTTAATTATACCAGTATGACAAAATCAATGTCAACATAATAACTTGTAAATTTTGTTCTTATTTAGATTATCCAATTTCAGGCAAACTATGTGCCCCTATATGAATAAATGAATAAAAAAGGTGCGAAATCATCATTCAGCACCTTTTTTAGATGGTTCTTCAACTTCTTTCGAGTAAGGAATTCCAATCCGTAAAAGCCCGCGAGTTTCGATCCCGCCCATACCTTTTTCACCACTAATTGTATTTCGAATCACTTCCCAAATGTTGATATGTTCCATAACCGATGTGTAAGCGAGTCGTGCGGCTACATAGACAGGATCAATAGCGTGTATGTTGACCCGTGCTGGAGAACTGGCAAAATTGGAACCTGCCCTTATTAAAGATTCAAAATGAGATTGGCATGCCCCAGCAAATATAACAAGCTGATCGAAGTGAGGATATTTCTGTCTTATATTTCTGACAGATTCCACAAAGTAGCGTGAATTTCGATAGGATTCCAAATCACGGACCGTTCCTTTTGATTTTGAATAGGAATCATGGCCAGTAATCACTACAATCTCTGGCTGTACTTTCTCTACTAGGGCTAATACTTGCTCAGGCATTTCTTTTTCCTGTAAATATTGTCCATGAACCTGCAATCCTAACTGCTCATAAAGTCGAATGCACTTTTTTAAAAATAAAGGATCTCCATCAATGTGGAGAATGCGCGGCGGTATTTGAAAATAGCTAGATTCCTCAGGATCGCCGTAGCCACTCTCAGCCTCTGATTCCCTTTGTTCCCTTAAAAGGCGGTAATCCTGCCGGAACAAACGATAAGAATACGCCTCTTGTTTATCAATATGAGACTTACGCTTATGATATTCTGATCCTGATACTTTTTGTAAATCATTTAGTGGAGCATCCGCCTCTAAACGAATATCTTCCCCCATTAATTTGACAAGTTTTTCGTTCTTCGATTTCACTCGAAACAAAATATCGTGATGATATGAATTCCTTGTCACGAGATCTCCATTAGTTAGCATATATTCCCCACCTTACAACTGGCACTACGTTAGTGTATGTGTGAAGGTGGATGGTGTTACCTCGTAAGAAAGTGATTGGTTAATGTGGCGAATTCCTTCATAGAGAGAGATTCTCCACGCCGTTTGGAATCAATCCCTGCCTGATCAAGACACTCCTGAATTTCATCCTTGTCCATCTTTCCACTAAAATGACGGGCTAAGTTGTTCATCAATGTCTTTCTACGCTGGCCAAATGATGCTTTTACTAAGTCAAAAAAGAACTCTTCATCTTCCACATCGACCGGAGGCTTTGTTCTCATTTGCAGGTGCAGCACGGAAGAGTCTACATTAGGTTGTGGCATGAACACGGTTTTAGGCACATTCATTGCCACCTCTGCTTGTGTGTAATACTGAACAGCAATGGAGAGGGAGCCATAGCTTTTTGTATTTGGGACAGCAGCCATTCGGTCAGCCACCTCCTTCTGGATCATTACCGTTATGCTATCCACCGGTAGTTGATCAAGGAGCAGCTTCATTAAAATAGGGGTTGTAATATAGTAAGGGAGATTAGCGGCAATTTTAATTCTTTGTCCTGGTTCGAAGTTTTCTTCAATCACTTTTTTTACGTCCACTTTTAAAATATCTTGATTAATAACCTCAACATTTTCATAAACAGAAAGAGTTTCATCAAGGATGGGCAGTAAACGTTGGTCAATTTCAAAAGCCACGACCTTATCAGCGTGCTGTGCAAGCTGTTCGGTCAAGGCGCCTATTCCTGGCCCAATTTCAATAGCTCCCGCTTCCTTATCAATTTGCGCGTGCTTAATAATATTCTTCAGTATATTTACATCAATAATGAAATTCTGACCTAAACTTTTTTTAAAAGAAAAGCCATAGGTGGAGAGTATTTCTTTCGTACGTGTGGGTGTTGCTACAGCTTTACTGTTCATTCTTTTCCTCCTGCATGATCTGATTCATAGCTAAACCAAGCTGATTCTTTGTAATATGAAACATATTTAACCGGCGTAGAAGCTGTTTGCCGTTCGTTTTGCCAATATGGAGCCTGTCACCAAGCTTTTCACGGCGCTTGCTCGCACTAGGTCCACCAATTAATCCAAAGCCGATCAAGTCGTCCTTTGCAATTTCACTTAAGGCAGGGTCACTAAGCTCATAAACCAATGATAACGCTTGCCTTATATGGTCAATGGAGGCGTGTTCGATGCCGATTCCTCTGTCCTTGTTGGCCCGAGCATGTTCTTTGGACAAAAAGGCATGCTTGCATCCTTGAACATGCTGATCTACAATATGTCTAATTCGCTCCCCAGGATAATCCGGATCCGTGAAAATGATCACACCGCGCTTTTCGTTAGCATGTCTGATTTGGGCAATTACAAGATCATCTATAGCTGAACCATTCGTTTCGATGGTATCTGCGTTAACAGCTTGCCGCACCTTTGCTGTATCGTCCTTTCCTTCCACAACAATAATCTCTTTTATCTTCACAGCTATCTTCCTCCATTGATACATTTGCATATAATCTTTCATAGCATACCACGTGTCATGTACAGAAAAAAGCAGAGGAGCCCTTTCCTCTGCTTTTCATCTCTTATTCTAAAATTTTAACCTGTACTGTACGGTGGCCAAAACTATTGGCTTCCCCTTTGGAAGGGATAAAGAGATCAATCTTATTTCCTTGAATAGCACCACCGGTATCTCCAGCAATGGCGTGGCCATATCCTTCTACCCAAACACGACTTCCTAATGGAATAACGCTTGGATCAACAGCTATAACCTTCTTTTCCGGGTTCTCCTTCAAATTAATTCCGGTGGCTGTGATTCCAGAACAACCAGGGCAGTTCGCTGAATAAGCCGTCGCTTTCATGTGGAGAGTCTTTGCCCCATTATCATCGCTTCTTGAGGGTGCCGAAGGGGCATCTGAAGAAGTGTTTGTTGCAGCTACCGTTCTCACCATTGTCTCCTGGTCTACCTTTTTAGCAGGGGCTGGAGCTAGTTTCGGTTTTACTTTGGAAGCTGTTTCAACCTTTTCTGTCTTTGTTCCTAAGGCAACCACATGATCCTTACTCTCTTTTTCAACGGTTTCTCTAATCAATTTACGATCAGACTCTTCACCATTTGTGATCGTTACCTTGTATTCCTTCGTAACCATTCCGACCTCTCCATCGGATACGACACGCTCTTGTCCTTTAGGAAGTGAATCATCCTTTTGTGTAATCACAGTGTATTCTAGTTCTTCTTGAACAATATCCGTCACCTTCTCAATACGTGTAATAGATACCGGGATATCTCCATGAAGTTTATCGCCTTTTGAAACGTTTAGCTTGTCTAGTTCATCTAAAGTTACGTTCTGTTTTTCCAAAAATTCTCCTACTGTAGAAGCAGTCGTCCAGACATTTTGTTCCTCTACACCGTCGTTAAGCTTCACTTGAATCGCTTTAGCTACTTCTAGACTCATTCCATCTTCAATTGGTGAACCTGAATCGTGTGACATGTAATCCCGCTCTTTAAGTTCCAAGTCCTGATCCTTTATAAACTCACCGACGGTTGCTGCAGTCGTGTGATAGCGGTTCTCTTTATTTCCAACAGTTAGATTAATAGATTTAGATGCTGTATATTCTATATCCATTCCATATGTAATAGGTTGTGACAATTCGTGTGATAGCTGATCATATGATTCGACTGTAACATTCATTTCTGATAATAATTCCTCGACTGTATTAGCATGAGTGCGAATTAATTGATGTTCTCCATCTTGAGTCACTTGGACTGAAGCCTTTGTTGCTTCAAACATTACGAATCCTAAAAAGGTGATACACAAGGTTGAAATTACAAATGTCCAAACCAGGGCTGAGCTCAGTACTGATTTAACGTCTTTCATTCTCCCCTTCTCCCTTCTTTAAGTGCGTAAATTATTAATAGGCCAAAAGTTATGTAAAACAAGAATGATGTAGATCAAAAAAAGAAGTCAGCTAGAGGATAGCTGACTCTTAACATTATGCACTTGTACCTAGGAAATTAACATAACAATCATGTTACAATTCCCATACAATTTCACCGTTCATTTGTAATATTAAACCGAAAGTCCTCCATTTTATGACTGAATTCGGAAAAACTTGAGAGCATTTTCAGTCGTCCGTTGACTTACTTCTTCATAAGTCAGACCCTTCAACTCTGCAATTTGCTCAGCTACAAGCTTGACATAAGCAGGTTCATTACGCTTACCCCTGTTTGGGTGTGGAGCAAGGAAAGGACAGTCAGTTTCGACAAGTAAATGGTTAAGGTCGATCGCCTTTGCGACTTCTTTTGGCAACTTGGCATTTTTAAATGTAACTGGTCCGCCTAAGGAAATCATAAAGTTCATATCGATACATGTTTTAGCTGTTTCAACAGGGCCGCTATAGCAATGCATAATTCCGCCAACCTCTGCTGCATTCTCTTCTTGTAAAATCTCCACAATATCATCCGTTGCCTCACGGTTATGAATAATAATTGGCATTTCCACTTTTTTCGCCAGACGAATTTGCTTACGAAATACTTCTTTTTGTACTTCTGCTGGAGACTTATCCCAATGGTAATCAAGCCCCATCTCCCCAATCGCTACAACCTTAGGGTGGGCAGCCAGTTCTTCAATCCAGACCAGATCTTCATCGGTCATATCGATCGCATCAACAGGATGCCAGCCAACAGCCGCATATATATGCTCATGATTCTCAGCAATCTCGATGGCAGTTGGAATCGTCTTTCGATCAAAGCCGACTACTGTCATGTAAGTAACACCTGCTTCCCGAGCCCTGTCGATCGTCTCCTTGAGGTCCTCTGTGAATTGATCTGCGTTCAAATGCACATGTGTATCAAATAACATAGCTACCGTCTCCTTTATTGTGTGAACATAAAAAGGGAAAGCGTTATCTACCTGCTTCCCCTTCTCTTATATACTAAAATGTAATGCTTACTTGCTACTTGACTTTCGTACCATTCTCAATGGTTTGATCGATTGAAGCCAAAGCAAGCTTTCCTCGTTCATCTTCCCCAGCTAGAATCATTCCTTGTGAAAGCTCGCCGCGGAGCTTAACTGGTTTAAGGTTAGTAATGCAAATAACCTTTCTACCTACCAGCTCTTCAGCTTGATAGTGCTCAGCAATTCCCGATACCACTTGACGTTTTTCATAGCCGAGGTCTAGCTGCAATTTAAGCAGTTTATCTGCTTTTTTCATTTTTTCGACTTTAATGACTTCTGCTGCCCGAAAGTCAAGTTTCATAAAGTCATCGATTGTAACTTCCTCAGTTTGATCTTGTTTTTCTTCCTTCTTCTCAACCTTTTCCGGTGTTGGCTTTTTCATCATGTCTTTTATGACCTGAATTTCTTCCTCTGCATCAAGACGAGGGAAAATGGGATCATCTTTCTGTACTTTGGTGCCTTCAGGGAGCCCTTTAAATTCGTCAAGACTTTGCCACTGCTTCCAATCATCCTTCGTAATTCCCAGCTGCTTAAAGATTTTTTCAGGAGTATGTGTCAAGAACGGCTGAAGCATTACACCAATGTGACGTAAGGACTCAGCTAGATGTGCCATTACATTTCCTAACCGAGGTTTTTTATCGTCGTCCTTAGCAAGAACCCACGGTTGTGTTTCGTCGATATACTTGTTCGTGCGGCTGACAAGCTTCCATAAGTCTGCAAGTGCAACAGAGAACTCCATATTTTCCAATGATTGTTCTACAGATACTCTTGTTTCTTGGGCCAATTTTTCAAGATTCTTATCAAAATCATCTTCTGACAAAGTAAGTTCAGGAATCTCACCATCAAAATATTTGCTGATCATAGCAACAGTACGATTAAGCAGATTTCCTAAATCATTAGCCAGATCATAATTCGTCCGTTCAACAAATGCCTCCGGTGTAAAGACACCATCTGAACCAAATGGTACTTCACGTAGTAAGTAATAACGAAGTGCATCCAGACCATAACGATTGCTCAGTTGAACTGGGTCGACAACATTGCCTTTTGACTTCGACATTTTTCCATCTTTCATAAGGATCCAGCCATGAGCAAATACCTTTTTCGGCAGTGGTAAATCTAGCGCCATCAGCATAATCGGCCAATATATGGTATGGAAACGCACGATTTCTTTTCCAACTAAATGGACGTCGGCCGGCCAAAACTTCTTATACCGTTCATCGTTATCACTATCGAACCCGAGTGCTGAAATGTAGTTACTTAGCGCGTCAATCCACACATAGATCACATGTTCCGCATTGCCAGGTACTTGTACGCCCCAATCAAATGTCGTTCTTGAGACAGCCAAGTCTTCAAGACCCGGTTTAATAAAATTATTTATCATTTCATTTTTACGACTCTCCGGCTGGATGAAGGTCGGGTTATTTTCGTAGAACTCGAGCAGTTGATCCACGTAATTGCTCATTTTAAAGAAGTACGATTCTTCTTTAACCTTTTCAACTGGACCACCGCAATCCGGACAGTGGCCTTCGTCTAATTGCCGTTCTGTGAAAAATGATTCACACGATGTACAATACCAGCCTTCATACTCATCAAGGTAAATATCACCTTTTTTCATTAAATAGTCAAAGATTTTTGCCACAACGACTTTGTGACGATCCTGAGTTGTACGAATAAAATCATCGTAGGAAATATCCAGCTTGTCCCAAAGCTGTTTAATTCCGCTTACGATTTCGTCCACATAGGCTTGGGGACTGACCCCTTTTTCCTCTGCTTTGCGCTGAATTTTCTGACCGTGTTCATCTGTGCCCGTCAAATACATTACATCATACCCTTGGAGACGCTTATACCTTGCCATTGCATCTCCTGCTACTGTTGTATAGGCATGGCCTATGTGCAAGTTTCCACTTGGATAATAAATTGGTGTACTAATGTAAAATGTCTTCTTATCTTCAGACATCCTATTCCCTCCTCTATGTTCAACAGCCTTATCTGGGGCGTTTCGATATTCATAATGTGTATTGTATCATTTTTTTCTTATATTTTCTGTATTTCCATTCCTGGCCTTCAAATATACCGAATCATTGACGAAAATGTCAAAAAAACACACTGGCACTCCTTTTGTTGTTTCACATCTGTCATTACTTTGGTACACTGTATTTAATCCTCTATTTGGATATTCAATCCAAAATTGGAACAAATATAAGTCCACCCAACCATCGACAGGCCTTACATCATCAAATAATTCCTACTCTTACAGACTAACTTTTTGTCTGAAAAACTAGGAATTAAGGGTAAAATATTCAGAATTGACATGTTTGGGAATCGTTGGTATTATATACTGCGAGACATATGTCGAAATATGACGAATAACTTTTGAGTGAGGGGAGAAAAGAAAAATGAAATCTACTGGTATTGTACGTAAAGTGGACGAGCTAGGTCGTGTCGTAATTCCAATTGAACTTCGCCGCACCCTTGGCATTAATGAAAAAGATGCATTAGAAATCTATGTTGATGATGATCGTATTGTTCTTAAGAAATACAAGCCTAACATGACTTGTCACGTTACAGGGGAAGTTTCTGATGACAACATGAAGCTTGCAAATGGCAATTTAGTGCTTAGCCAAGAGGGCGCACAAATGCTGCTTCAAGAAATCCAAAGCCAATTAAACAAATAAAATAGAGAATAAAAGACTACTGGATTCTTAAAAAACGCAAACAAATAGAGCAAAAGACATATGTTCAAAAAAGCCCTAACTGCTACAGGCCTGGCAGTTAGGGCTTACTTTTATATTTCTACTATTCGACATGGTATGCTTGGTAAACCTCTCTTTTAGAGAGTTTACGGTCCACCGACGTTTGTTTAATTGCGTCTTTACTGTTCAGACCTTTTTCATTTATATAATACTCCACATGCTCAATCATCGATAAATGACTCCACCAGAACGAGTTGACAAACTCTCCTTCCTCCGCCCCTTCAACGATCACACAAAACTCGCCTCGTACCTCTTCCTGATCTGCCCAATTCATTACTTCTTCCAACGTGCCCCGGATATATTCCTCATAACGCTTCGTTAATTCACGAGCCAGTACAGCCTTACGATTCCCAAATTGCTTATGTACGTGTACAAGCATTTCCCTTAACCTGTGGGGAGATTCGTAGAAAATAATTGTCGAATACTGTTTTTGCAGTGTTTCTAATTCTGTGAGGCGTTCTTTCTTCTTCCGGGGCAAGAAGCCGTAGAAATAAAAGCTGTCAGTTGCAAGCCCAGAGCCAACTAAAGCCGGAAGAGCCGCATTGGCTCCTGGCAATACAATAACAGGTAAATTTTCTTCAGTCGCAAGCTTTACTAAATCAGAACCTGGATCTGATATACCCGGCATGCCAGCATCACTTACGACCGCGATCTTATCTGCACGTTTCAGGCGATTGATCAACTCCGGGCCTCTTGTCATTTTATTATGCTCGTGATAGCTGATCAGCTGTGTCGATATGTCAAAATGGTTAAGCAGCTTTTTCGTATTTCTTGTATCTTCTGCAGCAATCACGTCCACGTCATTAAGTGTAGCCACAGCACGATAAGTCATGTCTTGTAAGTTCCCAATCGGTGTGGGCACAATGTAAAGTTGACCAAGCTGCTCATCATTACCAAAGCTCTTTTGAATATTCATCCAGACACCCTCCTTGATGACTTGCAATCCACGCTTCTTTCTCCAACTTAGACAACTGCTTCATTTTATATTCATTGTGCATTGCTTTTGTTTTTGATTCATATACTTGACAGTAGACAAGGGTAAAGGGGCCTCTCCCTCTCGTATATTTCGCCCCTTTTCCAGATGTATGTTTCTGAAGCCGAGCTTCCAAATTATTCGTGTACCCTGTGTAAAGTGTGTCATCCTTACAACGCAACATGTAGACGAAATGATTAGTTGCCATAAAGAATTTCCCTAAACTCCTGGCTGTAGTCTCCGTTCCCATCATGGGTGTAAAGAGGAGGGAGAACTTTTAGGTCAGGATTTCCGTCGCGGTCCGCCTCAATAAGTAATACATTAGCCTCTTTCCCCTTTTTTGGATAAACGAGCTGAATCCGCTTCGGCTCGAGACGATACTTTCGGAAAAGGGAGATGATATCGATCATTCTGCCAGGTCGATGTACCATAGATACTTTCCCACCAGATTTGCACAAACGGCTGCAAGCCCTTACGACATCCTCGAGTGAACAGTAGATTTCATGTCTCGCTATTGCCAAATGTTCATTTACATTCCTTTTATCCGTCTTTGGCGTTGGAAAATAAGGAGGATTGCACGTGACTTGATCATACCTCCCGTTCCCTAACGCTTGAGGCATGTCTTTTAGATCTCCATGAATCATTTCAAGTTGGTCGTCGAGCTGGTTCAACTCAATATTTCGAACAGCCATATCATATAACCGTTCTTGGATTTCTACACCAGTGATCTTCACTTGAGACCTTCGGCTAAGAAACAGAGGAATTACGCCATTTCCAGTACATAAGTCCAGGATTTTGCCTCGAGTAATAGGTACAGAAGTGAACCGTGCCAGTAGGACGGCATCAATTGAAAAAGCGAACACTTCTTTGCTTTGTATGATTCTCATATTTTCTTCTGCTAGTAAAAAGTCAATTCGTTCATCATCTTTTAGCGCAACCATATATGTAACCCTCTCTATAGTGCAAATGCGTTTTTTTGAATGGCAGATTTATTATATTGCCTACCGGATACAAGAATTTGACTCTAATCATCCCCGTGGCCTCACAAAGAGAGCCCTTCCTCGACTTAAGCAAGGAAAGGCTTGGACCTGGAATTATTTCTTCTTGTTCAAAAATGATAAGCAAAACAAGCAATCTTCGTCACGTGGACTGCCAAAATGCAAATTACAAATATGAAAACCTTCTTCATACAATCGGGCAAGATTATCATAACCTTCACCAACAACTGTACTTTTCTCATGTCGCGAATCCTGTGACTCCTGTTCAGATTGCTCATTTTCTTTATCCAAACGTTGCCTTAGGTGATGGTTTTCAAGCGATAAGTGTTGGTTTTCTTCTAGTAAGTAGGCAAGTTGGGCTTTTAAATCACCTAGCTGCTCATAAAGCTCACCAATTTGAGACTCAAAATGTGAAACTTGTTCGAATATAGCTTTTTTGTTCACGCTTGATTTCCACCCCATTATTTTGTGGCTTCGGTTTGGACGACCCCTTCATCAATCAGCTCCTGTAAGGAATACTCAAGTGTACGTTCTTGTTCTTTATATTCAACTTGAACGATACGCTCCAGCATATTCAGGCCTACTACTTTCCCTTTGCCAAAGGAAGTGGCAATACTCCTGCCTATATCAGGAAGTTCTTTCTTAGCAGCTTCGTAATCATCATTTTCATACTTCAGACAACACATGAGCCGGCCGCAAAGACCAGAAATTTTTGCTGGATTTAATGATAAATTTTGATCTTTAGCCATTTTTATGGATACAGGTTCAAAATCACCTAAAAAAGTAGAGCAGCAAAGCATACGTCCACACGGACCAATACCGCCAAGCATTTTAGCCTCATCACGGACACCAATTTGACGCAACTCGATACGCGTCTTAAATACAGAAGCTAAGTCTTTCACTAACGTCCGAAAGTCTACCCGTCCATCTGCCGTAAAATAGAAGATGACCTTCTTACGGTCAAACGTATATTCAACCTCTACTAAATTCATGTCCAATTTATGTTCACGTATCTTCTTCTCACATACACGGTAAGCCTCCGCAGAATTCTCATGGTTCTCATCAACGGTCACTTTATCCTTCTCATCGGCGATTCGAATCACCTTTTTCAAAGGTAAAACAATATCCTCTTCATCGACCGATCTGTTAGCTATGACGATTTTACCAAATTCAATTCCACGGACTGTTTCTACAATAACGTAATCTTCTGTCGTCATTGTTAAATCGCCCGGATCAAAATAATAGATCTTTCCCGCTTGTTTGAATCGGACACCTACAACTTCGATCACTATATAATCACCTCTGCAGTTGAAGTGTAAGCTGTTCCATCACTAATGTAGGATGGACATTCTGATTTATCTTTCGTTTAGCCTCAAGAATTAACGACAAGGAATGTACAGCGGATTGACGTGACCATCTTAATGCAGCTTGGTCCCTTTTTTCTCCTTCTTGCTTAAAGATAATGGCGTCTTCCCGGTCCAAATCATGATTAATTAAATCATGGAACCATAGCATAAGCACGTCTAAACCCATCTGAAGCTGTTGACGCTCCTTAAAATGAGACATCCACTGATGATTGATAAATAAAAGCCCTTCATTTGGTTTATTTAGAAGCACTTCAATTAATTGTATCACTAATTTTCGCACATTAGCAAACCACTCATCATCATTTAGTTCCTGTGCAGTAGTTAAGTCATTCGTGAGGGTAGAAAGTAGTTTGGCGTTAGACTGAGAAATTCCTTGCTGTTCTAATTTTTCTGCCAGCTTCTGTGGGTTGAGCGGTTGAAAAGCAAGAAGTTGACAACGAGACCTGATTGTATCAAGCATCGCTTGACCATTTTCTGTGAGCAATATCGCTGTGGTTTGCTGACTTGGTTCTTCCAAAAATTTTAGCAAGCGGTTCGATGCATTGACTGTCATTTTTTCAGCGTCTACAATAATGTACACTTTACGATTTGATTCCACACCAGTATAGGTAAACTCCTTTTGCAAATTAAGAATTTGTTCCTTTTTAATGGATAGACCCTCTGGTTCAACCCAATGTAAATCAGGGTGATTACCAGAGTCAATTCTTAAGCAATCCCTGCACACCAGGCAAGGTTCAGCGCCATTACGTTGTTTACAAAAAATACTCTTCGCAAATAATGCACTCATCTCACGCATTCCTGTGCCTTTATTTCCTTGAAACAAGTAAGCATGAGAAATCCGGTCTTTATTAAAACTATTCATAAGCATTTGGCTGATTAATGGTTGAACCTCTTTCATATCTCCCCATGATTGCATAACGATTCCGTCCTTAAGTGTACAAATTGATCAATAATCCTTTAATTTCACCGATGACCCCTAATAAATCGATCGACTTTTTCTCCTGATCCATCACGGCTTCCGTAAGCTCATTAAGCTTCTGATCCACGGATTCAACGATCGTCAGTTTCCGGCTCTGCCCTTGCATGTCAAAGCTATGACTGTGCTTTATATTCATCCCATATTGAACAGACTCCTCGACGAAGTCTTTAATTAAACGCTTATACTTTGCTAAGTCACGGAATGATCGAAACCTCGCTACCCGATCTCCTTGTGCGGCAATACTTTTCATCAATTGATTTAGTTGGTTTTCCTGAAGCTGCTGCGATTGAGCTTGTACGATGTTACCGAAGTTATTCTTCCCCCGCATTTGCTGAGGAGGCTGCTTTTTTGCAGCCTCCAGCTGTGTCCGTATCTCCTGGCTTATCTTCATTCCGGCAACACCTTTCCGTTAAAAATGAAAGAAAGAATCTACTGGAAGAATAAATACAGTAGCACCGCCAACCTCTACTTTAACAGGTTTAGGGATGTAGGAATCTGCGTTTCCTCCCATTGGTGAAATGGGGGCAACCATCTGATCACGCTGGCTACAGTTTTTCTTAATAATATTTAACGCATCATCCACTTCATCATCATCACAGCCAATCATAAACGTCGTATTTCCTTCTCTTAAAAAGCCACCAGTTGTCGACAGTTTCGTTGTTTTTAATTGATTTTCCGCTAATGCATCAGTTAAACGATTACTGTCTTTATCTTGAACGACCGCAATAATCATTTTCATATAAATGCATCCTCCTATTTGTTTTTTTACTATTATAGCAAATTAGTCTCCACTTTTATGACAAAAATGACTCAAGTGCTTGAAGGGACTCGTTTCTCACCCGGTCATAATTCTGATCAGCGTTTATGACCTTTATTCTTTGAGGATTTTGTTTCAGCAATTTCTGATAAGCCCTGTAGACTTTTTTATGGAAATCTAATGTTTCAAGGTCAAGCCTATTCTTTTCCCGGTCATGATTTTGTGCAATTCGTTCCAAGCCATCCTCAGGCTTGATATCAAAAAATAATGTAACATCCGGCATACATCCATCAATGGCAAATTCATTGATCTTATACACTTCTTCTATTCCTAGACCCCTTGCCGCACCCTGATAGGCAAGGCTTGAATCGACGAAACGGTCACACAGCACAATCGATCCATTCTCAATAGCGGGAAGTACTTTTTCCATTAGATGCTGACGCCGTGCAGCTGCATACAATAAAGCCTCAGTTCTAGCATCCATCATCGTATGACTTTTATCTAATATAATATGGCGAATGCTCTCAGCTATTTTAATTCCGCCAGGCTCCCTTGTTTCAAGCACAGGATAACCTCTAGCCCTCAGTTCACTCCCAATCATTTTAAGCATCGTTGATTTTCCGGCGCCCTCGCCACCTTCAAATGTAACAAAAAGTCCCTTCACCGCAATTCTCCTTTAAAATACCCTAATTCCACTTTCCACATTCGTATTATGAAAGCGCGCCCCTTGCTCATATAATGCCTTCACATGGGCCTCCTGTTCCTTAGATATACGTTCACCTTTTAAAATCAAAGGTATCCCGGGAGGATAAGGCACAATTGACTCGGCACAAACTCGTCCTATGGCACCTTTCCAATCTACGAATTCGGAAGACTTTAGCTGCATATCTATATAGTTCATGTCCAAACTTTGTAGCCTTGGAAACGATAATTGAGCTACATTTATTGTAGCATTTATCGACCATTTTTTTAATTGGCAATTTACCTCTGCTAAGCGTGTACGCAACGTTTCTAGATTAATAGTAGGCGCCAGACCTACAGTCAATAAAATTTGTCTTTCTGTCGCAAGTTCTGGATAAATATCCTGACGCTCAAGTACATCAGCCACCTGATACCCTGACAAATCCTCGTTTATTTTTAATGTGAGCTTAAGGGGATCATCCCATTCACCTTGAGGAATAAGCTGCCAATAATCAGAGGCATGTTCCCAGATTTCACGTAGTTTATCAATATACGTAATCAGCTCACCTTTATCAGCCTGATCATAAGCAGCTAAATACCTCCGGGCTAAATCTAGACTAGCCATCAGCGGGTAGGATGGGCTGCTAGATTGAAAAACTTGCAAGTAATATTCTAGTTGTGTTTGATTAACTCTATCACCTTGTACATGCAAATAAGAAGCCATCGTCATTGCAGGGGCCATTTTGTGTGCAGACTGAATAACTACATCGCAGCTCAACTCTAGTGATGAACGTGGAAAAGGATGGCCTAATTTAAAATGAACGCCATGAGCTTCATCCACGATAACCGGAATATCATAGCTATGTATTGCCTCACACACATTTCCCATATCAAAAACACGGCCAAAGTAATCTGGGTAAGTTAGAAAAACCGCTTTTATATCAGGGTACATATCTAAAGCCTCCTCTATATGCTCCACAGTTACTTGACTGTAACGGCCGCTCTCCCCTTCGAAATCTGGCATCAAAAACACGGGCTTAGCACAAGCAATCTCTAACCCATGAAGGATCGACTTATGACAGTTACGCTGAACGAGTACAGTATCTCCAGGCCGACATACCGCCATTACTGCAGCTAAATTTCCTGACGTTGTTCCGCCTACTAGGAAATAAGATTGGCGGCTTTCGAAAAATTTACTGACTAAATTTTGGGCTTTTTGTATAACACCATCAGCAGCGTGTAAATCATCAATACCGGTAATTTCAGTGGCATCCATTTCTAAAATTGATTGAAACTGTTTCTGTCCCTTTTCAGAAAATACCTCACCAAATTTATGGCCTGGCACATGAAAAGAAATAGAATCCCTGTCTTTTAATTCGATCAATGCGTCATAAAGCGGTGTTAATTTTTGTTCTGCATCCATAATAACCCTCACCTCTAATAATATCTATCTTTCATCCTACCAAGAAATGAAAGAAAAAAACCACTCCTAAATTACAGGGTGGCTTAACAATCCTATTACGACACAATGATAGAACGGTGGGCTTTATTCATTTGTTGAACAAAAAACTGATATTTGGGGTCATCTGCTGGGGTTTCTACCATTTCCCTTTCACAAGTGTGGCAAATATAAACTTGCAACAAGTGAATACCATTATCTGTTTTTCTTGAACAAATACTACAGCTTTCAGTAAACTTCATAATTAACGGCCTCCTAGAGAAGAATCTTTTATTTACCCCTAGTATCTCCGAATCTATTAATTCTATACTTGAAAAAGTAAAAAATAATAAGACTACTATGATTTAAGAATGCAGTCGTTTGATTACTGATATCTAAAATGATCTACACAGTGGTTCTATTCATCATGAGTGACATTTATTGATAATGATACAGTATGAACTAATCAGAAAAATGTTCATATTAAACTGCACAAAGCCAAAGTAATTAAAGTGTTTATTAAATTCTATGTAGTGAGGTATCTCCTGCATAAACTGGATCTATGGGAGTGCGATTTTAAAGCAAACAAAAGAGCCTTGGAAAAAATCCAAGACTCTTGTTTGACGTGGCCGCGTCCTACTCTCACGGGGATCGACCCGACTACCATCGGCGCTGAAGAGCTTAACTACTGTGTTCGGCATGGGAACAGGTGTGACCTCTTCGCTCTCGCCACCACATCATAAAGTATGAGGGAAACCCTCAAAACTGGATAAGACAGGCAAGACCAAACGATTCAATTTTGATATAGATAAGTCATCGATTGATTAGTATCCGTCAGCTTCACGTGTCACCACGCTTCGACCTCGGACCTATCGACCTCATCGTCTCTGAGGAATCTTACTTACTTGGCGTAAGGGGAAATCTCATCTCAAGGGGGGCTTCATGCTTAGATGCTTTCAGCACTTATCCCGTCCACACGTAGCTACCCAGCGATGCTCCTGGCGGAACAACTGGTACACCAGCGGTGTGTCCATCCCGGTCCTCTCGTACTAAGGACAGCTCCTTTCAGATTTCCAACGCCCACGACGGATAGGGACCGAACTGTCTCACGACGTTCTGAACCCAGCTCGCGTACCGCTTTAATGGGCGAACAGCCCAACCCTTGGGACCGACTACAGCCCCAGGATGCGATGAGCCGACATCGAGGTGCCAAACCTCCCCGTCGATGTGGACTCTTGGGGGAGATAAGCCTGTTATCCCGGGGTAGCTTTTATCCGTTGAGCGACGGCCCTTCCATACGGTACCGCCGGATCACTAAGCCCGACTTTCGTCCCTGCTCGACTTGTAGGTCTCGCAGTCAAGCTCCCTTGTGCCTTTACACTCTGCGAATGATTTCCAACCATTCTGAGGGAACCTTTGGGCGCCTCCGTTACTCTTTAGGAGGCGACCGCCCCAGTCAAACTGCCCACCTGACACTGTCTCCGAACCGGATCACGGTCCTGGGTTAGAATGTCCGTACAGCCAGGGTGGTATCCCACCAGCGCCTCCACCGAAGCTAGCGCTCCGGCTTCTCAGGCTCCCACCTATCCTGTACAAGCTGTACCAACATTCAATATCAGGCTACAGTAAAGCTCCACGGGGTCTTTCCGTCCTGTCGCGGGTAATGCGCATCTTCACGCATAGTATAATTTCACCGGGTCTCTCGTTGAGACAGTGCCCAAGTCGTTGCACCTTTCGTGCGGGTCGGAACTTACCCGACAAGGAATTTCGCTACCTTAGGACCGTTATAGTTACGGCCGCCGTTTACTGGGGCTTCGGTTCAACGCTTCGCGCCAAGCGCTAACGCATCCCCTTAACCTTCCAGCACCGGGCAGGTGTCAGCCCCTATACTTCGCCTTACGGCTTCGCAGAGACCTGTGTTTTTGGTAAACAGTCGCTTGGGCCTTTTCACTGCGGCTCCTCGGCAGAGGAGCACCCCTTCTCCCGAAGTTACGGGGTCATTTTGCCGAGTTCCTTAACGAGAGTTCTCCCGCTCACCTTAGGATTCTCTCCTCGCCTACCTGTGTTGGTTTGCGGTACGGGCGCCTCTTTCCTCACTAGAGGATTTTCTTGGCAGTGTGAAATCAGGAGCTTCGGTACTCTAGTTCCCTCCCCATCACAGCTTGACGTTGCCGAGCGGATTTGCCTGTCTCGACCGTCTCACTGCTTGGGCGCACACATCCAGTGGTGCGCTCTCCTTATCCTCCTGCGTCCCCCGTCGTTCAAACGGAAAGGAGGCGGTACAGGAATATCAACCTGTTGGCCATCGCCTACGCCTTTCGGCCTCGGCTTAGGTCCCGACTAACCCTGAGAGGACGAGCCTTCCTCAGGAAACCTTGGGCTTTCGGTGAAAGAGATTCTCACTCTTTTTTCGCTACTCATACCGGCATTCTCACTTCTAAGCGCTCCACCAGTCCTTACGGTCTGACTTCGCAGCCCTTAGAACGCTCTCCTACCACTGATCCCTAAGGATCAATCCGCAGCTTCGGTGGTGTGTTTAGCCCCGGTATATTTTCGGCGCAGCGTCACTCGACCAGTGAGCTATTACGCACTCTTTCAATGATGGCTGCTTCTAAGCCAACATCCTGGTTGTCTAAGCAACGCCACATCCTTTTCCACTTAACACACACTTGGGGACCTTAGCTGGCGGTCTGGGCTGTTTCCCTTTCGACCATGAACCTTATCACCCATGGTCTGACTCCCAGAACAAAGTCGTTGGCATTCGGAGTTTGACTGAATTCGGTAACCCGGTAGGGGCCCCTCGTCCAATCAGTGCTCTACCTCCAAGACTTTCTATTCTGAGGCTAGCCCTAAAGCTATTTCGGAGAGAACCAGCTATCTCCGTGTTCGATTGGCATTTCACCCCTACCCACACCTCATCCCCGCAATTTTCAACTTGCGTGGGTTCGGGCCTCCAGTCAGTGTTACCTGACCTTCACCCTGGACATGGGTAGATCACACGGTTTCGGGTCTACGACCGCCTACTGCTTCGCCCTATTCAGACTCGCTTTCGCTGCGGCTCCGCTGCTTTAGCTTAACCTTGCAGACGGTCGTAACTCGCCGGTTCATTCTACAAAAGGCACGCCGTCACCCATCAATGGGCTCCGACTACTTGTAGGCGCACGGTTTCAGGATCTCTTTCACTCCCCTTCCGGGGTGCTTTTCACCTTTCCCTCACGGTACTGGTTCACTATCGGTTACTAGGGAGTATTTAGCCTTGGGAGATGGTCCTCCCGGATTCCGACGGAATTCCTCGTGTTCCGCCGTACTCAGGATCCACTCCGGAGAAAAGAAGATGTCGACTACAGGGCTCTTACCTGCTCTGGCTGATCGTTCCAGATCGATTCATCTATCCTCTTTTTTTGTAACTCCAAAGGAGTGTCCTACAACCCCAGAAAGCAAGCTTTCTGGTTTGGGCTGTTTCCGTTTCGCTCGCCGCTACTTGGGAAATCGCGTTTGCTTTCTCTTCCTCCGGGTAATGAGATGTTTCAGTTCCCCGGGTCTGCCTTCCCTTACCTATGTATTCAGTAAAGGATCCTGCTCCATTACGAGCAGGGGGTTCCCCATTCGGAAATCTTCGGTGCATAGCCTACTTACGGCTTCCCAAAGCATATCGGTGTTAGTCCCGTCCTTCATCGGCTCCTAGTACCAAGGCATCCACCGTGCGCCCTTATTCACTTAACTATCGTCGTGAAAAGACGTTAAAAAATTGATGTTTGATGTCTTGTCATCCCGTGTCGATCTCTATCTAAAGAGGATCGTCACGTTCTGATCATCTTATCCAGTTTTCAAGGTTCACATTGAAAGATCGTTTGATCTCTCAAAACTGAACAACCAACCAGGTACGTCTTCCGTATGCGGCAGCTTCCCGACATTCTCGAAAGAGAAAGAGGTCGCCTTGCATATGTCCTTAGAAAGGAGGTGATCCAGCCGCACCTTCCGATACGGCTACCTTGTTACGACTTCACCCCAATCATTGGCCCCACCTTCGGCGGCTGGCTCACATAATGTGTTACCTCACCGACTTCGGGTGTTGCCAACTCTCGTGGTGTGACGGGCGGTGTGTACAAGGCCCGGGAACGTATTCACCGCGGCATGCTGATCCGCGATTACTAGCGATTCCGGCTTCATGCAGGCGAGTTGCAGCCTGCAATCCGAACTGAGAATGGTTTTATGGGATTTGCTACACCTCGCGGCTTCGCTGCCCTTTGTACCATCCATTGTAGCACGTGTGTAGCCCAGGTCATAAGGGGCATGATGATTTGACGTCATCCCGCCTTCCTCCGGTTTGTCACCGGCAGTCACCTTAGAGTGCCCAACTGAATGCTGGCAACTAAGATTAGGGGTTGCGCTCGTTGCGGGACTTAACCCAACATCTCACGACACGAGCTGACGACAACCATGCACCACCTGTCACTTGGTCCCCGAAGGGAAAACCCTATCTCTAGGGTGATCCAAGGATGTCAAGACCTGGTAAGGTTCTTCGCGTTGCTTCGAATTAAACCACATGCTCCACCGCTTGTGCGGGCCCCCGTCAATTCCTTTGAGTTTCAGCCTTGCGGCCGTACTCCCCAGGCGGAGTGCTTAATGCGTTAACTTCAGCACTAAGGGGTGGAAGCCCCCTAACACCTAGCACTCATCGTTTACGGCGTGGACTACCAGGGTATCTAATCCTGTTTGCTACCCACGCTTTCGCACCTCAGCGTCAGAAACAGACCAGAGAGTCGCCTTCGCCACTGGTGTTCCTCCACATATCTACGCATTTCACCGCTACACGTGGAATTCCACTCTCCTCTTCTGTCCTCAAGTTCCCCAGTTTCCAATGACCCTCCACGGTTGAGCCGTGGGCTTTCACATCAGACTTAAGGAACCGCCTGCGCGCGCTTTACGCCCAATAATTCCGGACAACGCTTGCCCCCTACGTATTACCGCGGCTGCTGGCACGTAGTTAGCCGGGGCTTCCTCGTTAGGTACCGTCAAGGTACCGCCCTGTTTGAACGGTACATGTTCTTCCCTAACAACAGAACTTTACGATCCGAAGACCTTCATCGTTCACGCGGCGTTGCTCCGTCAGACTTTCGTCCATTGCGGAAGATTCCCTACTGCTGCCTCCCGTAGGAGTCTGGGCCGTGTCTCAGTCCCAGTGTGGCCGATCACCCTCTCAGGTCGGCTACGCATCGTCGCCTTGGTGAGCCGTTACCTCACCAACTAGCTAATGCGCCGCGGGCCCATCTGTAAGTGATAGCTAGAAGCCATCTTTTACCTTCCTCTCATGCGAGATAAAGGATTACCCGGCATTAGCCCCGGTTTCCCGGAGTTATTCCGATCTTACAGGCAGGTTGCCCACGTGTTACTCACCCGTCCGCCGCTCATTCCACAGGCTTCACCCCCGAAGGGGATCCGCCTGCTTCCTGCGCTCGACTTGCATGTATTAGGCACGCCGCCAGCGTTCGTCCTGAGCCAGGATCAAACTCTCCATAAAAGTTAAAGTTTGACTTGCTCATTTGCACACCGAATGTGCTTGTTTGAATTCTCTCTATTTAATAGAAAGAATATATTGACGTACTGGTTGGTTCGTTCAGTTTTCAAAGATCAAAAGATTGCTTGCCGCTTCAAAACAGCGACTTAATTAATATATCATGGTGAGTAAGTTAAGTCAATAACTTTTTTCATGATTTGTTGTTGATCCGTTGGTCTGTCGCGCTCTTTTAATGCGACAATTTATAATGTAACATGACATAAAATACATTGCAATAGTTTTTCAAAGAAAAATAGAAAAATGAATTTGATAGATGAAGACGAAGCTACGCACAAAAAAAGAAACGGATAGAGAAATTCTTCTCTTCCGTTTCTATAGCACCCACAAATGAATAGCTGTTAATGAGAGCACGCCTGGTATTCCTAATATTGCGGAAGCAACAGCTGTAAATCCATTAATAGGAACGTGTAAACCGAACTGCGCTCCAAATAAGTTAACAAAGAATAATAGTACAACAGCAATGACTACTCTCATTAATGCTTGTCCCACCCATTTGATCGGAGAAGCAGGCAATCCAACTATTAATAACAACGGGATAGCTAAGGCTAATATCAGAATGACAAACACCGGATCCATAAAAACCCCCTCGGAGAAAATACTTGTTTAAGACAAGTTATGATTCCATACAGGAGGTTATACCTTTATTTCACGACAAAGCATTTAATTTTCGGTGTCTTGCCTCTCTCAACATATAAAAATATTTTGCTTTAGCTAGTGATAAATCTAGCAACCCTTCTTCACTAGGCTCAATACTATGCTCAATAATGTTGTCCAAAGTTTCCCACTCATATTTCAATTTCTGAATGTCTGTTAGTAACTGCTGGTCTATTTCTTTTCTCTTTGTTTTCTTTCTAAAAATGATCATCACCCACTTTACAGTTCTCTTCGACCTTCAAGTGCTTTCGATAAAGTGACTTCATCAGCATACTCTAAATCTCCACCTACCGGCAGACCATGGGCAATTCTTGTTATACGAATACCGGACGGTTTTACAAGCCTTGAGATATACATCGCTGTGGCTTCCCCTTCAATATTTGGATTCGTTGCCAAAATCAACTCTTCCACACCCTCATCCTTGAGGCGGTTAATAAGGCTTTCCACATTTATATCCTCAGGGCCGATCCCATCCATTGGAGAAATCGCACCGTGAAGGACATGATATTTTCCACTAAACTCCTTCATCTTCTCCATGGCAATGACGTCTTTTGGATCTTGAACAACACATATAATGGATTTATCACGAGATTCATCCTGACATATGGTGCAAGGGTCATTGTCTGTGATTTGCCCGCAGATGGAGCAATGAGTCAGCTCTCGTTTGGCACTGACAAGTGAATTTGCAAAATCCAAGACATCATCCTCTTCCATTTCAAGGACGAAAAAAGCCAGACGGACAGCCGTCTTAGGGCCGATCCCTGGCAGCTTCGTAAAACTGTCAATCAGTTTAGATATCGGTTCAGGATAGTACATGGAAAATCCCCCCTAAAACATTCCTCCACCAGGCATACCTTTCGTAAACTCTCCCATAGTATCGTTTGTTTTGTCTTCCACTTGCTTAAGGACATCGTTTGTTGCTGCAATGATTAAATCTTGAAGCATTTCTACGTCATCAGGATCGACAACTTCTTCATTAATTTCAACATCTGTTACTTCCTTCTTCCCATTAGCTACGACTTTAACCATACCGCCGCCTGCTGTTGCTTCAAATGTCATTTCATGAAGTTCCTCTTGAGCCTTCATCATTTTCTTTTGCATTTTTTGCATTTGCTTCATCATATTGTTCATATTTCCTCCACCACGCATGGTAATTCCTCCTTTATTCTTTCCTATTAATCATGAATTTCGATGATATCGTCGCCTGCAAGTTTCCTTGCTTCTGAGATGAGCGGATCGTCGTCGCCTTTTTCGGCAGGTTCTTCCTCATCATCATGGCTCCCCTTTTGCTTTCTCACATATTCCTCACGCAGGTCTTTCCAATTCGCTTGAGGAATCGGAATAATGGACAGTGGTTTTCCAGTAAATTCTGTCAGCAATGGTTCAATTGTTTTTTGATGCTCAAGTGCTAAGGAACAATGAATATCATAGCGAAAGGCTAACACTAAAGCTTTCGGTGATGCAGCACTCGGTTTGCTGTTTAATAAGGTGGCATGAGCTGGTGCATTGGTTTGCTTCAGTCTTTCCATAAAATTCGCCCACTGCCCTTGTACTTTCTTTAACTCTTCTTTAGAAGCTTCGCTAAGTACAATACGAATGCGTTCATATGGTACATTATAACCGTTTCTGCTCGATCTTGCAGGGGTCCGCTTTTGAGCCTTAGGGGCTTGTTCCCCCTGATTAGATGCTGCAGGTGGGTTCGCTTTCAACCGGGCCAATTCTTTTTCCATTTGTTCAAGTTTCTGACTTAACTGGTTTATTGTTGTAGAATCAACTGAATTTGAAGTGTTCTCCTCGGTATCTACAATATTAAGGAGAGCAATCTCAATAAATACTTTCGGACTTGTTGTCCACTTCATTTCCTGTTGACACTTGTTCAACTCGCGAATCGTGTTTTGAATCCAATTGGCATTTAACTCCTTAGACAAGTGATGAAAAAAGTCGTCAGGGATGGCACGTTCTAGGTTATGCTGCAGGTCAGGGGCACTTTGGAATAAAAGAATATCTCTCAAGTAGTAGATTAAATCAAAAACAAAGCGGCCTGGATCCTTTCCTTGCTGAATCAAGTCATCGACGGCTTCAAGGGCTCCTTTTACTTCTTGTTGATGAAGTGCTCGAATCACTTCGGCTAATTTCCCTTGTGAAACTGAACCCGTCACAGCAAGCACATCTTCTGTGGTGACTTCCTCCTCACTGTAGGAAATGGCTTGATCAAGTAAACTGAGCGCATCCCTCATTCCACCCTCGGCGGTTAATGCGACGATTTCGAGGGCCTCTTGGGCAATACTTAACTGCTCGGCGGACGTGATTTTCTCCATCCGTTCAACCATGGCCTGCTGTGTAATTCTCTTAAAGTCGAAACGCTGACATCTCGAAATAATTGTTAAAGGAATCTTATGAGGTTCTGTCGTTGCCAAAATAAAAATGACATGCTGAGGAGGTTCTTCTAATGTTTTCAAAAGAGCATTGAAGGCGCCCATTGAAAGCATGTGGACCTCGTCGATAATATACACCTTGTACGAAACAGCACTTGGTGCATATTTGACTTTATCACGAATTTCGCGGATTTGCTCTACACCGTTGTTTGAGGCTGCATCAATTTCAATGACATCTGAAATCGACCCATCTTGTATACCAAGACAGGCTGAGCATTCATTACATGGCTCTTTCACTGGAGCATGTTCACAGTTAACGGCTTTAGCAAAAATCTTCGCAGCACTTGTCTTCCCTGTTCCGCGTGGTCCAGAAAATAAGTACGCATGAGAAAACTTGTCCTGCTCTATCGCATTTTGCAGTGTGCGTGTAATATGAGTTTGTCCAACGACATCCTCAAAGTTTCTAGGACGCCAGACGCGATATAGTGCCTGATAGCTCATACAACCGTTCTCCCTTTTTAGTCTCTCCTTCATTATACCCGAATGTGGGATGTAATGTGAACCTTCCAATCACACATCGAACCCAGCAATTTTAAACATGACTAAATCTAAAAAAAGTCCCGCTCCCAAAACAATACCAGGACGTAAAATTTCATATTTCTTTTCTATAGAAAAAAAGAGCCGTTATGACAAGATCACAACGACTCCGTTCTTTTAGCATATGTAACCGTGCACCCGCCTTCGATAGCACGACCCCAAGCGTTACTCATGTTCATGGCTCGACCCAGGCGCTCCCGCGGCACACGAGAGAGTCAGCTTACTGCTGCTTCCTTCCGGATCTGACAGGGTTCACTGGTTCTCGTTGCGCAGGACCTGAGTGTCAACACCACTCCCATAAGGCTGCCTCGAGATCGAACTACCTCGGGCGGGAGTTCGGCCTCGCTATAGCGGATTGCGAGTACAGGGCACCGCTACCTCCCCGCTTAGCACGGTATTTCCAAGTATAGCGACTTTTATAATAAAATGCAATGGAAAAAATCAACTTAATTGTCCATGCCCCTGTGACGCTTCTTTTTATCCCGAAGTTCTCTAAAAAAGTCCTTTAGTATTTCTCCGCAATCGTCTTCTAAAATCCCACCCAATACAGTTGCCTGGTGATTAAAACGATCTTCATTAAGTAGATTCATTAATGTTCCTGCACAGCCTGCTTTAGGATCAGATGCACCAAAAACAACCCGTGGGACTCTGGATTGAACGATTGCCCCCGCACACATCGGACAAGGCTCTAAAGTTACATAGAGGGTACAATTCTCAAGGCGCCAGCTCCCTACAGCTTGATTTGCCTTTTCAATTGCAATAAATTCTGCATGCGAAGAAGCTAGTTGTGATGTTTCACGTTGATTAAAGCCCATGGCGATCACTTCATCTTGATATACAACTATTGCCCCGATAGGCACCTCGCCGATCGCTTTTGCTTGTTCGGCTTGTTGTAGGGCTAGCTGCATATAATATTCATCTTTATCCATGGTTACCCCCTCGTTTATCATAATGTAAGAATAAAATGATCCTTCCCCCACATACATTGATAATAGCTGAGGAAGGAGTGTATGTAGTGCAAATTCATGTAGTAACATCAGGTGACTCTGTCTATTCTATTGCTGCCCAGTACGGAAGTACCCCCAGTGCAATTATCGAGGCAAACGAGCTAGAAACACCAGGAAATCTTGTCGTGGGGCAGGCCATTGTCATCCCAGGTCAGGGTCAATTTTATTTTGTCCAGCAAGGCGATAGTTTATATGAGATCGCTAATCAATTTGGGACAACTGTCGAGACGCTGATCCAAGTAAACCAATTGCAGCCTAACCAAATACTCCCTGTTGGTTACCGCCTCTACATCCCACAGGAAGCCTCCATGGAGATTACGACAAATGCCTACATCGAACCAACTGGCGGACAGGTATCGGACGTATTGCGAAGTTCGGCCGAACAACGAGCGCCTTTGCTAAGCTATTTAGCACCTTTTAGTTATGAAATACAGGAAGACGGATCACTTACAGCCCCACCGCTTGATAATTTCAGGGCGATTGCTGAAGCGAATAATGCTTCTTTAATGATGGTCGTAACCAATCTAGGCGAGGAAGGGTTCAGTCAAGAATTGGGGCGAACGATTTTGACGAATGAACAGCTGCAAAACACATTGCTAGATAATATTGTTCAAACGGCCCAATCAGTAGGTTTCCAAGATATTCACTTTGACATGGAATTTCTGCCTCCTGAAACTAGAGAAAATTACAATCAATTTTTACGTAAAGCAAAACAAAGGTTTACAAATGAAGGGCTTCTTCTATCTACAGCCCTAGCACCAAAAACTAGTGCAGAGCAGGAAGGCGCCTGGTATGAGGCACATGATTATCAAGCACACGGGGAGATTGTTGACTTCGTAGTGTTAATGACATATGAATGGGGATACAGCGGCGGTCCAGCAAGGGCGGTTTCGCCAATTGGCCCTGTCACAGAGGTCGTTAACTATGCTTTATCCGTTATGCCTGCCGATAAAATTTTACTCGGGCAAAATTTATATGGATATGACTGGACGCTGCCTTATGAGCCCGGCGGTGAAATCGCCGATGCCGTCAGCCCTCAACAGGCGATTCAAATTGCTCGGGAAAATAATGTCGCCATTTCCTATAGCGAAGAAGCTCAGGCTCCTTTCTTCACTTATACTGATACTTCGGGAAATCAACATGAAGTTTGGTTTGAGGATGCTCGCTCCATTCAGGCAAAATTTGATCTCATCAAGCGATTGAACTTAAAAGGGATTAGCTACTGGAAGCTCGGTTTATCTTTTCCACAAAACTGGCTCTTATTAGGCAGCCAATTTACCATTGCAAAGAACCAGTAACCGTGTGCCTGCTTCAGACAGCCATTATCATTACCCTCATGGCTGTCTGCCACGGTTTACAATTTACTCCCCTTGTATGAAGGTAACCGTTCGTTCCCTCAATTCAGCTTGCGAGAAGGCATCCGCAAGACCAATTTGTTCCACTTCACTGCATGAGACAATGCGATAGGGGATCGTCACTTCAAAAGATGATTCAAAAGGAAACGGATCTAAAGACACATGTTCAGTGTCCACCCAATAAGGCATCACACCATCCGGAGCGACATCAAACCGCTGACGAAAGCCCTCTCTAAACCATTCAACCTCATTCTCTTTTGACACACCCGGCTCCTGCATACAAACATAGAGCGATAAATCATCACAGAACTGCAACCGTTCAAAATGGGTATGGTACAAATCTTTAGGTACATCCATCTTCATTTCTTCTGCCAGTTTCAGGCGACGGTTCTCCTCACCGTCTATAAAAGAATCAATGCGGTCATCTTCACTATCCTTTGAAAAGAAGGATTGATAATGTAAACTGCACAACATCGCCCCGTACTTCGACTCCTCAGACACCTCTTCGATCCCCCGCTGATAAGCAGCTAATTTTTCTTCTAGCGGATAATCAATAAATGTGTAAGGGCGCTGCTTTTTTTCATTCCATGACGGTTGATCATCTAACGGGACCCAGGCCCTGTCATGCTGTCCGACAGCCCAGTCTGCTTCTTCCCTTAGTTTTGAGCGCAATAAAAACTTTTGCTTCCATTGTATCGCCAATTTGCCTGAGAGTAATGCATGGTCATGTTGCTTTATCATAAGAAATTGATTCCCTTGGTGCTGAACAATCATATAATTCCCTCCTGTATGTATGATCATATATATACTGTATCGTGGTGAGAACGAGACTTGAGGTGATAAATGGTGGAATTTAAAGCAGAGTCAGTTACTGCGTGTACCTTTAAACCTATGGAAATTACATACTCCCATTATAGTTCAATCATAGTTTCAACTGCAAAGAACGAAACGGGGCTTCGAGAAACTTTAGAAAAAAGTACCCGCATGCAAATATATAAGATAGTAAAAAGCCACGAAGGGTAATTCTTCGTGGCTCCTTACTTATTTGAAAAATCTAGTTATTTTAAAAGTTTACTGGCTTCATGGTTAAACGCAGGAATATCATCAGGCTGACGACTTGTTACGAGCTGATCCTGACAAACTACTA
The DNA here is from genome assembly GCF_022919835.1 of Halobacillus shinanisalinarum. Taxonomy (NCBI): domain Bacteria; kingdom Bacillati; phylum Bacillota; class Bacilli; order Caryophanales; family Bacillaceae; genus Halobacillus; species Halobacillus shinanisalinarum. Next base: position 2,429,486 of record NZ_CP095074.1, on the reverse strand, counting down.
CTTCTTGATCTTTGTAATCAACACCAGCGTACTCCATATCAACAGCAATTGATTTGAAGCCTGTCGCTGTACGTCCTTCTAATGACTTTGCTGTAATTAACAGCTGTGGACCATGGCAAATGGCAAAGACGGGTTTCTTTTCATCCATAAAATGCTTCGCGAATTTGACGAACTTTTCGTCACCACGAAGTTGATCAGGTGAGAATCCCCCAGGAATGAATAGGGCGTCAAAATCACCAGGCTTCACATCATCGATGGAAGCATCAACCTTAACGGTTGCTTCCCCCTGTTTACCTGTCACTTCTTTACCAGCTTTCCATTCAATCGTTGTTATATCGTGACCTTCTTTTGCAAAAGCATCTGCCGGCTGCGTATATTCCACATCTTCAAACATTGACGTTATGACGCAAGCAATCCTACTCATATCGAAATCACTCCTTGAATGTTTTTGGTAATGTAGTCACAATTTCTACGTTCCCGCTGTTTTACCAAAATAAACAAGAATGTATCAATTATCCATGAACTTTTTCATCGAAAAGGTTTGGAATGTAGAGTTTTGCTGATTTTTATAAATGGTTTTACCAGCAATCGTATTAATTATATGAACGTTTCGATGCACAGCCAAACCCAGGTTAGTGGCTCCTGCTCCGTGGGAATGGGTCAAGTTAGTTAACGTAAAGAAATGGTGATCACGCTGGTCTAAAAACTCAAGCTGGTAATCCCTCGTTACACGATAATTCTTTTCATCCTCCCATTTAATTTTCTCTTTAAAGCGATCCATGAACCAATCCGGAATATGCGGCTTATAGCCTGTCGCCAAAATGACTTTATCCGTATGATAGCGATAATTGATTTCCTCCTGCCATTGGTTACACTGTAGCTCATACCCGCCCTGTTCAGATGGATGAATCGACTTTACTTCTGTCATCGGATTAATCAGTACGTAATCCTTCTCCCCACCAGCTGTCTTATGATAAAGATCTGTGTAAAGTCGGGTCAAGGTATCCGGATCAATTCCTTTTCTTAATGCTCCAAGAGATTCAAGATTCTCCAGACGCTGCTGATAGCTTAAGGAATGGAAATAATCCACATAGGCTGGTGTAAAAACCTCTTGCGCGAATTTTGCTTGGTCCAACTGAAATAACCCGCCTGTTCTAGTGAGCAGGCTGAGCTTCATGTCGTTGCGTCTTTGCTCTTCTAGCAAGTCTAAAAACACTTCAATTGCGCTCTGACCGGAACCGACCACAGTCACATGCTTAGACTTCAATAGGTTTTCCTTTTCATAAAGATAGCGGCTAGTGTGCAATACGTCGCCTTCAGGAAGACCGTCCATTCCATCTATAATTAAAGGTTCATTTCCTGTTCCCATCACTACATGCTTAGCTAAGTAATGATGATGCTCTCCTGTTTCCGATTCTAAAGCAACCACCTCATAATGGGGTACTTCTGCTTCATTCCTATCAATGACATCAACAATAGTATGGCCGAAATGCAGCCCATCCATTTGTTTGGCTGCCCATTGCAAGTAATCATTGTATTCCTGACGTGGCACCTTCGTTTGGTTATGAAAAAAGAATGGAAACATCCGATCTTGTTCATATAAATAATTCATAAAGGTATATGGACTTTTTGGATCAGCAAAAGTAGCTAAGTCGGCTAGGAATGGCACTTGAAGATCCATTTTCTCAATCAGCATTCCTGGGTGCCAGGCGAATGATGACGTTTTTTCAAAAAAGGCGCCATTTAGTTCTGTCTTTTCAAGTAAAGCGGCTAACCCCATATTATACGGGCCAATCCCAATACCGATCACATCATAAATTTGTTTTGTCATTCGTAACACTTCCTTATCACTCATGCATTTTCGCGCTTTTGACTCTCAGGCGATCCCCTCCATAATTGTTCCAAAACAATGACAAGTACGGTCCCGACAAGCAGCCCATTGCTGATTAAATTTTGTACAATGGAAGGCATCCCTTGAAAGACCTCAGAAGGGATAAACATTAAACCAATTCCCACTAGAAAGGATATACCTAGTATTGTTAATCGCCGCTCATTTAACTCTTCACTCATCATATTCGATAACCCAAGCCCCATTAATTGTACGAATGTCGCCAGTAAGGCCGCATTAGCAATCGGTGCAGGTATAGCTGATATAAATGCAACGATTGGTGGAAAAAAAGCAACAACAACGAGTAATAGGGAAGCATACAAAAATGGTTGTTTACTTTTTTGACCTGTTAAATTTATAAAACCAGAAGAGGAAGCTAAGGATACATTCGATACCGTGGAAAACATAGTTGAGATCACATGGGTCACCCCAAGAAAACTACTGCCCCTATTCAATTGGCTATATGTATAAGATGGCTTACCATATATGGAGTGGCTGACAGCAACAACGGACGCTACAATATTCGATAACAAAATCACCGCTGTAATAAACGCCAAAGGAATGACACTCCAATTAAAAGAAGGCATCCCCCATGCCCATAACTCAGGCAGAGCAAATGGGACGGGGGCAGGACCAGAATCAGCGGTCTTAGAACCAATCAATATGGCATACAGGCCCCATCCTGCAACAATTCCTAAGAGAACTGCATAACTTTTTAACCAGCCTTTCCCAAAAAAGGAGAGACCGATAACTACGAAAAATGTTAAAAACGCCAAAATCGTTTGATCAACAAGGATGGCTTCTATTTGCTGCTGGACTCCTAACATCCCTTTAAGAAATGTCCCACTCAACTGGACCGTTAATAAAAATAAAAACGCTCCTGTAACAAAAGGAGTAAATACAAACAAGACACGATGAGCGAGACGGAACACACCGAAAAACAACAGAAAAATCCCCGTCCAAATCATCGCCGCTTCAAGTGTTTGCAATGTTTCCGCATAGCTTTTCCCTGCTGCCACCTCTGAATAAGCCATAACAGTAAAAATGCTAATCCAAATCCCGGCCGGGCCTTCCATAATCGGTAAGCGGTGACCGAATACACCTTGTAAAAAAGAAGTGATGCCGACAACGAAAAATGTTCGCTGCATCAAGCCGGCTACTTCCGTAAAATTCAGTTGAAATACAGAACCGATAACGATAGGCAACGCAACAGCACTTGCTAACAAGAATACAAACCACTGCACTGTTTCTAACGTTATCCCTGATAATGATGATCTTGTATCGTAGTTATTACCTGCCATCTTACATCCACCTGCAACTTTTCCACACATAAAACTTGTGTTCGTCATTTGTTTCCACTTGTTTCACGTGGAACATATTCATTATAGACAAAGAAAGCGCACAGTCTCAAGCTGTGCGCTGACTCCTATTCTTCCAGTGTAGAAGTATCTCCAGTCGGCAACCCTAATTCCCATGATTTCAATAGTCTGCGCATAATCTTACCACTGCGCGTTTTTGGAATAGTATCTGTGATCTCAATTTCCCTAGGGGCTGCATGTGCACTGAGACCCTTTTTAACAAACTGACGAATGTCTTCGAGTAATTCATCTGATTTCTGATATCCTTCTCTCAGTGTGATAAAGGCTTTAATGATCTCACCACGTTCTGGATCCGGCTTACCAATAACTCCTGCCTCAGCCACCGCTTCATGTTCTATCAGCTTACTTTCAACTTCGAAAGGACCAACTCTTTCGCCAGAAGTATTGATTACATCATCTAAACGGCCCTGGAACCAGAAGTAACCGTCTTCATCCTTATAGGCACTGTCTCCTGAAACATACCAGCCATTAACGAAATAACTCTCATATTTACCTGGATTATTCCAAACTGCCCGCATCATGGATGGCCAGCCTTCTTTAATCGCCAAGTTACCCATTTGATTAGCAGGGAGCTCATTTCCTTCATTATCAACAATGGATGCTTCTATACCTGGAAGTGGCTGGCCCATAGATCCAGGACGCATTTCCATCGTTGGATAGTTACAAATAAGCATGGCACCAGTTTCTGTCATCCACCATGTGTCGTGAATACGCAAATCAAAGGCCTCTAATCCCCAAGCAATCACTTCAGGGTTTAAGGGTTCCCCGACGCTAAGAACGTGACGCAGAGAAGAAAGGTCATGTTTTTTAGCCGTCTCTGCCCCAGCACTTAACAGTTTACGGAATGCTGTCGGTGCTGAATACCATACGGAAACATCCTGATCCGCGATGGTACCATACCAATCATCAGGACTAAATCGTCCTCCGCGAACCACGTTGGTTACTCCGTTCAACCATGGAGCGAATATGCCATAACTCGTTCCTGTCACCCAGCCTGGGTCAGCTGTACACCAATAGACATCATCATCTTTCAGATCAAGAACCCATTTCCCCGTTTGATAATGCTGGAGCATCGCATTATGGACGTGATATACACCTTTAGGCTTTCCGGTGGAGCCTGAGGTGTAATGAAGCAGCATGCCATCTTCTAAATCTAGCCATTCAATTTCAAACTCTTCTGAAGCATTCTTCATTTCTTTTTCAAAACTAATATGTGAACCTGATTCATCTCCACCAACAAGAATAATCTTCTCAAGATGCGGCAGATCATCGACAGGAACTCGATCAATTAGTTCAGGTGTCGTAACTAACATTTTCGCTTCACTATCTTCTAGGCGATCTCGAACAGCCTGCTCCATGAAAGCTTCAAAAAGCGGACCAGCAATGGCGCCTGTTTTCAGAATACCGAGAAATGCCGCGTAAAATTCCGGACTCCTATGCATGAATAGGAAAACCCTGTCACCTTTTTCAATATCATTCTTTTTCAATACATTAGCGAACTGATTACTCTTTTTCTTTAATTCTTCAAAAGTTAATTTTTCTTCTCGATCAGGAGAAGTGTAAATCAGTGCCGCCTGATTTTTTTTTGAAGGATCTTCTGCATGCTTATCAATCGTTTCATAAGCAATATTAACTTTTCCTGTTTTACTCCATGTAAAATTCCCTTTTACTTCATCCCAATTAAAATTTTTGTACGTCTGCTGATAGTTTTGTAAGTTGTGGTTTCCAGATCTTGCCGGTATTTGTTTCATGTCCATAAAAATCACCTCATTAGAATGAATTTTTGCAAACGATTTCCTATTCCCTTTTTAATGAAGCCCTGAAACATTATATAAACAGAGCCTGTGTTTTCTAAAAATTTCGTTAATTACTTCTTATTTTAGATGAAACGATTACATTTTTAAAGTAATATGCTAAAACATTTACAGAATTAGGATGTAATCTTTGTCTTACATTGACAATCACTCCTACCCTATATATAATGATGAAGCATTTCAGAGTAGAAGAGGTTCTTAGCAGCACCCTCTATAAAAAACTAAGGATGAAGCGATAAAATGCCGCCGCTCCCTTAGAGGAGCGGCTTTTTTTGTATAAATTAATAAATTGGAAGAGGTGCATTTCATATGACCGGCCGTAAAGATGAAGATCTAACAGACTTATCATTGTTGGGTAACCAAGGGACTGCTTATTCCTTTGAATACAACAAAGAGGTGTTAGAAACGTTTGATAATCAACACCCGAATCGCGATTATTTTGTTAAATTTAATTGCCCTGAATTTACCACTTTATGCCCAAAAACTGGCCAGCCCGACTTTGCTACCATTTATATTAGCTACATTCCTGATATCAAAATGGTTGAGAGCAAATCTCTTAAACTATATTTATTCAGCTTCAGAAATCATGGAGATTTCCATGAAGATAGCGTCAATACAATTATGAATGATTTAATTGAACTGATGGAACCGCGTTACATTGAGATATGGGGTAAATTCACACCCCGAGGCGGCATATCTATTGATCCTTTCTGCAATCATGGAAAACCTGATACGAAATTTGAGCAAATGGCCACACACCGTTTAATGAATCATGATCTTTACCCTGAAAAAATAGATAACAGATAGAAAGTGTTTCATTCTGAAGTGTAAATACCTAGTGAAAAATAGGTGGAGGAAGCCTGCTTGGATAAGCTTCCTTTTTCTGTATAATAGAGGAACAAAGGAGGGAATCGAATGAGTGAACAAGAAATGCTACCTTTTCGATATCTGCCTGGGGGGGAAAATGCCGAAGAGTTTACCTCTGAACATTCTCTTGCATTTTCACTAAATGACGACTCTCCCTTAGGTAAATTCTATGAAGCGGATGCCCGGGTTCTGTTACTAGGGGTAGATTATGATTCAAATACAAGTTTCCATTTATCGGAATACAGGAGCAGCACGTGTAAAGTAATGACCAGAGGGGCCCCTCTCCTTGTAAACGGGAAACAGCAATGGACTACATATAAGGATATTGAAATGGATGAGGAAAGATTTAATGCAATTGGAAGAGATTATGAAGCTTCCCATTATGTCATAAAAGGGTATGTAGGCCAAGCACAATCCCGGCTGTTTTCTATGGCAAAGTCCGTTGATTTCGCCACACAATGGTTGAAAAGTAAGCAAAAAGAAGTCCCCCAGGAGTGACCTGAGGAACTTCTTTTTGTTATTGCTTATCATTCTTATATTGCATATAGACCACTTGCGTGACAAGAAAATCTTCCATGCCATGTTTGCCATCCGCCCCACCAAGTCCGGACTTACGCATGCCAGCGTGATAACCTTGAACGGCTTCAAAGTTCTCACGGTTTACATACGTTTCACCGAATCTCAATTCATTAACAACTCGCATCGCTTCGTTCATATCTTCCGTATAAACAGAGGAGGACAATCCAAATTCAGTGTCATTCCCTTTTTCAATGGCTTCATCTAACGTATTGAACGTAGCAATAGGGATCACTGGTCCAAAAATTTCTTCCTGCATAATGGTTGAATCGTGATCTACATCGGTCAGAATTGTTGGTTTATAGAAGAAACCTTGATTCTGATCAGCGCGTTCACCACCAATAACTACATTGGCGCCATCTACTTCCGCATCCTTCACCATCGTAGCAACAGACTCTAAACGATCCTCGCTTACAAGTGGACCTACATCGGCTTGTTTATTTTCACGTGGGTCGCCTATGGTTGTTTTTTCAAAGGCTTCCTTAAGCTTATCGATCAGCTCACCAGCTACGCTCTCATGAACGTACACACGTTCAGCATTCGTACAAGCCTGTCCATTGTTAGCTAACCTTGAGGTGGTAATACTCTCTGCCGCCACATCTAAGTCCGCATTTTTGGTGACTATTGCAGGGGCCTTACCACCTAATTCTAAGTTGACCTTCGTGATATTCTGTGCAGCTGCTTCCATCACTTTCGTCCCAGCTGGTACACTTCCTGTCATCGTTACCATTTGTACTTTGTCATGCTTAGCCAGGGCATTGCCTAGCTCAGATCCCGTTCCTGTAATCAGATTGTACACACCTTTAGGAATCTCATCCATTCCATCGATAATTTTAGTGAACTCCATTGCGGTGTTCGGAGTTTGTTGACTTGGTTTTAATACAATTGTACAGCCGGTAACGAGTGCTGTAGCAACTTTTCTAGCTAAAATAAACACCGGAAAGTTCCAAGGTACAATTCCAGCTACGACTCCAATCGGCTTTTTGTATATATAAATATTCTCGTTTGCCCGATCACTCGGTACAATTTCACCCTCAATACGGCGTGCCCACTCAGACATGTACCTAAAGTAATCAATAGCAAGTTCAACTTCTCCCGTCGCTAACTGATAATCTTTCCCTTGCTCTTCCTGAAGTAATTCGATGAACGTATCTTTCTTTTCTTCTATTTTGTCCCCCAGCTGACGAACTATTTCCCCTCGTTCTATATTAGGCGTTAGTTCCCAGTTTCCTTGAGCTCGAGCGGCAGCTTCCACAGCGCGATCTACATCTCGCGGTGCTCCTTTTGGTGTTTTAGCAATAACTTCTTCTGTAGCAGGATTAACGATATCTATCCATTCATTTTCCGTTGATTCAGTATATTCACCATCAATATAAAGGCTATGTGTTTTCATAGTAGAGCCTGCCTCCTTTTACTGATTTCATTCCTGTTTGGTCTCACCCTTAAACTTAAAGTGCTCATCCATTCGCGAGCTACAAAAAATTCGTTATAATGAGGGAGAGTAAATGAGAAAGGATAGAAATCACTATGAAAAAAGAGAATCAAATGTTTATTATTCTTGGAAGTATCGGATCAATAGCCATATTGATTGCAGCTGTGCTTTTCTTTACAATACAAGACCCAATGATTCCTGTTGTCATTCTTGCCTCAGGCGTGCTGCTCATCATTGGGGGGAGAGCTGATCAAAAAGAACGTATAAAAAAAAGAAAAAGGACCTCCTGAATCCCTTTTCTCTCTTCTTGATTACTCACCATTTCAAAATATATCCTTTTACTTGCTTAACTTCGCCTTCCTCCTCTTTTTGATTGGCGATAAAATGGGGATGGTCGCTGTTTAGTTCGTACTTCAACGACTGAGGATCTAAGTATAGCTTGTACTCTAAGTCTGTCATTTTATGAAGGGAGATACCGGCAACAGTTGATTGATTCTGCTCTTCGTCGATAAGCAAAATGTCAATCTGGTCATAGCCATGAGTCACCAAATGTTCCTTTAAATCCATATTCGATTCCTCCAAAAGGCTGATGGTAGATCTTTTTTCTCTATACCCTTTTTCGTATAGTTAAAACTTAATTTTACAGTCATTTGAAAGGATAGATACACGAGAACATATGTATAAAAGCGAGGGCGCCCCCTCGCTTATCATTAAAAATTAATATCCTCCGCCGTAGCCGCCGTAGCCACCATAAGAGGCACCGATAATAATCAAAAGAATAAACAACACAACTAGTAGCGCAAATCCGCCGCCGTATCCTCCGCTCATGTCATTCCCCCCTCTCTCATCACTTACTTTACTACCTTATGCCAAGATAACGGAGGGGTAAGGGCTAATGCGGAGTTCCTTCTTTTTTTCTTTAAAAATGCAAAAATCCCCCTAAGGAACAAACACTTTTTTTAATGCAAGCCAAGCCAAATATAAGGATTGTGCAAAAAAGAATATCCCCCAAATTGGCGAAGGAATGAATTTAACAGCGTGTGCAAGATTCGCAGCATCACCAGCTGCGCTTGGGGAAATAAAACTGACTCGCATAATCGTAAACGCACTCATTACCGCTTCCACAAGGATCAGAGAGGCTATAAAAATCAATACATATTGAACAATCGACTGGTGCCCGCTTTTGAGCAGATAAATAAAAGCAGCCCCGAATGTAATCAACCAAAAGACACCATAGAAATTTCTCACCCAGAACAATAGATTTATAGCTAAAAACCCCATCAAGATGAAAATCATCACCTGATAATGACCCTTAACAATCAAATGAAAAAATAACAACGCAGTTAATGATGAAAACAAGTAACCGGATAGACTTGTTAATACATGGCTGAACCACGAAGTGTGCCCCGTCATCGTGACTCCTGATGTGTTTGAAAATAATGAAACATTTCTGACCTCTCCCCCAGTAAGTAAAGCCATAAGGGAATGGCCACTTTCGTGTATCATCGTGTTGATCATGGCAAAATATTTCCCGATAATCGGTGCTTGGGTCAACAATAAAGCCAAAATGAGACTAGTAGCAATTTGAACTTTCATAACGGCCCCTCTCTTTAAACCATAGTTCCGTGCACAACTTTACTTTTATTTTACTTAAAATTATTCAATCCGTATAATCAAAAGTAATAACGACACATAGGAGCGCAGCTATATGCACAAAAAGGTGATGATCTTAATTACTGGGCTTGTTCTATTATTCCTAGTGGGCTGTAGTGACCCATCGAATGAAGAAAGCTCAACCAAAAAACTAACCATTTCTGCAGCATCCAGCTTAACTGACGCTATGAAAGAAATAAAAAGATCCTACGAAAGTGATCATAGCGATGTCTCCCTTACATTTAATTTTGCCGGCTCTGGTAAATTAGCTCAGCAGATTCAACAAGGGGCTCCCGTTGATGTTTTCTTATCGGCCAATCAACAATGGATGGACACACTCGAACAGGAACAACTCATTCAAGAAGAAACAAGAATGAACTTCACAGGGAATTCAATTGTCTTAATTGCAAACCAAGACCGCGATTTTAATTTTAATTCTTTCGCGGATATCAAGCTTTCAGGTCAGGAACAACTGGCCTTAGGTGATCCAGCAAGTGTTCCTGCCGGCATGTATACGAAAGAAATTTTACAATCTGTGAATAAATGGGACGCTCTAAAAGATCAGATGGTATACGCGCGAAATGTACGCCAAGTACTTACATATGTAGAGTCAGGTAATGCAGCACTAGGTATGGTTTATGCAAGTGATGCCCTCCTATCTGATCAGATAAAAGTATTAGCAAAAGCTGAACCAAGCATGCATCGACCTATCATTTACCCAGCAGCCATCACAGCAGATAGCTCGGCTAAGGAAGAAGCTCAAAAGTTTCTAGATTATTTAAAAACAGAAGAGGCTCAAAACATTTTACAATCATATGGCTTTGAGAAATAACGAGAATGGAAGGGTGCATCATGAATAACTCCCCCCTCTTTTTATCATTAAAGATTGCTACAATCGCAACATTGGTTGTTTTTATACTAGGCATTGTTTTCGCCCGTCTGATTACAAGAAAAAAATTTCCCGGGAAAAGTATTGTTGAGTCCGTGATTTTGCTTCCGCTTGTCCTTCCGCCTACCGTTGTCGGGTTTGGCCTTCTTTACCTATTCGGAAAAAATGGACCATTAGGCGAATTTTTACTTCAATCCTTTAACATCCAGGTCGTTTTTTCTTGGATCGGTGCCGTTATTGCAGCAATCGTTGTATCATTCCCATTAATGTATCAAAGCGCATCTGCAGCTTTCCAAAACTATGATCAAAATATTGAAAATGCCGCGTTAACAATGGGTGCATCAAAGTGGAAGGTCTTTTTCACGATTTCCTTCCCATTAGCCTGGCCCGGGCTCCTGGCAGGATTAGTCCTTACTTTTGCACGTGCCCTCGGTGAATTTGGAGCCACACTTATGATTGCCGGCTACATCCCTGGAGAAACCAACACGATTCCTCTAGCTATCTATTTTGCCGTGGAAGCGGGCCGAATGGAGCAAGCACGCTTTTGGGTACTGATCATTGTTGCTCTTGGGTTCAGTTCAATACTCTGGCTGAATCGGTGGAGCAAGCGAAACATTTTAAAGTTTAACCAATAGATGGAGGCATCATTTATGCTATCGGTAATGATCAAGAAGAAACTGTCTAACTTCACTCTGGATATATCCTTACAGGTCGGAAATGAGACCGTCGTTTTGTTTGGCCCATCTGGCTCCGGCAAAACCACTATCCTCAACTGTATCGCTGGACTAACTCACCCCGATGAAGGGAAAATAAAGCTTAATGATCAGACACTTTTTCATACGAAAAGTAAACCTATTCCCGTGCAAAAGCGTAAAATTGGCTACTTGTTCCAGGATTATGCCCTTTTTCCGCATATGACGGTTTATAAAAATATTACATATGGTGCAACTGACCTAGAGCTTGTTGATAAACTTGTAGATGTTGTTGGAATAAAACACTTACTTAATAAATACCCACGACAAATATCCGGAGGCGAAAAGCAACGGACAGCATTAGCCCGTGCATTGGCTACCCATCCCGATCTCCTCCTTCTTGATGAACCATTCTCATCACTTGATCAGGAGACCAAAGAACAGTGCCACCAAGAGCTCTTGCGCCTTCGTGAATTATGGCAGATTCCGATTATCCTAGTCACACATGATAAGGAAGAGGCAAGAAAGTTAGCTGATCGAATCCTCCCTATAAAGGATGGTCACCTCTCTATGCACATAAATGAATAGGAGTTGTTCCTGCCTACCAATTGGGTGGTTAGTTGAAGAATATGGAATTATTAGGTAAAATATATTATATGAAACCCTTTTCTTATTTCCTACCATATTCGCACTGGTTGTAGGGAGGTTTTTGAAACCATGAAAAAGAACCCTAAGTATGTAAAGTATGGTTTACGCGTACTCCTAATCGCTTTCCTCTCAGTGATGATTGTAACAGGATTAATTATCACCTACTTGTTTATTGCTGACATGTTTTACGAAGAGCAAAGTAATCAGTCTATAATTAGGAACAATTCAGAGCAAGGCATTGCCGTTAACGACTTTCTAATATGAGTAAATTTTGAAAGTGAAAGATAAACGAACCCGGAGCAAACTCCGGGTTCTACCTTATTTACACTACGCGGACATACGTTTCATTAGCTGTTACATAATAAACAGCCCCTTCCGAATTTTCTACTTTATACTGAGGGGAACCGTCTACGAGTACCCGGTCAAGAATGTTTGGAAAGCCATAACCATATTGCAAATAACCAGCAACGGCTGAATCTGACCAAGATGGTTGATTATAAAAACGCAAATCCCCTTGATAGATCGATTCCACTCTTCGACCAATGTATCCTGGAACATAGTTGATCCCAAAGTAATCGCAAATCCCCTTAGCATGTTCGATTGCAACCTCCCTTTGGAATTCTGGATCAATCATTAACAAGGCTTCATCAGGATGATCCATGAAACCATTTTCAGTTAGTACAGCAATCATAGCTGTTTCACGCAATACGTGAAAGTTCGCCTCTTTTACTCCGCGAAAGTCCTGTGGAGTGCCTTCTCTCAAATGCTTGGCCATACTATTCGCTAACAGTCCTGCCTCACGATTTAAATGACCAGGGTACACGTAAAGTTCAATTCCACTTGGATTGGAGCCGTCAAAGCTGCCATCAAACGCATTATAATGAACAGAAATATAAGCATCTGCCCCCGCATCATTGGCACGGGTTGTCCTAGCAGAAAGCGACGTATCATCATCGGTAGGGGCCACTAACAGCGTATCAAAGCCACTTCTCTGTAACTCCTCTTCTAAGAATGATACAACAGCACGATTAAATTCATTCTCTTTAATTGAACGCCCTAGGCTATCAATATAAGGAGTGCGCTTCCCTGGTGTTTCCAGACCATGTCCATCATCAAGTGCAATTAAATAAGCCATATTAAGAACCTCTCCTTTTAAATATCTTCCAAAAACTTTAGGAACGGACTACCGTATGAACAATCACGTTCATACAACCATGGTTTTGCGCGTAACGCGTAACGCTTGATTGTTATTATAATTACGCGCATCGTGTAAGTCAACCATTTTTAAACATTTCGCACAATATATTTCGCGAAACGTGGAATAAGTAGTATAATTTTAATAGAAATAACTAAAGATGATATGAGGATGAATGGTATGGGTTCATTAGGTGGAAGGTTAAGACAAGCTCGTGAAAACAAGGGATGGTCGCAGACTCTTGTTTGCGAAAAATTAGGGATCTCAAATTCAAGACTATCTGGTTATGAGAGAAATTACAGAGAGCCAGACAAAAAAATGCTATCAACGCTGGCAAAGCTTTATGGTGTATCTATTGACTGGCTGATGGGTATGACAGAAGAGTCAGAAAGAGGAGAATCAGAGAGAGAGTTCGAGGCGTTTATCAGTGATCCTGATTTACAGCGTTGGTATGCTGATCTCCCTAAATCAAGTGAAGAGGATTTAAAAAAGTTAAGGAAGATGTGGGAAATTATAAAGAGTGAATAAAATCCTACAAAAGTAGAATAGAACGAATGTAGGATCTATTTTATGATTGATATAAGATTAAAGCCTGGTCATGAGGGCTTTTCTTTTTACATTTAAATCGAACATATGTTCCGTTAAGGAGGGAGGTTCTATGTATCATTACACACCACTTGAAAGTTACATGAGGGAATTTCTTTTATTTCTATCTATACAAACACCAAATCAACTTACTATCGATCATATTATGGAAAGACTGAACATTCACGTCCATTATTGGAACGATAAAAGTGAAGCGATGATTTATAAGGGAAAGAAACGGATGTTCATTAATAAACAGCTGTCTAATGAGGAACGTTGGCAAATCTTTGGTCATGAACTATGCCATATCATGATGCATCATGGCAGCCAATTCAATATGCCAGCATCATTTCTTGCGTACCAAGAATGGAAAGCTGACAACTTTGCCTTGCATGTTTGTGTACCGACCTTCATGCTGCTTCAAATGGATCTTCCTTTTAGAAAACCTCAAGCTATCTATGAAGTAGCATCAACTTTTGGGGTCACACCACAGTTTGCTTCCCGAAGATTAGAACATTTAGAAAACCAATACATTGGTTCAATATTTGATCAGAAATTAATCCGAGAAATGAGTGGAATTAGTAAAGTTAATGAGGATTATGGTGATTATACCTAAATATTTCTCAATAAAAATTCCATGGTAATCACCGTGGATCAATAGTTTTAAAAGTGCCCCGCCAGGATTCGAACCTGCGACACACGATTTGGAATCATTGAGGGGCGTTTTTCAAGTTTTTTACTTTAAATCCCACTGATGTTAATACATTCTGCTGAAAAGGCGAAGGTTGGTGCATAAAAAATTTTTATATGTTAATTCTTATAATACGCAGAAACTCGACGGAGGGATTACGGTTATGTTTCGTGGTGATGCACATAAATTTTATATTAAACTTAAAAAAACATACGAAAGAAGCCACTCCTTTAATAAGATCGAAGCAATTAGAGAAGTTACTGAGATCCAACATTTCTATTTAACCATTGATTCAGATACATTAGAAAAAATCCTTTATCGCATGATAAAAGAAAAGAACGGATCAGGGATTATCCCTATTTTTGTTTCTACAGGGCCATGGCTGTTATTTCTATTTTCAGAACAATTACAAAAATTTATATTTAGCAATGGGATATTACCATGGGGTGTAGTGTTTGTTTTATCTTACATAGTAATACTAACGATGAGTGTCATTCTCCACTTTCGCGAGAAGGCATGGGCTTCCTTTCATATTGCCATTATTAAGGACATACTAGAAAGTAAAAATTAATCAAACGGACTTTTTCCTTGTTTCCCATCCTTAAATAATTTATAGGTAAGTTAAGTTAAACTACTTTTAAATAGATAGAAACATCCCCGAGGAAGCGGAAATCTTTACCTACTCGTATGAATTAGATCTTCAAACGAAATTGGATATCTATGTTGAGATTGGTGTGAATTTCGGGAAGGATCGCACCTATGCTAAGGATCAGTTTAGCTAAACAAGGATTATTTTAAGTGATTGTAGAAGTTAATAGCAACGTAAAAGAGCTAAGGAGTGAGGTATAAATGAAGGTCAAACGAATTGTTGCCAATGTTGAGACACAGAACATTATCAAAGCAAAGTCCTTTTACGAGGATGTGCTCGGACTTGATCAATTGATGGATATAGGATTTATTGCAACTTACGGATCGCATGAGAAAATGGACACTCAAATCAGTTTTCTCTCACAAGGAGGTTCCGGAACACCTGTGCCTGACCTGTCAATTGAAGTCGATAATCTCGATGACGCGTTAACTCGCATAAAAGAAGCAGGGATTCCAATTGAGTATGGACCAGCTAAGGAGCCATGGGGAGTTCAGCGGTTTTATGTAAGGGATCCATTCGGGAGGCTTATCAATATTCTTAGTCATCTGTAAATGAATGAGTTGTGAATTATAACCCGATTATTACAGAAAAGCATGTGGATATAGGGATGACATTGAGGGAACTAACTAAGTGATGCTGCCACTCGATATAGCGATAACACTGCTGCCAATCTCATACTAGAGCAGATAGGTGGACCTGAAGGAATTCAAGGAAGCACTTCCGTCAAATCAGGGAGGACGTCACGGAACCGGAAAGAATTGAACCCGCGCTAAATGAGGTAGAACCAGGGGATGCCCTTCCCCCAGAAAAACAAGATTTGCTGATAGATTGGCTGAAGCGCAACACGACTGGAGGTACCTTGATTCGAGCAGGTGTTCCGGAGTGATGGGAAGTTGGAGGTAAATCAGGATCAGCATCCTATGGTACGCGTAATGATATTGCAATTATCTGGCCACCGAATGGGGAGCCTATTTTTTTCGCTGTTCTTTCTAGCCATGACCTAAAAGACGCCGAATCTGATGACGAGCTTATTGCAAAAACAACCGAAGAAGTAATTAACATCTTAGTAACAAAATAACATAAATGGTTTAGACAAGAATAGTCATGTTCAGATAAAGTTAAATCATAGGAAACAACATCTAAGGGCAATTTAGTAGCAGGTGAATTTATTTTTTCTTTGCTAACTCATCTCTATCCAACGCTCTAGGTGGTTCCTCCATCCATCCATTTTTAATCATGATGTTAGCCCCATCCTCAGCATACTTAAGTATTTCAGCTATTAACCTGCTATATTTTACACCTAAATCCCTTCTAGGACTCATTGCCATACTTGAACCATAAAAACCAACACTTAAGGCAATTAAAGATGTGCTGTAGAACATCATTAGCTTATCAGAAAAGGTGTAGGTAGTTGAGTCTGTAACTTCTGTATCCAATGTCATGGGGATAGGTAGGTCATCCTCTTTCATAATTGACCCGAATACCTCACAATGTTTAGAAGATATTTCTTTTCCTCTAGCAAGAAACTTTCTAACCTCTTTAGATTTTGCAACCTGACTAAACCCCATCATAGTGGCTATTCCTATAGCATTTCTTTGAAAATTAGAAAAAAGATTTGTTATTTCTATACCAGCCAAAGGTCTTCTTTCACCTAAATAACCTGTAAGGAAACTCTGACTTTTTACAAAGTCGATATTATCTGGTTCTGGAAGGTATGGTGACCTTATATATAGCCCCTTAGATAACAATAATTCCTTTGTTTCTCTTAGAAATTCATCCAATTGTGAAATACATTCACTAAAATAACTATATACATCTGCTCTAACAGCTAAAGTCAAGCTGATACTGTATCCTTGTAGGGCAATTTGTGCCCCATGATGAAGGTAATGTAAAATATAGGTGTCAGAAAACAAAATGGGAGCAGAAATATCTACATCCTCCTCCATTTTGAACCCATATGGAATTGGATAATTTTCTTTATTAAAAATCTCAGTTAGACTTTTCATATTTCCTTGAGCTAAGTCTAATGCTTGCTGGATGAGTGGTCTAATTTCTTTATCCTTTACTTTGGCTAAAAAAAATTCTAGCTTACAGCTCAATGCACTGTCATTCATATAACCTACCCAAAGTTGAGTTATTTCTGCTGAGGTTAATTTAATCTGTTTTTCCTCTTGCCCCATTTAGTTCACTCCAATTATTAACAGTTTTCTAATTTGTAGTTTGTCCCAACTAAACTCAAGTATGTAACCAGATTTAAAAAACATAACTACTACATAACAGGAGATATTCAATGTTATAGTTGGCATTCAGAAAAGAGTAGACATAGTGACCTTTAATGAATAGCACATAATCTCTTGTACAAGATTTTGAACAGAGTTAGATAGAAAGTTGACTGATAACCTTATTAAATGGATGGTGGAACAGCAGACTAATCTCCACCAAGAGCTCTTTTTGAAGACCTTTCCTGTGTACTAGTTGTCACTCAGGCCGTCCGTAAGAAAAAACGTGGGGTATGAAATTGGGGACCTCAAAACGAATTATGCTGAACGGACCATATCCTTGTTTGATCACGTCAATGAAGCGCTAAAACAACATAAGAAAAATCAAATGGCTTAGAAGATGGAAAACAGACAAAGCATGAAGAACAAGGTCTTGTTTTTACTACGAGAAACGGGACCTTTTACACCTCTTAAACCGTTGATACTGAGCTCAGTCTTAAAAGAATCTGCTGTTAAGCCTATTCGCTTTCATGATATGAGACATACTCATACGACTTTGTAAACATGAAGGCACTCCGAAAGTAGCTCAGGAGAGGTTCGGGCACTCGTCGATCACGGTCACTCCTTGATTTATATTCTCATGTCATGTCGAACATTCAGAAGGAAGCCGCATTTTTCCTTTGAAAAATGCGGCAGCTAAAAAAAATTGTTTGCTTAACCCAAATATCGCAATCAAGAATATTGACAACAATAAAGTTATTTTTTTTATTCAATAAGTGCGCCCCTTATCATGAAGACTAGGATTCATGATAATATTGCTCAAAGCTATTACCAAACTTCTATTAGCTGGGTATTCTGAAGCAAGTTAAAAAGCTCCAATTAGATGGATAAAGGGAGGCGGTTTAACTTCAGAGCTGTAGAATTAACTCCTTATTTAATACTCTTTTTTCAAGACTTTCGCTGGATAATCTGAGTACTCAATCGACACAAAAGCGTGTTTAAGACCTATATCATTTTTTATAATTTTCACTAAAGAATTTAGTGTTTTTTCGTCAGTTTCTTTGCTCTCACGGTTCAGTACAACATTAATTGTTGGCGTTGCTTCTGACTCCTGTATATTTGGTCTATCTTCTTTACTATTAAACTCTTTGCTTGCACTTGTCTGTTCATAAATTACACGTACCTTATCGACCTGCTCAAACATTTTTTCAATATGCGGTTCTAATCTGTCAGAAAGCTTAGATTCCATCAATTCAGAAGTATAAGTATCTTCCATATTTGATGTTCTTTCATCCTGATAGACTAGAAACGTAATACCTGTTTTTTCATTCCTGACTTTTGCTGCATACTCAAATTCAGGATGGTTTCCCATATTATCGTATAATGTATCATAAACATTCATTTCATCTGTATAAGTTTTTGCTATATAAGTTTTTGCTTGTTCTTTGACTTTATTTTCCTTACCCTGATTAGGACTTACTTCAATAATAAAAGCAATTACCAAAAACACAATTACAAATCCAATAACTCCTGCAATGCCAATACCCCATTTAGCTAAAAGGCTCATATTCCACCACTTCTCCCAAAACAATAACCTAATCACCCCTAAATTTTGTCACCCTTACTCTAACACAAAATGATACTTTAGATATGCTCCAGTAATTTTGACTCGACCTACTCCCCTTTTCTTTCGTACTCCATTATATGGCCCTTCGTATCTGTAATAAATTTCACATTTATCTCGAATTCAAGTCTTCCAGATAATGGCCCTTTAATTGAAAAATAAGCGCTGATCCTTTTTACAGAATCGCGCGCCGGATAATGGAAGACACTTCTGAAACGGTTTTAGACTATACCCAAAAGAGTATTGGCATAGGAATATTTGTCTAGCTAGGCTTTGGCCAAATTCTATGCAAGGAAAAATTTAGGGATGAATTTTGTGTAGATTATCAATCCGACTAAAATTCAGACAGCCCATATAGCCGCTTTTATAAAAACTCGGGTGCTAAATAAATTTTGTCAGTATAGTTTCTTCAGTTATCCCTTTAGCAAATATTACTGCAATAAAGTTTGTGATAATTTCACTAGTTGATTATGAAAGTTGTCTTTATCTTCGCCATATACACTACACATTGCAAATTATGTATCTTCAATCATTCTCTATAAAATTCTGATACCTACTCCAATAATGAATAAAATTAAGTGTCCTAAAGATAATAAGACTTAGAATATTTTTTAAAACTCCTGATCCCCTTTCGTATTGCTGAAGAGGACGAGTGCATTAACTTCCAGATAAGGAGTCCTTCATCTATGCTAAAAAAATTTACACCTGTATTCAAAATATCGGCAGGAATTATGTTGGTGCTAGTTATTATAGGTATCTTATGGCCGGAGGGTTTGGAAACGGCTACAACTGATGTTCAAGCAATTATATCAAACAAATTTGGATGGTATTACTTAATCGTGGCGACACTATTCGTCTTGGTATGTTTGGTATTTTTAATTAGTCCACTTGGAAAAATCAAACTTGGTAAGCCAGGGGAAAAACCTGAATTCTCCAGACCAACCTGGATTGCCATGTTGTTCAGTGCCGGAATGGGGATAGGGCTTGTGTTTTGGGGAACCGCTGAACCTATCAGTCATTATGCGATCAGCTCTCCGACAGGGGAAACAGGTACTGATCAGGCAATAAAGGATGCCATGAGATTTACTTACTTTCATTGGGGAATTCATGCATGGGCGATATACGGGATTGTGGCACTAGTATTAGCTTATTTTCATTTCAGACACGGCAAGGCCGGACTAATCAGCGCCACCTTACACCCCATTATTGGTAAGAGTGCGGACGGAATTTTAGGGAAAGTTATTGATATTCTTGCTGTCATCGCGACAGTTATAGGGGTAGCCACAACACTTGGCTTTGGCGCTTCCCAGATAAATGGCGGATTGTCCTATTTGTTTGACATACCTATTAACTTTATCATGCAACTAATCATTGTAGTTGTCGTTACCGTTCTCTTTATGTTTTCAGCTTGGACTGGGTTAGGTAAAGGAATTAAAATTTTAAGTAATGCCAATATGATTTTGGCGGTCTTATTGTTTAGTTTAATTTTTATTATGGGACCAACATTATTTATATTAAATTTATTTACAAATTCAGTTGGGACATACGTTCAGAATCTTCCAGCTATGAGTTTTCGTATAGCGCCCCTTAACGAAGAGACAAGGGAATGGATTAATACATGGACGGTATTCTATTGGGCATGGTGGATCGCATGGTCGCCATTTGTGGGTATATTTATTGCTCGTGTTTCCAAGGGACGCAGCATAAGAGAATTTGTATTTACTGTTTTACTTGTTCCGTCCGTCATTGGATTCTTATGGTTTGCAACTTTTGGAGGAGCAGCTATTTCACTTGAACACAGTGGTATCGATACGATTTCATCACTTGCAACAGAAGAATCATTATTCGGTGTTTTCTCTAATTACCCATTAGGCATGGTTGCTTCGATTGTAGCTATTTCGCTTATTGGCACATTCTTTATTACATCTGCCGACTCAGGAACATTTGTACTAGGAATGATGACTACTGGTGGATCGGAAAATCCCGGTCATATCATTAAACTAACCTGGGGTGGATTGCTCTCAGCTACAGCACTTGCTCTTCTATATACAGGTGGCCTGCAAGCTTTACAAAACACAATGATTATTGCCGCTTTGCCATTCTCTATTATCATGCTGCTGATGACTATCAGTTTCATTAAAGCTATCTATAAAGAGGGGAAAGAATTAGGTGTAGGTAGAATTACTGCTCGTAAAAAGAAATCCTAAAAAACGTTATATTCTGGATTTTGCGCTATTAAATTGAATACTGAGTTTCCAAAAATTAAAATAACATAAGTATTGATTACCATGATCTGTTATTCCTGAAAATGGCCCGATACATTAATAAAAGCGCAATCCTTTGCTCCAGAATTGCGCCCTTCGTTGCACAATACTCATAAATTGAGTTTAAGGCTTTCCATCAGTTATGTAATTAACAAAATACCCCACAAACATAAATATAAAAAAGCTGAAGAGCATAAAAGTATTAGCAACAATTAGCCAATATTTTTTTATCAATGCTGCGAACACAATCCCGATTGGAGCAATAATAAAAATTATCATCCATAACGGACTTGGGACTTGAAAAACTATGTTAGGAACCCAAACAAGTACACAAATAAATAAACAAACTAAGGATAATACTTTAAATCTTTTTCTCCTGACCATTCTGACGCCCCATTCTATTAACCCCTCGTTTAGCCGATCGCCCGTTTGTGGAAGTATTATTCGATAATAATATTCCCTGCATATTCGGCGCTACCTTTATCCGTAAGAAGCTTCACAACAATAATGTAATCCCTTTCTTCTTCTGGCAAATCAAAGAATTTATCTTTAACTGGTAAATTCGTTTTTTCGTCGTTATGGTGCGCATAAACACGCAGATCCTCGATTTCAAAGTTATGATGATCAAATGATATCTCCATCTGCTCGCCAGAATCATGGTTTAATGACTCTAGTCCGTTTCTAAATAATGACATATCATCTGTTTCTTCTGTGTATTCTCGCCAGTCTGCTTTATATGATTCTAATTCTTCTTTATCTGCCTCATCTGAATTATTATCAAGTGAAACCCTAGGAGGATAAGGGTTATCATCTCTTTCCCGAACATCAAGATTTCCTACATATTCCGTGTTTCCACTATCAGCTTCAAGCTTTACAACAATAAGATAATTGCCTTCTTCTTTCGGCATCTCAAAAACTTGATCATCAACTTGAAGTTCCGTTTTTTCACCGTCTTGTTTTACATAAATATTTATGTTATCAATCCTTATATCCCTTATCAAATCTTATATCCATCTTTTGTCCAGAATAATAATGTAATGGCTCTTGTTCTTTTGCAAGGGAATCAATGTCATCTATTTTTTTCGTATACTTCTTGTCAGAATCCCAATTGATATTCGCTGTCTTCAATTCTCCTTTAACAAAATCAAGATGACTCTCAATGAAGGCGTTAGGAGGGTTGAAATCATAATCTTCACCTATACATCCCGTAAGTAAAAAAACAAAAAACAAACTTATAAAAATCATTAATTTCCGCTTCATATTTAAAACACTATCTTCTTCTTTTATGCTGTTAAATGGCCCTTATATGGAAGACTCAGTATCAAGATAAACTTCAAAACAATTATATCGCTTCTCGTTTTTTATCCTTCAGGTCGAAGAATACTTTCCCACCTATAGAGGGGGAGGTTTTCTTTTGGGGTTTTGAATTTCAACTCCTTCTTCACAAGAGATTCAATGAAAGTCAGATATATAGGATGTAGCCACTCTGAAATACTTTTTTCTGCGTTCTTATTCCAGAAATGACCGGATTGCGAAAGATCATTGAATGAAACATCTTTCATGTCACTCACCACTAGAAACGGAAAATGGCACGTTTTAAAATTGAATTAGCCAAAATTTAGCCAAAGATTTAAAAACGCGCCATTTTATCATTGGGGTGTATAAGCTATATCCCTTGTACCCCAGTGTTTTTAAGTAACGCCCCCGGCAGGATTCGAACCTGCGACACACGGTTTAGGAAACCGATGCTCTATCCCTGAGCTACGGGGCTAATAAATCACGTGCCTTATATTATACAAAAATTCTCCCAAAATGAAAAGTGATTTCTCTGTAAAATTACTTAAAACTTATTACTTCCGTTCACTTGATATGGTAAAATATAATTTGTCTGTCTAAACCTATCGAATTTTGTTTGACCTGATTGAAGGAGGAAAAGAGATGGGGCAATTACCTTTCATTGCTGTCGAAGGGCCCATTGGGGTCGGTAAAACGTCTCTGTCTAAAAAACTTGCTTCCCAGTTTGATTTTCATTTATTGGAGGAAATCGTTGAGGAAAACCCGTTTTTAGGCAAGTTTTACGATAATATAGAAGAATGGAGCTTCCAAACGGAGATGTTCTTCCTATGCAATCGTTTCAAGCAGCTTGAAGACATCGAGAGAGATTATTTACAGCTTGAAAAGCCTGTTATAGCTGATTATCATATTGCTAAAAATATGATCTTTGCTCGTCGCACATTAAAAGAAGATCACTTTAATAAGTACTCACAAATTTTTAATATATTAACGAAGGATATGCCAAAACCTAATATGGTCGTCTACTTACATGCTAGCCTGGATACATTGCTTGAACGAATCCGCATGCGTAATCGTGACGTAGAGGCAAATATTCAAGCTTCGTATCTACAGCAATTATCACAGGATTATGAGGATTTTATGAACCATTTTGAAGCATCACAACCAGACATCCCTGTCATTCGGCTGAATGGGGACCAACTTGATTTTGTGAAACATCAAGAACATTTACGACATATTGTTAAACAGGTTCAGCATCATATGAATAAAGGAGAAGTAGTCAAATGAACGCACGCGAACGCTATGGAATTCCACACGACAGCGTAATAACGATTGCCGGAACAGTCGGCGTCGGGAAGTCTACAATGACCAAAGCTTTAGCCGAATCGCTTAACTTCCGTACCTCTTTTGAAAAAGTAGATAAAAACCCATATCTCGACAAATTTTATCATGACTTTGAACGATGGAGCTTCCATTTACAAATTTACTTTCTTGCTGAACGATTTAAAGAACAAAAGAAGATTTTTGAATATGGCGGTGGCTTCGTTCAAGATCGTTCGATTTATGAGGATACGGGAATCTTTGCTCGAATGCATTACGAAAAAGGGACGATGTCAGAAACGGATTATGAAACCTACACGAACCTGTTTGATGCGATGGTGATGACGCCATACTTCCCACACCCTGATTTGCTTATTTATCTTGAGGGATCCTTCGATGATATTATCACCCGTATTAAAGATCGCGGACGTCCAATGGAACAGCAGACACCTATCGAGTATTGGGAAGAAATGTTTAAGCGGTATGAAAATTGGATCGATAATTTCAACTCCTGCCCTGTCTTACGTTTAAATATCGCTGATTACGACCTTCTTAACGATCTTTCAAGTGTCGAACCAGTCCTAGAAAAAATCGGCCACTTTATTCATCAATCACGTAAATGGCGTTCAAGTCATCTACTCACATAAGATAAAGGGAAATCCCAGAGGGCTGCATAGTTCTCTGGGATTTTTATGAGACAAAAAAAACACTAGGAAAGCCGTCTCCTAATGTTTTAAAACAATAAAAAATCGTTACACAAGGTAACGATTTTTGTTTATTAATCTCCAATATTATGCGCTATTGTTGATATAAATGGCGGAGGAGGAGGGATTCGAACCCCCGCGGGCCGTGAAGCCCCTGTCGGTTTTCAAGACCGATCCCTTCAGCCGGACTTGGGTACTCCTCCGTGTGACCGACAATAAATACTATATCACGCTTGTCCTCACACGTCAATAAAATCAAATAATTTTTTATGGTTAAGAGAAGAAGCTGTAAAAAACACAGCTTCCTTTCCATTTACTTAATTACTTCTTTGCCACCCATATATGGACGTAACACCTCTGGAATCACAACAGAGCCGTCTTTCTGCTGATAGTTTTCTAAGATGGCAGCTACTGTACGACCTAGAGCTAAACCAGACCCATTCAAAGTGTGAACATATTCAGGCTTCCCTTTTTCTTCACGGCGGAAGCGGATGCCTGCGCGCCGTGCCTGAAAGTCCTCAAAATTAGAACAAGAGCTAATTTCGCGATATGTGTTGTAGCTAGGAATCCAAACTTCGATATCATACTTCTTCGCAGCTGTGAAGCCTAAGTCACCTGTACACATGCTCATCACCCGATATGGAAGCTTAAGCAGCTGTAGCACCTTTTCAGCGTTTCCTGTAATCTCTTCTAAACGTTGGTAGGATTCTTCAGGTGTCGTAAGCTGGACGAGCTCAACTTTATTAAATTGATGCTGACGAATTAATCCCCTTGTATCACGTCCAGCTGAACCTGCTTCTGAGCGAAAGTTCGTGCTGAAGGCAACAAATTTCTGCGGCAGGTTATCAGCAGATAAAATTTCTTCACGATGATAGTTTGTCACTGGAACTTCTGCTGTTGGGATAAGGAAGTAATCCCAATCCTCTATTTTAAAGGCATCTTCTTCAAACTTCGGCAGTTGCCCTGTCCCTGTCATGGATGTTCGATTCACTAATTGAGGAGGGAGCATTTCCTGATAGCCGTGCTCGTCTGAATGTAAATCCATCATAAAGTTTAACAGTGCACGCTCTAGACGAGCCCCTAGCCCTTTATAAAAGACGAAACGGCTGCCGGTCACTTTTGAGGCACGTTCAAAATCCAAAATATCTAGATTTGTCGCTACATCCCAGTGAGCCTTCGCTTCAAAAACAAAAGCTGGAACCTCTCCCCATGTTTTTGCTTCAACGTTATCATCCTCATCTTCACCTACAGGAACGCTTTCATGCGGGATGTTTGGAATAGATAGCAAGAGCGTCTCAAGTCGTTCTTCTACCTGCTTAAGTTCCGTATCAAGTTCTTTAATACGATCACCAACTTCACGCATTTCCTTTATTTTGTCATCAGCATCTTGCTTTTCTTTTTTTAACTGGGAGATTTCTTTGGATACCTCGTTGCGGCGTGCTTTTAATTCTTCGGTTTCCTGAATTAACTCACGGCGACGGCTGTCTAAGTCACCGAACGTATCCAGTTCAGAAAGGTCCTCTCCCCTATGTTTGAGTTTCCCTTTTACTTCGTCAAAATTTTGGCGTAAATACTTCATGTCTAGCATGGTTATGACCTCCTTATTATTAAATATAAAAAAGCCCCCGTCCCTTTAATGAAAAAGGGACGAGAGCTTTGATTATAGGTTTTCCCGCGATACCACCCTGGTTGAAGACAACTCGTTGTCTTCCAGCTTACCTCATAACGGTGAGTGCCGGCACGACTTACTACTGGATTCAGTCGAGCAACTCAAGGATGGATTCACAATACTCTTCCGCCAGTTCACACCACCCACTGGCTCTCTTAGGAAAGAAGACACTGTTACTAGTTCCTATCATCGCGTTTCATATAAATTGTTTGGTGAAAGGCTGCTACCTTTCAAATAAGAATAGCGGATTGTACTTTAAGATGCAAGTGATTTTTTAGATTCTTCCACCATTTTTACAAAATATGCTGTAATACGATGGTCATCAGTCAGTTCAGGATGGAAAGAACAGGCTAAATAGTGATCTTGTTGGGCAGCCACAATGTGTCCGTCATAGGTAGATAGCACTGTAGTGTCTTCTCCGACACCTTCAATATAGGGTGCACGGATAAAGACAGCATTATACCCTTCAGCAACACCCTCGATCATTAGATCCGCTTCAAAGCTTTCCCGTTGGCGCCCAAAGGCATTGCGGCGTACACGAATATCCATTAATCCTAGATGAACATCATAGGAACCATCAATTTCGCTCGCAAGCAGAATCAATCCTGCACATGTGCCGAAAATCGGCTTCCCTTGTTTTCCGAATTGCCTGATCGGTTCAAGAAAATCATATTTATCAATCAAGCGCCTTATCGTTGTACTTTCACCGCCAGGGATGATTAACCCATCAATTTCTTCAAGCTGCCCCTTCTTCTTCACGACAACGGCTGTTGCACCAGAAGCTTCAACAGAGCGGACATGTTCCCGAAAGGCACCTTGAAGACCTAATACGCCAATTGTAGTCATGATGTCGATCTCCTTTTCTTATTGGCTGCGATCTGCCATACGCTGTTCTGGAGTAAGGGTGGACATTTCCATTCCTTTCATTGCTGTACCAAGTCCTTTAGACAATTCACCGATTAATTTGTAATCATCATAATGAGTTGTAGCTTCAACAATGGCACGAGCAAATTTTTCCGGGTTATTGGACTTAAAGACTCCAGATCCTACAAACACTCCGTCGGCACCTAATTGCATCATTAGAGATGCATCGGCTGGAGTAGCAATACCACCTGCTGCAAAGTTTACGACAGGTAAACGGCCAGCTTCACGAATTTCTAGTAATAGATCAAATGGTGCCCCATTCTCTTTGGCATAGACCATCACTTCATCATCGGACATCCCGCGAAGATGGCGGATTTGTGATTGAACTTGGCGCATATGGCTAACAGCCTCAACAATATTTCCTGTACCTGGCTCACCCTTCGTACGAAGCATAGATGCTCCTTCACGAATACGGCGTGTTGCTTCACCAAGGTTACGGCAGCCACAAACAAACGGTACCGTATACTCATCCTTTTTAATGTGGTAAATGTCATCAGCAGGAGTTAAGACTTCACTCTCGTCAATGTAGTCCACACCCATTGCTTCAAGAACACGTGCTTCAGTAATGTGGCCAATGCGCGCCTTCGCCATAACTGGAATAGATACGGCGTTCATTACATCTTCAGTGATCGTTGGATCTGCCATACGTGCAACACCGCCTGCAGCACGAATATCAGCTGGAACACGTTCTAGAGCCATAACGGCCACAGCTCCTGCTTCTTCTGCAATTTTAGCTTGTTCTGCATTTACAACGTCCATGATGACGCCGCCTTTTTGCATTTCTGCCATTCCTCGCTTTACGCGGTCAGTACCTGTTTGTGACATGATTATTCCTCCCTGTTTGATCTGTATAAATTGTCGACCATGAATCTTCTATAATCTCGATTCCTGCCTACTATTGTAACGTATTGCGGCCATAAATCCTACTATATAAATTAGGATTAGGATTAGAACTAGAACCAGCCCTTCACCATATCCATGGCACTAGTGAATATATCGCTGAAGAAATTCCCAACACCGCCTACCATCAACATAAACCAGTTTGATTTTTCAACAGCTGAAGTCGTAACAAGATCTACTGCTGTTTTTTGAGTTTTCCCAGTTACTAAGTTTTTATAGTTGTCTTCGCCGTTGTAAACGAGTTCAACCGTCCCAATTTTCTCTCCCTTTTTAATAGGGGCAGTTAGATTCCCATCTTTATCTAAATGCTCCTTAGAGATATTATATTTCACTTCATACATATCTTCTTGACCATTTTTGACCGGCGTTGTAAGATCCTCAGCCGCTTCAATCTCAACGGTCCCCTCTTTTCCTTTTGCTACAGGAACTTCTGATTCACCTTCGATTTGATAACCAGCAGGGAAAAGTTCTTTTTGTTCAAACTGCTTAAATCCATAATCAAGCAGCTTTCGTGTCTCCTGGAACCTTGCTTCCTCACTATTCGTTTTCATAACTACAGAAATAAAGCGTTGGCCATCGCGCTCCGCTGTTCCTGTAAAACAGTAACCCGCAAGGTCAGTCCAACCTGTCTTCAGGCCGTCCATTCCTTCATATCCATAATCAGCTAGGTACCCCGGCATATTTGGGAGCATCCAGTTCCAGTTTCTAATTTGCTGTCCGTCAAATTCGGTAGTTGTTATACTGGTTATCTCAAGTGCTTCAGGATAATCATTCACGAGATGATAAGCTAGTAGGGCAGCTGAACGGGCTGATAACAAATTGTTGGCATTTGGTTCAGTACCTTCTGGATAGTTTTCACCGAGATTACTATTAGATAATCCTGTTGAGTTTACAAATTGATAGTCAGGAAGTCCTAGTTCAGCCGCTTTTTTATTCATCATCTTTACAAATGCGCCTTCTGAACCGGCAATCAGTTCTGCTAATGCAATAGTTGTTGCATTATCTGAGTTAATCGCCATCGCTTCATAAAGTTCACGGACCGTATAGTCCTGATTTTGTGTCAATCCTACCCCGGAAAAGGATGGATCTGCGGATATACTATATGGATAATCACTAATTTGAGTTGTTGTATCCCAGCTAATTTCACCTTCCTCGATAGCCTCAAGGACAAGGTATTCTGTCATCATCTTGGTCATACTAGCTGGAGGTAAAGTTAAATCAGCCTCTTTTTCAAATAAAATCTTTCCTGTCTCTGCATCTACTAAAATAGCTGACTCTGCTTCCACTTCAACTGTGGCTGCGTATGTAATCCCAGGATTTCCAAAAATCATCAACACACTTAAAACAAGAGCCATTCCCACGGCCAATGATGCTTGCAATCTTTGTTTCAACTCTCTCAACCTCCACGAATAATTTATGCATCTTTGTTATTCTATCACATGGTTATATAAAAAAATAGACAGGGAAAAGTCCCTGTCTAAAGATTTTTTAACGTGTCAAATGGAGTAGTTCGGTGCTTCTTTTGTAACTTGCACGTCATGGGGATGACTTTCACGTAATCCCGCACCAGTAATTCTAGTAAATTTGGCATCAATTCGGAGAGCTTCGATTGTACTTGCCCCACAATATCCCATTCCAGAACGTAGTCCTCCGAGAAGCTGATGAATAGAGTCAGCTAGCGGTCCTTTATAAGGCATGCGTCCCTCGATTCCTTCTGGGACAAGTTTCTTCGTTTCTTGCTCACTTTGGAAATAACGGTCCTTGGATCCGGATTCCATTGCACCGACTGAACCCATTCCACGGTATACTTTAAAACGGCGCCCTTGGAATATTTCCGTTTCTCCCGGGCTTTCGCTTACTCCAGCTAGAAGACTTCCGAGCATCACTGCATGTCCACCGGCTGCAATCGCCTTAACGATGTCGCCAGAATATTTAATTCCGCCGTCAGCAATAACTGGAATATTATGCTTGGATGCTTCCATAGCGCAATCATTTACGGCTGTAATTTGCGGAACTCCAACACCTGCTACAACACGTGTGGTACAAATTGACCCAGGGCCAATTCCAACCTTAATGACATCGGCTCCTGCTTCAATTAATTCGCGTGTAGCTTCTGGTGTAGCCACATTTCCAGCAATAATGTTAATCTTAGGATATTTATCACGAATGCGCTTCACCTGTTCAATGACCCCTTGTGAATGGCCGTGAGCTGTATCTACAACTAACGCATCAACACTAGCCTCAACAAGCTTATCAATTCGTGTCATCGCATCAGCAGTTACGCCAACAGCAGCCCCTACAAGCAAACGACCTTGTTCATCTTTGGCCGAATTAGGAAATTCAATGACCTTTTCAATATCCTTGATCGTAATTAATCCTTTTAATGTCCCTTGACTGTCTACCATCGGCAATTTTTCAATCTTATATTTCTGCAGAATTTTCTCAGCTTCGTTCAGAGTCGTCCCTACCGGCGCAGTAACTAAGTTATCATGAGTCATGACTTCAGAAATCGCGATTGAATAATTATCAATGAATTTCAGATCACGATTTGTAATAATGCCTACCAGTTTAAGGTCTTCATCGTTATTAACAATTGGCACACCAGAAATTCGATATTTTCCCATTAAGTGCTCAGCATCAAATACCTGATGCTCCGGTGTTAAGAAGAAAGGGTTTGAGATAACCCCGCTTTCAGAACGTTTTACTCGATCAACATGCTCTGCCTGTGCCTCGATGGACATGTTCTTATGAATCACACCAAGTCCGCCTTGTCGTGCCATACCAATTGCCATAGGTGCCTCTGTAACTGTATCCATGCCTGCACTAATAATCGGCATTTTCAGTCTCAACGTCGGTGACAAATCTGTAGCCAATGAAACATCACGTGGCAAAACGTCAGATTTCGCTGGCAGCAGAAGAACATCGTCAAACGTTAGTCCCTCTTTAGTAAACTTGTCCTCACGCATATTTGATCCTCTCCTTAAATAATTTTGGGTAAATGTGGGTAAAGTAAGTGGGCTATAGTCATCATAGATGGACTAAACTGCCACGAAACTTAGATTTTCTTATTGTTATTTACAATACGACAATGATTGAGCTTTTTCAAGGATAAAAATATGGCACTTACCCCTGTTATAAAAGGAAGGAGTCGAGTTATGACAGATAGCCGATCAACGTGGCTCACCTATTTACATGTCACTTCACATACAAGACCATTTTTATTAAAATGCTATGACCGAATTGACAGTAAGAAAGCGAAAGAACATGCTTACCATAATGCTGAACGTTTTATATATGAGATCAAACTAGGAGAAGAATATTTATCCGCCGCTGCTTCCACCCCTCTAAGTGTTCAACCATTGCTCTACTATTATGGCTTGACTCACTATTTAAAAAGCTGTCTTCTTACCGTAGACCCAGCGTATCCCGCTACAGCGAAGGTACTGGCTCACGGACTTTCCACACGGAAAAGGAAAAAGATGCACTATCGTTTTTTAGAGGATGATGTACGCATTCAACCAAACGGGCTTTTCCCGTATGCAGCTAAGCATCTATTTAATCAGACAATTGATCAAAATAAACTATCAATGGATGATATGTTACGCCCTCTCCTATTTATGGAACCTATTTATTCATGTAAAGGTAAAGAGGCTTTTCCGGCTAAACTTCCAGAATTACTCGCCCATTTTGCCATTTTATATAATCTGAGTATGCTTGTTCGATATGAAGGGGAGTGGTGGGGGGAGATGGAGCAGCTAAGGGACCGAGAAGATTATGTATTTATTGTCCATTTCCTGCGATCCCTTCCCGGACATATCCCAGCGTTAGTTGCTGAATGGTTGAAAGATCAGTTTGTCAGCCTCCATTAAACCTGACAAACTGGCCTGGGTTTAATCAAAGATTTCTTCAATATGAATATCAGTAGTATCTTTTAGATGGATGATTTCTCCGTTTTCTTGGAAGCGGATCATTGGTCGTGTAGGATTCGATGGTTCAACAAAGATAATCTCTGCAAGCTGGTTATTCGTTAGTCTTACTCTCGTTCCTGTCGAATAATTTGTCAATTCTTTAACAAAGGCTTGAATCACTTGATGATCGTATCTCCCAAATTGCTCTTTGAGTACAGCCTCGAGTACCCTGAAGGGAGATTGTTTTTTACGATAAACCCTTTCAGATGTCATCGCATGATACATATCACTAACAGCGATAATTTGGCTGAAAAGATGAATTTTATCCTGCTTCAAGCCCAATGGGTAACCGCTCCCATCCAGTCGTTCATGGTGTTGAAGAATGGCGAGTTTCGCCTGATTATTTAAAGAAGGTATATTCTCTACTAACCGATAGGAATAAGTAGGATGTTTTTTCACTTCTTCATACTCTTGTTGACTTAATGCGACATTTTTATTCAGAATGGTTTCTTCAATCCGTGTCATTCCACAGTCGCTGAACAACCCTGCTAACCCCACTTGAATCCATTCACCTTGTGTATAACCAAGTTTTGCTGCAAGAAATCCTGAAATGAGGCCCAGCGCTACACAATGATGTTCACTGTAGTCTGTTGCCGTAGAATAATGGTGTAAAAGAAATACATCACGCTTAGTTTTCATGGCTCTTTTCAAAAGGGGAATGAAGACATTCCGGATTTCTGTCATATCGATGGATGACCCTCTCTGCCAGAGGGAAAACCACTGTTTATACTGTGTCACTACCTCTAAGTAATGATCCTGGAAACTGACGTTCTCTGTTTGTGTTGTGTCTTTACTGTGGGCTTCATGAGGTTTAGGGTGCCCCTTGAATTGTTGTTTAGGAAAGTAAGGTGAGCCATTTGAAAGTTTTGAACCTACTTCAATGGATTGTACGTTAAATTTATGCAGGATTTTAATATGTAGAGGATTAATCACTGTATGCTTTGGAATAATCGGCCGTCTTGTCTGGCCCATGATATCTTGAACAACAATACACCCTTGTATTAATTGAGAAGGATGTACATGCATATGCACCGCCTCTTTCTTAATATATAAAGAAAAAAGCCGCTCTGCCGCATGAACGACAGGCGACTTTGCAAATTTCAACGAACCAGCTTATTCTTCAGAGGAATCGTCCTCTTGAACTTCTGTTGCCTGTTCTTTTTTATTTTCCGCCTCTTCTATAGCTTCTTCTATAATTTCCTCTTCTTCTTTTTCAGACTCGATACGAGCGACAGTTGCCACTTCTTCCTCTTCCTGCAGGCGAATCAATCGGACTCCTTGAGTGTTTCTTCCTGTCTCGCTAATGCTTTCCACTGGCATACGAATCAGTACACCACTCGCAGTTATGATCATCACATCTTCTTCACCAGTTACAGCCTTTGATGCTACAACTTGACCGTTTTTCTCAGTTAAATTACAGGTAATGATACCTTTACCACCACGGTTCGTAATTCGGTAATCGTCAGCAGGGGTACGTTTACCAAACCCTCTATTGGTAACGGTCAAGACCTGCAGACTGTCATCAATAATTTCCATCGATACAACTTTGTCATCTTCACGAAGGGAGATCCCTTTCACCCCTGCAGCTGTTCGCCCCATTGAGCGAATTTGGCCCTCATTAAAACGAATCACATAACCGTTTTGAGTACCTATCATAATATCTTTGTCCCCATTAGTGAGTCTTACAGAAATAAGTTCATCATCTTCACGTAATCCGAGGGCAATTAAACCTCCGCGGCGAATATTCGCGAATTGAGAAATGCTCGTCCGTTTCGTAATTCCATTTCTGGTCGTAAAAATGAAATACCAATCATCAACAAAATCCTCAACGGCAATAACCGCATTGATCCATTCATCACGCTCAATCTCCAGCATATTAATGATTGGAATCCCTTTGGCTGTACGACTAAACTCTGGCACTTCATACCCTTTTGCCTTATACACTTTCCCCTTATTTGAGAAAAACAACAAGGTGTTGTGTGTTGAAGTTGATAATAAGTGTTCAACAAAATCCTCTTCATGTGTGCCCATACCCTGGACACCACGTCCACCTCGACGTTGTGAACGATAAGTACTTGCGGGTAGACGTTTGACATACCCTTGATGGGTTAGTGTCACAATGACTGTTTCTTCAGGAATTAAATCTTCATCTTCAATGAAGTCCGTTCCCCCTAAAATGATTTCGGTACGACGTTCATCATTATAGCGTTCTTTCACTTCAAGAAGCTCTTCACGAATAATTTCAAGAACTTTTTCTTCATCTGCCAAAATTGCACGCAGCTCAGTGATATGTTTAATAAGCTCTTGATACTCCTCTTCAATTTTTTCTCTTTCAAGCCCCGTTAAACGTTGTAAACGCATATCTAAAATCGCCTGCGCTTGTTTTTCAGAAAGACCAAAGCGCTCCATTAAACCTGTACGGGCAATCTCTGTTGTTTGTGATTCCCTTATCAGTTTGATAACTTCATCCAGATGATCTAATGCGACACGCAAACCTTCTAAGATGTGAGCACGGGCTTCAGCTTTACGCAGTTCATAAGCTGTCCTGCGTCTGATTACCACTTTTTGATGCTCTAAATAATGCTCAAGGCATTGTTTTAAGTTCAGAACCTTTGGATGCCCATCGACTAAAGCCAGCATATTTATCCCAAATGTGGTCTGAAGTGCTGTCATTTTATATAGGTTATTAAGCAGTACGTTCGGGTTGGCATCACGACGTAATTCTACCACAACACGCATACCATTACGGTCAGATTCATCCCTCAGGTCTGTTATGCCATCAATCTTTTTTTCCCTTGCCAAGTCAGCTATTTTTTCTACTAGACGTGCCTTGTTTACTTGATAAGGAAGCTCCGTTACTATAAGCCGCGCTTTACCATTTGCTTGCTCTTCAATGTCTACTTTTGCACGAATAGTAATAGAGCCTTTCCCAGTTTCATAGGCTTTTCTTATCCCGCTTAGACCGAGAATTTGTCCATGTGTGGGGAAGTCAGGTCCATAAATATATTCTTCCATCAATTCTTGGATTGTAATCTCAGGGTCTTTACTGAGTGCAAGTACACCGTCAATGACTTCACCAAGCTGGTGGGGCGGAATATTTGTTGCCATACCTACCGCTATTCCCGATCCACCATTTACGAGCAGGTTTGGGAATCTAGCTGGCAAAACAACAGGTTCTTTTTCTGAGCCATCATAGTTATCCGAGTAGTCTATTGTATCTTTGTTAATATCACGCAGAATTTCCATGGAAATCTTAGACATACGTGCTTCTGTATAACGCATCGCAGCCGCAGCATCCCCATCCACAGAACCAAAGTTACCGTGCCCATCTACAAGCATATTACGATAAGCAAAATCCTGAGCCATACGTACCATCGTGTCATAAACAGCAGAGTCACCATGCGGGTGGTATTTACCAATAACTTCTCCTACGATACGTGCTGATTTTTTATAGGCTTTATCTGAATGCATACCTAAATCATGCATCGCATATAAAATACGTCGGTGTACCGGCTTTAATCCATCACGTACATCAGGAAGAGCACGAGCAACAATAACACTCATCGCATAGTCAAGAAAGGACGTTCGCATTTCCTGACTAATATTCACTTCCTGTACGCGTGGGCGTTCGGGTTGATCAACCATTCATTTTACCTCCTAGTGACCTGCGAGGAAAAGAACGGCATGAAGCCGTTCTAACGTATTCCCATGAACAGGGGGTCATTTCCATTTTTCACTTTTGTCTAGATTACAAGCATCTTGGCACAAAGGACGTGTCAATCGCTTCTGAACACTTGCACTTTCTTTATATATCTAAATTCTTCACGTACTGTGCATTCTCTTGGATGAAGTTACGGCGTGGTTCCACTTTATCTCCCATAAGGATATCAAACGTTTCGTCTGCTCCAATAGCATCTTGAAGGCTAACTTGAAGCAGTGTACGTGTTTCAGGGTCCATGGTTGTTTCCCATAACTGTTCTGGGTTCATCTCACCAAGACCTTTATATCGTTGTACGCCGGGTTTAGGAGAGCTCGGCAGCTCAGCCATGATTTCATCCAACTGTTTATCACTATACGTGTAATAAACAGCCTTCCCTTGCTGAATCTTATACAATGGGGGTTGTGCAATATAGATATAGCCATGCTCAATGAGTGGGCGCATGTAACGATAAAAGAACGTTAACAGCAGTGTCCGAATGTGCGCTCCATCAACGTCAGCATCTGTCATAATAACAACTTTGTGATAGCGTGCTTTTGTAATATCGAATTCTTCGCCAATCCCCGTCCCTAGTGCAGTAATTATTGTACGAATTTCGTTATTAGAAAGAATTTTATCTAAGCGTGCTTTCTCTACGTTAATAATCTTACCTCTTAGCGGCAGAATCGCTTGGAAGTGTCGGTCACGTCCTTGCTTAGCAGACCCACCGGCTGAATCACCCTCAACGACGTATAGTTCAGAAATGTTAGCATCTTTTGATGAACAATCCGCAAGCTTACCCGGTAGGTTTGATACCTCAAGAGCATTTTTACGACGAGTTAATTCACGTGCCTTTTTAGCAGCCATGCGCGCTCTTGAAGCCATTAACCCCTTTTCTACAACTCGTTTGGCCACATCTGGATTTTCAAATAGGAATTTGGATAAACCTTCTGAGAATAAGGCATCTGTAATCGTTCGAGCTTCACTATTTCCAAGCTTGGTTTTGGTTTGGCCTTCGAATTGAGGATTCGGATGTTTAATCGAAATAATCGCAGTGAGACCTTCACGTACATCATCACCTGTTAAATTCGGGTCGGTTTCTTTAAACATATTATTTTTACGGGCATAGTCATTAATTACACGAGTTAAACCTGTTTTGAAGCCTGATTCGTGTGTACCGCCTTCATAGGTATGGATGTTATTTGCATAGGAATAAATGTTACTTGCAAATCCATCGTTATATTGCATTGCAATTTCGATGGAAATCTCATCTTGCTCATCTTCAATACTAAAAGGTTCATGCAGTGCTTCACGAGTCCGGTTTAAATGCTCTACGTAGGAAATAATACCTCCTTCGTAGTAATAGTGAGCCGCCTCTTGCTCACTACGTTTATCTTCAAGCGTAATTGTTAACCCTTTATTCAAGAAAGCCAGTTCACGAATGCGGTTCGCTAATATCTCGTATTGATACTCTTCTGTTTCTGTGAAAATTTCTGGATCTGGCTTAAATTGAACTCTTGTTCCTGTAATATCGGTATCATCAATGACTTTTAAATCTTCTTGAGGGACTCCCCTGTGATATTCCTGATAATGAACTTTTCCATCACGGTGAACGAAAATTTCAAGCTTAGAAGACAATGCGTTTACAACGGAAGCACCTACACCGTGTAAACCACCTGATACTTTGTAACCGCCGCCGCCGAATTTCCCTCCTGCATGCAATACGGTCATAATGACTTCAACAGCTGGACGACCTGCTTTTTCATGCATCCCAACTGGAACACCACGTCCGTTATCAATGACGGTAATACTATTATCTTTTTCTATCACAACTTGGATATGATCACAGTATCCAGCCATTGCTTCATCAATACTGTTATCAACTATTTCCCAGACTAAATGATGAAGACCTTTCTCATTTGTTGAACCAATATACATACCCGGGCGCTTCCTTACAGCCTCAAGGCCTTCAAGTACCTGTATTTGATTCTCGTCATAGGATTGTTTTTCCTCTAGTATCTCTTCCTTCATGGTACTCACCTACATTTCTCAAGTGGTTTAGCAAAGCCTTAAAGACAATGCTACATTTCCTGTTCTTCCGTGAAGTCTTCTAATTTATTTAAAGTGGACATCATATTCGCCCGTTTTTTTAACGTATAAACAGAAAGAGGGCTAAAGTAAATATATTCCTTAGTGATTACAATAGATTTAGCATTATCTTCTTCTGTTTCAACCACTTGTTTATTCTTTCTTTGATTAAAAATCATTTCCTCAATAATAGAGGAAGACGCCATTAAACTGTAATCGATGATACTAATAACATCTTTAGATTGAATAACATGATCATCACCGATGTGAATAAACAATTTGTCACCTCATTTCTGAACCTCAATCGTTCCCTCTGTGACCCGAAATATTTCAGCTTCTTTGAGTGCTTCGTGCTCTATTCCATCAATACTTGTTGTGGATACAAACGTCTGTACCTTTCCTTGAATCGTATGAAGCAAGTGGGATTGCCTGAAATCATCCAGTTCGCTTAACACGTCATCTAAGAGTAAGATCGGATATTCGCCAACCTCACTGTGAATCAGTTCAATTTCAGCAAGCTTTAAAGATAAAGCCGTTGTACGCTGCTGTCCTTGGGAGCCATACGTTTGAACATCTTTCCCATTCACATAAAAAACGAGGTCATCACGGTGGGGGCCAGCTAAAGTGGTGCCCCTCTCGATCTCCTTAGATTCTATCTCCCTAAATTTTTCTTCATAGTTTATCTTTATTGTTGCCAAATCCATTTCCTCTGATACTTTTACACTAGCATCATAATTTATTTCAAGGTTTTCTAGTTTCCGACTAATCCCTTCATGAATCGGTCCTGCCCACGAACGAAGCAATTGCAAAAACTTAAACCGACGCTCAACTATGGTAACAGCATGTTCAATCAACTGATCGGTAAGTACACCTAGCATCGTTCGATCGGCTGATGGTTTACGCTGGAGTTCCTTTAGTAAATGATTTCGCTGACGCAAAACTTTTTGATACTGCCCTAAATGATAAATATATCTTGGTTGGATCTGTCCGATTTCCATGTCAATAAACCTACGACGCACCTGAGGACTTCCTTTTACCAGGTTTAAATCCTCAGGTGCAAACATAACCACGTTTAACGCACCAATATAGTCACTAAGCCGTTTTTGCTCGATATGATTTAACTTCGCTTTCTTCCCTTTTTTAGAAAAAACAATCTCGAGGGGAAAGCGACGGTTCCGTTTGAATATACTCCCATTTATTTTAGCATACTCCGCGTCCCATTGTATTAATTCTTTATCACGGGGAGTACGATGGGAGCGTGTAAAAGCTAAAGCGTAAATGGCTTCCATTAAATTGGTTTTACCCTGGGCGTTTTCACCAATAATGACATTTATTGTATGATCAAAAGTCAATGAGATCTGATTATAATTTCGAAAAGACCGCATTGACATTTCATGAATATACATAGTTATATACTCCGACTATTCTTCTCGGACTACTTCATAAACTCCGAATTCAGGTATATCAACGACGTCTCCCAGGTATAGCTTTTTTCCGCGGCGTTGTTCTGGCTCACCATTTACATATACTTCAAATTCGGCCAGGAAAACCTTAACCATTCCACCTGACTCTACTACATTACTCAGCTTTAAGAACTGTCCAAGTGGAATAAATTCTGTAGATATTTCAATACGTTCACTCATATATTCACCCTATTTGTGTTGGTTTGTCTTATCTCTCTATTTTACTAAAAATATGCCGTTAAGAAAAGCAAACAGTAGAATGTGACATAAAATAGCTAATTTGTATGTCATTCTCCAATAAAATAGAAAATACCGTTATGATTTGATGTCATAACGGTATTTTTCCTATTCCTTAATTAGGTCAGGAAAAAGTTACGGCCTTACTAAATCACTAAATTTTTCTAGTAAGTACGTACAGGCAAAATCAATTGAAGGATTTGCTCATCATCTACTGGACGAATCAAGAATGGGCGCATAGCACCAGTGAATTCCACCTTTACCTGATCATAGTTAACAGCTTTTAAGGCATCCATCATATATTTAGCACTGAAGGAGATTTTCAAATCTTCTCCCTCTATCGAATCAGCAACCACCTCTTCAACTACATTACCCACCTCAGGAGAGTTCCCGTTGATTTCAATTTGGTTACCGTCCTTTGTGATTAGACGAACAACATTATTACGATTCTCTTTAGCTAATAAAGAGGCGCGGTCAACAGATTGCAAGAATTCTTTCGTACCTATTTTAACAACGGTTTTGCTTTGTTCAGGAATGAGGCGTGATGTTTCAGGATAATTTCCCTCTAATAGACGAGAAAGGAAATATAAATATTTTGTTCTGAATAAGACCTGATTTTCTGTGACACTTATTTCAATCGTGTCTTCAGAATCATCAAGAATTTTATTAAGCTCCGTTAAGCTTTTCCCTGGAATAACAACAGAGGGAAGGTCGGTTTTTGATTCTAAAGGAATCTTTCGGGAAGCTAGGCGATGGCTGTCAGTCGCAGTAAAATGGAGCTCTTCATTTTCAACTCTAACATGTACCCCTGTAAGAATAGGACGGGTTTCAGAAGAGGAAACGGCAAATACTGTTTGACGAATTAAATTCTTTAATAAGTCAGTCGGTAACTCAAAGCTATCCTCTGTATGTAATTGAGGCAGCTGAGGGTATTCTTCTGCATCTTGCCCATTCAAATGAAATTCAGCTTTTCCGGAACGAATCGTAATGTTTCTGCGGTCATCACTTTCAATTTCTACGGTGCTTTGTGGAAGTTTACGAACGATATCTGGGAAATATTTTGCCTGGAGTACAACACTTCCAGGTTCTATATGTTCGACATACACGATGCCATCTTCTTCAAGAGGAATAATTGATTCAATAGAAATGTCTGAGTCGCTCCCTGTAAGTTTTACCCCTTGTTCACTCACTTCTAATTTCATACCGGTTAAGATTGGAATCGTTGTTCTGGATGAGATGGCTTTCATGACATGTTGGACACTTTCCATCAATTGTTCCCGCTGGATCGTAAATTTCATGGGATTCACTCCTCTTGTATATATTAATTATTATTTAAAAAAATAGTAATAGAAGTACTAGGTGCTGTGAATTTGTGGATAACCTCAATGAGCTTAAGCGAATAAAGTCTATCCACATGTGGATAGACTGTTGATGAACGTGACCTGGTTATACACACTATTCAGCTAATGAGCTTTAAGTTGTTCGATAACTTCATCTAGTTCTTTTTGCAGCTGCTGATCTGTAGCAATCATTTTTGATATTTTTTCATGGGCATGAATAACTGTTGTATGGTCACGACCGCCGAATTCTTCTCCTATTTTAGGTAATGAGAAATCAGTTAGCTCTCTTGATAAATACATGGCAATCTGTCTAGGAAACGCAATTGATTTCGTACGTTTCTTCGCTGGAAAGTCTTCCAGCCTGACATTGTATTTTCCTCCAATCATTTCTTGAATGGCTTGTATTGTGATTACGCGTGGTTTTGAACTAGGAACGATATCCTTTAATGCCTCTGCAGCCAATGAGGCATTGATGTCACGATTAATTAAGGAAGAATAAGCAACAATTCGTATAAGTGCGCCCTCTAATTCGCGAATATTTGTATCAATTTGGTTAGCGATATAAAGCATGACTTCATTTGGAATATCGAGCCCTTCTGCTTTCGCTTTTTTACGTAAGATCGCAATCCTTGTCTCAAGGTCCGGAGGCGTGATGTCAGTAATTAATCCCCACTCAAACCGAGAACGTAATCGGTCTTCAAGAGTCGGGATTTCTTTAGGAGGCCGATCACTTGAGATGACGATTTGTTTGCTCTCTTC
Source organism: Halobacillus shinanisalinarum (assembly GCF_022919835.1). Classification (NCBI taxonomy): domain Bacteria; kingdom Bacillati; phylum Bacillota; class Bacilli; order Caryophanales; family Bacillaceae; genus Halobacillus; species Halobacillus shinanisalinarum. The sequence continues at coordinate 2,388,059 of NZ_CP095074.1, read as the reverse complement.
GTGCAGGGTATTAAAAGTATGGAAAAATTCTTCTTGAGTTGATTCTTTTCCAGCTAGAAACTGAATATCATCTATTAAAAGCACGTCTACACTACGATATTTATTACGGAAATTAACGGCCTTATTATCACGAATTGAGTTAATGAATTCGTTGGTAAATTTTTCTGATGATAAATAAACTACTTTAGCATTTGGATTATGATCAAGAACATAATGGCCAATGGCATGCATAAGGTGTGTTTTACCGAGTCCAACACCACCATAAATAAATAGCGGGTTATAAGCTTTTGCGGGTGCTTCAGCTACAGCGAGGGAGGCTGCATGCGCAAAGCGGTTCCCTGATCCTATAACAAAGGTATCAAAGGTATTCTTCGAGTTAAGCATGCTCTGGGTAAATTCTTCTGTTTCGTTATTTTTATCATTTGATACTTTTTTAGAAGATAGTTTCACATCCTCTAATGAATTGTCTTTCGTTTCCGGAATGATGAATCTTGTCGATAATTCAGCACCAGTCACTTCATGAAGTGTTTCAGTAATAAGCCCTTCATATTGGTTCTCAAGCCAATCACGAGCAAATTCATTAGGAGCGACGATCGTCAATGTACTTTCTTTTAAAGAATCTGCTTTTGTAGCTTTAAGCCACGTTTCAAAACTGGGCTTGCTTATTTTTTCTTTCATCTTCTCCAAGGTGTTGTCCCAAAGTTCGGTAATGTTCTCCAAATTTTCACCCCTTTCTATTTTTATAAATAGGGAACAAAAAAAGCCGTCTTGTCTCTTTTTCGAACGATATTTAAAGGATTAAAAGGCGTACATGTCAAGCTTGTATAAAGGTAAGACTTTTAATGAGTTGTGGATGAATAATTCTTGATATCAAAGGTTTATAGATTGTTATTTTCATTATCCACAGACCTGTGCAAAAGTCTACAAACAACCGTGTTAATAACTGTCCACAGCTTATCCACAATCTGTGTATAACATAATTTTGCGGAGAGATAATTCACGGTTAAACACAAATATAATATCAGATAAACAGTATTGTTGCAATGGTTTATAAGAACTTATCCACAATCTCAACAAGTTGTAGACAGTTACTGTCCACAACACTATATTTTGTGATAAACTTGTCGATATTTGCTGTGGATAGGACAAGTGTGTCGAAAAATTACACACAGACCCTGTGGATGTTTGCTGAAAAAGTATTTTTTCTTGTTATGTAACAGCGGCTGTTATACAACTGTATGATGGAACGGATGACGTAATGAAAATAAATAGACATTGACACATATTTAATGATTGCTTATAATTGTCGGGACTGCCTTTTAAATGTATGTAGTGGAATTTTCCTCAGGAGGTGTATATATAATGAAACGCACATTTCAACCAAATAAACGTAAGCGTAAGAAAGTACACGGCTTCCGCAATCGTATGAGTACTAAGAATGGTCGTAATGTTCTTGCTCGTCGCCGTCGTAAAGGAAGAAAAGTATTATCAGCATAGGCCACTGAACAAATCAGTGGTCTTTTTTTCTAGTTTAAGATGAGACAAGCCTGTCTTAACTGAGGCAGGATCACCAGGGCAAACTGAGAGTTTATTCCTTTGTCTCTTCCTCTTTGACGAGTTGCTTGTATTTTTCTCATTGCGGGGGTCATCATTCCATGAAGAAAACTTATCGGGTTAAAAAAAATGAAGAATTTCAACAAGTATTTCAACATGGTCAGTCATTCGCTAATCGACAGTTGGTCCTCTATTATTTAAAGAAAGAGGATCAGCAGCATTTTCGTATTGGGTTATCTGTGAGCAAAAAGATTGGTTCAGCTGTAGTTAGAAATCAGATCAAACGATACTTAAGACAAGCTTTTCATGAGCTTGAGGGGGAAATAATTTCACACTATGATTTTGTTATTATTGCCAGAAAGCCGACACATCAAATGGAATTTAATGAAATAAAAAGCAGCTTAACTCATGTCTTATCGCGATCTAAACTTTTAAATAAGAAAAAGCGAAACTGACAATTCATATAAAGGCCGTTTAAAAAGTTTCAAGCACATCTCTTGTGGGTCTCCATGTAGAATGTTTGCTACCGATATTGATCCTTAATGCTCAGGATAAGCTAATGTGGATGTGGCACAGGACGTGGCCCTTTTTAGTCGTCCTTCTAATTCAGCAACTTTTTGAACAAAGATATATAGAATTTTCATGTGAAATAGTGCTACACTATTGGATAGATAAAAAGTGAAAGTGATTGAGTAAGGAGGAACGACGTTGCGTAACAAATTGATAGCATTACTTGCAATGGCAGGTTTGCTCATGTTTTTATCCGGGTGTACCCAGGTAAATCAGGAAATTACTGAAGACAGTACAGGCTTTTGGAATGAATATATCGTTTATCCACTGTCCCAAACACTTCAGTTTTTCGCCGATTCAACAGGTGGGAGCTACGGATTAGCAATTATCATTGTGACCATAATTATTCGTCTCGTACTACTACCATTAAACGTTAAACAGTTAAAAAGTTCGAAAGCTATGCAGGACATTCAGCCACAGCTTCAAGAGCTACGTTCAAAGTACAGTTCTAAAGACGCGCAATCCCAACAAAAGTTACAACAAGAAACGATGCAGCTTTTCCAAAAGAATGGAGTTAATCCGTTAGCTGGTTGTTTACCAATTATTGTACAAATGCCAGTTTTAATAGGTTTTTATCATGCCATTATGCGTACGGAAACCATTCAAACACATAGTTTTTTATGGATGGAATTAGGACAATCTGATCCGTTTTTAGCTATTCTTACGGCTGCGACAACATTCCTACAGCAAAAGCTTATGATGGCTGGAGGAGCAGCAGGACAGAATCCACAAATGCAAATGATGCTTTATATTATGCCGTTAATGATTGGTACATTTGCCTTCTTCTTCCCGTCTGCACTAGCTCTGTACTGGATTGTTGGTAACATAGTCATGATCTTGCAAACATTATTTATCCGAAAACCAATGATGAAGGATACGACAGGAGGCACGGCTAAGTGAAGCAGATGACTGCTACTGGCACAACAGTTGAAGGAGCGGTTCAATCAGCATTAGAGCAATTACAGACATCAAGGGACCAAGTAAATATCGAAGTCATTGATGAAGGTAAAAAAGGGTTTTTTGGAGTTTTTGGAACGAAACCAGCTATTGTTAAAGTTTCAATTATTAAGGATCCTGTGCGGGACGCTGAAACGTTTATCTTAGAAGTAGCAGAGCAAATGGGTTCACCTGTTCAAGCGAAAACAGAAGTGGATGGCCGCGATATTTATATTGACCTTACTGGCGATAAGATCGCCATGCTCATTGGAAAACGGGGCCAAACCTTGAACTCATTGCAATATCTCATTCAACTCGCGATCAATCGTGAGTCCGATCAGTTCTATACCGTTATATTAGATGCAGAGGGGTATCGAGCACGACGCAGGGAAACGTTAGAAACGCTGGCTCACCGTTTGGCTGATAAAGCTCTTCGAAAGGAAGAAGTAGTTAAGCTTGAGCCCATGCCTTCTTATGAACGAAAGATTATCCATGCATCCTTACAAAATAACCCAAAGGTAGAAACAGATTCGGCTGGTAAAGACCCGAAACGACATATTGTAATCCGACCTTTATAGACCTTTAAAAATACTTCTGTCGAATGAAATGGCAGAAGTATTTTTTGTGCTTAGAATTCACAGGAAAACAGTTATACACATGTGGATAACAACGTATTACGGGGTTGAGAAAAAACTGTTGATATCTTTTCAAAATACCCATACATGTGGTAATCTAATAAGTTAGTGACTTCAATTAATAAATGCGTGTGGATAACTATATATAAATCTAGAACATTGGAAGGAGGTGAGCGCAGATGGAAACTGATACAATAACGGCGATATCGACCCCGATGGGTGAAGGAGCTATAGCCATCGTTCGTCTAAGCGGTCCCAAAGCAGTGGCGATTGCCGCTAACTTATTTGCAGGAAAAGATCTAAATAATGTCGATTCACACACTATGCATTATGGCAAGATTATTGATCCTGAAACAGGAGAAACTGCTGAAGAAGTGATGGTCTCTACTATGCGCGCACCGAAAACATTTACACGGGAAGACATCGTAGAAATTAACTGCCACGGAGGACTTGTTTCTGTCAATCGAGTGCTTGAGATTGTTTTAGCCAAAGGGGCACGCCTAGCGGAGCCTGGTGAATTCACTAAGCGGGCCTTTTTAAATGGACGTATTGACTTATCACAGGCTGAAGCCGTTATGGATCTGATTCGTGCCAAAACAGACAGAGCAATGAATGTAGCACTGAAGCAAATGGACGGCCGTTTGTCCAACCTTATCCAAGATTTGAGGCAAAAGCTGCTTGAAACCCTCGCACACGTTGAAGTGAACATTGATTACCCTGAATATGATGATGTCGAGGAAATGTCGAACGAAATGATGCGCGAGAAGACGAAGGAAGTTCATGGAGAGGTTAGTAAGCTGCTTGAGACTGCACGCCAAGGGAAAATCTTGCGTGAAGGATTAGGAACAGCGATCATTGGCCGTCCAAACGTAGGAAAGTCATCTCTTATGAATGCACTTGTCCACGAGAACAAAGCGATCGTCACCGAAGTCCCTGGAACAACACGCGATGTGATTGAAGAATATGTCAACGTTCGTGGTGTCCCACTGAGACTTATTGACACAGCAGGGATCCGTGAAACGGAAGACATCGTCGAACGGATTGGTGTTGAACGATCAAGACAAGTATTAAAGGAAGCAGACCTCATTCTCCTTGTGTTAAACTATGGAGATGAACTCACCGAAGAAGACAAGAAACTTTTCGAAGCCGTAAATGACTTAAACATTATCGTTATCGTCAACAAAATGGATCTCGAACCTAACCTTGATCTTTCTGAGGTAAAAAGGTTGTCAGGAGACCATCCAGTGATTACGACAGCACTTATTCGTGAGGAAGGCATCGATCAACTCGAAAACGCCATCGCTAACACGTTCTTCGAAGGCGATTTGGATGCAGGCGACATGACCTATGTTTCAAATGTTCGTCACGTGCAGCTTCTCAAGCAAGCGAAGGAAGCATTAGAAGATGCGCAGAATGGTATGGAAATGGGTGTGCCAATTGATGTTGTACAAATCGATGTGACACGTACATGGGAAATACTCGGTGAAATCATTGGTGATGCTGTTCATGAAAGTTTAATTGATCAACTGTTTTCACAATTTTGCTTAGGGAAATAATCATTAATAGAAGGAGAGACAACCAAAATGACTTATGATGCAGGGCATTATGATGTAATTATAATTGGTGCCGGTCATGCTGGAGTTGAAGCAGCCATAGCGTCCGCGAAACGCGGAGCAAAAACGCTTATGCTTACACTTAACTTAGATATGGTTGCGTTTATGCCGTGTAACCCGTCCATTGGCGGACCGGCTAAAGGAATTGTCGTACGTGAAATCGACGCCATGGGAGGCGCGATGGGGAAAGTGATCGATAAAACGCATATTCAAATGCGTCTGTTAAATACAAGAAAAGGCCCAGCTGTTCGTGCACTTAGAGCACAGGCCGATAAGCCTCTATATATTAAAGAAATGAAGCGGATATTAGAAAATCAGGAGAACCTGACTATGCGCCAGGGTATGGTTGAGAAGCTTATGGTTGAAGATGACCAAATTAAGGGAGTCATCACCGAAACGAAAGCTGCTTATTATGCTCCGACAGTCATTGTTACCACAGGGACATTTATGCGTGGGAAAGTCATTATTGGCGATTTAGCCTACGAGAGCGGACCCAATAACCAGCGTACATCTGTATCCTTGTCTGAACATCTTGAAGAGCTTGGCATTGAGATGGTTCGCTTTAAAACAGGTACACCAATGAGAGTGAACAGTCATACAATCGACTATTCACAGACAGAAATCCAGCCTGGAGAAGAAGAGCCACGCTCCTTTTCCTATGAAACGACAGAATTTATTACCGATCAAATTCCGTGCTGGTTAACGTACACGAACGAAGAAACACATCGGATTATTAACGAAAATCTGGGCTTATCTGCGATGTATTCGGGGATGATCAAAGGAACAGGTCCACGTTATTGCCCATCGATTGAAGATAAGGTGGTCCGTTTTAACGACAAACCTCGTCACCAAATTTTCCTAGAACCAGAAGGCCGTGATACAGAGGAAGTTTATGTGCAAGGACTGTCCACATCGCTTCCAGAGTATGTACAAAATGAAATGATGAAGACCGTACCAGGCTTAGAAAATGCTGAGATCATGCGTGCTGGTTACGCAATCGAGTACGATTCTGTGGTACCTACCCAACTATGGCCAACACTTGAAACCAAGCAAATCAGCGGACTGTTTACAGCCGGACAGATCAACGGAACGTCTGGTTATGAGGAGGCAGCTGGGCAAGGTATGATGGCAGGAATTAACGCGGCGGCCAAAGCGCTAAACTTAGAATCGCTGATTTTAGACCGTTCCCAAGGCTACATCGGTGTTATGATCGATGACCTTGTTACAAAAGGAACAGGTGAACCATACCGTCTGCTAACCTCACGCGCTGAATTTCGCCTCATGCTGCGCCATGATAATGCGGACTTGCGCCTAACTGAGATTGGTCACCAAATCGGTACGATCTCTGATGAACGTTATGAACGCTTCCTCGAGAAGAAACGACTCATTGAGGAGGAAAAAGCACGTCTTGAAAATACTATTTTAAAAACAACCGATGATGTGCAGGCGATTGTTGAAGAGTCTGGTGGTTCACCGTTGAAAGAAGCGGTACGTGCAACGGACTTGCTTCGGCGCCCTGAAATGAATTATGACTTGATTGCTAAAGTATCTGCAAGTGATGTGACGTTGCCTGATGACGTAACAGAACAAGTGGAAATTCAAGTGAAGTATTCCGGTTATATTAAAAAAGCTCTAGAACAAATTGAGCGCATGCGCAAAATGGAAACGAAAAAGATCCCAGAAAATATCGATTACACTGATATTCATGGACTTGCTTCAGAAGCCCGCGACCGTCTGGAAGCCGTACGCCCGTTATCCGTTGGGCAGGCCTCACGGATCTCAGGGGTGAATCCTGCAGACGTATCGATTCTACTTGTCTATATTGAACAGGGGAAAATTGCCCGTGTCTCGGGTGAATGACTAGTGAAAGGATGGCCTTATGGATAAACAGACCTTTCTGACCGCATTACGGGAAAAAGGCATTGAGTTAGACGAGAAACAGCAACAGCAGTTCAAGCAGTACTTCGAAATTTTAGTGGAATGGAATGACAAAATGAATTTAACAGCGATTACCGATCAGGAAGGCGTTTATTTAAAACACTTCTATGATTCGTTAACAGCTGCCTTTTATCATGATTTCTCCAAGCCGCTCACAATCTGTGATGTTGGAGCTGGCGCCGGTTTTCCAAGTATTCCGTTAAAAATTATTTTCCCACACCTAAAAGTTACAATTGTCGATTCATTGAAGAAGCGAATCACCTTTTTGAATCACTTAGCCCATGAACTTGGGTTGAATGATGTCGCTTTTTACCATGATCGTGCAGAGAACTTCGGTAAAAATTCTAAATTCCGCGAAGGCTACGACTTAGTGATGGCTCGCGCTGTTGCCCGTATGTCCGTATTAAGTGAGCTATGTTTGCCACTTGCAATTAAGGGTGGGCATTTTATGGCAATGAAAGGCCCGAACTTAAAAGACGAAATGGAAGAAGCCAATATTGCCATTCAAACCGTTGGTGGAGAAGTCAAAGACGTCTACACATTTGAACTTCCCGAGGAAGGTAGTGAACGGAATATAGCTATTATTGAGAAACGAAGGAAAACACCAAAAAAGTACCCGCGTAAAGCGGGAACACCAAACAAATCACCTATTCAGTAAATATAGTGTGTGTTGTTTGGTCTGCATCTCAACCCAGAAAATCCTTTCCATGCAATAAGTGGGAAGGATTTTTTATAATTTATTTCCTGGGAAATGATTTAGTAGAAGCAGGAGGGCTTTCATGAAACGCTTACTTAAAAAACTGGATAATTGGTTTCTTCTTTTTCTTAAGTGCCTATATTCTTTAGGTGAGGCAGCACAAAGCCAGAAGAGGACTACCTGCTGTGATGCAAATAGTCTTCTTTATGTTATTTAATAAGCTTCAACAATTCTGTATTGAACTTTTCCTTCTCGTCATAGATCAAACCATGACCGCTTTCCTCAAAAGAGATCAATGTTGAATTTCGAATCCCTTCTTTCAGCTGCAGTGAGAATTCGTAATCACAGATTTGATCTTTCTTCCCGTGCATAAGAAGGGTAGGGACTTTAACTTCTTCCAACTCACCCCTTAGGTCTTCGTCCCGAAGTGACTCAGCAGAAGCAATTGTTCCATGGGCAGAAGCTCGAAGGCCTAAATCGAGGAACCATTGATTCAACGCTTGGGAAGTATCTGAATGAAAGAAGTTTCCACCGAAGTCCTTTAATGCTGCCGGACGGTCCTCTTTAATCGCCTCAATTAATCCATCCACTTCTTTTATTTTCATTCCATATGAATAGTTATCTCTTTGAGTAAAGCTAGGAGCGGCAGCCCCAACCAGTATCAGGCGAGCAAATTGATCATTGGCGTGTTTGGCTGCATAACGAATCGCTATTGGACCACCCATTGAAAATCCAGCAAGGTAGAAATTTTCTAATTGCAAATACTCAACAATGATTTTGATATCATGGGCTAGTGTGTCATAATCATAACCAAATGCAGGCTTGTCTGATTTTCCGAAACCTCTTAAATCAATACCGATGAATCGGTAGCCTTTTTGAGGAAGTTCATTCATTTGGTATTCGAACATTTCATGATTGACAGGCCAACCATGAATAAAGACGATGGGTTGTCCTTCGCCAATATCTTGAACAAATAGTTCTACGTTTTTATCAACTTCTATATAATGTGCCATATTATTAAACGACTCCCCTTATATTTAAATATATAAATAAAATACCCGCTAACTTAGTAGATAAACATTTACAGTTGGGTTCCTGGAGGTATTTGATGAAAATAATTGTTGTGTCTGATACACATATGCCTAAGAAGGCGAAACAACTTCCCAATAGAGTAATAGAAGAATTATACGCATCAGATCTGATTGTTCATGTGGGTGATTGGCAGACAGTTGATGTATATAAACAATTAAGTGAGTATGCTCAAGTGATTGGCGTCTTTGGAAATGTAGACGGGGATGATATAAAAGAAATTGTACCACGGAGAATCGTTACAGAATGGAAGGGATTTAAAGTAGGTATCGTCCATGGTCACGGGGGAAATAAGACAACGGAAAAACGGGTGGTAGAGGAGTTTGAAGGAGAAGAACTAGACTTGCTCCTTTTTGGCCATTCCCATTTGCCGATTCTGAGATTTGTAAAGAAAACAATGCTGTTTAATCCAGGATCAGCAACTGATAAACGTAGCCTACCGTATTACTCATTTGGTATTGTCACGATAGGAAATGAGATTCGTGCAGAACATATATTTTATAAATGAAAAGAACCTGGGCCGTAGCCCAAGCTCCTTCTAGCTATGCATAATCATGCCGCCATTAATGTGAATAAATTGTCCGGTTATATACGTGGAGTCATCTGATGCAAGTAATACATAGCTTCCTACATGTTCTACAGGCTGCCCAGGGCGCCCCATCGGAGTATTTGTGCCGAATTGTTCCACCTTATCTTCAGAAAAAGTGGAAGGAATGAGTGGTGTCCAGATTGGGCCGGGAGCCACTCCGTTTACACGAATCCCTTTATCAACGAGCTGTTTAGCCATTGATCTTGTAAAGGCAACTACCGCTCCCTTTGTGGTCGTGTAATCGACTAACTGGGGATTTCCTGTATAAGGGTTGACAGAAGCTGTATTAATAATAGAGCTTCCCCCTTTTAGGTGAGGGAGAGCTGCTTTAGTCATATAAAACATTGAGTAGATATTCGTTCTAAACGTACTCTCTAATTGCTCAAGAAGAGATATCTAAAATATCATCTGTAGGGTGCTGTTCGCCAGCATTATTTACTAATATATCAAGACGGCCAAGTTCTGTAGTTGTTCGTTCTACTGCATCGCGGCAGACCGTTTCTTCTCCCACATCCCCTGCAAGTAAAATGGCACGTTGTCCTTCAGCCTCAACTTTTTCTTTGGTGATTTCAGCATCTTCATGTTCTTCTAAATAAGAGATAGCTACATCGGCTCCTTCTTTAGCGTAACCGATTGCGACAGAACGTCCGATTCCGCTGTCACCGCCTGTAATGAGAGCGACCTTGCCAATTAATTTGCCTCCACTTTTATAATCATTGTCTGATTGAAGCGGCTGTGGACTCATTTTTTCTTCAACGCCAGGCTGCTTCGCTTGTTCTTGGCCTGGCTGTCCATCCGTTTGTCTATTTCTACGTGCCATGTAGAATACCTCCTTCAGTTATGATCATGTACGATTAGTTCATTCCACATGAGCAGAAAACTCAAACTATTAAGAGGAGAAACAGGCTTTGTTCACTTGATTGAACATAATTATTTATGAGGGAGAGGAAAAAGGGTATGGCACACGGTTAATGCAGAGAATTTATGAGATCGCCAATGAGCGAGGTATAAGGGAAATAGAACTTGACTACTGGTTAGAAAATCAAGGCGTAAAGAATTTTTATGAAAAAGAACAGTTTACAAAATATCGGGAAGTTGTCCGTAAAAGTTTATAAAGATTGTTTTTAAGAAAAACAGGGAGATATCTTTCAATGTAAAAGAAATGATTTTTACCAAAAGAGATAATTTGAGGTTAGGGGCGGTTGCTTTATCTCTCCATATCTCCTTATGATCATAGTCGTTATGATTTATGCTGGAAACATTCTTATTGGAAAGTCGATCAATGAATTACCACCTATTACCATTACTTTTTTCAGATTATGGTGGCCTTCGTTGTACTTTTTCCACTTGGATATCGAAGTGCCTGGAAGTACCGAGACAAGTTCTTTGAATACAAAAAGCCGGTCTTAGTGATGGCCTTATCAGGGATCGCTCATTTAATACATTTATATATGGAGCCTTGCAGTTTACCACATCATCAAATGTGGCCGTTCTTGAATCGATCATTCCAGTGATAACTGTAGTATTGAGTGCTTTTATGCTAAAAGAGAAATTAAAAGGGGTTCAATGGTGTGGAGTTGTACTTTCCCTTATCGGAGCTATTTGGGTGGTAATGGATGTATCTTGAACCTGGCTGTAATAGCATGGAATGTAGGCGACCTGATTGTGATTGGAGCTATTATAACATGGGCTCTTTACTCTGTTACGGTTAAGAAATACATGCATCATTTGCCATCGTATGCTGCTATTCTTGTCATGACGGGAGTTTCACTCAGCTTTTTGCTTCCTTTTATTATAATCGAATGGAGCATAATAGGGATTCCGCAAATGGGAAACTCAAATTACTTAGGCGGACTGCTTTACTTAGGTATATTTCCCTCTTTGGTAGCATTAATTTTTTATAATCAAGCCATTGCTATACTAGGAGCATCCCAGGCTTCTATTTTTTAAATTTACTTCCCGTTGTTACAATGATGGGTGCTTATTTATGGTTAGGGGAATAAATTACAGCCATGCACATTGTTGGAGCGGGGATCGTAATCGTTGGCGTGTTGCTTACTACCCAACCCCGTGTTAAGCGAAGAAATATAAAGAATAAAAAGCGGTACTCCTAAGTTCAATAAAAATAAGAAATACTTGTATTACTTAACATAGCGAAAAATGTAGAGTATTATGTTTTGTTTCTCAAATTAAGGGTATTTTGATGGAAAAGGAAGAGAGGTGGTTTCATGGCGTTAACATCTATCAGTCTATTAATTATGGCTATCTCATTTGCAGTAGTTACGGTTTACGTAGTAAGGGTTCTAATTGCCGCATCCGATACAATGAAGAACGTATCTGAAAACCTTGAAAGTGTACAAGATAAAGTATCAGAAATCATTAGAGAAACGAAATATATATTAAAGGAGACACATGCGACCGTCGATGATCTCCAACATAAGAGTCAGTCAGTAGACAGTTTCTTTGACTCTTTACAACAAGTGGGGGCATCGGTAGGAAATGTGAATGAGCCGATCAATGGTTTATCAGAAAGTGTCTCCCGTTATTCTAAACAAAACACTGATCAAGTAGCTAAAGCCATGAGATGGGGGGATACATTTATTAATCTTTATATAAAGTGGAAGAAAAGTAAGTAAAATATTGAGGTTCTAAAGCAAAAATTAATGTAAACGAACAGAAACTAGCAATAGAAATGAGGTCATATCATGGATTATTTAGGAATTGGTATTTTAATTATCGGGATTGCTTTTGCTATCCTATCAATTTTCCTTATAAAAACATTAAATAATTTAGCTGATGTACTAAAAGGAGTAAATAAAACTGTCGATAAGCTTCCGGAACAGCTTGATGGTGTGATGTCCCAGACAACTGAGATTTTAAACAATAGTAATGATACGTTAGCTGATGTGAATGAGAAAGTGAGAGCCTTAAGCCCGCTTTTTTATATTGTTGGAGATATTGGTGATTCTTCCAGAAAACTAACCTCCTCACTAGCAGACATGACTAAATCTATGAAAAAGAGTACGAAGGATGGCAATAGTACCGTTAAAGAAGAAGATGTCGGCGGCTTGTATGGAGCTGTAGCCCTCGGTTATTACCTGACTCAAAAACGGAAAGCTTTAAAAGAAGCAGCAGCCACGAGTCGGTCATCATGAGTCAAACCATTAAAGGTCGTAAGAAGGTGAATAAATTCGGTACAACTGTTGGACTACTCGTGGGTTTTATAGGAGGGATTCTATTAAAATCAAAAACATCACTAGATGACCGATCAATGAAAAGAAGCACAATAGATAGTATCCAGAAAAAGTACAGAAATAAGACCGATAAATTATTTACAACTGGCCATGTGAAGTATGATTCAATTCAACGAACAAAAAATTACTTGGAGTCAGAGGCAAAAAAAGATATACCTTCTTAATAGAATGTTGTTAAAGAATAGAAAGGGGCAAATAACATGAATAATAATGAAAAACAGACTCAGAAAAATTCAACAAAAGGTAAATTAACATTAGCCATGACTGCAGGGGCTGTAGTAGGAGGGGCATTTGTTTTAGTTAGAAACCCGTCTGCACGAACCAGGTTAAAAGAAACATCCGGTTCCACAAAAAATACAGTAAGTCAATATATTTCTAATGTCAAAGCTGACCCTGCAGGAGCGAAAAACCAGTTGGTTGATCGTATTCAAAAAACAGCCTCCATTACTAGAGAGGCAGTTAATAAGATTCAAGACATCCTTGATAATGAAGGAAAGGAGATAACGAATAGGGTTCAAGAAGTCAAAGAAGAGTCAGAAGAGATCGTTTCTACAGCCAAGGAGGCCAGCGATGAGTTGAAAGAAGTGGGTGACAAGGTTGGTGAAGCTAAAGATGAATTAACAGAGTCAAAAGAGGATAAGCAACAGGCTTTAGCAAATGATGAAAATCTATCTATAGTTGAGGATGATGAGCATGAGATTAAGAAAACAATTAAACCAAATTAATGGTTTGTTAAATCATATAATGAAAGGTCAGCTTTGTTGATAAGCTGATCTTTTTTAAGGAAAAGGATTATGGATCGCCGCAACACCTATTTTAAAAAATTCTTTACGAAAAGATGCTTCACTTGTGGAGCGCATTGAAGCAAGAAAGAAAAGGGTATATTTCAATCAATTATGATTTAACAGAACTACAAACCTTTTTACAACGTTCAACGTCTGATTATTCTTATTGCACTGTGTTAGGATAAGCATTAGGTAAACTGAAATAACTGTTTGAATTTCAGGATGTTCAAAAAGTCACCAAATGATTAACGGCGAAACTCTTCGTTGCTCGGTTTGTCCGGTCCTCACGTATTGCACTGTGGCCCAAAACTGTCGCGCCTCGGACTTCTTGCGACGCACAGGACGTGCTAGTGTCGACGTTCTCATTCGTCACCTTTTTGAACACACACTTAAAGAAAAGAGGAGGAGTGACATGAACCAATTCCCGATAATTGATGGTCATAATGATACATTGCTAAACCTTCACCAACAAGACATAGGGAAAGGTCGTTCATTTTTCAGCGAGAGCTCTATTGGTCATATAGATTTGCCTCGAGCAAGGAAAGGGCAGCTTAGTGGAGGGTTTTTTGCGATATTTTGCCCTCATCCGACAGGTGCATTACTTCCGGATTTTGAGAAATTCGCTACTGAAAAGGGGTATGATTTCCCCTTGTCTGATCCGGCCGAATATGAATACTGTCATCGAATGACAAATGCAATGGTTGCAGACCTGTTTAGCTTGGAGGCAAATTCAAATGGAAGCTTCAAAGTCGTACGAACCATTGATGAACTAAGTAACTTAGTACATAAAGAAACCATTGCCGCCATTCTTCATTTTGAAGGAGCTGAGGCAATTGACACGGACCTTGACGCATTAATTGTATACTATCAGGCAGGCCTTCGTTCATTAGGACTCGTATGGAGCCGCCCCAACGACTTCGCTCACGGCGTACCGTATCGGTTTCCTTCCACCCCTGATATTGGCCCCGGACTTACCGAACCAGGGAAGAATTTGGTTCGTGAATGTAATCAACTTGGAATTATGCTAGATTTGTCTCATCTTAATGAAAAAGGATTTTGGGATGTAGCGGAAATTTCCGATGCTCCTTTAGTGGCCACTCACTCGAATGCACATGCGATATGTCCAATATCACGCAATTTGACCGATAAACAACTGGATGCGATTGCCGAGTCCAATGGTGTAGTAGGGGTAACATATGCCGTTAACATGCTTCGTCCGGATGGGAAGCTGGATACAGCTACTCCCTTAGAAGATATCGTTAAGCATATTGATTATATAGCCAACCGCATAGGCATCGAACATGTTGTCCTAGGTTCAGATTTTGATGGCACAACGCTTCCAGATGAATTAGGAGATGTGACTGGGGTGCCAAAGGTACTTGGATTGTTAAAAACACGTGGTTTTAGTGAAAAAGATTTATGTAAATTAACGCATGAAAACTGGCTTAGAGTTTTGAAGAATACTTGGAAATAAAAGTAATTAAAGCGCTTTTCACTGAAGGTAATTCACATAAAAAGTCCTAACTTCCAAGTCCACGAAAAAGGAACGTTTATGAATTTTAATAGGATCGACATATAAGAAGCTGACCACCTATACCTTAGGTGACCAGCTTCTTTTTAGCTGAAACCAGTTATTTTTAGTGCCCAACTCACTTGAGCTTTTCTATGTGTTTTAGGAAGGTATTTGTTCAATATAGCTTTTGATGTTCCTGCCAGAATCCCTAACGCCCGCTTCGAGTTTTGCATAAGTAGGTTCTTTCAAAAGCATGGATGCTCTAGCGAAAATGTTAAAAATATATTGAATTTATTATTCTAATATTATAGAATTAATGAAACATTATATCCGAGGTGATGAGATGGAAGTTATTCAAACAACAAGTAGAAAAAGGGAAACCTATCGGACAAAAGTAGAGCAGTCATTGCTTTACGAAGCTGCTCTTGGCATTGCAGCTGTTACGAACACTCCACTTTTAGATACGCTTGAAAAGTCAGATTTGGATGCTGTAAAGAAACAACTTTCGAATGAAATGAATGACCAACTTCAATACGTTGAAGAGAACAACACTTGGAAGTCATTGCTTCAACTCCTTCACCAAGATTCCTTTCCAAACTTAGATGCCTTCATTGAATTTATCCAACAACTAGATGTGAACAAACTCAAATATATTTGCTTGCCATATTTAGGCCTTGCTTTTCAAGAGTTACGTGACCAAGCATCTAAAGGGGATAAAAAGGCCGTTAAGTCGTTACAAATAGAAGTAGAGAACCACCCCTTTTTTAAAACATACATTTCCTTTATAACAACTATAGATCCTACACAACTTAAAAACCACTTAATCGCTGTTATAACAGGCTGGTACATAGCTGTAATAATACCTCAGGAACAGGAATTGCAAGCCATACTACAGCGTGATCAAAAAGCAAAGCAAGATATGTCTAAAAATATAGACGCGGAGTCTCTTGTAGAATGGGCGACAGGAGGTATCAAATATTTCCCAGAGCCAAGTGTGTACCGAGTACTATTAATTCCACAACGAACGTATCGGCCATGGAACGTGGAAGCGGACATTGAGGGAACAAAAATTTTCTATTATCCTGTTTCCAATGACAGCATTTATAAGGATGACCCTTATGCTCCTGATCAATTTCTTGTCCAGAAATATAAAGCATTAGGCGATGAAGTGAGGATGAAAATAGTTAAGCTTTTATTTGAAAAGGAACGTACTTTACATGAGCTTACGGATACCCTTAACATGGGAAAATCAACTATCCACCACCATTTGAAACTGTTGAAGTCTGCCCGAATCGTAGAAGGTGAGCGTTCCATTTATCGTTTGAAGAAAAATTCGGTCGATATGATGGCGACAGAACTTGAGCATTTCATTGGTAGTCTGCCATGATGGATCCGTTATCCAGTCATGCTTCCACAGATGAAACCCCAGAGTGGAAACGGAACTTTCCCGCCTTTCGCTTAATAGGGGGAAATGTGATCTCTTTCCTCGGTGATCAAATCTATTTATTAGCACTACCGCTAATCGTTTTAGCATTGACTGGGTCTCCACTAGCCATGGGGTTCGTAGCTGCACTAGAACGTTTGCCCGTTCTACTTCAGCCTCTAACAGGTGTAATTGCGGATCGCTTTCACCGCAAAGGGATATTACTGCTTTGTGATGCGGGAAGAGGAATGATCATTGGTGCGGTGGGAGTGCTATTTATTAGGGATACCCTCGCGATGTGGCAGTTATATAGTGCGGCACTACTGATTGGTACATTGAGTCAGCTCTATCACACAGCCCAATTTGCTACAATTCCTCAATTGGTTAGGAATAATGAACTGGCAAAAGCAAATTCCATAAATACAGGTTTGTTTCAAACGGCCGTACTAGTAGGACCTGGATTGGGTGGAATATTAATTAACGCTTTCCATCCTGGGTATGCCCTTATGGCTAACAGCTTAAGCTTTTTCTTAGCCTTTTGTGCTGTGTCCACCTTGAAGATCCAATCACCTGCAAAAGATTCTCGACAAAAAGGGGTAGTGGAGGATATAAGAGAAGGCTTTTCGTATTTATTGCAAACAAAGCCCATTCTTTTCACCAATTTAGCTATGTTATTTTCTATTTTCGGTACGACATTGTTCTTAACGATGATGGTCTTCTACATGAGGGATGGGATAAGGTTAACAGTTGTGGAAATTGGATGGGTGTTATCTTTTGGAGGAGCGGCTGCGGTAGGAGGGGCTATTTTAACATCGATTTTAAGAAAATGGTGGACCTATAGGCAGATATTATTCACTGCTTCTCTCATTGGAGGGGTGTCTATCATCGGTTTTAGCCATTTCCAATCCTTCTGGTGGTTGGTAGTGATGAATGCAGTAGGGACTTTTTGTGCAGCAATTAAGAGTCCTTCCATTGTAACGATTCGTCAAAGGCTTACGCCTAGTCAATTGTTAGGGAGAGTTCAAGCTACAAGCCGTTTCATGACATGGATTTTGATGCCTGCAGCGGCTCTCATGGCTGGGGTCATCTCTGAATGGTCCAGCACGGAGGCTACAATTTTTTTGGGAGGAGTGATCGTTGTGATTGCCTCGTCCTTCTATCTTCATCCTTCGTTGAAGACAGCTTGAACTTTACCGAATCACATAAAAGATAAATTTATTTTTTCTGAAGAACTTCTCTAAAACGTTTCACGTGAAACAACAACATCATAGAAGCGTTTGGAATGGAATAAGATATTTAAATATAGCTAGATAATACTTAGGATAAAGTAAAGTGGCATTCTACAGAAGCCACTTTATTTCCTTTTATCCATGTATTCAGTTACCACAAAGGCTAAATCATCGTTGCCGAATAAAGATAGTACACCGAGAAGAGTTTGGTCCGGGATATCCTCGGCTTCTTTTTTAGAGACAGTTAACTCTAAGGCTTGTCTTAATGAATCATTGTCTATTTGATCAGGATAAGCTTCTTTATATAGCGAAACAGGATCCAGTTCGTGATTGATGCACCACTGAGCAAACACAAGGATCATCATCTGCTCGTCTTTTTGATAGCTTTGTATCACTTGATCTTCCATTTCTTTACGATCCATAAATCATGCTCCTTTATTAATATATATATAATTATAACGAATGGAAAGCTGTTATCACAATAAAAGGAGTAAGCATATAAATTAGCTGATACTTCTATTAATGTTAACATTATAACTGTAAACTCTTAACCCTGGTGGGTATGATGAACCTTTATACAGAAAAAGGAGGCAAAAAAAGTGAATAAATTTTTGTTAGTTTCAATCGTTGCCTTGGTCGGTTTGGCTGTCTTCATTGGTCCAGGAGTCTATAATAAGATATTTGGTGAAGAACGCAATAAGGAACGTACAGTTGAAGTGAAAAATGATGGCGGAGAGAAGGTCACATATTCTCAAGCCGAGTTAAAAGAAATGCTTACACCCATACAATATAATGTCACTCAAAAGAATGGAACAGAAAAGGCCTTTGAAAATAAGTATTGGGATAATAAAAAAGAGGGGATTTATGTAGACATTATATCTGGAGAGCCTCTTTTCAGCTCCACTGATAAATTTTATTCAGGTACAGGCTGGCCGAGTTTTACTAAACCGTTAGTTGAGGGGAATATTGTTAAAAAAGAGGATCCTGGTATCTTTGGTACTAGAACAGAGATTAGAAGCAAGGAAGCTGATTCACATGTTGGTCATGTTTTTAACGATGGTCCAAAGCCAACAGGCTTACGTTATTGCATGAACTCTGCAGCTATGGATTTTGTTCCTAAGGAAAACCTTGAAGAAAAGGGGTATGGAGAGTTTATGTACTTGTTTGAAAGCGAGAATTAGTACTATAAATGGCTTATCAAATAGACGCTTTCCTAAAATTAAGGAGGCGTCTTTTTAAGGGAATAAAAGTTGGTGAGGTGGAATTTTTAAACAAAAGAAATAGATAATTGCAGGAATCCAACCTATTAGGGCTTTTCGACTGTACGCAAAAAACTTAAATTTTACGAAGATCTGTTAGAAGATGATGTTAAAAAAGTTACCAAATGATAAACGGTGAATTTCTTCGTTGCTCGGATTCTCCGGTCCTCACGTAAGAAAGTCATACGCTGTGGTCCTCATTCGTCAACTTTTTGAACATACACTAGAAGTTTTCGCGATTGTTGCAGAAGGTCGAAATTTTAAAGAAAGCATCGTACAATAAGGGTAAGATTTTGGTTTTTAGCTAATGTTTTGTAGTAAAAAGTCGATAATAGAAATATTCGATTTACTAGATACTTTTACTAGTCAAAATATGATAAAATAAATAATAGATTCAAAAAAGGCATACGTATGCGCAGCAGCTCATAAGCCTGCGGCGCTTTTTTCTATTGATAAAGTAATGTTCCACGTGAAACATATTTGATCGTGTGCTTGATTGAAAAAAGGTGGTGTCTGATCGTGTTACATCCTTTTAGTCGTCTGTTCGGGCTGGGAGACAAGTCAGATTCAGATAGTAATAATAACGAAGAAGAATACAATCCTGATGAAGTCATGCAGGTTCCTGTCGAACGTGTTCAGCCGAACCGTTATCAGCCAAGGGCCATTTTTAACAATGAAAAGATTAGTGAACTCGCCCAAACGATACATACGCATGGGATGATTCAGCCGATTGTAGTTCGTCGTTTAAATGAGGAGCAGTATGAATTAATTGCAGGAGAGCGCAGGTGGCGCGCTGTTCAATTACTTGAATGGGAGAACATTCCTGCTATTCTTCGAGATATGGATGATGCTCAAACAGCTTCTGTTGCCTTAATTGAAAACTTACAGCGTGAAGAGTTAACAGTTATAGAGGAAGCTACAGCGTATGCACGGTTGATTGAAATCCATGAGTTGACTCAAGAGGCGCTTGCTCAACGTCTTGGTAAAAGCCAATCAACAGTTGCCAATAAGATGCGACTGCTCAAACTCCCTGAGTCTGTCCAGCAGGCAGTGATGGATAAGGAGATTACGGAACGGCATGCTAGGGCTCTGATTGTTTTGAAAGATAAGGAGAATCAAGAAAAACTTCTTGATGAAATTATTGAGAAACAGCTTAATGTAAAGCAGACGGAGGAACGGATTGCGAAGCTCCAAGATCCGAAACCCAAGAAGAAAAAACCGAAGCTAAAAGGTGTCAATAAAGACATGAGGATTGCGATGAATACAATTCGTCAATCGCTTGATATGGTGTCGGATACTGGTGTTGATCTGGAAACGAACGAAGAAGAACACGACGACTATTATCAATTCACTATAAAAATCCCTAAGAAAAAACCATAGCTTATTGAAGCCTCGCCCATCTAACAGCTGTGAAGATGGGTTTTTTAAAAATAAATGTAAAGCTGCGATTTGATTTTTAAATCAATTGAACAAATAAATTTGAACATACGTACGTTAAGTAATTGGGAAGAGGCAGGTGACAGCATGGGTAAAGTGATTTCCATTGCCAATCAAAAAGGTGGCGTTGGAAAAACAACAACAGCCGTTAATTTAAGTTCATGCTTAGCTTATTTAAATAATAAGGTGCTTTTAGTTGATATTGACCCACAAGGGAATGCAACAAGTGGAGTGGGTGTGGAAAAAGGGGCCGTTGAGCAATGCATTTATGATGTGCTGGTGGATGGAGTAGATGCCCCCAGGTACGCACTTCAACAATGGTAGAAAATTTAGATGCTATTCCTGCGACTATCCAGCTAGCTGGAGCTGAAATTGAACTTGTGCCTACGATTTCAAGAGAGGTGAGGCTCAAGCATGCCATTGATGAAGTGAAAGATGAATATGATTATGTCATTATTGATTGCCCGCCGTCATTAGGTCTTTTGACAATCAACTCTTTGACAGCTTCGGATACAGTATTGATCCCTGTTCAATGTGAGTACTATGCTCTTGAGGGTTTGAGCCAACTATTGAATACGATTCGACTTGTTCAGAAACACTTAAATAAGAATCTTATGATTGAAGGGGTCCTACTAACAATGCTGGATGCTCGTACAAATTTAGGTATCCAAGTTATTGAGGAAGTGAAAAAGTACTTTCAGGATCGTGTATATCAGTCAATTATTCCACGTAATGTTCGTTTAAGTGAAGCTCCCAGTCACGGCAAGCCAATTATTTTATATGATGCCAAATCACGTGGGGCTGAAGTATATTTAGACTTAGCGAAGGAAGTGATGGCAAATGGCGAGAGGGTTAGGTAAAGGAATAAATGCTCTGTTTACCGACATGAATGCGGAAGGCGATGAGCAGATTCATGAAATAAAAGTGAAAAGTTGTAGACCCAATCCATATCAACCGCGTAAACACTTCACTGAGGAAGCCATTGAAGAGTTGAAACAATCGATAGAGGAGCATGGAATCCTTCAACCTTTAATTGTCAGGAATAGTATTAAAGGCTATGAAATTGTGGTAGGGGAACGTCGTTTTCGTGCAGCTATAAAAGCGGGGCTTGAATCGGTACCTGTTTTGATCCGAGAGTTAACCGATGATCAAATGATGGAGTTAGCATTGCTAGAAAATCTTCAACGTGAGGATTTAACACCTATTGAAGAAGCACACGCCTATCAGAACCTCATCAAAGAATTAGGTGTGACTCAAGATAGTCTCTCTAAACGGCTTGGTAAAAGCCGCTCCCATATTGCGAATCTGGTACGATTGCTTACACTCCCCACTGAAGTGAGTGAGCGAATTAACAACGGGTCCTTATCAATGGGGCATGGAAGAGCCTTACTAGGGTTGAAAGATAAGAAAAAGGTCCTCCCTGTTATGGAAAGGATTGAAGCGGAAGGGTTAAACGTACGCCAGGTAGAAAAGCTCATTCTAGAATTAAATGATCGAAAGAACGAGCAGGTGAAAAAAGAACCGGAAAAGGATATTTTTATTCGTGAAAGGGAAGAAAGCCTCAAAAAATGCCTTGGAACAGATGTAACCATTCATAAAGGTAAACGTAAAGGGAAAATTGAGATTGAGTTTTTTAATGATGAGGATTTAGAAAGAATTTTGCACTGGTTTGAAAATGAATAAGAGCTTGAAGCCTGGTCGTATGGAAGTTCCAGGCCTTTTTCTTACATATAAAATAGTTTCACGTGAAACAAATCATTGGAGCGAGCATTATGGTCTTATTGGGCACAATTATAAATGGAGTGTGTATCTTTGGCGGTTCCCTATTAGGTTTATTCTTTACTAAAATTCCCGAGCGTTTTAAGGAAACGGTGATGAGTGGTGTCGGTTTAGCTGTTATTCTGATTGGAATGCAGATGGGATTTGAAACGTCTAACATTGTTGTTGTGCTGCTTAGTTTGTTAACTGGTGCCATTTTGGGAGAGGGTTTACATCTGGAAGAGCGTTTGGAGTATATTGGACGTTGGATTGAGAGAAAGCTTACAAAGCCTGATCAGAAGTCTACAATTGCTCAAGGGTTTATTACAGCTTCGCTTATTTTTGTCATTGGTGCCCTCTCTGTTATTGGTGCACTGGATAGTGGCCTTCGAAACGATCATGAGGTGTTGATTACTAAAGCGATTATAGATGGGTTTGTTGCCCTAGTATTGACATCTACATTAGGGATCGGTGTAATTTTTTCGGTTATTCCAGTTGTGCTTTATGAGGGTTCGATTGCGTTACTTGCAACACAAATTAACCGGTGGATTCCACAGGAAATGCTTGACTTATTTATTATAGAAATGACCGCAACCGGAGGATTACTCATTGTAGCCATTGGTCTAAATTTACTAAAGTTAACCAAAATACGAGTCGCAAATTTATTACCCTCTTTGTTTATGGTTGGGGTGATTTTATATATTATGCAGTGGTTTTAAGCAGCAACGAAATGTTACCGTTGTTGTTTTTTTGTTGCTGCTGAGTAAGGTTGATACACATAACTTCGTTTCTTTTCGGCAAGACGGATTCCAGCAGCTATCTTGGCCGCCATATTCATTACATGATGAAGACGTGTGTTTTGTAAGACAACGTACTCCATAAACCCACCAACGTTAACCATTCCACTTATATGCATGTCACCAACAGGAGGAAGGTCCTTTTTCAGAGCTGCTCCAGGGTTGAGAGTTCCCTGTCCTATCGAAACACTCCCAACGGAAGAATTTTTCCCGAGACAAGCGTCGATGGCAAGAATAAAAGGCTGTGGATGAGTGCGATGAATGGCCTTTATCGTCTCTTTTAAGTTCAATGCATGCAGGGGTTCTTCTAATGTTCCATATACATGGAAGGTTTTGAAAGGCCTATCTTGAAGCATCGATCCGATCAGAGGCCCTAATGAATCGCCTGTTGAACGATCGGTACCAATACATGCAATGATCACCTGTTTATTATTTGGAAGGGATTGAAGCAAATAATCACTTAATTGTTCACTCATTTGCGGATGGTCAACATGCACGCGCTGCTCCCCTTTTGAAAACTTGTCCCTAACATTCATAGCAACTCCTCCAGACACATATTAGTAACAGTATATAAGGATATTCTTGTTTCTATACGTGGCAAAATACTTGAGTAGGGAGCGGTCGCTTGTGAAAGCAGGACTCAAATGGATGTGTTTGATTATAGGCACGATGATTGGAGCAGGATACGCTTCAGGTAGAGAACTATGGCAGTTTTTTGGACAAGATAGTAGTCTGGCTATCTTGTTATTTACTATTATGTTCATTATTTGTTGCATGACTATTATGAAGATCAGTTATGAACAGAGGGCTGGACACTATCTACCTGTACTTAGAAAAATTGTGGGAAGGCACTTAACGGGCGTCTACGATGGGATGATTATTTTATATTTGTTTACGACGACGGTAATTATGCTTGCAGGTAGTGGTGCAACATGGCAGGCTTTTCACTTTTCCTATCGTTTAGGTGTACTGGCTCTCATCATTCCATTAATCTTGCTGTTTGTCTGGGATGTGAAAGGAATTGTAGCCGTAAACAGCTTGATTTTACCTTTATTGATTGGCGGATTGCTTTTTGTTTTGATCCTTTTTATTACAGACCAGAACCTTTCTATGTTCGCCCATATCAATGAGACAAGCAACTGGACTGCTGCCTTTCCTTTTACAGCACTTAACATCGTTCCATTGATTGCTGTTCTCGGGGCGATTGGGAATAAAATGGAAAGCAAAAGAGAGATATGGGTAGCGAGTGTGGGGAGTGGTCTTGTACTTGGTGTTGTTTCCTATTTATATAATAATAGTTTGATTCAAATTTCAGAAGATATCATTTTATATGAAATACCATTATTTGCCATATTGAAGCATTATCCCTTTGAAATGATGGTCTTTATGTCTATCGTCATGTGGGTAGCGATCTTTACAACGGCAGCTTCGGGCATCCTTGGATTGGTTACTCGCTTTAGAGACTATTTACGCCAGCCTTTGTGGGTACTGGCTATGGCAACTATAGCAATCATGCTTCCTTTTACATCTTTTGGCTTTTCAACACTAATTGAATATTTGTATCCATTATATGGCCTCCTGAATTTATATGTATTGGCCTCAATCCTATTATCTCCCTTCCTGCACCGATTCAAAATTCGATGAAAACCTGTTAAAATAAGTTCCATATTCATTGGATCTTAGGAGGGGGAATAATGGAGGAATTCGTTTTACAATGGGAAAAAGCCGTTGAGTATCTGACGGGACCTGATTTATGGATTGCTTTGGCGGAAGGCTTGTTCAAAATATTGCTGATTCTATTCATTTCGTTTCTCATCATTCGAGTTGGCAGTAAAATTATTTCACAGTTTTTCGAGAACCGCAGACGGGGCCCGTTTAGAATAACAGCTCGTCGTGAATCTACCCTTAAGAAGCTTGTGATTAATACACTGACCTATATTGTTTATTTCACGGCGTTTATTATGATACTAGAAGTGTTTACTATTAAAATAGCCCCGTTGCTTGCTGGTGCAGGGGTCGCCGGTTTAGCTATCGGCTTTGGGGCCCAAAACCTTGTACGTGATATCATTTCAGGCTTTTTTATTATCTTTGAAGATCAGTTTTCAGTAGGTGATTATATTCTAACTTCTGGTGTAGAGGGGTTTGTAGAAGAAATAGGACTTCGTACATCTAAGGTGAAAAGCTGGACAGGAGAGGTACATATCCTTCCGAACGGAAATATTACACAAGTGACAAACTATTCTATTCATAATAGTATTGCTGTAGTTGATGTAAGAATAGCTTATGAAAATGATGTTGAACAGGCGGAACAAGTAATTTCTGAACTGCTGGAAGAACTACCAGAACGTTATGAACAAATGACAGCAATGCCAGAATTGCTTGGTGTAGATAATTTAAATGCATCTGAATTAATTATGAGAATTATTGGTGAAACAGTTCCTATGGAGCACTGGGGTGTTGCTCGCATGATTCGCAAGGAAGTGAAACAGCGTCTACAGGAAAAAGGAATTGAAATCCCTTACCCGCGTATTGTAATGTATTCTCGTCATGAAGAAGAATCGACCCAAGAAACATCTTAGTTAAAACCAGGAGGAGAAGGTATGCCGGATAAAACCTATCAATTAAACGATGTTGTCCAAATGAAGAAAGCTCATCCGTGCGGAGAGAACCGCTGGAAAATTATTCGTATGGGCGCAGACATTCGCATTAAATGCGAAGGCTGTGGACACAGTGTGCTAATCCCGAGGAAAAAGTTTGAAACAAAGATGAAGAAAGTACTAGAGACGAGCGAATAACAGAAGGGATACAAATAGTGGAGAGCGGTTAATTGGGTTGATATTACCTAAACCAATCGTGCACTGATGGCGACTTTTTAAAAAAAGATAGAGGAAGTTACAAAACAGGCCTCGTTTCGAGGTCTGTTTTGCATTTTTGCATAGCTTGTTATTTTTCAGTACAGTATCTATAATTGGTATGACCGAACATACATGTATGTAAATCCTTAAGGAGTGAAAGTCTTATATGGCACTAACAGCAGGTATTGTAGGTTTGCCTAACGTGGGTAAATCTACGCTATTTAATGCAATTACACAGGCTGGGGCTCTGTCTGCGAACTATCCGTTTGCCACCATTGATCCAAACATTGGGATCGTGGAGGTTCCAGACCCTCGTTTGGACAAGCTCACTGAGCTTGTTAAACCAAAGAAAACTGTTCCAACAGCTTTTGAATTCACGGATATTGCTGGAATTGTAAAAGGTGCAAGTAAAGGGGAAGGGCTTGGTAACCAGTTCTTATCCCATATTCGCCAGGTTGATGCGATTTGTCACGTCGTTCGTGCCTTTGAGGATGAGAATATTACGCACGTTTCTGGACAAGTAGATCCAATTTCTGATATTGAAACGATTAATCTGGAGTTAATCTTGGCTGATCTTGAGACCGTTTCTAAACGGATGGATCGCGTAGCTAAAATGGCTCGCCAAAAGGATAAGGACGCTGTTGCTGAATATACGGTGCTTGAGAAGCTCAAGGATGGATTAGAGGGGGAGACACCTGCTCGTGCAGTTGAGTTCTCTAGTGACCAGCAAAAGATCGTTAAGGGACTACATTTGTTAACAGCTAAGCCCATTCTTTATGTAGCGAACGTCAGTGAAGATGAGATTGGAGAAGGCGACAATGAAAAGGTGAAGCAGATTCGTGAGTATGCCGCTCAAGAGAATGCTGAGGTGATCGTTGTTTGTGCCAAAATCGAGGCGGAAATTGCTGAGCTTGAGGGAGAAGAGAAACTGGAGTTTCTTGAGGACCTTGGAATTGCAGAATCCGGGCTTGATCAGCTGATTAAAGCGACATACAACCTTTTAGGACTAGCTACCTATTTTACAGCTGGTGAACAAGAGGTTCGTGCTTGGACGTTTAAAGAAGGAATGACAGCTCCTCAAACTGCAGGAATTATTCACACGGACTTTGAACGAGGTTTTATTCGTGCGGAAACGGTATCCTATGAGGACCTTGTTGACGCTGGAACAATGGGGGTAGCTCGGGATCGCGGACGTGTTCGTTTAGAAGGTAAAGAATATTTGGTGAAAGATGGAGATGTTATCCATTTCCGTTTTAACGTATAAGCTGTAATCCGGGTCTCTTCGTTAACGTATTGAAATTCTATCGCACTTTTGATATAATACAACATTGTGAGTAATGATAGTTAAATTACTCCTTGCTCCTTTAACTTTAAAGGGGCCGTTAAGTCCATAAGGAGGTGAAAACGGATGAGAAATTACGAAATCATGTACATCATCCGCCCAGACATCGAGGAGGAAGCTAAAACAGCTGTAGTTGAGCGTTTCAGCGGGATTCTTTCAAACAATGGAGCGGAGATTGAAAATGTTAAGGAAGTGGGCAAGCGTCGTCTTGCTTATGAAATTAACGACTATCGTGATGGGATCTATCTAACGATCAACTTTAAGGGTGATCGTGAAGCGATCAATGAATTCGACCGTCAAGCGAAGTTCTCGGATGATGTTATCCGCCACATCGCTGTACGTGAAGATGACAAATAAGGAGTGGTTCTGATGTTAAATCGTGTCGTTTTAGTCGGCAGATTAACGAAGGATCCGGATTTACGCTATACGCCAAATGGAGTGGCTGTTGCCAATTTCACTGTTGCAGTGAATCGCCCATTCTCTAATAATCAGGGTGATCGTGATGCAGATTTTATTAATTGCGTTGTTTGGAGACGGGCTGCTGAAAACCTCGCCAACTTTATGAACAAAGGTAGTCTTGTTGGTGTGGACGGGCGTTTACAGTCTCGAAGCTTCGATAATCAAGAAGGTAAGCGTGTGTTTGTAACAGAAGTTGTTGCGGACAGCGTACAGTTCCTAGAATCTAAAGGTTCTTCACAAGGTGGAGGTAACCCACAAGGTTCAGGATTCCAGCCAAATCAGAATCAGCAACCATCAGGAAATAACTTCGGTTCTAATAATAATAAAAAAGATGATGATCCATTCGCAGATAATGGAGAACCCATCGACATCTCAGATGATGATTTACCATTTTAAAATAGAGAAGGGGGGAACGCCTCATGGCACGTCGTGGACGCGGTAAACGCAAAAAGGTGTGTTTCTTCACAGCAAACGGAATCACACACATCGACTTTAAAGATACAGACTTGCTAAGACGTTTCATTTCCGACCGTGGAAAAATTCTTCCTCGTCGCGTAACTGGAACTTCTGCTAAGTATCAACGTAAATTGACAAAGGCGATCAAACGCTCTCGTCAAATGGCACTATTGCCTTACACTGCTGAATAATAGCGGACGAAAAAAGCCGTTTAGTCTAAACCAGGACTGAACGGCTTTTTTGTATGCTGTTTGAGAGCATCTTACATAACGTTACAATAGACAACTAAACTAGGTAATATCCATTAACTCTCTTAAATCATCTTTATTTGATAATAAATCTTTGAGTGTATATTGATCGAGTACCTCAAGAAAAGCGTATAAGGCATCATTTAATATATGTCTTAATTTACAAGCGGGTGTGATTACACAGTAGTTAGTCTTGCGGTCAAAGCATTCTAGCAACAGAAAGTCGTCTTCCATTGCTCTAACAACATAACCTATATTGATGCTTTCAGGTGCTTTAGCCAACTTAATGCCACCGTTTCTACCCCGTATGGTTTCGATTAATTCCAATTTGTTTAACTGGTGTATGATTTTACCTAAATGGTTTTCAGATATATGAAAAATATAGGATATTTCTTTTTTACTTGCTAATTCTTCCTTGGGTATAGAGGCTGTATAGATTAATACTCTAAGAGCATAATCGGTATATTTTTTTAGACGCATGTATAAAAAACCTCATTCCCCTTTTTTTATTAGCTTATCATATTTGTAAAAGGGTTGTCTTATTTTTGGCTTATGAGAGGATGTTCAAATAGTCCCCGAAAGGTAAACAACACATTTCTTCGTTGCTCGGTTTTTCCGTTCCTCATGTATGAAAGATATACACTGTGGTCCTCAAAACGTTCGTACCTCGAACTTCTTGGAACGCACAAGACGTGCTAGTGTCGATGTTCTCATTCGTCAACTTTTTGAACACACACTATAAGAATACTTTAATAATATTGTCACAAAAGGTGTATTGAAAGTATTGCTTTTATAGGTGAATTATTTTTACAATAAAGATGTATTGGAAATACATCTTTAAATAAAGGGGTGTTGCGGTGTCTGTAAAAACTGAATTAAGCGAGGAAACAGTAAGAATCGTTAAGTCAACAGTACCTGTGCTAGCTGAGCGTGGGGAAGATATTACAACTTGCTTTTATCAGCAAATGTTTGCTGATTATCCTGAGTTGAAGAACCTTTTTAATCAAACGAACCAGAAGGCAGGAAGACAGCCAAAAGCTTTGGCAAATGCAGTGTATGCTGCGGCACAACATATTGATGACTTGAGCGCAATAATGCCGACGGTGATGCAAATATCAGAAAAACATCGTAGTTTGAACGTGAAACCTGAGCATTATCCTATTGTCGGTGAGTACTTACTTTTAGCAATTAAAGAGGTTCTTGGTGATGCCGCAACAGACGACATTATCGAGGCGTGGGGCGAGGCTTACGGAGTGATTGCGAATGCATTTATAGAAGTTGAAAAGCAGAAGTATAAAGCAGCTGCTTCACAAAAAGGCGGTTGGAAGGATTCCCGTGAGTTTCGTGTATGGAAAAAGGTTAAGGAGAGTGATGTCATTACATCCTTTTACCTACAGCCTGCCGACGGTAGGGAGTTAGCTGCTTATAGGCCCGGCCAATATATTACGATTAAGGCCGAGATCCCTGGGGAGAACCACACACATTTAAGACAATACAGTTTGTCGGACTCACCAGGGAATAACTATTATCGTATAAGTGTAAAAAGAGAAGATGAGAATGGGGGGAAACCAGCAGGTGTTGTATCTACTTATTTACACACTCAAGTAGGTGAAGGGGATGCAATATCCATCAGTGCACCTGCGGGAGATTTTTACTTAGATATGGAATCTGTGAATCCTGTTGTTCTTATTAGTGGGG
Source organism: Halobacillus shinanisalinarum (assembly GCF_022919835.1). Taxonomy (NCBI): domain Bacteria; kingdom Bacillati; phylum Bacillota; class Bacilli; order Caryophanales; family Bacillaceae; genus Halobacillus; species Halobacillus shinanisalinarum. The sequence goes on along the minus strand of NZ_CP095074.1, from coordinate 2,357,925 downwards.
GTGTTGGCTTAACACCTTTAATAAGTATGATGAAAACCTCAACGATAAAAGATCAAAGCCGTGATATTTATTTCATTCATGCAACTCGTAATGGAAGCGTTCATGCTTTTAAGGAAGATATGAAACAAATGAGTCAGGAATTTCCGTTTGTTAAAACCCATATCATTTATGATTCGCCTATGGAGACAGATTGTGATTATGATAAGGAAGGGTATATTGATCTTGCTTGGCTGCGGAGAGTAGTCCCGCCAGAAGCGGATTTTTATTATTGTGGTCCAGAAGGGTTTATGAAGACAGTTCATAGATCGCTTATAGAGTGGGATGTACCTGTGGAACGAAGAAATTATGAATTTTTTGGTCCAGAGGGAAGTTTAGATTAAATAAAATATAAAAATACCTCTGCTGCATTTTTAACAACAGAGGTATTTTGTATAATTATTCTTCTACATATGCCCATTTGAATTCGAACTCTGGACCAGTAGGTGTAGGGAATGCGTTTTTGATTGTCGGCCTGAATAATTGTGCTTTAGCATCCTGATAGATAGGTGCTACAGCAGCGTATTCCTCCAGAAGCAATCGTTCAGCTTCTAAGAAAGTCTCAAAACGTTTTTGTGGATCCTGTGCATACTCACCATTTGCTTTGGCGATGAGGGAATCATACTCTTCACTAGAGAAGTTCATGTTATTGTTTTGTCCGTCTGTCAAATACATATTTAAATATGTGTTAGGGTCGACATAATCAGGCCCCCAAGTAGCAGCAAGGATTTCAAACTCTGAATCCTGTCCGCGGCGTACACGTTCTTTAAATGGTACTTGAACAAGATCGATGGTAAGTCCTTCTAGTTTCGTTTCTAGTTGGTCTTTGTAATAGGCCATAACATTTTGTGATGTTCCTGTGTCATCACCTAAAACTTCTAGCGTAACCTCTTCTTTCCCAAGTGCATCGAGTGCTTTCTGCCAGTGTTCTGCAGCTTTTTGTTCGTTAGCCTCGACGAGTGATCCTTGAACCTCACGGAAGTCTTTGTCCGTACCTGGTTTATTTACAAAATTTGATGGAACATACCCCTCAGCCGGAACAGATCCATCGTTTAAAATGACGTCAGCTAAAGCTTGACGGTCAATCGCAAGTGAAATCGCTTTACGTGCATCAATGTTCGCTAATATCTCGTTTGCTTGGTTGAATTTAAGGAAATATAGGTATGGCTGTTCAGCCACATTGAAATCCTCTGTAGTAGAGTATTGGTCAACAAATTCAGCGTTTAATTCTGTTTGGTCAATTTGGCCGGATTCGTATAAATTGACACCTGTGGAAATTTCTTTAATGACTTTTCCTTCAAGTTTTTGTAGTTTGACTGCATCGGCATCCCAGTATGAGTCATTTTTTTCAAGTGTCCAACCTTCACCGTGGTTCCACTCTGTCATCTTAAATGGACCATTTGCCAATGTAAACTTGGCTTCTGTACCGAAGTCTTTACCATGCTCTTCAACATAATCCTGGTTGAGAGGCATGAATGTAATGAATACTGTCATGCCCTTAAAGTATGGTATCGGCTTCTCTAGGGTAACTTCTAATGTATGATCGTCTACGGCAACAGCACCTAACTCCTTAGGATCCATTTCCCCATTACTAATAGCTGTTGCGTTTTTCACAACGCCTCCAAGGAAGTATGGTCCATATTCTGAGCCTGTTTCAGGAGTTACAGCACGTTGCCATGAATAAACAAAGTCGTGCGCCGTAACAGGGTCACCATTGGCCCATTCCGCATCCTCGCGTAAATTGAACGTCCAAGTGATTCCATCTTCACTTACAGAACTGTCCTTGGCAATGCCCGGTGAAAGGTTGCCATCTTTGTCCAAACGGAACAACCCTTCTAATGTTTCACCTGCCCATTGGAATGAAACCGTGTCTGTAATTAATGAAGGATCCATACTTGCAATTTCACTTTTTGCAGTGATGGTAATTTCTTGTTTTACGTCACTTTCTCCTCCACTTTCACTGGAACTGCCTTCTTCTTCACTAGAATTACTTGATGTGCTTTCACCACCACCGCTGCATGCGGCTAAAATCAGTGTTAGCATGAAGACGAATAATAGCCATAAACCGTTGTGTTTTTTCAAAGTAATCCTCCCCCTAATGTTCTAATTTTCTAAAAATTAGCTACTTAATGAATTATACAGACTCTTTTGAAAACTTTCACCATCTTTATAAAGAAAAAAAAGAAAAAAAGTATTTCGACATAAAGTTTTATTGGATTGACAACAGTGATTCTTTTGATAGGATAAAGGAATATCATTTTTCTACCGTATGAGGCAATTTGTACGTGAAGAAAGGACAAAGGGATTCCACGACTATGAATCTCCTGTTTAATTTTAAATGAGTCAGCTTCTCCCTGTTAATTCTGTGAAGCCTCTGTCATTTGAAGTGGAGCAGCTACGTAAAATTAGCCAGTAGGGATTTCGGGTTAATGACGGCAGGGGCGGAAACATTTAAAGGATGCTCTCTCGTGTGGATCATCTGGGATAATCTCATACGGCAAATGTTCTGCAATAGACTAGTATTTTGGAAATTTTATCAAAGCGTCTAGACCATGCATTTAAGCAGGGAACGGGTTCAGCTACTGCTCAAGAAGTCTATCTACAAAGGGGTTGAAGTAAGTGTACCGTGTGTTAATAAGTGATCCATTGAGTGAAGATGGTATTCGTCCACTACTTGAAGCAGCAGATGTAGAAACAATTGTAAATCCATCATTAAGTCATGACCAGCTTTTGAGGGAATTACGAGCAAGTAACGCTATTATTGTACGCAGCCAAACACAAGTGACGAGAGAGATGATTGAACAGGCGCCGGAGTTAAAGGTGATTGGCCGAGCTGGGGTGGGTGTCGATAATATTGATCTTGAAGCAGCAACGGAGCACGGGGTTGTCGTTGTTAATGCTCCAGATGGGAATACGACTTCAACGGCAGAACATACGATGGCAATGTTGATGGCACTTGCCCGAAATATACCACAAGCTTATCATCAACTGAAGCAAAATCAGTGGGAACGCAAAAAGTTTGTTGGTGTGGAACTGAAAAATAAAACATTGGGTATTGTTGGATTCGGCCGTATTGGTAAGGAAGTAGCTCACCGTGCGAAAGGGCACCGGATGAACGTGATCGCTTATGATCCTTTTTTTACAAAAGAGAAGGCTGATAAGGCAGGCGTTAGTCATGGAAGCTTAGAGGAAGTACTACAACAAGCGGATTTCTTAACGGTCCATACTCCTCTAATGGATGAAACGAGGCATCTTATTAATCGGGAGTCAATTCAGTTAATGAAGACGGGGGCTCGAATACTCAACTGTGCTCGTGGAGGAATCATCGAAGAAGATGCGTTGTACGAAGCAGTGAAGAGTGGGAAAATTGCCGGAGCCGCCCTTGATGTATTTGAAGAAGAGCCGGCTATCGATCATCCTCTCTTGTCGCTGTCAGAAGTGATTGCAACCCCGCACTTGGGTGCTAGTACCGTAGAAGCGCAGGAAAATGTAGCTACAGACGTCAGCTACGATGTCATAGAGCTTTTGCGGGGAGGGACGGTAAAACATCCCGTCAATATGCCTTCAATTTCCGCAGAAATGATGGAGAGGCTTTCTCCATACTTCCAGCTTTCTGAGAAGTTAGGGGCATTCTTGTCAAAAGTTGTCGAGGGCGCCCTTGAGCAAATTACCGTTTATTACTCAGGGGAATTGCTCGATATTGATTCGACACCGTTGACACGAATTGCGATGAAAGGAATACTTCACCGTTATATTGGAAATCGAGTAAATGATGTGAATGCGTTTAAAACGGCTTCAGATAAAGGGATAGTCATTAATGAGCAAAAATCGACTTCAACAAAAGGATTTACTAACCTTGTGAGAATCGAAATAGAAACTGATCGTGAAACTCGGAGCATTTCAGGTACGTTGTTGAATGGATTAGGGGCAAGGATTGTGATGCTCGACCATTATTCAATTGATGTCGTTCCTCATGGCCATTTAATCGTCATCCAGCATAAAGACCAGCCCGGCGCTATTGGCCGTGTTGGAAGTTTACTTGCAGAATATGAAGTTAACATTGCAACGATGCAAGTGGGGCGAACGAATCAAGGTGGTGACGCTGTAATGGTACTAACAGTAGATAAGCAAGTGGAAGAAAACTGTCGTGAGCAGCTCGCAGGAGTAGATGATATTAAACAAGTGCAATGCCTTACACTATAACAATAATGAAGGGGGCGGGTGGGCTTATAAAGCTTGCCTGCTTTTAGTGGTAGAGTTGCCCGTACTCGCTGGACCACATAATACACTTCTAGTACAAGTGTGTCTCAAAGCCCCCTTAATTAAATATCCCCCTGCTGCAGTCCATAGAATTAACCCCCCCTTACAGCAGACATGGAACAACATCGATTTCATCTACAACAAAGAGGGTTATTTTTACCTACCTTATTGGCTTTACGCTTGCTTTACGCTTTGTAAACACGTGTACTTTCTCATATCCGGCGGAGCGCGCTAATTTGATTGCGTCATCGTAGCAATATCCAATATGGTCCGGCTTATGGGCGTCTGAGCATAGTACAATACCAACGCCTTTCTCTTTACAGATTTGTAAAAGCTCAGGGTCTGGATAAAGCTCTCCCACAGGTTTCCTGAGTCCTGCTGTACTTATTTCTATGCAGGTATTTGTTTTGGCCAAGGCTTCTGCTGCACGTTCGTACTGTTCACGGAGAAATGCTTGATCGTCAGGACGATAGCCGAACACTTTGATGACATCAATGTGGCCAACAAAATCAAATAGCCCCGATTCGGCTAGTGAAACGACTCGATCAAAATACTGACGATAGACCTCGTGTAAATCTCTTTTCTCGTATTCTTCACGGAAAATTGCTAAGTCAATTCCCCATTCATCAATCCAATGTACTGATCCTATTACATAATCAAAAGGGCGGGCCTCGATAAACTCTTGCATTTCAGCTTCTTTACCTGGCATATAGTCCATTTCGATCCCCATTTTAATAGGAATTCCGGCCTCGTTTGCTTGATCGAACATTTGCTGGTATGTCTTGAAGTCAAGTGTTCGGCGATTTTCTACCCAAGGGTTTGATAAAATATTTCTCGTTTCCTGAAAAAAGTAAGCATGTTCAGAAATGCCAAGTTCCTCAATACCCTCCTGCTGAGCTTTTTTAATGTAATTTCTTAAGTAATCAATGGTTAAATTGCCTGTCTCAGCCATATGTACATGATAATCGGTTCGCATGGAGGATCCCCCTATCTGAGTTTATTGTTTCCTATCATACCAGATAATCTGATGTTAAGACAAAATGTTGAGAGAAGATGTTAAGCAGGTTTGTATGTTAAAATGATGAAGTTAGGATAGCTTGATTAAAGATGAGGTGCAAATGGATGAAAGATACAAGAAGAATTACTGAAGGGGCTTTAATGACGGGAGTTTATCTGCTAGAGTTATTGTTAATTCTCTTCCTTCCAGGGATTATTGGATCCCTATTATTGTTTACCTTACCTATACCTTTCATATTCTACACCTATCGTCATGGGTGGAAGGCAGGAGGACTTATGCTGATAGCGGTTGTTATTTTTGCTTTGCTATTTGCAACAGTTTTCTCTCTACCGGTAACATTACTCACAGGGATTGGTGGAATATTTGCGGGATCAGCGATGTATCATAAGCGATCTTCGTATGAAACTTGGGCTGTAGGTTCAATTGGGTTTATTATAGGGATTGTTGCTGTTTACTTACTGTCACAGCTGTTCTTTGGAGTGAATTGGACAGAACAAATACGCGCCTCCTTGAATGAGACTTTTTCGATAACTGAAGAAATGCTTGCAACCTTTGGCGGGGGGGAGCAAATCGAGGAGCAGCTTGAGGGGTTACGAGAACAATTCAAGACTCTGCCTGACTTAATACCTAGTTTGATTGCTATTTTAGGGATTATTTATGCTTTTTTAAGCCAATGGTTAAGCTATAAACTAATAAATCGTGTAGAGGGTAAAAAGTTTCATTTTCCAGCATTTCGTAACTTTACCCTGCCTACCTCCGTATTATGGTATTACTTTTTTGCGTTAATATTAAACTATGCGTTTGCAGCAGGTGACGGAGTTGGTTATCTGGCTGCGGTTAACGTATTTACATTGACAGGCACGCTTTTGATACTACAGGGGTTTGCATTTATAGCTTTCTATACCCATGTAAAAAACAAGTCAAAAGCACTGCCGATTTTGGCAATTGTTGGATGTGCACTTTTGCCGACAATCCTCCTTTATCTCGTACGAATCTTAGGTATAATTGATATAGGGTTTTCGCTAAGGGAACGTTTGCAAACGAAGAAATAACGATCGCTCGTATATGATGGCAGGAGCTGAATGAAATGCCGAACTTTTTTAAAAAACCGACTATGAGTGGACACCTGTGGGTGATCTATGTCATCTCTCTGCTGTTGCTTGCGTTCATTTGGTATTACCAGTGGATGCTTGGTTTATTGATGACTCTCTTTTTGGCGGCATCAATTTTCTATAGTGTGCGCACAGAGAAGCATATGATTAGTGAAACAGAAGAATATATTTCGACGCTTTCTTACCGTGTGAAAAAAGTAGGTGAAGAGGCGCTGTTAGAGATGCCTATTGGGATTGTCTTATATAGTGAGGATTATAAGGTGGAGTGGGCAAATCCTTATATGCATAAGTTCACGAAACATAATACGATCGTTGGAGAGTCTTTGAATAACCTTTCAGATGATCTTATTCCTCAAATTAAAGAGGATAAGGATGAAACGTGGATTGAAATTGGGGATTACAAGCTTCATACATTAATTAAACGAGATGAGCGGTTGTTATACATTTTCGACCGGACGAATCAGACCAAGATTCATAACCTTTATCAAAATGAACAAACCGTTCTTTCGGTAATTTTTCTTGATAACTATGAGGAAATCACTCAAGGGATGGATGATACAGCGAAAAGCCAAATTAACTCACAAGTAACTTCTATTCTCAATAAATGGGCTGGCGACTTTGGAATTTATCTGAAACGCACCTCACAGGAACGTTTTATGGCAGTAATGAATCAGGAAATTTTGCAATCACTTGAGCGCGCCAAATTTGAGATTTTAGATGAAGTGCGGGAACTCATTACGAACCAGAATGTCCCCCTTACGTTAAGTTTTGGAGTTGGAGTAGGTCCTGTTAGTCTTCCTGAGCTAGGGGAGTTGGCTCAATCCAGCCTTGATCTAGCTTTGGGGCGCGGAGGCGATCAGGTAGCGATTAAAGATGATTCGGGGAAGGTGCGTTTCTATGGTGGAAAAACAAATCCAATGGAAAAACGTACAAGAGTCCGCGCTCGCGTCATCTCCCATGCGATGAAAGAACTCGTGCAAGAAAGTGAGAGAGTGTTGATTATGGGACACAAATCCCCTGATATGGATGCCGTTGGCGCCTCCATAGGGATTTTGAAAATTGCCCAAGCGAATGACAAAAAGGCAGCAATCGTACTTGATCCTGATGACATTGATACAGGGGTTCAGCGCATGATTGAGGAAATTCAAGGGGATGAGGGTTTATGGTCTTATTTTATAACACCAGAGGATTCTCTCGAGCTTGTAACGAATGAAACGTTACTCGTCGTGGTTGATACCCACAAGCCTTCGCTCGTTATGGAGGAAAAACTTCTAAACAAGACGGAGCATGTAGTGGTCATTGATCATCATCGTCGAGCGGAGGAATTTATTTCTGATCCCACACTCGTTTATATGGAACCATACGCTTCTTCGACGGCAGAGCTTGTGACGGAACTGCTTGAGTATCAACCGAAGAAACTGAAACTTTCTATGCTTGAATCTACAGCACTATTGTCCGGAATTATTATCGACACGAAAAGCTTCACATTACGTACAGGGTCGCGAACCTTTGACGCAGCTTCCTATCTAAGATCTAAAGGAGCTGACACAGTTCTCGTTCAGAAATTTATGAAGGAAGATTTAGATGTGTACGTAAAGCGTAGTCGTTTAATAGAAAAGGCAGATGTTTATCGCGATGGGATTGCCATCTCTGCAGGTAAGCATGGCGATTCTTATGGTCCTGTGATTATTGCTCAAGCTGCTGATACGTTACTTACGATGACTGGAATTGTAGCCTCTTTTGTCATATCAGAGCGCAAAGACGGAAGAGTTGGAATCAGTGCACGCTCATTAGGTGATATAAATGTGCAGGTCATAATGGAACGAATGAATGGGGGCGGCCATTTAACCAATGCGGCCACCCAGCTTGAAGACACAAATATTGATGATGCGAGAGCATTATTACAAGATATTATCGATGAATATTTCGAAGGAGGAGACCAGGAATGAAGGTTATTTTCAAAGCTGATGTAAAAGGAAAAGGGAAAAAAGGGGAAATCAAAAATGTTTCGGACGGATATGCCCGTAACTATCTTTTAAAAAATAATTTAGCTGTTGAAGCGACAGGCGGCAACCTTAAAGCACAGAAGGCAAAAGATGCTAAGCAGGATCAGCTGGCTGAAGAAGAAGAAAAAGAAGCGGGGCTGCTTAAGCAGCAGTTGGCTGATATGGAGGTTAAGCTGACAGCGAAGTCAGGGGACAGCGGTCGTTTGTTTGGCTCTATAACGAGTAAGCAAATTGCTGAAGAGCTGAAGAAATCCCACAATATTAAAATTGACAAACGTAAAATAGAATTAGACGAGCCCATCCGCACACTTGGGTACACAAATGTGCCCGTGAAGCTTCACCCAGAAGTTACAGGTACAATTCGTGTTCGTATTGAAGGAAAGTAAAGGGGTCCTTTTCATGATCAGGGGAGGAACAAACTAGTGAGTGAACAATGGAATGACCGTACTCCACCGCATAATATAGAAGCAGAGCAGGCCGTTCTCGGAGCGGTTTTTTTAGAGCCAGAAGCCATGTCGACTGCCGCCGAATACTTGCTTCCGGAGGACTTTTACAGGGCAAGTCACCAGCGTATATTTGAAGTCATGCTTACTTTATCCGACCGTGGGGAACCAATTGACCTCGTCACCGTGACCACGGCGTTATCAAATAATAAAGTATTGGAAGAAGTCGGTGGAGTATCTTATTTAAGCGATATCGCAAACTCAGTACCGACAGCAGCGAATATCAGCTACTATACTAAAATTGTTAGCGAAAAGTCTACATTACGTGGGTTGATTCGAACAGCAACAAATATCGTTACCAGCGGCTTTGCTGAAGAAGAGAACATTGAAGATGTTTTAAATTCAGCTGAAAAAGACATTCTTGAAGTGTCAAACAGGACAAACTCAGGAGCTTTTAAAAGTATTAAAGACGTGCTAATCGATGTGTATGATAACATTGAAATGCTCCACAATAGCGATGGGAACGTAACGGGGATTCCAACTGGGTATCGGGATCTCGACCAGATTACTTCTGGCTTTCAGCGAAATGATTTAATTATAGTCGCGGCCAGACCATCTATGGGTAAAACGGCCTTTGCTTTAAATATTGCACAGAACGTAGCGGTCCATACGGAAGAAAACGTTGCGATCTTCAGCCTTGAGATGGGAGCAGACCAACTTGTATCGCGTATGTTGTGTGCAGAAGGAAATATTGACGCACAACGCTTGCGGACAGGACGGATGGAGTCTGATGATTGGAACAAGCTGACGATGGCAATGGGGAGTCTATCAAATGCAGGAATTTATATCGATGACACGCCAGGAGTTCGAGTAAGTGAGATCCGTTCTAAATGCCGTCGGCTTAAGCAAGAACATGGACTTGGTATGATCTTGATTGACTATTTACAGCTCATTCAAGGGAGTGCGAATTCTAAGGAAAATCGTCAGCAGGAAGTATCTGAGATTTCACGTTCCTTAAAAGGGTTAGCGCGGGAATTAAATGTTCCGTTGATTGCGTTATCTCAGTTATCTCGTGGTGTTGAATCAAGACAGGACAAGCGTCCAATGATGTCCGATCTGCGTGAATCAGGTTCAATTGAGCAGGATGCTGATATCGTAGGCTTCCTGTATCGTGATGATTATTATGATCAGGAGTCCGAGAACCAAAATATCATTGAGATTATTATATCGAAACAACGTAATGGTCCAGTTGGTAATGTCGAACTTGCTTTTGTAAAAGAATACAACAAATTCGTGGACCTCGATCGCCGCTATAGCGATGCCGATGTTCCGCCGGCCTAAAAGACAAATTTACCCACCTCAGGTCATCCAAATTATGGATGACCTGAGGTGGGTATTTATATTCTGTACGGAAAAGACGCCTAAGCTTTAAGCAAGCTTAGGCGTCTATTTATATTCATCACTATTCGTTACGCCTTCTCAAGGAAGTTACGCCGAATCGTGAATGAACCGGAATTAGTTTAACCATTGGGAGATGGCGTGTGCAACGCCGTGTTCATCATTAGATTTTGTAATGAATTCGCTAGCTTCTTTCACAACATCTCGCCCGTTTAACATCGCTGCACTGTGCCCCGCCACTTGTAGCATGGAAAGGTCATTTGGACTGTCTCCGATCGCTCCCACATCTCCTAAATTCACTCCAAAATGCTTAGCCAATTTCGAGAGAGCTATGCCCTTTGAGGCATTTTTATTTTCAAGTTCAAAGTTATGGAGAGACGAACTAACTAACGTTAAGTCTTCTCGCAACTCGAATTGGCGCCAGCCTAGATCAAGTTTTGCTTGATCAAAGGAAAAGGCCAGAACATTGTAGAGCGGTACATTAGCGGCTAGAATCTCTTGATAGGAATCTACATGCACAAACCCCTGCTGACCAAATTGCTTCTCCATTGCCAGTTTTAAATCGGATACGTCAGCTTGAGGATTGGCACTGCGAATCCGATCAAGTTCAATATTTAGCAACTCGAGCCCGTTCTGGGGCGTTAGAATTGCTGACTCACTAAATACTTCATAATAAAATTGTTCCTGTTCAAGCCATTGCAAAATGTCTTTTCCATCATTAGGATCAATTGGCACGGAGTCGAAGCACTTCCCGTCAGGCTGATGAATGGTAGCTCCGTTTGCTCCAATCACCCATGTAGATACGCCTGTTTTAGCAAAAACTTCACGTACATCAAATTCAGCTCTTCCGGTAGCAATAACAACCTCCACACCTTTAGATTGCGCTTCTTTGATTGCTGCGATATTTTCCTCACTGATCTTACTTCGACTATTTAATAGCGTTCCATCTAAGTCAATCGCAATTATCTTCATAACTCATTTCTCCTCTTCTGTAACAAGTAATTCTACTTGATATGTAGTGAGTAGTTCCTGAAAATCGAGACTAGGTGTTCGATCCGTGATTAACAAATCAATATCCTCTAGGCCAGCATATTGGTAAAAGTCCGTTACCCCTACTTTTGTATGATCAGCAAGAACCGTCACCCGCTTTGCCCGTTCAATCATTTTCCGTTTCACCATTCCATCTTCTTCATGGGCGATCGTTAATCCGTGCTCTGATATCCCTACTACTCCGATAAAGGCATGGTCGACATGATATTTTGACAGCCGATCAATGACAGAGGTTCCGTATAAGAATCGGTGTTCTTTATGAAGTTGTCCACCAAGTAAATGAATGGTGACCTTTGCTTTGTCTGATAGAATTTCTGCCTGGTTAATAGAGTTTGTGATCACAGTACAGTCAAGTTCTTTCAACTGGTCTGCGCAAGACTGAACCGTAGTGGAAGCGTCTAAAATAATTTTATCTCCATTTCTGATCAATGAGGCAGCTTTTCGCCCAATATGGAGTTTCTCTCCAGAATCGGTCTGCAGACGATTAGAGTAGTCCTTAATTTTATTACGAGTGGGAGGCAGGATGGCTCCACCTCGTGTTCGTAATATGGCTTGCTGTTCCTCAAGCTTTACAAGGTCTCTTCGTGCAGTATCGCGAGAAACGTCAAAAAGTTCACAAATTTTTTCAACTGATATTCTTCGCTCATTTCTTAAATAATTAAGGATTTCGATAAGCCGTTCCTCTTGATACATATCCGTTCACCTTCCCTTATAAGCTATTATAAGTATTAAATTAAACAAGATCAAGCAATATAAGTTTTTGTAAGTGATTATAAGTAAAAATGAAATTGCTTAAAATCGAACATTTTTTAAATATATAAATATAATGTTCGGTATTTGCGTTGACGAATAGGATGATCATTGATAAACTGACCATGGATAAATTATAAAAGTAAATTTTATTGGCGGAGGTGCCATATGTCTTCAGTAGTAGTTGTTGGAACCCAATGGGGCGATGAAGGTAAAGGTAAAATTACTGATTTTCTATCACAGAACGCTGAGGTTGTAGCTCGTTATCAAGGCGGGAACAACGCGGGGCATACGATTAAGTTTGATGGAGTAACGTATAAACTACATCTTATTCCTTCTGGGATCTTTTTTGATGATAAAGTGTGTGTGCTTGGAAATGGGATGGTAATCGACCCGAAAGCCCTTTTAGAAGAGCTTAAATACTTACATGATAGAGGAATTTCGACGGACAACTTGCGAATCAGCAACCGGGCGCACATTATTCTTCCTTATCACCTGAAGCTTGATGCATTACAGGAAGAAGAAAAAGGTGCGAATAAAATTGGCACAACGAAAAAGGGAATTGGCCCAGCATATATGGATAAGGCGGCAAGAACAGGGATCCGGGTGGCAGACCTTTTGGACAAAGAAAGCTTTCGGGAGAAGCTTGAGCAGAATTTAGCAGAAAAGAACCGCTTTTTTGAAAAAGTATATGAAACAGCACCTTTTGCTGTAGATGAAATTCTAGACGAATATTATGAGTATGGGCAACAATTTAAGAAATATGTATGTGACACATCTGTTGTATTAAATGATAGTTTAGACGAAGGGCGCCGAGTACTTTTTGAAGGGGCGCAAGGCGTCATGCTGGATATTGACCAGGGAACGTATCCGTTTGTAACCTCATCTAACCCGATTGCAGGAGGAGTGACGATTGGTTCAGGTGTTGGTCCTTCTAAAATTAAACATGTTGTAGGAGTGTCAAAGGCTTACACCACCCGTGTCGGAGATGGGCCATTCCCAACAGAGCTTAATAACGAAGTAGGCGATCAAATCCGGGAAGTGGGCCGTGAATATGGAACGACAACAGGGCGTCCACGCCGAGTTGGTTGGTTCGACAGTGTTGTTGTCCGCCATGCTCGCAGGGTTAGCGGGATTACCGATCTATCACTTAACTCGATTGATGTTTTAACAGGGATTGAAAATTTAAAAATTTGTACAGCCTACAGATACAAGGGTGAAATCATTAAGGAGTTTCCAGCCAGTTTGAAAGAGCTAGCTGAATGTGAACCTGTTTACGAGGAAATGCCAGGATGGACAGAAGATATAACTGGTGCAAAATCGCTCACCGACCTTCCAGCTAATGCACGTCACTACTTGGAGCGTGTATCACAACTGACAGGTATTCCACTATCGATTTTTTCAGTTGGACCTGATCGCTCACAAACGAATGTTGTACGGAGCGTATATAGCGAATAAGATTTATAGAACGATAAGACACGTCTTACCTGTTAAAATAGGTAAGACGTGTCTTGTTAAGAGAAGGGAGTTATTCATTTGAAGCGAATCTGCGTATTTGCTGGTTCAAAAATCGGTAATAATCATGCCTTTACCGAAAGGACCAAAAGCTTAGGTCAAGTTTTTGCTAACGAGCAAATTGGGCTTGTTTATGGTGGGGCAAAGAGCGGATTAATGGGAGTACTTGCTGATTCCATTTTAGAATCAGGAGGGCATGTTACAGGCATTATGCCCACTAAGCTTTTTGAAAAAGAAATTGTGCACCAAAAGCTGACATCTTTCATTGAAGTGGAAACTATGCATGAAAGAAAGGCGAAGATGAGTGAGTTGGCTGATGGATTCATCGCACTGCCTGGAGGTTTTGGCACCTTCGAAGAACTATTTGAAACCGTCACATGGGCACAAATTGGGCTCCATACAAAACCAATGGCTCTATTAAATATTGAAAATTACTATACCCCAATTATTAATCTGATTGATCATGCTATCGAAGCCGGCTTTGTCGCTGGATCGAATCGAAGCTTATTATTACAATCCGACAAACCAGAGGAATTAATCGGAAAAATGAAACCCCTGTTAGGAGAGAAATAGGAGGTTCTTCTTCCTGATTTCTCTTTTCTATTAGTGTGTGTTCAAAAGTTGACGAACGAGAACATCGACAAAGATCGTCACATCCTGTAACTAAGTCGACACTAGCACGTTCCTTGTGCGTCGCAAGAAGTTCGAGACGCGGAAGTTTTGAGAACCACAGTATGCCTTTCATACGTGAGGACCGGAGAAACAGAGCAACGAAGAAATGCGCCGTTTATCATTTGGTGACTTTTTGAACATCCTCTATTAAGGATATTAGCAAAATCTATTGCTGTTCATCTATCTCTATGGTATGATATTCTTCGTTGCGGTAATGTAAGAATATTTACTTGGTCCGGTAGTTCAGTTGGTTAGAATGCCTGCCTGTCACGCAGGAGGTCGCGGGTTCGAGTCCCGTCCGGACCGCCATTTACATATCCGTTTGTACAAGTTAGCACCTAAATATGGCTCGGTAGCTCGGTCGTAGAGAAGCCGCACCCCCGAATAAGTTTCATTTTAGGCTTTGCGAGGAGCGAAGGCATCCCCGATTGAACTTGCAACGAGACGAGCACAGGACCTCCTTGGAATCACTTCGAAACCAGATGAAGAAGCGAGGATTTATTAACAATATAATACTTAAATATGGCTCGGTAGCTCAGTCGGTAGAGCAACGGACTGAAAATCCGTGTGTCGGCGGTTCGATTCCGTCCCGAGCCACTGTCAAAATGTCTGCGATTCAACTCGCAGGCATTTTTTGCTTTTAAATTATTGAATTTGGTTTGGCAAATGTAGTTATGAACTCACTATTTTCCCTCCATTCACATGTAAAACCTGGCCACTAACATAACGAGAATCATTAGAAGCTAAGTAAACATAAGTTGGGGCAAGCTCAAAAGGCTGGCCTGCACGATTAAAGGGTACATCTAAGCCAAATGTCTTAACGTTCTCTTCAGGAAAACTAGATGGTGTAAGTGGTGTCCAAATAGGGCCAGGTGCAACTGCGTTAACACGGATATTTTTTTCAGCAAGATTTTGTGACAATGAACGAGTGAACCCTACAATAGCCCCTTTTGTAGCCGTATAGTCGATCAATGATTTGTGTCCTTCATAAGCTACAATAGAGGTTGTATTAATGATCGCGTCGCCTTTTGTTAAGTGAGGGAGTGCTGCTTTTGATAGGTAAAAGAAAGAGTAAATGTTCGTTTTGAACGTGTCATCAAACTGTTCGATCGTTATATCAGATAGTTCCTGCTGGGGGAATTGAACGCCATGGTTATTAACGAGAATATTTAACTTTCCAAAGGCTTCAATTGTTTGCTTGATAACATTTTCACAGTGGTCAGGATCACGGAGATCGCCAGTAATGAGAAGGCATTGCTGCCCGAGTTCTTCAACACGTTGCTTGGTTCGGTGGGCATCTTCGTTTTCGTATTCGTAAAAATAGGGGATAACAATGTCCGCTTCTTCTTTCGCATAGGCAATGGCTGAGGCCGCACCAATTCCGCTGTCCCCGCCGGTAATAATGGCTACTTTATTTTTGAGTTTGCCGCTGCCTCGGTAGCTTGGGTTTTCAATAATTGGTTTAGGATTCATTAAGGACTCGATGCCGGGTTGTTTAGATTGATGTTGAGGGGGAAAAGTCAACGTTTGATTTGTAGTTGTGGTTGTTACTGTGTAATAGGGGTATTTCGGATACATGTAGCTTCCTCCTGTAAAATCTTTATTCCTCCTTAGGCTATTCATTTGTTAATTATTGGTTCATTCTTTTAGAAAAAAGAGGATTATAGATTTTTGATCAGATGTTTATCTGAAAAGTCGACAAAAAGGATGACTTATTTCAAAAAAAGACTTTTCTTGTTGTTGGTTTTTGTAACTTAATTGTAAGGATACATGCAAAAATATCCTTTTTATTGTGCAATTTTACACATAAAGCGTATTTAGATACATAAAAGGAGATAAAATTGGAAGTAATATTTTAAATTGATTAAATCAATCGGCAATTCCTATCGCGAGATGCTTGCTTATGATAAGTTAAAAAAGGTGCCATTAAACTTATAAAAATAGAGAGAGATAAAGATTTGATTTGGGGGAAAGATCGTGGATAAGACGACTGGTTTATGGAAAAAAGTCGCCATAATGACTTTGCTTGGTATTGGTTTGGGCCTTGGAACAGCATATGCTGAAGGCAATCTAGAAACTATTTACCACGTTTATGTGGGAGATAAACATATAGGTGCTGTGAATGATAAAGATATCGTTCAATCTTATGTTGATCAACGCTTGAACCAAGTCCAAGAAGAGAAAAACGAGGAGCTTCGTTTGACAACAAAGGAAGAGATTGCCTATGTCCCTGAAAAAAAGTTCACGCCTACTCATGATAACGAAAAGGTCCTCAAAGCTCTTGAGGAGAACATTTCAGTAGCTGCAAATGCTATAGGTTTAACCATAGACGATCAAACCATTGCTTACCTTCCAAGCGAGGAAAAAGCTCAAAAAGCTGTTCAAAAGTTCAAAGAGCAGTATGTTGGTAAAGAAGCTCTTCGCAAAGTAAAAGAGAGAAAAGAGATTGCCGAAGAACCAACTATTGACGACCCTACTGTAATAGACGTAACACTAACGAATAAGGTTTCAAAAAAAGAAAAAGAAGTGAAGCCAAGTAAGGTCGTAACTCTAGACGAAGCCGTTAACATTCTACAAAAAGGGACATCGGAAAAAGAGACCCACACGGTTGTTGAGGGAGACATACTTAGTAAAATCTCTTCCATGTACGGTCTTTCTCAAGATGAATTACTTGAAATGAATTCTGAAATTGACAAAGATGAGCCTTTACAAATTGGACAAGAGCTCAATGTAACCAAGCTTGAGCGCTTAACTGAAGTGGTAGTAGCACAAAAAAGGATAAAGGAAGAAAGCATCCCATATGATACAGAAATTGTCGAAACTGACGAGCTTCAGAAAGGTGAAAAAAAAGTGAAGCAAGAAGGTCACAAGGGTGAGAAAAAAGTCCATTCCTTCATTAAGAAAGAGGGCGGAGAGATTGTTGAAGAAAAAGTCCTTAATGAAGAGACAACTTCTGAACCTGTGAAAGAAATTATCCTTAAAGGAACAAAAGTGACACCATCCCGTGGATCCGGTGAATTCACTTGGCCAGCGGTGGGGGGGACGATAACGAGTAAACAAGGTTCTAGATGGGGAGATTTTCACAAAGGCATCGACATTTCAGGTGTAAGCGATCGTATGATTAAGGCAGCAGATAATGGAGTTGTTATTTCTGCTGGACATGATGGCTCGTACGGAAATAAAGTCGTGATTAACCATAATAATGGATACAAAACGATTTATGCTCACCTTTCATCCATAAGTGTAAGTGTAGGCGAGAAGGTTGAACGTGGAAGCGCGATCGGAAACATGGGAACGACAGGGCGTTCAACAGGTGTTCACTTACATTTTGAAATTTATAAAAATGGCTCATTACAAAATCCATTGTCTTATTTTTAATAAGTAAGCCGCTATGACGTTTTCATAGCGGTTTTTTTAAAACTTCCTTTTAGTGAGTGTTCAAAAGTTGCCAAACTAGAAGGTCGACAAGATCGCTCTTCAAAAGCAAGCCAACGAAGAAATTCGCCTCTATCATTTGGTGACTTTTTGAACATCCTCTTTTATTTTAATTTTCCTAAAACAAGTCAAATAGATTTGTTAATCACTTTCCGTGTTTGGGTAAGCTATTAATGCGTTCAGCTTTGAACTATCCATCTTAGACGAACCCTCACACGTAGGCAGAACACCCTGTGTTTTCTCATTATTTAGGATCAGATAAGACATTTGATGATAAATAAGTTAAAATGAGGGGAGCATTGAAGTAGATGAAAAGGAAGTGACTTGGATATGGCTCTAAAAATTTTAGTCGTAGATGATGAGAAACCAATTGCTGATATATTGAAATTTAATTTAGAAAAAGAAGGATATGAAGTAGTTTGTGCTTATGATGGTGATGAAGCCATTAAAAAAGCTGATCAAGAAGATCCAGATTTAATATTGCTGGATATAATGTTGCCCAACAAAGATGGAAACGAGGTATGCCGAGAAGTTCGTAAAACTCATACGATGCCAATCATTATGCTGACAGCCAAAGATGCTGAAATTGATAAGGTGTTAGGTCTAGAAATGGGTGCCGATGACTACGTGACAAAGCCATTTAGCAACCGTGAGTTAATTGCCAGGGTTAAGGCAAATTTGCGCAGGCATCAGCAAGAGCCGGAAGATCAATCCCATCAGTCAAAAGATATTACCATAGGGCGTTTGGCTATTCACCCAGATGCATATACGGTAACTCGGGATGGGTCCTACATTGAGTTGACGCACCGAGAGTTTGAGTTGTTACATTACCTTGCCCGCCATATTGGACAGGTTATGACACGTGAGCATTTGCTCGAAACTGTATGGGGCTATGATTATTATGGTGATGTGCGCACGGTTGACGTAACCGTTCGTCGCCTTCGCGAGAAAATTGAGGAGAACCCGAGTAATCCTATATGGATTGTTACCCGTCGCGGTGTTGGTTACTATTTAAGAAACCCAGAGCAGGATTAAGATTTTATGAAGAAAGTGAGCTTTTTTCAGTCGGTTCGGCTGAAGCTTATTGTTGTATATATTTTACTGCTGTTACTTGGGATTCAGGTGATTGGCGCTTATTTTGTTGATAGGCTCGAGGAGCAGCTTAGGGAAAACTTTGAAAGTTCGATCGAAGGAACCATTCGTTCTTTAACGTATAGTTTACAAAACTCTTTTGAACTTGAGCGTGGGGAGTCCGACCCTAGTCTTAAATCGGATGTACAGAATCTGATTCAAGAGTTTGATGAATCAGATATTCAAAAACTGATGGTTGTGGATAGCAATGCTCGTGTGGTTGCAGAACATGGGGAGAATTAAGAAGTTCAAATATTGGTAAGAAAGCGACACTCCCGAAAATTACTTCTGCACTGAAGTTACCATCCAGCACATCAACCCCCGAAGTTGTGTTAGATGAGCCTACAGGGGAACGATTATTGCTCGGAGCAACCTCTATAGTGAGTAGTAACAATGAAGACCAAGCGCTGGGTGCAGTCTATTATGAAGCAAGCATGAGTGGAGTATATGGGCAGCTTCAAAATATCAATAATATCTTTGCTACAGGTGCAGCCCTGGCCATTACAATCACTGCTTTGCTTGGGGTTCTGGTAGCTAGAACGATAACGAAGCCATTATCCGAAATGCGGAGGCAGGCACGAATCATGTCAACCGGTGACTTCTCGCAGAAGGTAACCGTTCATGGGAACGATGAAATTGGTCAGTTAGGGATAGCCTTTAATGATTTAAATGACAAATTAAAGCTGTCTCACGCTACAACGGAAGGTGAGCGTAGAAAACTTAGTTCAGTCCTTTCTAATATGTCAGACGGGGTTATTGCTACCGATCGGTTAGGTGCTGTAACGTTAATGAACGCTCCTGCGTCTAATTTAATTGAACAGAGCTTTGAAGAAGTTCAGGGGCAGTCATTAATTGACATTTTGGGGCTGACTGATCAGGTTAGTGATGTATCAGACATTGATTCAATCGGTTCAGTAATTATTGACTTAAGTGAAGAGGATCAACATCTGCTTTTGAAGGCTAATTTCTCTGTTGTTCAGGACGAAAATAATGAGATGAACGGTTTTATAACAGTACTTAGTGATGTAACAGAACAAGAAAGAATAGAACAGGAACGGCGGGAGTTTGTTTCTAACGTGTCACATGAGCTTCGCACCCCGTTGACAACGATGCGGAGTTATATTGAAGCACTTACGGATGGTGCATGGAAGGACGAAGAGATTGCTCCTCGTTTCTTAGATGTGACTCAGAACGAAACCGATCGAATGATTCGACTTGTTAATGATTTACTTCAGTTGTCGAAAATGGATCGAAAAGATAGCGGTCTTTTTAAAGAGAAAGTCGATTTCGTCCCTTTTTTTGGACATATTATTGATCGTTTCGAGATGAATCGAAATGAGAATATGTCGCTTATTCGCGAATTATCCAAACAAGATCTCTATGTATGGATTGATAAAGATAAGATTACACAAGTGCTGGATAACGTTATTTCCAATGCGATTAAGTATTCTCCTGAAGGCGGCACCATTACATTTAAAGCACAGCCCGGAAATAAATATCTTCAAGTAAGTATCTCTGACCAAGGTCTAGGAATGCCTTTAGATACTGTAGACAAAATATTTGATCGTTTTTATCGTGTTGATAAGGCAAGGTCCCGAGAAATGGGCGGTACAGGGCTTGGGCTTGCTATTGCCCGGGAAATAATTGAGGCTCATCATGGTCAAATTTGGGCGAAAAGCCAAGAAGGTAAAGGGACCACTGTCTTCTTTACACTTCCGCTAATTAGTCAGAAGCGGAGGCGAAGATAATGAACTTTGAAACACTTAAATCGATCATGTTGTTGATTCTTATTTGTTTTAGTTTATTACTCACTGTCGGTTTATGGAATTATCAGCCTAGTCTAGATGAGCGCGAAAAAGGAAGTTTAGTAGAGGAGACAACAATAGGAGGGAAAGAAGCCCAGATTTCGTCCTTAATTGCCCCTTCTCAATTCGTTTTCCATAAGAATGGAGAGCATTATTCCTTTAAAAATGGTAAAGACCGTGAAGATACTTATGAGGTTATGAAGAACTGGACATTGTTTAATGTCCAACCGATAGATAATTCGGGTGTTCCAGAGGAAGGTCGAATGATGGAGGTCATTTTCCCAACGAATATTCCTGCTCAAACGATTAAAAATCTATTTAATTTTGGAGATCAGAATTTCACTCCTCCCGTTGGAGAATTTAAGCGTATCTTTTTCACCTTTAATGATAACGGAGGAGTCGATGTTTTCTTTAAACCAGAATTAGAAGATGCTACAGCATTTAGAGCATCACTTCGAAGTGAGAACATTTACAAATTGGAAGAATTATTAGCTGCCGACGAGGGGTTGAGGGAACAGACTATGTTCACAGGTAATGGGGAGAAGCGGATTTTCTTACCCGAAACTCCGGTGGAAGTCCATTCGCATATCATGGATACAACAACCCTCCCTATCACCCCATTGAAAAACACCTTATTTGAAGATCCTTCTATCGTTAGGAATTTCCCTGCACCAAGAGCAGAGCAGCGCCTTACCGATGGCTTGGGTAACCTTGAAGTAACAGAAGGTTGGAAACGGATGATTTTTACGGAGTTATTACTTGGTGAATCGAGCTCACAAGTAGCTATGAGTTCATTTGAAGTGCTGGAAAGGAGCATCAGTTTCATTAATGCCCACCAGGGTTGGACAGATACATTCCGTATTGGCGATCTGTCGGCATCAAATACATCGGTAACCTATCAGATGTACCAAAAAGACTTACCTGTTTTGGCGAGTGATGATGACATTCATACCATAGAAGTAAACTACCAAAATGGTGAGGAACAACGATATGCAAGGCCATTGGTAAGATTAGAACCATCCATCAATGAATCTAAAGGAAATCACGAGCTTCCATCAGGAAAAAAAGTTATTGCAGTTATACAAGAATCTCGCTTGTATAACATCAAGTTGATTGAAGATATCAAAATTGGTTATAAATTAGTGGAGCAAAGTGGTGGTTATGGGGGGTATTCACTGATTCCTGCTTGGTTTGTCTTAGAAAATGGCAGTTGGAAGGAAATCACCGGGTTAACAGAAGATAAAGGAGGTTTATCCAGTGCAGTGGGGTCAAATTAAAACCTTGTTCATTTTTAGCTTCCTTGTACTTGACCTGTTCTTGTTGCAGCAATTTTTAGATAAACAGGGTCAAGCAAATGTAAGAACAGCGGAGGAATCACAGTTTGAAAAAAGCCTAAATAATGCGGATATTACCATTGCAGATAATATACCTGAAGAAGCGCCTCCCGTGAGTTTAATCACGGCCACACCTGCAGACTTTACCAAAGATCAACTTGAGCAAATCAAAAATCTCGAAGGTCAGTCTGCTAAAGTTTATGATGACAGCCTTTTATATTCTACATTAGACGAGCCTATTGAAGTGGCGGAAGAATCCATTGTCAGTGCTGTGGGCGAACACGTCCCTTTTAGCAGCCAATATTCTTTTTGGAATTGGAATAAGGATTTAGGTAAGGCTGTATTTTTCCAGAAGGCAAATTCACGAACTGTTTATTATAATCCGGGTGGAGTGCTGATGGTAAATATTGAAAATGGGAGGATGACAGGATATACGCTCGCTCATTTAAAAGTACCCAACCAGTCAGGTGAAGATAAGCAAGAGTTAATAAGCCCTTTGGAAGTGGTAAAAAAACTTTATACAGACGGAATTATAAATGGGGGGATACAGTTACTGACATGTCAGTTGGTTACTATTCTGCATATAAAAATCCTGGGGAAGAGGCGAGTGGACAATTGTTTGCACCGACATGGAAAGTAACAATCAATGGGAGTGAGGAGGCATTTTTTTATGCGCTTGCTGCTAAACCCCAATATTTAAACCTAAACGAAAATAATTTTATCCAAACAACATCAGAAGAATTTGAAAAAATAATGGATGGAAACGATCAAAATGTAATTACTAACGCAAATAAGAACTCTGATGAATAGAGATAGATGGAGTGTCTAAAAATGACGTTACGATTTAGTGTACTAGCATCAGGCAGTACGGGGAATGCTTTTTATATAGAGTCTGGGGACGAGAAAATCCTAGTGGATGCAGGTTTAAGCGGAAAAAAGATTGAAGGGCTGCTTGAACAAGTGGATGTGAATCCGGCTAACCTTTCAAGAATTCTTGTCACGCATGAACATAGTGATCACATTAAGGGCCTTGGAATTATGGCCCGTCGCTACAATTTGCCTATTTTTGCGAATGAAAAGACATGGCGAGCAATGGATGGACAACTCGGGAAGTTGTCTATCGATCAGAAATTTCATTTTAATATGGAGGAAACCAAAACATTTGGGGGAATCGACATTGAATCTTTCGCTGTGTCACATGATGCAGCTGACCCGATGTTTTATACATTTCACAGAAATGGGAAGAAGGTAGCTCTTGTCACGGATTTAGGTTATGTATCTGAGCGTATTAAGAAAACTGTCGAGGGCGCTGACGCTTATATTTTTGAGTCCAATCATGACGTGGGGATGCTGCGTATGGGGCGATATCCCTGGAGTGTAAAGCGGAGAATCCTAGGGGACTCAGGGCACGTTTCTAATGAAGATAGTGCTCTCGCTTTAACAGATATTATGACAGATCAAACGAAACGGGTGTATCTGGCTCATTTGAGTCTTGATAATAATATGAAAGATTTAGCCCGTATGTCGGTAAAAAATGTCCTGGAAGAACGCGGGTTTGAGGTCGGTTCCCGTATCGATCTGTATGATACTGATCCGGCTCAGGCAACACCGATTTATGAAGTATAACAGGTTTTAAATTTTTTCAAAAAAGGTAACAATAAGGTAGCTAAAAGAAAGCTCTGGAAGAAAGGAAGGGTGAAAAGCGTGGGTTACTACGACGATCATTCACCAGCCAATCAGCAGCAAAAAAATCGGCGCCGTTTTGTCATGCCAACGATTGTTGGTGTCGTTCTTGGAGCGGTTCTCGTGTTACTTGCTTTGCCAGCGCTGGTACAAACAGATATACTGCCGTATGATATCACACCAAATGAAGAACAGATGGCTGAGAATGGAAGCAATACACCCGGAGCGACCAAACAACCCGTTCAGTTAGATGTATCGAGTCAAATAACCAAAGTGGTGGAAGAAGTATCTCCAGCAGTTGTGGGTGTTGTCAACCTTCAATCCCAGGCAAACTTTTGGGAGCAGGGAGGCGACACAGAGCAGGCGGGTGCAGGATCAGGAGTTATTTATAAAAAAGAAGATGGAACTGCTTATGTTGTGACAAATTATCACGTGATTGAAGGAGCAAATGAAATTGAAGTCGTCCTATCTGACGGGACAAAGAAGACAGCACAACTTGTTGGCGGCGATGTATTTACGGATTTAGCTGTACTTAAGATGTCAGATGAAAATGTAAAACAGGTTGCAAAGTTTGGTTCAACAGACAAATTACAAGTAGGAGAACCGGCTATTGCTATAGGAAACCCATTAGGTCTACGCTTTGCAGGATCCGTAACTAAGGGGATCATTAGTGGGAAACAGCGGGCAATTCCTCAAGACTTTAATGGTGACGGTCAAAAAGATTGGCAAGCAGAAGTGATTCAAACAGATGCGGCCATTAACCCTGGGAACAGTGGTGGGGCACTTATAAATATTGATGGACAAGTTATCGGAATCAACTCAATGAAAATTGCCCAATCTTCAGTAGAAGGCATTGGTTTCGCAATCCCTATTGATACTGTCAAGCCGATTATTGAAGAGATTGAACAGTATGGACAAGTGAATCGAGCATTCATTGGGATCGAAGCATATGGATTATCACAGGTTCCGATATCAGAAAGGGAGAACACATTGAACCTCCCCGATGAGGTAGAGGGTGGCTTATACATTCGCAGTATTACAAGATTGTCACCGGCTGATAAAGCAGGCTTACAACCATTAGATGTCATTACAACCATTGATGGAGAGCCGGTAGAAACCATTATAGACCTACGAAAATATCTATATGAAGAAAAAGACCCTGGCGATAAACTGGAAATTACCTATTATCGAGATGGAGAACAAAATACGGTAACAGTTACGTTAGGATCCCAAGAGTAAATCAGGAGCGCATGCCAAACAAGTGGTATGCGCTTTTCTGTATTGTATTGACAGAAACGAAGGCTTTTCTAGGATCAACACAAACTTATCCACAACCTGTGCATAAACATCTGGATAAATAGCATATATGGTGGCGAACGTATATACTACTACCATATAGACTTTTTGTTATTGACAACTGTGCATAAATTCTGGGGATAACTTGTTTATAGTGTGGGACAACCTGTGAGTAAACGTAAGTCAGCAGAGGTTGTGTATAAGTCTGTGGATAGTTGTGGGTAACTATTTTCGTTAGTCAACTTTTCCACACGTGAATAACAGTAGTGGCGTGGGATAAGCATTTATCCACAGTATTTCTCACTTAATCACAATAGAATAAGAAATATTGGAAGGTAAGCTTGTTTTTGAGGGATTATTCTACTAACGAAATACGAGAGACATTCCAGGAGGGTGTGCTCCTGGTGACGAGCAAACTATCCACTGGCTTTTGTAAGAAGAAAGGTTGTTTAGCGACGCATCTATTTCGTACAATAATAGAAATGAGGAGGAGATACATATGATCGATTTGCGAAGTGATACGGTAACAAAACCAACTCAAGCAATGAGGCAAGCCGCCTTTGAGGCGGAGGTAGGGGATGATGTGTATAGTGAGGATCCAACGGTACAGCGTTTGGAGGAAACTGCAGCACGGATGCTTGGAAAGGAAGCGGCTTTGTTTGTGACAAGCGGTACACAAGGGAATCAGATTGCTGTGCTAACGCATTGCAATCCGGGTGATGAGATTTTGCTGGAAGCGAATTCACATTTGTTTCTATATGAGGGGGCGTCAATGTCGGCATTAGCTGGTGTCCAGCCGCGAACGATTCAGGGAACCCGTGGGGTGATGGATCCCGAAGAGGTGCGCGCAGCAATTCGAGCAGAGGATATTCATTTTCCTGAGACCAGTTTAATATGTGTGGAAAATACACACAACAAGGCAGGTGGAGCCATTGTTCCTCTTGGAAATATGCAGGCAGTTTATGAGGTTGCTCGTGAACAGCAGATTTCTATCCATTTGGATGGAGCAAGGCTGTTTAATGCGTCCATTGCTTCAGGTGTGTCAATTGAACATTATGCAGCTCAAGCGGACACGGTTCAGTTTTGCCTTTCAAAAGGTCTAGGGGCACCGATGGGATCTATAATTGCTGGATCGTATGATTTTATTTATAAGGCGCGTAAGTGGCGTAAGCGTCTTGGAGGCGGTCTGAGGCAGGTCGGAATGGTTGCGGCTCCTGGATTAGTTGCGTTAACCGATATGGTAGATCGTTTGGCAGAAGATCACGACCATGCCCAGCTTTTAGCTCAGGGTCTTGGCCAAATTGACGGACTTAATTTAGAGGGAAAAGTAGAAACGAATATTGTACTCATTAATGTAGTTGATCTTGGTAAATCAGCTGAAGAATTTCTTGAAGATTTGAAGGCAATAGGCGTTCTGGCTGTCCCTTTTGGACCGAACACGGTGAGGTTTGTTACGAATTATGATGTGAGTCGGGAAGATATCGAATCTGTTATTGAGCTGGTGGAGCAATTAGTATAACCATTTATTATTCGTGAATATCGTCAGCTTGAAAAGCTCTCTCATCGCGAGAGAGCTTTTTTAAATAAAACTCCAAATTTATACATAACTTGAAGGATGATTTATCAATCACATCGAATTATATTAAGATAAGTGTTTTGCCACCCCTTCTTGGAGGAATAATCATGAAACTGAAAAACATAATAAGCCTCATTGCCATCTTATTATTGTAAGCCATAGTTGAATGCATATCAATATGTTTCAACCAATGCAAAAGAAGAGGGAATAGTAGTGATGACAATAGACACATTGTATGGAACAATCACCGAACTGGCTGTGCGGATAGGTGATCGGAAAGCAGTGGAATCCGATATAGAAACACTTGCTTTTGCAGTTAATCAAATGGCACGTGATTTATCCAGGGCTTCAGATGTACACCCGGGATGCTGGCGAGGAATTGTACTTTTATGCCGTTTTTGAAATGAACCATAGCATCACAGATATTTCTATCCAAAAGAGGGATCGGGTTTTCCAAAGTATTATGACTACACTCGGAAAACAAAACGCTTCATTGATTTCCTTGACGCTTGAAGAAGTGATTAATTAAGGAGGGTTTTGATGGATATTCGTTTTAAAATAGGATCAACTAAATTCAATTATCGTGCGGTGGGTATTTTAGTTGAGCAAAACCATGTACTTCTTCATAAACAATGGGATGAGCATCATTGGTCACTGCCTGGAGGGGGAGTGGAAATAGGTGAACCAGCCGATAAGGCCGTCGTTCGCGAAATCAAAGAAGAGTTAGGATGGGATACTAAAGTAAAGAATTTATCATGGGTTGTTGAGAATTTCTTTCAATATAATCAGGAGAATTTCCATGAGTTGGGTTTCTATTACATACTTTCTTCAAGGGGCAAGCATCCCATGTTTGGAACGGACCCTTTCCATGGTGAGGAGGGCCAACGCTTGATTTACCAATGGTTTCCCATCAGTGAACTGGTCTCTATGCATTTACAGCCACCATTTTTGGCAGAAGGTTTGCAGAACATCCCCTCTGTGACACAACATCTCGTGCAGGAAGATATTGAGGTTAAGAAACTGTAGTGTCTCTCCTTAAACATACAACTAACGTTCGAAAAATTCTCTGTGAAAAGTAATATGACCGAGAAATATCGGTTTTCATTACTGTACAATAAGAGCTGGTTGTCTGGGCATAGAGGAGCTAAGGTACTTAAAAACGTTTAGATATTTCTATATGATATATCTAAAACGTGGTACAATATCTATAAACAAGCATCTTTAAAATGCTCACCATACTTTGAATTTTAAATACGTGCCCTTTTTACAAAACAGACAAAAACGGTAGATCATATTGCTTCATTCATATGAGAATACCGTTTTTAAAAATGTGTATATTATTAGTACAATCATATACTGTGCGTATCAAGGTTCGAGATGGTAACAACTATTTTCTAAAGAAAGAAGGATTCCCTATGTGCGGATTTATTGGGATATTACACAATAAAGGAAATCAAGTCACTCAAGAGTATGAGCAAGCATTTAATGCTAATAATAATCTCATTAAACATCGTGGACCAGATGATGAAGGCTACTATCACGACGATGGGATCTCACTTGGATTTCGAAGGTTAAGTATTATTGATATTGAAAGCGGCCAACAACCTTTTCATTTTGAGAATGAACGTTACTGGATGGTGTTCAACGGTGAGATTTATAACTATGTGGAACTCCGTGAACAACTGATAGCTAAAGGCTACACGTTTCAAACCGAGTCAGATACGGAAGTGATTGCTGTTCTTTTCCAGGATCAGCAAGAACAAGCTTTCAGCAAGTTACGTGGAATGTTTGCCATCCTCATTTGGGACAAGGAAACAAAGAGTTTGTACGGGGCCCGTGACCCATTTGGTATCAAACCTTTTTATTATACGAAAAATGAGGATAGCTTAAGTTTTGCGTCTGAGAAGAAAAGCCTGGCACAAGCAGGTGACCAGGTGGACACGGAGGCTTTGCAGCACTACTTAAGCTACCAATATGCACCAGAACCATTAACCCTAACCGAAGGCGTTCACAAGGTGGAACCAGGTCATTATTTTATAAAAACGCCGGGAGAGCCGCTTCTTATTGAACGCTATTTTCATGCGACATTCAACCCCGTGCTCACGGATGAAAAGCAAATGATTACACGAATTCAGGATTCATTGATCAATTCGGTAGATGTGCATATGCGCAGTGATGTACCTGTGGGCTCATTCCTCTCTGGAGGGATTGATTCATCAATCATTGTTGCGATTGCAAAAGACTTCAACCCGAATATTAAAACGTTCTCTGTAGGTTTTGAACGTGAAGGTTATTCAGAGGTAGATGTGGCAAAGGAAACAGCTGATAGGCTTAATGTAACAAACCATTCCTATATCATCACACCAGAAGAATATGTTCAGAAGCTTCCGAAAATCATGTGGCACATGGATGATCCATTAGCAGACCCAGCATGTGTACCACTTTATTTTGTTGCACGAGAAGCGAGAAAGTATGTCACTGTTGTATTATCAGGCGAGGGTGCGGACGAGCTGTTCGGCGGCTACAATATTTACCGTGAGCCCGAGTCATTGAAGGCCTTTAATTCGATGCCGCCTGTTGTAAAAAAAGCACTTCAAAAAGTGGCCCATATTCTTCCTGAAGGTATGCGCGGCAAGAGCTTTCTGGAACGTGGTACAACTCCATTGGAAGACCGTTATATTGGTAACGCCAAGATGTTTGAAGAACGTGAAAAAGAACAACTACTCGCTAATTTCAGAAAAGATAGGACCTATCAATCATTGACGAAAAGCTTGTATGAAAATGTTCAGGAAGAGCATCCTGTCCACCAAATGCAATACGTTGATATTCACACATGGCTGCGAGGCGACATTTTGTTAAAAGCAGATAAAGTGACGATGGCAAATTCTCTTGAGTTACGTGTTCCCTTCTTAGATAAGGAAGTATTCAATGCCGCTCGCGAGCTTCCGGTTGCAAGTAAAATTGCTGACGGGACGACAAAATCGATTTTACGTAAAGCTGTACGCGGCATTGTGCCAGACCATGTGCTCGACCGAAAGAAGCTAGGATTCCCTGTTCCGATTCGCCATTGGTTAAGAAACGAGCTGTACGACTGGGCGAAAAACCTGATTGCAACAAGTGAGACAGACCATCTCATCCACAAGTCTGTCGTCCTCGATTTGCTTGAAGCTCACGTTCAACAAAAGGGTGACTATTCCAGGAAAATATGGACGGTGTTGATGTTCATGCTATGGCACCAAATCTATATGGAGGGTGTCTACTCGTTTGAAGAATTACAGAAAGAAGACGAGACAGAAAGTAAGGTACTTGAACAACTGGTGACTGTTTAAAAAGGTTTTCAGATTTCCCGAAAAATTAGACGGTCAGATCAGGATCATCGAGTCAAAATGCTACAGCAAAAAAAAGCTTTTCGCAGATAAAAGCGTTGATTACCACTATAAAAGGTCAGCTCCGAAGCCATTCGGAGCTGGCTTTTTTTATTTTCAGGAGTTTTTTCAACGCTCCACCATAGCTGTATCTAAAAAAGTTTTAGCAGTCATTTCACCAATCTCCATCTAAAACCATTATGGTTAGGAGTAGGCCTTGGTAAAAGAATGACGGTTCTAAAAATGAATAGAACTCGTACAAGTAGTAAAGAGTGTATTTAAGAACGGAGGCGCAATAAGGATGAAAAAACGATTTGTGCTATGGACTGTTATTCTTTTCCCCATCTATGCCTATCTCGTCTACCTTTATTTGTTCCATTGGACAGGCACTGGGGTACCCGTATCCTATCAAGGTACAGCAGCTGACCCTGTCACCTT
This sequence comes from Halobacillus shinanisalinarum, assembly GCF_022919835.1. Taxonomy (NCBI): domain Bacteria; kingdom Bacillati; phylum Bacillota; class Bacilli; order Caryophanales; family Bacillaceae; genus Halobacillus; species Halobacillus shinanisalinarum. Next base: position 2,327,602 of record NZ_CP095074.1, on the reverse strand, counting down.
CATGACGGCGAAGGAACTAGAACTAAGCCAGGATTTTTCCAGGTATAAGGACTTCCTGTTTTTTGTCGGACTGCCTTTAGAAGGACTAATCTATTTAGGTGTACTTATTTTTGGGGTTTCTCCGATCTTTAAACAATTTGGTGAAAGGCTATCAAGATTTTCCTTTATCAAAATTCCAATCTATGTATTGCTATTATCGGCTTTTACCTGGATTCTTACGTTCCCAATCTATTATGCTGAACGTGTGCTTTCTGTTACTTACGGCATCTCGACCCAAAGCTTCTCAAGTTGGATGCGGGACGAACTGTTAGGCTTTTGGATAGGGGTTCTTATCATGTCCGTCCTCATTACTGTTTTATATTGGCTCATGAAACGTTTCACAAAACGATGGTGGCTGTATGCCTGGATATTGCTCATTCCATTTCTCATCTTCATGATGTACATTCAACCAGTTGTCATTGATCCATTATACAACGACTTTTCTGAACTAGATGATCCAGTATTAGAAGAAAAAATCCTTAACATGGCTGATAAAGCAGATATTCCCGCAGAACGTGTGTATGAAGTGGATATGTCCGAAAAAACGAATGCGATGAATGCTTATGTGAACGGTATCGGCTCAAACTTGCGCATCGTCCTATGGGATACAACTTTAAATCATCTCAAGAATAAGGAAGTCCTGTTCATTATGGCGCACGAAATTGGTCACTATGTGATGAACCATCTTTACTATAATCTAGCAGGTGTCATCATTTCCAGCCTGATCGGACTATATCTCGCCTATCGACTGCTGCACACTGTAATCCGTAAATGGGGTTCAAACTGGGGTGTGAAAAGTGTTGCCGACATTTCGTCATTACCCGCCCTATTTATTATCCTTTCCTTGCTCTCCTTCGCAGCGAGTCCAATTGAACTGGCGCTCTCGCGCGGAGCTGAGAAATCAGCGGATGAATACGCCATTGAAATGACAGAAGATAAGGAAGCTGCTGTCGGTGCTTTTCAGGAATTGACAGTCAACGGGCTAAGTGATGTCAACCCACCGGCACTAGTGAAATTTTTCAGGTATGGTCACCCAACGATGATGGAGCGGATTTTGATGCTAGAGGAGGATGATAAGGAATAACTCATGTTGCGATATGAGTCTATTACGGAGATTGTTCCCTGTCTCACATGATTGTCCCTTAACACCAAGGGATTGTTCCCTAACACCAAAAGATTGTTCTTTTTCTTAAACGATAAACAGATTGCGTAGACAAATGGTACACTTAGAGCAAACATTGTACACGGAGGACAACACATGAAAATCACCATCATTACCGTAGGAAAATTAAAGGAAAAATACTTGAAACAGGGCATCCAGGAATACACAAAACGTCTATCTCCCTACGCCAAAGTAGAGGTTATCGAAGTATCTGATGAAAAAGCACCCGAAAACTTAAGTGAAGCACAAATACTTGAAGTGAAGCAAAAAGAAGGAGAACGAATCCTGTCCAAGGTTGGCCACGACACCCATGTCATCACGCTTGAAATCAACGGTCAACAGCTGACTTCAGAAAAACTTGCCAAAAAAATCGACGACCTTGCTACGTATGGAAAGAGCAAGGTCGCTTTTGTCATTGGTGGATCACTAGGTTTAAGCGATGAAGTTATGGAAAGAAGTGACTTTGGGTTGTCTTTTTCAATAATGACACTCCCTCACCAGTTGATGCGGTTGGTGTTAGTGGAACAAATCTACCGAGCCTTTAAGATTAATCGGGGGGAGCCGTATCATAAGTAAATGAGGTTTTTTTCGACTTTATTTTATCTATAAAAATTAATTTAGGTGCTGTGATATAAGGCTGAAATATACAATATTTATGAATGAATATTGTATATTTCGGCCTTTTTTAGATCCTCTTTAAGGAAGAAGCTTAGATGAATAATTTTGTTATAGATAGATAAGCATTTCGTCAATTAGATCAATTTTTTCCAAGATTAGCGTCCATTATTTTTTCGGGCAATGTAATAATCAACTTTCTTAAATGGGTTATTTTCATGGAGAAAAATATGTGATGTATTAATGTACTCAAAGTTCACTTTTGTTGCATTCGGTAAAAAATTTGTTATTATTTAGATATTAAATATTTAAACATCTAAATATATACGAAAAGAGGTAATACTAATGAGATTACAAGGGAAAGTTGGGATTGTAACAGGCAGTGCTTCTGGTATTGGTAGAGGGATTGCTCTTGCTATGGCTAAAGAAGGTGCTAACATTGCAATTGTTGATGTAAATGAAGAAAAAGGAAAGGAAACCTTTGCCGAATTGAATCAATATACAGAAGGTTTACTTGTTATTAAAGATATCTCAATTAAAGAAAATGTTGATGAGATAGTTACAGAAGTTGTTAAAAAGTTTGGTAAGTTGGACATATTAGTCAATAATGCACATGTATCAAGACAGGATCTTTTCGTTGAAACAACGTTGGAGCACTTTGATTTATCTTTCGGAACGGGCTTCTATCCTACATTCCATTTCATGAAAGCATCTTACCCTGAATTAAAGGAGTCTCGTGGTAAGGTTATTAACTTTGCATCAGGTGCTGGAATTGATGGACAAGTCACACAAACTTCTTATGCTGCTGCAAAAGAGGCTATTCGAGGAATTTCTCGTGTTGCAGCGAACGAATGGGGACCGGATGGAATTAACGTGAACGTAATCGCACCGATTGCGCTTACTCCAGGTGTTGAACAATGGCGTCAAAGCTCCCAAGATTTATACGATGCGATGATTAATAAAATCCCACATCGCCGCCTTGGTGATCCAGAACAAGATATCGGTAGAACAGCTGTCTTCTTAGCAAGCAATGATTCTGATTATATTACTGGTCAAACCATTATGGTCGATGGTGGAACAATAAAATTACGTTAAGGAGGATTATATAATGGGACGATTAAATAACAAAGTTGCAATTATTACCGGTGGAGCCTCAGGTATTGGTGAACGTATGGTTGACCTTTTCAGTCAAGAAGGAGCTATTGTGATTGCCGCAGATATTAATGAGGCAGCACTTAAAAAATCAAATCAAAAAGAAAATGTATATGGAATGAAATTAAATGTTGCTTCAGACGAGGATTGGAAAGAATTAGCTAAGGAAGTGAACGATCGCTTCGGAAAAATTGATATTCTTGTAAACAACGCTGGGATTTCATCAGAAAAACCATACCAAGAAATTGACCTGGATGATTGGCAAAAAATGCTATCCATTAATGGCTTTGGGCCATTTGCTGGTATTAAACATGTGGCTCCAAATATGGCAGATCAAAAGAAAGGTTCAATCATTAATATTTCTTCTTATACTGCTCAAATTGGCCAAGGATTTAATCATTATTCTGCTTCAAAAGGGGCAGTTCGTGCGCTATCTAAAGCAGCTGCAACAAATTTTGGTTATCAGGGGGTACGTGTAAATACTCTTTTCCCTGGTATTATTGAAACACCAATGACTCAATCGTTAAGCACATCCAATGAGCTTCTTGAGCATTTAATTCAAGCAACTCCTCTGCAACGATTAGGTCATTCAGAAGATATTGCAAACGCTGCATTGTTCTTTGCATCAGATGAATCATCTTATATCACTGGTTCAGAATTAGTTATTGACGGCGGATTTTCTGCTCAATAAAATATTAATATACTGTGAGAGCTCCCTGTTTTCCTAGGGGCACTTACTATAGAAAGCAGGGATATAAATGAAAGAGCAAACTATTTTTGAACTAATTCATTCCATGGATCAGGTCACGAACAATTTAATCATTCAATGGAATAAAATGTTCAAGGAAAGCCTCGGCATTTCTCATATACTTGTTCTCAGCCACTTGAAGAGAAGCGGAAAAAGTCGTCCATCAGATATCGCAGGGGCTTTAGGCTTAACCCCTCCTTCTCTAACTCACTTATCTGAAAAGCTAGTACAAAAAAAATTAGCTGTTCGACTTATTGATGATGACGATCGTAGAATTATATACTTAGCAATTACTGACAAAGGGAATAGTATGATCAACAAAGCACACAAAGAAGGAAAAGCACTGCGTAGAAATCTTTTCGAAAAGCTAACAGAAGAGGAAAGGCAACATTTATTAGGCATATATGAGAAACTAAATAGTTATATAAAAGAATAAACTGGTGCTAATTCCTATAATAAATGATACTGATAAATCTGACTTTGGATAAAAGGACATTATGGGAATTCCTAAAATAAAAACGTAGTTAGATTCATAGTGGTAAAATTTATCATAAATGGTAAAAGAGAGCTGGGCTAGCTATGGGAATGGCAAAAAGAAGATCTGTCTACCGCTCCACTTCGCTCATGCAGTTCCCGAGTCTTGCAGAGGTGTGACAAATAATCTTGCCTAAAGAAACCCACATTAGCTGAATTTTCACTCTGCTAATGTGGGCTCTTATTTGTTATTCAACCAACAGCCTCTATTTCATTAGGCGGCAGGGTTCTTTGTAGTACTTCTCTTTCTTCTTTGTTCAAAGGCAGTAATGGTAGGCGAACATCCCCGACATGTATCCCTCTCATATTTAGCGCTGCTTTTACTGGTGAAGGGCTTGGGGCAGCAAATAGTGCATTCATGATTGGGAGAAGTTCACGATGTATCGAAGCAGCCCTTCTGACATCACCTCTCATAAAGTTATTGACCATTTCTTGCATTTCATTTCCGATGATGTGTGAAGAAACGGAAACAATTCCTGTTCCCCCAATGGATAAGACGGGTAATGTCATCCCATCATCTCCACTGTACACCGTAAACTCATCAGCCGTCTTACTAATAATTTCTGCCACGGCATCTAAATCACCACTGGCCTCTTTTACAGATACAATATTGTTGACTTCAGATAGGCGTACAGTCGTTTCTACTGACATGTTAACTACACTTCGTCCCGGTATATTATAAAGCATGACTGGTAATGATGTGGAATTAGCAATCACTTTGAAGTGCTGAAATAAGCCTTCCTGTGAAGGTTTGTTGTAGTATGGAGCAACGAGCATGATCCCATCGACACCTGCTGCCTCCGCCTGCCTTGTCAAACTGATTGAAGCATTTGTGTTGTTTGATCCAGTTCCGGCTATGACTGAAACTCTTCCGTCAACAACTTTCACCACAAATTTGAATAAGTCTATTTTTTCCTCTGTCGTTAATGTAGGAGATTCCCCAGTTGTACCAGCTATCACTAATCCATCAGAACCATTCGTGATCAAATGATTAACTAAGGTCCTCGTAGCACTAAAGTCAACCTCACCGTTATGGTCAAACGGGGTTACCATGGCAGTTAAAACTTGGCCGAAATTCATAACTTCACACCCTTTTGTATAATTTTAAATTCAGAGGTGGTCCGGGGCCATTCAGAAGTACACGCAAAAAAGCAACAACGAAGGGTTCGCTGTTGCCGTAGAAACATATTTATAAAAAAATCGTTCCTGCGTAAGATAGCCCTCCATATAGTTTCCTATATGACAGCCCTGTATTTATTCAATAGCAGAACCAGCTTCAAGAACATGAGATTCTCTCCGCTTCGGCAAATTCCCCTTTTCACAATAGTCATGGGATCTCATTAATCCTCCTATTGTGTACTAATGGTCTTTGCTCCTCTATCCTTACTTCAAAAGTACTGAAATAAGAAAATATTTAATTGAGTGTACTATAACAAAAAATCCGCTTTACTACAAGGACATTTCAGAAATACTTTTTAAAAAAACAGGAATTTCAAAGATTAACCGAAATCTCCACAGCCGCTATAGTTCGAACTGAAACTAAAGAACTATGGTTTTTTGTTACCGATAAAATAAATGATTACTACATAAAGGAGGAAGTGTAAATGCTAAATGGGTGTGATATTTGTACACCACAGCATCAAGGGTACACAGAATAACGCTTGTTCTCAAAGAAATACTTACATAAATCATTAAGAGAGACAGCAGATCAACAAACAGACTGTAAACGTAGGGGATAGTCCAAAATGGCGTAATAAGAATTTACTTCTAAGGGAAACCTTTTAACAGGAGGTGATTAAATGGATATTGTAGTTATTTTCATGTTAATTGCGACCGTTACCCCGTTTATTTTTATAAATTTGAAGAAGACAACATTTGCCATTATCCAAACGATTCTGCTTGTGGGAATGTGGGTTTATTATTTTCAAGTGTTGTTCATTGAAACACCTGCAATGTTTTCCTTTTCGTGGATGATGTTCTACTCTAGCCTTATTGTTTCGGAAGTAGCGTGGGTCATGATGATCATCCATATGGGTAAATCACCTGCAAAGTATTGGAAGAACTATTAATAAAGGTATTGATATCGGTACCTTCCTTGAGTTTTCTCTTTAAGAGGAGGTTCAAAAAGTCACCGAATGATAAACGGCGAGTTTCCTCGTTGCTCGGTTTTTCCGATCCTCACGTATGAAAGGCATACGCTGTGGTCCTCAAAACGTTCGCGAACTTCTTGCGACGCGCAAGAAGCGTTCTCGTGTCGACGTTGTCACAGGATGTAACGATCTTTGTCGATGTTTTCATTCGACAACTTTTTAATAAATTTTCTCCTTTTAGAAAACAATAAAATAAACTTTAAGGGAGGACAGGTGAGATCAATGGATATACCTGAAACCTATAACGCTGGAGAGATTGTCTATATAATCATACGAAATCCTCATGCACAAGACGTGGCTAATGTTCAAGAAGCGGCGGTCGTTCAAAACCCGGAAAACCCCGAGCAGCTATCCTTATTTGTGTACGAGACATACTATCCTTTGACAGATGAGGTTGCAATCTATAAGACGAAGAATCAAGCGGAACAGGCATATCGCGAAGCATTTGGTTCGAACGGGGAGAGTTTTTATGGTTAAGCCTTTCGTTCCCCAGCTTGTTTACGTAGAACCTCGTGCGTTAGAATATCCGCGAGGCAGAGAACTTATTGATAAATTTAATGAGATGGGCCTGGAAATCAAGCATACAACCTCCCATAATCAAATTAGGAATTTGCCAGGGGAGAACGATTTTCAAAAATATCGTGTAGCCAAGTCTACGCTTGTGGTCGGTGTCCGTAAAACGTTAAAGTTTGATACCTCGAAGCCTTCCGCAGAATACGCCATCCCTTTTGCCACAGGTTGCATGGGTCATTGTCATTATTGCTACCTGCAAACGACGATGGGTAGTAAACCATATATTCGAACGTATGTTAATACGGATGAAATTTTTGCTGCAGCAGAAGAATACATGAAAGAACGGGCGCCGGAGGATACGCGTTTTGAAGCTTCCTGTACATCAGATATTGTGGGAGTAGATCACTTAACCCACACACTGAAAGATGCCATTGAATATTTCGGACAGTCGGAATATGGAAAGCTTCGGTTTGTAACCAAATTCGCACATGTTGATCATTTACTTGATGCTAAGCATAATGGACGTACAAGGTTTCGTTTCAGTATTAACGATGATTATGTTATAAAGTATTTTGAACCAGGCACCTCAAGGCTCAAAGAGAGGATAAAGGCTGCTGCTAAGGTAGCTGAAGCAGGCTATCCCTTAGGATTCATCGTTGCCCCTATTTACCTGCACGAAGGTTGGAAGGAAGGGTATAAGGAAATGTTTGAACGTTTAGAAAGTGCCCTTCCTCCCCACGCCGTCAAAGATTTAACATTTGAGTTGATCCAGCACCGGTTTACGAAGCCAGCTAAACGTGTAATCGAGAAAAACTACCCTATGAGTAAGCTTGAGCTTGAGGAATCCAAAAGAAAGTGGAAATGGGGCCGCTATGGAATCGGCAAATACGTTTATCAGGACGAAGAGCAGGAAGATATGAAAGATACACTGGGAGGATATATTGATACTTATTTCCCGGAAGCCAAGTTAGAATATTTTACGTGAGAGTAATTACAGAATAACAAAGTCCGCCTTATTCTATAAAGGGAAGACGGGCTTTGTACTTGCATAGGGGCCGGGAATGAAAAGAATATTTCAACTTAAGGCGCCTTTTTGTAGGCATAGGAAGGACGATTACTATTCATGGGTTAGTCTGTTTATAACGACCTTCGAGGGTACTGATTGTAGAGAATAAATAGCAAGCCTAACATAACGATATCTAATCTAGCCTCGAAAAGAAATAGGATATAGCCGGCATGTAGAGTAGGAACCTTTGTTATCAATAGTGCGGCAATTATAATGCCTATTAGAGGAATAGTTGCATATTTCACATACCTATTTGCGACGAGAAGTATCCCGCACGCAATTTCAATTGCAGCTACTACATACATAATCGTGATTGAATTAGGTATACCCAGATTTGCGAAATACTCACCTAAACCACTGCCTGCTACTTTCATAACTCCGGATGTAATAAAAACAAAGGCTGTTACATATCGAATCAATTTTATTGGGGATAAAGAAGTGTTCATGGGTTGTCCTCCTTTCATATAAATGTATATGCAAGGAGGAAGACAAACCATTCTAAATATAGTTTTAAATATGAAAAACTAGGATTTCTAATCGAAGTGAAATAGCAATAACGGATCGCACAGCCGATGCAGAAACCCATCAAGGCAATACTTGTGGTAGCTAACACCATAAGGTTGAATATAGTCGCAGCCACAGTCCAGCCTATATGATCAATAATCCTAAGCAAATGGTAGCGATCCATTGATTGAAATGTTGTTGATCTTTATCTTCTGGAATAAGGGTTACTGCAAAAAACTTTTACTAAAGTGGGTGACAGGACTTTGTTTCGTACTTAACGTGTAAATACCGATAAACGGAACAAATAATACGGCGTGATGGATGAATAACGCTAAAAAGACAGAAACAACAATGAATGCCTGATTCAACTGAACAAGTGGTTTTGTTATGCTCATGGACATCCCCCTTTTTGTTCAAATAAATTATACAGGGTAACTTACTCGGGATAAAGGATAAGCCGCTTTAGATAATCTCTCGGAAAATTGTCTAAACAAGGTTAGTAATTACCTGAAAAAGGGGATAGACCTATACAAGCGGTTTAAGGAGGTCCTATTCTATGAAGAAAGTGATCAGTTATATCAAGGAGGTCTTGGCTGAGTTTCAAAAGGACAACATTCCTATTTTGGGAGCGGCACAAGCCTACTACTATTTACTTGCGATTGTGCCCATGGTCATTTTGCTATTATCTATACTTCCTTACTTAAATATTGATACTGAAACGGTGATGGGTTTTATGCAAAACGTTGTCCCAGGAGGTACGGTAGAAATTTTCCGTGAAAATATTGTCAGCCTGGTGGAGCAGCCTAAAGGTGGTTTATTAACCGTCGGGATTATTGGTACATTATGGTCTGCTTCAAATGGTGTAAACGCATTTATCCAATCAGCAAATATTGCATATAACGTCGATGAAACGAGATCATTTATTAAGGTCAGACTGCTGTCGATCATACTTACAATAGGGATGGTTATTGCAATTGTCGTTGCGCTTGCCCTCCCAATATTCGGAGATGTGATTATTAATTTTCTTACTAACTTCTTAGGTTTGCCAGAGCAGACAGTTATCTTATTTCAAGTGCTTCGCTGGGTAATCAGTATTATCGTCATGAGTGCCATTTTGATGGCTCTCTATCACATTGCCCCTAATAAGTCTTTACCATTTCCAGAGATTTTGCCTGGGGCGATCATTACAGCGATCCTCTGGCAGCTTATTTCATTAGCGTTCTCCTTTTACGTAAGCAATTTTGGAAACTACTCTGCTACGTACGGCAGCCTCGGCGGGATCATTATTCTAATGCTGTGGTTCTTTATCACAGGTATTATTCTGATGGTTGGGGCGGAGATTAATGTGATCCATCATCGAAGGAAGCATAGAGCTGTATAAGGATAGCATGAAAGATAGCAGAAGGGGGGCCACAAGCTTCCCCTCTCCGTTATGTTTAGCTAAACGATATACTTAAGGCACGACTTTTCAGGAAATGAAGGACATCGATATGAAGTTATTGATCAAGACGATTTTAATCATAATAGGCACTCTATCTTTAGTGTTAGGTATAATAGGTATCGTACTGCCATTAATTCCAACGACACCATTCTTATTGCTTGCTGCAACATGTTTTGTTAGGAGCTCAAGTAGGCTGTATAATTGGCTGATAACAAATAAGTGGTTTGGCGGCTATATTATAAATTTTCGTGAAGGAAAAGGGATTCCATTAAAGGCGAAGGTGATTGGGGTTACCATGTTGTGGACTTCAATTATCTATTCCGCGTTTTTTATTGTGCCATTAGTGATTGTGAGAATTCTCATGCTACTCGTGGCATGCTACTTCACATGGTATATCCTCTCCCAAAAAACGTTGGGGAACTAGCAAGAGGAAGAGAGCCTTTTTTGTGTTTGTAGTGGTGCGGTCAGTGCAACACTATAACTGAAAAAACGATCGATTTTTTTCAGGGTGTAGGTTCTCTTCGATAAGCTATGTTATAAAGGAGGAAGAATGATCGTGAACAAACGAGATAGAGAAATCTTGGGGAGGTACCATCAATACTTAACGGAAAAAGAGTTAAAGCCTCTATATGAATCATTTGAACAATGGAATGCAGGCGACTTAGATTATGATGAATTAACCGAACGCATCCATGTTTTTCACAAAAAGAACCAACAAATTTGGTCAACCTTCAATGGGGTTATAGAAGAGGACTACCTGATTTTTCAAGCGAAGAAGGAAATGAATCTACTAAACGAAGAAGACTTGACAAATCAGCTCTATCGTCGTTGGTTAGGCTTATAATATATGTATGTGGGGACACTTATAGAATAAAAGAAGGTGGAAGAGAATGGGGAAACAAATTAACTATTTATCGCTATCCGATTTAAAAAAAGAATTGAAAACTCTTGATCATAAGGAGTTAACTTCTATTATTGTTAATTCCTATAAACTTAATAATGAAGTAAAGCAACAGTTATCGGTTAAATTTAATAGGGAGGATATGGTTGAAAGACTTTTTCATAAATATAAAAAGCAAATCGTTGATGAATTTTTCCCAGATAAGGGGTTTGGAAAAATGAGATTATCACATGCAAAAAAAGCCATTTCGACCTATAAGAAATTAACAGACGATCAAGAAGGAACTTTGGAACTAATGCTAATATATCTGGAAACCGGTGTGAGTTTTACGAATACATATGGAGAAATTGATGAGCGATTTTATAACAGTATGTCTTCCATGTTTGACAAAGTGACCGACCATTGCCAAAAGGAAGCAATAGTATTTAACAAATATCAAACTCGCCTTAAGGAAATGGTAGAAAATACTGAGGGGATAGGGTGGGGGTTTCATGATGAGCTAAGTGACATTTTTTATTCGAAGATGGCATAGTATAAGATATACGTTCAGTCTTCGTACAGGAAGAAATACAGAGTAGGCAAATCAACCTTGTCTGTATAAGGTATGGATAAAAGTGAAGTGTATAGACGATCACATAATTTACAGTTTGGAAAACTTAGAAAATTATGTTGTAAGCGGATTCATTTTATGTTAAGATCCATTTTAAGAAGGTCTCCGAGAACATCTACATTTCGTAACGGCAGCCGTCCCACATATAGGGCAGGTATCCCGTACGGAAGATGCCTGATCTTTCTGGAGAGTGAATAAAGTGTATGCGAATGAAACTTGTTATGTAGTCGGAGAGGCAAAGTCTCCGGGAAACAATCCAATCACTAAGAAATATGATAGTTTTTTTATAGGGTTCGTCATTGATTCGAAAACGAATTTGATTGTTGATGTCGAGTGTACAGCGATGATGGGCATCACGGTTAAATTTGTGCAGAGTCTCTTTGTGGGTCGAAGTATTTTGGACTGCGACGGGGCTGCGGAAGAAGTATATGCTCGTTATTTCGGGTCCTCACAGAAAGCTTTGATTGTAGCTTTTAAACAAGCCTATTATAAATATAAGGAAGCCCTAAATAAATAGGGAGCTGCTTTATCTTACTTTTCGTGGATAAAACCCAGCTGACAAGAATATTATTCTTGCAGCTGGGTTTTTTTTATATTAATTCAAGCAGGGGGAATGAAGATGATTGAAGGAGGATTTTTGTACCTGGGTGTAGTTGTTGGTCTGGCGGGGCTGATTGCATACTTGGAATCTAGTTCTAAGAGTAAGTTCTTTAAGTATGTACCAGGCATTGTACTTATTTATTTTGGTGGGGCAATCTTAAAAACGAGCGGCATCATTGGGGCGACAGAGGGAATCGACGCAACGTATGGCAACGTTCGAGACGCACTATTACCTATGTTAATTCTATTAATGTTGTTAAATTGTGATTTGCGTAAGCTAGTTAAGCTTGGCCCTAAGATGCTGATAGGGTATTTTGCTGCTTCTCTTAGTATTGTTCTTGGATTTGTTCTAACTTATTTGTTATTCCAGGGCTTATACGCACCAGAAACCTGGCAAGCCTTTGGAGCTTTAGCGGGAAGCTGGACGGGTGGATCAGCGAACATGGTAATTATTCAAGGGATCCTAGACGTACCTGAGAATATTTTCGGTTATGCCTTAATCATGGACACCGTGAACTATTCAACATGGGTCATGATCATGTTTTGGCTAGTTCCCTTTTCAGGTGTGTTTAATAAATGGGCGAAGGCAGACACCTCTCACCTTGATGAAATTACTGCTGAACTGAAAGAAGAACACGAAGAAAAACAGCAAAAGTCAATATCATTTGTTCACCTGATGGGATTATTCTCGCTCGCTATCTTTATTTCAGCTGTAGCGGCTAAATTTGGGGAGTTGCTTCCTGAGTTTGGAACAGTTGTAAACGCCACAACATGGACGATTCTCATTGTTTCAATTGTCGGTGTAGTGCTAGCCATGACAAGGATAGCGAAAGTACCTGGCTCGATGGATGTGGCAAATGTGTTGCTTTATGTTGTCATTGCTTTAATCGCCTCACGTGCTGACTTTACCCAGTTGTTTCAAGCACCCATTTATATCGTATCTGGATTTGTCATTCTAGCGATCCATGGGCTTGTGCTTATGATTGCAGCTAAACTATTCAAAATGGACCTTTTCACCTTAGGTGTTTCAAGTCTTGCTAATATTGGCGGAATGGCTTCGGCGCCGCTTCTTGCAGGGGCTTATCATCGATCTCTCATTCCTATTGGAGTACTCATGGCTTTAGCCGGTTCTTTCATGGGAACCTACTACGGGTTGCTCGTTGCTAAAATTCTATCATTCTTATAATAAAGAGGAGACATACTTGTGAAGATTATAGATCTGACTTGTCAGAAACGTCCGGTTAAACTTAAACGTCCGTTTAAAACTGCATTACGACATGTAACGGAGATTGACGTTGTTGACGTACACATACAACTTGAGGATGGATTAGCGGGGTTAGGATCGGCTTCCTCCACCTGGCAAATTACCGGAGAGTCATTAGAAGGGATCGTAGCCGCAGTCAAAGGTCCGATAAGGGGAGCATTGTTAAATAAAAGTATTTTTCATCTTAGAAAAATTAGTGAGGGTGTTGAAAAAAGCTGTGCAGCTAATACAAGTGCGAAAGCTGCTGTCGATATTGCTTTACACGATGCTTATTGTAAGGCTTATGGCATTCCATTGTACGGCTTTCTTGGCGGCAAAACAAATTCCTTAGAAACGGATATGACGGTCAGTATCGATGAACCAGAGATCATGTATGAGGCTGCACAAAAAAGAGTGGCTGAAGGGTTTAATGTATTGAAAATTAAGGTAGGGAATGACCAGAAGCTTGATCTTCGTCGCATTGAAAAAGTTCGTTCAGCTGTAGGTGATGATGTTCTGTTGCGGCTTGATGCGAACCAGGGATGGAGTGGTAAACAAGCCGTCGAAATCATTCACTTATTAGAACGCGAGAAGATGGGGATTGAACTTGTGGAGCAGCCGGTACCAGTTGATGATCTTGAAGGGTTGAAATTTGTGCGGGAAAGAGTTTCCACCCCAGTTATGGCAGATGAGAGTGTGTTTAGCCCACGGGATGCCTTTCGTTTAGTGAAGAACGGGGCAGTGGATCTTCTCAATATTAAGCTGATGAAATGTGGTGGGGTACGACGTGCCTGGCAAATCGCTGATATGTGTGAAGCGGCAGGGGTTCAATGTATGATCGGAAGCATGATGGAATCTATCGTTTCGGTTACAGCAGCAAGTCACCTTGCTGCTGCCCACCCGAACATTACCTACTATGATCTTGATGCTCCTTTATGGATGGCAGATGAAAAAATGAAAGGGGGAATGCGATTCGAAGGAAATGCTGTCGAACTGCCAGATGTTCCTGGAATCGGATTTTACAATTAATTTGTGGAGGTGCTTGTTTTGTATAAAAAATGGTTCGTTCTAACCTTGGTTGTTATTCTTGGATCGTGTTTGTTTGCCCCGTTACCGTCAGAAGCTAAAGAAAAGTCAGAAAAGGAAACTGCTTATGTTGATGTCTCCGTAGCTACACTTTGGTCAGGGCCAGACATCACTCGTCCAATCGACGGTCCATCTGTCGGAAACCCGGTGGACATGTGGCAATGGACAGAAAGCATGTCACTGGATCAGAAGCTTTGGCTTGTCGGAAATCTGCAAACACAAGCCCTTTATGGTCAAAAGGTTACGATTCTTGAAGAGCGTGGGGATTGGGTGAAAGTTGCCGTCCATGGCCAGCCGACACCGAAGAACGAGTTAGGCTATCCTGCATGGATGCCGAAAATTCAGCTGGCTGATGAAAGTAATTTTGCTAAGTTGAAAGAAAATAAATCATTTGCTCAAGTGACGGATACGACGGCATGGCTTTACGATGATAAACAGCAAAAGGTTGAATTTAAGGAACTCAGCTTCAATACTAAGCTTCCTGTCGTTGCTCAAGCGGGAGACATGACACTAGTGGCAACACCTAGCGATGATATGAAGTGGATTTCTTCAGAAGCGGTTACTGTTTACGATTCACAGCAGGAGATACCTGCCCCGACTGGACAAGATCTAGTAGAAACAGGGAAACAGTTTTTAGGACTGCCATATCTTTGGGCGGGAGTATCTGGCTTCGGTTTTGACTGCTCCGGTTTTACCCATACCATTTATAAATCCAATGGCATAACTATTCCGCGTGATTCTTCCGTTCAGGCGACACACGGAATACCTGTCGCTAAAGAGGATCTGCAAAAAGGGGATCTACTGTTCTTTGCTTATAATGAAGGCGAAGGCTCCGTACACCATGTAGGGATGTATATTGGTGACGGTCAAATGATTCATTCCCCGAACACCGAGAGCACGGTCGAGATTATTGATGTTTTCGAATCCGATTACTATTCTTCTGAGTTCTCAGGTGCCAGAAGATATATTGACTAGTTATTTACTAGGGCCAGTCCATCCGCGGACTGGCCCTTTATAAAAAAGCTTCTAAATATGCAATTATAGCGGTGGTTCGTGCAATTAATCAGGATTGTGTGCAATTAATCAAAATTTCGTGCAATTATCGTGAATCTCGCGCAAATAATTGGTCAGAAGGAATCATTTAAACCAGCCTTTTTCCCTAAATCGTGAGATGGCTTCAATTCGGTTGCTTACTTCAAGCTTATCAAGAATGACAGAAATATAATTGCGAACCGTGCCTGGAGTAATGTAAAGCTGGTTTGATATTTCCTTCGTATTTTTGCCATCGGCCATCAGCTGAATGACTTGCTTTTCACGTTCTGTCAATGGGTTTTCATTGCCAAAAGCCATATCAACAAGTTCTGGGGCAAATATTCGCTGACCTTCCATGATAATCCGAATGGAGTTGGCTAAATCCTCACTTGGGCTATCCTTTAATAGGTATCCACTCACCCCTGCTTGTTGGGCCCGTTCAAAGTAACCAGCCCTGGCGAAAGTAGTTAAAATAATGACTTTACAGGGATGTTCTTTCAGCTCTTCTGCTGCATCGAGTCCGCTTTTTATCGGCATCTCAATATCCATCATGCAAATATCGGGATTGAATTGTTTTACCAGCGAACATGCTTCTTCACCATTTTTGGCTTTTCCGACAACTTCCATGCCCTCTTCTAAATCTAGCAAGGAGCCAAGAGCCCCTAGCAGCATCCGCTGGTCTTCAGCAATTACAATACGAATCACACTAACTCCTCCTGTTCCGTTTGTTGAATGACGTTAGGCACCCGAATATGAAGCGTTGTACCATTTGATGAAAAAATCTCCAAGCTGCCGTTCACAAATTCCAAGCGCTCTCTCATACCCTGAAGCCCGTTTCCCTGGTATGATTCGAGTTGATCTGCCATACCCTTACCATTGTCCTCGACTGCAATCAAAACTTCGTTAGGATGTTGCTTTATAAAGATGTTACAGGAAGAAGCCTTACTATGCTTAACGACATTGGTGACAGCTTCCTTCAAACACATACTAAGCACATTTTCGACTAGCAAGGGGTGTTTGTAAGCTTGGGACTCCCTTCAGTAGTGAAGTCTATTTCTGCAGCTGTTAAAATTTGCTGAATACGAATGATTTCATCCTCGAGTTTGGCCCCTCTCATGTTTGAAACCATCTCACGTACCTCTTTTAGTGCTGTCCTTGCCGTTTGGTGAATATCGTTAATCTCATTTTTGGCTGAGTCAGGTTTCGCCTCCACTAGTTTCCCAGCAAGGTCACTTTTCAAACCAATTAGGGATAGTTTCTGACCTAGAGTATCATGTAAATCGCGAGCAATCCGTTCACGTTCTTCGATCACCATTAGTTGAGAAATCCTTTTATTGGCATCTTCTAACTGTCCCTCTAACTTCTCACGCTTGTTACGATAGTACATGGTAAACGGCAGCAAAATTACACCAATGATACAAATAATCATAAAGGGAAGTTGAGGGAAAATTAATGTATAATGTGTGAAAAAAACCATGGTTATCGCTGCAGCCGTAGTGAGAAGGTGAACGATGTATAACGTAATAAACCCGCTTTTGTATTGTATATTTCCAATAAAGAAAGCTAGGAAAAGCGCAAAGTATATATAACCAAAAAATATCGTCATTACAATGCTTATTGCCATTTCTATACTTACCCATAAATAGACGATCCGGGTATTAGAAATGAAGGATAATCGATAGGAAAGAAAAAATAGTAACGTCATGAAAACTCCAAAGCCAATCTCCAACATGGATGATGATCTGAATATGAAAAAGAAAGGCAGACCACAAAAAATGATCCATACATATAGGCTAAGGCCCGTGTTTTTTGGGATAATATGATACCAGTTCTGCATAGCGGCCTCCTTTTAGTCAATGTATTGTTATGAATACAGGATATAATACAATGATAGACCCTGTCACTATTATTCCATAAGTGTTAGGTGATGAAGCCAAAAGACATCATAACAAAAAGCCCATTCCTTATCGCCTGAATGGGCTTTTAAAACACCTTATTTATCCTGGAAGCTTGGACTTTTACTGCCCATCTCCGTGCTTGATGTAGGCTTTCCCAGAAGGTGTTTAATTTCCTTGAAGCTTACAAACGATTTATTTTCAGTATCATATAGGCGGAAGCGAATGGATTTTAAGCTGGAAGCCAGCGTAATTGTTGTTGCTTTTTGTAATGGCGGTGTGGATTCGTGTGCTTTTTCCAAATGATAGTTAGGTACTCTTGGACTTAAGTGATGCACGTGGTGAAATCCGATACTGCCTGACACCCATTGCAAGATCTTTGGCAGCTTGTAATACGAGCTGCCGTCTACAGCTGCCTTCACAAAGTCCCATTGGTCTTCATCTTCAAAGTAGGAATCTTCAAATTGGTGCTGCACATAAAATAACCATATACCAAGCGTTCCTGATACATACAGAATTGGAATTTGAATAATGAGAAATGCCTGCCAGCCAACCGCCCATATTAGCAGGGTATAGATAGCGGCAACTGATATATTGGTCAAGTACGTGTTCATGCGCTCTTTACGTTTGGCTCCTTTACGGTTAAAACGGTTAGAAATTAAGAACAGGTAGATCGGCCCTAGCCCAAACATTACAATCGGATTACGGTAAAGGCGGTAAGATAACCTCTCCCAAAAACTTGCGGCGACATATTCATCCACTGTCATTACCCAAACGTCTCCCGTGCCACGCTTATCCAGGTTGCTACTTGTCGCGTGGTGGATGGAATGGTCTCGTTTCCACTTTTCAAAGGGAAACAAGGTAATAATGCCAGTGATTGTACCAATAACTCGGTTGGCTTTTTTATTTTTGAAAAAGGACTGGTGTGTACAGTCATGGAAGATAATAAAGATCCGAATGACAAATCCCCCGGCTAGGATTGCAAGTGGCAGGGTTAACCATACTGAAATAGCTAAACTCTGATACGCGAGAAACCAAAGGATGAAAAACGGAAGAAGTGTATTGATAAGCTGTCTTATGGCCGCAATTGCATCTGGCTTTGCAAACGAGGCGACATTCTTTTTTAGTTGAGCTTGTTTTTGTTTCTCCATGCGATTACTCCTTATTCGTGCATACTTTTAATAGTATTTCTATCATAGAAAAAACCGCCAGACAATGTAAGACACAAACGTCAGGTAGCCTATATGACATTTGTCATATACCTCGCAGCTCGTAAATAAATCCACCTAAAAAAATACCACCTCAGGTCATCCAGATATTGGATGACCTGAGGTGGGGGTTTTTGGTATTTCAGAGTAATAGGTAGGCGATGGGGGTTACGATGATGATCGTTAGTATTGTACGTTCGATCCAAATTACAATTAGTTTCGGAATACTTACTGGGATATCCGTTGAAAGGATACAAGGGATGAGAGCTGAAAAGAATAGGATCGCAGATACGGACAAAGTAGCAATTACGAATTTGGTGATCAATGGTGCATTTGCAACAAGTAAAGCTGGGAGGAACATTTCAGCAATTTCGATGGCGGACGCTTTAGCAGCTAACATGGGTTCAGGTACTTGCATGATCCAGGTGAATGGGTAAAAGATATAGCCCAAAATATCAAAAAAGGGTGTAAATTCAGCAAGGACCAGTCCGAATAATCCCACTGATAAAATCGATGGGAGTATGGCCATTGTCATGATCAAGCCGTCCTTTAAGTTCATCCGTATATTTTTGACAAGGGAAGGAGAACGTTCAGCTGTTTCCATTGCTTGTGACCAGGCTGCTTTAAGTCGGTTCTTCTTAATTACCTGTTCTGGCTGCCCAACACCGTCAAAATATTCGTCACTTATTTTATTTAACGGCCAAATTCTTACCGTAATGGCTGTGACGAGAAAAGTGACGAATAATGTGACCCAGAAATATGTGTTCCAAATCTCCATTATTCCGAGCGTCTTGGCAACGACAATCATGAAGGTCGCTGATACGGTCGAAAAACCAGTTGCGATAATCGTTGCTTCTTTCACCGAATATTTCCCTTCTTTGAACACACGGTTGGTGATTAACAGCCCGATCGAATAGCTTCCAACAAACGAGGCGACGGCATCAATGGCTGAACGCCCTGGAGTTTTCCAAATCGGGCGCATCACAGGTTGCAGTAAGACGCCAATAAATTCAAGCAGTCCATAGCCCACGAGTAAAGAAAGGAAGACGGCTCCTATTGGGACGAGCAAGCCAACAGGTATAACCAATTTTTCAAAAAGAAACGGTCCCATGTTGGCATTGAATAACCAGCTTGGTCCAAAGTTAAAGATCAGCATCGCAGCAACGGCGACACCGATAATTTTGAATAACGATAGCACAATATTTACCTTATCTTTATTCCACAAACGATTGACGAACGGGTAGATAGCCCCGAGTATAATGATAAGGAGTGCATAATAGGGTACGAGTGCTGCGAACGTCGTCTGAATATAGGTGACAATGTGATCGAGTGGAATGGAAGAGGTGCCGTTGATAGTAATTGGAACGAAAAAGGTGAAGATGCCGATCATGCTGAATAGGAAAAATTTAATTAAATTTGCACCAGACGGCCCCCGGACGGATCAGGTTGAACTTCTTTTTTTACAGATTCCATTTTCTTACCTCCAAATGATTGAATGTTCAGATAATAACTCTTGAAAAAGAAGGGCGAATATGACATCGCCCTCTATCGCATGCAATAGCCTGTCAAAAATGACAGCATTACGTGAACAGCACTCTTCACTGACATACCACCTAAATCTTTACGTGGATCGAGACAGACTATATCGATGGCTTTCACTTTTGTGTGTTCGCCAGCGATTTGAACAGCATCAAACAATTCCTCCGTGTACATGCCGCCGGGGGTCGCAGCAGGAGCAGCAGGATTATGAGCTATATCCAGGACGTCCATATCAACCGTTAAATAAACTGTATCGACCTTCCCGTCCAATTGCTCTAATGCTTGCGTGATCACGTGTGCGATCCCTTTTTTCCTGGCCTGATTCATAGTTGTGTAATTTATCTTATGCTCATCAGCATAATCCTTCAGTTCTTTGGCATTGAAGAATCCGTGCAGCCCGATGTTATGGACATTCTTCCCCTCGACAATGCCGCTTTCGATCAAATTACGAATCGGCGTTCCATTCGCCGGACCGAACACATTCAAATCACGTAAATCAAAATGCGTATCGAGCTGCAAAATGCCGACTGTTTCATCAAGGTGGGCTTGTTTCCAGCCCTTGACCAACATCGCTGTAATTGAATGGTCGCCGCCCATCGTAATAGGTAGTGTATGAGGGTGGTGGTTTCTCATTGCCACCATCGCTTGCTCAATTTGATTATGGGTATAGGTGATATCTGTGGCATGTTGTTTCACATTGCCAAGGTCAATTGCCTTCAGCTTGGCTAAATCAATGTCTTCATCGAGATTATACGTGCCGAAGGATTTCCATGCCTGTCGCATCGCCTCAGGATTATCACTGGCAGCAGATGTGCTGATAGACGACTTCGAAAGTGGCACCCCGAGAATCGTCACATCGTAATCCTGCCAGTCAGGTACGGATTCTCCAACTGTTTCAATCCATTCATGCACCTTAAGATCGCTTCTTTTATCCGTTTGCTTTGACCAGACCATGCTGGGCCTATCTAACATCGGATAAGGATAGTTCTTCATTGCAGCTGCCCTCCTACAACAAGCGGTGTACCAGCTTTGATGACGCTATCCACATGGTTCATGCCATATTGGTAAGATAGGGTTAGGTAATTTGGTACATTAAAGATGGTCACATCAGCTCTTTTGCCCTGTTCAAGACTGCCTGCTTCTCCTGCACAGCCAATCGCGTGAGCAGCATTGATCGTTGTCGCGGTCAGTACTTCTTCAGGTGTCATGCCCATTTTCAAGCAGCCCAAGTTCATGATGAATGGCAGGGAAATGGTTGGAGAGGAGCCTGGGTTAGCGTCAGTAGAAAGAGCTACAGCCACTCCTGCATCGATCATTTTTCTAGCTTGTGCGAATTCTGCCATTAAGAAGAATGCTGTACCTGGGAGCAATACACCGACGACTCCGGTATCCGCCATATCTTTAATTCCTTGTTCAGATGCTTTTAAAAGGTGGTCGGCTGAGATGGCACCAACGGAGGCGGCTAATTCCGCTCCGGCATAAGGCTCAATTTCATCGGCATGAATTTTAGGGATTAACCCATGTTCTTTACCGGCTTCTAAAATGCGTCTAGATTGTTCTGGTGTAAAAACGCCTCGCTCACAAAAGACGTCGTTAAAGACAGCGAGGTTCTTTTTAGCGACTTCCGGAATCATTTCATTAATCACCCGATTGACGAATGGTTCAGGGTTCTCTTTTTCAGCCATTGGGATCGCGTGAGCACCCATAAACGTTGGTACGAGATCGACGGGGTGATCCTTGGCCAACTGCTGGGCAACTTCAAGCTGCTTTATTTCATGCTCAAGCGTCAATCCATAGCCGCTTTTCGCCTCCACCGTTGTTACCCCATGTAACAAAAATTGATCTAAGCGTTTTCTTGATTGTTCGTAAAGCTCTTCATGGCTCGCTTTCTGTGTTGCTCGAGTAGTAGCATGGATTCCGCCACCAGCTTCCATGATCTCCATGTATGTCTTTCCTTTCAGACGCATGGCGTACTCATTTTCCCTCGTTCCGGCATGTACCAGGTGTGTGTGTGGGTCAATTAGCCCTGGTGTAACCACCTTTCCTGTGGCATCAATATGATTTTCAGGGACCACTGAATCTTGGTACTTCTCACGAATCTTTACATCAGTACCTACTTCTACGACTTTCCCCTCTTCCATATAAACAGCACCATTCTCAATCACCTCAAGCTGAGACATGGCTTCTTTCCTTGCCGGTTTCTCCGAATGTCCAGCCATGGTAATTAATTGAGCTGCATTGGTAATAAGCAATTTTTGTACCATAAAAAATTCCCCCTCCTAGTCCTTCTTTAGCATAGGTATGTGAATGCCTTTTTCTTGAGCTGTATTTTCGGCAAGTTCATATCCGGCATCGACGTGACGGACCACACCCATGCCAGGATCTGTCGTTAATACACGTTCCAAACGCTGTTCCGCATTTTTTGTACCGTCAGCAACAATCACCATTCCAGCGTGAAGGGAATAGCCCATGCCAACACCACCGCCATGGTGAACACTGACCCAACTGGCACCGCCTACGCTATTAATCATCGCGTTCAAAATTGGCCAATCGGCAACCGCGTCACTGCCGTCCTTCATGGATTCCGTCTCCCTGTTTGGTGACGCAACAGAACCAGAATCAAGGTGGTCACGGCCAATAACGACGGGTGCACTTAATTTGCCGCTCGCCACCATATCGTTAATAATCTTTCCGAATCTGGCCCGTTCCCCGTAACCAAGCCAGCAAATGCGAGAGGGCAGCCCTTGGAAGCTGATTTTCTCACGAGCCATGCGAATCCAATTACATAAATGTTCATTGTCACTGAATTCTCTTAGAATGACTTCATCTGTTTTATAAATATCTTCTGGGTCACCGGATAAGGCAACCCAACGGAAAGGTCCCTTGCCTTCGCAAAACTGTGGACGAATGTAAGCAGGAACAAAGCCAGGGAAATCAAAAGCATTCTCTACCCCTTCATCCTTAGCGACTTGACGGATGTTGTTGCCATAGTCAAACGTAATGGCTCCTTGCTTCTGCATGTCGAGCATTGCCTGAACATGTGCGGCAATACTGCGTTTTGATAGTTTAATATATTCTCCGGAGTTCTTTTCACGAAGATCCGCTGCGGCTAGGAGATCCATATCCACTGGAACATACCCATTCAACGGGTCATGTGCCGAGGTTTGATCTGTTAGTGCATCTGGAATGAAACCTTTGGAAATCATTTCCGGCAAAAGCTCTGCAGCATTACCTAACAAACCAATCGAGAGGGCTTTGCCCTGGCCCCGAGCTTGTTCTGCCAGTTGAATAGCTTCATCAAGGCTGTCGGTGGATATATCCAAGTATTTTGTATCTAAACGGCGCTGAATACGATTCTGATCAATTTCAATCGCAATGCAGACCCCGCCGTTTAAGGTAACAGCTAGTGGCTGTGCGCCGCCCATGCCACCGAGTCCAGCTGTTAAGGTGATTGTGCTTTTTAAACTTCCATTAAAGTGCTGTTTGGCACACTCAGCAAACGTTTCATACGTCCCTTGAACTATGCCTTGACTGCCGATGTAAATCCAACTGCCAGCCGTCATTTGGCCGTACATCATTAAGCCTTTTTGATCGAGCTCATGGAAATGGTCCCAATTTGCCCAAGCAGGTACAAGGTTTGAGTTGGCAATCAACACTTTCGGTGCGTCTTTGTGAGAACGAAAGACAGCAACGGGTTTCCCAGACTGGATGAGCAACGTTTCGTCTTCCTCAAGGTTTTTCAGTGATTCAACAATCGCCTCGTAACATTCCCAGTTACGAGCGGCCTTGCCGATCCCGCCATAAACGACGAGTTCATCTGGATTTTCTGCCACATCTGGATGCAAGTTATTGCTAAGCATCCGTAAAGCAGCCTCCTGGATCCAGCCCTTTGTATGCAATTCTGTTCCACTATACTGCTTTACTTTTCCTGATTTCGTTTCAGACATCATCTTCATCCCTTCGAATTTAATTTTTCTGATAACTACATGGTATCAACAGTCAATATTTAAAAATAGATAATTAAATTTAGAATTTATGTACTTATATTCGATAAAGGTAAAGATATGCTTAAAAACGCTTACAATTAAAGGTGTTAAATTTAGAAATGAAAAAAATATTAGATTAGAAAGGGGGTAGCACTTTTATTAATTGGAGTGACGGTTAATATTTACCAAACCATATTCTCTATTAAAATAACCTGTTAAGCAAAAACTGGATGCACGAATATGATTATTTTTAACCTAGTTAAAAAAGTACTAAATTACGACGAATATTGATAAAATTTTGTTGTCTCCCCCAGGGAAGGGGGTGATAACTTGGATACTCAGGAAGTAGTTAAAAGTTTCAACAACTTTGAGTTAAAGGTCATGTATGAATCTACGCTTAACCACCTTAGTCATCATGGATCCGAGGTCTTAGAATTCTTAGAAGATCTCTTGTTCTTATTAACTGAAGAAATTCAGAATAGGAACATCTGGTAAAACCAAATCCATTAATCTAAGTTAGTTGTTCTGATAGCACCGTGGCGATAAAGGGGGAGGCTAATATAATTAAGGTTACTAACTGTGAATCTACTATCCCCACTAGATATCCATAGGTATCACTCGTTGAAATAACGCATCACGTAACTTTAATTAAAGGCTATAGATATGATTATTCCTCACATTATGTATTATTTGTTATCGCCGTTTCTCCAATGTTTATTCTTTTTTTAATAACGCATCCGTGACATAAGCGGTGAAGCGAGTAAGTGTTTTTTCAACGATTAGAATATCCTTGTTAGCCGACCTCCAACGCTAGGTACATAGTGAAAAGGCCCAACCTCCTCCTTGATGGAGAGAAATCGAGCTTTCGCTATCAGACAGTCATTCATTTGTACGAAGCACTTATTCCAACTATACATACGTTAATTATTCCGAGGGATCTGAATGGTCTCTCTGATATGGGGAATTGGATGATGACGATAAATATGGTAGGAGCTTTCCCCTTAGGACTTTACTTGTTGTCACAAATTCTTTCTTTAAAATGACACTTGTCTCATTCGCTATCAGAATAGTTGCAGGGGGATAAAATTACAATTATTAGGTCCCTATTAGGCTTATGTATCCCAATTCTGTACTCAGTGAATTCTACGGTATTCACGAGGTGTTTGACCAGTCGTTGATTTAAATACACGACTAAAGTAATTAGGGTTATTAAACCCTGTCGAATGAGCAATGTTTTGAATCGTTTCATCAGAGGAAGCCAGCATCTCTTTGGCTTTTTGTACACGGGTATAACTTAACATTTCTCGAAACGAACGTTCGTACTTGTTTGATAGAATATGACTGAAATAGGAAGGGCTGCGTCCAACATGTCTCGCTACTTCCTTTAAGGAAAGTGTTGGATCTTCGTAATGATCTTCTATATATGAAATGGCTTCTTCTATGATATCAATCCCTGCTGCGTTGGGGTGCTTTTCGATCGAGTTTAATAAGTAGTTTATAAATAGAATCATATCTTGGACAATCCGGTAAAGGACGGGACTGTATAAAATAGTATCAAACACCTGTTTGTACTTTTCCTCGCTCTCCTCATCTGTGATCCCTTTGCGAATCATAAAGCGACGGATTTGTGCGAGAATACTCGTCAAGCGTGTCCGCAATAGTCCAGGGTCAGGAAAGGGCGGCTCCATGCTGAAAAATTGTTCATACATCCATGTTTTGATCTCCCCTCCGTGCCCTTCATCTAGCATAAACACCCAGTTACGCTGTTCTTTCATCGTTAAAAAAGGATCCATGTCTGTCCAATCATGGTTATATCCTGAACTTAATACTTGTTGGTAACCCGTGAAAAAAGTCGTCTCCATTACTTTTCGCAGCTTCATATAGATTTGGTGGAGGGACCTTTGACTTTCTTCCGAATGAACAACGATTGCCAGAGGTTTACCCGCAGAACGTTCCCATTCTCTCAAGAAACGCTGCGCCTGTTTAACAGGGTCGGGAAGAGTTTCCTGGAATACGAGGGCGATCCGATCACTCGTTGAAAACACCAGTGGTTTATAGTAAAAATCGAACTGCTCGATGAAGGTTCTTAAATGACTTAAATCAGCTATAGATTCTGTTTTTACTAAGTAGACGGGGTATGGGAAGGGAAGGTGTTCTTCAATAAATA
Organism: Halobacillus shinanisalinarum; assembly: GCF_022919835.1. Classification (NCBI taxonomy): domain Bacteria; kingdom Bacillati; phylum Bacillota; class Bacilli; order Caryophanales; family Bacillaceae; genus Halobacillus; species Halobacillus shinanisalinarum. Next base: position 2,301,411 of record NZ_CP095074.1, on the reverse strand, counting down.
ACGATTCATATCTGGCAGCATGCCTCGACTCACCATCTTTATTTGGATTCGATTGGCTGGAAAGATTCTTAAAAGCTTGTTGTAATGAGTTCTTCACCCGTGACGGCGATAACGGCTTTACCCATAAATCTACTGCCTCAATCTCCATCGCCTGCATAGCCCGCTCAAATGTAGGTTCCGCGGTAACCGCGATCACCTCTTCTGCATACCGGTCAATAAACGTCTTAACCATTTCCCACTTATCCTCAGCTACCATATCAAGTTCAATGCACAGCACATCAGGAACTTCATTCTCCAATACATCGAAAACCTCAACCAATTGATCGACCAGCCTCGAATTTGAAATAGGGAAGGAGTATTTCGTAATCAGCCACTCAAGACCAACAAGTTCCTGTCTATCACGATCTGCAATTAATAGTTTATACATCTGAGCCACCCTACCTTCTAAGCTATTCCCCTCATTTTAACGTATCACTGGAACAATAGCATCTTATTGGGGAAAATCCCACCTCAGGTCATCCAAATTTTGGATGACCTGAGGTGGGATTTATTTCCATATCATTAAATCTATTATACGGTGTGGCTACTATAAGGGAGGTTACTCTAGTATAATAGGTACAATTCGGTGTGTTTTTACTATGTGAGCCCACATCACAATGAATATCTGTCATATATTGTAGAATAGAAGTGTCTTACAGCCTGATTATTTTACCACACCTTAAAATCGGTGCTGGTATGCCTTGCGAAAATGATACATATCATGGTTATGGATAATAGTTTGCTTACGGCAAGGTGAAGAACAAGCATGGATTTTATAAAAGCTACTATGAATGGGTGGTCCAATTTCTTGTTTCTTTACCCTTTAGTCATGTCACTTTTATGGATTGCCGGATCTCTTTTGTTTTTTTTCGTCGTGAAAGCAACCCTGTTCCAATACATTTAATCAAGATCGAATGGCCTAAAATTAGTATTCTTATACCTTGCTATAATGAACAAGATACGATTGAAGAAACGATCAACCACTTTAGTAGATTGTCCTATCCAAATAAAGAAATTATTGCAGTGAACGATGGAAGCCAGGATTCAACAGGGAGACAATTACAGGATCTAGCATCTATCTATCTGCAATTACGTGTGGTCGATTGTAGTGAAAATAGGGGGAAGGCCCAAGCCTTACAGCTGGCCAGCTTTGCTTCAACGGCAGAATTTTTAGTATGTGTAGATGCAGATGCCATCCAATATCAAGCTTTTGAAAGTGACTTACAGAAGAGCATCACTGTATTAGAGGATAAGTTAGATATCTCTGTACAGGATTTTGCCTACCCTTACGGAATTGCGAGCGATGAAATCGTATCTATAGTAGAAAATTCGTCAATCTCAAGAGCAGCCATCCTTGCTCCACGATCAATCTCGCCTGGAAACGGCCTATACCGTATCAACCGATTTCTTGTTGAAGAAAAGAACTTTGAGATGATCTTTCAAGAATCGCCTGACTCTTTCAAAAATTAAAAGATGCAAGGATCAAACAAAATAGTTTTGATAATAGGCTGAATCTTTTAAACTAAAGAGGAAAAGGAGATGATCAGCATGTTGATGGAAAAAATCCCGAATTTCGCATTAAAAAATGTGGACGGGAAAGAAGTATCTATTGACGATTTTAAAGGAAAACAAACACTAATCTTTATGTGGGCTTCCTGGTGAAGATGTCGTGAACAATTGCCTGGATGGCAATCTTTTTATGACGAGCATAAAGGTCAAAACTTTGAAATTCTTTCCGTAGCTGTTGATGTCCAAGGGCCTGAGGTGGTCAGACCTTACATTGAAAGTATAAGCTTTCCAACAGTGGTCGATGAGGAAAATCAACTAGCCAATTACTTTGGGTTTAAAGTAGTCCCTAATGGAATCTTTATTGATGAAGAAGGCACCATTCGCTTGCTTAAACAAGGGTTTAAAGTAGACGAGGAAGAACACGTTCAATCGTTAGCGCAGCTTATTAATAAAGAAGTGGAGAAAGTTGAATTCGATGATCAATATTATCAGCCGCAGAACGCCCCTTCTAATGTAGAGAAACAATTAGCAGAGAAAAAATTCAAGCTCGCTATGGAATACTCTAAGAACGATAAAAAAGAGAAGGCGATTCAGGAACTTGATGAAGCGTTAGTACTAGATTCCGATAACTTTTTAATTCGAAAACAACGCTGGCATCTCCTTTATCCGGAGAAATTCTCACCAACGATTGATATAGAATGGCAGCAAAGGCAACTTGAAAAGGAAAAACAAGAAGAGGCTCAGTTAAAGGATGGGATGGTTTGTGGGCCAGAAGGTTGTTACATCCCTGGGACATGACCAGCGTCTTGAAAACTAGGTTATGACGAGCTTTCCATTTGATATAAGGATAATTCATATACTAAAATGAAATGATAAAGTTAAGGAGGGTTCAACATGGCTAAGACAATTACTGCCGAAGAATATGCAGAAGTTACTAAAAATATGAGTCAACCGGTTGTGCTTGAATTTGGTGCAGATTGGTGACCAGGCTGTCGTCAATTGGGGCCGGTGGTCTCAAGCGTATCTGAACAGCTTGATAATGTGGATTTCTACTATGTAGATGTAGATCAATCTTCAGATTTAGCTGGACAGTTTGGGGTACAAAGTATTCCAACATTAGTTTTAATTAAAGATGGAGAAGAAGTAAACCGTTCTGTTGGATTTGCTCCAGAAGAACAGGTGAAGGATTTCGCTCAATCATAATAGCAATAAAAAGAAGGCGTCCCAATTTAAAGTTTCGGGAGGCCTTCTTTTATTTTCTCTTAGCTTGGAGGGGGAGATATGTTGACACCGTACCTACTCATTTCTCCAATAACGTAAAACTGTACCCTTTATTTCGTATTGCTTTGATCAATTCTGGCAAAACTTCAAGTGTTTGTTTCAGTTCATGCAGGAGAATTACTGCTCCATCCTCAAGATTATCAGCGACATTTGTAATGATTTGCTGTGGATCCTCTTTTAGTTCCCAATCGATGGCAGCAATTCTCCACATGACAGTCAGTACATTCAGTTGTTTAGCTGCTTTGATCGTATCATCGTTGTATTGGCCAAACGGCGGGCGAAAATAGTTAATTTGACTCCCCGTAATTTGTTCAATTTTTGTGATGCTGTTTTGAATTTCTTTATATTGTTGTTCATAGGTAAGCTTAGTCATGTTAGGGTGTTTTGTAGTGTGTGAACCGATGAGATGCCCTTCATCTAATACTCTATTCCAGGGTCTTTTTGGATATAAAAGGCGAGATTGCCAAAAAAAGACCGCTGGAACGTTTTCAGCTTTTAGTACATCAAGTATCTGTGTTAAAACCTTACTTGGACCGTCATCAAACGTTAAGATAACAGACTTTTGGGTTTTATTTTGAACAGAAGTAACAACATCTGAATCGTTAGAGTCGTACACGACCCTTGAGCAATCCACTACTCATGGACTGTTTATCATCTCTATTCCTCCTTTTTCGCATTATGTATGGTTTGATGGGAGCCGCACTTCCCATCGTTAATTAAAAGGTGATTTGATGAGATTCGTACGTTTCCTCATAATTCTTTTCTGTAAATTCTTCTGGAGGGCCATCGAAAATGATTTTCCCATCTTTAAGTGCTAGGAGTCTTGTGGCATAGCGTTTAGCAAGATCGATATCGTGTACATTAATAATTGTCAGTAAATCAAGACGTTGGTGCATGTCCTTGAGCAAGGTGAAAATATGGTTAGACGTCCCAGGATCCAGGCTGGCTACTGGTTCATCTCCAAGCAAAACTCTTGGCTGCTGGATGAGGGCACGTGCGATTCCTACTCTTTGTTTTTGACCGCCACTCAAAAGTTCGACTCTGCGATTGGTCATTTCAGTAAGTTCAACTTCGGAAATCACACGTTTGGCTTGTTCCAATTCTTTGTTGGAAAACAAACCAATCAAGTTTTTAAAGTTACTGCGATAGCCAAAAATTCCCGTTAAGACGTTCTGTATCACGCTCATTCGGGGGATGAGGTTAAAAAGCTGAAAGATCATACCCATTTCAAGCCTGACCTGCCGCAACTGTTCTTCATTCATATTGGATAGTTGCTTTCCATCAAAATAGACTTCGCCTTGGGTAAGTTTCTGTAACCCATTGATGGAGCGAATAAACGTTGATTTTCCAGCACCGCTTTTACCAAGGATACATATAAAATCACCTTTATTAAATGACAGATGGACCTCAGATAGTGCATCATGCTTTGCTCCCGGGTAACGAACGGAGACATTTTTCATCTCAATCATTTGGTTGGCCCCCTTTCTTTCGCATGATTGGACATGAACTCCCTTTATCTTCAGGTCATCATTAAACAAGAATTCAAATGACCTTGTTTCTAATATAGCTGCCAAAGAGGTCAACGATAATAACCATGACCATAATCACCAGTACATCTAGTGAAACAGATGGATATTGGAAGGTCTGAAAATCGTTAAATAACCGCTGACCAATTCCGCCACCACCAATAAACCCTAGAATGAGTGATGTTCGAATCGCAACTTCAAACCGATAGAAGTAATGGGATAGCACATTAGGCCAAATCTGTGGAAGTATGCTGAACAGGGAGACGATCCAACCCTTGGCCCCGACTGCTTTCATAGCCTCTTGGGGGCCTGGATCAGCTGCTTCAATTAATTCTGAAATTAGTTTACCCAGCACACCGATGTTATGAAGCATGATTGCGATGACGGCTGGGAATGGCCCAAGTCCAAGCGCTGTCAGCAGGATTAATCCAAACACGATTTCTGGTACAGACCGAATAAAGCTTAAGGATACCCGCCCAAAATGATAAATAAATGGTGAGGGCGCTGTGTTCCTGGCAGCTAGGAAGCTTAATGGCAGGGCAATAAACAGCCCTAGCAGACTGCCTAGAAATGCCATGGCCAATGTTTGCAGCGTATCCTTTATGATGCCTGATAGGTTTGAAAAATTCGGTGGAAACCATTGTGACAGGAAATCGATCATGTTACGGAAATCCTTGAATTTCGATAAGTCAAATTCAGTAAGCCTCATGCTAATATAAATGAATACTATAAGAAGAATACCTGTTAAAATGTTGCGTTTTTTAAACCACACCATGATCAACTCTAATCTTTAATAATTCCTTGTTTAAGGGCTGCTTGCCTAATATTCTCATAATCCTCATTACTTGCTTTAGTGAACCCAGTGGCTCCAAATGCATCTAGAATCTCTTGATCCTCTATACCGAGGAAGGCTTCCTGTAGCTTGTTAATTGTCTCTTGATCTGTATCTTTGTGCACGGCCCATGGGTATTGAAAGATCTTATCTGATTTCCATATCACTCTAAGTTGTTCTTTATCAATCTTTCCTGATTCGACTAGCTGATTAAAAATAGCACTGTCAATAGCTGCAGCATCGACTTGTTTATTTTGGACGGCTAAAGCAGATGCGTCATGTGAGCCTGTGTAGCGAACAGATTTAAATTTATGGTTTTCGTTGGATTGATAACTCCCGCGCTCCTCTAGTTCGATAGAAGGGATCAAGGTACCGGAAGTTGAATTCGGATCACCAAACGCAAAGGCGACTTCTTCAGGCTTTTGCAGCATCTCGTCTAAGGAGTTCCATGGTTGATCACTGTGGGTAATAATGTATGAATGGTAAAAAGGTTCACCGTCAATTAATTGAGTAATGATTGCTTTCGCGCCGCTCTTTTGATGGGCGATGACATACGTTAGCGGTCCTAAATAAGCCATATTGATCTTATCGTAGTTCAAGGCTTCCACCACACCGTTATAGTCCGGGTAGACTTCCACCTTAACTTCACGATTCAATTTTTCATTAAGAATGGATTGGAGCTTATTCATTGCATTATCCATTGATCCTTCAGTCTGAGCCGGGATGACACCGATCGTAAATGCTTCCCCAGATTGCTCTTCTCCGGATTCCTCCTGGCCGGACTGTTCATTGCCTCCACCACATGCTGTTAAAATCAATCCGATACTAAGTATGAAAGCCGCTATCAACCACTTTTTCATATTTTCACCTCATTATTTTTGGTAGATCGTAATTCTATAAGTGAGTGTTCAAAAAGTTGCCAAATTAGAACGCCGACAAGGATCGTCACATCCTGTGACAAAGTCGGCACTAGCACGTCCTGTGCGTCGCAAGAAGTTCGAGGCGCGAAAGTTTTGAGGACCGCAAGCCGTATGCCCTTAATACGTGAGGACCGGAAAAACCGAGCAATGAAGAAATTCGCCGTTTATCATTTGGTGACTTTTTGAACAACCTCTATAAAATAAGGACTCAAGTAGAGTCCTTATTTTAAATGACATGGATTCGTCCTTTATTCCCACTAGTCACTTCACCAATAATAGAAGATTGCACACTGTTATTCGTAAGCTCTTGTTGCAATGCATCGGCTTCGGCTTCAGGTACTGAAATGAGCAGTCCGCCTGATGTCACAGCATCACAAAGGATAAGCTGTTCGATTTCACTGATCGTAGTATCGTAGTCAATACTCTCAGCAAGCCAATTATGATTCTTCCGTGTACCGCCAGGAATGATATTTTGTTCAGCCAGCTCTCTTGTCTTGGACAGAACCGGAACATCTTTGCTTGATACGTTTATACCAACCTGACTACCTTTAGCGATCTCAAGCGTATGACCGAGCAGTCCGAAACCGGTAACGTCTGTACATGCGTTAACCGTGTAGTTTTCCATAGTTTCGGCAGCTTTTTTGTTTAATTCAGCCATAACATTCATGACTTCCTCAAGTTCTTTCTTATTGATCAAGTCTTTCTTTATAGCTGTTGTTAGGATGCCCACACCAATCGGCTTGGTCAAAATAAGGCGGTCTCCTGGCTGCGCTCCTACGTTGGCTCGAATTTTTTCCGGGTGAATCGTTCCGGTAACTGACAGGCCAAACTTCGGCTCTTCGTCGTCGATGGAATGTCCTCCGACTAAGACAGCGCCTGACTCACTCACTTTGTCAGATGCACCAGTCAGGATATCAGCTAAAATACTTTTATCTAATGTATTAATAGGAAAGCCAACGATATTCATGACAGTGATCGGCTTGCCGCCCATCGCATAAACATCGCTTAAGGCGTTAGCCGCTCCAATTTGGCCGAACATATAAGGGTCGTCTACGATTGGAGTGAAATAATCCAGGGTTTGGACTAGGGCTGTTTCATCATTTATCTTATAAACACCTGCATCATCGGATGTGTCCAATCCGACAAGTAAATTTGGGTCAGCTACAGACTTTGGTAAGTGACGCAAAACTTGCGTCAGGTCTTCAGGACCAATTTTGCAGCCTCAGCCACCTTTACTAGATAGTGAAGTTAACTTAACGTTTTCATTACTAGACATCATACACTCTCCTTTTCATAAAAGGTTTAAAACAAGAAAAAGTCTTGAGGCAAACGGCCGAATCTAACTCAGGATACTTTCGTAGATCTTGAGGAAGTGATCTGCTTCATAGGAGCTTGAATGGTGATCGGCAATATATTGTTTAGCCTGCTGTCCAATCTTTTGTTTTATCTCGTTATTATTAATGATTTGTTCACCATAATCAAGAAATTCGTTTGGAGTTTTATAAACAAAACCTGTTCTATGATGTGTAACAATGTTTCGATTCCCTGAATTATTTGATACCAAAACAGGTAGACCATACCCCATTGCTTCGATAATAGCGGAAGACTGTCCTTCCGTATGGGATGTGTTTAATACAGCATCAGCAGATTGGTAAATGGCTCCCATACTTGAGTGAGTTACTTGACCCAAGTACTCGATCCAATCATGTTGACGAACAAGCTCTTCTACAGCTTTCCCCTCTTGTTCTTCAATTATTGGTCCAACTAACCAAAGGCGTACAGACGGGAACTTGTCATGCAGTTTGCTCATCATCTCAACAGCCTCAGGAACATTTTTAACTTTCCTGATTCCAGCCGGTAAAACAAACAGGAACGTATTTTCTCCTTTTTCAAGGGGGGATTTTTCTATTGGAAAATCACTGTTCCCTTGTGCAATCGTAAAAATTTTATCTTCAACCTCTGACAATTCGTTAGAGATCACCTCTCTTGCTTTATCATCAAAAACGTGAATGGCTTTAGCCCCTTTTAATGATGCGAAAACATCTTCCCGCTTATGTTCATCAAACAAGTCATGGTTGAGATCAGTACCAGTGATCGTTACCATATACGGATTCGGCATCTTGTCTAATTTTTGGATAAATTTATAAAAATGATAAGCATGAAAGCCATGAACAATATCTGCTTCAGGAAGAGTTGTCCATTCCTTGTCGGTAGTGGAAATAATCTCTGTATCAACAGCTAATTTCTCAAGGCTGTTCGCTATACGCTGGACAGTTACGGTGTTGCCTCGTGGTTGATGAAAATTGGGTGAGGCCAATAAAACTCTCATTTACTACCCATCCTTTAGTTCATTATTATGAGATCAAATTACTGTGTCACTCGTTTTATCTTTCACTTATTCATGAAAAAAGATCGTCCAATTGACGACCTCTTTTTCCAAGGAGTACATTCTAAACTACCCTTTACTTAATATGTATGGCGGGACTGTGTGGGAATCGAACCCACCGGAGACGGCACGCGCCTCCCTCAGGGTTTTGAAGACCCAGGGGAACACCAGTCACCCATCCAACCCCATATAATAGAACAATCACATTATACACAGAATCCATTTTTTAATTCAAGAAAATAAGTTTCAGGTGCAAAATCTATGTTTCGAAGGTAAAGCGATTAACTTGAACCAGTTTTCGTTCCTTATTAAGATAGAGGTAACATGTAACTTAGAGAAACGGGTGACAGATAATGGACGATACGTACTTTACGATTGGCATGGCGGGCCACATTGACCATGGAAAAACGACACTAACAAAAGCATTGAGTAATGTGGATACAGATCGATTGAAGGAAGAGAAAGAAAGAAGTATTTCGATTGAGTTGGGTTATGCCCCCCTACAGATAGCAGCTGGGGTTAACCTTTCGATCGTGGATGTCCCGGGACATGAGCGATTTATTCGCCAAATGATTGCAGGTGTTGCTGGGATTGATCTCGTCGTGCTTGTAATTGCTGCGGATGAAGGTGTTATGCCACAGACGAAAGAGCATTTGGAAATATTGGAGTTTCTTGGGGTTGAGCATTGTATCGTTGCCATTTCAAAAATTGATCGTGTCGATGATGAACTGTTAGAGCTTGTGACGGAAGATATTAAAGAGGGGCTTGCTGGGACCATTTTTCATGAGGCTCCATTCGTTTATGTTGATGGCGTATCAGGCAAGGGAATAGACAACCTGAAGCAGACATTGTTAAGCGAGTTAGAGTCGGTAGAAAGTCGCGATGCTTACGGCTCGTTCCGGTTGCCTGTCGATCAAGTTTTTACTGTCCAAGGACAAGGTACGATCGTCAGGGGGACCATCTATGAAGGGGTCGTTCAAAAGGGGAGTCATTTAAGGTTGCTTCCCAATGACTATAAGGTGAGGGCTCGTCAAATACAAGTCCATCATAAAGACCAAGAGCAGGCACTGGCGGGTCAAAGGACGGCGGTTAACCTCGGTGGGATCGCCAGAGAGGATATAAGCCGTGGCGATGTGCTTGTCGCTTCAGATCACTTCTTAGTAACGGAAAAAATAGATGTTTCACTTAGGTTTGTTGACGAGCTGACAACGCCTGTGAAACAACGGATGCCAGTGAAAATTCATGTGGGAACATCTGAAGTAATGGGGAGAATTGTTTTTTTTGACAGAAATGAAGTGAACAAGACAAGCGAAGAAGTACTGTGTCAAATTCAATTGAATGAAGAAGTTGTTGTTCGGCGTGGTGATCGATTCATTTTAAGGCGCCCAACTCCTATTGAAACCATCGGGGAGGCTGGGTGATTCAGCCTCAAGGGGCTAAATATCGTTTTGGCAAAGAAACAATCGAAATGCTTCACGGTAAGAAAGAAAGTACCCCAGGAGATCTGATTGAGGGTGTATTAAGCAAGCATACACTGCTTGATCTCAAACAACTGATTCAACATACCTCCTTGGATGAGCATGTGGTAAAAGAGGCCATTACTAAAGGAGTAGAGGATAGGTATCTGATCGAGGTTAGTAGGCAAAAATATAGTTTAACGAAAACGTTTAATAAGCTTAAGGATGAAATGACTACACAGCTTGAGGATTATCACCAGACCTTTCCGATGAGATTAGGAATGAGTAAAGCAGAACTTGTTCAGTTGTTTAGTGAAATCTATCAAAAATCGTTTGTCGAATATAGCCTGAATCAGTTCGTTGAGGATGGTGATGTACAAAAAGAAGAGCAGTTCGTTTCCTTAGCAGGCTTTTACCCGGATTTACCTAAACAATGGAAACAAAGGATGCTAGAAGTCATTGCTACTCTTGAAAAGGATGGAGTGTCCGTAAAGAAATGGGAGGAGTATGTAACGGATACACCACTATCGAAAGTGGATGCGAACGAGTTAGCTGTTTACCTTGTACAGACAAAACAAGCCTATCGGTTCATGGAGGATAGACTTATCCATCAATCAGCTGTTGATGGTGCCTTAAAGACACTGAGAGAACAAACTAATGATACGTTTGGTATAAAAGAAGCAAAGGATACTTTAGCTGTATCAAGGAAATATTTAATTCCGTTCTTAGAATTGCTTGATCAATTAAAAATCACTACCCGTATAGAAGATAAACGGAAATGGATAAGCCAGGGGTAGGATTAAAAAGGGGGGGACATGATGAGTTATAAAGTTACGATTGAATTTTGCATGCAGTGAAACTATGCACCAACAGCCGCAAGTTTTGCGGAACAGTTATTCACTCATTTTCGCACTGAAATTACGGCTATGGAACTGATCCCAAGTTCGGGAGGGGCATTTGAAATCAGCGTTAATGGTGAAAAGATTTATTCTAAGCTTGAAACGGGAGAATACCCCGAAGTGAATCAAATGATTGAAATAATGGAGAAACAAGCATGACCGTTAAAAGGTGCCTCATGGAATCAGATTTTGAGGCACCTTTTTTATAGAATTAAGCTTCTCCGTGAATTTAGAGAGAATGATGGAGGCTCGAGGATATGAAACAATATTTACGGCAGCTGCCGCCTGTTCATGAACTACAAAAGCAGGATCGGTTTGAAAGCATCCTAGCTAAATTTGATATCGCTAGAGAGCAGTTAACAAAATTTGTTCAACAAGAGATCAATGAAATAAGGGAACAGATCTTGAATCATAATTTTTCAAAAGAATTCTTTAATGATGGTATGGAGGAAGCCATTTTTCAAGGTGTAGAGGGAAGGATTCAGCAGTGGACACGGGATCGTTTGAGACGTGTCATTAATGCGACGGGTACAGTGTTACATACGAATTTAGGGCGATCACGATTGAGCGAAAAGGCTGTTCAGCATGTGGCAGATGTGGCCCGGAATTATTCAAATCTCGAATATAAAGCAGCTGAAGGCAAACGCGGTTCCCGTCATGATATTATTGAAGACTTGCTCAAAGAGGTAACGGGTGCAGAAGCGGCGATGGTGGTTAATAATAATGCGGCGGCTGTTTTTCTCGTATTAAGTGCATTGGCGAAGAGGCAAGAAGTCATCGTTTCCCGCGGCCAGCTTGTAGAAATTGGCGGGTCGTTTCGTGTGTCATCGATTATGGAAGAGAGTGGTGCTCGTTTGGTAGAAGTAGGAACAACAAATAAAACCCACCTGTTCGACTATGAAAATGCCGTAAGTTGTGAAACCGCCATGATTATGAAAGTTCATACGAGCAATTTTATGACCGTTGGTTTTACAGAATCTGTCGATACGGGAGATCTGGTTAATTTAAAAAACGAACGGGACTTAGTCTTTTATGAGGACTTGGGGAGCGGATCCCTTTATGATTTTAAACAACATGGAATAGGTGATGAGCCCGTTGTGAAGGAAATGGTTGACTCAGGTGTTGATCTAATTTCCTTTAGTGGCGATAAGTTATTAGGTGGGCCCCAGGCTGGTATCATCGCCGGGAACAAGGATCTTATCCAAAAGCTGAAAAAACATCAGTTAGCACGAGTACTAAGGGTCGACAAAATGACGCTAGCCGCACTAGAGCAGACACTAAAATCATACGTGTTAGGCGATGCGCCAACCGAAGAACTCCCGACTCTACGTGATGTTACTCGGACACATGAAGATATTAAGAGACAAGCGGAAACCTTTTCGAATGAACTGCAAGCCAAAACATCCTCCTATCATGTGGACATTGCAGAAAGCACCTCCCAAGTAGGAGGGGGAACGATGCCTAGTGTACATCTTCCTACCTTTGTTGCTGCCGTACAGCACAATCGATATTCTGCCCATGAGCTGGCAGCAAAACTGCGGGCCCATATCCCCGTTATCGTGACACGGATTCAGGATGGACGGGTGTGTGTCGATTTTCGGACCATTGTAAACGAGGAAATGCCGGAGCTCTTGGAAGGATTTTTAGACGTAGGGGTAGAACAATAGGAAAAAGAGTCTAAGTCTTTTATATGAGGAGTATTTCCATACAGTATTTTCCACCTCAGGTCATCCATAATTTGGATGACCTGAGGTGGAATTTTATTCCATTTACTTAATTTTGGAGTGGGTTTTTTCCATGAATAGAAAGACAGTATCTTCTCTTGGTAGCTGGTGGGTTTTGTACCCTTTATAGCCAAGTCCCTCATAAAAAGCTATATTTTTGATGCTCTTGTTTCCTGTAAACAATTCAAAACGTACATGTTCATATCTGCCTTCAATCTCTCGCATCAACTCTTTGCCGATTCCCCTGCCCTGAAAGTCAGGGTCGACCATTAGTTTCCCTATGTGGCAGGTTCCGTTTTCTTTTGAGGCTCTCACTGAACCGACAATTTTGCCATCGAGCACATACTTAAGTATAAAACTGCTTTCAAAGTCTTTTTCTACACCTGATACGGTTTGTTGTAATGGTTGAATGTCGTAGTCATTATATAGTTCAGCTTCACTTCTATAGGCCTGCTTTTGAATGTGCAGGATTTCTGAAGCATCCTCTGGTTTAGCTTCTAAAATTGCCTTCATACTACACGCTCCCTTATCTAACTATGTACTATCCATTATCGCTTATTTAAAGGGCAATGAACAAAAAAGTGCCTGTTCCTTGTTATTTTAAACACACAGGAACAGGCATTATGCAGGTTAACTATAGAGAAGAATTACCCTTTTATCTCTAAAGAATCCAATGTACTTAATGAAGGATATTTCACACGATATTTTCGATTAACTGCGTCGATAATAGTTTGGGTAGACTCAGGGTCAAGGCTGGCTTCCTCACTAATTTCTCCTTGAGGAAGCTTAACTTCAAAATCTATATGATTATGGTTATAACGGATGGTTCCTGAAACGATCATGATGGAAGTCCTCCTATACAAACTGTTGTCTATCAAGTTTATATGTTCCGTTATGAAATAGGCAAGAGTAACAGTCTCCCTTCACGTCATGGGATAGCACTAAAGGTGCTGAGAACATTACTAGAGGTAGGAATGGGCACTCAAAGCGTTTTTAACTAATTGAAAAAATCTCGAGCACCTGATTAGGCCTCGAGATTTCCTTAAATATATATCTAAGCTGCATCAATGTCGCTTTTATTTTCATTTGTTTTTGTTTTCCATCCTAATAAGAAAAGTAAAGCCAACAATCCAAGTATAGCACTCCCAACGATCATGTTCGACTGAATTAAACGAATGAGATTTCCGAGAACAATTCCCACAACACCAAAATCTGCATCTCCAAACGTGGTTCCTTGGAAGCCGAGAGAACCAAGTACAGGCAGTAATAATGCCGGCAGGAAACTAATCATTATCCCATTAGCCATGGAACCGAACACAGCTCCTCGACGACCGCCAGTTGCATTTCCGAAGACCCCTGCTGCTGCCCCTGTGAAGAAGTGCGGCACCAATCCGGGAACAATTACACTTAGACCTAGAAGAGGAAGGAATAGCATACTAACAAGCCCAGCAACAAAGCTGCAAAGGAAGCCAATAATCACGGCATTTCCTGCGAAAGGGAAAATAGCTGGAGCATCTAGTGCGGGTTTTGCATTGGGAACGACTTTATCCGCAATCCCTTTAAATGCCGGTACAATTTCCCCTAGTAGCATACGAACCCCAGCTAGAATGATATACACCCCTGCCGCGAAGGTAAGACCTTGCATAAAGGCGAACACGAGGAAGTTTTGCCCTCCGCTTAACTCTGCTTCAACGAAAGAAGGACCCGCAAATCCAGCAACAATGAAGAATAGGATAACCATCGTTAAAGATACGGATACAGATGTATCGCGCAGGAATCCTAGTGACTTAGGCACTTTAATTTCTTCGGTAGACTTCGAACCTTTTCCTACAGACTTTCCAACACAAGCTGATACAAAATATCCAATGGAGCCGAAATGCCCTACTGCAAAATCATCAGAACCAGTGACCTTACGTGTGAAGGGCTGAAGCATGGCTGGTGAAAGCACCATCAATGCTCCTAATATAATGGAACCTAGAATGATTACAGAAGCTCCGGAAAAACCGCCAGTAGTTAAGATAACGGCAATTAGGCATGCCATAAACATTGTATGATGACCTGTTAAAAAGATATATTTAAAAGGACTAAATCGTGCTAAGATAATATTGACAATCATACCAAACAGCATAATCATTGCTGTCTCTGTCCCAAAGCTTTCTTGAGCTAAGGCAACGATGGCCTCATTGTTTGGAATGACACCTTCTACAGCAAATGCTTCATCAAACATACTGCTGAATTGACCTAAGGATTGAACAAGTACATTGGCACCTGCATTGAGAATGACGAAACCCATCACTGTTTTCAGTGTCCCCGAAACGACATCCCCAGAGTTCTTGCGCTGAACCAGCAGACCGATTAGTGCAAATAGACCAACTAGGATGGCAGGAGTACCCAAGATATCCTTCATGATTAAATCAACCATTTGTAACGCCCCTTTGGTTTCAGATTTGAATTACAAATTGTTCTCTAGTGCCTCGCGGAGCTCGTTCTTATCCATTAAGTTTTTCAGTTTGACCACATTTTTGTTTCCGTCTTCAAGACTTTCCACAATGTCTTCTGAACCTAAGAACAAATCCGCTTGTTCTGTCTTGGCTGTTGTTAGATCTGTATGAGATACTTCGGCATCTTTTCCCATATCTTTTAGAGCGGCCTTTACATTCATCTCAACGATCATACTGCTTCCTAGTCCGTTTCCGCATACAACTAATACTTTTTTCATTTTCAAATTCCTCCTCTTGTTTTTTTACGCTTGAACATATTGATTAATCAACTGGATCACACTATCGCTGTCATGTGCTTCAATTAACTGGTTCACATTTTCCTCGTTCGATAAAACTTCAGTGAGCTGGGCCAGCGCTTTTAGATGAGTCTGGTTATCGATCGCAGCCAGTACAATAATCAACTGTGCCCGATGCTTTTCTTTATTAGAAAAATAGACAGGCTCCCTCAGTCGAAGCAGGCTCATCCCTAAGCGTTCCACCCCTGTGTCAGGACGGGCGTGGGGGATGGCAATTCGTGGAGCGATTACTATATAAGGACCTAACTCCTTCACGTTTTCAATCATTGCATCAACATAATGGGAGTGAATGGAATGCTGGTCAATCAATGGCTGAGCAGCAAAAGTAATCGCTTCCTCCCAACTCGGTACAGAGTCCTTAAATTGGATGGTTTGGTCTGTTAATAATTCATTGAGCATAGCTTTTCGTAACTCCTTTGTTCCGAAAGGTTTATTCTCCAATAACTGGTTTAAAGCTCTCTTAAGTTCATCTTTTTCATGAACAGTTGCATGACGCTCTACGACATCTATTACATGGTCAGTAGAGTTCGTAGGAAGGCCTTTAGAATGGAAAAGCTCATTCATTCTTTGCATGACATGCTCCTTTTCAAGATTTGTTAAAATAGCTGGAACATGTATAACAGGGGTGTTCTTTGGTTTAATAAAATTAGTAGAAAAGATGATATCTGCAGGATAGTCATTGGACTGATATTCCCTCATTGAAAGTGTGGCTGTCACATCTAGCCCTGCAATCAAATTTTCTAATTGTGTTCTAAGCATGTTAGAGGTGCCTATTCCGTTTTCACAGACAATAATGGCTTTGAACTTCGTTTCTACCCTTTTCTTCTCTTTTGTGAGCCAGCCTCCAAAGTGTAAAGTGATATAGGCGATTTCTTCGTCTGGAATTGGTTGACCGACATAGTATTCTAAGTGCATGATGACACGTTTTGTTAAATGATAGATATCCTGATAGTTTTCCTGGATACTGTCTGAGAGCTCATTAGCGATTTGTACGCCATATTTCAGCCGATAATAAGTTGGCTTAATATGCGAGATAAGATTCTCCTCAAGTCCTTTTCTATCGTCAAAAATTACACAAGAATAGGATTGAAAGTCAGAGATCATCCGTTGAACCACCTGTTTCAGCCCTGCTAATTCCTGTCTTGTATATCGACTGAAATCATCGTGCTGCACTTTGGAGCCGAGGAGGTTCATTGCAATAAAGCAAATTTCATCATTCGGAAATGTAACCTTCCATAAATGCTCAAGCTTTTGAGTAATAAGCATGGAAGCTTGATAGGCTTCCGTTTGTTGAAGTACTTCCTTCTCTTCTGAATCCACATGGATGAATCTCTGTAAATGAACCCGTTTTTTTATAATTAATATTTGTAAAGATAATATCTCCACCATTTCATCGGTGAGAGTCAATCCCATTTCTTCTTCTGCTTCATAAAGAAGCCCTTTTACATGATTTCTTTGATCGGTTTGATTTGAAATTTCGTCTGATTCGGGCTGAATCATTCTATGAACTTCATTACGAACGTTCCACCATTCTCTATGAGAGAAGATAGTGGATAGGACGTCAGAAAGCATCTTTCTCTTGGCTTCCTCAGAGCCATTGAGGTGATAGCCCATCCCCTTTTTATAATACAAATGCAAACCTTGCTGCTGAAATTCTTGTTTGATGGCTTGAAGAGCCTTAGCCACCGTACCTCGACTCATACTCGTAATTTCCATGAATCTTTTCATAGAGGCGTCGTGTTCTTCTAACAAAATTTTAGCCTTGATGAGTAATTCACGTTCTTGTTTAGATAATTGGTAATGCCAATCCTCAAAACTTTTCTCATTATCAATCACTATCTTGTATTTAGATCGATCAGGCAAAAAGACTCCTTTTCCATGTTTGTTTTCAATTGGATCGAGTCTTTGTTCTGTCAGCCAACTATTAATTTGATCGAGATCGTAGTAAATGGTTCGTTGAGACACTTTCATTTTTTCTACCAATTCCTTTGTTGATACGGGAGCGGCAGACTGTTGAATGATGGATAATAAGTGTGCACGTCTTTTATCCAAAACCATGGGGATCCCCCTTAATCCATTAATTGCTAATTGTTTAAATTTGCAAAACTATACTGATTACTAGTTGATGATCATCCTATGCTGTTATTATAACGCGTATTTATTAAGGTTGTAAGTGGTTTCATTGTGCATAAATTGTATAACTTAAATTTGCAAGTTTGGACAGTGTTTTTATTTGTTGATGTGATGGGCGATGGAAGTTATAAACGAACTTAGCGTTGTGATGAATCAGAGTAAGGATTTCACATACCCCCAAAAAAAGGAATTCGCTGCATGCTGACAAGTATCAGCTGATGGAGAGACGTACAAGGGATCAGGATCAATTCCAGAAGGATGTAAGATGACAGAACAGCGTTTTCTATTAGGTGTGATTAGTGCCTTCAATGAGCACCGATAAATGAAGTTGTCTTTTTTCCTCGTGCAAATAGTCGTATAATGAAAGAATGGATTAAAGAAAGAAGCGGGTGTCACGATCATGGTTAGCAGAAGAAATTTAAAAACAATGAACCCAGCATCAGGAGCGATAATTATGGCAATTGGGATATTTTTATTTGCCGCGATTGATGCATTTCCTTTTTTGCAGCGGAGGGTGGGAGGGATTCTTGCGGTAGGACTAGCTCTTATCAGCTTGAACATTTACCAAGGGCTGACAAGGCAGTTTTTTGATCGTGATTTTTTGATCCCTTTTTTGAAGAATCCTGTGAACTCTTTCACCATGGGAACATGGATTGCTGGAATGTCTGTCATATGTAATGTCTTAGAAAAATATTATCCGGCAGTAACGTTGATCGTGCAGATCATCGCTGTTGTGAATACAGTTCTTTGGCTGCTTTTCTTAGTAAGTTGTGGGTATAACTTTAGACAGTTACTTGCACGTCCCACGAATCATGCTATTCATGGGGTCGTTTTATTATCAACAGTGGCCACGCAATCGGTGGTGATTATGTGGATTAACTTTTTTCCTTTTTTCCCGAATGTATTGATCAATGTGGTGATCGTGCTTGGATTAACTTTTTACCTTTGTGGGGTGATATTAATCGCCGTTCGTTATGGCAAGGAAGCGGAATGGACGTTGGCTGATCATTGGACGAATACCAATTGTATCATTCATGGCGCGTTATCGATTTCAGGATTGGCTCTTGTCTCAGCTAATGTAGGCAGCTCTCTATTTTTAATGGTCTTTTGGCTAATAGTGTTTGGGTTATTGCTTTCAATTGAAGTGGTGGAAGTAATGCGTGCTGTGAAGCGGGTAAGGCAATTAGGTTGGAAAAAAGGATTATTTACCTACAATATCAGCCAATGGTCGCGGAATTTTACGTTTGGGATGTTTTACGCGTTTTCGATGACGATGCATAGTAATCCTCATTATCAGAATGTGCTATATAACTTCCACGCGGAATTTTTATCGATTTGGGCGTGGGTCGTACTTATTGTTCTTATGGCTGAAATTGTGCTTTGGGTTGACTCAAAGTGGAGTCTTTTCGATGGGAAAATGAGGGAAAAGGCCATATGAGTTTCTCTCCTTGCTAGTCGAATAGTTGTCAGAGGGTTCCCAGGATTGGGAGTCTTTTTTTGTTGGATTAGAATCTGGTCACAATAGAATAATTTGTTCAGTATGCAGCAGACTACTTAATAACCTTTAACGATAAGGGTGAACTTGATTATTTTCTAATATTTTTTCTCTTAGTGGGTGTTCAAAAAGTTGCCACATTAGAAGGTCGACTAAGGTCGCCATGACACGCGAGCAACGTCGAAACTAGCACGTATCATCCAAAAAAGGCAGTAGACAGTAATGTTCATTGTTGGGAGGTTTAATAAATGGCGAAACGTGACCCTAGATTAAATTCATCAGAACTTTCACAACTGTGGATGGGTTACATGCAGGACAGCATGACCATTTGTACGATGAAATACTTTTTACAAATTGTTGAAGACTCTGATATTCGACCGGTGATAAAACAAGCTTTAAAGCTGTCTGAGGCACATATTCCTAAGCTAATCGCTATTTTTCAAGGGATCATCGTCCAGTTCCCCATGGTTTTAATGATCAGGATGTTAATTTAGGGGCACCTCGGTATTTTCAGACCAATTTTTGTTAAACAATGTGAAACAGACGGCACAAATAGGGATGCAAATGTATGCACAAGGCAAGGCGTTATGTGCGCGTAAAGATATCCGTGATTACTTTTCTGAATGTCTGATAGAGTCGGATAAACTTCACGATAAGGCTGTTGATCTATTGGAATCAAAAGGTATATATACCCGGTCACCTTATATTGATACACCTGATCAGGTGTATTACGTAACGAAACAAAATTTTATGTCGGGTTGGATTGGAAAGCAAAGACCTTTGTTATCACTAGAAATTGCCAATCTTTATGCGAATTTACAACGAAATGCACTCGGTGCTAATTATTTAACGGGGTTTAGTCAAGTTGCAAAGTCAAAACAAGTGCAACAATATATGACACGAGGAAAAGAAATAGCTGCAAAACATGTGCAAATCTTTACAACGAAGTTACAAAAGCATCAGTTACCGGCATCAACGGTTTGGGAGGATCCTGTAACTGATTCGACTGTCGCCCCTTTTTCAGACAAGTTGATGTTGTTCCAAGTCACTACAACAAACTCGGTAGGTTTAGCTTATTATGGGACAAGCATATCGACGACTTTTAGGCGTGACCTGGCTGCCATTTACGTTAGGCTTATGGGTGAAATAGGCAAATATATTGAAGACGGGGGTAATTTACTGATTGAAAACGGTTGGATGGAAGAGCCACCGAGGATGATCGATCACGACCAATTAGCAAAAGATGGGAAGATGTAATGAGGACGGGAAGGTTTCTTCGTCTTTAGTAATTTTCTTTCATTATCATGCAGAAAACGTGGGAGGGTGCTTATGAATGGGAAAAAATTCTATTGAGAAACTATTCTGGAGTATCGCTCTGCCCGGGTTTGGCCAGTTGTTAAATGGTAGATATCTTAAAGGTATCCTATTGGTTGCACTTGAATTTTTGATAAATGTTCAAGCTAATTTTAATACAGTGATCATGTTAAGTTTCCGTGGTGACATGGCAGCTGCAATAGAGCAGGTGAACTATGGCTGGATAATGTTCTATCCTTGTTTGTACTTCTTTGCGATGTGGGACGCCTATAAAGATGCTGGAGGAGGGAGAAGCCCCTATTCATTTTTGCCTTTTGTCTTTGCTGCATATTTTGTTACGGTTGGAATTATGTTCTCAAACACAAAGGTACTAGGGGTATTATGGGGGCCGATCTGGTTACCTATACTTTCTGTAATCCCGGGATTAGGAGTTGGGTTCCTTATAAAAATGGTCATAATTAAATGGGGAAATGCTAAGTAATTATTCTTCTATACATAACTCCATACAACTTGAAAAATCCAACCCTCCCAAAAGGAAGGTTGGTTTTGTCATTTATAGGGGACGATCGTCAAATTCATAATGGACAGGTCCGGGTGCAACTGTTGCATTTTCTAATGCAGGTGTGTCAGGTCTTGCAATTCGATAGACAGCTGCTCCTACAATTTCGGTCGTTTCTTTAAGTTTTTCTTTACTAATTTTGTCTAAAGTATCCTGTGGTGAGTGATACCACGGCTCAAGTGGTGCGTGAATAAAGAGGGCTGCAGGAATGCCGCGCTGGAAAAATGGCACGTGGTCACTACGGCCAAGCTGCCCATATTCAACGACTTCAGCGACTCTAGAACCAGCTGCCGCACCGAGATCTGTGACGAGATTCTTTTGTCCGTCCGGAGTGAACATGATCAGGTCCCCTGCATCACGACTTCCGACCATATCCATTTGGAAATGGCCTACCGTACGATCGACTTCATCTTCACTTAAAGTACTGGCGTAGTGATAGGATCCGACAAGCCCTTTTTCCTCAGCTCCAAATGTCATGAAGCGAAGCTCAGTATCGGTAGGAGTCTTAGCCATGATTCTAGCTAGTTCCAATACAGCAGATACTCCTGAAGCATCATCATTCGCTCCTGGCCCTCCAGCCACGGAGTCATGGTGGGCACCGATCATGGCAATTTGGCCATTATCTTTATTTTTATGGGGCTCTTTGGTTGCGATTACGTTATAGGAAGTCTTATCAATCGTTCCGGCATCTTCAACGGAGACAGTCGCAGTGACCTGTTCGTTTTGCAAACGATCTACAAGTTTTAAGCCTGCTTCATGCGTGATGGCAACTGCTGGGATGTCTTGTCCCTCATAAGTATAGCCAAAATGATTCCCTGGTTGTCCTTTACCATTGAACATAATGACACCTACAGCGCCTTTGTCCAGCACGTTCTGAACTTTATCATAGTAGGTGTAGGAACCTCTTTGAATCAAAGCGATCTTCCCTTCGACTTCATTTCCGACCTCTTCAGATGAAGCTAGTCCAACATAAACGAGTGGAGCTTGAACGTTGCTGTTGACAGATCCATTAAACGTATGAACCTCTCCTGAGAAAGCTTGATTATTGACGTCAATAGCAGATGTGCCGCCATCCCATTCCTGGAAAGTGAAAGGCTGTAATTCTGTATCATATCCATAACTCTCAAACTCACCTTTGATATACTGTACGGCATCATATTCTCCTTGGGTTCCCGCTTCTCGTGGGCTTTCAGACAGTAAGGCAATGTTGTTGTACATCCGGTCTGCATTAATTTTCTTGATGACCTTGTTGTCAAAAGCATGATCAGCATTCTCGTTTGGAGCGTGGCTGTTTGCATTTGCTGCTGCAGGTGCAGAGCTTAAAGCTAAACCTGCAGCCAATACAAATGTAAGTATTTTACTGGACATCTTTCATTCCTCCTAAGTATGTTTAGATTTGATAGTGTTATTATTTCATTTTTTCAATATTTGGCAAATATTAGTTTCGTGTAAAATACTGGCTTGACTGAATGGATCTATATACTTATTTCCTATATATGGTTGTTTGGAACTGTAGTTTTTTGTCGGATAGGTGGTGCATCGGGATTGGTTTAGTAAAGTTATAAGTGGAAGGATTAGGGAATTTGCTACTAATGGTTCATTTTAAATAAGTTTAGTCTTAAAGAAGAGACATCCTGTTAAGACTTAAAAAAGGAGGGCCGATTTGAGGCCCTCCTTTTTGGATTGTTCCCGAACGTGAAATAGGGTTCTATTTACAATCGATATACCCAATCACAGCCGCTGATCATGGCTTCATCGTGTGTCACCATAATTGTTGAGATATTTCGCTGCTTTGTTTCGTTTGCGAGTAAATCGACGACGGATTTTCCTCGTTCACGGTCGAGACTTGCCGTCGGTTCATCGGCAAGGATTAGATTGGGTTGGTTCATTAAAGCACGGGCGATAGCGACTCGCTGTTGTTCACCGCCTGATAGCTGCTGGGGATAATGTTTGCTGCGATCGCTTAAACCGAGATGGGCAAGCAATTCTTCCGCTCGCTTCGTGATTTTATTTTTCTGATGGATCAGTTTACCGATCAGCTGCAGTTGCTCTTCTACGGTTAAAAATGGGACTAAGTTTGCTCCTTGAAAAATAAATCCGATTTCCTGAAGCCGTAGATTAGTCTGTTCTTTTTTAGGAAGGCCGTGTATGGTGCGTCCTCCCATTTTTACTTCGCCACTCGTTGGGACAGTTAACGCTCCGATAATCGACAGCAGTGTGCTATTCCCCGATCCTGAAGGTCCAAGAATCGCTCCGAATTCTCCTGGATTCACGTTCATCGAAACCTGATCCAGTACAGTAAGCGTCTCATTGCCCTGTTCATATTTTTTCGTCACTTCATTCAATTCTAAGATGGCTGTCATATTATTTTACACTCCCGATGGCTTCTAATGGATCGACGGAAACGATGCTCCGGAATGATAAGAGAGATCCAATCCACGCCATAATTAGTATTAATCCACTGTTGAACAAAATCATAGTGATCGACAATTCAAATGGTACACCGCTTGGAATAACTAAAGTTAGCCCATAGGTGAGCGCAATACCCGCTGCAACACCGCCGGCTGCCAAAATCGAAATCTGTGCAAAAAGGGCTCCAAGCAGAATACGCATTTTCGTTCCAATTGCCTTAAGCACACCGTACTGGTGGAGCTTTTGCAATGTAATAACATAGAAAAAGGTAGCAAGAACGATGGCTGCGATGATGAATAAGAACGTCACCATCATTGTCAACGACCCTTGTTCGGCTGAATAGCCAGGAACATTGGATAGGATGTCTCCCTTTTGAACCGCGTCAACGGATGAGGAGGGAGCGTCTATTGTGTCCTTTTCCGATAATAATACGGCTTGATACGTGTCAGATATTGATTCCCATGTTTCTAAGCTGGTGAATAGGGCTGGCGTGTGTCCGTAGCTGTACCGTTGCTCGGTAAAACCTTTAACAGTCCATGTTATTTCGTTGTATGTGAACTGGTCTCCAATGTTGAGCCCTTCCTGCTTGAGACTTGGGTCAGCGAGTACTTCGTATGGTTTCAATCCAGATTCATCAGAGGTCTCCGGCATAAATTTACTGGTTTGATCGACGGCGAACAGACTCACATTCAAGGGTTCGTCGTCTTTAATGATCTCGATCAATCTGCATGCCTAGCCGAGAGCCTCCATCTGGAATGGATGTTATATCGCTTTCCGTTAATTGTGAGCGTTCCAGCTGGTGTGTTTCACTAGACTCTACTACATACATTTCAGCTGGCATATTTTTTATGGCGGAGGCGTTATCGACGGCTAATCCGTTTGCTAGTCCTGAGATCGATAGCACGAGACTTGTGATTAGCGTGATAATGCCGGTAATTAGCAGGTACCTGAGTTTCGCATAGCGCATTTCCTTCCATGCTAGAAACATAAAAAATTCACCTTCCCTTTCATGACTTCACCTCTATCATAAAAGCGAAGTATGAACGGAAGATGAACAAGTAATTAAGGAAGCATCACAGTAAATGTGCTCCCTTTATGGAGCTCACTCTCGACAATGATCTCGCCACCGTGCAGTGTGATGATTTTTTTAACAATCGAGAGGCCGAGTCCGCTGCTATCCTTCTCCTGGCTGCGTGATGTGTCAACTTTATAGAAACGGTCGAACACTTTCTCTTGATGTTCGAGGGAAATTCCGTTTCCATTATCCTGAATGGTAAATCTGAGCCCATCCTGATGTTCACGGAGGGTCATGCTGATTTCGCCCCCAGCAGATGTATATTTAATACTGTTCGTCAGAAGATTTTCGAATGCTTGATAGAGCAATTCCTCATTGCCATTATAAGTAACTTCGCTTGCTACCAAATTAATGGCGATGCCTTTCGATTCCCATAACCACCGTGTTTGCTGGAGGAGGTTTTGCAGGATTGGAGCGACGGTAAACGGTTCACTCTTCGTTATATTCTCATCTTTATCAAGGGCAGCGAGCGTCAGCAATTGCCTGCTAAGCTTGGAAAGTCGGATACTCTCTGATTCGATCACTTGTAAATAATTATCTCTTTCCTCAGGTGAAGGAGACGAGGAGCGCAACAATTTCGCGTATCCTTTTATCGACGAAAGCGGGGTTCGTATCTCGTGGGAAACGTTGGAGACGAACTCTTGACGCATATTTTCGACCTGTTCAAGCTGGCGGCTCATCGATGTAAACGACCTTGCCAGTATTCCAATCTCATCCTTGCGATTTTGTTTAAGCTCAATCGAATATTCTCCGCCGGCAATCTTCTCCGTAGCACCAGTCAAGTCTTTAATTGGTTTTACAATATAACGCGTACTAAATAACACAAGCACCATGCTCAACAAAATCGTAAAGACAAGCAAGACCGCCAGTAAAATGTGAATTTCATTAAATTGCTGCTCAATATTCGGTCTCATAAATAAGGCATGTTTCTCACCATTGATCTCGACAGGCACTCCAATACTATTTGTTAATTCGTTTGAAAAAAAGCCGGTAACAAAGGTTTGGCCGGGATAATTCGCCATCCCATGATACGTGGTTCCGCCGAGAACTTTTTCTATGGCTTTAGAAGAGAGGGTTTGGTCACGAAAAGGAGCACCATAAAAGGTGCCGTTTCCCTCACTATCTGTCACATAAAATTGATAACTTAGCTCGGCTGTTTGCTCGAAAAAAGTATCGGCATCTAAAGAAGTATCGTTATAGAGCTGCACGATACCTTTGGCGATTTCGGTGTTTTTGGCATCGTTGGCAGGTTTTAGGATTTGCTGATAGTAAATGTTTGCTCAAATAAACGCGATCATGCTGCTAATCAGCATGATCAATAAAGTAACAACGACAATTCGCAAGTACAATGTGCGCATTTAGGAATCTTCCAACCTGTAGCCAATTCCGCGCACCGTTTTTATGGCAAAATCATCAGAGGTTTTGAACCGCTCACGTAGCCGTTTGATATGTACATCAACAGTACGATCATCTCCTGTAAATTCCAGACCCCATATTTTTTCTATTAACTGTTCTCTTGAAAAAGTACGGTTTGGAAAACTGGCGAGCTGATAAAGCAATTCAAACTCTTTTAAGGGGAGGATTGTTATGTTCGAACCGTTCTTCACCTCATACGAGCGCTTGTTAATCTTTGTCTCATTTAGCTGAATGACTTGTGAATTAACACGATCAAATCTTCTAAGAATGGCTTGCACACGAAACAGCAGCTCGTCCTCTTCAAAAGGCTTAATCATATAATCATCCGTCCCGGCCTTGTTGCCTTTTGCCTTATCAACGAGGCTGTCTTTCGCTGTTAAAATAATAATTGGAATATCGTACTCTTCCCGTATTTCTTTGGATAACTGAAAACCGTCTTTATTCGGCATCATCAAATCAACGATCGCCAAATCAACGGGGTGTTTTTCCAATGTGGTGGAAGCAGTTGATCCATCTGGTGTTTCGATGACAACGTACCCGTTTTGCTCTAAGTGAACACGTACGAGCTTACGCAGGTGTGCATCATCGTCAACGACTAAAATAGTTATCATGTCAATACCTCTTTTATCTAATAGGGTCTATTTATTCGATTATATCAAAGACCACTGTCATAAACATTGTTTCGTTACTGTCACATGAATGTTTTTTTAATGCAGAATAAGGCTTTTTCAATGTTTAATATGTGGGGATTTTGGTCGATATAAAAAGCAGCCATAGAAAAATTGAATGTATGGGGGATTGTCCATGTTCCAACTTTTTGCTACTAAAACAAAGGCAAAGCAGCCATCGTTTACATTTGATGAAGGGTTTAAAGGTGTGATTCAAATTGAGAGAGGATCCGATCTTGAGAAACAGTTGAAAATGATCAATTTAACGAATGATGACCTGAGTGTGCTTAAGTCGTTACAGCCGTTCGTTTCGGAAAACATTGAACAGATAGTCAGTCAGTTCTATAAAAACCTTGAGCATCAGGAATCATTGATGAATATAATCAAAGACAATAGTTCAGTTGATCGTCTTAAGAAAACGCTGAACGTACATATTCAAGAAATGTTTAATGGAGTCATTGATGCTCATTTTGTGGAAAAGAGAAAGCGAATTGCTGCGGTCCATGTTCATATTGGCCTAAAGCCGAAATGGTACATGTGTGCATTTCAGGATCTCTTGCATTCCTTGATGGGGATATTTGATAAGGAGGGACTTGATCAAGAGCAATATAGTAAATCCGTTCGTGCGACGACGAAGATACTAAATCTTGAACAGCAAATTGTGCTGGAATTATTTGAGCATGAAAATTTGCGTTTGAGAGAGCTTGAGGCTGAAAATAAAGTTCAAGCCTATCGCAGGATTGAACAAATGTCTGAGGAGTTGGCAGCCATATCCCAGCAGGCAAGTGCTTCTACGGAACAATTAACTGGCCAATCTGAGAAAATACTCGGTGACTCTCGAAAAGGGACGGAGGTTGCCCAAAATGTCGAGCATCAATCTTCGGAAGGAAAGAAACAGCTCGAATTACAGCATCAACAAATGAATCGTATTAAAGAGAGCATTAAACAAATTTCGACCGAAATGGAAACATTAAAAGGGGTGGCTGAACAAATCAGCAAAATTGTTACCATTGTTTCCTCCATTGCTGAGCAAACGAACCTGCTTTCCCTTAATGCATCAATTGAAGCGGCTCGTGCAGGTGAACATGGAGCCGGGTTCACGGTTGTTGCCAATGAAGTTCGCAAATTGTCTGAGCAAACAAAGACATCTGTGTCCGAAGTGTCTGCACTCATTCAATCGACCAATGGCCAGATCCATAATGTCTCTCACAATGTGCTTGATATCGATCAATTGATTACCGAGGGAACAGACAATATGGATCAAATCAATCACTTTTTTACAGAGATCGTAGGGGCGATGGTACAAAATAAGCAATACAATTCGGGGATTGAGCAAGAGCTCGAAGGTTTTTCCCAAGTGATCCAGGAAATTAATGATGCGGTTTCACAAGTGGCTGCTTCTTCACAACAATTAACAGAGCTCACAGAATAGTCTTTCAAAAAAGTGGTCCACACAAGGTCACTTTTTTGTTCTTGAATCATCGACCATATGAACATAGAAATGCATCTTTTGTCCCATATCGCCTTCATAAATAACAGAATATTCGTTCAATTATACCGCAACAATATAATGATTTACATTTTTTTCACTTTATATTATTTCCCGGTTTACAAAGTAGTGGTACGTTAGTAGTTGTAAGATAAGACTACTGGGAGGGAAGAAATGATGAAAAAAGGTGCACTGAAAAAAGTACTATCGGTGGCTGTATTATCATCGATGATCTTTGGGACAACGACGGGGATGGCGACTCAAACTGTTAAAGCTGAGGAAGAAAAGAAACCTGAAATTAAGAACATCATTTTTCTAATTGGGGATGGAATGGGGCCTGCTTACACAACAGCGTATCGTTACATGAAGGACGATCCTAGTACGATGAAAATGGAGGATACAGCCTTTGACCCGCATTTAGTCGGTATGCAATCTACATATTCGGCTGATCCTTATCATGATGGTGGTCCTGATGATGAAAAGGAAAATATACCTGACTCTGCCGCTACGGCCACTGCTATGTCGTCTGGGGTAAAGACATATAACGGAGCGATTGCTGTCGATTTACAGCAAGAGGATACACAGACGGTTCTTGAAGCTGCGAAGAAAAAAGGGAAAGCAACTGGACTTGTTTCCACTTCTCAAATTACCCATGCGACGCCAGCCGCTTTTGGATCACATGAAAACTCTCGGCAGAGCTATGATAAGATTGCCGATGACTTTTATGATGATTTAATAAGTGGCGAACATAAAGTGGATGTGTTGCTTGGCGGTGGAACAGATTATTTTGTTCGTGATGATCGGAATCTTACTGAAGAATTTCAAGAAGATGGCTATAATTATGTAACATCTACTGAGGGGTTAATGAATAACGATAGTGAAGAGCTTCTAGGGTTATTTGCACCTGTAGGTCTGGATAAGGCGATTGACCGCCCTGAAAAACAGCCTTCTTTGGAACAAATGACATCGGAAGCTTTAGATACGTTGAATCAAGATAAAGATGGGTTTTTCCTAATGGTTGAAGGAAGTCAAATTGACTGGGCAGGCCATGATAATGATGTTGTGTCAGCGATGAGTGAGATGGAGGATTTTGAAAAAGCCTACATGGAGGCAATTGAGTTTGCTAAAAAGGACGAGCATACCCTTGTCGTTGCTACAGCTGACCACTCTACTGGCGGCCTTTCCATTGGGGAGGGTGGCCCATACAAATGGAATACTGATGTCATCAAGGCGGCACAGCACACTCCGGATTATATGGCTGCACAAATTGTAGAAGAAGGTGCAGAGGTTGAAGCGATTTTAAATGAAAATATTGATTTCGAATTAAAACAGGAGGAGATTCAATCTGTAAATAAGGCGATGGAAACAGCATCAGAAGAAGATCGCTTGCTTGAAGTGGATAATGCAATCGAGAGCATTTTCAACGAACGGTCGGGGACAGGCTGGACGACAGGCGGACATACGGGGGTAGACGTACCTGTCTATGCGTATGGACCTGGATCAGACATGTTTGCCGGACATATTGATAATACGGAGCAAGCTGAAAACATTTTTAAAATTCTAGGGGCTTCCTCTTCCAATGACGAAGGTGGAGAATTAGCTGATACGGCGACAAACTATCCAACTGGAATTCTGATAGGTGCATTGCTTCTTGGGGCAGGCGGCATCATTCTTTTCCGAAGAAGGTCAGTGCACTAATTTTTACAAAAAGGTGATCTTATGATGAAAAAGATCGGGATTGTAATTAGCATTCTTGGACTCTGGTTGGTGGTTGCGAATGGGTATGGATGGTGGAAGCAGAAGACGGTTGTAACCCATGATACATCGCTTGCCCAATCCGTTGATGAGGAATGGGATCAAACAGCTGAACAACAAACATTGAAAGTGAAGGATGTTAAAGCTAGTCAGCCGAAGTCTGAGAATAAATATGGCAAAGGGGAGGAAGTTGGTGAGTTTATCATTCCTAAGCTTGGGACGGTGTATCCGGTGTATTGGGGCACCAATAAGGCTGCTTTGCAAAAAGGAGTTGGGATGTACGACACTGTTTTTACCAGTGTCCCCTCGGCAAAGCGGCATACGGCACTTGCCGGCCACCGGGATACGACCTTTCGCAACTTGGACCAATTAACTGCAGGCGACCGTTTATATGTAAAGGTGGATGAGGTGAAGTATGAGTACCAGGTCAGAGAAACGTGGGTGACGGGGCAGAAGATCGATCCGTTATTGTTGAAAAAGAAAATCCTACGCTCACGCTGACTACTTGTTATCCGTTTGATTACATTGGGTCAGCTCCTGATCGCTATATTGTCCAAGCAGAATTAATTGGAGAAGAACCAGTTAATGGAAGTTGAGGACAAAACCAGCCGACCTTGTTTAATGAGTGCGGCTGGTTTTATTTGTCGCTTTGATTATGTTCGAAGGGAATTTGTCCTCATGAATGATGGTGTGGTGCCGGTTTATTCTACCAAAATTGCAAGAGATTTTGCCCTCAGGTTCCTAAAAATCTAGTTCCAGATACTAGAAAATGAAACCAGTTCTCCTGCCAACTCGTATATAATGAAACGAGGCTGGGGGAGGAATGGGTGTGTGTAGTAAATCAGTGTTATTTGTTAGTGACTGTAACGTTAAAATAAGAAATCAGCAAATATAAAAGAGCATCTCTTTCCATGTACTTGAAGGCAAGATCACCGCTTTGGTTGGTCATAACGGGGCGGGCAAATCAACCTTAATCAAGTCGATTATCGGATTTCAGGAAAAAACAACTGGCACAATATCGATTAATGAAATCGATCAAGATGAAAGGTTTTTCGAGTACAAGCAGCATTTCAGCTATATTCCTGAAGAACCACTATTATTAAGTGAGCTAACCGTATACCAGCATTTTCAACTCTATCAAAAAAGCTACCACATCCCTGAGGAGACTTTCTTAAAGAGAGTGAGGGAATATACGGAAGCTTTTGAGCTGTCGGGTAAGCTGGATGAATACCCGGAGTCGTTATCAAAAGGGATGCGGCAGAAGGCGCAAACAATTTGTGCGCTTTTACCTGATGTGCCGCTGCTTCTTATCGATGAACCGTTTATGGGACTCGATGTGTACGCGGGGGCCTACCTAGAGAAGGTTTTATTAGAACGTAGAGAAGATGGAGTAAGCATTCTTTTGACAACACACCAGCTTGAAAAGGTTCGCGAGCTCGCAAATGATTTTGTAATGCTCAAGGATGGGGCAGTTTCCTCATCAGGTGTTGTTGATGACTTTCATGAACTCGATCGGAGACAATCGTAATGAATTCTTCCTCATGGGCTGTGTACAGATGGGTACGCGGGAACGATCAAGGAAGAAGCGGAATCTCTATAAGCAGGCGCTTATCTTGAATTTTGATTGGACTATTGTCTTCTATTTGGCGGTCTACGTTGTCATTATGTTGTTCATTATATATGAATGGCTGCAAGATTTTCTACCGTTAATTGAAACATGGCAAGTGACGATTGCTGACTGGTTGTGGGTACTCCCCATTATTTTGTTGCTTCGAGCATGTGGCCAGTCATTTTTCCATCCAGGGTTATCGTTTACCTCCTCTGAATTGAAAATTAGTATGCTGCCCCATTCTAGGAAACGGATATTGTGGTACGTAGTTGCAGAGCGAGTGTTGGTTCATACATGTATTGCATTTGTGTCAGCCACTTTAATTGGAATAGTGACACCATTTTCACTGTTCTTTTCACTAAATGTTGCCTTCATTTACAGCTTGTTTTTCCTGCTGACGGTGATCATTCATTGGAAAATGTATTCCTTGCCTCGCTGGAGAAAACTTCTCATTATTTTCTTTATTGCTGCTTTCTCCTCCGGGACTCGGTATGGTTTCCTGATCTTTCAGGAAGGGTTGCCTGAGTGGGCCATAGGTATTTGTCTTTTCCTCATTCTTGCGGGAATGAACGTGTACTTGATCCCAAAAGTGTTACAGCAGGTGAACTGGGGAAAGGTTGTTGCTACCAATGATGCTAAGGTGTGGAATATCAAGTTAATCAGTCAGATTACGAAAATAAATATTAAACCACCTAAGCGATATGGTATTCTACAAACCTACCTAAGAAGCCGCAGGGCTCAACAGCGTTTTACTAATATCCATTCCCTTTATCATAGACTTTGGAGAAACCATCTGCAAGCACAGTTCAACTATGTGGGGATTACGGTTCTATCTTGTGTTGTTGTTCTGGGTGTTTTACCGGGGCAAGTAGAGTGGATACTCATTATCACGGCTCCAATCGCTCTCTTTATTTATATAGAGGTATCTTTAAGCCTGTTTGAGGATCAATTTCGGCAGCAACCGATTCTTAGTGTTCTTCCTATTGAGGAAAAAGGCTGGCAATCCACATATTATAAATGGGCTTTGGCAGGAATTAGTCCGCTTTTTTTGACGTTTGTCTTTACTGTATGGGCAATTGATGGCATGGGGATAGGTTTACTGATTCAGATCATCGGATTCGTTTACTTGGCCGTTTATGAGCTCCATCGGCAAATTTTTGAACGAATGCACCAAATTCAGCGTAGAAATGTATCGAAAAATGAATTTCTTCAAATAATTAGCTACCTATTGCTTGGCCTTGGGCTATTTTTCCCTCCAACCATGATAGCGATAATACTGATCCCATGGATAGAAAAATATACAAAGCAAAAGCTTCTGACTCAGCGGACTTCTTCATGAGAAGAGAACTGAACAGAAGCTTTTTTTCTACTTAACTATTTTCTCCATAGCATCGAGCATTATCGACCATGCTTTCTCTGTTTGCGGAATGTACTCAGTCCAGTTCGGATCCATCTCGACTGTCAGTGTAAGTTTACTTCCCGTGTCTGTTTCGGCAATGTCTACCATGACGCGATCCTCACCAGAAGATTTTTCTGGGATTGCCCATGTAAAAGCAAGGCGATGAGGGTGATAAAGCTCAAGGTAATTTCCACAATGATCTATTTCCTCTCCATCACGAAGGTCTACAAAAGAGAAGCCCGACACGTGCATCAATGTCTATACGTCTAACGTCTCCATTTGGAAACATCCATTGCTTTACAATCTCAGAATCAAGCCAGGCATTGAAATCCTCTTCTGGAGCTTGAGCGAATTCATTTATCACAATAGCCCTTTTGTCACTTATGTCTCTTCCTTTGTTGCCCCACTTCTTTTTATAAATATAATCCCATCGTACCCTCAATCGATCATAAAATCTTACGAAATAAATAAAGATATAGAAGGTCATTGAAATAAAATTTCTAATTTTCTGTCGTTTCATTGACAAAATAGTTCAGTAGGACTATGATTAAAACAACTTTAAAAATGAAAGCGCTTAAGTAAATAGTGTGATAGAATGCTGTCTGGTTTCATAAAAATAGATAGGGACCAACCTCTCGAAGTAGCTCAAGAGGTAAAGCAGTTGATTTCGAGGGAACAACATTAACCTTGAACGAAGGGTTAATGCGTTTCATATATTCAATAAAAATCAAAGGGGGAAGCAGCTTGAAGAAGGTATTCAAAGGTCCTGTTTTGTTCGGTTGGATAGCGATTTTGATGCTGATTTTAGTAGTTGGTTGTTCTTCTGATGAAGAGGCATCTTCTGATGGGGATAACAGCGAGATAGCTAATGATGGAAAAGTGAATGGCGAACTTGAAATTCAATATTTTGTTGGTGGGTACGGCGACTCATGGTGGAAAGAAGTTATCGCTGATTTTAAAGAGGAGTATCCTGATGTGACGATAACCGAGCATGCCGGTCCGAACATTAACGAAGAGATGAGGTCACGCTGGGTTTCTGGTGATCCGCCTGACGTAGTGTATATTGATGGGGCAGGTTCGAGTGAAACACAGATGGTTGAAGATGGCCAGCTAATGAACCTGACAGAATGGGTGAAAGATGTAGAGGTCGACGGCACTCCTATTACAGAAAGTTTTATTGTAGATCCAGCTAAATATGATGGTGAAATCTATTCTTTACCTCTAGTATTTGACACATGGGGAACATGGTACGATGAGGCTTGGTTTGAAGCTGAAGGTTACGAAGTTCCAACAGATTTTGAAAGCTTTATGAGTACAATGGGTGATATTCAGGAGGGCGAAGATATTGCTCCGTTCGTTACAACCGGTCAACACCCTTATTACTTCTTGCGTGGGATGCTTTATCCAGCCTTTGGAGCTGCAGGCGGGGATCAACTGCTTGAAGACGTGATTACAGGTAAAGAAGGCGCTTGGACGAGTGAACCCGTACTTGAAGTAATGAAAAAGGTGGAGAAAATGCAAAAAGAAGGCTACATCGACGAAGGGTTTGGAGCTTTGAACCACACCCAATCGCAAATGAACTTCCTTCTTCATAAAAATGCTTTTATTCCTGTAGGATTCTGGCTGCCAAATGAAATGGAAAAAGATAAGCCGGAAGACTTTACGTATGGCTTTATACCTTCTCCAATGCAGGATGCTGGCGAACCCTTTGCCGTTGTTCCAGACCTAAGACCGCTTGCGATTGCTGAGGAAGCGGATAATCCTGAAGCAGCCAAGGCTTTCGTAGACTTTGTTTTCACGAAAGAATATGCCACCCTTTTCTCTGAGCATACGGGTGCGATCATGAACATCAATGGTGTTGATTTGTCGCAGAATGAAAATGTTTCGGATTATTTAATTGAAGCGAATGCAATGATTAACGATCCAGAACAGGTTAAAATCTATCAAAAACCACACCCAATGAGTGCGGAACTGGAAACACCGATTAGCAATGCATTGGTGTCGTTAATGCTAGGTAATATTACAGCAGAAGAATTTACACAGCAGGCAGAGGAAGCTGCAGCTGAATATCGGAACAGCAAGTAAGAGGGATGTCTATGGTATGGAATGTAAGGTGTGTGAACCTCACGTTTTTATATTCCATACCTACTTATATCTCAAGGGAAAGAGGGATTAGGTGGTACAGTCTAAAAAACAAAAATACCTGTTTTTAGCCTTTTGTTTAATTCCAACTTTTATTATGTTTTCAATTTTCACTTTGTACCCTTTGTTCAGTGGATTGTACTATTCATTTTTCGAATGGTCAGGTTCATCAGAAAGTAAAGAATTTATTGGAATTAGCAACTACATACAATTATTTAATGATGAGATCATCCCAATGACCATTATTCATGACTATTTCCTTGTTGCGACGAAAGTGTTAGGGATTATGGTATTGGCGCTTTTCTTTGCTGTTGCCTTAACCCAATTAAAGATAAAAGAGGCACCTTTTTACCGGATCGTTTTCTTTTTTCCGAATATTATGTCTGTTGTGGTCATCGGGATCCTTTGGACGTTTATTTACAATCCGAGCCTGGGACTCGTGAATTCGGGGCTGCAATTTATGGGCTTGGAGGACTGGGCGAGACCTTGGCTAGGTAGTGAAGACTGGGCATTGCCTAGTCTTGTCTTACCATCTATATGGGCTGGTATTGGATTGTTCATGTTGATGCTCATGGGAGGGATTGCTAACGTCTCAAAAAGCTATTATGAGGCAGCAGAAATTGATGGTGCCAATGAATGGCAGCAATTTTGGAAAGTGACGTTACCACTCGTCTGGCCGCAAATAAAAATTTCTATTCTCTACATCGTAATAACGACATTAAATGGTTCGTTTATCATCGTTCAAATCATGACAGGCGGGGGGCCTAACAATTCCACCCACGTAATGGGATCGTATTTATATGAACAGGCTTTCGTGCAATACAATTTTGGTTATGGTGCAACGATCGGTGTTATGATTTTGATCTTTTCATTGGTAACTGTACTGATTTTGCAATTCATTATGCGCCGCGAACGGGTGGAATACTAGTATGAATAGGCATAGGAGGGGAGATAGTGAAACGTCGTAGTATTGGTCACATCATGGGGAGAGCTGGCATCCGAATACCACTTGTCCTATGGTCGCTTGCTGTACTCTATCCAATCATATGGATGTTTATCGGATCATTTAAATCGAATGGCGAGATTTATGCAAATCCATGGGGGTGGCCAGAGTCGCTCAATATGGGAAATTTCGTCACAGCTTGGACAGAATATAATATTGATACAAGTGTATTTAACAGTTTGATCGTAACAGTAGTAGGTGCCTTGTTAACATTAGTTCTCGCCATCCCTACAGCCTATGCAATCGAACGTTTGCGATTCCGGGGAAGTCAATTCCTATTTACTCTTTATGTTTCCGCCATGATGATTCCAATGGTATTAGGCTGGATTCCATTATTCTTTTTACTGGCGCGGTTTAATATGCTCGATAATATTTACGGTCTCGCGATTGTCTACGCTGTCAGTCAGCTTCCGTTCACGATCTTTGTGTTAACGAGCTTCATGAGTACGATTCCGAAGTCATTGGAAGAATCAGCGGCTATGGATGGACTTTCACCATATGGTGTTTTGTTAAAAATCATTACACCGCTTTCGATGTCAGGGATTATTACGGTTACGATTATGAATGCCATCCAGTTTTGGAATGAATATTTTATGGCCCTCATCTTTCTACAGACAGAAGAAAATTACACATTGGCGCTGGCGATTGACTTTATCAGCAGCGAAGCACAGTACACCAATGCATGGGGCACCCTTTTTGCGAGTTTAACGATTGCTATTGTACCAGTTATCATTTTATATGCGATCTTCCAGCAGCGTATTGCTAAAGGAATGACAGAGGGAGCTATCAAGGGATAAGGTTTTCAGAGGTTACGGAGTTGGCATCCGCGACGAAAGCAAAAATATTCGGCCATCCTTTAGAGATAGCAACTCCCCAAGGCGCCCCTCGCACCTTGGGGGAGTTTTTATTCTTAAAAAGGATTTGTTGCCCATAGGCTGGCAGACTTAACAAACGTTCGGGGATTAAGTTTAAGCTGGGAAATAATATATTCAGCTAAATCCTCCGGCTGCATCAAATGGTCTGTTTCTTCATCTGCTTGATATTGTCCAGTAAAGTTTGTGGCTACCCGGCTTGGTGTGATTGCATTCACGCGGATGTTGTGCTTCCTTACTTCTTGCATTAAGGATTCAGATAGGCCAAGAATGCCAAACTTTGATGCACTATAGGCACTTGAGTTAGCCGTTCCTCTTAGCCCTGAGGTGGAAGAAATGTTAACAATATCACCGCTCTTCTGTTCTATCATCCCTGGCAAGACGGCTCTAGAGACATAATAGGTCCCCATTAAGTTAACCTGGATCACTTTTTCCCATTCTTCAGGATTTAAATCCATAAACCCGCCATATTTCCCGATTCCGGCATTGTTAATCAGGATATCGATGGAACCTAGGTCGCTTTTCACTTGTTTAACAGCTTGATTGACGGATTCGATATCAGACACATCTGCTGAAGCTACCGATATGTTTATACCAACGCTCTCGAGTTCTGCTGAAACTTTCTCTAAATTGGCTTCGGTTAAACCGACTAACCCAACATGAACCCCTTCTTTTGCTAAAGCGATCGCGGTGGCTCGGCCGATTCCACGGCCGGCTCCGGTGATTAACGCAGTTTTACCTTGTAGTGATTGCATTCTTTATCCCTCCGCTTTAATCTCAGCTACGATTTCATAAGAGCGCAGACGTTTCTTATGGTCATAAATTTGTGAGGTAATCATTAGCTCATCTGCTTGTGTCTCCTCAATAAAAGCCTGCAGCTTATGTTTCACCGTTTGCTTACTTCCGATTATGGAAGCCCCTAACTGTTGCTGCAAAGCTGCTTTCTCATGTTCTGTCCATATCTCATCCATATTTTCAACCGGCGGCTGCAGGGGTGTTTCTCGATTTCGGATGATGTTCAGAAATTGTTGTTGTAAGGTCGTGGCCAAGTACTCCGCCTCCTCATCTGTGTCTGCTGCAACAACATTGACGCCTAACATCGCATGTGGAGCTTCAAGCG
The DNA here is from genome assembly GCF_022919835.1 of Halobacillus shinanisalinarum. Lineage (NCBI taxonomy): Bacteria > Bacillati > Bacillota > Bacilli > Caryophanales > Bacillaceae > Halobacillus > Halobacillus shinanisalinarum. Next base: position 2,263,580 of record NZ_CP095074.1, on the reverse strand, counting down.
TTTTTGACGGTTTGAAGTTGCGCCGATATAAATCGAGAGCAGCTATTGTATTGTTCGGTGAGAAATGGCTGGCGAATGAGAATGGCAGTCCGAGTTGGCCAGAAAGCTGGGCGCTGAATCCACTTGAACCTAACAGCCAAATCGGGATATCCAAACCTTCCCCTGGAACGGCTCTGACATGGTTTTTTTCCGAACGTAAATCAGGGTCAAAATAACCACGCAGTTCAGCGAGCTGCTGCGGAAAATCATTGCCATCACTTCTTGAATCTCTTCTTAGTGCTCTGATTGTGATGGGATCAGTCCCTGGCGCACGTCCTAAACCAAGGTCAACTCTTCCTGGAAAAAGTGATTCCAGTGTTCCGAACTGTTCAGCAATGACGAGTGGCGCATGATTTGGCAGCATCACACCGCCTGAACCAATCCTTATGGTTGATGTATGGGCGGCAACATGTCCAATAATAACGGAAGTTGCTGAACTGGCGATAAATGGCATGTTATGATGCTCAGCCATCCAATATCTGTTATAGCCCCATTTTTCCACATGCTGAGCGAGGTCAACCGTGTTTTTAAAGGCATCTGTTGCTGTATGTTTGACGGTGATTGGAGCAAGGTCAAGTACTGAGAATGGGATCGTATTCACCTGTTTGGATTTTGTTTCTTCAGACATGATGATTTCATCTTCTTTCTTTTTGTACTTCAATACAACTATATCTTATCAATGATTATTCGTGTCTCAAAATAACTTGCTTTTAATAAAAGTTTATGATCGTGCTAAGTAGGAAAGATAAAAAAAGACAGTTTTTTTTGGGGGACAAAAGGAGCGATGCTCAATGCCAACGCGTAAGGAACAAACGGCTAATGCGCAAACGAATAGCAAACAAGATTACGTAGATATAAAGATGGGTGACCATGACCTTTTTGTTAAAAAAGGCTATGACATGATGTACACCATTAATGATTTTTTACTAGGAATGTGGTTTCTGATCGGAAGTGTTTTCTTTTATTTCGAATCGTTAAAAGAATGGGGCGTAACGTTATTTGTCTTAGGAAGTGTGCAGATGTTAATACGTCCGACGATTCGTTTATTTCATCGCTTTCAGCTAAGAAAGCATTATGAAAACGAGTATGACCGAAAGCAGTAGCAATTTATGAAGGTGTGGAAGAGTCTCGGGCTCATCTGCATCTTTTTTAGTTTAAAATATTGCAGGTTTACAAGATCCCTCATAAGTTGACAAAGTTTTCGGAAAATTTTAATTGTAATCATCTCATGAACCTTTTATGCTTATAGTACAAACAAAAAAGTTATGTTATGGAAAATCTAGCATATGAATAGGGGAGTGATGGTGTGTGGTAGACGAGACAGCAATTGATCACGATATTTATTTGTTCCACCAAGGAAATCTCCGCTATAGCTATCAGCTCCTCGGTGCACATGTGGTAACAGTGGATGGGAAACCCGGGGTTCGTTTTATGGTATGGGCTCCGAACGCTGAGCAAGTAAGTGTCGTAGGAATATTTAATAAGTGGGATGGCAGACAACATCAGATGGAGAAGTTGAATGTGAACGGCTTGTGGTGTGTGTTCATTCCTGAACTAGAGAAAGGCACCATTTATAAGTATGAGGTTTTGACGGCACATGGGCATTTGCAGTTAAAGGCTGATCCCTATGCGTTCTCAAGCGAGCTTCGCCCCGCTACAGCCTCGGTAGTGTATTCGCTAGATGGTTACGTCTGGCAGGATGATCAGTGGATGAAGCGGCGAGAAGGGATGAATCTATATGAATCACCCATGTCTATCTATGAACTGCATTTAGGTTCTTGGAAAAATATTGAGGAGGAAATTTTTTATAACTATCGCGATTACGCGGAGATGGTCATTCCCTATGTAAAGGATCTTGGCTATACACATATTGAGCTGCTGCCGTTAACGGAGCATCCGTTTGACCGCTCCTGGGGGTACCAGGCTACTGGCTATTACGCGGTCACAGCTAGGTACGGGACACCTGATGATTTTCGTTATTTCGTTGACCAATGTCATGAGCACAGCATTGGGGTGATTCTTGACTGGGTGCCCGGTCATTTTTGTAAGGATCAACATGGACTTAGACGCTTTGATGGAGAGGCGCTCTATGAATATGCCAATCCTAAGAAGGCGGAGAAAACGCAATGGGGAACGCTGACTTTTGATTTTGCTAGGAACGAGGTTCAGAGTTTTCTAATCTCTAATGCAATTTATTGGTTAAAAGAATTCCACTTGGATGGACTGAGAGTCGATGCTGTCGCCAGTATGTTGTATTTGGACTTTGGCAAAGAAGATGGGGAATGGGAGTTGAATGAATATGGAGGAAGAGAGAATCTTGAGGCGGTTGATTTTATTAAAAGATTGAATGAAGCGATCTATGAAGAGGTGCCAAATGTGCTAATGATGGCCGAAGAATCAACATCGTGGCCGCTTGTGAGTGCACCTACATACATAGGAGGACTCGGATTTAATTATAAATGGAATATGGGCTGGATGAATGACATGCTTCGTTATATGGAGATGGAGCCGGTTCACCGCAAATACCATCATAACTTGATTACATTCTCGCTCCATTATGCTTATTCAGAGAACTTTGTGCTGCCGATTTCTCATGATGAAGTCGTTCACGGGAAAAAGTCATTGTTAAATAAAATGCCGGGTGATTATTGGCAAAAGTTTGCTAACCTCCGTGCGTTTTTAGCGTATATGTATGCACATCCCGGAAAGAAACTGTTATTTATGGGGGGTGAATTCGGGCAGTTCCATGAATGGAAGGATATGGATGAATTGGACTGGGAATTGTTGGATTATGATTCTCATAGGGCCATTTTGAACTTTATGAAACAGCTTCATCAGTTATATCGAGATATGCCCGCACTATGGGAACTTGATCATGATCAAGAAGGCTTTTTTTGGATTGATCCGCATAATTTCGAGCAAAGTATTCTTTCTTTTGTACGAAATAGCCGTTCTACCAATGATCAGCTTGTAGTTGTCTGTAATTTCACTCCTGAGGTGTATCATGGCTACAAGGTTGGTGTGCCGAAAAGCGGTACGTATAAAGAAATCTTTACAAGTGACGCGGTCCATTTTGGCGGCTCAGGGCAATCGAATGGCCTTACATTAAAAGCAATCACCGAGCCCTGGCAAGGTCAGGATCAACATATCGAAATGACGATCCCGCCACTCGCCGTAAGCTTTTTGAAATGTACATCGAAAGTAAAGGGGGAGGACTATGAAAGGTAAAGAATGTGTGGCAATGCTATTAGCTGGTGGTCAAGGAACGAGGTTGAAATCACTAACGAGGAAAATCGCGAAGCCAGCTGTTTACTTCGGCGGTAAATATCGAATCATTGATTTCCCCTTAAGTAATTGCACGAATTCTGGAATCGATACCGTCGGTGTGTTAACCCAATATGAGCCGCTTATATTAAATAATTATATCGGAATTGGTTCTTCGTGGGATTTAGATCGTAAACATGGGGGTGTGTCTGTACTCCCTCCGTATATGCAATCAGAAGGCGGAGGCTGGTACACAGGAACAGCCAATGCAATCTATAGGAACATAGATTTTTTAAATCAATACAATCCTGAACACGTGCTGATTCTATCAGGGGATCATATATATAAAATGGATTACGGTGAGATGCTGGATTACCATCGAGGAAGTGGAGCAGATGCGACGATATCGGTTATTGAAGTACCTTGGGGGGAAGCGAGTCGATTCGGAATAATGAATACAGATGGCCAAGGGCGAATTACCGAATTTGACGAGAAACCGGAATATCCGATGAGCAATCTTGCTTCAATGGGTGTTTACATTTTTCGTTGGGAGGTTTTGAAACGCTATTTAATGGAGGACGAAGAGAAGAGTCACTCCTCTCATGACTTTGGAAAAGATATTATACCTAAACTGCTTGCTGATCGGAAAAGGTTGATGGCCTACACGTTTGAAGGTTACTGGAAGGATGTTGGAACGGTCGAAAGCTTGTGGGAAGCGAATATGGATTTGCTTAAAAAACAACCTGAACTGAATTTGAACGATCATACGTGGCGCATCTATTCGAAGAACCCAAACCAGCCGGCTCAATACATTTCCCCCGCAGCCTTGGTTCGAGGGGCTTTGATCAATGAAGGCTGCCGGATTTACGGCACGATTGACATGTCGATTATCTTTTATGGTGTACACGTAAATGAGGGGGCGACTGTTAAAGACTCAGTCGTTATGCCTAATGTAAAAATCGGTAAAAATGTAAATATTAACCGGGCCATTATTGCTGAGGGAAGTGTGATTGAGGACAATGCTGTGATCGGTGACCCCTCACCAGACAGTGAGATCACTTTAGTGGCAGATGAAGGGAGTGTCATGGCGACAAGTTATGCAGCAAATAACTAAGGAGGAAACTCTCATGGATCGAATAGCCGGCGTTATTAATCTAGATCATGAACAAGATGTATTAGATGAACTCACTTATTTTCGCTGTGGGGCGGCGGTCCCATTCGCTGGTCGCTATCGAATGATTGATTTTGCAATATCCAATATGACGAATTCGCGGATCGAATCGGTAGCCGTTTTTGCACGGCGCAAGTATCGTTCTTTGATGGATCATTTAGAGCAGGGAAAGGCATGGGATTTAGACCGTAAGCGTGGCGGGTTGTTTATTTTGCCACCAGATTGGAATGACCCGACTGATATTTCTCGGGGGATTTGCAGCATTTTCATAATAATATCGATTTTATTGAAAGAACTTATGCTGACTACATCTTAGTTTCAGGATCGCAGAACATTTGTAATATTAACTTTCAGGATGTGTTAGAAGCTCATAAGGAGTCGAAAGCGGAAGTTACTGTCATTTATAAAAAGGTAGATGAACTGTATCCAGAGCACAACCAGGCCCACAAGCTCAGCTTTGACGATAACCAAAGAGTTACGGCGATTCATAATGATAAACGGTCCAGGAATGTCTATATAGATATGTACTTGATCGAAAAAAACTGCATGCATGAGCTAATTGAAGAGGGCATTGCCCATGGGAGCTCACACTTCTTCCTTGATGGCATTAAGGCAAAACTTCCGAATATTCATATCCATGCCTATGAGTATGAGGGCGCTCATGCACTGATTAATTCAGTCGAAAGCTATTACCGTCACAGTGCGAGTTTACTTAATGAGACGGAGCATAATAAGTTATTTAAAGAGGATTTTCCGATTTTTACAAAAGTGAAAAATGAAGCGCCGTCAAAGTATTCGCAAACATCGAATGTGACAAATACGCTTGTGGCTAATGGCTGTGTGATCGATGGTCAGGTTGAGGACAGCATCCTTTTCCGGGGAGTCAAGGTAGGAGAAGGAGCGGTTGTGAAAAATTCGATCATCATGCAACGCTGTGAAATTGAAAGTGGTGCCGTGCTTGAAAATGTCATTCTAGATAAAGACTGTAAAATATCGCAAGGGCGGATGTTAATTGGTGCACCAGAAAAGCCCTTCGTCCTCGCCAAGCGAAAAGCGATGTAAAGTTTGATAGGAGGAACTGTCTGAACTACTTATTCTGGCAGTTCTTTTTACATAATATAAGAGGTTGTTCAAAAAGTCACTAAATGATAAACGGTGAATTTCTTCGTTGCTCGGTTTTTTCCGGTCCTCAAGTATGAGAAGCATACGGCTTGCGGTCCTCAAAACTTTCGCGCCTCGAACTTCTTGCGACGTGCAAGGAACGTGCTAGTGTCGACTTTGTCACAGGATGTGGTGATCTTTGTCGACGTTCTAATTTGGCAACTGTTTGATACCACTATAAGGAGTGAATTGTAGATGAACGTGTTAATGGTAGGGTCTGAGTGTACCCCTTTTATTAAAACAGGTGGACTTGCTGATGTACTTGGGTCTTTGCCCCAGGCATTAGTTGCACAGGGGCATGACGTCCATGTCGTACTGCCTAAATATGAAGAGATGAGTGACGAGTGGAAGGAACAGCTGACGTTATTGCATGAACTAAATGTACAGATAGGCTGGCGTAACCAATATGCAGGGGTTGAGTACATTGAATATGATGGAATCCCTGTTTATTTTATCGATAATGAGTATTATTTTAAGCGTTCGAACCTGTATGGATATGAGGATGAAGCGGAGCGGTTTGTTTTCTTTAATAAGGCTGTGCTTGGAATGGTGCGTGCTCTTGATTGGGAGCCTGATGTTCTGCATTGCCATGATTGGCAGACAGGACTGATTCCCGTTTTCTTACATACTCACTATCAAAATGATGAAAAGGTGAAAGGTATGAAAACTGTGTTCACGATTCATAATTTGAAGTACCAGGGGATCTTTGCCGATTCAGTGTTGCACGATTTGATGGATTTAGATGAACGGATGATGACAGAAGATGGATTGGAGTTTTTCGGGAACATCAACTTTATGAAAGGAGCCTTAAATTACGCAGATGCAATCACAACCGTGAGTGAAACCTATGCACAGGAGATTCAAACCCCTTATTATGGGGAAAACTTAGATGGAGTACTTAGAAAACAATCCGACCGTTTAGCGGGGATCGTAAATGGGATTAATGATAAAGACTACAATCCGTTAAGCGATGTGGCTCTCGCTTTTCCTTATCGCAGTTCTCTTTCGAAAAAGGCTCAAAACAAAACGTGGCTGCAGGAGAAATTGGGGCTGCCTATTCGAAAGGATGTTCCGATGGTCGGCATCGTTTCGAGACTCGTTGAGCAAAAAGGCTTCGACCTTGTTGCACGAGTCATGGACGAGCTTTTGTACCATGAGGATATTCAACTCGTACTGCTCGGAACAGGTGAATACGATTATGAGCAAATGTTTGAGTGGGCGCAAGTAAAGTATCCAGAAAAGGTGTCCGCGAATATCATGTTTAGTGAAGCTCTATCGCGACAGGTGTATGCGGCTAGTGATCTATTTTTAATGCCGTCCCGATTCGAACCGTGCGGGATTGGCCAACTGATCGCATTAAGGTATTTGGCTGCACCTATCGTTCGTGAAACTGGCGGGCTCGCTGATACCGTGATTCCATTTAGTGAAAAAACAGACGAAGGAAGCGGCTTCACCTTTGCCAATTATAACGCACACGACATGCTGTTTACGATCCGTCGTGCGCTCGAACTTTATCATAATAATGATGCATGGAAGAAACTTGTGAAAAACATGACGAAGACTCAGTTTCCGTGGAAATACTCTGCTCGAAGATATAGTGAGGTGTATGAGTCGACACTCAGTAGCAGGGAATGAATGGAGGATACGATATGTTCAACAGCAAAGAGGAGTTCATACAGGTCTTTTCTGAAAAGATCGAAACAGAGCTTGGAAAGGGTGTGGAAACAGCGACAGAGCTTGATGCTTATCGATCTCTTGGGGCGTTAGTAAAAGATCGTGTCAACAAAAACTGGCTGCGAACGAACCACCAGTATCTAAGCGACCAAAACAAGCAGGTGTACTATTTTTCGATGGAATTTTTAATGGGACGTCTGTTAGGCAATAATTTGCTGAATATGCAGTTGCTTTCATTAGTGAAAGAAGGGTTAGCTGATTTAGGTTTTTCTTTAACGAGTCTTGAAGAACAAGAGCATGACGCGGGTCTTGGGAATGGGGGGCTAGGTCGTTTAGCTGCCTGTTTCTTAGATTCGTTGGCCTCTCTAGGTTTAGCTGGTCATGGCTATGGTATTCGATACAAATACGGCATGTTTGACCAAGCAATCATTGATGGTTATCAGGTGGAGCTCCCTGATCAGTGGCTCGCTAATGAATTTATATGGGAGATTCGCAGGCCGGAGCAGTCCCTTGAGGTTCGGTTTGGCGGTCATGTTCATTCGAAAATAAATGCTGATGGGACACTAACTTTTGAGCATGTTGGCCATGAACAAGTGCAAGCTGTTCCTTATGATGTACCAGTCATTGGTTATAACAACGAAACCGTGAATACTTTAAGATTGTGGTCGGCGGAAGCGTCGCAGGAAGATACAGTAAAAAGAGCCTCCCAGCAGGATGAACTCGGCAACTTTCTAACCCATAAGCGTTCACTGGAGGAAATGTCCGATTTCCTCTATCCAGATGATTCCCATGAAGAAGGAAGAAAACTACGCTTGAAGCAGGAGTACTTCCTCGTTTCTGCGGGTGTGCAAAGTGCCATTCGTTCGTTTGAGCACCTGAATTTACCTCTATCCTCTTTTCCAGAAAAAGTATCACTTCATATTAATGACACCCACCCTGCCCTCGTCATTCCTGAGTTAATGCGTGTATTGATCGATGTAAAAGAACTCGGCTGGGAGGAAGCATGGACAATTACACAAGCATCTGTCTCTTATACGAATCACACGACACTCAGTGAGGCGCTTGAGACATGGCCAGTTGATTTCGTACGCACGCTGCTTCCAAGGCTTCACATGATTATCGAGGAAATCAATGAACGTTTCTGCCAAAAGCTTTGGAGTCAGAACCCGGGTGACTTTGACCGCATTGCCCGGCTTGCTATTATAGCTGACGGCCAGGTGAAAATGGCCCATTTGGCAATCGTAGGCAGTCATAGTGTGAATGGGGTTGCCAAGTTGCACACGGAAATTTTGAAGACCCGTGAAATGAAGCACTTCTACGCTGTTTTTCCAGAACGATTCAACAATAAAACAAATGGCATCACTCACAGGCGCTGGCTTATCCATGCGAACAAACAGTTAGCGGATCATATTACCGAAGTGATTGGAGACCGCTGGGTTACCAAGCCAGAACGATTAAGAGATTTGCTTGGGGAGAAAGACGACTCCGCCTTTTTAGATCAATTGGGTAGGATTAAGCAGCAGAAGAAACAGGAACTTGCTTCATTTATTAAAGAGTATAATGGAACGGCTGTTGACACTGATTCAATATTTGATGTTCACATCAAACGACTGCACGGCTACAAGCGCCAGCTCTTAAATGCGCTTCATATTATGTATATCTATCATGAATTGAAGTCGAATCCCTCGTTTGAAATGGCGCCACGAACGTTTATTTTTGCCGCTAAAGCAGCCCCGAGCTATCACTTTGCTAAAAAGGTGATTAAATTAATAACGAGGGTGGCAGATGTTGTGAATAACGATCCTCTTGTAAACAGACAAATGAAGGTCGTTTTTTTAGAAAATTACTCTGTTTCCCTCGCTGAACGGATCATCCCTGCAACAGATATTAGTGAACAAATTTCAACGGCGAGCAAGGAAGCTTCGGGAACAGGAAATATGAAGTTTATGATGAATGGTGCCTTGACCCTAGGGACGTTGGATGGAGCTAATGTTGAAATTCATGATCTGGTCGGTGATGAGGGGATCTACACGTTTGGATTAAGTTCTGAGGACGTGCTAAGCTATGGCCAAAACGGAGGGTACTCCTCACGTGAAGTGTATGAGTCAGATGAACGTGTCCGCCGCACCTTAGATCAGCTCGTCCATTATAGCCCTTTTTCAAAAGGAGAAACCGAATTTCGGGATCTTTATGAATCGTTGCTCGCTTACAATGATGAATATTTCGTAGTGAAGGATTTTGCTAGCTACGTAGCGACCCAGCAGCGAATTGGCTATGATTATCAACAAAAACAGAACTGGAACGCGAAAAGCCTGCTGAATATCGCCCATTCCGGCAGGTTCTCAAGTGACCGTACAATACAAGAATATGCACAGAATATATGGAATATACGACCAGTACGTACCTTGAAGTGACAACCTTGAGGGGGAGAGTATGCCGTGAAATCGCTGGATATTTACCATAATAGTTTTGCACTACAGTATCGTGAACCTTTTGGTGCTGCACCAAAAGGTTCCTCGGTTACATTAACCATTGATATCGATCAACGTCATCCTTTATTACATGTGATTCTACACTGCATTCATGACAAGACTAATGAGGAACAGACGATTGAGATGGATCAGGTTAGTGAAAAGAACTCGTGTTATACCTTTGAAGCGACCCTTATTATGCCAGAGGAGCCCCAGCTCGTTTGGTATTTTTTTGAGATCCAGCTTGAGGATAAAATAAGGTATTACGGTCGATTAAATAGTGAGGAGAGTGGAGAGGGAGAAGTATATGAAAAGCGTCCTCCATCCTGGCAAATTACTGTTTACGACCCATGTTATCAAACTCCTGCCTGGTGGAAGAATGCGACCATGTATCAAATCTTCCCTGATCGATTTAAGAATGCAGGTGGATTGAAGCTTGAATATGCACCGAAAACAAGTCTCATGCACAATCACTGGGAAAACGATCCTTTTTATATTCGTAATGAAAAAGGAGAAGTGGTTCGTTGGGATTTCTTTGGAGGTACTATTCAAGGAATGATTGAAAAACTCGATTACATTCAATCGCTGGGTGTAACCGTCATTTATTTGAACCCGATTTTTGAAGCGGAAAGTAATCACCGTTATGACACAGGGGACTATCACAAAATTGATCCACTGCTTGGCGGTAAGGAAGACTTTGAGAGACTTGTGAAGGAAGCTTCTGAACGAGATATCGAAGTGATGCTCGATGGTGTGTTTAGTCACACAGGAAGCAACAGCAAGTATTTTAACCAAAGAGAACAGTACGATACGGTTGGTGCCTATCAATCTAAGGATTCGGTTTATTATCCATGGTATATCTTTCATGAACACCCGGATGAGTACGAAGCTTGGTGGGGAGTAGGTACACTTCCGACGTTAAATAAAGAGGACGAAAGCTATCAAAACTTTTTGATCCATGATGACGATAGTGTAATAAAGACATGGCAGCAATCAGGTGTAAAACATTGGCGGCTTGATGTTGCAGATGAGCTGACAGATGGTTTAATTAAGCAAATCTATCAACAGTTGAAAAAAGGGGATCAGGACAGTGTACTGCTCGGGGAAGTGTGGGAGGATGCTTCCAATAAATCTGCCTATGGAAAACGCAGAGACTACTTTCTTGGCGGTGTGCTGGATTCTGTGATGAACTATCCTCTAAGAGAGTTAATGCTCGGTTTTATAAAAGGAGAAGTGGACGCTTACTATATTCATCGCAGGCTCCTTACATTAAGCGAGCATTATCCATCGCAATACTTTTATTCCCTCATGAACATGCTGTCTACTCATGATGTTGAACGAGTGAAAACATTGCTTCAGGGGTTTTTACCAAAAGAGGGGATGGACCACGAGCAAATCATTAACAAACAACTGAAGGCGTTAAGTCTATGGCTTTACACATTCCCAGGAATCCCATCGCTTTATTATGGCGATGAAGCGGGGCTGACAGGTGGGGAAGATCCTGATAATCGTAAGCCATATCCTTGGGGAAGAGAAGATGAAGAGTTAGTGTCATGGTATAAAACACTGGGCGGTTTAAGAGCGAATTACCCATCATTGAGGACAGGAAGCTGGATACCTCATGCCCCACATGAAGATGTATACGGCTTTGAACGGATAATTGAGAATGGGGTTGATCAGTTTGGTGAACCTGCAATTAACGAGCACATGATTTATCTTATTAACCGAAATGTAAGTAAGGAAAGGGAAGTTACATTACCGGTAAGAAAAGGGAAATGGCAGTATGTGATTAACAAAGAGAAAATGTTTCACGTGAAACAAAGTGGGATGAAGATTACACTAGAACCTAGTGAAAGTTTATTGTTGAGGCATTTAAATTGAGTGCGCCATCCATTTATTGGATGACCTATTGGATGACCTGAGGTGGGAGTTTATGGAATGCTTGGAGTGGGAAAAGTTATAATGATTATAAAATGTTGATTATCCATATAAGGGAGTGTTTACTATCGGGTTTTTAGATGGATTAATGGGAAATGCAAGTGAAGTAGATCGTGAGAAGATCGCCAAGGAGCTTGAGGAAGTTCTTGTAGAAGGAGAAGAATTCCAAAGCGGGTACAAAGTATTGCGTGATTCCTTTATTTTCACAGATAAGCGTTTAATTTTAATTGATAAACAAGGGATGACAGGTAAGAAGGTAGGGTATCATTCCATTCCTTATAATAGTGTTACCCACTTCAGCGTAGAGACAGCAGGCAGTTTTGATTTAGAATCAGAACTGAAAATATGGTTGTCAGGGACCAGTGAACCTATCGGAAAAACTTTTAAAAAAGATAGTCCGATTCAAGAAGTACAAAGAAATCTTGCTAAGTATGTATTATAATCATATGCGAAGACAGGGTCAGCCTTCCATTAGGGAGGCTGACCCTTTTTATTACGAAGCATTTAGCTATTAGGACCGAAATGTGCAATTAATCTATATTTTGTGCAATTATATTGGATTACGATTAATTATCGTTAATTTCGTGCAAATAAGCGCTCAAATAGAAATCGTGCATAAATCGAAAAATATGTGCAATTAAATAGACTGTCATCCTCATGGAAGATTTTAAGTTAACCTATATTTATATAAGGTTGACAATATAAAATAGTTAAGATACTCTTCACTATATACATAGTGAAAGCAGGTGTTGATTGTGAAGCTTAAAACGATGGTTTATGCATCTTTATTTGCAGCAATAATTGGAGCGCTTGGTTTATTGCCACCCATCGTCACTCCGTTCACTCCTGTACCGATCACAGCCCAAACCCTAGGAGTGATGCTGGCTGGTTCGATCTTAGGAGCTAAGCGTGGCGCGTTAAGTCTATTAGTCTTTGTCTTACTAGTAACGTTTGGTGTACCATTGCTTTCAGGAGGCCGGGGCGGATTAGGAGTTCTATTCGGCCCCTCGGGCGGTTACATACTAGCCTGGCCTTTTGCCGCTTTTACGATAGGTTTTCTCGTAGAACGTTTCTGGAAAAAGCTAAATATTGGTCTCTATATCACCATTAATGTAATGGGGGGCATTCTTTTAGTTTATGCATTTGGTGTAACCTATCTTTCTATGATTACGGAGACCCCATGGACGAAAGCTGCATGGGCAGCACTGGTTTTTATTCCTGGTGATCTCGTTAAAGTTGTAGTGGCTTCTTTACTCGCTAGACAAATTAATCGTGTGTATCCATTAATTAAAATGGAGAAAAGCCATAATAATCGTAAATATAAAGCTGCCTGAAAAAAGGTTTGCCTTATCTAGGGCAAACCTTTTTTGAGAATATAAGTAATTGAGGTGTGTAGAATGGCTTTTATCGGGCCGTTTATAAAAGAAATAGCCGAGCAATCTCCTAAGCGGATAGCTATTGAAACGAACAAGGACCGAATAACCTACCAAGAATTTTATCATTCCGTTCTATTGCTTCAGCGGAAAATCTCCCGTCTACTCCCTGAAGGCAAAGGAAAAAAGATCGGTTTTTTGCTTCCTAATGAGCCGAAATGGTTAGAATTGTTTATAGCGATCAGTTCAAGTGGAGGGATCGCCATTCCGTTTGATCCTAAATGGAGTCCTTTCCAGTTAAATGATGTGATTAAGGATTCTCAGCCTGATCTCGTTATCTATGATGGCGTCTTTGCTGATCGATTTAGGAACACTACTTTTGTTCAAACTTGTACAATAGACGCACTAGATCTACTTTTCCCATCCGAGCAAAGCAGAAACCTTTTCTTGGATCAAGAGCCTTTTTATATTGGATATACATCTGGCACGACTGGCCAGCCAAAGGGTTTTATAAGAATCCATGCATCATGGGCGGATTGTTTCTCACTAGGCCGCCAAGTTTTTTCTTTGGATAAGGAAGACCACATACTATGTCCAGGACCTCTAGTACATTCACACTTCTTATATGCTGCTGTCCAATGTCTACATATCGGTGCCACCTTACATTTATGTTCGTCATTTGACGCGAGGGAAGTCTCTGAGGTTCTTCGGAGAAAAAACATTACCGTAATGTATATCGTTCCCACGATGTTTGAAGCGCTGAATAAAATTGGATGTGGCTTAATATCGGAGCACTTAAGAACGTTAATTTCTTCGGGAGCAAAATGGTCTGCAGCATCTAAACAGGCAGCTAGTCAAGCTTTCCCCCATGCATCCATTTATGAATTTTACGGCGCTTCTGAATTGAGCTTCGTTAGTTTTCGAGAGGTGAATGACGGTGGTCTCCCCGAAGGAGCGATCGGGGAACCTTTTCCTCGGGTAGAGATTTTGATTCTTTCAGATGACGGACGACCTGTTCGTCAAGGCGAAGTCGGAAATTTGTTTGTGAGAAGTCCTTGGATTTTTGACGGATATTTAAATCGACCTGAGGAAACGGCGGATGTTTTTAATGGTGCCTGGGCCACGGTTGGGGATCTCGCTTTTGTAGATGGGGATGAACACGTCATTCTTAAAGGGCGGAAGAAAAATATGATCATCAGTGGTGGTCTTAATATCTATCCTGAAGAGGTGGAACAAGTGATACGGGAGCATCCAGCTATTGATGAAGCAGTCGTAAAGGGTGTAGAAAATGATTATTGGGGTGAAAAGGTCACTGCTTTTGTTACCCGTACAGAAGGGAAGCAGCTTTTCATTGATGATGTGAAAGATCACCTTACGAAGCTGTTGCCAAAATATAAATGTCCTAAAGAGTGGATTGAGTTGGATGAGTTCCCTTATACAAATAGTGGGAAGATAGCTCGAAAAGAACTTGTAGAGCCTGCAGGGAGGAATTAGATGAAGGAAGTAGTGATTGTTAAGGCGAAACGCACACCTGTTGGGAGGGTAGGTGGTGTTCTGTCACATATCCCTCCTGAAAAACTGATGAACCCTATTCTTAAGGATTTAATCCAAGGTCTGGACCCAGGGGAAATTGACGATGTTATTTTAGGAAACGTTGTTGGACCTGGAGGGAATATGGCAAGGCTCTCCCTATTAGAAGCGGGGCTGCCAATGACGGTTCCTGGGGTAACAATAGATAGGCAATGTGGGTCTGGTTTAGAAGCCATTAATATAGCTGGACGCCTTGTTCAAGCAGGTGCTGGAGACATCTATATCGCCGGGGGTGTAGAGAGTACCAGCCTGGCCCCCTGGAAAGTAAAAAAGCCCGATTCTATACATAGTCCAAAAGGTCCTGAATTGTACACAAGAGCCAGGTTCTCGCCTGAATCAATCGGTGATCCTGAGATGGGGGAAGCGGCTGAAAACGTAGCGGAGCACTATGGCGTCACACGAGAAGAGCAAGACGAATTTGCTTATCGTAGTCACCTCAAGGCTGTTAATGCTCAAAGTGAAGGGGTTTTTGATAAAGAAATCGTTCCAAAAGATGGAATTCGTACAGATGAATGTCCACGTCCAAATACATCGCTTGCCAAACTATCTACTCTGAAACCGGTTTTTAAACAAGGAGGTACGGTGACGGCAGGAAATGCATGCCCTATGAATGATGGAGCTGCAGCTGTATTAATCATGTCTCTAGAGAAATGTCGCAAACTTGGGCTGAAGCCATTAGCCCGCTTTGTAGATAGCACCTCAGTAGGGGTTGACCCCCATTTACTCGGAATTGGACCAATTCCAGCTGTAAAAAAATTGTGGGAGCGCCAGCATTTGACCGAAAAAGATATTGATCTTGTAGAATTCAACGAAGCGTTTGCCTCTCAAGTCATCGCTTCATTAAAAAGTCTTGAAATTCCATACGAAAAAGTGAATCGGTCTGGCGGTGCCCTTGCGTTAGGTCATCCCTATGGTGCCTCAGGGGCTATTCTTGTTACGCGACTTGTCTCTGAGCTAGCAGGAAGTAGTCTTAAGCGTGGGATAGTGACTCTTGGTATTGGGGGAGGAATGGGATTGGCTACCTTATTTGAATCAATGGAAGATGTTCGCCTGTAAAGGTGGAGGAACAAGACGAAGATCTACTCCGTCATCAACCTCTGGCCGGAGTACTAACGGATGATGTTTAAAGCTGGTCACTAAATCGTGATCAGCTTTTTTAACAGAGCAATAAAGCCATACTCATCCGTCATAACATGTAACCGGCAACGATTTAAACATGAAGATAAAAATCGCCTCCCTAAAAATGTATGTTTCCTATTGACCTAAGCAACCTGAAAAGCGCCTATGAAATTGCTGAAGTTGGGCAAAAAAGATTGGGCCCATTCTTCCGTTAAAGAGTGAAAAGAAATCCCTCGTAAGGCTGCTGAATTTTTGCAAAATAATCGTGATGAAATTATTCGTACCGCTAATTTAGAAACAGGAGGACATTACTTAAAGTGGAGATGGAATTAAATCTCGCATTG
Source organism: Halobacillus shinanisalinarum (assembly GCF_022919835.1). Classification (NCBI taxonomy): domain Bacteria; kingdom Bacillati; phylum Bacillota; class Bacilli; order Caryophanales; family Bacillaceae; genus Halobacillus; species Halobacillus shinanisalinarum. Next base: position 2,247,436 of record NZ_CP095074.1, on the reverse strand, counting down.
ACGTATTAAAAATACGTTGACGAGGTGAAGGAAGTCCATGCGACGATTGATGAATTTACTAAATTGAAGTGGGTGTCGGTTCAAGAAGAATATCGAGAATTTCCGTTTTAACTGAGAAGAGGACGAGTACTCGTTTACTTTAGCGATGTATTTGTCCTTTTTAAATTAGACAAAGCACTTATCATTACTATGATGTAAAATTGGGAAAGAAGGTACTTAAGGCAGGTATATAGAAGATGAAGTGTTATAAGGCATACATTTACATCGAAAAGAATCAGTCAAGCACGGATAAGGAGTCATACATAATGGAAACTAAGTTTCGGCGTAACACTCAGAATATGGACGTTAAAAAAGTACTCTTCATCATAGGCATCATCTTCGTCGCTTTTAATTTGCGTCCGGCTATTACATCTGTTGGACCTCTTATTAGCTCAATCACGGCGGATCTTGGGATATCCAATGCTGCGGCTGGATTTATTACAACTCTCCCCCTTCTGTCATTTGCTGTCTTTTCCTTACTTGCCCCTAAGTTAGGCCATCGATTTGGATATGAACGAATGGTGTTTATTGGTTTACTGACGTTAATCATGGGAATCGTTATCAGATTTATATCATTGACAGTTACGTTGTTTGTGGGAACCGCTTTAGTTGGAATCGGGATTGCCATCTCAAATGTATTGTTACCTGGTATTATAAAAGGGAATTATCCCCAAAAAGTTGGCTTGATGACGGCTGTTTATACAACTTGTATGTCTGTGTTTTCAGCCATCGGAACTGGGTTGAGCATCCCTTTAGCCAAAGGACTTGGTTTAGGGTGGGAAAAAACATTATTGTGTTGGGCTTTGTTAGCACTGCTAGCAGCAGTCATTTGGTTGCCCCAGATCCGTAAGCCAGCAAAATTGGATGACCCGAAAACGTCTGCATTACAGGGGGCTTCGATATGGCGTTCCAAAATCGCCTGGCAGGTTACCATTTTCATGGGATTACAATCCTTTTTATTTTATTCCATGATTACATGGCTGCCTGAAATCCTTAATGGTAGAGGCTTGAGTATATCAACGGCAGGATGGATGGTATCGGTCATGCAGTTAACAGGCCTTCCGATGACCTTTCTAACTCCTGTCTTTGCTACTCGTTTCCAAAATCAAAGAGGAATTGTGGGAATGATTGGTTGTCTTTATACTGCAGGGCTATTAGGGGTTCTGCTCGGTAGCAATATTCCCATGCTGACTGTCAGCGTCATGTTGATGGGAGCTGGTCAAGCAGCTTCGATCAGTTTAGCACTTACTTTACTAGGGCTTCGTGCAGGTAATGCTCAGCAAAGTGCTGCATTATCAGGCATGTCTCAATCAGTGGGGTATTTACTTGCTGCGGCAGGCCCAGTATTGATCGGCATCCTTATTGATGTTACTGCGTCCGTGAATGTGCCGTTGTTGTTATTCATTGCCATTATTATTGTGATGGTGACGGCAGGTCTAGGAGCGGGAAGGAATCAGACGGTTTTTAACGAGAACAGAGCCCATGATTAGTTAACGCTTCACTTTTTCACTCCTTTAGAAGAATAGTAAATTAAACAAAAGGGTTCCGTAAGCATAGCAATGATTCCTTTTTTTACATAGAAAGCTGATTCTTCATATGCATGTAAAATATAATCGTGGTAATAATAAGATAATGAATAGTTAAAAAGGAGCCTTGAGCGCCTATGGAAAGAATGGTTTTGTGGGGATTGTTTCTGTTCGGTATCGTTCTATTACTACTTAGTTTTAGAAAAGCACCCATACAGGACATCACTATTGTTTTCTTGTTGACCTCTTATATAGCAGTGATTTTAGGCCAAATTATTGTAAAGGAAAACATGATCACCTATCCGATTAATTTACTGAGTGAATACTTTAGGTCTAGTTTGCTTTACGAAATGCTTCTACTTCCCGTTGTTTGTATTTATTTTTATAAAACAACCTATCATTCGAGGTATCCAAGTATTGTTATGCAGTGTGCAACTTATACATTCACTCTAACGATCGTTGAAGTCTTTTTGGAAAAGTACACTGATTTTGTCGAATATTATACGTGGACCTGGGTTCACACCTTCATAGGTATTTTCTGTCTGCTCTTTTTTATCCGTTTGGTTACGAAGGTAATAATGACAAAAGCTAGGTTTCCAGTATAAGAGGGGTGACCTTTTATTATTAATATTGGGTGCTGAGGCCTTTGTGTTCAGTGGTTTTTTTCTCTGCCTTTGTGCCTTTACATAAGTAAAGAGAAGGGAATAAAAATGGTGATTGAAGTCAGGATGAAGACTTCATCACCATATTGTTTAAGGGCTTCTATAATCATCGTATATAAAATCTGGATTAGATATTTAGGGTGCTACAAACAGTCATGCTCCTTTATACTTCCAAGACTAATGCTCCTCTATACCCTTGACAATGCCCTTTGCTACTTGTTCGCGGTAATGCTCGCTTTTCAACAACTCGGCATCCTCTTTATTCGAAACAAACCCAGTTTCTGCAAGCACTGCTGGCATATCAGTATGACGCAAAACATAATAATCCGCTTTAAACACCCCGCGGCTCAGGTTACTAGTTTTAGAGATAACATATTCTTGGACTAAATCTGCAAACTCTCTTGCTTCCGAACTCCCTGCATTATAAAAGGTTTCAATACCTTTAGCACTAGAGTCATAGTATCCGTTGGCATGAATACTTACAAAAAGATCGCCTTCCCAGTTATTGGCTTGTTTCACACGATCTTCAAGTGTAACAAACGTATCATCTGACCGCGTCATTAAAATATCATACCCTTTTTCACGTAGTTTAGACTCAACTCGCTTAGCAATGTCCAGGACGACCTCTTTTTCCTGAAGAGAGTTCCCGATTGCTCCAGGGTCTTTACCTCCATGACCAGGGTCGAGAATAATACGTTTGATCTCCTGGCTTTCGGATTGGTCAGGTTTTACCTCCCTGAACTTATCTTCTTTTTCTACATCTTTCTCTTCTACACGTTTTTCTTCCTCAACTTGTTCCCCAGCGACTTCTGATAGAAAAGCTGTGCTTACAAAGCCTAGCTGTCCTTGATAAGTGATTTGCCCCCAACCATTCCCAAGTTCAATATACTCAACTCGTTGCCCTGGCATGAGACTTCCAATCACCTTGGCATTCAAACTAGGCGCTTGCCGTACATTTAAGGATGACTGGGTGTCAATTTCGCCTGTTTGTGCGGCTTCAACTGGCTGGGCAATCGTCATCGCAGATATAACTATTAGTACAAAAGAAAGAACCACCGTTATGAAACGCGTTTTTATTTTCATGTTCATACATAACTCCTCCCGACTATTAAAAATGTAACTTTTATTCTATGAAAAGTAGATCATACTATTAATCTTGGTCAAATTTTCAATGTTATATTCACCAGAAGGCTTTCATTTTAAATATTATCTAGGGTTATATATGGTCACACTATTCTAAGGTTTTAGGTTTGAAACACGAGCACTTCCTCTGCAAATGGGGCCTGCCCACTAGCCGCCCCGTAGCCAAGTAAATATTGTGGCTATTTATTAGAAAACGAATGGTTACTGAATAATGAATATTTGTAGAAGAGTCTTGTATGACTATGGAAAGAGTAGTTTTTATGGATATTATTAGTGGGTTGGGATGGTACTGTTGTATGGTAGTTTACGGAAACCACATATGAAAGACAAAATTATCATTTTCTTCATGACCTCCTATATTGCTACCGTTGCAGGTGTTATAGTTGTTGAGGAAAAAATGATCGATTATCCTGTCAACCTATTCAGTCAATATTTTAGTTCTAGTCTGTTATATGAAATGATCCTTGTTCCAATCGTTTGTATTTACTTTTATCAAACAACTTTTCACTCAAGCTATTCGCGTATTGCCTTACAATGCGCCATCTACACTTCTATTCTGACTTTCAATCGAAGTCCTTCTTGAAAGGTATACTGAATTAGTTGAGTACTATACGTGGACCTGGGTGTACACATTCATTAGCGTTTTCTGTATAATTATGTTGATCCGTTTCCTTATGAATGTAATCAACCATGTTGTTACATACCATAAGGAAGATATTTGACAAAAAAAGTCTAAAAACCAAGCATTTTTTCATAATCTTTAGTAGAATGGTAGATAGTTGAATAGGGGAAGAAACAGGCGTGATGTCATTCATCACTTAATAGGGAAGTTGGTTGAAATCCAACGCGGTCCCGCCACTGTATTTGCGAGCAACCTGCACGATTCCACTGTGTGAAAAGCATGGGAAGGAGCAGGGAGCAATGACCATAAGCCAGGAGACCTACCTGTTTTTCTCACCAATACCTACGCGGATAGGAGGTGTATAGTAAAAAAGGAAGCTGTCGTGTATGTGCTTTAGCGTCATTGCAAAATCCTTTTGTGTACACATCATCATTGCGGGATGTGTTTTTTTGTGCTCAAAAATTTTTTAATTTATGGGAGAGATAAACTTGAAACGACTATCAAATTACATATTTATACTTCTGATGACGATCGGTTTGCTAGTAGGTTGTGCAAGCAATGAGAACTCAAGTCAGCCAGAGGAAAGCATGAGTGATACAACTACAGAAGAAACCCAAGGTCAAGAAGGAACGACTTACCCTCTGACCGTAGAAGATTCTGCGGGTAATGAAGTGGTTCTGGAAGAAGACCCTGAACGAATTGTTTCATTGATTCCAAGTAACACAGAAATTGTGTTTGCCGTTGATGCAGGAGAACAGGTTGTCGGGGTGTCAGATCACGATAACTACCCTGAGCAGGTCAAGGAGATTGATAGAGTTGGCGGGATGCAAATTAATACCGAGAAAGTTTTATCATTAAAACCTGATCTCGTTCTTGCGCACGGTTCAAGTGCTCATAACTCTCAGGCTGCGCTTGACCAAATTAGTAATGCGGGGATTCCGGTCTATGTTGTGAAGAACGCCTCTGATTTTAAGGGTGTTTATGAAACGATTCACTCGGTGGGTAAATTGGTAAATGAGCAGGAGAAAGCGGACAGCATTGTAACTGGAATGAAGGATAAGCTTAAAGGAATTAAGGAAAAAGCCTCTGAGATCAAAGATCCTAAAAGTGTATTTGTAGAAGTGTCTCCGGCTCCGGAAATTTATACAACTGGAACGGGTACATTCATGCATCATATGCTCCAAGCGATCAATGCAGAGAATGCTGCTGCAAACCAAGAAGGATGGGTGAAAATGAATGAGGAGGCCATTATTAACTTACAGCCAGATGTCATCATTACAACCTATGGCTATTATACAGAGAAACCTGTAGAAAAAGTGCTTTCTAGAGAAGGCTGGGAAGAAGTACCGGCAAACGAGAAGAAACAGGTATATGACGTTCACTCTGATCTTGTTACACGTGCGGGTCCACGTTTGATTGAAGGGATAGAGCGGTTGGCTGAAGCTGTTTATCCGGAAACGTTCGGTGATGAATAAACCGTTAGCTTATATAGGAAGCGTAATCATTTTAGTAGGTGCATGGCTGGCAGGAGTGGCTGTTGGCAGTGTACCTATTCCGCTTCCTGTCATCATTGGGGCGATAGCAGAAACGATAAGTCCCTATCAATCAAATATTGATCCTATAAACATCAGTATTATTGTGGATGTTCGCTTGCCACGCGTCGTATTAGCTGGTTTAGTGGGTGCATCACTAGCTATAGCCGGGGCTTCTTTTCAAGGTCTACTACAAAATCCGCTAGCTGACCCTTATACCTTAGGTGTATCTTCGGGTGCGTCTGTCGGAGCAGTGTTGGTTCTGTTTGTGGGATTTTCTTTACCGGTTTTCGCCTCCTTCACACTCCCCATTGTCAGCATCTGCACGGCAGTCCTTACACTGCTCTTCGTTATTGGATTTGCACGCATGCTTGATCGAACACTTTCTATCGAGACGCTCATCTTGACAGGGATCGTCATGGGATCTTTTCTCGGCTCGGTTATTTCTCTCATGATTGCGCTTACAGGGGAGGAGCTTCGCCAAATTGTCGGCTGGCTCCTGGGAAGTGTAGCGATGCGGGGATGGAGTCACGTGGGGTTACTGCTCCCCTTTTTTATGGTTGGTGTACTGCTTCTTATGACTCAGGGGCAGGAATTAAATGCGATGTCGTTAGGCGAGGAACGGGCAAAGCAGCTGGGTGTTCCTACGGAGAAAAGAAAATCATTGATCTTATTAGCTGCTTCGATTTTAACTGGGGCGGCAGTTGCTGTATCAGGGACAATTGGTTTCGTCGGTCTAGTCGTTCCTCATATTTGCCGGAGGGTTTTTGGTACAGACCACCGGCATCTTATTCCACTGTCTTTGATTAATGGAGCGACGTTCTTAATTTTGGCAGACCTCGTTTCACGAACGATTATTGCCCCAGCTGAGTTGCCTATTGGGGTGATTACATCGCTGATAGGAGCACCGATTTTTGCTTTTATTCTTTACCAGCAGAGGAAAAAAGGGGCGAGTGTATGATTCAAGTAACCAATATGACGGGTGGATATGAAACTAAGCCCATTGTTGATCATGTCGATTTTCAAGTCAATCGTGGTGAGTTTTTTGGTGTGGTTGGTCCTAATGGAAGTGGAAAAACAACCTTATTTAAATTGATGAGTGGGATTCTTCCTCTATGGGAAGGGGAAGTGGTTATTGATCGGAAGCCCCTTGGTCATTACCCTCGTAAACAACTTGCTCGCAAGGTTGCGACATTGCCCCAGGTTCAGCAGAGCTTTTTTTCCTACAATGTCTACGAAACTGTGATGATGGGACGTTATGCCTATCAGTCAGGCTTTTTTAAGCAGCCGACGGAGCGGGATAAAGAAGTGGTTGAACATGTGTTAAAGCAAACTGGACTGACAGAAATGATGTCTCTCCCTCTCAATCATTTAAGTGGAGGGGAAAGACAACGTGTTTATCTGGCCCAAGCTCTGGTTCAGGAACCAGATGTTTTGCTGCTTGATGAGCCGACGAATCATCTCGACTTCAGTTATCAAAAACAGCTCTTGGATGAACTGAAACAGCTTTCGCTGACAAGCCATTTAACGGTCGTGTCGATTTTTCATGATTTAAATATAGCCAGTCTGTATTGTGACCGTCTGTTACTGATCGACCAAGGGCAGATCACTCAGATCGGCAAGCCAGAAGAAGTGATGCAAAAGCCTTTACTTGAGCGAGTCTATCATTCTTCGATTGATGTTCATGCTAATCCTACGTTATCAAGCCCCCAGATGAACTTGCTCCCGGATTATTTTTTAGACAAAACGAGGGCTGCTATTACACCTGCGCTTGTGGAAGCCACAGAGGAGAAGATTGTTGTAAGAACCCCCCAGTTGCTTAAAACTTTTTCTTCAGCGGTAAAGGGAGGGGGATTTGGCTGGTATCGTAACTTTATCAACTATCATGTTGATAAAAGCTTTAACTGTGAATCTCCTTCCCAATTCATGATAGAAAAATGTCAGCAGTGGGAGCTGACTGAACATGACACTTTAGCGATGATCACAGCAGCCCACCTGTCGGACTATTCGGAACGATTTTTCCTGGGAGACGGTGTTTCTATCCTGATTTTAGTTACAGCTGGGTTGGGTAATGCAGTAGATGTTGTCCATGGGGATAAACGAGTAGAGGCAGATCAGCCTGGGACGGTAAATACTTGGGTTTTCATCGATGGCCACCTATCTGAACAAGCATTTATTCAAGGAATCGTAACAGCGACGGAAGCGAAGACGAAAGCTTTTTCAACATGTGGAATTAAGGATTCGTTGACAAATACTGAAGCTACAGGGACGTCCACGGACAGCATTATGATTGCGAGCACTCAGACGGAGAGACAGCTGGAATATGCAGGACCGATTACCTTTCTCGGGAGCAAGATTGGGCAGATGATTTATGAGGCTACTAAGGAAGCCATTGAACGTTATTTGGAAAGAATGAAGCCTCAATGATCGAACACCTCATTGCTTTAACTGCAGCGCTTTTACTAGATCTATGGCTTGGGGATCCACGCTGGCTGCCACATCCCGTCCGCATGATGGGAAGCTTGATTCATTTTCTTGAAAGCAGGGGGAATAAAGGGAGTCTTCGCCGCTTCAAAGGGGTGGCTATGGTTCTCATTGTGTGCAGTGTTGTTTTCGTGATTACATGGTCTATTACTGCACTCGGCTATCACGTTCATGTTGGGCTGGGAGTGGTCTTGGAGTCCTTCTTTATTTGGACAACGATCTCTTTAAAGGGCTTGAAAGAAGCATCGATGAATGTATATACCCCGTTAACAGAGTCCGACTATACTCGAGCACGTCAGCATTTATCCATGATTGTCGGAAGGGATACCGAACATTTAGATGAATCTGAGTTGGCGAGAGGTGCGATTGAGACGGTTGCCGAAAATACGAGTGATGGCATTACGGCACCCCTTTTCTTTGCTCTTTTAGGTGGGGCTCCTTTAGCTATGCTTTATCGTGCCGTGAATACGTGTGACTCAATGGTCGGATACCGACATGATCGATTCTACCATTTTGGATGGGCGTCGGCCCGATTGGATGATGTGCTGAACTGGGTTCCGGCCCGACTGACATCGATGTTACTTTTGTTATTAGAGAAGAGTACTTTTCAAACGAAAAGAGAAGCGATTACTTTGTTAGTTCATCATTCAAAGCGTCATCCGAGCCCGAACAGCGGATGGGGTGAAGCAGCTTTTGCTATTTTAATGGGGATTCAGTTAGGCGGTGAAAATCGCTATTTCGGTGAAGTATCTATGCGTCCTACAATTGGGATTCCCTTTGAGAAAATGGACGCTGAGCATATTAAAACAGCCCATCACTTTATGGTGCGAGCTACACTTTATATGACTCTATTGTTATGGATAGGAGGTGCAGGCATTGAAGTGGCCGTCACATGGAGCTAACCCGCAATATTTAACGGACCCCTTACAGCTGTCAGAGGTGACCTATGATTTTAGTGTGAATGTGAATCCGTTAGGACCTCCGTCTTGGCTGCGGGAGAAGTGGGGAGATTTTTTCGAACTCATCACGAACTATCCAGATCCCTTTGCTGAAGATCTCCGTCGTACGATTGCTTTACAAGAAGGAATTTCGGAAAAGCAAATTCTCGTTGGGAATGGTGCGTCGGAACTGCTTACATTAATAGGGCGAGAGTTTGCTGGCAAACATCTATTGATTGTTGAGCCGACTTTTTCTGAATATCGAATGATTGCCGAGATGAATGGTTGTATAGTCGAATCTATCTTTCTAACCGAGTCGGAAGGATGGGAACTGCCTTTAGAACGGCTCAAATCTAAGCTTACTGGTGTAGACCTTGTGATGATCTGTAATCCAAATAACCCAACAGGCGTTGCCTACAAACAAAGTAAGTTAGTCGAATTGTTGAATGAGCTTGAAAAGAGAGAAGTCTCTCTTCTAATCGATGAAGCGTTTTATGATTTTGTTCAAAACGAACCGTCCCTAATTCAGCAAATAAACAAGTCATCTCACCTTATCATTTTGCGTTCGCTGACGAAGATGTACGCTATCCCAGGGTTAAGGATCGGTTATCTAGCCGGGTCGGAAGCTATCGTTCAGAAGTTAGCTTCCCATCAGCCGACATGGAGTGTAAATGCTTTGGCTCAAGACATTGCTAAGGGTTGTATCAAGGATCATTCCTACCGTCAACAAACAAGAGACTTGATTCAAGCTGAGAGAGAGCGGATTTTCCTTAGGCTTAAGGAGCTTGCATTTACTGTGTCAAAAAGCGACGTAAACTACTATTTATTAGGAGGATATCCTTCTTTAAGTGATACCTTGCTTCCTTTTCTGTTGAAAAATCGATTGGCTGTTCGTCATACACATAATTTCCCTGGATTAAATGGGGATTACGTGCGTCTGGCGATTCGAACGCCACGGGAGAATGACTGCTTGCTTGACCTCCTAAAAAGGTGGGTGCAAACATGATGATCTTTGTCTGTGGAGGTGTAAGGAGTGGGAAGACGAGTTATGCGGAGAGTTGTATGTTGCAATCAAATCTGCCACACCTCCACTATGTGGCAACGGGGGTGGTGACAGATTCAGAAATGCAAGACCGTGTAACCCGCCACAAAAAGGACCGCAAGCAAAGCGGGCGGTCCTGGCAAACGTGGGAACAGTCGACAGCCATTGATCAGCTTTCATTTACAGCGGAAGACGCCATCCTGATCGACTGTTTAACTACATGGGTCACAAATGAAATGATGGCTCAGGAGGGTGTGCATCCGGATGGTATGGTTACTTTTCTCATGAATCAGCTGGCCCGTTTAATCACAGGTGCTGGGGAAGTATATATTGTTTCCAATGACCTTGGCCGTGATCTGCCTTCACCTTATAAAATGGTTCGTGACTATCTATACATTCTTAATTCCATACATAGATACGTTGTTGGGAAATCAGATAAGGCGATTGAAGTGGTATTTGGTTGGCCGTTTTTTCATAAGGGGGTAGAAGCATGAGGGGAGTCATGATCCAAGGGACAGCATCAAATGTAGGGAAAAGTTGGATTGCAACTGGCTTATGCCGGCTGCTCGTTTGCCGTGGTCTAGCCATCGCTCCATTTAAATCGCAAAACATGTCAAATAACTCCTATATAACGAGGAATGGGGAAGAGATTGGTCGTGCTCAAGGAGTTCAGGCTGAGGCTGCTTTCGTTGAGGCAACCGTTGATATGAATCCCATCTTGTTAAAGCCGACAAGTGACCAGCGATCTGAAGTCATTATCCATGGAGTCAGTCAAGCTGCTTGGTCGGGATCAGAATACCGAACTCATTGGTATGAACAAGGGAAGCAGGCCATCAAGCAATCTGTTCAACGATTGGAGCAGGACTATGACGCGTTAGTGATCGAAGGAGCCGGCAGCCCTGTTGAGGTGAATTTAAATGATCGCGAATTGGTGAATATGTCGATCGCGGACTTGATCAATGTGCCAGTCATTCTAGTTGCTGATATTGACCGAGGCGGGGTGTTCGCCAGTATTGTTGGGACCCTGGAATTGTTGCCTGAGAAGCATCGGGAGCGTATTAAGGGATTAATTATTAACAAGTTTCGTGGTGAACGTGCTTTATTTGAAAGTGGAATAGAATGGATTGAAAACTATACAGGCATACCTGTTTTAGGTGTGCTGCCCCACTTAGAAGATCATGGTATTGAGGGAGAAGACTCATTAACGATCCAATCTACGCCAGCTAAAAGGGAAAAGTCCTTAGATATAGCTGTGATTCATTGGCCTTATTTATCGAATGAAACGGATATATCACCACTTACTCAAGAGCAGGATGTATCGATTCGTTACGTTCGCTCCGTTGATCAGCTTGGAAAACCAGATGCACTAATTTTACCAGGAACGCGAAGCACAATTGAAGACTACCTTGCATGTGAGGAAAAGGGACTGACAGAAGCGATCGGGGCTTATGCCGAGAGAGGAGGAGTGATCGTAGGGATTTGTGGTGGCTATCAGATTCTTTCTGATGTCATGTATCGCCATGAAGCTGATAAAGACGGTGTGCAAGGAATAGGGATATTTCCTCTCTCAACAACTTTTGTGAAAAACAAACAAACGATTCGTGTAAGCGGACATATTCATGAAGCAAGCGGTTATTCCCTTGTGCCCATGTCTGGCTATGAGATTCATCTTGGGCGAACGGCTGGATCTATCAAGTATCCGTTCCTTCAATTGAACGATGGACCTGAGGGAATCAGTCTTGATCAGGGGCGTTTGATTGGCACTTACCTTCATGATTGTTTTCATAATGATGAATGGAGAACGGAATGGTTGAATCGCTTGCGTAGAAAGTCGGGTTTATCCGAACAGGTAATGACTGATACAGGCGGTCGAGATGAGCGTTACGAACGTCTGGCTAAACATTTAGAAACCTATCTCGATACCGAAAAGATTATACAGATGATAGAGGAGAGCGCGCCATGAAAAATTTTGGATTGGGTGGATTATTTGCCTTGCAATTCTTCTCTGTGTTTCCTATCCGAAAAGGCATCGAACCGAACACGGCTGTCGTTCGCAGTTGTCTTATGTGGCTGCCAATACTAGGGCTGGTAATCGGAGGGTCTAATGCGTTTATTTTCTATGGACTCTCCTCTCTAACAACTATGAGTCTAGTTAGTTTAACTGTTTTTGCGTTGATGATTCCGGCCGTATGGAGTGGGGGTCTTCATCTTGACGGCTTAATGGATACAGGGGATGCCTTCTTCTCCTATCAGGACCAGCAAAAGCGCTTGGAAGTGATGCAGGATCCTCGGACAGGAGCCTTCGGAGTATTGGTTTTACTGGCCGTGTTGATTCTCCGTTTTGTATTCATGTATGAATCGTTTCTTGGTAATTTCTCAATGCTCTGGTTTATTTTATTGATTCCCTTTTTATCAAGATGTGTGATGGTGTTGATGTTAGGACATGCCCCTTCAGCAAGGCAGAGGGGCCTAAGCCATTTCTTTAAAAATCACTATAGTCACAGTGTGACGGTTTGGGTTCTTAGTCTCATGCTTGTGGTGAGTATTGTGATGGCCTTCCTCTCTTGGAGTCACTTTTCCGTCAGCTTATCAGCGGTTTTAGCTGCTATGATCGGAATTTGGGGGATTCGTAGATGGGCGGTACGTTCGTTTGGTGGAATAACAGGTGATGTTTGCGGCGCAACACTTGAAGGAATGGAGACATATTTATGGTTCATCGTTTGGTTATGTATTTGATTCGTCACGGGGAAACCCGCTCAAATGTACAAAGACGTTATATTGGTTGGAGAAATCAGGAAATGTCTGAACAAGGGCGAAAGCAAGTTGACTTTTTAAAAAAGCGTCTTCCTGAACTTCCAAAAATCTATGCTAGTGACCTTGATCGTTGTAGCGAGACAGCATCTATCCTCTCCTCATCTGTTGAAACGACAAAGAAGCTACGCGAGTATAACTTTGGTGATTTTGATGGTGGGACATACGAAGAGTTAAAGGAGGGAATTCACTATAAGCAGTGGCTGAACAACATGGAAAAGGTCACCCCACCTAATGGGGAGAGTTTTGTTGATTTCAAAGGTCGCGTTCTTCGCTTTGCTGACCAAATCCTTGGTTATCAACGCAATTTAGAAGAGCCGATTGTCGTCGTAACTCATGGAGGGGTGATACGTATTATGCTCCATCATTGGTCAAAGGAATCAAATTCTATGTGGGATTGGCCGATAGCACCGGGAGAGGCTTACAAAATTCTACTGGAGAAGGAGAGGGAGCAATGGATTTTGTCACAGGTGGAGCATATAACGGGAAGCTAGACTGGGTGATTGAGAATTATGATAGCGATTACACGATTTTAAAGGAGGACCAGCAGTCTGGATCTGTTGATACACCTCTTCTGATTGTAGATAAGCTTGAAAATAGGATTTATAACTACTTGAGCAACCAAGGGGAAGAGGGTGAAAAGTGGCAGAAATATTATGATACCTTAATGAAATGGGAACAAACTCTTACATCAAGACAGCTCGTAATTATAGGGACAGATATCACAGGAGGGATCGTCCCTATGGATAAGCAGAACCGATTATGGAGAGATAAGACAGGATTTTTTTATCAGCAATTAACAAAGGATGCCCAGAGAGTATTCCGAGTGTGGTTCGGAATCCCTCAACAACTAAAATAGGAGCGTGTTAAACATGAGATTATATACAAAAACAGGTGACAAGGGACAAACGAGCGTTATCGGCGGCAGAGTGGATAAAGACGATGTACGTGTAGAAGCTTATGGGACGGTGGACGAGGCGAATAGTTTTGTAGGGAAGGCACGCTCAGAGTTAACAGATTCCCGCTTTAGTGATGTTCAAGAGGAACTTGAGAAAATCCAACATGAACTGTTCGACTGTGGCAGTGATTTGGCAAATAAAAAGTCAAACCGTCCCTTCAAGCTTCAAGAAGAGAGTGTTGAGTGGCTGGAGCAACGGATGGATGATTACATTAAGCAAGCACCAGAATTGGAGCGGTTTATTTTACCGGGTGGATCACCAGCAGCATCAACGCTACACATCGCTCGGACGATTACTCGCCGTGCCGAACGCCTCGTCGTCTCCTTGCAAAAACATGAAACGATCCATCCTGTCTGCCTGACTTATTTGAACCGACTATCCGATTACTTTTTTGCTCTGGCACGCTATGTGAATATGATCCTCGAAACAAAGGATGTCGAGTACATTCGCAGTGCAAAAGTATTCCGTTCCCCAAATAAGAAATCGAAAGACGAAGAGTGATTAAATGGGACAACCATTGTTTATTTCTATTGAGGGGGGACGTGAACTTGTCATAGCCACTGATAACGCAGGAGGGATTGGTTTAAAAGCAGATGACATGGTTCACGTCTCTTATAAAAAAGTTGTGGAATCCTTGTTTCGTGTGTCATTAATGGATTGTTTAGCAGTAGGAGCAACACCGTTTGCTGTAACGATCAGTAATTTTGTTGGCGACGAGGTGTGGGGAGAGCTCGAACAAACCGTTAGAAACCTTGGGAATTCGCTTGGTTACTCTCTGGATATTACCGGAAGTACTGAATCGAATATGGAAATGAGTCAGTCGGCGATAAGCTTATCTATACTTGGCTGGGTTGGTTCTACAGAAAAAAGAATAGGTATTTCCCCGGAAATATGTAGGGTAGCTCTCATTGGTGAGCCACTTGTCGGGAAGGATGTTCTCTCCCATCCTGAAAAAATAGCTCCGCTTGAATTGTTTGCAGCGATTACAAAACAAAACTGGGTTTTTGAAACTTTGCCTGTTGGTTCAAAAGGGATTCAACATAGTGTCGAGGTGTTGGAAAAAAGAAATGGCTGGGGGAAGAGGGATTTAGAAATTCCGTTTGACGAGAAAGCCTCTGGCGGTCCATCAACTAGTTTTATGATTACTTATGATCAGAAGTGGAAGGGAGAGTTATTGAATTTAGCTGGCAGCTACATCACTCTTTTAAACTAAAGTTTCTGACTTTTGATTACACTAACACATTGCATACCGGTAAATCAGTGCCTAATAAATAAATATTCTTCTTATTCCCCATTTCTTGGACAGATAGTGAACCTTCACCGATTACGGCGGAGGTTTTTTTCTGTTTACGCAAGGATACTAACAACACGACCAAGTTAATGGCGGCAACTGATAAGTTTACATGTGTAGAAAAATTGCTGCATTCCTACCATTGGTTGATTATTTCAAGTATCATAAACCTATATTATATACAACTAGAATGAGGATGGCATATTTTGAAGAATAATGTTCTTAATTACTAGTTTTCCCTTTCCTTCTTTGGGCTTGTGATAACGATAATTTTCTTTCTTTTGAAGGTGAAAACAAGAGTTGGGAAGTGAAGCTGCAACTTTCAAATGACGTACAGATGGCACGGGGAAATATTCATTTAGGTTAACTAACGATGAAATTAAATGAAGTAGATAATGAAACTATTTAAACAAAGTGTCTCTTGAAGGGGCACTTTTTACTATAATATTAAGCTAACGGGTTGGAGCCGAAGGGATAAGGGTTAGTAAGGGCGTACTCGCTGTAGATTTCCGGAAGTACTGAATCGAATGTCAGTCGGCAATAAGCTTATCTAAAAACGCCTGTCCGATCAAAAGCACCTAACATAGTGTCGAGGAGTGGAAAAAAGAGCAGATACACACAATCTTTTTTAAATAACTAAAATTGTACGGACATTCTTTCGGAAACGCGGAAAATTAAATTGCAGCGGTTAAGTCTGGCTTTTAACGGATAAAATGATAATTAAATTATAAATTGAAAAGAAACAGATTCATTCATTATTTGTTGAAATAACTCTATTTTATCCCCCGGGGAGAGATGAGTTAAATATTTAAAGGAGCTTTATTATGAACCTTACTAAAAACCAGAGAATGGTAGTGAGTATTTTAATAGGCATTATGTTAGTCGTAGGATTTCAGATTGGTTTATCCCTGACAGGAAGTACGGGTATTAGCATTATTATTTCTTTGATTATGGGTCTGTTAACGCGTGTTATCAGCCATTTTCTCATCAGGGTATCTTAGTTCTCCCTAGATAAAGAAGAGTCAAGCTCTAACTATGACCGGATGAGCTTGGCTCTATTCTATGCCCTTCCATTAACATAACCTCTCAAGCCCTTTATAAAACAAAATATATTTCTCTAAACAAAAGCACTTACGTGTTTAGTACTAGTTGAATAGAATATTTTGAGTACATTGACATATTATTCTGAATTTAATCAAATGATATAATAGCGTATAAGATTTCCTATAATAGGAAATCTAGCACGCTCGTACTTTTGAAAGGGAGTTTAACTATTCAATCCTAGGAGGGAAATTCATGAGCGAAGTGAGATTAATTCCGTTTCGTACGGAAGAAGTGTTGGAAGCGACCTCAGAAGTACCTAAAGGAATTGAGATGATCGAAGCCCCTGCTCTTTGGGAAGGAACAAAACAGGGTAAAGGGAATGTCATAGCTATCATTGATACGGGCTGCCAGACAGACCACCCTGATCTTAAAGGTCGTATTATCGGGGGAAAGAACTTTACTACAGATTATGATGGGGACGAGACGAATTTTAGTGACAATAATGGGCATGGAACTCATGTCTCCGGGACCGTCGCTGCGATTGAAGATGGAAATGGAGTGGTTGGAGCGGCTCCTCAAGCAAATCTTCTCGTTTTAAAAGTGCTGACCGGAGAGGGAAGCGGAAAGATGCAGTGGATCATTGACGCCATTGATTACGCGACAAATTGGACTGGGCCTAATGGTGAAAAGGTAAGAGTCATGTCGATGTCCCTAGGTGGTCCTAAAGATATACCTGAACTGCATACGGTCATTCAAGAGGCCGTGAAGAATGACATTTCTGTGGTTTGTGCCGCTGGAAATGCAGGCGATGGTCGTGAGGATACACCTGAATATGGTTATCCTGGTGCCTATAACGAAGTCATTCAAGTAGGTGCGGTAGATTTTGAACGTAACCTTGCAGAGTTTACCAATACAAATAATGAGATCGACCTCGTAGCGCCTGGTGTGAATATTCTATCAACCTATCTGGAAGGAAAGTATGCAAAGCTATCTGGAACTTCGATGGCTACACCGCACGTGTCAGGCTCCTTAGCTTTGATCATTAGTTTAGCAGAGGAACAATTTCAAAGACGTATGACGGAAGCTGAAATCTTCTCACAGTTGGTAAAACGGACGGTTTCACTAGGTCATTCCAAGGTGGCAGAAGGAAACGGGCTTGTATCGTTAGCCTTTCAGGATAAGTTAGAGAGTTTATTTAGTACTCATAATAGAAAACAGGAGACTACAACACCCTCTTACTCTACCAAATAATTCATAAGAAAAGGGCCTCTTTAAAGAGGCCCTTTTCTTATGAACATAATGATAGTCTCATAAGATTTCAAAAAGAAATCCCTGCAACTCATAAAAGTTGCAGGGTTAAATGCTTTTCTCGCCTATACCAAAACTTTTGCAGGTTGGATTTTTTGTTTATCAATCTTATTGCAAAGGGAATAATAAAGTAGCTATCGTCTATTTATATATGTTCGTGTTAACACTATAATAAATACTATAAAAGAGAGGAGTCCGATATGAAGTCATATATTCAACACCACATCGATACATTTAAAGAAAATAATAGAAATAAGGGGCGTCTACTAGTCAAATGCCCCGACCAACCCGGCATCGTGTCAGCCATATCCCTGTACTTAGGTGAACACGATGCTAATATCATCGAGTCCAATCAATACACAACTGATCCAGAGAATGGGATCTTCTTTCTCCGTATGGAGTTTGAGTGCCCGAACTTGCAGGAAAAGAGAAAAAAGCTTGAGAAGCAATTTTTAGAGGTTGCTTATAAATTTTCTATGGAATGGGAAATCAATTTTCTCTATGATGTCAAAAAGGCCGCCATTTTTGTATCAAAAGAACTGCATTGTTTACGAGAGCTGTTACTGGAGTGGCAGAGTGGAGACCTTATGACAGATGTTGTTCTCGTAGTTAGTAATCATGAAGAATGCCGCGAGATTGTTGAATCCTTTAATATTCCTTTCTATTATATACCTGCAAATAAGGATATTCGTAAAGAGGTAGAAGCAAAGCAATTGCAGCTATTAAAAGATTACGAGGTAGACCTGATCGTGCTGGCTCGTTATATGCAAATCTTAACTCCGGAATTTGTTCGCGCCCATCAAGCTCAAATTATTAACATCCATCATTCCTTCTTACCGGCCTTTGTTGGAGCAAACCCGCATAAGCGTGCTTTTGAGCGAGGGGTGAAGCTAATAGGGGCCACTGCACATTATGTGACAAATGATTTGGATGAAGGCCCTATCATTGAACAAGATATTATTCGAGTTGATCATCGTGATACAGTAGAGGATTTGAAGAAAAAAGGTCGGTCTGTTGAGCGCAGCGTCCTGGCTCGTGGCGTGAAATGGGCAATAGAGGATCGTTTAATTGTCCATGAGAACAAGACAATTGTTTTGTGAATGAGGGGGTTAGAAAAGGAGAGGCTTTAGGCCGTTCTCCTTTTCTTTACTTAAGTGGTTGCTAACGGTTTAAGAAATCATAGTTGGATGTCATGTTTTACAAGCAAGTCTGATAGGGTGGGCCGCATATGACCATCCCTGCCTACAGTATGTCGTGCCGTAATTAAAGCATTCAGTATAGCCTCCTCAGTGGCTTCACCAACGGCTCGAAACGGGAGATCGATATCCTCCTCATGAATCGTAGGAATGGACAAACAATGATTTGGTTTTTCGTGAGGGATTTTCGTTGCTGTTGAAAATCCGATGACAATATCACCACTTCCATTCGAAATGTTTGAACCTGTACGAGATAATCCTGTTACGGTACGCTTGATCATTCGATTAAGCTGTCTTTCCGAGACGGGAAGGTCTGTTGCAACAATTATCATAACCGATCCTTTATCCTTTTCCTCTGGAAGGCGAAGGAGAGCTTCGCGCAACTCCATGCCTAGAGTCCTTCCATTAATCGTTAAGTCGCTTAACATACCGAAATTCGCCAATACTAAAACCCCTATCGTATAGGTTCCGTGCTCAAGTTCAATTTTTCGCGAAGCGGTTCCGACTCCCCCTTTTAGCGAGTAGCAAAGCATTCCTGCTCCTGCCCCAGCAGCCCCTTCCTCAAATTCGGAGGTGGCTGAATCTAATGCTGTCAAAACGTGGTGCTTCTCTACAAATTGAGCACGAATATCATTAAGGTACATATCATTACATTCACCAATTACGGGGTTAATTGTTCCAGTCGTTCTGCCGATCTCCGGATTTTCTGCCATCATATATTCTGTCAGTGCCAAGGAAGCTGTACTGGTATTGAACGTATTCGTTAAAATAATTGGCGTTTCAATTGTACCTAGTTCTTCTACTTGAATCGTCCCCATGGTTTTACCAAAGCCGTTAATCACATGACTTGAGGCGATCAGTTTCTCTTTAAACAGATTCCCTTGGTGAGGGATAATGGCTGTCACTCCTGTCTGCATCCCTTCGTTACTTAGCGTGACATGGCCCACCGTAACTCCTTCAACATCCGTAATTGAATTTAGTCTGCCCGGTTGCAATTGGCCGACTTCCACATCATAATCTCGTATTCTCCTTTGTTTTCGCATTGTACATGACCACTCCTAATTTCTGCTTCTTACTATTATTATTTCGGTACGTTGTCAAAACAACCCTTTTAAACTGAAATATATGCTTAATTTCGTTTCTTTCAAAAAAATTTCAAAAAAATTTCCGAAGAATTTTGATTGCGCTTACATTTTAGAGGTTCATATTCGAGGTCAATAAAGACAGGAGTTTTGTAAAGGTGTAATTAATTGTAATATTCAGATAAATATGTTGGAATTGGCGTTTTAAGCGTCCCTTCCTAGTGAATACAGATTATTTTCATGCTATACTAATAAAAAACTTTAAAAGACAGAATTTTAACTTTTTTACAATGAATAGATGAGGGGGACCTGTTATGCAAAAAAATGGCTATCCTATTCCGCAAGGGTTATATCATCCTGACTTTGAACATGAAGCTTGCGGGATCGGCATGATCGCAAACATAGATGGGACAAAATCACATAGTATTGTTGAAAATGCAGTAACAATCCTATGTAACCTGGAACACCGGGGAGGCCAAGCTGCTGATGTAAGTACAGGGGACGGAGCGGGAATACTAACGCAAATTCCTCACTACTTTTTTAAGAAACAATGTGAAAAAGAAGATATAGAGCTGCCTGCAGAAGGCGAATATGGTGTGGGAATGTTATTTCTCCCATACGATCACGATACACGAATGAAGTGTAAGGAAATCTTTGAAGATATTGTAAAGGAAGAGGGACAAACTTTCCTTGGCTGGCGTACCGTACCCGTTAACGATTCCTTTGTAGGTAATGACGCTAAAAAGACAAAACCGTTTATTCGTCAGGCATTTGTTGCGCCTAGTGAAGGCATTAAAGACAGAATGGAATTTGAGCGCAGACTTTATATTATCCGCAAGCGCGCTGAGATGATGATTGCAAAGATGGAAGGCTTTGATGACTTTTATTTATGCAGCTTGTCAACGAGCACGATTGTTTACAAGGGAATGCTCGTACCTGAACAACTAGATTCCTTTTATATTGATTTGAACCACCCTGATTTCAAAACGGCTCTTGCTTTAGTACATTCACGCTTCAGCACAAATACGTTCCCTAGTTGGAAACGTTCCCACCCGAACCGTTTTACGATTCATAATGGTGAATTTAATACGTTAAGAGGTAATGTGAACTGGATGCGGGCTCGTCAGGAACTTTGCGAATCGGAATACTTCAATGAAGAAGACCTCCAAAAGTTGCTGCCTGTTATTGATTCGAATGGCAGTGATTCCTCGATGTTCGATAATGCGTTTGAATTCCTTTATTTATCTGGACGATCACTTGCTCATACGGCAATGATGATGGTACCTGAGCCTTGGTCAAATGATGATACGATCCATCCGGAGAAGAAGGATTTCTATGAATACCATAGTTGCTTAATGGAGCCATGGGACGGACCTGCTGCTCTTGCTTATACAGATGGAAAGCAAATCGGAGCTTGTTTAGACCGGAATGGTTTACGCCCGGCCCGTTATTATGTAACGAAGGATGGCATGATTGTCCTTGGATCCGAAGTTGGCGCGTTAGACATTTTCGCTGACGATATTGCATATAAAGATAGACTTCATCCTGGGAAAATGCTTCTTGTTGATTTGGAAAAAGGGAAGATTATTCCTGATGAAGACATTAAACTGGAGATTTCTGGTGAAAAACCTTATAGAGAATGGTTAGAAGAGTACAAGTGGGACCTGGAAGATTTACCTGAGCCTATGCATCACCCAAGTACGCGAATTGAAAATTTGATTGATCATCAACTGGCTTTTGGTTATACAACCGAGGAACTAAATAAAATATTGATTCCACTTGTTTCAGATGGAAAAGACCCCGTTGGGTCAATGGGCTATGATTCTCCACTCGCCGTTCTTTCCAAAAAGCCTCAGCTTTTATACAGCTACTTTAAACAGCTTTTTGCCCAAGTGACGAACCCGCCGATTGATGCGATCCGTGAAAAGATCATAACAATGGTTGAGACCACGATTGGCGCAGAAGGGAACTTAGTGAACCCACAGCCAGAATCGTGTAGAAAAATAAAGTTAGAAACGCCGATCTTAACAAACCCCGAATTAGATAAGCTGCGTCAACAAAAACTTGAAGGCTTTCAAACAGAAACACTTTCGATTCTGTTTAATACTGCAAATCAATCTGATCAGATGGAGCATGCACTTGATGCTTTGTTTAAACAGGCTGATCAAGCGATTGAAAAAGGTACGACCTTACTCATTTTATCTGATCGGGGGATTGATGAGAACCACGCAGCAATGCCGGCATTGCTAGCTGTATCAGGTTTGCACCATCATTTAATTCGTCAAGGAACGAGAACGAAGGTGAGTTTGCTGGTTGAGTCAGGCGAGCCGCGTGAGGTGCACCATTTTGCTACGCTTCTTGGTTATGGGGCAGAAGGAATCAATCCGTATTTAGCGTATGAATCGTTAGATGCGCTCATCGAAAAGGGAGATATCGCGGTTGCTTCATTAGATGAAGCAGTGGATCGTTACATTCACTCTGTTACGGATGGGGTTATAAAAGTCCTTTCGAAAATGGGAATATCAACAATCCAAAGTTACCGTGGAGCACAAATCTTTGAAGCAGTGGGGATCCACACTGATGTGATTGACAAGTATTTCACACGAACGGCATCTCGTCTTGGCGGAATTGGCTTAGATATTATTGAAAAAGAAGTACGCATGCGCCATGAACGCGGATTTAGTAAACAAAGACTCAGCGGGAAAACACTTGATGCAGGGGATGAGTTCCAATATCGAGCAGATGGAGAAGATCATCAGTATAATCCTAAAACGATCCATACCCTTCAGCATGCATGCCGTACGAATAATTACAACCTTTTTAAAGACTATTCGAAACTGCTAACAGACGAAACGAGCAACTTGCAATCACTGCGTGGACTTATTTCCTTTAAGGAACGGAGGCCTATTCCTCTTGAAGAGGTAGAGTCTGTAGAAGAGATTACAAGAAGGTTCAAAACAGGTGCAATGTCTTACGGATCAATCAGCGAGGAAGCTCACGAGGCCCTTGCGATTGCAATGAACCGTGTCGGCGGGCGCAGTAATACAGGAGAAGGCGGAGAAAATCCTGACCGTTTTACTCCAGATGAGAATGGTGATTCGCGCCGAAGTTCGATTAAGCAAGTGGCATCAGGACGCTTCGGAGTAAACAGCCACTATCTTGTGAATGCGGATGAGATTCAAATTAAAATTGCCCAAGGTGCGAAGCCAGGCGAGGGCGGACACCTCCCAGGGAAGAAAGTTTACCCATGGATTGCAGAAGTACGCGGATCCACACCTGGTGTAGAACTGATTTCACCACCGCCACACCACGATATTTATTCGATTGAGGATTTAGCTGAGCTGATTCATAACTTGAAAAACGCCAACCCTAGAGCACGTGTAAGCGTAAAGCTCGTCTCGGCTGTTGGAGTAGGAACGATAGCCGCCGGTGTAGCCAAAGGCCGAGCGGATCTCGTGCTAATTAGCGGTTATGATGGCGGAACAGGTGCGGCTCCTAGAACGAGTCTTAAACACACGGGGCTGCCATGGGAAATTGGTTTAGCCGAAACCCACCAAACCTTGATGCTTAACCGTTTGCGGGATCGTATCGTCGTTGAAACGGACGGGAAAATGATGACAGGACGTGACATTGTTGTCGCGACCCTTCTAGGTGCTGAGGAATATGGCTTCTCTACGGCTCCACTCGTTGTACTTGGCTGTGTAATGATGCGCGTTTGTCATCTCGACACATGCCCCGTAGGTGTAGCTACCCAAAACCCTGAGCTTAGGAAAAAGTTCGGCGGCGATCCCGAGCATGTCGCAAACTTCATGCGTTTTATTGCCCAGGAAGCACGTGAGCTTATGGCAGAACTTGGGTTTAGAACAATTAATGAAATGATTGGAAGATCGGACGTACTGCAAGCCAATGAAGCGATTGATCATTGGAAGGCAAAAGGTGTAGATTTATCGGCCCTGCTTTACCAACCGGAAGTTTCTCCAGAAGTAGGCCATTATGCCATGTATGAGCAGGATCACGGCTTGGATAAGACAGTCGACCGTGAAGAACTCATCCCATTATGTAAAAAGGCGCTCGAAAACCAAGAGCCGGTTACAAGTACAGGATCGATCAGAAACATCCACCGTGTAACAGGAACCATTCTTGGTAGTGAGATTACTAGACGATACGGAGCGGCCGGCTTAAAAGAAGATACCATTCAATTGACGTTTAAAGGTTCGGCAGGACAGAGCTTCGGAGCCTTTATCCCGAGAGGAATGACATTGAGACTCGTTGGAGATGCCAATGACTATGTTGGAAAAGGCTTATCTGGCGGCAAGATCATCGTTCATCCTTCAAGGAAATCTACATTCCTCCCAGAAGAAAATACGATTATCGGGAATGTGTCACTCTATGGTGCTTCGGATGGTGAAGCCTATATCAACGGACTTGCTGGGGAACGTTTCTGTGTAAGAAATAGTGGTGCTGAAGTCGTTGTGGAAGGTGTTGGCGACCACGGCTGTGAATATATGACAGGTGGAAAGGTTGTTATCCTTGGAGGCACAGGCCGAAACTTCGGTGCTGGAATGTCCGGGGGTGTCGCCTACGTGATGGATGATTCAGAAGCAGCCTTCGAGAGAAAGTGTAATAAAGAGCTTGTGCACGTCCAGCAATTAACCGACCGGCAGGAAATCGAAGAATTACACGAACTAGTGAGAAAGCATGTACTTTACACGCACAGTCCAAAGGGACAACGTATTCTTGAAGATTGGGACGATATTGTACCGATGTTTAAACGTGTTATTCCAAAAGCATATCTAGAAGTACAAAATAGAATTAAAGTCTTGAAGCAAGAAGGATTAACCAAGTTTGATGCTGAAATGCAAGCATTTGAAGAAAGCAAACAAGAGAAGAAGCCTGTAGAAGCTTAAACCTATAGATAAGGAGGGGATACGATGGGGAAATCTACTGGATTTATGGAATATCAACGTCAGTCTCAAACTGAACGAGATCCGGCTGAACGGACAAAGGATTGGAAAGATTACACCATTCCTATGTCGGATGAAGAGGTTCAAAAACAGGGAGCACGCTGCATGGATTGCGGCGTCCCTACGTGTCATACAGGAATGGAGATCAATGGTTCGACAACAGGATGTCCCGTCTATCATTTAATCCCAGAGTGGAATGACCTTGTATATAAAGGACAGTGGAAAGAAGCTTTACAAAAAGAACATGAAATGAATAATTTTCCTGAGTTCACCGGCTTTGCCTGTCCTGCGCCATGTGAAGGAGCATGTGTACTCGGCATCAATGAGCCACCTGTTGCGATCCGTACAGTAGAACGTTCCATTATTGAAAAAGGGTTTGACGAAGGCTGGGTGCTACCAGAACCGCCTGCAAGCCGCACAGGTAAGAAGGTTGCGGTGGTCGGTTCAGGACCAGCAGGTTTGGCGGCAGCAGCTCAACTAAATAAAGCAGGACATACGGTAACTGTTTTTGAACGAAATGACCGTATAGGGGGCTTGCTGACGTATGGCATCCCTGAGATGAAGCTTCCTTATTCCGTCGTGGAGCGTCGTGTGAATATCTTAGAACAGGAAGGAATTAAATTCGTTACCAATACAGAAGTAGGACGGGATTATCCGGTCTCCCGCCTGCGTGAGGAGTTTGACTCTATTATTCTTTGTGGTGGAGCAACGATTCCAAGAAATATCGAGGCAGAGGGAAGAGGACTGAAAGGCATTCATTACGCAATGGATTTCCTTCATGCCAATACGAAGAGTTTACTAGATTCAAATCTTGAAGATGAAAATTACATTTCAGCAGAAGGGAAAGACGTCATTGTTATTGGCGGGGGGATACAGGTACGGACTGTATTTCAACATCTGTTCGCCACAATTGTAAGAGTCTAACACAGTTTGATATTTACGATAAGAAAATGGAAGACCGTGATGACCTTACAAACCCATGGCCTCAGTACCCGATCGTTCACCGTGTCGAATACGGACAAAAGGAAGCGGGATCCATATTTGGCCGTGACCCAAGAGCCTATTCAGTCATGACCAAGAAATTTGTTGGTGATGAGAATGGCCGTGTGAAGGAAGTCCACACCGTTAACGTGGAGCTAGTATTTGATGAAAAAGGGAATCGATCACGCAGAGAGATTCCTGGTACTGAAAAAGTCTGGAAAGCCGATCTGGTTCTATTAGCGATCGGATTCAGCGGACCTGAGCAGGACCTCATCGAAAAACTTGGAATTGAAACAGATGACCGTACAAATGTAAAAGCGGAATATGGAGAATATAGGACAAGCGAAGAAGGAATTTTCTCTGCTGGTGATATGCGTCGCGGTCAAAGCTTGATTGTTTGGGCAATCAATGAAGGAAGAGAATCTGCCCGTGAATGTGATCGTTATTTAATGGGAGAAACTGTCTTGCCATAGGATGCTGTTGATTCATAATTATTTTTGACCCACTCTATTTGAAGAGTGGGTTTTTTTATGATTCTATCTCCAAAAACTTCCACCTCAGGTCATCCATTTTATGGATGACCTGAGGTGGAAGTTTTTGGTTTTTTGTACTTGCACACAGAGTGAATTTTTTCAAGATTAAGAGTTTACTTCGTTTTATTATGGGTATTAGAAAATAGTAGTTACATTTTAATTTCTTAAGGAGGATTAGATGTATGAGCGACGACCACAAGGGAAGAAACAATAAAAAAAATAAACAACTGGAACAGTTTAGAGCAGATGATAGAGACAAGAAGATGACGACTGACCAAGGAGTTAAAGTGTCGGAGGACGAATTTTCCTTGAAAGCGGGAGAGCGTGGACCGACCCTTATGGAGGACTTCCACTTTCGCGAAAAGATGACACATTTTGACCATGAGCGAATTCCTGAAAGAGCTGTACATGCCCGCGGGTTTGCTGCCCATGGAGAATTTCAAGTCTATGAATCTATGAAGGAATATACCAAAGCAGGCTTTTTACAGGATCCATCAGTTAAAACTCCTGTTTTCGTTCGGTTCTCAACGGTAGCAGGTTCAAAAGGTTCTCCAGAAACCGCTCGTGATGCACGGGGCTTTGCTACAAAATTTTATACGGAAGAAGGAAATTATGATTTAGTTGGGAACAATATCCCTGTATTTTTCATCCAAGATGCGATTAAATTCCCGGATTTAGTTCATTCATTTAAGCCAGAACCTCATAACGGCATGCCTCAGGCGGCCACTGCCCATGATACGTTTTGGGATTTTGTCGCAAATAATCAAGAAGCTGCCCATATGGTGATGTGGACGATGTCAGATCGAGCAATTCCAAGAAGTTTCAGGATGATGGAAGGGTTCGGTGTGCACACATTCCGTTTTGTAAATGACAAAGGTGAGGCACATTTTGTGAAGTTCCATTGGAAGCCTGTGCTCGGAACACATTCTCTTGTATGGGATGAGGCACAAAAAATCGGCGGGAAAAATCCAGATTTCCATCGTGGAGATTTATATGGATCGATTGAAGCGGGTAATTATCCGGAATTTGAGCTTGGTGTCCAGATTATTAAAGAGGAGGATGAATTCAAATTCGACTTTGATATTCTTGATGCAACGAAGCTGTGGCCTGAAGAAGATGTACCTGTCAAAATCATTGGTAAGATGACGTTAAACCGTAATGTCGATAATGTTTTTGCCGAAACAGAACAAGTGGCATTCCACCCTGGAAATGTTGTGCCAGGTATAGATTTTTCAAATGACCCACTCCTGCAGGGACGTTTGTTTTCCTATACGGATACACAGTTGATTCGCCTTGGTGGGCCGAATTTCCATGAGCTGCCGATCAATAGACCTGTTTGTCCTTATCACAATAATCAGCGTGATGGCTATAGTCGTATGACGATTAATAAAGGACCAGTGAGCTACCATAATAATTCTCTCGCTAATAATACACCGGCGACTTCAACTGAAGACGAAGGTGGCTATGTTCATTACCAGGAAAAGGTGGAGGGGCGCAAGGTGAGAAGCCGCAGTGAGAGCTTTAAAGATCATTTTTCACAGGCTACCCTATTCTGGAACAGTATGAGTGAAACTGAGAAGAAACATATTATTTCCGGATTCAGTTTTGAGCTTGGAAAAGTGGGAAGCAAATCTGTGCAACAACAAAACGTTGATATGTTTGCTAATGTGAGCCTCGATCTGGCGAAAGCAATCGCAGATAACATTGGTGTCAATCCTCCACAGGGCGGAGGATCGGATGTTACAAAAACTTCTCCTGCGCTAAGTCAAGAAAATACGAAGAAAACCCCGTCGACTAGACAAGTAGCCGTTCTTATCTCTGAAGGGTTTGATGGAGCTGAGGTGTCCTCCGTGCTAGCTGCATTGAAGGTTGAAGGTGTTATTCCTGAAATCGTTAGCGATAAGCTAGGGATGGTGAAGGGATCAGATAACGCAGAGTTCAATGTGGACCACACCTTTTTGACGGCTGACTCGGTACTGTTTGATGCGGTCTATGTCGTTGGTGGCAATAGTGTGAGTCAAAAATTCCATCAGGATGCGATGTACTTTATTGATGAAGCATTTAAGCACTTTAAACCAATCGGAGCAACACATGAAGGGAAGAAGTGGTTGAAAAAGGCTGATCTAGAAAAAAGTCCAGGTGTTGTCCTCGGGGATGAAGATTCAAGTGAATTTGCGAAGGAATTTAGTGAGGCGGTTGCTGCTCATCGTTTCTGGGATCGTCAATTAGCTTAAAATTCGTATTTTAGAAAAGCAGCTTGGTGTTTGTCTATAAGGCAGGTCCAAGCTGCTTTTTATATGCATTCATTTAATGTGTTTACGTTGGAAGTTGGAAATCGATTCATATTCTTCTTCAAGCAAACGAGACAGGCGAATGTAAATAGGGAGAAGCTCTCTATAAACTCCTGTCGTCTTTTCGTCTGGCTTGTGTGTATGTGTGTGGCCGATCATGTCAGATACAATGCTGAAATCGTTAATCTCACCTGTAGCATACATGCCAAGTACAACAGCCCCCAGGCAAGAGCTCTCATAGCTTTCAGGGACAACCACAGGCTTATCAAAAATGTCGGTCATCATTTGTCTCCACATCTCTGATCGTGCAAAACCGCCAGTGGCTTGAATACGTTTTGGCTCACCAGTTAATTCTTCAAGAGCTAACAGAACGGTGTACAGATTATAGACGATTCCTTCCAAAACTGCACGAACCATGTGCTGCTTCTTGTGGTGAATACTTAACCCAAAGAAGGAACCACGGGCACTCGAGTTCCATAACGGAGCACGCTCTCCTGTAAGGAAGGGGTGGAAGATAAGGCCATCGGAGCCAGGCTCAATTGATGAAGCAATTTTTGTCAACACATCATAAGGATCGATCCCAAGGCGTTTGGCCGTTTCGACTTCAGAGGCTGCAAATTCGTCCCGCAGCCATCTTAGCACCATACCACCATTATTTACAGGACCTCCAATAATCCAGTGATCTTCTGTTAACGCATAACAAAAAATACGTCCTTTAGGATCTGTTCTGGGTTCACTTGAAACCGTACGGATTGCTCCGCTTGTGCCAATGGTTACGGCGATCACTCCAGGGTCAATCGCATTGACGCCGAGATTCGAAAGCACGCCGTCACTAGCCCCGATAATAAAGGGAATATGGTCAGACAATCCTAACAGCCGCTGATATTCTGATTTTAAGCCAGTTAAAGAGTGAGTTGTTGGCACAAGGGCAGATAGGTGGTTAGGCGTAATCCCTGTCAATTTCAAGGCCTCTTGGTCCCAATCCAGTGCTTCTAGATTAAACAATCCTGTTGCAGAAGCTATCGAGTAGTCGACAACATACTCATTAAATAATTTATAAAAGACGTACTCTTTAATGGAAATGAATTTAGCTGCTTTGGCAAAGATATCTGGTTCTTCTGCCTTTAGCCAAACTAATTTTGATAGAGGAGACATGGCGTGAATGGGTGTGCCTGTCCGCAAGTAAATCTCGTGTCCATTGTGGTTTTCTTTTATGTCTGTTGCATATTCGGCGCTTCGTGTATCTGCCCATGTAATGCTGTTTGTTAATAATGAGCCATATTCGTCAACTGCAATTAAACTGTGCATGGCTGAACTGAATGAAATGAATTGAATCTGACTTGTGGCTATTCCGCCTTTCTTAATAGCTTCCCGAATGGTTTCAAGTACAGCCTCAAAGATTTCATTTGGGTCCTGTTCGGCAACTAAAGGGTTCGGAGTATGCAGGGGATAGTTAATCGTATGTTGTGTAATGATTCCACCTTTTTTGTTAAAAAGAACTGACTTTGTACTTGTTGTACCAATGTCAACGCCTAAATAATACTGTGCGTTCATTCTATACCTCCTTTTGTATATGATTCCAATAAAAGAAAAAGGGCAGTTGCATCCCTGCCCAGTGTGTTCTTTCTATTTCTTAACGATGGCATGGCCGCCAAATTCATTACGTAAAGCAGCAACTACTTTTCCTGTGAACGTGTCATCCTCCAGTGAGCGATAACGCATCATTAACGATAAAGCGATAACGGGGGCAGCTACTTGGTGATCAAGGGCCGTTTCAACCGTCCATTTTCCTTCACCTGAGGAGTTCATTACACCTCTTATTTCATCGAGATTCGCATCTTTAGAAAAGGCTTGTTCTGTTAATTCCATTAACCATGAACGAATAACTGACCCGTGATTCCACACTTTAGCAACCTTTTCGTAGTCATAATCAAATTCACTTTTGTTAAGGATATCGAACCCTTCAGCAATCGACTGCATCATGCCATATTCAATGCCGTTGTGAATCATTTTCAAAAAGTGCCCACTGCCTGGTTTTCCAGTATAGAGGTAGCCATTCTCGATAGAAACAGCTTCAAAAAGCGGTTCGATATGCTTAAATTTATCGGGATGGCCACCTACCATTGTACAAGCACCATTCCTGGCTCCGTCTGTCCCCCCACTTGTCCCACAATCGAAGAAGTACATGCCTTTTTCTTTTAGGGTTTCTGCGTGTCTTAATGTTTCTTTATAATTGGAGTTTCCGCCGTCAATTAACATGTCCCCAGCTTCTAATTGGTTTGTCAATTCACTTATAACGTTTTCCGTTACATCACCTGCAGGAACCATCATCCACACGACGCGAGGGGTTGGCAGTTCACTGACAAGCTTGGCTAAAGAGTCTTGATAAGAGAACTGTTCATATGAGATTTTTTCTTGTACTGTTAAATCTGTATCGTACCCAACAACCTCATGACCATGATCCAATAAATTCAATGTTAAGTTTAAGCCCATTTTTCCTAGGCCTACCATGCCGACTTTCATATATATTCCTCCTTAGGGAAAAAGAATAATTTTTCATTATAAAATAAGTATATCAAAAATTTTTCCGTATTCAATTCATTTAAAAAAACTTTTTTTCTTATATAATACAAGTAGTAAGGAAAAGCGAGGGATCGAATGATGGAGAATGAAGCACAACATGGATTAGCGAGAATTAGAAGCAGCTATGGAAAATTTAGTGAAAAGGAAAAGAAAATAGCCGATTACATTCTCAATAACCCAGAAACAATTATTCACCACACGATTAACCAAGTTTCAGACGAGTTGGGGGTGGCGGAGTCAACAGTTTTCCGCTTTTGTAAACGCATTGGCTTTAAGGGGTATCAGGCCTTAAAAATTGCCCTTGCTGCAGAAATTGTGACACCCATAAAAGATATTCATGAAAAAATAAACGAAGGCGACAGTGTCTCTACGGTTTCTGAAAAAGTTTTTCGTTCGAATATAAAAACGCTTGAAAGCACCCTGCAGATTATTGATGGTACAGCGATAACAGAAGCGGTTAGCGCCATGTTAAAGGCTCGTAAAATTGACTTCTATGGTTGTGGGGGCTCTGCTGTAGTAGCATTGGATTGCTATCATAAATTTATTCGCAGTGGGCTCCTAGTGAGTGCACAACTTGAATCCCACATGCAGCTTATGTCTGCATCACAGCTTACGAAGGAGGATGTGGCTGTAGTAATTTCACATTCGGGATCAACAAAAGATACTCTAGATGTGATGCAAGTTTTGAAGGAGAACGAAGTGAAAACGATCTGCATTACCAACTTTGCGAAGTCACCGCTGACGAAGGAAGCGGATATTCCTCTTTATACGGTGGCAGAGGAGACTGATTTCCGTTCAGAAGCTTTTTCGTCACGAATCGCCCAATTGAGTATAATTGATGCTCTCTACACGAACGTGATGATAGCTAAAGAACAAGAGGGAAAGCAGGCATTGCAAGATATGCGTAAGGCCATGTCGTTAAAGCGACTATAAGAATTTTCAAGAGATGTAGGCCAGATTATACCGCTTTATGCAGGAAAAAGGTACGATTTTATATTGAATTGTTTCATAACGTGCATAATAAGGGAAAGGGAAATTAACTACAGCGAAAAGAGGGTGTTCTTATGCTACGAACAATATTAATGATAATTGGACTAATCGTGGTCATAGGCTTCATTATTTCATTGTTTTAACCTATTCATCTATAGTAAACCACCTCAGGTCATCCATAATCTGGATGACCTGAGGTGGGGAAAAATGTAAAAGGCCCTTGAAATGAAAATTTCGAGGGCCTTTTGCATTATCTTAGGTTGCTAGGAAACTCCGTCAGTGTAATTCCCCATACCAATGGAATAAGAAAATAAACGGCTATGGCTAATATGAAAATGGAAATGATGTTTAACCAAACTCCTGCCTTTGCCATGTCAGGAATTCTCAGATAGCCTGACCCAAATACTACCGCGTTTGGAGGCGTGGCCACTGGCAGCATAAATGCACATGATGCTGCTACTCCAGCACCAATCATTAAACTGTATGGATGTACATTAATCGCGACAGAAAGGGAGGCCATAATCGGGAACATCATCGTCGCTGTTGCTGTATTTGATGTAATTTCAGTTAAGAAAATAACTAATGCAATCACAGCCAGCAAGATTATGAAGAAGGATACACCTTCTAATACAGTTAACTGTTCTCCAATCCATTGAGCCAGACCAGAGTCTCTAAATCCAGCTGCAATAGCCAACCCACCACCAAAGAGTAAGAGGATACCCCAAGGCAGCTCCTTTGCTGTGTCCCAGTTCATTAGTGATTTCGCTTCCTTATGTCGGGCTGGAACAATAAATAAGACAATAGAGGCAGCTATCGCAATAACTGCATCGTCAATGCCCGGTACGAGGGGGGCAAGGATAAATGAACGTGAGATCCATGCTAAAGCAGTGATGACAAACACGGTCATTACTGCCTTTTCCTCATAACTCATGTTGCCTAGTGCTTTTCTTTCTTCGGAGATAACTTTACGTCCACCAGGTATTTCTCTTAGCTTCATAGGATAGGCAACCTTCACTAGGTACACCCAAGCAATAGCCATTAGAACAATCGCAATTGGTACACCAAACAACATCCAGCGGGCAAAGGAAATATCTATGCCATAAAGTTCATCAATGGTACCCGCAAAGATCGTATTTGGTGGCGTGCCGATTAATGTACCAAGTCCGCCAATTGAGGCAGAGTAGGCAATCCCCAGCATAAGAGCTTTACCAAAGTTGAAGTTTTCTTTAGATGTATCAATCGGGTCATTCTTAAGCGAGTCCGCCACTTGATAAATAATAGCCAGACCGATAGGGACCATCATCATTGCAGTAGCTGTATTTGAGATCCACATCGACAGAAACCCGGTAGCGACCATGAAACCAAGAATGATGCGCTCCGTATTTGTCCCGATCGCTGATATGATAGCAAGAGCGATTCGCTTATGTAGGTTCCAGCGTTCCATTGCAAGTGCAATAATAAATCCACCCATAAATAAGAAAATGGTATCAGAGCCGTAGGAAGAAGTCGTTGCGTCAAGATCTAGTCCTCCAGTGATCGGGAACAGCACGATAGGTAAAAGTGAAGTAACGGGAATAGGTATAGCTTCACTAATCCACCATGTCGCGATCCAAATGGTCGAGGCTAAAATAGCTTGTCCTTCACTTGATAAGGTTTCTGGATTGAAAAGGATCATCGTAAGAGCAAATAACAATGGACCAAGCCAAAGGCCGATTTTTTGCGCTGGTTTATAGTGGACTGGCGGCTCACCGCCCCCATTATCGTCTTCTTTTTGGTTTTTTTCTGCAAAAGAACTGCCTGTGTTTCCGCTTACAAAAAAGCTTAGCAGATCTTTTGCCTGCTGGTGGAGTTTCCACATATCATTCCACCAGTGGGAAAGTGCATATTTCATAGGTTGGCCTCCTTTTAGGTGTGTGAACTTTTAAACTATTACGAAATCGTCCGAATTTCAAGTGTTTTATACTAGGATATTTTTGTATATTATCCTCTCACTCCATTATAATGGATTCATAATAGTGTGTGTTCAAAAAGTTAACGAATGAGAACGTCGACAAAAAAACAACGTCATATACTGTGACAAAGTCGACACTAGCACGTTCCCTGTGCGTCGTAAGAAGCTCGAGGCGCAAACGTTTTGAGGGCCACAGCGTATGCCTTTCATACGTAAGGACCGGAAAAACTGAGCAACGAAGAAATTCACCTTTAATCATTTGGTGACTTTTTGAACATTCTCTAATAGCAATTATGGGAGGTTCCGATTGATGAGAGAACAAGTACAGTTACATAAAGACAAATTTTTAGAGGAACTGCAGGACTTTTTAAGAATACCGAGTATTTCTTCCTTATCAGAACATAAACAAGATGTTAGGGAAGGAGCCACCTGGGTAGCGAATGCTCTGGAGAAAGTAGGTATGGAGAACATCGAGATTATTGAAACCGACGGCCATCCAATCGTTTATGCGGACTGGCTTCATGCTGCTGATCAACCGACGGTTCTTATTTATGGTCACTATGATGTTCAGCCTGCAGATCCACTTGAGCTATGGGATTCAAAGCCATTTGAGCCCGATATTAAGGAC
Organism: Halobacillus shinanisalinarum; assembly: GCF_022919835.1. Classification (NCBI taxonomy): domain Bacteria; kingdom Bacillati; phylum Bacillota; class Bacilli; order Caryophanales; family Bacillaceae; genus Halobacillus; species Halobacillus shinanisalinarum. The sequence goes on along the minus strand of NZ_CP095074.1, from coordinate 2,212,836 downwards.
GGTAAAATCTATGCTCGAGGAGCGACAGATGATAAAGGACAACTGTTTATTCATATTAAAGCACTAGAACTACTTATGGTCGAACGTGGATCTCTGCCAGTCAATGTAAAGTTCTGCATAGAGGGGGAAGAGGAAATTGCCAGCCCACACCTCCCACTTTTTATTGATAAGAATATAGAGCAGCTTTCCGCTGATGCTGTGCTGATTTCCGACACCTCTTTTATTGAAAAAGGGCAGCCGGCGATATGTACAGTATTGCGAGGGGCTCTTGCTATGGAGGTAGGGGTGAAAACTGCCAATACAGACTTGCATTCCGGTTCATATGGAGGCGGTGTTCCTAACGCCATTCATTCGCTCGTTCACATTTTCGACTCCCTCCACGACCAAAAGGGGAAAGTAACTGTCAAAGGGTTTTATGAAGGAGTTCCGACTGTAACGGAGGGCCTAAGAAAAGAAGTAGCAGCCATACCTTTTGATGAAGAAAAAGCGATGCAAGAATTAGAATTAGATTCGCTGTATGGAGAAAGAGGATTCACCTTCCAGGAGCAAACGGGGATTCGGCCGACTTTAGAGATCAATGGGGTCACCGGCGGTTTTCAAGGGGAAGGCATTAAAACAATCGTACCTAGTGAAGCAAGTGCGAAAATAAGCTGCCGTCTTGTGGGTGAGCAGGACCCTCAGAAGGTTTATGAGCGTATTGAACAGCATATGAAAGCACATAAACTAGAAGGAAGCCGCATCACAGTAAATTCGTTAATTCAAGCAAAACCGGTTTCATTAAATTCACAGGAGCCTATGATCCAAAAAGCCTCAGATGCGTATGAGAAGGTTTATGGCGTCAGACCGCTTTTTCCTAAAGAAGGCGGATCAATCCCAATAGTTGAGGTGTTCGCAAGACTACTTGAAGCTCCTGTTGTCCTGATGGGATTTGGTTTGCCATCGGAAAATCTGCATGCACCAAATGAACACTTTCACTTAGATAACTTTACCCAGGGTATAGAAACAGTTTGTGAATATTTGGAGAGTCTCTAACAGGATTGAGGGCAGCCTTCATGTCGAAGCTGCCCTTTACTGTCACGAATCTTCATTTTTATCTGCACATTCGAAGCAATAAAGCGATTTGTCTTCAGAAACCACACCATTTAAAAACCCATCTAAACAAAAGACTTCCTTACCGCACTGACTGCAATTGCCTACATGCTCTTGCACGCCGTCACCACCTCAAGTTAAATTCTCTTCAATTAATTCCTTAAGTACAACAGCATGGTTGTACTTCGTTTCTTTGGCTGCAAAAAGGAGGATAAGCCGCTCACCGTCAGCCATCTTTTTTAGTTCATCAAGTTTTTCCGTCCGTTCAGAGCTTTGCTGAATTTCCTCTTTATACGACTTCTTAAACTCATTGAATTTCTCGGGGTCATGGTTGAACCACTTTCTTAGTGGAGAGCTTGGTGCGATATCCTTCATCCATTCATCAAGGTCGGCATCTTCTTTTGATATACCTCGCGGCCAAACACCGTCAACTAGTATTCTATTACCACCTGTACGAGTGTCATCATCATAGATTCGTTTAAGTACGACAGACATCCTATCACCATCCCAGAAGTATTGTATAGTATTGCTATACCCTGAATGAGTAGGGTTCATTCCTGTTGAGGGAAAGAATAAATTGAGTTATAAAATTAGCACATTGACTCAGGATGATGCCATCCAAACTTAAAAAGTGTTAAACATAAAGTTCACTTATCTTTTTTATATGGGGAATGGGAATGATCGCAATGATTTAAGTGTTATTCGACTCAGAAAGCTTAAGAAAAAACCGACCAAATGGCGGCTTTTTCTTAAGCGTTTATGGAGGAATGTACCTCCTTATTTTTCCTCTGTCTAGACTGTTGAAAGAAAAGTAAACCAAACACAATCATTACAATAACTGCACAGAATATATAAAGTGTCGAAAAGCTTGCAAAAGCAATGAGAAGACCTAATACGTAGGATCCAATGGCAATTCCTGTATCGTATAAAGTGAAAAATGTGGCTGTAGCATGACCGCTTCGATGATCAGAAGTTGCCTGAATAGCCATCGTTTGGAAGCTTGGCAGTAATGATCCATATCCCAAACCGATTAACCCAGCGGATACTAGTAATCCCCACGCAGATTGAATAAAGCTTAGACTTACTAAGCCAATAGCAAATATAAGTAAGCAAGGTAAAATGACAAAATTCGGCCCCTTTACATCAAAGGTACGCCCCAGGTAAGGACGGGATAAAATCATAACAAAAGCAAAGACGAGAAAGAAGTAGCTGGAAGCAGCCGCTAATCCTAGAGAATTTGCATAAACCGAAATAAATGAAATAATCCCTGAGTAGGCAAAAGCTACTAAACTGCTGATAAGCGCAATAGGTATGGCCTTTACTTCAAATAAATCATGGATTGAAAGCTTGTTTCTAGCAGGGAGAGGGGATTGTTCCAGTTGATTTGGTACGTGAACCATATATGAACAAATCACTCCAATGACCATCGATATACTTAAAGTAAAAAATAACATATAGAAAGAAGTGAATTGGAGCAGGGTTAAACCAATAAATGGCCCTACAACTACAGCTAAGTTCATCGCCATGGCGAAATACCCTAGACCTTCCCCGCGCCGTTCAGGTGGAATGACATCAGCAGCAATAGCTCCAGTTGCTGTTGTCAGTACACCAAACGAAAGCCCATGAAAGAACCTTAAAGCCAATAATGCCTCATACTGTGTAATCCACATATACAAGAATGTGGTTGCCGCAAATAGAATAACTGAGAAGTAAAGCGCCCTCTTTTTTCCAATATTTTCAAGTAGCTTACCAGAGAATGGCCGGACGACGATTGCGGCTACTAGCATCATTGTGACGAGTAACCCACCCTGTGCTCCGCTCCCGCCAAGGTTTTCCATTACATAAATAGGTAATGTTGTTAGTAGTGTATAAAAAGTGATAAAAACTATGAAATGTATCAAAGATATACTTAAAAAGCTTTTAGTCCAAATCGGATTTCGTGTGTTCTTCATAGTTGTTTTTCCGCTCCTTAAGTCCAAGTTTATTCAGAAGCAATCTCAATTGCTCTTCTTCCTGTTCGGTTAATCCAATTAAATTTTCTTCATAAGTTCTGATAACCTCAACCAATTGTTCTACTTTAGCCTGTGATGCTTCTGTTATCTTGATGATTCGCTCTCTTTTATCAGGTCCTGGTTCACGTAAAACCCAGCCGTTTTGTTCCAGCCGCGTAATTGTTCTTGTGACAGTAGGTGCTTCGACATTCAAGTACTGCCAGATAGCTGTTTGTGTCATCGGTCCATTTTTGAACAAACAATAAAGAATAGACCACTGTGAGAAATATAACTCGTGGTCTTTTAACTTTTCATTAACTTGTTTATTCAATGTACGGACTTGTTGATTCAAAAGGTGTAATAGGTGATGCTTAGAAGGTTTCAATGTTTTCACTCCCTGATTATTTACCTAGGTAAGTAAATGTGCATAAAGAACATAATATAAGATCTTGGGCTGTTTGTAAAGGGGGATAAACCTTTAAGTTAATTGCTTCCTGTGATGAACATTAGCTTCTGACAATCTACTTGCGCGCTTAGATAGTTAGGTGAGGAAGTTTTTTTATGTTATCTTAACTTATAGTTAATCAATCATGGAATAAGGCAGGAGAATGGCATGTCTAAGGAAATAAAACTGAAAATAACTGATCAAGGTGCAAATAAGTATAGAAAAGGGTATCCGTTGCTCCGTAAAGATGCGATTGTGAATCGTCAGGAGTTGCAGGTAGAAGGCACAATTATGAAACTTGTCGATGAAAGAGGACAATTTATTGGCAAAGCCTATTATGGTAAACAAAATAAAGGATATGGCTGGGTGGTAACTCGTAACGAGGCAAAAGTTATAAATGGCGAATTTTTCAATAAGAAGCTTAAAAAAGCATTAAAGGATAGGGAGCATCTATTTAAGGATACAGAAACCACAGCCTTTCGAATATTCAATGGGGAAGGGGATGGCATTGGAGGTTTTACCGTTGATTATTTTGCGGGATATCTTCTAGTCAATTGGTATAGTGAAGGGATCTACTCGTTTCGTAATTATGTCATCGAATCATTAAAAAGAAACGTTGAATTTAATGCAATTTATCAAAAAAAGCGTTTTGGTAAACAGGGACAATACATTGAAGAAGATGAATTTGTTGTAGGAGAACGCGGAGAATTCCCCATTATTGTTAAAGAAAATGGTGTGAATTTTGCTGTGTATTTAAACGAAGGTGCCATGGTAGGTATCTTTCTTGATCAACGGGCAGTTAGAAAAACCATACGAGATCAGTATGCTGACGGAAAGAATGTGCTCAACATGTTCTCTTATACGGGGGCATTCTCAGTATATGCCGCACTTGGCGGGGCTGCACATACGACTAGTGTTGATCTGGCTAACCGCAGCTATGGGAAAACGGTCGAGAATTTTAGTTTGAACGACATTGACTATGAAGCCCAGGATATCATCGTTGATGACGTATTTAAATACTTTAAATACGCTAAACGGAAAGGAAAATCGTTCGACCTGGTCATCCTTGACCCACCTAGCTTTGCCCGATCCAAAAAATTCACATTCCGTGCAGAGAAGGACTATACGAATCTGCTGAAGGAAACGATTGCGATAACTGAGAAAAAAGCCGTTATTGTAGCCTCTACAAACTGTAGCAAGTTTAATATGAAAAGGTTCAAAACATTTATAGCTAAAGCTTTTAAGGAATCTTCCGTAAAATATAAGTTGTTGGAAGAGTACTCGCTTCCCGAAGATTATAAAACGATACCTGAATTCAAAGAAGGAGATTACCTTAAAGTTGTTTTTATTAAGAAGCTTTAATAGAGAGGAAGGAGGGACGCTCTCTCCTTCCTTCTTGTTTTATAATTAGGTAAAAAACTATAAAATTTTGCGTTTCGGGTCGTCAAATGGGAGAAAAAATTATTTATGCATCCTCGTGTAAATTCTACCTCCAAGGGTCTCTCCTTTTTTATATGGACAAAAGTTTTTCAACTGAACTAATTGAACTACCATTCATTGGTGAGGTTATCATGTCCGCTGCCCGTTTTTGAAATTTATAGAATAGAGTTCCGTATTCATATAGGGGTTTTAAGTAAGATCAGGGAGGTTTAACGGCAAGGACACATTTTGGTATGTAAAATCTATTTAATCTTCTTTAAGGGTGTCCTATATCGTTAAAACTTAATTCCCCTTTGTATTTTTAATATATATCTCTTTTACCATAGCCAGCAATTAACACTACTTTATAAGCACTTTCATGTATTTATTTACATAATATACAATAAATATCCATGATAAAAAGTTGGTGTGTGCAAAAAGAGTACATGAATACAAAATGTATCTATTTTGTGTGCAAATCTGTAATCAAGCACACAAAACTGTACGCGGTCACGTTTTGCGGTTTGTGTTCAAATATGTAAGCAAGTGTGCAAATCTGTAATCATATACACGAAAAAGAATACGTAAAAAGGCACATTGACTATTTCAGCAAACTTTAATATGTTGATGATAGAGATAGGTGGAACTAGCAATCTATCATTTGTAAATAAAGGAGAGTTTTAAATGACAAGATCAAGAATTGCAGCTATTGACGTAGGAAACGATTCAGTGAAGGCGAATTTTGGAAAATTGGAATCTGAACTATATATCCCTAATGTCATTGCTAGAGACTTGGAGGATCGACCTGTTATTGGGATTGAAGATTTAGATGACAAGGATCCGCTTGATAACTTACATATCCGCGTACACTCCCCAGCACTTGCAGAAAATAACGCTATCTACCGTGTAGGGAACCTTGCAGCTAAAAGTGACAACTCTACAGAGCTTGATCCCGGGAGCAGTAAATCAGAAGAAGACCAAACGCTTGTCATGCTATTTGCTTCTTTAGCGATGGATTCTGTAGCCAATAAAGATGCTAATCCCTCAAAGAATAGCGTGGTCGAGGCTAATTATACGTTAGGAACAGGCCTGCCTCTCCGTGAAGTTAAAGAAGGTAAGGACGTAGGCTATCGCTCTCAACTTCTAGGCTCTGTGCATCAAGTTGAATTTCTTGTCACCCCGAAATACCAGGGTATGAAAGTGAATATCAAATTCGATGAAGTAAAAGTGTACCCTGAGGGATTTGCGGCGTTTGTTAACCTTGTTATGGATAATGACCTTACTATTATTAATAAAGACTTGATTGATAAGCAAATCTTAATTCAGGATATCGGTGGTTTATCTACTGATATTGCAGTTATTAGAAACAGAAATGTAGATGATGATAAGGCTCAAGGCTTTAATTTGGGTGTAGCTGAATCATTAGAGCAGATCAGAGAGGAAATCTTGACGAAACATGGAGTGGAGTTAGATAGTCGCCGTGATGTGGTCGATATCATCACTAGGAAGAATGATCGTCACCATATTATGGTTAGGGGAAGCCGTACGAGCGTCCATGATATTACAGATCGTATCTTGTTGGAATTGGCTAAAAAACAATATCGCTTTTTAAGAAACGTATGGCAGAAGAACTCTCAGTCGGAGATTTGCTATTTTGTAGGTGGTGGATCTGCTGTACTGAAGGACTATATTAAAACACTTAACAATAAATTGGATGGCTTCAACATCGACTTTTTTGAAGATGAAAATGAAAGCATTTGGATGATGGCCAATGCGTATTATAAGCTCATTTCTGACTTCGTGCGTAAATCTGAGAAAGAAAACAAGAAAAAAGAAGCTGCTCCTCAATCAAAATAGGGTGATTACATGAGTAATACCAAAAAGAGTGTCGAGCGGGGACAGTCCATTACGTTTCGTGTTCCGTCCGACACTCCTGATCACTTATTGAAGCAATTGACCGATCTTAAAGAAAAAGAAAGAAGAAATTTTTCAAGTAAAATTGCGCAATATGTTATGGATGGAGTTAGTGCATCAATTTCTAAAGAAAAAGAAACAGTTACGATCCCACTACCTAGGAAACTGACGAAAGAACAACGAAGCTGGATGAAGCATGAGCACTCTGAAGCGTTAATGGGAAGCATCATCTATCAGCTAATGATCGATCCAACAAGAGCTATGACACTTTTAGCTTCACTCAACAGTAACTCAGTAGATATCAACGAAGCATTATATTTACAAGAAGAAGCAGCAGCAACAACGTCAAATGTTGAAGCTAAGGTGCCAAAAGCGACTGATGTTATCGAAGAAACTGAAATGGAATTTGATGATAGTGCTCTTGATGACTTAAGCCTTGATAATCTTCACGGTGAGCTACATCAGGATCAGGGAGAAAAAGAGGCAACGGAAGAGGAAGATGATGATCTGCTTGGTGACTTTCTGTCCAGTATGAATAAATAATACAAAGAGCCAAAAGCTTCATTAGCTTTTGGCTCTTTCAAATTCATGGACTCATTTAACAAATCCGCGGGCTTAGTTATATATAAAATAAAAGAACTGCTATAATAGAGCAGTTCTATTAAAATGGATTATGGTCAGCGAAGGCAAGAAAAGTTCTCTCATCTTCAATTAATCCACAAGCTCCGCATTGGATCTTATATTCAGGTCCTCTATAGTCCATATGGAAAGAAGCCAATTGGCCATTATCACATTCTGATAAAACTTCGCCAGTCCGGGGATCCAGTTTAATTGAGGTCGAAAGTTGTTTGATTTTATTAAATCTGGAACGGTTTGTCTTGCAGTTAGGGCATAAATATGGCTGCATATATTTCACCTCCAGGAAATTATTTTATGCTATTATTTCCTTCTTATACAAAAAATAGTACAAAATGTTATAAAAACAAACGAATCCTACTAAATTAGTAGCAAGCAGTCGAAAAAGGAGACATTTCCCGGGAAATATCGACGTGTATCTACAGGATGTTTAATAGATGAATAGTAGCTATTGTTAGTTAATGTTGCATGGAAATAAAAGAAGGGTAAGTGAATAAAATGGATGCAATTGTTCTTTTTAGTATTATCATTGTGGCTGCCTCTATTCTGCAAACGAGTACTGGTTTTGGTTTTTCAATAATGGCAACACCATTTTTACTATTATTGTTTGAACCAAAAGAAGCGATCCAAATAAACTTGATACTATCATTAGTGATTTCATTAGCTCTTATACGAAAGGTCCATCAGGATGTAGATATGACTATATTAAAGAGGTTTATCATAGGTAGCTTTTCAGGATTAGTATTAGGAATCATTATATTCTTATATGTTAATACAGCTCAATTGAAGCTAGTAGTAAGCTTGGTTATTTTACTGTTAACATTTCTATTGATCCTTTCTTTTCGAGTGAAGCAAACAAAAGAGAGAGATTTTTTCGTAGGGGGTATTTCCGGAGCTTTGACGACGAGTATTGGTATGCCAGGGCCGCCTTTACTGCTTTATTTTTCAGGTACGGGAGCAAGTAAAGAAAAGATAAGAGCAACTACTCTGGCCTTTTATTTGTTTATCTACACAGCAAGTTTAGCTGTCCAGATTGTGTTTGCAGGATCAAGTCAAACTATATGGGTGTCAAGCGCATTAGCTTTTCCCCTAGTGATTATTGGATTAATTGTAGGTCAAAAGCTTTTCGTGCGGGTGAGTCAACGTTTGTTTAGAGTATTTACTTATATCATCTTGTTGTTTACTGGTTTTTATTTACTTCTAGAACGTTTGATATAAGAGTGGGATTAAAGCAGAAAAAAGTCAGCCATTGGGCTGACTAAAAGCTAGTGCTGAGCCTGTTTATAGGCTTCCTCAGTACCGATAAATCCAATCATTGTAGAATGCTTTGTTCCATCATTTTCCTTACATGCGTTTAGATATATAATAGGCCCGCGCTTACTTATGTGTTCACATTCAAAAGTTCCAGCGGGAGTTTGCTTATAGCCACCATAATTGTTTTCAAATGTTATGACTTCCCCGTCATAGGAAATAGTATTTTTATAGTGAGTTCCATCGGGTTGAAATATAGATATGTCAACGCTATCTTCTTTTTTTTGTTCAACACCATCTATTAGGTTGAGCATCTTACTAATATTTTGAAGTTTTAAAGCACATTGAACTATTTGATCAAAACTGTCAACTTGATGTTCTACTATGACATCGCCATTTTCTTTGGCGTCATCGATAGAATAATTCTTTTGAATCTGCATTAGAGCAAGCAGCTAGAGTACATAAGGTGAACAACATAAAAGGTGATAGTACTTTTTTCATAGTACCTCCTGAAAACTAATTTTATTAGAATATCGAGAAAAACTTTAATAAAGGGGCTACTCTAATTATATTCGTGAAACTTTAGCAATACAACACCACATTCATAAAATTTGAATAATTCCCAAAAGAGCTTTAGCTTCTTACAATACCAGACTGGGGTTACTGAATATTGGAAAATAAATAAGTAAGAGACCTTACTCCTGCAAGGTCTCTTACTTAGCTATTTAGTTACGGGTTTATTTTCTTCAAGGTCAACCCAATCATGAGCCCATTTCTCGATGTCATCCATAATTGGTTTTAAAGACAAGCCTTTTTCAGTTAAAGAATATTCAATGCGGACTGGGGTTTCGGGAAACACGTCTCGCTTTACTAATCCACTTTTCTCCATGTCTTTTAATCGGTCTGAAAGTACTTTTCCGCTAATACCAATAGAGGATTCTATTGTACAAAAGCGTTGTTTACCTTCTAAAAGCTGGTAGATGATTAAACCTGTCCAGCGTTGACTTAGGAGGCCAATTGCTTTTTCAAAACGAGGACATATCGATTTGTTCATGTCTCATCACTCCCATTACCCTCATTATATCATTAGCCTGCAAGTTATTAAATGATATTTATTGCCTTAATAATAAAAAACAACCTCATTACTTAAAGTAACAAAGATAGTTGAATTAAGCATTATTTCAAGTATCTTTGCTTGTCCTTATTCTATAAAAGCTAGCTCAGGGAGCCATTGAGAGAGGTGTTGCTTTTGTTCTTCCATAACTTGTTTATAATTTTTAAGCTGCGTTGGGGTCAGCTTATGCATTGGAATGACCTCATAGTTATGTGCACCAGATGATGTAACATAGGTTAGAAGGAAGCGGGGATCCTTAACTTGTACGTTGTTTTGATCTTTTACAATGTTGAATTTTATAATGCCACCAATTCTCTTCTTAAATGCATCCTGTCCTGAAAAGAAATTTCCCAGGGAATAAACAGCAAGCATTTTATTGCCTTGTTTGCCTTCTACCCATTCGATTGGCTGTAGCACATGTGGATGGTGTCCGATGACTACGTCTACACCAAGATCAGCTGTGAATTGAACGAGCTTCTTCTGCCGCTCATTGGGCATTGGTTCGTATTGTTTGCCGAAATGCAGGCTTAAAATGACAGCATCACTGATTTCCTTAGCCTGTGCGATATCTTGTTTCATTTCTCTCTTATCGATAAGGTTAACAAGATAAGATTCACTTTCAGGAACAGATATGCCGTTCGTTCCATAGGTGTAGCTCAAAAAGGCTATGTCGATGCCTTGTTTAGTTTCGTACACCCGAATATTTTCGCTATCCTCTTTACTCTTATAAACGCCTGTGTACATCATCCCGATGGTCTCCCAATGCTCGATTGCACTACGAATGCCTCGGGCTCCCTTATCTAGGCTATGATTATTAGCCAGTGTTACCACATCTACTCCGAGTTGCTTGAGGTTATCACCCATTTCTTTAGGTGTATTAAAGGATGGGTACCCAGATAAACCGAGCTCTTCTCCTCCAACCATCGTTTCCTGGTTAGCCATTGTAATTGTTGTATCTTCTAAATAGGGTTTGACTTGTTTGAGCATGGGCATGAAGTCGTAGCCGTTACTAGTTTTGGCATCATTGTACACACGGTCATGGATAAGCACGTCACCAATAGCTGAGACACTAATTTCTGAGGGCAGCTCAAAGGTGTCTTTTTGTTCAAGCGAAGACTGGGAGGAAGGAGATAACCTTGCTTTTTCAGAAGGAGAACTTGTACCCTCACAAGCAGTCGCAAAGATGCTTATCAATAAGAATAGGATTAAAGGATAAAAACGCATGATATCACGGTCCTTTTTATAATAATAAAGTCGAATTTTGTCTTTATTATAACAGATATATTACTTCCTTTTTACAATTAAAGTGCATTGAAAAACCTGACCCATAAATGGTCAGGTTATGTATTAAGCTGTTTTTTTATATGTCTCAGTTATTAGGCTTGCTTGAATCAGCTGTTTTCTTACAGTTATTCCAATCCAACTTGCCAGAAATGCTTTGATCAATCCTACAAATACAAATGGGTAAACACCTGACGCAAGTGCTTCCTTCCATCCTAAATCTACTATAAATTTCAATTGAATCGTGCCAAACATTAGTGTGATAATCATGCCTGCAGTATTAGCGATCATTGCCATAGGGATAGTGTATCTTGTTTTTTCTAATATAAGTCCGGTAAAAAAGGCTGCCGCAATAAAACCAATGATGTACCCGCCAGTTGGCCCTGCTAATATTTGAGGGCCACCGCTCAATCCTGCAAATACTGGAAGCCCAGCTGTCCCTATAGCTGCATAGCAAACCATCGCTACAGCACCTTGGCGGCTTCCAAGAATAGTAGCTGTAATTCCTACAGCTAAGGTTTGACCGCTTATAGGGACAAGAGGCAAAGGAACTTCGACTTGTGCCATAATCGCTGTGACCGCCGCAAAAATAGCGCAATTCAGAGTGAGTCTTAGTTTTTTACTTTGTTCATTCATAATTGGACCCCTTTCGTTAACCTTTATATTAATAAGTTAACACAAAGGTCTGCAAAAAGGGTAGCTAATTCATATTATGGTATGGATGGTGTTTATCTGTTAGATGTGGGGTGTAAATTTACAGCTGAAAAAAGAAGGTTCTTTATTAAATGGAAGATGAATATAGAAATAAGAAGGACCGCCTTACATAGACGGCCCTCTTATGATTAAACTTTCACATACATAGGAAGGTTGGTATGCCCCATTTCCCGGAGATAGACAAAAAGATTGCCTTTATGGTTAATTTCGTGATCTATTGCCATGTTTAGAAGTTGACTTGCAGGAACCTTTTTCCCAAGAATTTGACTTACATCAATTACTTGTTCAAAATCATCATCAGATAACGCACTGAGCAACTTAACGGTGGCTTCCGTATATGTGTTTACCTTTTCAGTTAAATCAGTGGAATCATTTTCATCAAGAAGCTTCTCGGTGTCTTGTTTGTTTGCTAGTCTTACAAAAGTGTACGTTGATTCGATGATATGATTGACGAGCTTCTGGGCTTCCATAGATGTAGGTGTTGGTTTGTACGTATAATGTTTAGGATCAATCTTTGCAGCTAATTCTTTTGTTATTTCACGATGTGATAAAAAGTAATCAATGAATTGTGCGCTTTTACTCATATTGGGTCCCCTCCTAATAGAATACTTACTCCTTCACAATTAAAGTTAGTATTCTTGTAACCAACCGTCAATGAAAAACGTCTATAATACATGAGGATATTTTCTGTAGTAGTTTAGGACTAATTTAATGTAACAGACAGTCGTTTAAACCGTTACAATTATTTCATTTCTTTAAAAGAGTGTGTTTTTGGTTCAAAAAAGAGTAAAAATAATGTAAAATAGGTAAGTGTAATTTTAACGGAGGTTTTCTAATGTTTAAGAAAGAAAATTATTTAAATAAAAACACAATGTTAAAAATATTAGTCTACGCACTGGTTATCGGGATGTTTTGGCTCAAAATGACTTACATTCAGTTTAACATTTTTGAATTAAATGTTGAAAATACGAATGAGGGCTTCATTTTGGCTTTTAATCCTCTGAGTAGTATACTGCTCATCTTTGGATTGGGTATCTTATTAGCTGGACGCAAAGGTATGCTCGTTTCGTATATTCTTGGGTCATTGATTTTATATGTAAATATTCTTTTTTACCGTGAATATAGTGATTTCATTACAATTCCTATGCTTGAACAAGTTGCCAACTTAGCTGGAATGGGTAGTAGTATTACTAATATTTTAGCGCCGACAGATGCTTTTCTTTTTATTGATGTACTTGTGGCAGCTTTTCTATTATTCTATTTAAAAGCAGAGCGTCTGCGATTGTTTTTACCCAAACGAAGAGAAGGTTTGGTATTGGCTTTTGTTGCGATTCCACTTTTCCTTGCAAACTTGGCATGGGCTGAAACAGAGCGTACAGATCTGCTTGAACGTACGTTCGACCGTAATATGCTTGTTAAATATATCGGTCTTATAAACTACCATGTATATGATGCTGTATTGCAAGGCAAGACAGAAATGAAGAAGACTTTAGCGGACAGTAACGAACTTGTCCCTGTTATTAACTATCTAAATGAAAAGAATACACCTTTAAATGCCGAATATGCTGGTGTAGCGAAAGGTAAAAATGTAATAGCTATCTCACTAGAAAGTACTCAAACATTTGTTGTTGATAATAAATTACATGGAGAAGAGCTTACACCATACTTTAATGATTTGAAGGAAGAAGGGATTTATTTTGATAACTTCTACCATCAAGTTAAACAAGGCCGTACATCAGACTCAGAGTTTCTCCTTGCAAACTCCATGTATCCAACGAACCGTGGTGCTGTCTTCTTTACACATTCAAGTAATGAGTATGAGGCAATGCCGGAAGTGTTAGGTCAAAATGGTTACACTACAGGTGTTATGCACGCTAATGATAAGACTTTCTGGAATAGAAACGTGATGTATGATTCACTAGGAATTGATAAGTATTATTCAAAAGAAGATTATAATGTTACTGAAGAGAATTCCTATGGATGGGGATTATTAGACGAGCATTTCTTTGCTCAATCGTTGGATAAAATGAAGGAAATGGAGCAACCATTCTATAATAGGATGATCACGTTAACAAACCACCACCCATTTACATTGCCGGAAGATAAGAAATATATCGAAGAAGGAAACACATCAAGTGGTACCTTAAATCGATATTTTCAAACCATCCGCTATCAAGATGAAGTATTGAAACAGTTTGTAGAAAAATTTAAGAAATCTGATCTCTATGATGATACAATTCTAATGATTTATGGAGATCATTTCGGAATTTCAGAGAACCATCAGGAAGCAATGGGTGAGTATCTAGGGAAAGACATTAATGAATTTGAACAATTTCAACTGCAGCGTGTACCATTGTTGTTTTATGGTAAGGGGCTAGAACCACAAGTCAACCACACAGTCGGTGGTCAGATTGATCTCCGCCCTACATTAATGAACATGCTCGGAATTGAAGGTAATAATCCAATTCAATTTGGTCATGATTTATTAAATGAAGATCGTCGCCAGCTAATGGTTACTCGTGATGGAGACTTTGCAAATGAAAAATATGTAGGGATTCAAGGTGCCTGTTATGACAGGCAAACAGGCGAAGAAATAGAAGCAGAGCTTTGTGACCCTGGATTTAAACAAGCAAAAGAAGAACTAACGATGTCTGACTCAGTGATTTATGGGGATCTTCTCCGCTATCTTGATGAGACAAAACTCGTAGAACCAATGGGTGAAACGAATAAACAAAAGCAGGAAGAGTAAATTGAAAACCCCTCCCCACTTAAGTGGGGAGGGGTTTTTGTGCTAGTTAGAGAAGTCATGTTAGAAAAATACTTGGACTTACAGGCCAATCAAATGGAATTATAAAATTCAGTAAATTAAATTGACAGAGCCAAGATCTTGTATTATCATTAGCTACATCAATTTAAAATAGAATAAGCTTTATCTTCTTATCCAGAGAGGTGGAGGGACTGGCCCTTTGATACCTCGGCAGCGGGACTAATGATGACTCATTGGAAACTGTGCCAACTCCAGCAGGTGCGAACGCACTTGAAAGATGAGGAGAGCCGGTTTTCTAATATGTTTTTAGTGAAAGCCCCTCTTCTTGTTTTTAGGAAGAGGGGCTTTTTTTATTCGAAAGGGGATGAACGGATGATTGAATTTGAAGGTGTGTCTAAGGTGTATCAGCACAATGGTGAAGATCTTCGGGCTGTTGATCGTGTTGACTTAAATATAGAGAAAGGGGAGATCTTTGGTGTCATTGGATTTAGTGGCGCGGGTAAGAGCACGCTAGTACGTTTAGTGAATTTATTAGAAAAACCAACGCAGGGGAGGGTGCTTGTTGGCGGAGAAGATTTATCACAATTGACAAATCCTGACTTGAGAAAAGTACGCAAGAGAATCGGGA
Organism: Halobacillus shinanisalinarum; assembly: GCF_022919835.1. Taxonomy (NCBI): domain Bacteria; kingdom Bacillati; phylum Bacillota; class Bacilli; order Caryophanales; family Bacillaceae; genus Halobacillus; species Halobacillus shinanisalinarum. The sequence continues at coordinate 2,197,587 of NZ_CP095074.1, read as the reverse complement.
TGATATTTCAGCACTTTAATTTACTAGATTCCAAGACCGTACTACATAATGTCGCTTTTCCCTTGTCGATTTCTGGAGTACCTAAAAGTGAAATCAATAAAAGGGTTGAGGAAATATTAGAATTTGTAGGGATTGCTGAGAAAGCGAATCAATATCCTGATGAATTATCCGGGGGACAAAAGCAACGGGTGGGGATTGCTCGCGCGTTGGCTACATCACCAGACATTTTACTCTGTGATGAAGCAACGTCAGCACTAGATCCAGAGACAACAAAATCGATTTTAAATCTGCTGAAAAAAGTACGTGATGAGTACAAGATTACGATTCTTATGATCACGCACGAGATGAATGTTGTACGGGAAATTTGTGACCGTATTGCTGTAATGGAAAATGGGAGAGTAATAGAGAAAGGTTCGATTTTTGAACTGTTCTCTAATCCGCAGCATGTAACAACGCAAAACTTTGTCCGTACGGTAATGGAAAATGAAATCCCCCCATCTATTCTTGAAGGTATCAGTAAACGAGGGGGAAATCGTCACATTTACAGGATCACTTTTATAGAAGAGAGCGCTGGGCAGCCCGTCCTATCACAGGTGTCGAAGAATTATGAGGTGGAAGTGAATGTCTTATTTGGGCAAATTACCGAACTTCAGGGGATTCCATTTGGTCATTTAGTTGTTGAGCTGCAGGGTGATGATAAAGAAATTATAAAAGCAATTGATTATATTCAACACATTGTAGCTATACAGGAGGTGGTAGCACATGCAGGTTAATTTAGCGGAATTTTGGCCGAGAATTTTGGAAGCAACCAATGAGACGTTACTGATGGTGGGTATTTCACTGCTTGCGGCAACGTTAATCGGGGTGCCATTAGGGATTGCCCTTGTTGTTACAAGAAAAGGTGGACTAATTCAAAATAGCCCTTTCTTCAACGGGTTAAATGCTGTCGTTAACTTTTTCCGTTCGATCCCATTTATCATTTTGCTCGTAGCTATTTTGCCAATTACGAGATTTCTTGTTGGCACCTCAATCGGGACAGCAGCTGCGGTTGTTCCACTCGTTTTCTTCTCGGGTCCATTTATTGCCAGACTTGTTGAAAGCAGTTTACTTGAAGTGAAACCAGGTGTAATCGAAGCGGCTGAAGCGATGGGTGCGTCCCCATGGCAAATCGTCTTTCGTGTTTATTTACCTGAAGCATTAAGTTCAATCGTTTTAAACTTAACCATTGCTACGATTGGTTTAGTGGGTGCCTCTGCTATGGCCGGTTTTGTCGGAGGGGGAGGTCTAGGCGATCTGGCAATAGCCTATGGGTACCAGCGCTTTGAGACGGACATTATGGTCATAACTGTATTGCTTCTCGTCGTCATTGTCCAGGTGGTCCAAACCTTCGGAAATATTCTATCAAAAAAAATACGCAGACAATAAAACAGGGGGAAAGGTCATGAGAAAGTTACTCATTTTAATTGGTATTATTTTAACTATAGGAACTGTTCTTGCAGGTTGCAATAAAGAAAGTGGGGCGTCTGGGGAAAGTGAAGTCGTAAAGGTAGGATTAAACGGCTCGGGTGTCCCTATTTGGGAAGAAGTAAAAAAGAAAGCAGAAAAGGAAGGCATTAAGATTAAGCTAGTGGAATTCTCTGACTATGTTCGTCCCAATATTGCCCTAGCTGATGGAGACATTGATTTAAATGCCTTCCAAACGGTCTCCTACTTTGATGCCTTTATTGAAGAACGGGGTCTAGATTTAGCTCCAATAGCAACGACAATGATCGCACCCATGGGGATCTATTCTAATAAATATAAAGATGTAGAGGAAATTCCCGAAGGTAGCATAATTGCTTTGCCAAAAGAAGCTACGAACATGGGGCGCGCACTACTGCTTCTAGAAAAGGCAGGTTTAATTAGTCTTCCTGAGGATTTTGATGGAAATGGTTCCTTAGATAAGATTGAAGAAAACCCAAAGAATCTAACGTTTGAACCGATTGTAGCAGCACAAACTCCACGGGTTCTTCCGGATGTTACAGCATCTATAATCAATAATGGAGTAGCAGTAGAAGCCGGATTCGTTCCTGTAAATGACGCCATTTTTGTCGAGGATGAAACGGCACAGCCATACATTAATATTATCGCAGCCCGCGCTGACGAAACAGATAAAGAAGTGTTTCAGAAGATCGTTGATATTTATCAGCAAGAGGACATAAAAGAACATATTCGTGAAGTTTATAACGATTCTTTAATCCCGACGTTCGTCCCTCTCGAAAAAATCGGATGGTAGGAGAGTGATTAAATGGGTGTATCTACGCAAAATACTTTACAAGAACTTATTGATCAATCCATTAACGAAAAGATGACCACGTATCTTAAAGCAAGTCATGACATTCATTCCCACCCCGAAATTGGAAATGAAGAAGTATTTGCTTCACAGCTTCTTTCCTCATTACTTGAAGAAGCAGGCTTTGTTGTAGATCGTAATATTCCTGAGCATAAGACCGCTTTTTTGGCAAGGAAAACCTCTGTCATATCTGGTCCTAAAATTGGTTATTTGGCTGAGTACGATGCTTTGCCTGGACTTGGTCATGCTTGTGGGCATAATATTATTGGAACAGCCTCAGTAGCCGCCGCCATTGCCCTGGGAGAAGTCATCGATGAAACAGGTGGGGAAGTCGTCGTTCTCGGAACACCTGCAGAAGAGGGCGGGCCCAATGGAAGTGCGAAAGGAACCTTTGTTAGACATGGGTTAGTCCAGGATCTCGACGTTTGTATGATGGTTCATCCACTAGGACAAACAAGTGGCTCAGCTCCTACGTTAGCGGTAGACCCTGTCGACTTTGAGTTTTTTGGAAGGCCAGCTCATGCAGCGAGCAATCCTGAGGATGGTGTAAATGCCCTGGACGCTGTTCTTCAGCTGTTTAATGGGATTAATGCTCTGCGACAGCATGTTACAGAGGAGGTTCGCATTCATGGGGTGATTTTAGATGGTGGTCAAGCACCGAACATTGTCCCGGATTATGCACGTGCACGATTTTATATAAGAGCGGCAACACGAGAGGCATGTGATGAGTTAACAGCGAAAGTGAAGCGTATTGCAGAAGGTGCTGCCTTAACAACGGGAGCTTCTCATGAGATGACATGGATTCAAAATGCTGTCGATAACTTTAAAGTGACTCCCCGTTTTGATCAAATTTTCAAAGAAAAGATTGAAGCACTTGGTGAAGCGTATTTTCTGGACCAGAAAGGACTGGGCTCAACAGATGCAGGTAACGTGAGTCAAGTCATCCCAACCATCCACCCTTATATTAAAATAGGACCTGATGAACTTGTTGCCCATACAGAGGCATTTCGAGAGGCTGCAATTTCAGAAACAGGCGACCAGGCGTTAATAAAAGGCGCCAAAGCGCTAGCATTGACGGGTTTGGATTTGTTGCTCGAACCTAAGCTGCTTCAAGATGTTAAGGACGACTTTAAAAGATAAGTAGTATAGAGGAGGGAGTCAGGTCACATGCTTGGCTTCTTTTTTCAATACAAAAATACACTCTGCTGTATCAATTCTTTATAATGTACTAAAATAAAGGGAGCAAACGAGAGGACGTGAGCAGACGATGACAGAAAATATTAAACTTATTGCGTTAGATATGGATGGCACATTGCTGAATCCTGAACATAAGGTGTCAAAAAGAAATCGTGAAGCCATTCAAAAGGCAAAAGACGAGGGGATACATGTGGTATTAAGTACGGGCCGCTCCTTAGCTACCTGTATAGATATTGCGAAGTCTCTTGGTCGCTCATCTTACATTGTGACGATTAATGGCGGTGAAATCTATGATGAAGATTTTAACCTTGTTGAACAAAATCTTCTTGACCATAAGCATGTTGAACGATTATGGGAGATCAGTAATGGACATGGCCTCCACTTTTGGACGTCAACCGTACAAGGTCAATTTAGCAGCCAGGAGCCTTTTGAAAAGGAAATCGGTGATTATGATTGGCTGAAGTTCGGCTATGACGTTGAGGATGATGAGGTGCGTCAAGTTATATTAGATGAATTGAAAAATAATGAAGCCTTTGAGATCACCAATTCCAGCCCCACAAATATTGAGATTAATCCTGTGGGTGTAAATAAAGCGGCTGCGCTGTTAAAGGTATGTGGTAAGTTAGGTTTGAAGATGAATCAGGTAATGGCGGTTGGCGACAGCATGAATGATCTTGCTATGATCAGGGAAGCTGGGTTTGGAGTAGCAATGGGCAATGCTCAAGAAATTGTTAAAGAAGAAGCGAATTGGGTAACACAAACAAATGAAAATGACGGTGTTGCTGAAGTGATAGAGCGAGTTTTGTAGTGCTTGACAAAGGGATTGTAGGCATATTTATGTTTTTTCATCATAAACTAAACTAACCCTATCCCAAAGTCTCCTCCCTGTTATAAGAAATTTAGAGATATCTATGTGGTCCAACCTCAGAAAAAGAAAAGCATCCTTGCTCTCTTTAGCACTAGAAGACGCATCGTTACTCATTGTGAATAACGATGCCTATTTTTATTTTCTTAACAGAGGGAGCGGGTTTATCCCCCTTATTCAACCCCTTTTAGCTAAGTAATTAATGATTAAAAAATTTAGCTCTCCCTATATAGCAGGAAAAACATGATTTTGAAAGAATAATAAAGAAAGAGATTATTTTTTTGTGCAATATAGTCAGAATATTCTGTCGTGTGGAGGTTATTCTCTCATGGAAACGGCCTATTTAAAGGAAGAGCATAAAATATTACGGGAATCTTTACGCAAGTTTTTAGCGAAAGAGGCCTATCCCCATTTTGAAGAATGGGAAAAGCAAGGGAGTATTCCGCGTTCATTTTGGAAAAAGCTTGGAAAGTTAGGCTACCTTTGTCCATGGCTTAAAGAAGAGTATGGAGGGCTTGAAGCTGATTTCGGTTATTCAGTAGTCATTAATGAGGAGCTTGAAAAAGTCGGAACAGGCTTGATTGGTATTGGTCTTCATAACGATATTGTCGTCCCTTATTTAGCTGAGTATGGTACAAAGGAGCAAAAACAAAGATGGTTGCCGAAGTGTGCATCAGGTGAAATCGTAACAGCGATTGCTATGACTGAACCAGGCACAGGATCTGACTTGGCGAATATAAGTACCACCGCAGAGTTGAAAGAGGATTACTATGTTGTAAACGGTGAGAAGACATTTATAACTAATGGAATCCATGCTGACCTTACAGTTTTGGTTTGCAAAACGTATAAGAAAGCAAGTCCGCCGCATAAGGGGATCAGCTTGTTAGTTGTGGAGAATGATACGGAGGGATTTTCGCGTGGTAAGAAGCTAAATAAAGTTGGCTTACATAGCCAGGATACAGCTGAACTTATTTTTGACGAAGCCAAGGTGCCAAAAGAGAATCTGCTCGGTAACCATAATAAGGGATTTTATTACCTTATGGAAAAATTGCAGCAAGAGCGTCTGATTGTTGCCATTGGAGGGATTTCGGCAAGTGAACGAATGCTTGAGTTGACAGTTGACTATGTTAAACAACGCCAAGCATTTGGGAGGTCGATTGCTTCTTTTCAAAATACTCAGTTTACATTAGCGGAGCTGCAAACGGAAGTGGAAATTGGACGAACTTTTCTAGATCGGACAATTGAAGCACACATGAATGGAAAGGACGTCGTAAAAGAAGTATCAATGGCGAAGTGGTGGATTACCGATCTTGTTAAGAAAGTTGCAACTGCGTGCATGCATCTACATGGAGGTTATGGTTACATGGAAGAGTATGAGATTGCAAGAAGATTTAGAGACGCACCGGTAACAGCTATCTATGCTGGCTCAAATGAAATAATGAAGTCAATTATCGCGAAAAAGATGGACCTTGTATAAATTGAATAGGGGGAGGAATGTATCATGAATGAAGTTGTGATCGTAGAAGCAGTGAGGACACCGGTCGGCAGGAGGAACGGGCTTCTTAGTGATATGAGGCCTGATGAGCTATTAGCAAAGGTGTTGAAAGAATTGGTCTGTCGAGTCAATCTTGATCCATCAGAAGTGGAGGATGTGATTGCTGGCTGTGTATCGCAAGTCGGTGAACAAGCGGGAGATGTTGCCAGAATTGCTTCCCTTATTGCTGGGTTTCCAAAAGAGATTCCCGGTGTCACTATTGATCGCCAATGTGGATCGAGTCAGCAGGCTGTTCACTTTGCATCACAAGCAATTGCAAGCGGTGATATGGATGTCGTCATCGCAGGCGGAGTAGAATCTATGTCTCGTGTTCCGATGTTTTCGAATATGAAAGGATCTGAATATAGCAATAAGCTAACGAGCCAATATGAGATCATTAATCAGGGTTTATCTGCCGAACGGATTGCTGAGCACTGGAAATTTAGTAAGCAGGAACTGGATGAGTATGCAGTGAAAAGCCATGAAAAAGCATTAATAGCAATTGAAGAGGGGCGTTTTGAAAAAGAGATCATGCCCCTAGAAGCAAAAGATAAGGATGGACTTCCGATTACAATGATGGATGATGAAGGCCCCGCGGTGGTACAACAATTGAAAGCCTTGGGCATTTAAAACCGGTATTTGAAGAAGATGGGATGATTACAGCTGGAAATGCCAGTCAAATTAGTGATGGAGCTTCTGCAGTTTTACTTATGTCGCTTCACAAAGCTGAATCACTTGGCTTGAAGCCTCGGTTTCGGGTTATAGCACGTTCCGTTGTTGGGTCAGACCCGACCTTTATGCTTACAGGCCCAGTACCAGCTACCCAGAAGGTTTTGCAAAAAGCCGGACTGAGAGTTGAAGAAATAGATTTGTTTGAAGTGAATGAGGCCTTTGCTCCTGTGCCATTATTTTGGTTGAAAGAGACAGGCGCTGATCCTGATAAACTTAACGTAAACGGTGGTGCAATTGCACTAGGGCATCCGCTTGGGGCGACGGGAACTAAACTGATGACAACGCTTATCCATGAATTGGAAAGGACTGGAGGACGATACGGTCTCCAAGCTGTTTGTGAAGGTATGGGGATGGCGAATGCGACAATCATTGAACGATTGGAGGAGTAGGGAATGGACGTAAGGGATGTTGTTGCCGTTGTAACAGGCGGAGCGTCTGGACTTGGTGAAGCTACGGTAAGAACCATCGTAGGGGAAGGAGGAAGAGCAATTATAGTTGACCGTGACTTAGAAAAAGGAAGAAAATTAGCTGAAGAGTTAGGCACCCAGGTTCTTTTTCAAGAGGTTGATGTTACTTCAGAACAGCAAGTTTCAAACATGCTAAATAAAACCATCGCTTATTTTGGAAAAGTGACGGCACTTGTTAATTGTGCTGGGGTTGCGATTGGCGAAAAAGTGTTAAATAGAGAAGGTGTACATGGCCTTGCGTCTTTTCAAAAGGTGGTTGAAGTCAACCTTATAGGTACTTTTAATATGATCCGTCTTGTGTCTGAGCGAATGAAGGAGAATGTAGCTAATGATGATGGGGAGCGCGGGGTTGTTGTCAATACAGCATCCATTGCAGCCTTTGAGGGACAAATTGGACAAGCTGCCTACAGTGCTTCAAAAAGCGGTGTGGTTGGATTAACTCTCCCAATTTCAAGGGAACTTGCACGTCATGGGATTCGAGTGATGACAATTGCGCCAGGATTATTTGACACACCTATGTTCGAAACGCTCCCTGATTCAGCTAAGGAATTGTTAGGTGAAACCACACCTTTTCCCAAGAGATTAGGACACCCTTGTGAATACGGAAAGCTTGTCCATAGCATCATTGATAACCCTATGTTAAACGGGGAGGTGATTCGCCTTGACGGAGCCATACGAATGCAACCAAAATAATGAGAATATTGGTGATCGTATCCACCTCAGGTCATCCATTATTTGGATGACCTGAGGTGGAAGGAATAGGTAATGGGACGTATCTGAGGGGTGGAGTTATTTGCTTTCAAACTTGATTAAAGGAGTGGAGATGGATGGGATCAACTCTTAAAAGTATGTTTGAACAAACTGTAGCAAAGTTTCCGGATAAAGAGGGATTAGTGGATTTAAGGCTGGGAATGAGGTGGACGTATCAGGAATGGGATGACGAAGTAAACAGACTGGCCAATGCGCTGACAGATTCTGGGGTGAATAAGGGGGATAAGGTGTCTACCGTACTTTTTAATACAGCGGAATTTGCAACAACGTTGTTTGCTTGTATGAAAATCGGAGCCATTTTTAATCCAATCAACTTTCGCCTCACCTCAAAGGAAATCAGTTTTATTATTAAAGATGCTAATCCCAAAGTAGTTCTGTTTGAAAGGGCAACAGCACCACAGCTAAAAGCGATCGCAAACGAAAGAACACATATTGGTTTCTGGGCCATTGATGAACAGCAGGATGTAGCGTTAGCCCGCAACTATTATGACGTCATAGAGGGTGTAGATCGAACTCTCCCAGATTGTGTAGTAGAAGAAAATGATTACTATGCTATTATGTACACCTCGGGTACCACAGGTGTTCCTAAGGGTGTTCTTCACACCCATAGAGACATGGTAGATCAAGCCTTAATCCTCACCGCAACTTTAAGACTTACCCATCGGGACCGTGGATTAACAGTTGCTCCAATGTTTCATTGTGCCGAACTCCATTGTACATTTCTCCCGAGAGTCATGATGGGTGCATCAACCGTTATCCTCCATCACTTTGATGCTAAAGAAATGATTCAAACAATCCGTGAAGAGCAGATTTCCACTCTGTTTGCAGCCCCAACGATGTGGAATATGATCTTGCAAGAGAAATATAACAAACGCGACTTCGAAACATTCAGGCAAGGTCTCTATGGTGGCGCCCCAATGGCCCCGGCATTAACTAAACGTTTACACGATGCCCTAGGTGTACAGCTTATCCAAGCTTATGGTATGACTGAAATGGGCCCCGCCATCACCGTACTCCTTGAAGACGAACAATTAACGAAGGCCGGCTCTGCTGGACGAGCATTGATCAATCATGAGGTACGTGTTGTCCGTACGCGGGAGGATGGACCTGCTGAACCTGATGACATTTGCAAACCAGACGAACTCGGAGAAATCATTGTCCGCGGCCCAAGTATGATGCCAGGATACTACAATCGACGCGAAGCTTCTGAAGAAGTTCTGCACAAAGGGTGGTATCACTCAGGGGATATTGGCTCTTTCGATGAAGACGGCTACCTTTGGGTAAGCGACCGAGTGAAGGATATGATCATTTCCGGTGGTGAAAACATCTATTCACGCGAAGTAGAGGACGTACTGTTTGACCATCCTTCCATACTTGATGCCGCAGTTGTCGGTGAACCTGACGAAATGTGGGGTGAAAGAGTGGTCGCTTACATTGTTAAAAAAGGTGATTTGGAACAGGAGGAACTTGAAGAATTTTGCACTTCAGGCAATCGTATCTCCCGGTATAAACGTCCGCGCCGGTATGTGTTTGTTGATGAATTGCCACGAAATGCGAGTGGGAAACTACAGAAGTTTAAACTGAGAGAACAAGCGGAAAGCGTTCTAGAATAAGAAAGAGCCTCGAGATCACATCTCGAGGCTCTGATTTTTTCCTGGCCATGCTAAGGTAGAGCTTTAATCAGTTTGAGTGCTCACTTTTTCAAATGTTCATCCACCTAATTGTTTCATTACATCAATTGGTTGTGCACGCCGCAACCGATCATATTGATCAAAAGGACAGCCAAAATCCTGGACTCGCTTTATAACATTTTTAATAGTGAAGACTTCAGGGTTTAAATCTGTGGTAACTTCATTCCAAAAAACAGGGGCAGCCACCGTGCCTTTCGAAGTGGCTCGCGCTGAATAAGGGGAGACAATCGTTTTGCCCTCAGCATGCTGAACATAATCGAGATATAAGCGTTGTCCGCGTTTTTTCTTTAGCCGTTCAATTGTAAATAGATCGGGGCTTTCTTTTATGAGCAGGTCGACTAAACTTTTCGTAAAATTCCTCGTTTCATCATATGTCATGCTTCCTTCTTGAATCGGAATATGAATCTGCATGCCTTTGTTTCCAGAAGTTTTAACAAAACAATGGACCTCAAGCTTGTCTAGTAAGTGTTTCAACAGCTGTGCAGCTGTAACAGCAAGATAAAATTCCTCTCGATTGGGTGGATCAAGGTCAAAGACAATCTCATCAGGATCATTTGCACCGGCTTTTTGAAAGGGGATATGAAATTCAAGTGCTCCCTGATTGCTTAACCATATCAAGCTTGAGAGACCATTACTTATCATAAAGGTTTCATCACCTTCCTCCCAGCTCTCTACATAGTTAGGTGCATGGTCAGATCGATGTTTTTGAAAAAAAGATTTATCGCCGACCCCATGAGGATAGCGGATTAATGTCAGCTTTTTACCCCTTATAAACGGAATCATATAAGGTGCAACAGCCCTGATATACATTAGGTAATCACGCTTGCTAAACTGCATATCAGGCCATAAGGTTTTATCCGGGTGGGTAATCTCTACGTCGTTAGGAAACAACAGGAGATCCCAATCCCGATTAGTAATTGTACAGTCGCCAGGCTCTAAGTCAAAGCGAAACCGATCAAAAACTGGCTCGCGCATTTCCCCATCTTCAGCCATAAGACAATGAATGGCTGCACACACGCTGGGGGCTAGCCTCCAGTTCGTTCCCTTTTCTTTAAAAAAGGTCTGAAGTGTCTGTGCTTGTTCAGATTTTAAACCATGCTTAAAGCTTCCTAATGGGACACGTTTATCTTTGTTCCAGATTTCCATCTTGTAATATTCATTTTGAGGGTTGAATGAGGTTAAAAAACCTGATACGGTGCGCCATTGTTTATACTTTAGCCATTTTCTCGTACGTCCATTCTCGTATGCACTGTTCTTTTGTTTCGCAACGATTCCTTCACCTAAATGAAGATGAAGAAGGCGGCGAATCACGGATGCATCATCAAATTCCTCTACATATTGAACTCTTTGACTGCCGATGGTATCGATAATTTTTTTTAGCTGCTGCTTTCTTTTAGTGTACGCGGAAGAATTTAAACCTTCTCCGTTTTCTAGAAGGTCGAAAGCCATAAATGTAGCTGGGCGTTGTACGGCACGTTGTTGAATGGTTGTATTGTTACTCATGCGTCCTCTTTTCTGTAAAAGGGGGAAGTTGGCTTGATAAGGGGTATTCAGAATGACAATCTCCCCGTCAAGAATAAGTGGAAATTGATCTGGTGGAGTGGCTTCTCGCCTCGCCTCAATGAGCTCTGGGAACCGACTCGATAAATCCTGACCGTTCCTACTTACAAGCTGGATCCCTTCTTCCGTCCATTTAAGAAAAGCACGATAGCCGTCATATTTCACTTCATATATCCACTCGTCGCCCTCCGGTAAATCCTCGGACAATGTTGGAAGCATTGGTTTATTCAAATCTCTCACCTTCTTTTCTACTGATTATTTTGAGCGAGTGAACAGTTTTTAGTCATAATTTTATCATTGAAGTAAAAGCTAATAGCAAAGAGCAGGCGTTTAGACGCCGAGCTAGAAAAGGGGCGAAAGAAATGCATACAATGTGGAAGGGTACGATTAGTTTCGGGCTTGTAAACATTCCGATTAAATTGCACGCTGCAACGGAAAACAAAGACATTAAATTGCGCCAGTTACATGAAAAGTGTAAGTCTCCAATTGAATATAAGAGAAGATGTCCTGTTTGTGAAGAGGAAGTTAACAACGAGGATATAGTAAAGGCTTATGAATATGCCAAAAATAAATTTGTTGTACTCGACCCAGAGGACTTAGAAAACCTTAAGAAAGAACAAGAGGACAAATCCGTTGAGATTCTTGATTTTGTTAAGCTTGAAGAAATCGATCCGATATATTTTGAGAAAAGTTATTTTATGTCCCCAAATAGTGGGGGGACGAAAGCCTACAGCCTCCTCAGAAAGGCTTTAAAAGACACAGGGAAAATAGGTATTGCCAAAATCATTATCCGTTCCAAGGAGCAGTTGGCAATAGTAAGATTATATCAAGATACATTGATTATGGAGACGATTCATTATCCAGATGAGGTAAGGAATGTTGCGGATGTGCCTAACGTTCCTGAGCAAACCGAGTTAAGCAAAAAAGAAGTAGATACAGCCGTAGCCTTAATTGATCAGCTGACAGCTGAATTTGAGCCGGAAAAATATAATGATGAATACCGTACGGCCTTGATGGAGTTAATTGAGGCGAAACGAAATAATGAAGAAGTAACAACGGCTAAGGACAAGAAACGTCCAGATAATGTAACAGATCTTATGGCAGCATTAGAAAAATCACTTGATGAGTCAAAAGATAAAAAGAAAGTGGCACCTAAAAAGGCAGAACCTAAAAAGAAAACGACGAAGAAATCAACCTCTAAGAAAAAGACCTCATAACCCTGTAACAGCCAGTTTTTGTCGAACGATTGGCTGTATTTTAATACCGAAATGTAGTATAATTAATAATAGAATTACAAAGTCGGAGGGTGTATGAATGGACGTTCGTTCCGAAGAGAAGGCAGAACACTTGATGCATTCTGCAAAAGCTTCAATGGCCATCGAGGGCTTAAGCTTAAATCAAGCGCAGGAAATCTTAGTGAAGAAATGTTTAACCGGTGTAATCTCACATAAGGAATTTTTAAAGCGGGCACTGGAATTATCTCGCCATGCCTAACTCAAGGTATGGGAGTGGATCCTCCCGCTATTGTTATGCAGGCACGTCTATTTTGATCAATCATTATGATCTTATGGATGACCGGCAACTCGAAAGTATGGAAACGATGTTAGCTACACAACGTTTGTCTGAATTGCAAGAATCACCTATACTTGGTGAATTTGATTTGCGTCATCTGCAAAGAATCCATGAATATATTTTTAAAGATCTATATCCATTTGCTGGGGAGTTAAGAACGGAGAACATTACTAAAGATGGTTTCTCCTTTGCTCAAGCCTCATTCATTCGGGAAGCGTCTGATTCAATTTTCGCCGACTTAATAGCAGTTGACTGGGAACAGGCTGAAGGCAAGCAGTTAGCTGAGCATCTTACTTATTTCATGGCTGAATTGAATGTACTGCATCCTTTTCGTGAGGGTAATGGACGAAGCTTGCGTGAGTTCATTCGCTGTTTGGCTTTAGAAGCGGGGTACAATCTGGACTGGGCAGTGATGCCGCGCGAACAAGTACTTCACGCTAGTATTGAATCAGTGAGTGATTTGCACCATTTACAAAAAGTCATAATCCAATCTCTAATTAAAAAATAACCGAGATCATCCACCATTATGGTATGATCTTTATTTTTATGTTACATTGTCTGAAAAATCTGACCAATTTATCAACAAGGGGAGGGCTTCACCTTGAGCAAAGAGCTATCCTTGAGGAGCATCTGGAAGGCAAAGCAGCGCATCACTGGTATTGCTGCCCAAACACGGCTCATTTACTCTGAACCATTGTCGAAGCACACAGGAGATCATGTATATCTAAAGCTTGAAAACGAGCAGCCTACGGGGCTTTTAAACTAAGAGGAGCAGCCAACAAAATCCTTTCTCTTTCTTTAAAAGAACAGCAAAAAGGCGTGGCGACATTTTCGACAGGGAATCATGGAATTGCTGTTGCCTATGTGGCAAAACAGCTTGGTGTTCGTTCAATCGTATGCATCTCATCGCGTGTTCCTAAGGGAAAAGTGAATAGGCTGAAGCAGCTTGGAGCAGAAGTGATTGTCGTTGGAGACAATCAGGATGACGCCGAGGACTATTGCTATCAGCTGGAAAGGGAACAAGGTGTTTCTGTGATAAAACCCTTCGATGACCTTGATATCATTGCAGGGCAGGGAACGATTGGACTTGAAGTTATGGAACAATGTCCTAATATAGACGAAGTGATTGTTCCGCTCTCAGGTGGAGGCTTGCTCTCTGGGATTGCTTATACGTTGAAATCCATCGAGTCTTCTATTCGTGTCACTGGTGTTACGATGGAGAAATCTGCTGTGATGCATGAAAGTCTTAAACAAGGACACCCCGTAAAAATGGCTGAGTCCTCTACGCTGGCAGACAGTTTGTTAGGTGGGATTGGGCCGCATAACGAATACACCTTTTCATTAACCCAGGAATATATGGATGAAAGCCTTCTGCTCTCTGAAAAGGCAATTTCAGAAGGGGTATTGTTTATGATGGAGCATCATAAAATGGTGATAGAGGGAGCTGCAGGTGCAGGAATCGGCCAGCTGCTATTAGAAGAGAGTGGAGATGGGCGTACGGTTGTGGTGATTGTCAGTGGTAATAATGTCGACCATGAAACGGTGCGTGAGTTGATTAAAACTAGATAAGCTTGCGGGGTGTGATGGATGGGAATAACTGTGAAGGATATCTTACAATTACCTGTAATGAAGTCGGCGAAAGTCCATGTAGGGCAAGAGCATGTAGAAACTAATCATGTGGAGTGGATCTCCGTCATTGAAACACCGGTAGAGAATTTTGTTCGAAAAAACGAATTTGTACTTAGTACAGGAATTGGTTGTGGCGACGACCCTAATTGTTTAGAAACCTATGTAAAGGATGTTATGCAATCGGGCGCGTCTGTACTCGCCTTTGCTACAGGACGGCACATTTTTAAGATTCCTGATCGCATTCAACAGCTTGCTTTCGACCAGGATTTTATCATCATCGAAATTCCATGGGACGTCCGCTTCGGAGATATTTTGCAGGATGTATTAATTGAAATTAGCAAAGAGAAGGAAGCTGAACAAAAGCAAGCCGAAGGAATCAGACAAGAATTGATTAATTGTGTGCTAAATGGAAAAGGCTTGCAAGAGATCATGACCATTCTTTATCACCATTCGAGGATTCCTGTCGCGATCAGTGACCACAATAAAATTTTGCGTGCTAATTATGATTTTGATCAGAGAATAATCGATGTCTTGAACGGAGTAGTTGAAGGGGATTACGAACTCATTCCGGCTGAGGGAACACCGTTTCGTGACCACCCTCTTTATCATTACATTGAAGAATATAAGATCGGTGAGCAATACTGCTATCAACTTACTATCCTGTCTAATCATAAAAAACAAGGCTACCTTCTCTTTCAGCCAAAAGACGATGCAGAATTAACATGGCCTGTCCTAAACATTCTGGAACATGCGCTAACAGCTAGTGCTCTATATTTTGTAAAAGAAGATGCCATTGAAATGACAGAAATCCGGCTTAGAGATCATTTCTTATTGGATCTAGCCAAGAATGATATAAACTTAGATAAACAAATATTGTCAAAAGCTCAATTGCTAGGCTATGATTTGACTCTTCCATACATTTGTCTTGTCGGTTCTATCCGCTTCAAGAAAAAGGTAGATAACCTTATTGGATCAACAGATCATTCAGTACTATCCTCTTCAATGCACAGTCGCAATTATTATATTCAAAAAGAGGTCACCCATGCTGGCGAGGTCTTGAAAAGGCGAACGATGACGACATTTGAGGATGGAGAAGTAATTGTCTACTTGGAGGCAGATAGCCATCCTTATGTGGAAACAAGTAATCAATTTCTAGACCTTATCGAACGACGATTAAATGAGTTGCTTGCAGGAATAAATATTTCCTGGGGAATATCCTTTCACAATAAAGGGTTTCTTTCCTTCCACCAAAGCTATGAAGAGGCCGTAACCGCTTTAAATATTGGAAAGCAACAGCATGAGGAAGGAAACCGTACCTTTTTTAGTGATACCCGAATGAACAGACTTCTCATGGCCCTATCCCATGAAAAAGAAATAGAAAGCATTGTAAAAGATACGCTGCAGCCTTTAATAGAATATGACCAGAAGCGGCAGACCGATCTCATTCAGACGTTTATCGTTTATAACAAATATAACAGTAACGTGAGTCAAACAGCGAGGGCCTTGACTTTGCATCGTCAATCTTTACTCCACAGACTGCGTAACATTGAGCAATTAACAGGATTATCACTGTTAAATTCGGATGACTTGTTTTTGCTTGAGCTTAGTGTCAGGTTATGGATGCTAAAAAAAGTAGAAGAGTAAACGGTGACAAACGTAAAATGCTTTGTTATGATGAAAGCAACCAAGCGAATAGGAAGTAAAACTACTAGGGGGGCCCGAATGTGGGCTGAGAGGAAAGCAAGTAGGCTTTCCGACTCTTATGAACCTGATCTGGTTAACACCAGCGGAGGGAAGTAGTCAGACGAAATGTCTTATGACTTTATCCACTCGAAGCCAGGTCCACTCTAGGATCTGGCTTTTTTAGTGTTCAATCCACTCCCTTAATGAAAGGAGGAGAAAATGTGAATCGAACCCGTCTCTTAACGACGATGGCGGTATTTGTAGCAATTGGAACGCTTGGGTCCCAGTTGCTTTGGTTTCCAGCTGGTATTGCTAAAGCCTATCCTGTGCAGCATGCCGTCAATGTGATGGCAGCCATCACGCTTGGGCCGATCCCAGCAGTCGGAATCGCTTTTACGATCGGCCTGCTTCGTAATCTACTCGGACTCGGAACATTGCTTGCGTTTCCGGGAGGTATGATAGGGGCCTTGCTCGCAGGTTACTTTTACAAATGGTCTAAAAAGCCCTGGACCGCAGCGGCTGGGGAAGTGATTGGTACTGGCATGATAGGTGCTATGTTTTCCGTGCCGTATGCCAACATACTAATGGGCAGTTCGGTGGGAGCACTAGCCTTTTTGCCCTCGTTTCTTATCAGCAGTACAACTGGCGCATTGATCGGCGGATTTGTCGTATCAAAAATGCGTCAATCGAACGCTATCCCACAACCAAATCTATAACTTTCGGAAACTACTAGGGGCGCGAGTGCGCTGAGATAAGGATTCTTCCTTAGTCCCTTGGAACCTGATCTGGGTAATACCAGCGAAAGGGAAGTAGCCTCACAAAAACTCTTAGTAGCTTCCTTCTTAAAAATAAGGAGGCAAAATTTATGACATTTACCGAAACATTAAGAAAAGAAAATAACGAACTATTTGAAGCGATTTTTAACCATCCTTTTGTTGATGGGATCGGCAAGGGTGAGGTTCCAGAACAAGCTCTAGCCCACTATATTAAAGCGGATTACGAATACTTAAACGCTTTTATGCACGTGTATGGTGTCGCGATATCAAAGTCAACCGAACGCCGTGACATGGGTTATTTCAGTGAGCAAGTAGGATTTGTTTTAAACAGTGAAACACATCCACACCACAACTTCTGTGATGTCGTTGGGATAGGTTATGACGAACTACAAGGCTACCCATTACCGCCGACAGCCGACCACTACGTTAAACACATGATGTATCATGCGCAAATGGGCGGACTTGGTGAGATCCTGGCAGCATTACTCCCATGCCCTTGGACATACGTTGAAATCGGCAATCACTTGATGAAAAAGTACCAGCCGACACCGAATCACACGTTCTATCCTTGGATAGAGTTCTACGCGAATGAGGATTTTGATACGCTATCAATGGCCATGTGTGATCGCCTTGATGAGCTCGCCGAAGAAGCATCAGAGGTTGAGTTGCGTAGAATGAGAGATGCCTTTCGAAAGAGTTGTCAACTTGAATTGAATTTCTGGGAAATGGCGTACACTTGTGAAGAATGGCCGACAGGGGAGGCGGTGAGTTCGAAATGAAGCAAGTTTCTTGTGCGTTAACGATTGCCGGCACTGACCCGAGCGGTGGTGCCGGCATTCAAGCCGATTTAAAGACATTTCAAGAACTAAAAAGCTACGGGATGAGTGTGATCACATCGGTTGTAGCTCAAAATACAACAGGCGTGAGTGGCGTTCATCATCTTCCCATTGAGATGCTGAAAGATCAGCTTGAGGCGATTTATTCTGACATGCCTGTACATGCTTTCAAAACAGGGATGATCTCAAATGTTAGTATGATGAAGGCGATTGCCGAGTGGGTTCCGAACTTGTCTGCACCTTATGTGATGGACCCTGTCATGGTTGCCCAAAGCGGTGACCCTCTGATTGATGAGGAGTCGCGTGTATGGCTTCGAGAGAATCTACTGCCGCTAACTTCGATTGTCACACCTAATATCCCTGAAGCAGAGGATATTTTAGGGGGAACAATTGAGAGCGGTGAGGACATGAAGGAAGCGGCACAGCAAATGGTTACTAGATTTGGTGCTGGTGCAGCCTTAGTAAAAGGTGGTCATATAAAAGGAGAAGCGGTTGACTTTTTATATGATGGATCTGGGATTCATACCTTTACAAGTGAACGAATTGAAACGAAAAATACCCACGGAACAGGCTGTACGTATTCAGCAGCGATAACGGCTTATTTAAGTCAAGGAGCGCCTATGGTAGAAGCTGTCGAGCAAGCGAAGCATTTTGTTACGGAAGCGATTCGCCATTCCTTTGATCTAGGTAATGGAAGCGGGCCGACGAATCACTTTGCTACACGCGAGGAGGTTTTTAACAAATGGCTTTAGATATTGTTTCCGAAGTAAGGGAGAAACAGCCGCTAATTCATAACTTAACGAACCAAGTTGTCATGAACTTTAGTGCCAATGGATTATTGGCCTTTGGTGGTTCACCAATTATGGCGATGGCTAAGGAAGATGCAGCTGATATTGCGAATGTATCTGATGGTGTATTGATCAATATGGGTACGTTAACAGAGGGTCAGGTTCAAGCAATGATTTTAGCTGGAAAAGCCGCGAATGAGAAAGGGATTCCTGTCGTGATTGACCCGGTTGGTGTGGCGGCAACAACGTTTCGTACGGAAGCTTTTCAGCGAATCGCAGCAGAAGTGCAGCCTACAGCCATTAAAGGAAATGCAGGCGAGTTAGCTCATCTCGTTGGGATGCCTTTAGAAACAAAAGGTGTCGATTCTGTCGATTCAGACAATGCCGATGAGATCGCTCGAAAAGTTGCTGATAAATTTGACACGATAGCTATTGTGACAGGTAAAGTGGATGTGATTTCAGACGGGGAAGAGATGATTAGCAATCAAACGGGGCATGCCTGGCTTTCGCAAGTGACTGGAGCAGGCTGTTTGCTCGGATCAATTGTTACAGCTTGCTTATCAACGACAGGTACACCTCTGAAACAGGCTTATACAGCGGTGAAATTTTACGGATTAGCAGCAGAGAAGGCTGCTTCTCAGCCTGGCGTGAATGGACCGGGAACGTTTGCTGCTCATTTTATCGATGCGCTGACCATGAATCTATCGCAACTAGAGGATTCTTCCTCATGAATCTACAGCAAAGACTAAGAAAATATCTTATCATGGGCAGTCAAAATTGCCAGCGTGATCCTGTGGTCATTCTAGAGGAAGCGATCGCTGGTGGGATTACAGCCTTTCAGTTTCGTGAAAAAGGGCCGAATGCTCTTGAGACAGAGGAAAAGCTTGAACTTGGCTTGAAGCTTCGCCAGCTTTGCCGGAAGCATCATGTGATGTTTATTGTAAATGATGACAGCGTTTTGGTGGAACCATTGGAAGCGGATGGTATTCATGTTGGGCAGAATGATGTAGACGTTGAGCAATTGCGTTCGACTTTTCCTGAGAAAATTATAGGTTTATCGGTTTCTAGTGAAGCCGAGGTTAGGAAAAGTGCTATAGATGTAGTGGATTATTTGGGTGCGGGTCCTGTGTTTGGGACTTCGACGAAGATAGATGCTAAGGCGCCTGTTGGTACGGAATGGATTACGAAGGTGAGAGCGATGTATCCAAATATGCCCCTCGTTGGAATTGGCGGGATTACGGCTCAGAATTCTCGATCTGTGTTGGAAGCGGGTGCCGATGGGGTGTCTGTTATTTCGGCGGTGACCCAAGCTGATGATGTGAGCCGTGTGGTGGAGAGACTCTAGGAGCTGGCCGCCGTGTTATCGGTGGCTAGTGCCGATAAATGAAGAGTAAGCCAGGAGCAAAGACTTGCCCCTGGCTCTCTACTAGTTATTTCTAGTCTGTTCATGGGGCGACTTTTTCAGTCAAGGGTTCTAATGAACGAATCGACTACATTGTTAAACCGCTCGGGTTCTTCTAAAAAAGGACAATGGCAGCTATTTTCAAAGAGTTCTAGGCGGGAATTAGTGATTTCTTTGTGCAAATGTTCACCTGCAGCGACAGGAATAAGTTTTTCTGTCTTACCGAAGCAAAGTAAAGTAGGTATCGTAATCGATGGTAGGTATGGACGGCAGTCAATGATTGATTGGTCAAACAGAATCGCACTTGCAATCGAAGCAGGAAGCCGCATCGTTTCCTCAAGCATCCACTCCATCTCTTGTTTAGGTACATTTTCCTTAAACATTAAGGGGATAAACCCAGATAATAATTCTTTTTGGTCTGTTTGGATATCACGCATCATGCCAGTTAACGCAGGAAGATCAAAGGCACCAATCTTGAAGTCATTCCATTTAAAATCAGAAGCTAATTCATCAACGATAACTGTCGCCTTAATATTATTTTGTCCAAATTGATGAAGATATTCCCAAATGACAAAGGCGCCCATCGACCATCCTAAAAGAGTTATATTCTTCAGCTTCAGCTTATCAACAAATTGCTTTACATCCCGAGCGTAATTAGCCACTGTATGGCCAGAATCCACATGTGAGGACTGTCCATGGCCACGCAAGTCTAAAGTTATCATCCGATAACCCTTACGAAAGTAGTTAGTTTGTTTTTGAAAAAAGCGACTGCTCATCCAAACTCCATGAAGGAATAAAATCGGCTTGCCTTCACCAATATCCTCATAATACAGTTCTACACCATCGTCAAGACGTATAGATGACATTACAAATTCCTCCCCGTTTACTTACTTACTTATTATTATGTTGCAATTAAAAGTATTATCTTCTAGAGCACTGGAATCGCCGGAAACTTATTTAATTCGTTCCTCCTAGAGACTTTCTAATTAATAAAAGGTCATTTAAAATCATTTAATTTAAAGGATTCCTATGCTTCATTTCTTATCAAAATACTAACTTCTAAAAATTCAAGAACAAATTGTGAAGTTTATGTGTCATTTATGAGGATATTCTGTTACAATGATTATAATGAGAATACGCTTACAAGGGAACATTTAAATAAGGAGTTGGATTCAATGGGTATTGTGCTAATGTTTCTGTTAATTGCAACGGTTGCCCCATTTGTGTTTATTCATTTGAAAAAGACGAAGCTTGCTATTGCTCAAACGATTTTGCTTGTGGGAATGTGGCTTTACTTCTTTGAGGCGATGTTCATGGTAGCCCCGACCGCTTTCTCGATCACATGGGTCATGTTCTACCTTAGCCTCGTTGTTGCAGAAGTAGCTTGGGTCATGTTCATCATACACGTTGCCAATTCACAGGCAAAATATCAAGAGAGTTATCAGTAAAAAATAAAAGCCTCCTTTCACAATTCAGGAAAGGAGGCTTTTTCTGTGCTCTATTGCCGAGCTTGAGTATAAAATAATTGTAGCAATGCTTGTAAAAAAGCAATGACTGATATGACGAATAGCAGAGTCTTAAACGTATAATCCGAATAAAGTGCTCCCCAAAGTGTAAAAGATGCCAATATGACGCAAAGAACAAAGCTAATTATATTCTTCCAAGGCAATCCACCAGGCTCATGGCCGTATCCGCCGTAAAGTTCTTTATTTTTTTCCAAACCAAACACCACCCCTGGAGAATTTTTAGAATGTCTTTCCTAAGATTGAATCATTTTGTTTTAGCATCTGCCAATACCATATTCCTAATGGCCGCTATGCTGCTGATGCTGTTCTTGTTGCTCTTGTTGGTTATGCTCACCGCCATTATGGTCATGGCCAAATGACATCGTAAACAGAGAGCCAGCGACAACGATAGCAGCCAGAACAAAACCGTGAAACATCATGTTCCATGGTACGTGTCCATTGCGGCTTTCGGATTCAGTCATATGCATGAACATGAACAACTGGATACCAGCCTGAATAACTGCCAGGACCATGATCGAAACGATGATCCATGTCGTTGATAAATTTGACCCCAGTGCAGCCCAGACGGCAAGCAATGTTAAAGTAATGGACAAGACGAAGCCAACAATGTGTTGAACAGGAATACGTTTTGTATGTTCTGCCATGTTAAACCACCATCCCGATTAAATAAACACTTGTAAAGATGAAGATCCAGACGACGTCCAGGAAGTGCCAATATAAGCTGATAATGAAGACTTTTCGACTGGTAACAGGTGTCAAACCACGTTTCGCAAGCTGTAGCAACAGAAGAATAGCCCACCCGATACCGAGTGTCACGTGCAAGCCGTGTGTACCAGCCAGAACAAAGAAGCTGGACCAAAAGGCACTCGATTGTAATGTAGCTCCTTCATGTTCATAATGAATGAACTCATATATTTCAAAACCAAGGAACCCAAGGCCAAGGAGTAATGTAATAATCAACCAGGTTGTCAGTCCCTTTACCGATCCCCGACGCATTTCATGGATAGAAATACCACATGTAAAGGAACTCGTGAGCAAAAGAAACGTCATGATGAGTACAGTACCTGGTTCAAATAGTTCCCCTGGCAATGGTGCATCAGCTGTCCGTCCAAACAACACAGCATAAGTGGCAAAGAGTGTGGAGAACAAAACAATTTCTGCGCCAAGGAAAATCCAAAAGCCAAGAATGTTCATCTGCCCTTGTTCCGTGCGGTACTCAAGCGGACCGGATTTTAGTTCGTGTGAACTCATATTATAACCTCCTTGCCGAGCGTTCGGTACGCTTAATTTCATCTACTTCAACATGAAAACCATCATCATAATCAAATGAACGGATTCCCATCATAATCAAAACGCCGACTAGCCCAGCGATGGCCATCCATAACCACTCGAAGACAAGGCCGAAACTAGCTATAAACATTATTCCCATCATGATGAATGGTTGTCCTGTACTACTAGGCATATGAATCGGTTCAAGTTTCTCCTCATCAAATGTCGTTTGACCTTTTTTCTTCATATCTAAAAAGGCATCATGATCTTCAACATGTGGAACCGTTGCAAAATTATAAAAAGGTACCGGTGTTGGTGTAGCCCACTCAAGTGTTCTGCCATCCCAAGAATCTCCAGTTTTTTCACGCTCGCTGTAACGGAAACTGTAGTAAATGTTATAAACAAAGATAACAAAGCCAATCCCCATGCCGAATGCGCCTACAGTAGAAATTACATTAAGCGGCATCCATTCAGGGATGATTGAGAAAACTCGACGCGGCATCCCATCTAACCCTACGAAATATTGTGGGAAGAAGCAAACATGGAAGCCAATGAGAAAGAACCAGAAGCTTAATTTGCCGATTTTCTCATTGAGCTTGTGTCCAAACATCTTCGGGTACCAATAGACAAGGCCTGCAAAACAAGCAAATACTGTACCGGCAATAAGAACGTAATGGAAGTGAGCGACTAAGAAATAAGAATTGTGAAATTGATAGTCTGCTGCGGCCATGCCGAGCATGACACCGGTGACGCCGCCGATAACGAAACTCGGGATAAAGGCGAGCGCCCATAGATTCGCTACAGTAAATTGAATCTTAGATTTATATAATGTGGCTAACCAGTTGAATATTTTCACACCGGTTGGCACAGCAATTAGCATCGTTGATACAGAGAACACAGAGTTAACGAACGCTCCGGCACCCATTGTAAAGAAGTGGTGCACCCAAACGAGAAAGCTTAACCCTGCAATTAAGATCATTGACCATACCATTGCTTTATAACCGAACAACTGCTTGCGGGCAAAGGTTGCAATGACCTCTGAAAAGATTCCAAACGCCGGTAGGATAACAATATATACTTCCGGATGACCCCACATCCAAAATAAGTTTGCCCACATCATCGGTAATCCTTCCCCTGTCAAGGTGAAGAACTGGGAACCAAAGATTCTGTCGATTGTCATTAATGCTAAAGCGACCGTTAAAATAGGGAAGGCAAAAACAATAATGAATGCTGTGACTAGCGTTGACCAGGTAAAAATCGGCATTTTAAACATTTTCATACCTGGAGCGCGCATCTTAATAATTGTAACCATAAAATTAATACCTGTGGCCAATGTTCCTATTCCTGAAAGTTGCAAACCTAGTAAATAAAAGTTCTGTCCAGGTCCAGGGCTCATTGCAGCACCGGCGAGAGGTGTATAACTGGTCCAACCCGCGTCAGGTGATCCACCGATAACAAACGATATATTAAATAACATTGCACCGAACAGAAACGACCAAAAACTTAGCGCGTTTAAAGCCGGAAAGGCAACGTCCCGAGCTCCTATTTGTAACGGTACGATTACGTTCATTAGCCCGATTAAAAATGGCATGGCCATGAAAATGATCATAACAGTACCGTGTGTCGTGAAAATCTCATTATAGTGCTGTGAATTTAGAAAATTCATATCAGGGAAGGCCAATTGTGTTCGCATCATTAGTGCGTCTACACCACCGCGGAATAGCATGGCAAGAGCACTGAGTATATACATGATTCCTATTTTTTTATGGTCAACGGTGGTCAGCCATTCACGCCACAACCACCCCCACTTTTTAAAATAGGTTAGGATAAAGATGGTGGCCGCCGTTACGAGCGCGATGGAAACCATTCCTGCATAAATAAGCGGTTCACCTGTGACAAAAAACTCATCTAGTTGCATAATATTTCACCTGCTTCCTTTGATCACTCTTCATGGGTGTCCTCTTCCTCGCCATTTTTCAAATGTAGCGTTTTTCCGTAAGCATCACGGTGTCGTTTAATAGCATAGTCCATCCCAGGGAGTGTACCGTGTTTAACCCACTCCAAATGGGTTGATGAAAATGCCATTTTATCTAACAGCCCAGGCTTAAGTAAGGCATTATATTGGTCTTGTGTCAGTTCCGGTGCTTCACTTTGTGTTTCCTCTACCCAGTTAGTGAATTCTTCATCACTTTCGGCATAGACCTCAAAGGTCTGTCTAGCAAAGCCTTCTCCATTAAAGTTGGAATTACGGCCATCATAGACCCCAGGTTCATCGGCTTGCAGATAGAGGGTGTTTTGCATACCGGCCATATTGTACTTTTGGCCGCCGAGCGCTGGAATCCAAAGTGAGGCCATCGAATCGGCTGAAGATAAACGGAATTCAACCGCACGGTCAGTCGGAATATGCAAATAATTCACGGTTTCGATTCCTTGTTCCGGGTAACTGAAGAACCACTTCCAATCGGCAGATGTTGCATAAATGACAAGGGGTTCTTCATCATTCGTCGATTCTGGTGGCTTTTCCAATTCATATAAGGTTTGCACTGTCGGTACGGATAGAGCAGTGACAATAATAATTGGAATAACCGTCCAGACAATTTCTATAGGGGTGTTGCCGTGAATATTAGGGTTATAGTCCTTATTACCTCGTCCAGGCCGGTCCCGGAATCTTACGACCATGTACGTGAATAAAGCAAAGACAACCAAAACAATTACCAGCATGAACACGATAGAATAGATAATTAGTTCTTTCTGACTTTCGGCGACAGGGCCTTTCGGATCAAGTACGGTAATTTGACCACAGCCACTTAACAATAAAACTAGGCTGAGTGGCAACAACGTCAGCCATTTCTTCATGTGTCGTTTCCTGCGTTCCACTTGGGCGATACACTCCTTCTCACATCTTATTTTAAAAGGATTTATGTTTGGCTCATAAATAACTACGGGTAGTATAGCAAATAAACTTGAAGCCTAGATAGTCTTAAATGAATTGTCATATAAAGATCACTTTTTTTATGAAATCTTGACACAAATTATTCAAACTTTAGTAACACTTTGGGCATAGGATGGCAGTTTATACTGATTTAAATGGTTACTTGAAGGATTGACTGTAAAGCACTATGTTATTCAGTTCGTCCGCTCCGCTCCGCTTTTACTTTTAGATCCGTTTCACTGTTTTATTTATAAGTGCTTTGAAGACATAGACTCCGACTATTATTTATAGAGGATGTTCAAAAAGTCACCAAATGATCAACGGCGAATTTCTTTGTTGCTCGGTTCAGTCCTCACGTAGGAAAGGCATATGCTGTGGTCCTAAAACTTTCGCGCCTCCGAGCTTCTTGCTACGCATAGGACGTGACGATCTTTGTCGACGTTCTCATTCGCAACTGAACACACACTTATAAAAAAGAAAAACACTTCCCCTATAATAGAAGAGTGTCTATTAATGAAGTCAGCACTTTGTACAATGTGCTTTTTAAGGTTATATCATTTTCTAATCCATTCATAAGTTTTAATTCTTAATGAAACGGTTTCTAAGTTAGATTTCCCCTCATCCTATTGATCCACTTCCTATTTAATAGTCTTATTTTATACCATTGCCCTCTATAAATTCAAAACCTACATATATGGGTGGTTCGGTTCATTACTCAATTTACTAACTTATATTCAATCTACATACACTTTTTAAGGTCAAGCAGTGTCTGGATATGCATTCCCTCGTGAAAAATGGTCCTTACTAATACTTGTTCGATAGTATGCATCCCCATTTCAGTTGGTGGGAACTCCAACTCTAACTTATCGCTATAGGTGTTCTGTATTTCCCGCGGTTGCTCACTAAGTAGCTTCTTCAACTTTTCAAATGAAGGGGTATTGTCGTCAAAATCAGCTGGGTTAGTCCCAAATCCAAACCAAGAGTTAAATTCTTCTGGGACGTTGGTGCTTTCTCTTGTGATAGCTTGAATCCACATATATTGGTCTAAATAAACATGACCTAGGTTCCACTGGATATTATTGTTGAATCCTGCTGGGATGATCTCTGCTTCTTCAACAGTTGTGTTTTCTACAACTTCTAACAGATAGCTGCGATAATCTTTAAGTTGATTAAATAATACTTCATGCGTTTCTTCATTCTTTTTATTTCCTCCTTTCTGATATCAAAGAATCAATCTGAATACCACCTAAGTGCACTGAAATGGTCATAATCTTGTAAAACTCAATCGAAGGCTACTGAAGCATTTTCTTTTTTAAAATTACTTCCAGTCCACAAACCGCAAAGCACGTGAGCAGCTGGAAAAGGTTAAGTCCTCTGTCGATTAACTCATACCATTCTACAACTTCCCTCTTCTCATAATCTCCCTTTTACCAAATCGTATATTCTTTACAAAAATTATGCAATCAAACCCTCGTAGTAGCGGATTCCTAAATTGTACAAAAATTATCTTTATAACTTCATACATTTTTTACATTACATTAAAAGAGTCTAGTGAATACAATGAATGTAATAGTAATTAAACTATTCAGATAACGGTAGGGAGGGAAAAAACATGGTGCTTCCATTTGATATTTTAGAGTATCAAAGTCGTTTGAAGAAGACAAAGGAACGTATGGCCGATAAAGGAATTGAAGTGTTATTAATTACGGATCCTGCAAATATGAATTATTTATCTGGCTATGATGCGTGGTCATTTTACGTGCATCAGATGCTTGTGATTATGATCGATGAACCGCAGCCGATATGGATTGGGCGCTTCCAGGATGCAAATGGTGCCAGGGTGAAGACGTGGATCTATGATGAGAACATTATTTCCTACCCTGATTACTATGTGCACTCAAGTGTCTATCACCCAATGGACTTTATTTCCGAAATTTTGACACAAATTGGTCAAGGCACTCGTAATGTTGGTGTCGAGATGGACCATTATTATTTCACAGCAATGGCCCTTGATCGCCTAAAGCGAGGGATGCCTAACGCGAATTTCCATGACGCATCATTACTAGTGAATGGGGTTCGGATTGTTAAATCAGACCAGGAAATTGAATATATGAAGCGGGCAGCTACAATTGCAGACTTGGCGATGACTAAAGGAGTCGAAAGTATTCGGGCCGGTGGGCGAGAGTGCGATACTGCTGCAGAGATCTACTACCACATGGTTCGCGGTACCTCGGAATTCGGTGGTGATTATCCAGCCATTGTTCCACTACTTCCTACAGGGGAAAATACATCGATCCCCCATCTCACGTGGACAGATAGGCCATTCGTTGAAGGCAGTGCAGTGATTGTAGAACTGGCAGGCTGTTATAAACGATATCATGTTCCACTTGCACGAACCGTTTCAATTGGTCAACCGAGTGAAAGGCTCAACAACTTGTCATCTGTAGTCACGGAAGGCATTCAAAATGTGCTTCAAGCCGCAAAGCCGGGTATGACCTGCAGTGATTTAGAAGAAGTATGGGGTAAAAGTATTCAAAAGTACGGATTTGAAAAGGAATCTCGTCTTGGTTATTCAGTCGGGCTGAATTACCCACCGGATTGGGGAGAGCACACCGCGAGCATTCGCAAGGGTGACAACACAGTCCTGCAGCCAAACATGACCTTTCATCTCATACCAGCACTCTGGTTCGATTCCGATGGTATTGAGATAAGCGAAACATTCCGCGTGACAGAGACAGGGAGTGAACGATTTACCACATACCCGCAAGAATTGATTGTCAGAAACGACCCATTCAACATTAGTTCAAACGGTCAAATCAGCTAGGAGGTGAGGGAATCATGCGTCTCTATACAAAAGATGAAATTCAACACGCAGTCCGATTAAACACAACTGTCATCGATGGTATTGAAAGCGCATTCACGTCGCTTAAAACAAAAAAAGTTGCGATGCCGCCGATTATGCGAATTGATATCCCTGCTAACAATGGCGAAGTTGATATTAAATCTGCTTATATCGAAGGTTACGACAGTTTTGCCGTTAAACTTTCGTCCGGATTTTTCAACAACCCAAAACTGGGTCTTCCCAGTGCAAACGGCATGATGATTCTCATTAGCACAACGACCGGGGAACCCCAAGCGATCCTTGCAGACAATGGATTGCTCACAGATATTCGCACAGCTGCCGCAGGAGCCGTAGCTACTAAGCATCTCAGTCGGGAAGACAGCCGGACAGTCGGCATCATTGGTACAGGATCACAAGCTAAATATCAATTAGAAGCCCTTACACATGTTCGACCGATAGACCAAGTCCAGGTATACGGACGAAGTCGTGAAAAGGCAGAACAATACAAATCATTTATTGAAAAGTCGTTGAACATGCGAGTGGATATTAAGAATACGCCAAGCGAAGCCGTCAACAACAGCGATATTATTATTACAACCACCCCGGCAACAGAGCCGGTCCTTAAGGCTGAGTGGCTCAACGAAGGTCAGCATATTACTGCCATGGGCTCAGATGCAGAGCATAAGCAAGAGCTTGATACTAATGTGCTCGAAAAGGCGGACTTAGTCGTCTGTGATGTAAAAGAACAGTCACTCATACTGGGCGAACTTAGATCGTGTTCAAACAGCAAGTTAATTAATCAAGTACATGAATTAGGAGAAATTACGAGCGGCCTAAAGCCTGGGAGAACCGGGTATAACCAAATCACCGTTTGCGATCTGACGGGAACAGGGGTGCAAGACACGCAAATCGCTCGTTACGCCTATCAGCAATTAAACTTTAAGGAGGATGATTATAATGAGTGAAGCTAAATTTAGTACAAAATCAATATGGGCTGGGGAGAAAGACTCGCTTGCCTTTGGCGCCACACAAGTTCCAGTCGTTCATAGTGTATCGTTTGGTTATGACGATATGGATGAATGGTATGAAGTGGCAATTGGTAACAAACCTGGTCACATATATGGACGTAATACAAACCCAACTGTTCAAGCTTTTGAAGAGAAGATCCGCATCTTGGAAGGAGCAGAAGCAGCAACAAGTTTCTCAACAGGCATGGCTGCAATCAGTAACACCCTTGGCACCTTGTTATTTCCAGGCGACCGTATCGTATCGATAAAAGACACGTATGGCGGAACAAATAAAATTTTTACAGAATTTCTTCCTAAACAAAAAGTAGATGTCGTGCTTTGCGATACAGGTGACCATGACGCGATTGAACAAGAAATTGAAAGAGGCTGTAAAGTACTTTATTTGGAGAGTCCGACAAACCCAACCGTGAAAATAACAGATATTAAGCGGATGGCACAAGCTGGTAAAGCAGCGGGAGCTATTGTAGTCGTTGATAATACGTTTGCTACCCCTGTCAACCAGAATCCACTTGAACTTGGTGCCGATTTAGTGATTCATAGTGCCACGAAGTTTCTTGGTGGTCATGCTGATGCACTTGGCGGGTCTGTTTGTGGAAGCAAAGAACTTGTTGAAGCGGTCTATCACTATCGTGAAATTAATGGCGCCACCCTTGATCCTATGGCAGCTTACTTGCTTCTTCGAGGCATGAAAACATTGAAGCTGCGCATCGATCAGCAAAATAAAAACGCTCAGGAAATTGCGGAGTTTCTCCAAGGAATAGAGCTCGTTGATGACGTATTTTACCCTGGACTTGTAAGTCACCCCAACCACGACATTGCTAAAGAACAGATGAAGGGCTTTGGCGGCATGCTCAGCTTTTCTGTTAAAGGCGGTGTGGAAACCGTTCGTCAATTACTGCCGAAACTGCAGTATGCCAATCGAGCGGCCAATCTTGGGTCAGTGGAAACAGTAGTTGGGCCATCCAGAACGACGAGTCATGTGGAATGTACACCTGAAGAACGAGCGGCAATGGGAATTCCGGAAGGGTTAATTCGTTATTCAGCTGGAATCGAAGATATTGATGATTTGATACAGGATTTGGAGCAAGCTTTTAAAGCACTGCCAGTCGATATTATGATCAAGAACTAAGGGAGGGGTCCATGTGACAACCAAAACCACGGACTTAGTTGAACGATCTGTAACAATACTCCCGGAAATCACCAAATGGAGACGGCACTTCCACCAATTTCCCGAACTTAGTTTTCAGGAAAAGGCAACGAGTGAGACCATTGTGCAGATCCTTCGTTCGTTTGACGTTTATACTATTGAGACTGAAGTGGGAGGGTATGGTGTTGTGGCTACCCTCACGACAGGGGAAGGTCCTGTGATTGGGCTGCGGGCGGACATGGATGCTCTGCCGATTTATGAACAGACAGAACTCTCGTTCGGATCAAAACATCCGGGTGTGATGCACGCCTGCGGACATGACGCCCACATCGCTATTTTGTTAGGCGGAGCAAAGCTGCTGGCTGAAGATGCAAAAAATGGCCTCTTTAAAGGAACAGTGAAGTTAATCTTTCAGCCAGCTGAAGAAAATTGTGATGTGCTTGGGGAGACGGGGGCAATAAAGATGCTTGGTTCAGGTACTCTCGACGACGTCGAGGCAGTGCTTGCCCTTCATATGTGTCCATGGCTTAAGACTGGCGAACTTCAGGTGCATGATGGGCCGAGTATGGCTAACAATGATGATTTTCACTTAATTGTAAAAGGCAATGGCGGACATGGAGGTTATCCACACCATACGAACGATCCGGTCTGGATGTCTACGTATTTACTACAGGCGCTGTATAGCTTAAATGGACGCAGGGTAAACCCGCTTGAGGTTGGCACGATAAGTGTTGGGCAAATCCATGCTGGGGAAGCGAATAATGTGATTCCAAGTTTAGTTGAGATTCAAGGCACTGTTCGATCTTACAAGAATGAAGTTCGGGAACTCCTGGTAAAAGAGATTGAGGGAGCCGCCCGAGTCGTTACAGCATTAGGCGGCGACTTTGAGTTAACGGTCCACCACGGTGAACCAGCTCTCGTGAACGACCCAGCAATCAATAACGTGATTCGCAAAGTGGCTGACGGAATGAAGGTTATTAATGAACCATTTGGGATGGGCAGTGAAGACTTCAGTCATATGACAGCACGTATCTCCGGAGCAATGTTTTTCCTCGGGTGCGGGCTTGAGGAAGAACGGAGCTTGCACCATCCTCGTTTTGATATTGATGAAGAGGCACTGTCAGATGGGGTAGCGATTATTGTAAAAAGTGTCTATCAGCTTCTAGAAGCGTAAAGGAGGGGAAGTGTAATGGTAAATATAGCTTTTGTTGGATTCGGTGGCGTCGGGCAGGCCCTTGCTGAAATTTTACTACAGCGAAAAGAAAGCTTGGATGATTCGTACGGACTTAATGCCAAAGTTGTAGCTGTTGCCGATATGGTGAAAGGTTCAGTATATGATCCAGACGGGTTAGATGTGGAGAAATTGCTTGAAGCGGTCCGTGAAGATGGATCGGTTGAGAACTTTGCAGGTGGACCACGGGTAAAAAGAGGATGGAGCAGTTTGGATACGATCGCCCATTCCAACGCAGATGTGATTGTTGAGGTAACCTTTACAGATGTAAATACGGGGGAGCCGGCTATTACCCATTGCCGAACTGCTTTTGAAAATAAAAAGAGTGTAATAACAACGAATAAAGGGCCTGTCGCTTTAGCCTATCGTGAATTAGCTAAATTAGCTAGAAGGCAAGAGGTGTTCTTTGGATTTGAAGGAACGGTAATGAGCGGAACCCCTGCCTTAAGGATGCCTGTTGAAACACTTGCCGGTAATCAAATTACCGAGATAAAAGGGATTCTCAATGGAACAACGAATTATATTTTGACAGAAATGGAAAAAGGCTATTCCTATCAAGATTCGCTAGAGAAAGCACAGAAGCTGGGCTATGCTGAAGCGGACCCTACAAGTGATGTTGAGGGGTACGATGCTCGTTATAAAGCAGTAATTTTAGCCAATTATTTAATGGATGAATCTCTTTCTCACGCGGAAGTTGAGTGTGAAGGGATAAGTAACGTGACGTCTGCACAGGTGCAGGAAGCCCTTCATGATGGAAAGAAATTGCGCTTGCTTGCTCGTGTTAAAAATGAACAAGGGAAAATTAAGGCGAGTGTGAAGCCGGAACGTATTGATGCGGATGACCCGCTTGCGGGAGTAGCAGGAGCCACAAACGCGATCGTCTATGAATGTGACCTTGCCGGCCCAATTATGCTGACTGGAGCAGGTGCAGGCTTGAAAGAAACAGGCTTTTCACTGCTGATTGACTTAATTCATTATCAGAAGGAGAAGCAGCTGGCCAAAATATAAAGGAGGGGATGCCAATGCATACAAAAATAAAGGCGATGAAGATGTTGATTGGCGGAAAATGGGTTAGTGCCAAAGACACGTTCGAAGTGCGCAACCCTCAAGATAATGAACTGATCGCTCGCGTTCCTCTCGCATCAAAACAAGATATGACACTCGCAATTGAAGAGGCTGAACGAACGTACAGGAACACCCAGGTTTGGCCGACGCATGAGCGGATCACGATTTTAAACCGGGTCGCAAATTATATGAAGGAACATGCTGAGGAATTTGCTCGCCTAATCGCTTCTGAAGGAAGTAAAACCATTAATGAAGCGCGAGGTGAAGTAAAGCGGGCCACACAAACAATTCAAATCAGTGCGGAGGAAGCACGGAGAATGAATGGGGAAACCATCAATTTTGACCAAAATGAAGGAAGTGAAAATCGCGTTGGGTACCAATATCGTTTCCCTGTTGGGGTGATTGGAGCAGTTACACCGTTTAATGACCCGTTGAATCTCGTGGCACACAAAATCGGACCTGCAATTGCCTCGGGTAACGCCATTGTAGTCAAACCGGCCTCCGTTACACCGCTAAGTGCACTGAAATTAGCAGAGGCTTTTGTAGAATCCGGGCTTCCGGAAGGGTTTTTATCTGTCGTTACAGGGTCCGGACGTCAGCTTGGAGATACACTCGTCACACATCCATCTGTAAAAATGATTTCTTTTACCGGCGGACCAAATGCAGGAGAGAAAATCACTCAAAGAGCTGGTGCAAAAAAAATCAGCATGGAGCTTGGTTCCAATTCCCCGGTTATTGTCTTGAAGGATGCTGATCTTCACGATGCCGTCCAGTCTACAGTATCTGGGGCATTTTCAGCGGTTGGCCAAAATTGTATTGGAGTACAGCGGATTTATGTGGAAAGAGAGATCTATTCTACATTTCTGGACACGTTCGTTAATCGAACCGCTGAACTAATAGTTGGAGATAAAATGGATGAACTGACAGATGTCGGCCCAATGATCGAGCAACGTGAAGCTGAGCGTGTGGAAGCATGGGTGAACGAAGCAGTTGCTGACGGGGCTGAAATTGAGGTAGGCGGTAAACGGGAAGGAGTTTATTACTATCCAACTGTATTAACAAATGTCCCCGCGACAGCTAAAATCGCGAAAGAAGAAATTTTCGGTCCTGTTGTGTTGATTCAACCTGTTGAGGATTTGAATCAAGCGATCGAGCAGGCAAACAATGTGGACTACGGTTTGCAAGCGGGTATTTTCACAAGCAACATTCATCATGCTTTTTACACAATAAAACATATGAATGTTGGCGGCGTTATGATTAATGACAGCAGTGATTACCGAATTGACGCTATGCCATTCGGCGGGACCAAAGGCTCTGGAGTTGGTCGTGAAGGGGTTCGTTATGCAATAGAGTCGATGACCGAATCTAAAGTGGTCTGCTTCCGGCTGCAAGAGAATATGCTTTAGTATTTGTAAACCCTGGTGACTCTATGCATCAGGGTTTCTTCTATTAGATAAGTTCATTTAAAGTATCACTAGCGTTAATTAAGAGCACTGGGCTCCTCCACATTTTTCAAGGATAAATTTTTCATCGTTGCAAATAGTAATGATGATTAATCCCTTGAGGAGGATATAAGATGAAGCAGGATTTATTATTAGTATTTTCCGCACTAATTATGACCATCGTTCTGACAGCATGTGGGGGAAATAATAAAGAAGCTGTTGAGCGAGAATCGTATAACTACAATCGTGTAGACTTCGGCCCTGAACAACGAGAGGAAATAGGGATGGGATCAGGACAGGATCGGTTTGAAGCCAACATTCCTTCAGAAGGGGGAAATTCTCACGTTCCTATGGAAGATCCCGAAGCACGAGATCAAGACCTTTTTGAAGCAGACGGGGACCATTTAGGAACAAACCGTCAACGGGTCGATGAAGTGACAGGAGCGTTTCAAGAACAGGTTGTCCAATTGACGAACCAAGCTCGCAAAAAGGAAGGGCTTGAGCCACTTAAAACTAACGGTGAGCTAGCCAGAGTCGCTCAAACCAAATCTAAGGACATGTCTAAGAAGAATTACTTCTCGCATATTTCGCCCACTTACGGCAGTCCCCTTCAAATGCTGAAGCAATTCGGAATTGAATTCGACACGGCTGCTGAAAATATCGCCGAAGGTCAGCAAACTCCAGATCAAGTTGTAAAAGGCTGGTTGGACAGTCCTCGCCATCGTAAAAATATTATGAATGAGAATGTAACTGAAATAGGTGTGGGATACACAGAAGATGGACAATATTGGACCCAACTATTTATTGGTAAATAAGCAATAGGCGCCAGCAGGTTGGCGTCTTGTTTTTTTCGGATATAAAAGAAAATATAGGATGACGTTTACATGATTGAATTTCCCGATTTTCTGGAATACTGATCAGTAAGCGGGTCAATAACAAGGTCTCACCCGTGAAGAAAGGGTGACAGGTTTTTGAGAAAAGTAACTACCCTTTTATGCGTTGGCTTACTTTTTATTGGAAGTTTGTTTATCCCACAGTCAATTCATGCTCGTGAATCGGAACAGCTTGTAGCGATAGGAGATTCAATCCCTTATGGCTATAACTTAACAAAAGATAACACTCTTCCTTCAGGAGGAGCATTTCCTTACATTATAGGCAATGAAGCTGATTTAGAGGTGACTAACCTAGGTGTACCGGGGCAGACATCTTCTGAACTGCTTACGGCCGTTCGTTCCAACGACAAGTTTCGCAGTACGATTAAAGATGCAAATTACGTTGTTGTTAATATCGGTGGCAATGATCTACTGAACCTCCTGAAAGAAAACCAAGGTCTTAAAGGCATCAAAATGGAAGAAGTAGCTCTTGTTGTCCGTGATCTAATCTTTAATGTATATTCGACTATCATCGAACTCGAACGGTTAACTCAGGGGGAAATACTTGTATATAACATATACAATCCTTATCCTGAAGCTGGTGACAAGTTAGACACTCCGTTGAGTTACATTAACACGCAATATAGCTCGTTAATTGAACTTTTAAGCCACTTTACTAATGTAAAGCTGGTCAACGCTTATAAGTCATTTAGGGATCACCCTGAGTATATTATTAAAGGTGATGTTCACCCGACCAGAGAAGGACAAATCGTATTAGCAAAATTAGGGTTAAAGCATATAAGGGATTAAAAGTCTACACTGAAGGTGTAGGCTTTTAATGTGGGAGGGTTTTTTAACGAAGGGGTCGAAGTTAAGTAAAGTACAGATCCTTTTTAAAAAAGTGGGGAATTGACACGGACGGGTGGAAGGCAAGGCTAGTTGAAACATCCCGTGGAATATTTGAAGTGTTTGTGAAAGGAAGCGGGCAGCCTCTGTGCGTTACACATCTATACTCAGAATTTAATGATTCAGGTGATTATTTTGCCGAAACATTTACCGACTTGCATCGTGTTTACTTGGTGAATTTACGAGAAACAGGCCGCTCGGAAAAAGCAGCAGAACCCCATCAATTAAGTATGTTTGAATCTGTTTTAGACTTAGAAGCAATTCGAGACATGCTTGGTTATAAAAAATGGGGGTTTGCCGGACATTCTACCGGGGGGATGCTTGGCGTTCTATATAGTATTTACTTTTCCGAACACTTGTATTTTCAATTAATTGTAGGCGCGGCTGCAAGAGAATATATGACTTTCTCGGACCAATGCATTTATAATGAGAATCATCCAGACTTCGCTTTCATGCAAAGTCTTATCGAAAAATTAAAGCGGAAAGATTTATCTGAGACGAGACGCAAAGAATTGACCATTGAACGAACGAAGTTATCACTATATAAGCCTGAAGCATATGAACAACTATTTAATGATCGTGTCCACAAGACAATGTCCGCCGTCCGCATGAATTATTTTGTAAGGGAACTCCCTATTTTTGACGTCACTCACAAATTGCAATTGATTGATACATCGGTTTTAATTATGTGTGGAAAACATGATGTCCAGTGCCCACTAGAATATTCTCTAGAAATGAATGAGCACATATCAGGTTGTAAACTTGTCGTGTTTGAAGATAGTAATCACTACCCATTTTTAGAGGAACCGACCAAATTTAAACAAGCTGTCCAACAATTTGTCAGTGAAATAAGGGAGCCAGATGATGCGAAAAGTTGAAGTCATTTCTTATCAGAAGCAGTGGTCTCTCGAGTTTAAACAAGAAGCAAACGTCCTAAACCAAATCTTTAATCAGGAAATTGTCCACATCGACCATATTGGAAGCACAGCTGTTGAAGGGCTAAAAGCCAAGCCCGTCATTGATATCATGGCAGTTTGTAAGGATATTCATAGTATTGATACTTACAATGAGGCCATGGCGGAAATTGGTTATGTAGCAAAAGGAGAAAATGGGCTTCCTGGTCGAAGGTTCTTTGAAAAGGGCGGTTATCAGCGGACACACCATGTCCATGTTTATCAAAAAGGAGACTCTGAAGTAGCCCGGCATTTAGCTTTTCGTGATTATTTGAGAACTCATCCTAAAGAAGTTACGCGATATGGCGGTGTTAAAGAAGATTTAGCCCGGCGTTTTCCGTATGATATAAAATCTTACATAGTGAAGAAAAATGGGATCGTGAAAGAGATCGAACATAAAGCACTTATGTGGTACGACACGGCAATTCGTGACTAGAGGAGGGTAATGATGACTAAAAGTAAATCCGTCCCCTTTGTCTTACTAACCTTACAGCCTTATCACTAACCGTTGCCGCTAATTATCAGTTGCTAGATCAGACAATCAGCGAGTGTTTGAATAATAGGGGGACGCCTGTAATTGAACGGGGTTTATTGGCAGTTAATTGGACAGTAGCATGCGAGATAGAACAAAAAAGCTAACCCTTATATACTGTAAACTATAATGAGAAACGAAAAAGGAGCGAATGAATGTATGATTCGATTCGGGGTAATTGGAACTAATTTCATAACAAAATTAATGATCGAAGCAGGACAAGAAGTAGCAGACTTTGAGTTGAAGGCCGTCTATTCCAGAACTAAAGCAAAGGCACAACAGTTTGCTGAGGAATATGGGGCAGACCTAACCTTTACATCGGTTGAAGAAATGGCACAGTGTGAAGAAGTGGATGCCATTTATATCGCCAGTCCTAATTCCTTTCATGCTGGACAGGCTATTACAGCGATGAAATACGGCAAGCATGTGTTATGTGAAAAACCGATGGCATCCAACCAGCGTGAAGCTGCAAGGATGGTGGAGACAGCGAAAGAGAATAACGTTCTGCTAATGGAAGCTATTAAGTCTACATTGATGCCAGGCTTTGCAAGCATCCAAGAACATTTGCATAAAATCGGCAAGGTGCGTCGCTATGTGGGGAACTTCTGTAAGTATTCTTCCCGTTATGACACATATCGAGAGGGTACAGTACTCAATGCATTTAATCCTGCTTTCTCCAATGGATCGTTAATGGATCTAGGAGTGTACGGGGTATATCCAATGGTTGTACTTTTCGGTAATCCAAAGTCACTAAAAGCAAATGGTGTTGCACTTGCATCAGGCGTCGATGGACAAGGCAGCATTCTTGCTGAATACGAAGGAATGGAGGCTGTGGTTACTCATTCGAAGATTAATCACTCCTATGCCTTTTCTGAAATACAAGGAGAAGAGGGGGTTATCATCATCCCTAACATTTCAGAGCCAAAAGATATTGAGATCCGATTTAATGATGGCGCCGTTAATGTTCTCGATCGTCAGGATGAGTTTCCTCCAATGTATTATGAACTGCAAGAATTTATCAGCCTTGCTAAAGAAGGCAAGACTCAGTCCGCTGTTAATTCTTATAAGAACACGTTGATTACCTCCCAAATTCTGCAAGAAGCGCGCAGGCAGATGGGGATCAGTTATCCTGCCGATCAGAACTAGAGGGTCGTAAACGAACATTCTTGGGTTGTGGTTGGTTCTCCAACAAATTAGTTTCCCGCTTTCACTTCATCCTGATACCGATTCTAATCAAGAGTTATATTCTTTGCGATTGAAGAGGGAAATTTAAGGTGCGTTGCGTTTTCATTTTGTTTGAATAGGATAAGTTGCATGAGCATAACAGGGTAAAAGGGTCGGTTTAATGTGTTATATTCAATATAGATATTCTAATATAAAATGATTTCTTACTCTCAACACCAAATAGAATGGCTCGAAGCTCAATCAGAAAGGAGTCTGATCTCATGAGTAAAATTTATGTGTTACACGAGAATGACGAATGGACAGATCATTTAACAAAACGTCTCAAGGAACTAAAATTGCCATTTGAAGTATGGCACTTGGACCAAGGAAACCTCGACTTATCAAGTGAGCCTCCAGAAGGCGTTTTTTATAATCGGATAAGTGCTTCTTCACACACAAGAGATCACCGCTTTGCGCCAGAATTCACCGAGGCTGTGCTTGCTTGGCTTGAGCGATACGGACGTACAGTTGTAAACGGAAGTCGCGCGCTTCGACTAGAAGTAAGTAAAGTGAATCAGTATATGGCTCTTAATGAGACCGGAATTACGACACCGAAGACGATCGCATCTGTCGGTAAGGATCAGATTATTGATGCAGCCAAAGAGCTGGACTTGGTTCCTTTCATTACTAAACACAATCGTGCAGGAAAAGGGCAAGGTGTTCAGTTGTTCCATTCCATCGAAGCACTGAAAGAGTATGTATATGGAGAATTCTTCGACGATCCTGTTGACGGGGTTACACTTGTCCAGCAGTACATTGAAGCACCAGAACCGTATATTGTGCGTCATGAATTTGTCGGCGGAAAATTTTTATATGCTGTAAAAGTAGATACATCTGAAGGCTTCGAATTATGCCCGGCTGATGCATGCACAATCGATGACATGTATTGCCCAACAGGTGGAGAAGAAACAGGTGGAGCTAAATTTGAGATATTAGATAACTACCACCCTCAAATCCTTGAACAATATGAGAATTTTTTACAGGAAAACAATATTCAAGTTGCCGGCATCGAAGCAATTCAGAATCAAGACGGACAACTTTATACGTATGATGTGAATACGAACACGAATTACAACTCGGAAGCGGAAGCTAAGGCGAACGTTTATGGCATGCTGGAGCTTGCTAAATATTTGGGTGAACAGCTTCATTCTCTACAAAAGGTCTGACTTGCTTATCACTGAGGACCCCGCCACATTGGAATACTGTGAGTTCAGTGGAACTTTCTCCGACATTTTAAGGTCACCTGTAAAAATAGTCGCATTCGCGGCTATTTTTTGATTATGCTGGGCAATCATTGCTTTTTTGAGAAAAAGGGGTCTAACTTTTATGTAAATTAGACAAGTTCCTATGGTTTGGTTGCATAAGCATAAGTAAACAAGCCATGGGAGGGGTCACATTGAAAGTGTTATTTCTTACAAAAAGGAAAATTGGTCTATTTCTCAGCATTTTGGTGTTAGGTATTGCTGCTTATTTCGTAGGAAGCTCATTATGGTGGAATAAGTCTGTACCTACAGTATCAGAGCCCGTAAATGCTGACACACGGGTGA
This sequence comes from Halobacillus shinanisalinarum, assembly GCF_022919835.1. NCBI lineage: Bacteria > Bacillati > Bacillota > Bacilli > Caryophanales > Bacillaceae > Halobacillus > Halobacillus shinanisalinarum. The sequence continues at coordinate 2,157,236 of NZ_CP095074.1, read as the reverse complement.
TTAACCTGGTTACAGGAGAGTTCAAATCAGAGACAGCTGATGGCAAAGAACTGGAAGCCTACCGCTGGGACCCTGGGACAATTTATGTTGAGAAGGGGGAGCAGTTTAGGCTCAGTATCTATGGAGTGAATGGCAAGGAACATCCATTTACAATTGAAGGAACAGACGTGAAAGGTATAGTTAAGAAGGGGAAAGAGACGATAGTTGATCTAAAATTTGATGAAGAAGGTGTTTATCGGCTCATTTGTAATACGCATTCCAGCATTGAGTCGAATGGTCCAATGATCGCTTATATCGTTGTTGACTAATGTAGGTTTTTAGTCTCGCTACCTTAATAATAGAGTGGGAAACTTATTTTGTGATCGTGTTAATGAAAGATAAGGAAAGGATAGACCTCGCCAGTCAACTTAGTAAGTTAATAGGGAGGTCTTTTTTTATGCATTTTTTGGGAAAAGGTGAGTAGCCGAGGGCATGTAGCACGCAATAAGGTTAGGAGGCCAATGATGAATCGTGAGGATTATATAATCGTACCTACGCCGTTAGATTTTAACTTGGATCAATGTTTAGTGTACCTAAACCGATCTAATCAAGAAGTGCTTCATAAAGTGAATGGGAAGAAGCTCACTAAGCTCCTCAAAATAAATGAATCCCCTCTTTTAATTGAAATAACAAGCGGAGAAAATGCTTTAACCGTTGAGTTTCCTTTTGGCACACCAAGTCAAGAGAAGGGTGTGGCCGTATATTCTTACATATGGGATTGGTTTGATCTAGGAAGAAATTTGGAAGGCTTTTATAAAATGGCAAACGAAGATCTTATTCTACAAAACATTGTGCCCAAGCATTCAGGGTTACGCATTGTAGGAATTCCAGATTTGTTTGAAGCTCTGACCTGGGCTGTCATCGGACAGCAAATCAACCTAACGTTTGCCTACACTTTAAAGAAGAGGTTTGTAGAGCATTTTGGTGAAAAACTTGAGCATCAGGACGAGGAGTTTTGGCTTTATCCTCGCAGTGAAACTATCGCAGCCCTGACAGTTAATGATCTAAAAGGGTTGCAGTTTACAACTAGAAAAGCAGAATATGTAATTGGGATCGCCAAAGCAATAGTTTCCCGGGAAATAACGAAGCAAGGGCTTTTGCAACTGGATTATTCTGATATGAAAAATAGGTTAATGAAGTTAAGAGGCGTAGGGGAATGGACGGCAGACTACGTCATGATGCGATGTCTCCATCAAACCTCGGCCTTTCCAGCTGCGGATATTGGTATCCACCACGCGTTAAGAAAACAATTCGGATTGGATCGAAAACCTTCGACGAACTATGTTGAAAAGCTATCATGGAACTGGGGGGAGTGGCGAGCATATGCCGCCTTTTATTTGTGGAGGTCTCAATATGGATGAAGAAATCAAGGGGGGATGAAATTTGAATACTTAAACGTTGTGGGTCATCTGGCAAGATCATAAAACCCGGTCTTATTATCATGTTGGTTTACTAACGGTTTTTATGTAGGCTCTTTTCGTGAATTTTGTTGCTCTTCCCCCTCGAAGTGGGAAGAGTAGTGTATTTCCAAAGCGTTATGTTATGAGACAGTTTATAGTTTTGAGAGCCGATTTTTTAGGGTGTTTTCACTAAGAACATGGGAGAAGGGTAAACTACTAATAAAAGGTACATGGATTTATTGTGGCAGACTTTTTAAGAAAAGTGTAAATATCCATGTTACTAGAATTACAAAAAAGGGTGTTTCGAACTATGAACGAAAGTCCCGATTTATCTCTAGAAAGGGTAAATCGGGACTTCCGTTAGCCATACTTTCGCGCCACAGCTATTCATCCTTAGTGATAACGGGAAGAATGATATGTGAAGGCCATTCCTTATTGTGGTACACCATTTGATTCGCAAGCTTGGATTCAGTACTGTTCATCATGGTTTGACCAGTATTCAAGTTTGCGTCAAAGCGCGGAAAGTTACTGGATGAAACTTCAATTCTTATCTGATGACCAGTAAGAAATACGTTGCTCGTCGCCCATAGATCAATCTCATATTCGACGACTTCACCGTTTAATTGTGCTTCTGGTTTGTAGCCGTTTCGATACTTTGCACGTACAATCCCATCAGCTAAATTGTAAGCCGTACCATCAGGCAGCACGTCGATCAATTTTGCAGTAAAATCAGTATCTTCTGCATCTGTTGACGCCCATAATTTAACTTTAACAGGTCCTGTCACTTCAAGTGGCTTCTCCAACGGTTCAGATGTATAGACTAGCACATCATCTCTTTCCTCGATGTTTCTTTGGTCACGTGGTCCTGTTGTGTTAACGCCATCGTACAATGTGCCTCCGCCGTTTGTTGGGACAGGTTTTTTGGGATTGTATACATAATTGTCTGCTGGTTCACGGTCAGGTTTTGCTGTAGACAATGTCCCATCACTGTCGCTTGAGTTTGCATCGCCTTGACTGTGCAAATAATAGGGTACATAGTTTGTACGCGCTAGCGGCCATTCTTGTTCATCACGCCACTGATTTACCCCCATTACAAAAATTTTAACCGGTGCTTCATCCATGATCTGTGTATCCTTGCCTTTCAGCCAATAATCAGACCAGCGGAGGTGAAGTTGGGTGAGGTCTTCTTTATAGTCGATCCAATCTTCAGAGGCATGTGAACCAAATTTGCGGTCTCCGATTAAAGAACCGAAATCGCCGTGGGCCCAAGGGCCGATGATTAACTTCTGGTCTTCCTTTATTTTTCGCTCGTCCGCTTTCTCTTTCATTTCCACGTAATTTTCCAACGTGGACCCTAGTAGACTATCGTACCATCCGCCCAGATGATATGCCGGAACATTTATTTGACTGTACTTGTTTGCGATGCTTGATTTCTGCCAATCTTCATCTTGCAATCCCCGTTCTAATTGCTCAAAGAAATACTCTGCGACACCGAGCTCTTTGAGAGGCGGCCAATCCTTAATTGGTGCATGGACATACCATTCTTCTATATGATCGATACTTTCAGCTAATTTTTTCATGGCCATATCATATGAATCCGGATCCTTGTATTTTCTTTTGATAAGGTCTGGCACAATGGATTCGAGTACCCAAGTTTCTGATAATCCCAATCCATATGCACCATTATAATAAAAGTTTCCGTTTCTTTGATCACTTAATGTCTGAGCCGGAAAAATTGCATGTAGACTCGGTGGACGTTCAGTGGCTGCCAACAGTTGTGTAAAGCCATAGTAGGAAAGGCCGAACATACCTACTTTTCCTGAAGAATATGGCAATTCTGCAGCCCATTCAACCGTCTCATAACCGTCTTCGGCTTCGTAGATAAATGGTTCAAATTCTCCTTCAGATTGAAAACGTCCTCTCACATCTTGAATAATGACAACATAACCGCTCTCGACAAGCCGGTTTGTATCAAGATAACGGTGGGAATAATAAGGTGAATCTTTACTGTAGGGGAGTCGGGTCAGTAAAACCGGATACTCTCCTTTTTCATGCGGACGATAGATATCTGCATAAAGAATAGTTCCGTCTCGCATCGTACAGGCAACATTCTTTTCTAACAAAATTTGCATTTAGAACGCCTCCTTAATTGGGCTCAGTCCCTGATCTCGTATATATAGTAAAGCAGCTGAGGGGGAAGCCCTCGGCTGCTGCTAGACCGTTTCTTCTGTTTTACTCGCACTTTTTACCTTAACAGGTGAAAGCAATCGCTCAAGCCAGCCCATTACTACATCGGCAACGACTGCCATTACTGCCGTGGGGATGGCCCCGGCCAGAATAATAGCCGCACCATTTGTGGCGTTTGTACCACGAATGATAATATCCCCTAAACCTCCTGCTCCGATAAACGTGCCAATAGTGGCAATACCGATCGCGATAACCAGAGCAGTCCTAAGCCCGGCCATAATAACTGACAAAGCTAAAGGCAATTCTACCATCCTCAGCAATTGGAATTTTGTCATTCCCATGCCGCGTCCAGATTCAAGCAGCGCACTATCCACACTGCGAATTCCTGTATACGTATTTCTTAGAATGGGCAAAAGGGAATATAGGAACAACGCAAAGACAACGGTATTGGCCCCAAGCCCCATGGCCAGCATAAGAACAGCCAGCATAGCCAGGGCTGGAATAGTTTGAATAATGTTCGTAAGTGAAATCACCCAAGCGCTTAATCTGGCCCGGCGTGCAATAATGATGCCAATGGGGATGGCAACAATCGCTGCAAATAAAACACCATAGGCAGACATTAGAAAATGGCGGAAAAATTCCTCCCCTACATACGTCATATTTTGCGAATAATAGAACCACAGTTCTTCAAGTATTTTCAAGTGAGATCACCCCCAGTTAGTTTTGTTCGAAATAATTGTGTTTTTCCAAAAAGTCTTTGGCTACAAGTGCAGGTTCTTTCATTTTTACGTTAGCCATATAGTTCATCTCACGCATTTTTTGTGTGCTTATTGTCCCGGACAACTTCTTGAGAATATCTCGGAGTTCAGGATGCTTATTAAGCACTTCGTTGCGGGCTACTGGTGAACTATCGTATGGTGGGAAAAGATGTTTATCGTCCTCTAAAGTAACTAGATCGAATGACTCGAGACGACCATCAGTAGTATAGGCCAGCACGACATCCATTTCTCCGCTTTCAACCGCCTTATAAACTAAGCCAATCGACATTGGAAAGATACGGCCGAATTCATATCCATATTTTTTAACAAACGATTCATAGCCGACACCCGGGCGCTCTATCCAGGAGCTGTCCACACCCAGCCTTAGTTCAGAAGCGATCGACTCCAGATCTGATACGGTCTTTAGATTTTCTTTTTCCGCCAATTCACTTGTTACGGTAAAAGCGTATGAATTGGCAAAACCGTATGAGTCAAACCATGTCTGGTTGAATTGTTGTTGGAATTCCTTTTTTACTACTTTGAGGGCTTTGTCCGGATCGGTGATCGGCTCCCTCCCTAATGCACCAACTAAATCTGTACCGGTGTATCTTGTGGCAGTGATATCCACATCACCTGACATCATCGCTTCATGTTGTACAGTGGAAGATCCCATATTTGAAATCATCTCTGTTTCAAGATCCGTGTAATGATTGATCATGAGTCGAACCATATTTCCCATAATAGATGATTCAGCAGTACCGAGCGTACCAATGGTGACAGTTTTCTCAGAAGGTCCGCTTAATCCAGGTAGTGAACAACCGCCAAGTAAAGTTAAAGTGAGTAACAACGCGACAATTGATTTCTTATTTGTTTTAACCATCTTGTAATGATCCCCCTTTCTAAAAGGCTTCCTGTGAATCTCTGATGCCTTTCGGTGTCGCTCCTCTCTCAAGACGTCCAAGAAGTAAGTCCGTTAACATCGCCATTAAGGTAACAGGGATAGCCCCTGCGATGATAAGGTCTGGACGGTACAGGTTTAATCCGTTAAAAATGTAATCACCCAATCCGCCGGCACCGATAAACGAAGCAAGGGTTGCCCAACCAATCAGGTAAACCGTTGATACTCGAACACCTGCCATAATAACCGGAACGGCAAGCGGTAATTCAACATCACGGATACGCTGCAGGCCGCTCATACCCATTCCACGTCCTGCTTCCAACAAGCTTTTGTTAACGTCTTTCACCCCTATATAGGTGTTTCTTAACATTGGTAACATTGAATAGAAAAATAATGCGGCAATGGCAGGAACCTTCCCAACCCCGAGAATAGGGATAAAGAAGGCAAGGATCGCAAGGCTTGGAAATGTTTGAACGACCCCGACCGTTCCGATTATAAATCCTGCAAGTTTAGGAACGCGTGTAAGCGCCACTCCCAGAGGAATCGCAACGATAACGCCAAGTAGAACGGCGATCAGCGAAATGTAAAAGTGTTCCCATGTTTTCATTAACAATTCATTTCCATTGTTCGCTAAAAACTCTAACATTTGATCCATCTCATCCCCTCCTATAGATCCGTCGTGGCGAGTTGATCCTCTTCGCCCCAAATGGAGTCATATACAACATCAGCAAGGCTGGCTCTGGTCACGAGACCACGAAGGTGTTGTTCCTCATCAATAACTGGGACATATTTCATGCCTCTTCTTAATATTTTGTGGATCGTATCCCGCAGCAATGTTCCTTCTGTTACCGTGTACAATTCCGTATTCAGTACATCCCCTACTTGAGTTGCTCTTTTACGATTTTGATCAATAATTTCAATATCAATATAACCTTTTAAAATTCCCTGACCGTCAACAACAAGCAATGAATCCACTCTGCGCTGCTTCATGATTTGAATCGCTTCAGATAGTGTTTTGTCTTCGGTCACTGTTGCGGGGTCGGGACTCATAATCTGTTCAACGGTTTGTATGGTCGGTCTTGCTTGTACCAACCGTTCTTTGCCAATAAACTCTTCTACAAAGTTGTCGACTGGATTTCGCAGAATTTCATCAGGAGTTCCGACTTGTACCAATTGTCCGTCACGCATAATCACAATTCGGTCTGCCAGCTTAAGGGCTTCATCCATATCGTGTGTGACAAATACGATCGTTTTCCCTAGTGATTGCTGCAGTTTCTTAAATTCTTCCTGTAATGAATCTCGTGTGATCGGATCAAGAGCACCGAACGGTTCGTCCATTAAGATGAGAGGAGGATCTGCTGCAAGCGCACGTAATACGCCAATACGCTGTTGTTGACCCCCACTTAGTTCATGCGGGAAGCGATCCAGATAGCCCTGCTCCATGTCCACAAGCTGTAGTAATTCTTCTGCACGGCTGCGGCGTTTATCCTCAGGCCATTTCAACAGCTTTGGAACTAGTGAAATGTTCTCTTGTATCGTCATATGTGGAAACAATCCAATTTGTTGAATGACGTAGCCAATTTCACGCCTGAGCTGCACCAAATCTTTTTCCAAAATATTTTCCCCTTCAATAAGAATACTCCCTTGTGAAGGCTCTATCAGACGGTTAATCATTTTCATTGTTGTTGTTTTTCCGCAACCACTTGGCCCGATAAAAACAACGAATTCCCCTTTCTCAACCTCCAAGTTCATATTATCAACCGCTTTATTTTCTCCCTCGTACACTTTTGTTACGTGATCGAATTTCAGCAAGTTAAAGCCACCTCCAAAAAATTTTCATATCGTATTTCTTTTTCCAGCAACACTGAGGATGATTCGGCAATAGCCTCAGTATAAAGAAGAATTTATAAAAAATAAAGTGCGTTTATTGTATATATAATACATATAGTTTATAAAATTTTAATTGCATAAAATATATCGGGGAATTTACTTAAGATTACCCTTACTAACTTTTAAATGCTTCAAAATACTCGTTTTCCATTTTTAAACCAGGTGTGTTACATTGTTTTATATAAAGCAGGAAGTCGAGAGGATGAAGGTATGTGGAAGAAAAACCGTTCGACAAAACGAGAGAAGTTGAAGAACAGTTTGTAGAAAAGATCGCCGACAATATGCATACGTTTGGGATATCGACAACCGTAGGGCGCGTTCTCGGGACTATTTATATGAATAGGGAACCGATGACTCTTGACGAATTATCCGAGAGTCTCGGTATGAGCAAAACCCGGATGAGCCAGGTTGTCCGTGAAATGTTAGATCTTAATATTGCGGAAAAGGCATTTAAAAAAGGTGTGCGCAAAGACATGTATAATGTTGAGCGCGATTATTATCAAACCTTTATATCTCTATTTACATCTAACTGGCGCAAAGCTATAAGTAAAAGCAAAATGTTCGAGCAAAAACTTCAGCGAGAGCTAGCGGAGATAGAGAAAACTGAAAACCTAGATGAAGAAACTGAACAAAAAATTGATGAATTGCTAAAGGAAACGAGGATTTGGCTGGACTACTACGATTGGATTAACCGGCTGATCGAGTTTTTTGAAAGCGGAGAGGTTTTTAAACACGTACCTGTTCGTGAAGACAAAGAAACAAATAATTAGTTCCCTATTAGCACATCCTATACTAATGAGAAATACGCAAGGAGGATTTATCATGCAGAAAAAAATTATATTATCTTGTGCCGTGACAGGGGCTGGAGACACGGTTTCTAAAAATCCATATGTGCCTGTGACACCAAAAGAAATCGCAGATGCTTCCATTAAAGCTGCAAAAGCAGGAGCAACCATTGCACACATTCATGCTCGTGATCCGGAGACTGGGCAATTGAGTCACGATGTGAACCTATTCCGAGAGGTCGTAGAACGGGTTCGGGAAGCTGACACGGACGTTATATTGAATATCACTGCTGGTGGAGGCGGCGATTGGATACCAAGTGATGAAGATCCGACACGTGGTGGTCCAGGGACAGATATGCAAACACCTGAAGAACGCCATGAACCGGTCGGTCAACTACTTCCGGAAATCTGCACGTTGGATTGCGGAAGTGTTAACTTTGGTAATCAGGTATATATTAGTCCAACAGATTGGTTGAGAAAGCAGGCAAGCCTGATCCAGCAAAGTGGTGTACGGGCAGAACTTGAATGCTTTGATACCGGTCATATCCGCTTCGCCAACCAACTGGTAGACGAAGGGCTGATTGATGGCGATCCACTTTTCCAATTTTGCCTCGGTATTCCATGGGGAGCGGCAGCTGATGCTGAAACGATCGCTTATATGAAGAGCCGCATTCCAGAGAATGCACGCTGGGCAGCCTTTGGTATCGGGAGAATGCAAATGCCGATCGTAGCCCAATCAGCTTTACAAGGTGGAAATATTCGGGTAGGCCTAGAGGATAATATTTACTTGAAAAAAGGTGTTCTGGCCTCTAATGAACAATTGGTCGACAGGGCTGTAGGTATCGTACAGAATCTCGGTTCTGACATTATGACTCCAGCAGAAGCGCGAGAAACACTGGATCTGCGAAATCCGCATGGAAAGGATAAATAACATCATGGCACAACAAAATACATTGATTAAGCACATTACTGTAGTAGGAACAGGGGTAATAGGCACTGGTTGGATCACTCGTTTTTTGGCGAACGGTTATACAGTGACGGCAACAGACCCTGCGCCAGAAGCGGAATCCAATATGCACGAAGCAGTACGGAATGCCTGGCCTGCCATGGAAAGGTACGGGCTGAGCGAAGGCGCATCAATAGCTAACCTTTCTTTTGAAAAGGATTTAAAGAAAGCTGTGGCTGAAGCAGATTTTATCCAGGAGAATGTACCGGAGCGAGACGCGCTGAAACGTCAAGTAATTGCAGAAATTGATGAGCACGCCAAAATGGATGCAATCATTGCCTCAAGCACTTCGGGGATCGTTCCGAGTGTTCTGCAACAGGATTGCACATTACACCCGGAGCGTGTGATGGTCGCTCATCCATTTAATCCGGTTTATCTAGTTCCACTAGTCGAGGTTGTCGGTGGTGAGAAAACAGATCAGATATTCATAGAAAAATCAAGGGTATTCTATGAGAGTCTCAACATGAAGCCGCTTATCGTTCAAAAAGAAGTTGAAGGTCACGTGGCAGATAGGTTGATGGAGGCGATATGGAGAGAAGCGTTGCACATCGTGAATGATGGCGTCGCGACGACAGAGGAAGTCGATGCCTCCATCGTTTACGGTCCAGGATTACGCTGGGCACTTATGGGGCCATTTCTAACCTTGCATATGGGCGGAGGAAAACAAGGGATGAGGCACTTACTTCATCAATTCGGACCAGCCCTGAAGCTTCCATGGACGAAACTGGAAGCTCCAGAGTTAACTGATGAACTGGCTGAAAAGGTGATCACCGGTTGTGAAGCGCAAACGGAAGGCTGCGATATGGCAGAATTGGAAAAACGCCGTGACCAATTTTTAATCGAATTGCAGGAATTGTTGGAAAAATACTGGCCGGCCGCCAATTTGAACGGCAGATTGTAAAGGAGAAGAGTACGAATGACGAATACGTTAGTAGTTTTGAAAGATCATGTACGTAAAGAATGGATTGACTACAATGGCCATATGAATGATGCTGATTATGTTCGAGCTTTCAGCTGGGCGGTTGATGGATTCATGGGTGAAATGGGCTTGAATGAAACGTTTCGTGAAAAGGCGCAATATACCATGTTCACACTTGAAAACCATATCTGTTACTTGGCCGAAATGAAATTCAATGAACCACTAGAAGTCCACGCACATGTACTTGACTATGATGAAAAACGTGTCCATCTCTTTCTTGAGTTGTATGGTGCTGAAGGTAAACGGGCAGCTACCAGTGAACAGATGATGATGGGAATTGAACAACAATCCGGACGTCCTGGCCCGTTCCCAGAAGAAATTTCTTCGAAGTTAAAACAGTTGGCGGATGAGTATGCTGTTGAAACAAAGCCGAAGGAAGCTGGCCGCGTAATAGGGATCCGTAAGAAAAAATAAAGTCTCAGGACTTCTAGATAAACCCGATAAAGGCGCGGCCTATGGTAGTAGGTTGCGCCTTTTAACTAATTTTTTTCTCATGGAGTGTCAGATTTTGATGGGCAGTTATATATAAGAAAAAGCTAACCTTCCTTTTGGATATCGGCAGAACCGGTTCTTTTAACGCTCAAAATGATATAAACGTAGTATCCCGTACCAGACATACTTTATTAAACACCAAAAAACAATAATGTCTGATTTTGAGAGGTATTGACTTTGTTTGTAGAATCAGTTGATTTATTTTAAATAAGTAATCATAATGATACCGTTGTGTTTTGAGACTAATGATCTATATTAACTAATGACATTCACGAGAGGAAGAAAATAGATGACACAAGTGATAGAACCGGTTCGGTATGATTTATCAACAGCTATTTCAGTTAAAAAGAAGAAGATGGTTGAACTAGGTATGAAGTATGGATTGGCTGATAAGAGAACAATAAAATGCAGTCAACAACTTGATGAGCTTTTAAATAGATATACAAGTGTAAAACATCAATCATATGAAATTATTTAATATAGAGACTTTTATTGAGTAGCTGAAAATGGGAGAATAGTAAAGACCATAATTAGAAAAATTGCCAGACATATCATTGGTAAAACCTAAAATACTTAAGCTTAATTTTATCATCACACCTCTATCTATTTGTTGGATAATGCTACCCAACACTACGGATAATGAGAGCTGAGAACTATTATACTTAGTCTTGTTTTAAACCTCATGAATTCCCACAAAAGAGACTCCTTGCTCAAGAAATAAGCTCATTAATGGATACTTTAAAATAAAGGTTTGGTAGGTACAGACGAATTCTTCTTCTGCTACGGTTTCGGATTGACCCCAATGCAACTTGCAGTAAGGCCTCCTCCTAAGGTAACTTCTGCTTACACCTTCTAACTATCTTCTTTTATCTTAAAAATAGAGAATTATAAAAACCTGTTTGCTAAATCAACAAAAGTATCCGGTAGGTAGCGGAATTCTCTTCAACTTTTGCTGTAGAATTATAACTCACTGATTTAGCAGTAGTTAGTCCACAGTGTAAAGCAGCTTAATCCAAGGCCTATGAGTTACTATTGTGTACAATAGAAGGAGTCTATCATGGGTTCTTTTATTATGTTGAAAGGGGCTTCACTTTTTTGAACAGTTAATTATACTATAGTTGAATCAATTTCATAATTTAAGCCCCTTCTGCCCCAAGGGATTCAAAACGCAAAAAAGGAAGTACCTCCCTAAACCTAGTCAAGTAGGAAATTTGAAATCATTTTTATTAGGTTAAAGGCAGTAATCTGGAAGACTCTATCTCGAGATATGTTTCCGTTTCCTTGGATGGAGAAGGAGGTCCGGGAAATCACTCGCTTTCCGTAGGCATCCGCTGAGTCTCCTCGGACTCCGTCCTCCGGGGTCTCACCTGTCATGTTCATCCTACAGGAGTCTCGCCATTTCCCGGGCCTCCTTGTGTTTGTGAGAAGAACGGAAACACTCCAGGTTCACAAGTCACCCAAAACGACAGAAGAAATTCTTATCAGAGAGCAAAAATTTCTCTGTGACGCGGTTATTATGCCGATGGGACACGTAAAAGAGCTTCCGATTTTAGATATCATCCAAATCGAGTTAATTCAGAGTATGACACCCCATGAGCTTCAAGAAGTAGGCATAAATAGAATGGGTGAATTTGTACATACGCATACATGACTTTAAATCGTGCATATATATCACGTCAAATCGTATATAAAACGAGTGAAATAAACAAAAAATCTCCCAAAACCGCAACTATCTCATTAAATGCCTTGTCATTGAAAAGTAGTTTTTCAATGCTTCAATATTCGTGAGCTTTTTTAGATAAATCCTATCTTTAAGTTAGAAACGTTTAGATGTGAATTTAAACGTATATTTCTCACTTCTGAAATACAGTCGTGTGTACTCAAAGATCGTATCATCATTAAAATAAGCCCATAAATTCATGGATAGAATGGATGCATCCCCTTCTAACTGAAGGATCCTCTTCAACTCCTCATTAGGGGATAACGGTAGAATCTCCCCTTGCCGCTCTTTAATGACATAGCCTTTATTTTCTACATATTTGTATTTTGAGCGAGTCATGACATCCACGGATAGATCAGGGAACAAGGAAACAGGCATATACGTTTCCTCTAGAATCATAGGTTCGTTGTCCACGCATCGTAATCTTCGAATAAAGAAGACCTTCTCCCCACTTTCAAGCTGCAGTGTTTCTTTCAACTGATCTTCAGGATCCAGCATATTAAAATCAAGGACTTGGTTTGTAGGTGTCTGGTTTAAGTGTGTCATTTCCTCTGTAAAACTTTGTAAACGGTAAATATCATGTTCAATTTTTTGATTCTTTACATATGTGCCACTGCCACGAACCCGATAGAGAATGTCTTCTTCAACTAACAACTTTATGGATTGCCTAATTGTTACTCGGCTGACTTGATATTTTGTAGAAAGCTTGTTCTCTGAAGGGATGGCCTCATCCTTATTAAGCTTTGCTGTAATGATATCGTTCTTAATTTTTTTGGCGACTTGTTTATATAAAGGTGTATTTGCATTCAAGTTGATCACCACCATGGAATTATGTATTGGATTTGTATTGATCGTTAACACAACTATAACGGATTCTGCAGTTTATTTCATCCTCCATATGCCGAAAAATTATTTTTATGACTTAATTTCTTATTTTATAATACAAATATAATGCATAATTGGTATTGAATATGTATTATAATAGTGTTATAAATGATGTAAGAGATGAATGGAAGGGGCATGTACATGAGGAAACAGCGCTTAGTTGTTGTCGGTAGTGGAAGCACGTACACAATGGGTATGATGATGAGTTTGATAGCTGAGAAAGACCGTTTTCCCTTAAAGGAAGTCGTGTTCTATGATACTGATGAGCAACGCCAGGAGCGAAATGCTAAAGCAACAGAAATCCTATTTAAAGAACGTTACTCAGAATTAGAATCGTTCTCTTATACTACTGATAAAAAAGAAGCCTTTGAAAATGTAGATTTTGTTTTTGTCCAAATCCGTACTGGCGGTTTAGCAATGCGAGAGCAAGATGAACAGATTGCTTTAAGACATGGAGTCGTTGGCCAGGAGACGTGCGGCCCTGGAGGGATGGCTTATGGATTGCGCTCCATTAAGGATATGATCGAGCTTGTAAATGATGTTCGCCGCTTCTCGCCGAATGCTTGGATTCTTAATTATACAAATCCAGCAGCAATTGTTGCGGAGGCACTCAACAGGGAATTTCCGAAAGATGATCGTTTACTCAACATCTGCGATATGCCGATTGCCATCATGATTAGTTACGCAAAAATTCTCGGAATTGATGTATGGGATATTGTGCCGGAATACTTCGGACTGAATCATTTTGGGTGGTTTACAAAAATTTATGATAAAGAAGGGAATGATCTTACTGAACGCTTGAAAGAACGGATTATTGATACGGGTTTCTCTCCAGAAGATGAAGCAATTGCCAATGATATCTCCTGGCAAAAGACGTTCGATCAGGCTCGCCAAATGCTGATTGATTTTCCTGAATTTCTACCAAATACGTATTTACAATATTACCTTTATCCAGAAGCAATGGTAGAAAAGGAGGATCCTAATCACACACGGGCTAGACAAGTCATTGAAGGCCGTCAGAAGCATGTACACGATCTCTGTGAGCGTATCATCGACAAGGGGACAGCCAGAGAGGAAGAGTTACACGTTGATGTTCACGGTGTGTTTATGGTTAAGGCAGCTGAATCACTTGCATACAATCTAGGTGAGAGATTCATAGTATTGGTAGAAAACAATGGGGTCATCCCAAATCTACCAGCGAATGCAATGGTAGAAGTACCAGCCCTTTTAACTAGCAGCGGCCCAAAGCCTTTTTCCGTTGGAGAAATCCCTACTTTCTACAAAGGATTAATTGAGGGGCAGTTAGCCTATGAACAACAAGTTGTTGACGCCTATTTTGAAACAAGTTATCAGAAGCTCGTTCAAGCACTTACGCTAAATCGTACAGTAATCAGCGCAACGAAGGCTAAAGAAATTGTAGATGACTTGATCGTTGCTAATGAGAAGTATTGGCCAAGATTTAAGAAGTGATTCAAGCTACGAGGAGGGATGCTTTATGAAAAAGCTGATTATTAATGCGGATGATTTTGGTTATTCAAGAGGGGTGAACTATGGCATAATCGACGCTTATCAGTATGGTGTGTTAACCTCTACAACCTTTATGTCAAACATGCCAGGTGCAGATCACGCAGCTTCATTGGCCAGACAGAACCCCGAGCTTGGGGTCGGTGTACATCTCGTATTAACTTATGGAAGACCATTACTGGGAAATCATAGAACTATCGTTGATGCCGAGGGTGATTTTCGAAAATTGAACTTCTATAAGGGAGCTTTCACAATTGATTATGGCGAGGTGTATGCCGAGTGGAAGGCGCAAATCGAAAAGTTCCTATCCTATGGATTGCAGCCTACTCACCTAGATAGTCACCACCATATCAATTCCTTTGGTGAGATGCCTCAAGTATTCATGAAGCTTGCTAAAGAGTATGGGTTACCTGTACGTAATAATTTGGATCAACAAGAGGTACAAACAACAGATTATTTTTCCTATTTAATTGAGACTGCTTTAAAGGATGATCATTCTCTCGATGAGCTATTCACCGAACATAACTCAGTAGAAGTGATGACACATCCGGCTTATTTAGATAAGCAGCTGTTATCGACATCTTCCTTCACCTATCCACGGGTAGACGAGCTGGAGTTTTTGACAGATTCAAGGATCGCCCGATTGATTGAAGCACGGTCAGATATTCAATTAACGACGTTTAAAGCGCTTTAAGGAACAATTATTTATGAGGGGGAACAAACAATGAAAAGCTTTCTTCAAAAATTTGGAAAGTCGTTACTGGTTCCTATTGTGGCCTTGCCTATTGCTGGGTTACTGCTTCGAATAACAGCTGAGGATATGCTTGATATTCCATTATTTCAGGCTTCGGGAGTTATTTTAGCCCAAATGGATGCGTTAATCGCCATCGGTATTGCCATGGGTCTTGCGAAAACAAAGGACAAAGGGATACCAGCACTGACAGGTTTCCTTGCTATTATCGTATTGAAAGAAGGACTCAAGGTTATGGATCCCGAGTTAAATATGAGTGTCTTCGGGGGAGTCCTGGCGGGTCTGATGGCTGCTTATATTTACAACAAATTTAAAGATACAAAACTGCCAAGTATGTTTGCCTTCTTCAGTGGAGAAAAATTTCCGATTACGATGATTATTTTCACTATGATTCCCGTAGCCGGAATCATGTCCGTCGTCTGGCCCTATGCTCAAGCAGGAATTGACACATTCAGTAAAACATTAATGGGTCTAGGAGCCCTGGGAATCTTTATATTTGGATTCCTGAATCGTTTCTTATTACCATTTGGTTTGCATCACGTGTTAAATACCTATGTTTACTTTGGTTTGGGTGAATATGAAACCGCTTCCGGAGAAGTTGTGGCAGGTGAGATTACCCGATTCTTAAGTGGTGATCCAACAGCCGGTTACTTCATAGGTGGATTCTTCATTACAATGATGTTTGGAATTCCCGCAATTGCATTAGCAATTACGAAGGCAGCGAAAAAGAGAAAACAAGAAACGAAATCACTTATGTCCTCGGGGGCCGCCACCTCAGTTGTAACGGGGATTACGGAACCAATTGAATTTACATTTCTATTCACTTCGCCATTATTATACTTTTTGCATTCGGTTTACACTGGATTAGCAGGAGCTGTCCTTTATATTCTCCATATTAGGCACGGATTTTCATGGGGAGCAGGGGCGATTGATTATTTCTTAAACCTCAATTTATCAGATGGAGGATTATGGATCATCCCAATAGGATTTGTCTTCTTTGGATTGTATTACTTCACCTTCTATACACTAATCGTGAAAAAAGATATTCCAGTGATCGGCAGGGGAGAAGATCTCGAATTTGATGAGGTAGCTGCCGACAAAGAAAAAGAATTAGAATTGACCCACTCGAACCATGAATATATGGCTAAGAAGATCCTTGAGTCTATTGGTGGGAAAGAAAATGTCCTCTCCAATGACCACTGCATGACACGACTTCGTTTAGAATTAAAAGATGTAGAGGTTGTTGATGAAGATCGCATCAAGCAAACCGGTGCTCATGGAGTAATTAAAATCGATAAACAAAGCATTCAAATTGTAATCGGCTCCGAAGCTACTACCGTCAAGAAAGAGCTCGATAAGTTTCTAGATTAATATGTTTAATTATTCCACCTCAGGTCATCCATATTATGGATGACCTGAGGTGGAATGGAATACCAACTTAGAACGAAAAGCTCACAGTTTTATGTGAGCTTTTTTCTAAAGCGAATCATATCCAGTGCTTGAATTCCGTCCTCGTAAATAGGTTCAGGATAGCGAGCGAAAAAGTCTTTGTATATATCATCGATACGGAAGCCAGCTTTTTGATAAAAGGCTAAGTTGGCTATACTAGAGTTTGCAGTTCCGACAACCATGTCATGAAGCCCTTTATCTTTATATAGCTTGAAAGCTTTTTTTACTACAAGTTTTCCTAAGCCCTTTCCCTGATAATCCGAATCGATAGCAAAGTTCTTCAACTCAACACTAAGAAGAGAAGGAAATATAAACAGGCAAACCCCTACGATTCTGCCATTATATTCAATAGAGAACATCTCTCCTTCATTGATGTATTCTTTAATGATGTCTTCCGTTTCGTCTGCCAGAAGAATATATGGTAAATAATTGTTTCTTTTCCGTATAGTGGTTAGTTTAATTGAATCCTCCACATAGCATACTCCTAACTAGATAGTTCCTCTTTTCGAATAAATCTTGGTCATTATTAGTCTTTATTAAGGGTGCGAATAAGGAAAAATTTGTTTCAAACGTGTTAAGATAAGAGAAATGGGGTAAGTATTTGATAAAATTAGCACAGCAAATAAGCAAAGAGAGGTGTATGAGTCATGCAAAGGAAAATTTCGATTGCAGGATGGCTGTTGTTCGTGATTGGTGTCGGCTTTTGGGTTTCTGATGCACAAACACCATTATTTGATATAGACTCCGTGTTTGTAGGCATTGGAGCTGTATTGCTGCTTATTTCTGGTGTTATGAAGATAAAGGGCCAACAAAATGAATAACACTTTCTCAATTACTCCATATGCCCCATGTGTATTTACTGGATAGCACTGTTTCACACACCAACTAACACCCCGATCAACCGCTACATGGACAAGCTTAAAAGTAGTCCATTTTCCTAATGAAAAATCCTGTTCTTACCCATTTAAATACCACATTTCGGTTAACAATACGTTCAACTAGGGGTACCGTTCTGCTCCTGCAGTTTTTTTAATCTCCTCAGGATGAAATGGAGAGCGAGGCTTTTCACTAACTATACTAAAAGAGTTGCCCATTCATCCACTTTTTCTACACGCAAATTCACTTCGTACCACTTCTTCGATCGTTCCAAGTCGTTACGGAATAAAAACTCTGCCAATTTGAAATATACGAACCACTCTTTTTTTTTCTTCTTAACATACTCTCAGGAATAAACGCTACAACCCCCACTATATCCATTTTCATACATCGAGGTGTCTGGTAAGGCATGGGGGTTTTGAACACACACTTATAATCAAATACAGGTTTCAGGAAGGAAAATAGATTTTTAAGAAGAAAGTCTAAACTAATGAGGCAATACAAAAAGGATTGATGCACATGAAGATAAAACCGTTTACTAACACGGATAAGGATCTAGAAGCAATTGTGGAAATTTACTGCCAGTCCTTTAAAAAGGAAAACGCAGAAAAAGTCCTCCAAACAATAATCAAGCATTCTACATATGAAGGGTTTTCAGGGATAAAATATGTGAGGGAGAGTGGAAAAGTATTAGGTTTTGCTTATGGGTATTCCTCTCTGCCAGGTCAATTTTACCAAGGGAAATTACAATTGCAGTTGAATGCAGAGGAACGAATTCAATGGCTGGACAACTGTTTTGAATTTGTAGAACTAGCTGTGGCCCCTGAGAGCAGAAAGAGGGGTATTGGGCGTGTGCTCCTTGATGAATTATTAAAGACCACAAGCCACGCTACCTCCATTTTGACTACATCTACTGATAATCTCCCTGCTATCCAATTCTATAAAAAGAACGCCTGGCAGGTTGTGAAAGCCCGAGCAGCTGTCATTCCAAACCTCCCACCCTTAGTGATCATGGGAAAAGAACTGACGAAGGAGGAAGTTAAGTGAATGATGCAAGAAAGGAGTTCACGGTTATGCATGATCAATTTTTGACAGAGTGGTCTAAAGCTTTGAAAAACGGAGATACTTCTACCATCGAAAGAAGAATGCATACGGATTACTATGTTACCTTCTTCTCTGAAAACCAGCATCCTATGTATTTTGATCGTAAGGAAGCGGTAGAAGGAATGCGGGCTTCTGTAGAATCCGCTCGTAGTTTTACAAAAAGACTTAATAACCGAATCACCCGATTAAGGAACAATGACAATGTTGTCGTATTTTATGAACAAGTACTACTTAACAGAGAGCGAGAAGAAATGAGCCGCCTGCTTACTATAGAAAACTGGCGTAAAGTGAACAAACAGTGGCTTATAATTAGAGAAATGGAAGAGAAAATATAAGCCTGGCTCTTAAACAAGGCTCCTCCCAACCCTATGTCACCGTTTACTTAGGAATATGTTAACATTGGAGTAGTGTTCTGGAATGGGACCTTTTCAGAAAAAGGAGTAGTGTAATTATGGAACAACAACAAGACAAAATGTACGACTTAATCGGGGTGGGAGTAGGCCCCTTTAACTTGAGCCTGGCCGCACTCTTAGACGACATAGACAGTGTCGACAGTCTCTTTTTCGAACAAAAAGGCAACTTCGACTGGCACCCAGGCATGCTTATAGAAGGTACTAAAATGCAAGTCCCCTTCATCGCAGACCTCGTAACCATGGCCGATCCAACCAATAAACACAGCTTTCTTAACTACATTAACGAAAACGAACGCATGTACCAATTCTATTTCCTGCAACGACTCGACATCCCACGACGTGAATATAATGAATATTGCCAATGGGTCACGCGCAGGCTCCCAAGCTGCAAGTTCGGCCAACGCGTCACCGGCATACATCACATCAATGACAACGAGGACTACTTCAAAGTAGAAGTGCTCAATCTCGCTACCAACCAAACGAGCGAATTTAAATCAAGGCACCTCGTTATGGGCACAGGCTCCGTACCTGTTATGCCAAAGTCGTTTAAGGATCTCCCTGCTGAAGATGTGTTCCACACCGCAGATTTCCTCCCTAACCGAGAACGTTGCCGAAACGCTAAGTCAATCACCGTCGTTGGCTCCGGACAGAGTGCCGCCGAAACCTTCCGCGAGCTGTTGAAAGAACAACAGGACTACGCTTACAGGCTCGACTGGATTACCCGTTCATCAGGCTTCGCTTCGATGGAAGAATCCAAGCTGAGCCTCGAGCACTTTTCACCCGATTATGTGAATTACTTTTACCAATTGCCACAAAAGCAAAAAGACGAGATCTTTGCAACGCAAGGGTTATATTATAAGGGAATCAGTAATCATACCATTAATGACATCTACAATCTCTTATATGAGTACTCGGTAGGCGGTGACGAGCTTGATGTCGGACTTCAGGTACTCAGTGAAGTGAAGGACATTAAGCCAAGGCAAGACAGCAATGGTTACGAAATCACCTGTTATCACACGCAAAAAAAGCAAGAATTCACACATGAAAGTGATGTTGTGATTACGGCAACCGGCTATAAGCCTAACGTGCCAGACTTTGTTCATTATTTAGGCGATTTTCTTGAATGGGATGAAGAAGGACGTTATAAGGTTGAAGCGGACTATCGACTGAAGAAAACAGATGACTCAACCAATGAAATCTATGTTCACAGCGGGATTTCACATACGCATGGTGTTGGCTCAACAAACCTTGGTCTGTCGGTGCATCGGAATAAGGTGATCATTAACCATTTGATGGGCCGCGAAGTGTATTCGATCCCACAAAAAAACATATTCCAAAATTTTGGATTATAAATGATGCAGAAAAAGGTCAGCTTCGGCTGGCCTTTTTTTGCGTTAATAAGTGCTTATGATGCGTTTGAGGTTATAAAAAGAGCAATACAATTGCACGAAATTCGCTGGGAATTGCATGGAACTGGGTGATAATTGCACATAAAAAAACAATAATTGCAGGAAATAGAGCGATAATTGCATATATCCAAAAAAAGGAAAGCCAATTTGTACCTAATCCGGATTTCATGCTCGGTCTTTCTACCCTTAAAGCCGAAAAAATTCAGAAACTTTCTCATAACCTATTGACAATTTGCACTTAAAAAGGAATAATAGCATAATTATACGGTATTATTAATAAATATACATTTATATACGAAAGGAGCCGGCAGCTTGAAAATAGGAATCGTTGGAGCGACTGGATATGGCGGAGTAGAGCTTTTTAGATTGTTATCCTCACACCCTTCTATTCAGTCCATTAGCTTATATTCTTCCTCACAAGCAGGGGAGAATGTGAACGAAACATACAGCCATTTGAATACGATGCAAGATCAACTGCAGCCATTAGAGCCAGAACATATGAAAGAAGAACTTGATGTCATTTTTCTAGCTACACCTGCTGGCGTGTCAAGCGAGCTAACCCCAAACCTTATAGGCAAAAAAGCGAAAGTGATCGACTTATCCGGGGACCTTCGCCTCCCCAGCCAGGAAGTTTACACACAATGGTACAAGAAAGAGGCAGCACCTGAATCAGTGCTTCAACGGGCGATTTACGGTTTGCCGGAATGGAACAAGGAAGCGATCAAAGCTGCGAAAATCATTGCAAATCCTGGATGCTTTCCAACTGCCGCCCTGCTTGGACTAGGCCCTTTGGTGAATGAAAGGCTTTTAGATCCAAACCGAATCATCATTGATGCGAAGACGGGAGTGTCTGGTGCGGGGAAAAATCCAAGTGCGATCACTCATTTTGCTCATACACAGGAAAATCTGCAAATTTACAAGGTTAATCAGCATCAGCATATTCCAGAAATCGAGCAACAGCTTACGATTTGGAATGAGGCAGTATCACCAGTTACCTTTTCCACTCATCTGATCCCGATGACGAGAGGGATTATGGCAACGATGTACGGAGAGCTGACAAAGGATGTATCCGCTCAACAAATGCATGATTGTTACCAAGCCTATTATGGCGAACATCCTTTTATTAGGGTTAGAAAACAAGGGCAATATCCTTCCACAAAGGATGTTTATGCATCGAATTATTGTGATATGGCTGCAAGCATTGATGAGCGTACACAGCGAGTAACGATTGTTTCTGTGATTGACAATTTAATGAAAGGGGCAGCGAGCCAGGCTGTACAAAATATGAATCTAGTAATGGGGATAGAAGAAACGACGGGCCTTCTTCATGTGCCTGTTTATCCATGATTATCGAAAAGGAGAGGT
This sequence comes from Halobacillus shinanisalinarum, assembly GCF_022919835.1. Taxonomy (NCBI): domain Bacteria; kingdom Bacillati; phylum Bacillota; class Bacilli; order Caryophanales; family Bacillaceae; genus Halobacillus; species Halobacillus shinanisalinarum. The sequence goes on along the minus strand of NZ_CP095074.1, from coordinate 2,135,306 downwards.
CAATTGATGCAAGCAACGGAGGCATACACGATTGAAAAAGTGGAAGAAGGAACGATTGTAACGCCTGTAGGCTTTACGGCGGGTGGCCTGCATAGTGGCCTCAGGCGTGTGAAAAAGGATTTCGGCTTACTTATGAGCGATCAGCCTGCCTCCGTCGCAGCTGTTTATACGCAAAGTCATTTTCAGGCTCCTCCCCTTAAAGTAACGCAAGAGAGCATCGCCGCTTCAAGTAAACTGCAGGCGGTAGCCATTAATAGTGCCATAGCGAATGCCTGTACAGGTGAACAGGGGCTTGCAAATGCTTATGAAATGAGAGAACTGATCGCTGATCGCTTCTCTATTCCGAAATCATATGTGGCTGTTACCTCAACGGGTGTAATAGGGGAACAGCTTCCGATGGATAAAATCACTTATGGAGCCCAGAAAGTACAGCCAAATAAAAACGGAGCCAAAGATTTTCAACAAGCGATTTTGACAACAGATACGAAAGAGAAGAAATCATGTTATCAACTGAATATTGATGGTAAAACAGTGACCATCGCAGGTGCAGCGAAAGGATCTGGAATGATTCACCCTAATATGGCGACAATGCTCGGCTTTATTACGACGGATGCAACGGTTGAATCTGAATACTTACAAACGGCCCTAAGTCAGTCAATTGAAAAATCTTTTAACCAAATTACGGTCGATGGGGAAACATCCACGAACGATATGGTGCTTGCTCTTGCGAATGGTGGCATTACCCATGAGCCTTTAACACCACAGCACCCGGATTGGCCAGCTTTTCAACAAACACTTCAGATTGTCTGCGAGGATTTGGCAAAGCAAATCGCAAGGGATGGCGAAGGGGCAACGAAATTAATTGAAGTAAACGTAACAGGTGCCGCTTCAAATCAGGAAGCAAGAATCATTGCGAAGAATGTTGTCGGCTCGAACTTAGTGAAGACAGCCGTGTACGGAATGGATGCCAACTGGGGAAGGATCGTCGGTGCCGTTGGCTATAGCGAGGCAAAGGTCAACGCAGACATGTGCAGCATTTCCATTGAAGATCAGCTTGTTTTCAGTCAAGGCACCCCGTGTCCTTTTTCAGAAGAGCAGGCGAAGGAAGACATGAGTAAGGAAAAGGTGACGATTACGATAGGCCTCCATGAGGGTGATGGAGTGGGAACGGCTTGGGGGTGCGATTTGACGTATGACTATGTCAAAATTAACGCTAGCTACCGAACGTAACGAGAAGCCTTTTGTTGTTGTGAAGCTTGGAGGGAGCATGCTTGATCGGTTATCAGAAGAGTTTTACCAAAGCTTTACGGTGCTGCGCAAGCATTACCATTGCATCATTGTTCATGGTGGAGGTCCGGCGATTACGTCGATGCTGGACCGTCTGAAAATTGAATCCGAGTTCCATGAGGGCTCTAGAAAAACCACAACAGAGAGTCTTGAAGTGGTTGAAATGGTGATGAGCGGGAAGGTGAACGCGCAAATCACCTCAAATCTTGGGAGGCAATCGATTCGGGCGGTTGGTATAAAGGGGTCTGATGCATCGATATTAACTGCAAGCTATGTTGATCAGCAAAAATGGGGCTATGTCGGAAAGATTGAACAGGTAGAAACCGATCTGCTGCTCCGGTTTCTGGAGGCGGATTATCTGCCTGTCCTTGCCCCACTTGGAAAAACGCAAGGCGGGCAAACCCTCAATATTAATGCGGATCTTGCAGCGGCAGCAGTAGCCAAGGCTATGAATGCTGAGAAATTGTTATTTGTGACAGATGTACCCGGAATCATGCGTCAAGGTGCTGTCGTGAAGGAAACTACGCCAAGCGAGATAACCTCACTGATAGAAAATGGTGGGATATACGGAGGGATGATTCCGAAGGTGAAGTCAGCTGTCGAGGCGCTGTCTGATCAACTTCAGGAAGTGAGGATAGTAAGCGGAGAACAGCCACTGATTCAGCAGGACCAAATGGTCGGGACAAAAATTCGATCAAAGCGAAAGGAGGAGGTTGAATGAGTTTATTTCCAACATACAATCGATTTCCACTGACACTTGTATCGGGGAACGGAACGACGGTTGTGGATGATCAAGGAAAAGAATACTTGGATTTTGTATCAGGCATTGCGGTGTGCAATTTAGGCCATCGTCCTCCAGCTGTCCAACAAGCGATGGAGGAGCAGCTTAATAAACTGTGGCACGTGTCGAATTTGTATGAGATCCCTATACAGCAGGAAGCAGCAGAGCTTCTAACAAACGTGACGAATCTAGATTATGTATTCTTTTGTAATAGTGGGGCAGAGGCCAATGAAGCAGCAATCAAACTGGCACGAAAACATACAGGCAAAGAGAAGATTATCACCTTTAAGCAATCCTTTCATGGGCGAACCTTCGCAACGATGAGTGCAACAGGGCAAGATAAAGTTCACGAAGGCTTCGGAACATTGCTGCCGACGTTTGAATACTTGCCATTTAATGATGTGGAAGCACTACAACAACTCCAAAATGATGATGCAGCAGCCATTATGGTTGAAGTGATCCAAGGAGAAGGCGGCGTTGTAGCTGGAACCCCTAAGTTTCTTGAAGCCGTTCAGCAGAAATGTCAGGAGATTGGTGCTTTGCTCATTATCGATGAAGTACAAACAGGAATCGGACGCACAGGTGCCCCTTTTGCGTATCAGCATGTGGAGCTCGATCCTGACATTGTAACCTCCGCAAAAGGCCTTGGGAGTGGCTTCCCAGTTGGGGCGATGATCGGTAAGGAACCACTAGCAGCTTCCTTCAATCCAGGTTCACATGGCTCAACATTTGGAGGAAACCCATTAGGTATGACTGCTGTGAAAGCTACACTTGGGACGGTATTTAATTATCATTTTTTAAAGGAAGTCGAGGAACGAGGAGCTTTTTTTCAAAAGGAATTGCAAGCGCGTCTGCTTCCCTTGGCACCTGTCCACGAAATACGCGGCCAGGGACTAATGATTGGCATTGAAGTGAATACACCAGTTCCGGCGATCATCGAAGAGCTGAGAGAAAAAGGTTTACTTGCCGTCCCTGCAGGAGCACAAGTCTTACGCTTGCTGCCACCTTTAAATGTATCCTATGAGGAACTACAAATAGCAGCTCAACGAATTGAATCCGTACTACAACAAAGCAAATACACAACCCGAGCGGAAGCCAATGTTGAAAATACAACCCTTTAATTTAACAAAACAGAGCGGTGAGCCCGCAACCTATAAATAACAACGTACAGCGAGGTGTTTAGCTATGCAAAAAGGATATCTTACCTTACAAGACGGTCAACAATTTCAAGGCGAAGCATCTGAAGATTGGGCTGACCCCGTCGAAGGAGAAATCGTCTTTTTCACCGGTATGACTGGATATCAAGAGGTGTTGACAGACCCATCCTATCAGGACCAAATCGTCGTCTTCACCTACCCGCTCATCGGGAATTACGGCATCAATGAAGATGATTTCGAAAGCAGCAAACCACAGGTGAAAGGTGTTGTCATGCTTCAGTGCGCCGATACAGCGTCACATTACAAAGCTACAACTTCTCTTAAAGACTATCTGCAAAAAGCAAGGATCCCTTTTCTAACAGCCGTCGATACTCGAGAAGTTACAAAAGCGATCCGCACAGGAGGAACCCGCCAGGCCGCACTGGCAACGACACCAACCAAGCCTAAAGGTCTCCCTGCCAAAGAACAAATTTTCCAGGCAAAAGGTGAAGAACCAACCACTTACGGCCAAGGCACCAAACACATCGCGTTAATCGATTTTGGCTTCAAACAGTCGATTTTAACCCGTCTTTTAGAAAAAGGTGTTCGCGTGACGGTTGTCCCCTTCACTGAACTCCATGCCATAGATGAACTCAGCCCAGATGGTGTCGTTCTCTCAAACGGTCCAGGAGACCCAAAGGACACCGCATCTTTTTTGCCAAAGTTGAAGATCGTACTTGAATCTTACCCGACACTAGGCATTTGCCTCGGTCATCAAGTGATTGCTCTCACATTTGGAGCGGATACGAAGAAGCTTTCTTTCGGTCATCGTGGAGCTAATCATCCGGTGAAAGATCTCAAAACAGGGAGAGTGTTTCTAACCTCACAAAACCATAATTACGTTGTAGATGAAGATAGCCTGGAAAATACAGCACTCCACATCTGTTTTACGCATGTGAATGATCAGTCGGTTGAAGGGCTGAAGCATGATAGCTTACCGATTTTCTCTGCACAGTTTCACCCGGAAGCGAAGCCAGGACCTGAGGATGCACTATGGTTATTCGATAACTTCTTCGAGCTAGTGACAACAACGAAAGGGGAGAAAGCCTATGTCTAAGAAGATTCTCGTGATCGGATCAGGGCCAATTGTGATCGGGCAGGCGGCAGAGTTTGATTACTCTGGAACCCAAGGTTGTCTCGCTCTCAAAGAAGAAGGGTACGAAGTTGTGCTCGTTAACAATAATCCTGCAACGATTATGACGGATACCAAGATGGCAGATGCTGTCTACTGTGAACCGCTTTCGGTGAACAGTATCGAAGCGATTATAAAAGAAGAAAAACCAGACGCATTACTTGCTGGACTCGGAGGGCAAACAGCGTTGAACTTGGCGGTCGAGCTTGATAAGCATGGTATTTTAGCAACCTATCAAGTAGAGCTCTTAGGTACGAGTGTATCCTCGATCCAGCAAGGAGAAGACCGCGAATTGTTTCGTGGGCTGATGAGCGAACTCAACCAGCCTGTTCCCGAAAGTGAAGTAATCGTAAGCGTGGATCAGGCTGTAGCTTTTGCCAAACGTGTAGGGTATCCCGTCATTAGTCGCCCTGCTTATACCCTTGGCGGACGCGGGGGCGGGATTACCGATAACGAAGTAGAGTTAAAAGACCTGATTCAAAATGGTCTGAAAGCGAGCCCAATCGGTCAGATTATCATTGAGAAAAGCATCGCTGGATTTAAAGAAGTGGAATATGAAGTGATGCGCGATAAGAATGGCACATGTATTTCCGTTTGTAACATGGAAAACTTCGATCCCGTTGGTGTCCATACAGGTGATTCCATCGTAGTGGCCCCATCACAAACACTAACAGATCAAGAATATCAAATGCTCAGAACAGCGGCGTTTGAAATTATTTCTGAACTAGAGGTGATTGGCGGCTGCAACGTACAGTTCGCTCTTGATCCAAACAGTCAGCAATATTATGTTATCGAAGTCAATCCAAGGGTAAGTCGTTCCTCTGCACTTGCATCCAAAGCGACCGGCTACCCGATCGCTAAAATGGCAACAAAAATAGCTCTTGGTTATACCCTTGATGAGTTGAAAAACCCACTGACTGGAACAACATACGCAAGCTTTGAGCCAGCACTCGATTACGTTGTCGTTAAATTCCCAAGATGGCCGTTCGATAAATTTCCTCAAGCTGACCGTAAGCTTGGTACGAAAATGAAGGCAACTGGTGAAGTGATGGCGATTGACCGCACACTAGAAGGCGCTTTTCAAAAAGCCATCGAGTCCCTTGATCAGACGATTCCAGCACTTGATCCAAGTAACCTGATGACACACTTGAAACACCCAACAGATCTGCGCTATTTCGCCATTTTAGAACTGCTTCGTCAAGGGAATACGATGGAACATATCCACAACGAAACAGCGATTGATCTATTTTTCTTAAACATTCTGAAAAACCTTGTGCAAATGGAGCAATCGATTCAAACGTACACGAGTGAAACCTTGCCAACGGAACTTTTGCAACAGGCAAAAACTTATGGATTTACAGATCACTCGATCGCCAAGCTGATCAAGGCGAACGAGGAAACCATCACACAACTAAGGAAAAATTATAATCTTTATCCGAGCTACAAGATGGTCGACACCTGTGCCGCTGAATTTGAAGCGGCCACCAACTACGCCTATGCTACTTATTCAGGCAACAACGAAATCGAGCCGCTCAAATCCGATAAAAAAGCGCTCATCATCGGGGCTGGACCGATCCGGATCGGCCAAGGCGTCGAATTCGATTATAGTGCCGTCAAAGCCATCGAAACATTGCGGGAGCTTGGTTGGACGACGATCATGATTAACAACAATCCAGAAACCGTCAGCACCGATTACGAAACCGCTGACCGCCTATATTTTGAACCAATCAACAAAGAAGTCATTGAAGCAATCGTCGCACACGAACATATCGACCACATCTACACCCAATTCGGCGGCCAAACCGCGATCAACATTGCGGCCCAACTTGAAGAAGCAGGGCTACCACTTACCGGAGTCACAGTTGATACGATCGCCCAACTTGAAGACCGTGATCAATTTTATTCCTTGTTAAAAAGTCTAGATATTCCGCACATTCCCGGGGCGATGTGCCACACGATGGAGGAAGCCTTGGACGCAGCAAGCTCCTATACGTATCCACTCCTGTGCCGCCCATCCTATGTCATCGGCGGACAAGGCATGGTGAAAGTGAATAGCGAACACGAACTCAAGGCGGCCCTTGCGGAAACAGAAGCCCGTCACTATCCAATCGTGCTTGATCAATTTTTAACAGGTCAGGAAGTAGAGGTGGACCTGGCGGCTGATGGAGAGGACACTTTCATCCCGGAAGTTATGGAGCACATTGAGCCATCAGGGATTCATTCTGGCGATAGTATGGCCATTTTTCCATCAACCATCAATGAAAGCGTGAAGGAAACGATCAAGGAATACGCTTTAAAAATAGTACAGCATGTCTCTTATAAAGGCATTATGAACATTCAATTCCTCTTAACTGAGGACACGGCATATGTGCTTGAAGTAAATCCGCGTGCCAGCCGTACGGTGCCGATCGTCAGTAAAGTATCAAACACTTCATTGATTGATCTTGCGACACGTATTCTTGCTGGTGATGATTCTCTTCAAATAAGCAAATTACCACAACCGGAATTTCAGCATGTGGCCATTAAGTACCCGCTGTTTTCCGACCATGCTTTACCAGAGCTTGATCACAAACTGAATGCTAATATGAAATCAACCGGTGAAGGCATGTGCCTCGGGCAGACTGTCCAGGAAGCACTGGCCAAAGTATTTGAACATCTGCCGCACTTTTATGAGGAAAACGTATGTTTTGCGGAAACTACTTTCGCACATGAGAAGTCACCGAATAAACTTCCATTTTCAGAATGGGTTCAGACAAAGGAAGCGAGTATATATGTAAATGATCAGCAAACAGCGGAAGCGAAGGAAAGAAGAATCCAGGCATTGAAATACGGAATTACCGTTTTCAGTCAAAAGGAAACCTTTGAAGCTTATATAACTTCATTGCATTCAAACCCGTACAGACCGACCCCGTTGCCTGGGAGTCCAAGAGAAGGAGTGCAATTAGGATGAATTTAATGTATGAAATGATGAACCACACTTATTCATTGAAGGGGAAAAATGTAAATACATGGCTCGACTTTTCCCAAACAGACATATCCGGGCTGCTCGCGCAAGCGCAACATTTAAAAGAAAATCCTCATAACAACATCTTAGCGGGAAAGACACTAGGCATGATTTTTGAAAAGTCGTCAACGCGTACCCGTGTCTCTTTTGAAGTGGGTATGTTTCAAATGGGCGGCCATGCACTTTACTTGAATTCCCGGGACATCCAAATCGGGCGTGGCGAAACAATTTCAGATACAGCAAAAGTCTTATCAGGCTATGTCGACGCTATCATGTATCGAACGACATCACATGAAAAGCTTCAGGAGCTTGCCAAGCATGCCACTATCCCTGTCATTAATGGACTCTGTGATCAATACCATCCCTGTCAGGCGCTGTCAGACATTTTTACAATTCTAGAATTAAAAGGGAGATTGGCTGGGGTTAAAGCCGTTTATGTTGGCGACGGAAATAATGTGGCTCATTCATTTATGATTCTTGGAGCGAAGATGGGCATGGACATCGTTATTGCTTCACCAAAAGGATATGGACCAGATACTGACATTTTAGCAAAAGCGAAGCAAGTGGCAGTAGAAAATAGTGGGTCTGTTGTTGTAGAAGATGATCCTATGAAGGCTGTTGAGGGTGCAGATGTTGTGTATACAGACGTCTGGGCGAGCATGGGGCAGGAGAAAGAAGCAGAAGAACGCATGCAAGCATTCCAAGGATTTCAAGTCAATGATGAGTTATTAAAAGAAGCTAAAGCTGATGTACACTTTTTACACTGTCTTCCAGCACACCGTGAAGAGGAGGTTACCGCAAGTGTCATTGACGGAACGCGATCTGCTGTCTTCCAGCAAGCTGAAAACCGCTTGCATGTACAAAAAGCAGTCCTCCAATCTGTGATTGGTTAAGGATAGATTGCGTTCTCTCCCTGGTGAGCGTGAGCACTTTATTTTTCAAGTCAAGCGCTCCCTTTTCATCCTGAACGCTCCATTTTCCAAGACAAACGCTCTCATTATGTAGAAAAATCCTCACCACCGTTGGTGAGGATTTTTCTACATGAAGAGCGCTAGTGCTAAATAACCTAAAGCTGCCACACCTGCCGCCATCAACCCCGGCTTCAGTTTGAATTTAGCGTACTCAATCGTATTTAAGTTCAAAATTCCGGCCGTCGTATTCGTATCATCACTAAGGGGGGAAGCAAAGGCACCAAACGTTCCACTTGCAAACACGGCACCTATCACAATGGGGAGAAAACTGCCCGCCGTTACCGCGATAGAAAGCGCAACAGGCATCAGAATTCCCCATGCGCCCCATGCTGAACCAATGAAATAGGCAAGTCCACAACCTAAAACAAAAATAACAACAGCTACATATCCAGATGGAATCCAATTGAACCAACTGGAGATCGTTTCCGCAAAGCCAAGTGCCTCAGTTCCTTTACTCAGTCCCCACACCATCGCAAGCAACAAGATAACCCCCATCATCTCGTTGCCGCCCTCAATCAACTCATTCATCTGTTTGCGAAGCGGTTCCTTAGAAAATTTCAAGTACACGACAAACCAAATTAGTGTTAAGACAACCGCTAATACCATGGCACCTAGCACATTATCATTAATTAACGCCTGAAATCCCGACTTTCCTTTTTCGACGCCGATCGCATACATAAATCCAAACGTAAGTATAATGACGCTCGCAAGTGGCATTATCAAATTCCATGGCTTTGCAGGGAGATCTTTTTTCAGGGAGGGGTGACAATCCTCCCACTTGTCATCATCGTCCTGATTGTCCTGCACATTGTCTCCTTGATTACTTTTTTTCTCCGCATCTGTTGCCTTTTTTTTCGAACGATGAAAGAAACTTAAATAAAATCCGAGAAGCAGCATCGCAAAGGCAAAGAAGTTAAACGGAATACTTTGTAAAAAAAGGGTATAGGGGTCTCCAGATGTCCCAGCCTGATGAATGGATAGCTCTACAACCGATGTCATGTAACCCACAAACGCTGTCGCAACAGGTATAACAGCCACGAGTGGCGAGGCCGTCGTTTCAATAACGAAACCGATCTCCTGTTTTGACATCGGAATTTTCTTGCGCATCGCCTTCATTACTGGACCGATCGTCACAATACGAAAACTCGGTGTACTAAACGTTCCTACGGCAGACAACCATGATAATATAAATGCTCCTCGCTTATTCTCTATCTTTTCTGTAGCTGCCTTAACAAATCCTTTAATTCCCCCTGACATACGTACAAGACCAATCATGGCGGAAAAAGCGTATAGGAAAATGATGATTTTTAAATTATTTTCATCTTGAAGCCCTTGGATAATGAATTGCACAGCAGTAAGCATACCATTTAACCAGTGAGGCTCTGCTAAATAACCGGCAACAATCACGGCAAATAGTAAGCTCGGAACCACCTGCTTTGTCCAAATTGCCGCAATAATTACGACAACGAAAGGAATAATTGATAACCAACCCATTGTGGCACCTCTTTCCGTTGATAGATCATTTTTTTAGCATGGGTGTAGAAGGTGGTTTATATGCATAATAATTGAGTGAATGCAGGAAAAAGTAAGGCTGATTCAAGCTAAGCCATAATGGTGTTTTGTCAGTTAAGAGAGGTCACACTTATTGACAAGCCATAATAAATCGTATTTTCTAGCGTTTGGATTAGAAAATCACTGGTGGGATTTAGATGTCAACTTCCGTAATTATTAAAGGTATTGTAGAAGGAATGGACAGGCAAATGAAGGAATATCTTGCCTTTTTAAATGTAAATACTGGACGAATTGTGTCCTTGCCTGAACTAGATTTACATACAGCAGAAGAGGAAGAACCTATGGATGTAATGGACGGTTTACCTGATTGGCAGAAGGATGATTTAAAATTGGCCTATGATATTGTTGATCATCCAATGAAATACAAACAACTACCATCAAATATGAAATTCATGAATACGAAATGATCGAAAACTTTTGCCTAACTCTACAGAATCCAAACAATAGGGAAAATTTACTTAGTCTCATCAAAGGTAGAGGGGCTTTCAGAAACGGACACAAGTGTCTTGAAGCCGAGTCTTCAGGATAAGAGGGCGATTGCTTAATAAAGAGAACAACTTTATTGTCACGGAGGTAGAATCAAAAAAATTTTTGATAAGATTTCTTTAGTTATTCTTAACCTTTTAAAGGTGCAATTTTTCCTGTCATAAAAGGAATTCAGGCTTTGTTATAAAAGTGGGTTTAGATCAATTTATAGATTGTTTTAAAAAAAACTATAAAAAAAGTGATCCAATTGCCTATTTGATTCGATAGCTATATGCAGAAAGATAAGGGAGGTGAGACTGTGCAAGATATTACGCAAATTTTAAGCGACATTCTAAACGGCAGTGTCAACGATTCCGGAAATATTGGTGTGGATATCAGCGACTTGCTATAACACTTAGCTGAAACTATGAAAAAGAATATGTTTTAAATTATTTAAATTTAACTCTACCTTAAGGCGAGTATTCTATTGCTCCTTTTGAGAACAAAAATCTTATGCCATTGGAGGTGACATCATGTTTGATTCAACACAAATTCTAAGCGATATTCTAAACGGCAGTGTCAATGACTCTGGCAATGTAGATGCAGATATCAGCGATTTACTATAAGGCTTACTTGTAACGATGAAGAAATAAAAACTATGGGAGGTGACATCATGTTAGACGTAACACAAATTTTGAGCGACATTGGTAACGGTAGTGTCAACGACTCTGGCAATGTAGATGCAGACATCAGCGACTTGCTATAAGGCTTACTTGTAACGATGAAGAAATAAAAACTATGGGAGGTGACATCATGTTAGACGTAACACAAATTTTGAGCGACATTGGTAACGGTAGTGTCAACGACTCTGGTAATGTTGATTTAGACATCAGCGACTTGCTATAAGACTTAGTTGTAATGAATAAGAAATAAAAGCCTTGGAGGTGACATCATGTTAGACTCAACACAAATTTTGAGCGACATTCTAAACGGCAGTGTCAACGACTCTGGCAATGTAGATGCAGACATCAGCGATTTGCTATAAGACTTAGTTGTAATGAATAAGAAATAAAAGCCTTGGAGGTGACATTATGTTAGACGTAACACAAATTTTGAGCGACATTGGTAACGGCAGTGTCAACGACTCTGGCAATGTTGACTTGGACCTTGATAGCTTACTTTAATACTTGCCTATGAAATAGTAAGGCAGTGTAGACGTTACTTTGTTAACACTCCGGGGTGAATCATTCACCCCGGTTTTTTTCGTATAGATGAAGCCAAAACAAAACAGGATTTATAATTTATATTATTCACATTATAATTTAAACTTTGAGGGGATGTTCAAAAAGTCACCAAATGATAAGAGGCGAGTCTCTTCGTTGACTTGCTTTTGAAGAGCGTGAGCACCTGTGTGTACAAGCCTATTCAAAGAAGTAAATTCCTCGGTGCAAGGCAGCGAAGAAGGATATTCTCTGAAGATGCCTCGCTACTCACTTATCAATAAGCAACAGTGGAACTTCTATTAAAACCGTGCACGTCCCTGTGCACAACGTAGAAGTTAGCACGTCGTGTGCAAGTTCATTCCTTGGAAAAGAAGGATACTTTTCCTTTGTGCGAGGTCGTTTCGGAGAAGGTTTCCTTGATGCTCAGGAGCTACGCCGCCACCAAACAGGACGTGCTAGTGTCGACATTGCTCGCGTATCATGGCGACTTTGCCGACCTTCTCATTTGGCTACTTTTTGAACACTCACTTTAATGATAAGTTAAACTTGGATCAATTCGAAATGAGTGGAGGTGATGAAACATGATGAAATTGTTCAAATTTTTAAAGCCCTATCGCATTCCTATCATAGTTATTTTAGTGCTAACACTTTTGCAATCCCTATCTCAGCTGTTTCTTCCTGCCCTAATGGCGAATGTTGTGGATAAAGGAATCGTGAATGGTGATATTTCCTATATTGTAAAAATAGGTGGCTTCATGTTGTTAGTAGCTGCAGGCGGTGTGGTGTTTTCGATCCTAGCAGGCTTCTATTCCTCGAAAGTGTCCATGGGCTTTGGAAAAATTATTCGTGAAAAAATGTTCACACATATTGAAAATTTTTCACTGCAAGGGTTTGATAAAGTCGGTGCCTCCTCTCTTATTACCAGAACGACGAATGACATTATGCAGGTTCAGCAGGTGCTGACAATGATGCTGAAGGTATTGATTATGGCCCCAATGATGTTTATCGGGGGAATCTTCATAGCCGTAGCTACAGACGCAGCCATGTCATTGATTATTATCGCAGTTGTTCCTATCATCGTTGCTGCAATCATCGTTGTGGCCAAAAAAGGACTCCCGCTTTTTAAAGCGTTGCAGAAGAAGTTGGATCGGCTAAATCTCGTTCTTCGGGAAGGGCTGAACGGCATTCGGGTTATTCGGTCTTTTAACCGTACTACTCATGAACGGAATCGGTTTAATGAAGCAAACTTGGATTTTGCCAACACGGCAATTAAGGTTAACAAGATTATGGCAACGTTGACACCGATTATGATGTTTGTCCTTAACTTTTCAATCATTGCCATTATATGGTTTGGGAGTATTCGGATTAGCAATGGAAATCTTCAAGTCGGTGAATTAATGGCCTTCATTCAATATGCCATGCAAATTATGTTTTCCTTAATTATGTCATCGATGATGCTCATCATGATTCCCCGCGCCTCGGTCTCAGCTAGCAGGATTAATGAGGTGCTCGATACAGTTTCTGAAGCTAAGGATCCAGTTGAAGATAAGCACGGACGCAGACTAGAGGGGTTTGTGGAGTTTGATCATGTAACGTTCAGCTATCCGGGAGCGGAGGAACCTGTGCTTTCAAACATTTCATTTTCTACCAAACCCGGGGAGGTGACAGCTATTGTAGGTGGCACTGGGGCAGGAAAGTCGACACTTATTAATCTCCTCCCAAGATTCTATGATGTTGATCATGGCACCATTACGATAGATGGTATCGATACACGTGACATGTCACAGAGTAATTTGAGAAATAACATCAGTTTTGCTCCTCAAAAATCGGTTCTATTTTCTGGGACAATTGCAGATAATATTCGCTATGGAAAGAAAATGGCGACAGATAAAGAGGTAAGGAAGGCAGCGGATGTTGCTCAAGTATCAGACTTTATTTTAGAGACGAAGAATGGCTTCGACTCTGTTATCGCTCAAAAAGGCGCAAACGTCTCGGGTGGACAGAAACAGCGCCTTTCCATTGCCCGTGCCCTAATAAGGAAAGCTAGTATTTATATTTTTGATGATAGTTTCTCAGCCCTTGACTTTAAAACCGATGCCAAGCTGCGTGCGTCCCTTCAAGAGGAGACATCTGATTCCACTGTGTTCATCGTTGCCCAAAGGATCAGTACGGTTATGGATGCGGACCAGATTATCGTTTTAGATCATGGGGAAATGGCAGGTGTTGGAACACACCAAGAGCTAATGGAAAGCTGTGAGATTTACCAAGAAATTGTATCATCACAGCTTTCAGAGGAGGAAACGGCATGAGCGAGAAACGTCAAAAACAGCAAAGAAACCGTCGTAAAGGAAAACCAGAGCAAAAGGTCAGGGATTTTAAAGGAACACTAAAAAGACTGATCGGCTATCTAAAACCTCATAGAGTTTCATTGCTAAAGGTACTTTTAACGGCTATCCTCAGCACATTCTTCGCCATTCTGAGTCCAAAAATCATTGGAATGATTACAACAGGGTTATTTCAATCCATGGTGATGAAAATGAATACCATTCCAAATGCTAGGGTTGACTTTGACTTTATCCAGGCAGCCTTAATAATTTTAGGTGTACTTTATCTTTTGAGTGTCGCATTCAGTTACATTCAACAATATATTATGGCGGGGGTTGCGCAAAAAACCGTCTATACCATCCGTAAAGAAGTGAACGAAAAACTTTCTCGTCTCCCGCTCCAATATTTTGATTCACGTACACATGGTGACTTATTAAGTCGTGCCGTTAACGATCTAGAGAATATCAGTAGTACACTACAGAAAAGTCTTACACAATTCATTACAGCCATCGTGACACTGGTTGGCGTTGTGGTGATGATGCTTACCATTAGCCCGTTAATGACTGTGATTGTTTTTATAACCTTACCGTTAAGCTTTATCATAACGAAGAAAGTGGCTGCTCGCTCACAGAACTATTTCATAGGCCAGCGAAAAGCTCTCGGGCAATTGAATGGCCACGTAGAGGAAATGTATTCAGGCCATCAGGTTATCAAGGCGTTCGGGCGTGAGGACCAGTCTATTGACCGATTTAAAAAAATAAATGAGAATCTCTATCAATCAGGCTGGAAAGCACAATTTATTTCCGGAATGATTAAGCCAATCCTGAAATTTGTTAATAATATTGTTTATGTACTAATTTGTGTAATTGGTGCGCTGCTTGTCACGAGAGGAACGATCGGAGTCGGTGGTATCCAAGCATTTATCCAATATATCAGACAATTTTCTCAACCGATTACCCAAGTATCAAGCATAGCAAATGTCATTCAATCTACGGTTGCATCAGCTGAACGCGTCTTTGAAGTTCTTGATGAAGAGGAAGAATGGGTATCTGGGAGTGCGAAGACGATTCAATCTGCAAAGGGATCCGTGAGTTTTCAGGGTGTCGATTTTGGCTATCAAAAAGATGTCACTTTGATTAGCGATATGACAGTAAATGTAGAGCAAGGTCAAAAAGTAGCGATTGTAGGACCGACTGGAGCTGGGAAGACAACACTGATCAATCTATTGATGCGTTTCTATGAGATAGACAACGGAAAAATCACAATTGATGGTGTTAACATTCGTGATGTAAAACGTGGAGAATTGCGTAGCTTATTCGGCATGGTGCTCCAGGATACGTGGCTCTTCAATGGGACGATACGAGATAATATAGCCTACGGTCGTGAAAATGCCACTGAAGGCGAGGTTATACAAGCAGCTGAAGCCGCGCATGCTGATTATTTTATTCGAACACTTCCTGAAGGTTACGATACGGTTCTGAATGAAGAAGCGTCCAATATATCACAAGGCCAAAAGCAGCTTATCACTATTGCTCGTGCGATCATTACGGATCCTGCAATCCTTGTGTTAGATGAAGCAACCAGCAGTGTGGATACAAGAACAGAAAGCCATATTCAACAGGCCATGAGTGAATTAATGGAAGGAAGAACAAGCTTCATCATTGCTCACAGACTTTCCACGATTAAGGACGCAGATACAATTCTCGTTATGGATAAAGGCAGCGTGATCGAGCAAGGCACGCATGATGAACTGTTAGTGAAAGACGGTTTCTATGCCGAGCTTTATCACAGTCAGTTCGCAAACGAAATCTCTGAAAAAGCAACCAGCTAGTCAATGATGCCTCTCCACCCCTAGGTGTTGACATTAGTTAGAAGATATTCATCTAGAAAATTATCCGTCAACATCTAATGAGGTCATTATCTAAGAAGGGGACATTATTATAGTTCTGGCAGGCTCTTCAGGAAAATAAAAAGCTGAAAGCGGTTCAGGTCAATAGTAACCGCCTCAGCCGGAATCTTAATGCTCATTAGGATAGTCACAGAACTCGATAATCGTTCCAGCTGTATCTGCCGGATTTAAATAAATCAGGCGTCGGCCATGTTTGTTTGTTCTCCTCGTGTCTTCCATTACTCGTACATTTTTATCTTTCAGCGACGCAATAGCCTCATCAAGGTTATCAACTCGGTAGGCAATGTGGTGAACACCTTTTCCTTTTTGCTTAATAAAACGAGCAATGGGGGATGTGGTATTGTTCGTAGGGCATAACAGCTCAGTTCGGTTTCCATCAATGTCCATGATCGCGATCTCACTTTCGACTCCTTGTGCTTCACTGCGATAACGGTCAATCATCGTCGCCCCCAATATATTCTCATAAAAGTCGATACTCTGCTGAAGCTGCCGGACAGCTACTCCAATATGGTCAAATTTTTTATTCATTTAGTTCTACTCTCCTCTTTCATCTGCCAGCCCCATTTTATCACAATCAATCATTCGTTAGTTTTACAGGATTCCAAGAGAAATAAAGAAAAATGACCAGTGGAGTAAGATGAGTGGTATGGAAATAACTAGTGGCCAGTTTAATTTAAATCTGCCCATTCTTCATCATTTTTTGAAAGTGAGACAAACTAGAGATGAAGGAGGTTATTATATGGGAAAGAAGGCTAAGAACAAAAGTAAAGAAGATATAAACGCCTTAAAGAGAGAGAAAGGTGAAAAGAAAGAAAATGGGACAAATAGTCATCCCTAATGACAGCATAAGGTCAGAAGAGACACTTCTCCAATAACCAAATTATGGCATCTGCCCCCACGTTTACCTTGTCGGAGGCAGGTGCCAATATGGATATGAAAGGTTGATGGGACGTTATTATGGAAATAATCATCCTATGGTTTTTACACATATTGGGTGTGGTGGTTTTCATATTCTCTTTAAGAAAACCACCGCGAAAAGATTGGTTGATAATGTTCTTTATTAGCGCTTACCTTGCCATTATATTGGGAGTTCTGGTTGTAGAAGGACATCTCATTACATATCCCGTTTCGCTCTATAAACACTTTCAATCGAGTGTTCTTTTTGAATTTTTGTTGTTCCCAGTATTATGTACCTATTATTATCAAACATCCTATTTTACTGGGGTTTTTGGTATGGTTTGGCAGGCTGGCGTATATAGTGGTGTCTTGACCATCGTTGAATTCTGCTTAGAAAGATATACAGAGCTAATTAAGTACCTACAATGGGACTGGTATTATACCTTTATAAGCGTGTTCTTATTTATGCTCAGTGTTCGTTTTATAATGGAGCTAATTAATTATAAAGCAAGGAGCATTGGAGAATAAAGTAGCAGCTGTTATTGGAACGCCTAGTCGAGTGCTCGAATGAAGTAGGAGAGTAAATGGAGCTGGGTAGCTGACCTTCTAATTTCCATCTTGGTCTATATGATTAGAATGATCCTAAAAGGCCTTGTTACTGTAATAAAATTTTGGAACTAATGCATCTTATATTTTTTAAAGTATGGCAATGTCGATCTCTCTTCATAATAACTATGAAGGGAGGTTATAAAATGGGAAAAGATCGACAAGAGAAAAAATTAAAGAAATCAAACAGGGTTGAGTCTGACCGTGATCAAAGCTTAGATTATCCTGGTGCTACTCAAATGGAAAATGCGGAACAAGCACGTAAACGGAATAAGTAAACAGAGTCTTGTGGATTGGACCGGGTGTCTTTAAAGAGGATGTTCAAAAAGTAATCAAATGATAAACGGCGAATTTCTTTGTTGCTCGGTTTTTTCCAGTCCTCACATATGAAAGGCATACGCTGTGGTCCTCAAAACTTGGCGCCTCGAACTTCTTGTTCTCATTCGGCAACTTTTTGAACACACACTTAAAGAGTGTGAAAAAAGCTGTGGCAGGCGTACCTGCTACAGCCTTTTCATATCTTCTATCTCCTGTTTTTTCTCTTCAATAGCCTGTAGCTGGTTCCTTTCACCTCTTACTACAAAATTGGCATGCCATGGCGCTGAAATGCAACTGCTTCTAAATCAGACATTCCTTGAACCTCAGCAAATGCCGAAAGTTTGTCCGAAACTTCTGGTGCATACTGTGCCGGTGGAGCGGCATGTCCCATTTGTCTTCTGCGGCCGGCATTCTTACGTGCGAATGGCCCCCAAATTGCGAAAGTTAAGCCAGGGTTTTGAATATTCACGAAAAATGTATTGCCTTTTGTGGAGAAGGTAGGACCAGCAAGCTCAGAGCCATTGATTTTATTTTCAGCAAAGACGTAAGTTTCGCCCTCAGGTGTAACCCCAATAATGCGGTCAACCCCACCGCCATCTTCAGAAATCCATAGATCTCCCCATGGAGTGATGCAGATATTATCGGGCATCTCTAAATCATTAGCTGCTGTTGATTCATAAAAAAGTTCTAATGTATTGGTTGCTGGTATATAGCGATAAACGCGCCCTAAATTTTTTTCACCTGCTGATGTATCGTCAAACCAGAATACACCACCTTCAAAATAGGCACCTTCTAAGCGGCTGAAAGGGATACATCCTTTACGACCTGCCTCAAGGGTAGGCTTTTCGGGATCAACATCCTTCCAGACGATTCCGAATTTTTGTCCGGTATAAAAGTTGCTTGTACTAGTTGAGCTCATTTCTTCCATAGCGGCTGCCTGTAAGGTACCACCTTTTTGTAGGGCACCCACCTTTTGGCTGCGATCATTTGGAAGGAAACGATATAGATAACTTGGACCGCCATCCTCTGTTAAATAAACAATTCCTGTAGCAGGATCTATGGCTGTTGCCTCGTGTGAAAAAGCACCCATTTCTCTGATAGGAGTTTTTGAGGTCTTATTTTCTGGATCATGGGGATCGACTTCGAAAACATAGCCATGACCTTCCTCAAGTGTCTCTTCACAGGTTAGCCAAGTCCCCCATGGTGTCGTGCCTCCAGCACAATTTCGAATCGTCCCTGCAGACGATACATACTCACTACTTATTTTGCGGTTAGCACCTACAACTAGGGCTGTAGTTCCGCCAGTGTTATCTTTATGATATGGATTTTTACCAATGACAGGGTACTTTGGATTTCCACTCAATTCATGATTACGTACTAAAATAGTTGAATGGTGTGGACCATCGAAAGCGGCCATGCCATCAAAGTTCTCTGGTATAGGACGGCCGTCTGAAAGCTTACCGCCCTCCTCTGAGATAATACGGTATTGAAATCCCCGCGGGAGATCGAGAATTCCACCAGGGTCTTTTACCAAAGGACCATAGCCACCTAACGCCTTAGACTTCTTTGGTGATGCTAATGCGCTATTACCACCGAGGGAAAGGATTCCTGATGTACCTAGTGCCATGGCTGCTGTACTCATTCCGCTTACTTTTAGAAAATCACGTCTATTCATATTAGAATTGCCGCTCATTAAAAGATGCCTCCTTTGATAGTGTTGAGGTGAATCTATTAATAAGCTAGCAAATTTGTTTTAACTAGATGTTTGGTTATTGTGAAATTATTGTTAATAAGGAAAATATGGAGGGATCCAGGGTCACCCGCATCGTTTCGATTTAAAATGGTTTGACAGTCCTCACCCTGCCATGGGGGAGAGGACTGTCAAATTGAAGTTATCCTTATTTCACTTGTAATTCATCTACGATATTTTGAACGCTCTTTATCGCTTCAGTGATATTATTCGCTTGAACGATGATTTTACTGTTATCTGGATATTGTTTGGCATTGTGATCGTAAAGAGGGTCATAATAATATTCAAGAAGCAATTGAACAGCTGAATAAAATTCTCCATTTTCTAAATGGCTTTCAATCTCATTGGCAATCGGCGTGTGGATTCTTTTTTTGATGATTCGAAAGGCTTCGATACATTCCTCTTGATGATTCCAAGGTTGATAGTCATCCAAAATGTTCATAATCCGCTCATTTATAGGCAAGTCGATAAAAAGTTGTGTTCCTTGTTCCTTTTTATTATATAGAAAATCTGGGAGAACTGCTTTTCCGATTCGCTTGCTTTCTCCCTCTAACAAGACATATGGTGATTTTTGGAAACGAAATAGATCTTGCACGAGAAGTGATTCAAATTTCTTTTGGTTATTTGGATCTAGTCCAATTTGGCCGAAGATGGAGCCCCTATGATTCGCCATTTTTTCTAGATTAAGAACAGGGTATCCTTCTTTCTGTAGATGACGTAAAATGGTGGTTTTGCCGGATCCTGTATATCCGTTCAGGGTGTAAACTCTTGGTTCGAATTCCAGCTGTTCCAGTGTATGAACGACCCATTGCCGATAACTTCGAATCCCACCTTCTAAGCGATAAACGTGAATTCCCATTAAATCAAGGACAGTAGCAGCAGTATTACTACGCATCCCGCCCCGCCAACAAAAAACAGCTTTCCGCGTATCAATTTGACTGAATTTCTTGATGAATTGTGGGAGCTTAGCTGAGAAAATTTCAAGTCCCCGTTCTTTTGCAGCTTGTGAGTTGACTTGTTTATAAAGCGTACCCACCTCAGCCCTTTCCTCATCATTAAATACAGGTATGTTCAGGCTGCCGGGGATCGTAGCATCGTTATACTCCGACGGGGAGCGGACATCGACAAAGGTGATCTCCTCACTATTTTGTAAAGTGAACAATTTATTTAGCGTGATATCTTGATACATTTTTAATCCGCCTTTCGCAAAAAAACCTTAGCGCTGTTTACTAGTGAATTATTCCTTAGCTGCAAATGCCATTTATTGGAGATAACAGGACATAGTAAGTCGAATCTCAACACAGGTCCGGTTACACTACTATGAAAAAGACCCCTCAGTGCCAAACAAAGCACTTGAGGGGGTATGTTTAATAGATCAACCAAAAAGATACATCTGGTGAGTTATGGTAGAGACTCTGTAGTCGCGTCTTGGGGTGTCTACTAAAATAGAGACAGAACAGGAGATTAATAGTGACGCTCAAAACCCTTTAATGAGTCATTTATCATGCTATTATATCATAGAATCTCTATTTAATTGAATCATCGGGAATTATGGCTCCTTATCCATTAGGGTAAAAGCCAGAATTGAGGTCTAAAGGTCGTCTGTTTTAAAAATTATGTAAAAAAGAAGAGACGAAAAAATGACTCGTCTCCTCTTTTCCTGCGATTTAATTGTTATAAACCTGGCGAATAAGATGTTGTCGGAATATCATTATACCGATCAGCATCGAGATTCTTAACTGTTCCTTCAGCTACACCTTTAATAATACCATTCAGTCCTGTTTCGACTGCTTTAACGAGCATGCCTTTTTTCTTCTGTCCCATGCTCTGGGTCTGACCGGTTACTTCAAAAAGTACGGTACCACTGCCATTTAAGGCAAAAGAACCTAGCGCTGTCCCCGGAAGATCCAGTCCTTGTCTGTATAAAGTAATATTATCAAATGGTGAGTTCCCCATTGATTGAAGAGCATCATAGGCCGCTAGATTCAGTTGTTGTGAGAATTCATAGTTGTAGATGCCCGCATATTCTGAGTATTCCTGCCCCTCTTCACTTTTAGGGTGTGGAACAAATTCTCCGGAGATGGAAAGGGTGACAGGGTCGTCCGTTCCATCAACGTAGTACAGTCCTTGATGATGCAGATCCACAAACACATCAACCGTACCGAATTCTCCTTTTAAACCTTTGTACACGTCACGAACAGTTTGTGCTTCCGGAGTGATATACCATCCCGGTTGGTCTGATGCACCTGGAATATCTTCAGCTTTAGGCACATAATTAAGATCAGGATTGAAATCACGGTTTACATCAAACCCAGGTCTAGAAGCATAATCATCTCCCTGTAAGGTGCCTGTATAATAGTGGTTCCATGTAGGCCCATTCGCGTTTGCCAGCTGTGGAAAATCTTCCACGGCTTCCTCCCAGGACATATCGTTCCCTCTACGGTCTAGCTCAGAAGCATCTGGGTTCATTTTCGGCAACGATACTAATGTAATTTCTTCTCTAATTTTTTGAGCCTGGGGAGAGTTGCTCGATCCTAAGTACTGTAAAATATTCAGCAAAGCTTCAGTGCCGGTTTTTTCATTGCCGTGAATTTCACTTTCGATCATAATCACTCGGTCTCCCGTACCAACCCTTGCTTGATAGATATTCCTTCCACTATTCGAGTAGCCAGCCACACGAACTTCAACTTTGCCTTTGCTAGTTTGCTCGATCTTCTCAAGTTTCTTCCCTAATTGGGCATAATCTGTGAAACCAGAACTATTATAGGTTTGCTGATCTGGGGTCCCTGGGTGGTTTCCAGCTGCGGATGCTGGCATCACTATACTTGTCGAAAGGACAATCGTGCTTAACACAGTCAGAAGCTTTTTCTTATTCAAAATTCATCAACTCCTCCAGGGTTTTTACTAAATTAAATTGAGGCTTACTCAGCAGAGTAGTTACTTTCAGGCAGGGTTTCCCAGAAGGAGGTGTCTGCTGAATGAATAGAATCGTCGGCCAGTGCGTTTAGGCTCGCTTCCATAGCCGTAACAACCTGCTGGATTAAGTAGCCATTGCTCTTTTGCCCTAACACATAGTCCTCGTAATAATGATCAGCCATTCCCCGGACTTCAAGTAATAGCGTGGAGATCCCGTACTCTAAAGCTAATCCGTTTCTACTAATCGTTGGCGCGTTGCCGCCAGGATATTTGGAAAGCAGGCCGTACCCCTTTGAATCAACGGCATGATATACAACAGAGCCTAGTTCCTTTGATTGCTCCAGAACTTCTGGACTTACGTTTTCATTCGTTGGATAGAGAATCGAACCAGAGACAAGCTCACCTGTATTCCCTAAGGTGGTTTGAGTTCCCTGGTGATGCAGGTCGATCATGTAATCTGGCTGATATTTTTGCAAAATATTTTCATGTAGTGCTTGCGTCTCGGGCTGATTACGTTCGACGTGATCGCGGTTAAGGTCAACTCCGTTGGCATTGTACCTGGTATGGGTACCGGCGACATAATCTTCTAAAGAAAAATTGACATCCCCTGCAGCCCCATCCACGTTTAATCGGGGAGCGATAAGCACATTCACATTATTGAGAATTTCCTGTACTTGTTTTCCATTAGAAGTTAAGTTTTTAATCACTTTAAGAGCACCTTCCGTTGTCAGTGTTTCATTCCCGTGCTGCTGGGTTAGGAACAAGATGGTTGGATTGTTCTCATCTATGCCAAAATTGGCTAAGTATAAATCCCTGCCTTTTACAGACTGGCCATAGACCTCGAGTTCCAATGCTTCAGAACGCTTATCAGCCTTTTCTAAGAAATCTACCATTTCCTCGTAGGAGTGAAGGCGTTCATTCTTAATCGTTTCATTTCCGCCATAGTTCGGTCCATTGGGTCCATTCCCTTCTGCTAGAACTGTACTGCCCCCTGTTAGAAATGTCCCTGATATCAGTAAGGCTCCACTGAATACTGCTGTTAAGACTTTGCTTTTCATAAATATCCTCCTAAAGATTATTTACAAACTATTTCGGTTAGCAACAGATGGATACCTTTCTTGAAAAGGAAAATAATTCCGTATACCTACGGTTGTGTAGGTTGTTGATCTTTTAAAGGCCTTTTGATATGGATATATTTACCTTGTGCCTGTTTGACAGGAATTGAAGTGATCACATTTGAGTTATATACTGTGATGTAATAGCTCAGACGAAGACAATTAGTGGGGCATTCAATTTGTAGGAGGTATGTGTGATGGATCATACTCGAACAAAAGGAGAAGTGACGGTGCTTTATCAAAAGTTAATAGAGGCTTGGAACCATCGAAATGCAAAGGCCATGGCTGAACTATATACCGAAACAGGCGAGCAAATTGGATTTGATGGGAGTTTGATGGAGGGGCCAGAAGAAATGATTTCAGAGCTTAGTGAAATATTTGGCCAGCATTCTACCCCGCCATTTATTAGTAAGGTAAAGAATGTTCGAATATTAGGAGGGGAAAGTGCCGTGTTACGAGCAATCGTAGGAATGATCCCGCCAGGTAAGACAGAACTCGATCCAGAACTTAACGCACATCAAACACTTACGGCGGTGAAAAAAGAGCAAGAATGGAAAGTTGAACTTTTCCAAAACACGCCTGCTCAATATCACGGCAGACCGGATTTAGTCGAGGAAATGACAGAGGAATTAAAATATATCTCAAATCAATAAACCCGAGGAAGCTGATGTTAGAGGGATCTAACATCAGCTTCTTTAGTTACTAATGTCTACCACATTGACTCAGATTTATATCGAATTTTGTATAATTAAATAGGTCTATGTCCCACTATTCGTTTGATTAATCATTCATGGTGCATTAGCCCCGCATCCATTCTAGTATCTTTTTGGTTTTCTCAAAATATTGAAGGAGTGCCTAGAATTTCAGCGAATATGTAAAGAAGATGAAATTCTAGTTTGGAGGGGTAATTTGTGAAGAAAAAGGTATTCTTACATACCACGTTTTTATTATTGATATTATCAACCGTGCTTACCGTTCAGCCAGCTGCCGCTGAAGACGGTAACTCTAAGTCCTCGGGTGTTCAACAAATTGAAGTTGAAGATGGAAAGACACAGCCGGTTTATTCCCATGAAGAAGCGATTCGGGAAACCGTGTTTATCGAAACCTCCGTTGATAGTGATGGGGACGGGGAGCTTGATCGCGTCCGCGCAGATATTATTCGACCGAAAGAAACGGAACAGGGGTTAAAAGTTCCGGTCATCTATGAAATGAGCCCATATCGTGCTGGACTCAATCCGATCAATTTTCATGATGTAGATGTCCCATTAAATCCAGTAGATCATAGGAAACCTGTGAAAAAAGGGAAGGGTGAGCAAGGTGAAGTAAGTCTTGCGCAAGCCCAAGGTACAACCAGTACAGCTGCAGCGGCCGGTCCAGCTGAACCTTCCTTCCCAGGATATTATGATGATTATTTTGTTCCTCGTGGATATGCCGTAGTCCTTGCTGAGAGTCTAGGAAGCGGTCTTTCAAATGGATGTGCCACGTCAGGCGGTGAGAACGAAACGCTTGGTACAAAAGCTGTCATTGATTGGTTAAATGGCAGGACACAGGCTTATGACAGTGAAGGGGATCTTGTTGAGGCAGATTGGTCAACGGGAAGTACAGGTATGATGGGGATTTCCTATAATGGTACATTGCCAAATGCTGTATCGACGACAGGTGTAGAAGGGTTAGAAACGATTGTTCCGATTGCAGCAATTAGCAGCTGGTACGATTACTACCGTGCGAACGGCGCTGTTGTAGCACCAGGAGGGTACCAGGGGGAAGATACAGATGTTTTAGCAGATGCTGTTACGACACGTGCGAATGCAGAAGAATGTAACAATGTCCTCAAGAAACTTGAGAGATTACAAGACCGTAAAACAGGTGACTACAATCAATATTGGGATGAACGTAACTATGTAAAAGATGCTAATAAAGTTGAAGCAAGTGTTTTTGCCGTCCATGGTCTAAACGATTGGAACGTAAAGACGAAACATCTATCCCAATGGTGGGACGCACTTGGCGAAAATAATGTAGAACGTAAACTTTGGCTTCACCAAAGCGGACATGCCAATCCTTATTACCTCCGTAATGAAGAATGGCTTGATACGCTAAATAAGTGGTTTGATTATTGGTTGTACGACATTGATAACAATGTAATGGAAGAGCTAATGGTAGATATTCAGCGTGAGAATGGCAATTGGAAAACGTATGAATCTTGGCCTGCGAAGGATGCAAAAGGTGTTCCCCTAAACTTCCAAGCAGAGGGTGCAAGTCTTGAACTTAAGCCAATGTCAGGTAAAAATAAAACGACAGCGACCTTTGTAGATAATCCGGCAATAACAGCTGAAACGCTCGCTGAGAATCCAAACAATGCTCACGAGAATCGATTAGTTTACCAAACACCAAAGCTTGAATCAGAACTTCGAATAAGTGGGACTCCTGAAGTCTCTATTCGGGCCAGCATTGATGCACGTGCTGCCAATTTAACGGCACTTTTAGTGGATTATGATCCAGAAAAAGAATCATTTGAAATCGTCACGAGAGGATGGATGGATCCGCAAAACCGCCACTCCATCTCCAAATCCCACTCTCTTGTACCAGGTAAAGAGTATAAGTTTACTTGGGGGATGCAGCCTGAGGATTATATCTTTGAAGAAGGTCACCAAATAGGTGTGGTTCTGCTTTCTTCAGACCATAACTATACGATTCGCCCGGAAGCAGGAACCAAGATTACTGTTGATCCCAAACGGAGTAAGGTCATTTTGCCTATTGTGGACGGTAAGAAAGCCATAAGCTTTTCTAAAGAATAGTTTTCTCGCAATTTCATGGACAGCATACTAATGCCCCTTAGGTCTTGACTAGGGGGCATTTTTGCAGTGTTGTTCGGTATAAGGGAATGGGATTGTCCCCAATGTGGCATCTATCATGATCGAGATGTGAATGCAAGCAAAAATATAAAACAAGAAGCGATAAGACTTCTAACCGTAGGAACAGCGGGTTACACCTAATCTATAACGGACTGTTAGGTCGGTATTCTTAGGAATGGTCCACTTCAAACAGACTGTAAAGTTGTTAAGTGGTGGGTAGTTCAATAAGTGATAGAAGATCCAAAACCTGGACACGAAAGGCTAGCCAATCACCCCATATTCCCAGAACTTCCACTAATGTTATGAAGTAGCCTATATGTAACTGCCCTGTAACTACTTTTACTAAAATGATAGAAAGGAACAAATATGAGGAGGAGTTTACTTTGAAAGTGTTAAAGCTATTGCTTGGTCTAGTGGCAGTTCTGATGTTTACGTTTAATTACAACCCACCGGTATCTAACGCTGCTGGTGAATTCATTAATGGTTCCTATGGAGGGAAGACGTATAAATTATATATTCCGGATAATTATAATTCGAGTAGTCATTATCCTTTATATGTTATGCTCCATGGTTGTACACAGGATGCTGCCCAATTTGCAACTGGGACTCAACTAAACAAATTGGCTGAAGAAAAAGGATTTTTAGTTCTTTATCCGGAGCAAACCACAAGCGCAAACTCAAACAAATGTTGGAATTGGTTTGAACCGAGCCATCAATCTCGTGGCAACGGTGAACCAGCTGTCATCGCTGAAATGGTAAATTCAATTAAAGGAGACTATTCTATTAAGCAAGATCAAATTTATGTAGCTGGTTTATCAGCTGGGGCAGCAATGAGTGTGATTATGGGTGCCACTTATCCAAATATTTTTTCCGGGGTTGGAGTCGGAGCAGGACTGGAGTATAAAGCAGCTGATAATACCATTGATGCTTTTACGGCAATGTCAAACGGTGGCCCGAATCCTGTTCAGCAAGGTAGACTTGCCTATCAAGCTATGGAGGAGGTTGCAAAAAAACTGCCGGTAATTGCGATTCACGGAACATCCGATTACACAGTGAACAGCGTGAATGCAGAGCAAGTCATCACTCAGTGGTCAGTTACAAATTATTTAGCAGCGAACGGAACAGAGGATGGGTGGATTGATGATACCCCTGAGCATACGGAATCATTACAAGTGCCTTCAGGAAGGAGCTACACCATGAGTAATTATCAAGGCAGAGATGGACAGGTATGGATGAAAAAAGTGCTTGTGCAAGGTATGGGTCACGCATGGTCAGGCGGAAGTGCACAAGGGAGCTATACAGATCCTCAGGGACCAGACGCAAGCCGATTAATGGTTGAGTTTTTCAACTCATTTACTAAACCTGAAGATCCAGATGCTAGTGCTCCCGTTACAACAGCCTCTGTTAAAGGAGGAACCTACCAGTCACCTGTAACAGTAGAGTTACAGACTAATGAACCGGCTACAACTTATTATACATTAGACGGCTCAAAACCTACTATTCAATCAAAGGAATATATCAAACCACTAGAAATCTCCCAAAATACAACTTTGAAATTCTTTAGTCAAGACCCAGAGGGAAACAATGAGATCGTTAAACAGGAAGTCTATATTATCAATGATGAGGGGGGAGAAAACTCAATCACTATTTTATCATCTGCCACTGAAGACGGATACGTAGGTAAATATGCAGCAGATGGAAAAAGTACACAAGATATCAAAGTGGGAGATAAGGGAATGTATAATACCGACACTTATCGAGGAATCCTCTCATTTGATACAGACCGTTTAGTGGAAAAGTCTATACAATCCGCAAAAATAAGATTATACACGAAAGGTTCTAAGGGGGCTATTGAATCTATTCAGGTTGATATAAAGAGTGGAGTACTGGGGAGGTCAGCTGGTATTGAGCAGTCAGACTATAATGCAATGCCTTCAAAAGGAAACACGATAGCCTTCTCTCCTCAGACGGGTAATTTTGTAGAGTTTCAGATTGCGACAGAGGATTTAGATTTAATCAATAAAAACGGAAAAACTCAACTCCGCCTAAGAGCAATAACGAAATCCGGATTTGCCCCCAATTGGATAGAGTTTTATGGAGGAGAACAAACAAATATAAGTCCGCAACTAATTGTGGTCACAGGTAATTGAATAGTATAAAAAGGAGCCTGTCGACTTAAAAATATGTTTCAATAAAAGATTCTCCAAACATGCTTAATAATTTTCGGCTTTGCTTCTTAGAGATGATTCGGTCTGTACGATTCTTTACAAATGGAATAATGCTGGTTTTAGTCGTTGACTATAATTGACTTTATTGTAATAAAAAGCTGATATGAGGCGGATACCCATATCAGCTTTTACCACTCATTGTGTTGTGGAGCAATTGACTTCTTTCGTTAAAAAATACTTTATAAGCTAGATTAACAAATAGTATAACTGTTAAGGAAACGGCCCCAACAATACCGAGTAGGATGGCTATTTGGTATTCTATGGCGACTAACGGACTAGCTCCTGCTAAAATCTGACCTGTCATCATGCCTGGCAGGAATACAATTCCCATTCCGACCATTTTGTTAATCGTGGGCAGGATAGCGGAATCAAATGCACGATTGACCCATTTTTTAGTAGCTGCCTGTGGCGTGGCACCAAGCATTAAGGCCGCTTCTACTTTATGTCTTTGATCATTCATCCCATCAAGAAGGGTCTGTACACCGAGTGTAACTCCTGTCATAGCGTTACCAATAATCATTCCGGCGATTGGGATGAAATATTGAGGGTCGTACCATGGTGTAAGC
The DNA here is from genome assembly GCF_022919835.1 of Halobacillus shinanisalinarum. NCBI lineage: Bacteria > Bacillati > Bacillota > Bacilli > Caryophanales > Bacillaceae > Halobacillus > Halobacillus shinanisalinarum. The sequence goes on along the minus strand of NZ_CP095074.1, from coordinate 2,106,193 downwards.
TGGATAACGATAAAATTAAAGTAAAGCAAACTAACGACAGAACCTGCAATCATTGAAATCAGAATCGCACGCTTTAGTGGTTTGCCCAGTTCCCCACGGACCCTGCTTGAGATATTGCGAATGGAAAAGGCTACCATAATAGCAACGACCAGAACTGTTAGCAAAGGATGGGGGTTTTCAAATAACAGCATTAAAATATAACCAACAATAAGTAACTGTAAGGTCATACGTATGGTAGCTATTAAGATCTGTTTTTCTCTAGGGATTTTACGCCAGCGTACGATTGCTAATAAAATAATGATGAATACATAAGCCGCTCCCAACTGCCAGAGCGTGAGGTCAATCATTTCTTCTCTCATAATGACCCCTTCCCTTGCAATGTATATTCATGAAAATCAATGGTTTGGTCGGAAAACGCCGATGCCACTGAACTGGAATGGGTCACGAAAATAACCGTTTTCTTTTGTTCTTCTGCAAACGTCATGAAGTTCTCCATGACTTCATGTTCTAGATCCTCATCAAGGGAAGAGGTTGGTTCATCCAGCAAATACACAGGGCTTACCATTAGCGTCATCCGTGCTAAAGCTAAGCGCTGCTGCTCCCCTCCAGACAAGGTTTCGGCCTCGTCCTCAAGATCTTTATGTAAGCGAAAACGTTCCATCGCTTTCTTGCAGGCTGCTTCATCTGGTTCTTCCTGTTCGGCGAAGCGAATACCGGCTAGAAGGTTCTCCTTCACAGTTTCACCGAACAATACGGGGTGTTGAGTAAGCATCACCACGTCCCTTCGATGGGCAATCGGATCAAGTTCGGTAACATTTTTTCCTCGAAAAAGCAGCTGGCCGTCACTAGGAGTTATCATGTGGTTCAGAAGCTTTAGAAATGTGGATTTGCCGCTGCCGCTTTCGCCGACAACACAAGTTTTCTGGAATTCGTTAATGGTTAATGAAGGTACACGCAAGATATCATGATAGGTAACGTTTTCAAAAGTGAACAAACGAAAACACTCCTTTAGCTATATACAAAATTTGTACTTCCTTTATAAAACTTTCTTAAAGCCAATTTTAGCCTAAATGATGCACTAGAGAAACTAATACGAAACAGTCGATGCACTTAATTTCCCACAACAGCCATAAATTATCACATGGAGTAGAGAAACAAGAGAGGGTAAAGTATCATAAACAGATAGAATGTAATACAGGGAGAGAAGATCCGATCATGAGTAATACAGAACAAACTGGACTTATTAAGTTCCTGCAAGGAAAAAGACTCTACCTAAGACCAATTGAGAACGAGGATTTAGATTTATTTTATAAGAAAGCGCTTTGGGACAAGGAGGGAAGAAGGCTAACAGGTACGCAAGCCGTGTTAAGCAGAAAAGGTGTTCAAAATTGGTTTGAAAGAAATTCTACAGATAGTAGCAGGATCGATCTGATTATTTGCCTGCAAGAGAACAATCAGCCCATTGGTGAAATGGCTATGTTGGATATCGACCATCAGAACCGAAAGGCCGCAGTTAGAATTTCTATTTTCGATAAAGAATACTGGGGCAGTGGATTTGGAACAGAAGCGATGTCATTGCTGCTGCAATTTGGGTTTGAAAATTTAAATCTGCATCGTGTAGGACTGGATGTTTTTTCATATAATGAAAGAGCAATTCGATCCTATCAGAAATTAGGCTTCAGGCAAGAAGGAATCATTAGAGATGACCTCTATTACGATGGAAAATATCATGACTCTATAGTGATGGGTGTATTAAAGGAAGAGTTTCTTAAGAAATAAGGATTGATGACATTTGCTACCCCTAAGTAAAAAAATGAAATAGTTTTTAGTGCCAGCCGTAGTAGCTTCTGAAAATAGTTAGGGGGTTCTCGTCATATGTAAATACTGCCTTTTTATCAACGATTAAAAAGATAAAAAGGGGTAGTGAAAATGAAAACTCAATCCTTCCGGTTCTTGTGGATCGGCCAGGCGGTTGCAAACCTCGGTGATGTGTTGTTGGTCGTCGGGCTGATCTCCATTTTATATACCTTGACCGAATCAGTGTTATATTTGGCACTGTTACCATTTGTGAATACATTTGGCCGATTTATCAGTGGGATGATTTCCCCGATCATAGTAAACAAGTACCGTTTAAAGTCTGTTTTGGTTTGGTCTCAAATAAGTAAATCAGCTGTATTACTTGGACTCTCGTTATTTGTCAGTTATAAGACAAATCCAAATATTTTGATCATCCTAACGCTTGTTTTAGTAATTGCGTTTTTGGATGGTTGGTCAATGCCGGCGACGAATGCGATGCTTCCAAGGCTAGTTTCTAATCAGGAGATCGTAAAAGCGAATAGCTTTGTCTCGATTGTAAATGAAACGACTCAACTTGGAGGATGGGCTCTTAGCGGTGTTCTTGTGGCATTATCAAGCGGCGGCCATGTCATTTGGATTACGTTTGCTTTGTTCATTAGCGCTTCCTACATGATGCATAAGGTTGTTGATCACACACCTTTTCAAAGAAAAAAGAGTGGTGACCATCCAATCGTCGCTATGAAAGAGGGCTGGCAATTGATTTGGAGATCCGAGCTTTTTAGAAACCTCCATGTAATGATTTTCTTTGAGGCCACCGCGAATGTTGTCTGGATAGCCGCCATTCTTTACGTGTTCGTGACAGAAGTACTGAATCAAACAGAAGCATGGTGGGGCTATCTCAATACTCTATTTTTCATTGGATTAATTTTGGGAGGGGTATTTTGTTCGAAATTCTCTCTTGTCCTTGAGAAAAAAATGAGGAAGTTCCTCATCTTATCTTCATTTGGTGTCAGTATTCTAACTTTTATTTTCGGATTGATTTCAGTAGCATGGATGGCGCTAGTTTTTGCAGCCTTTCACGGTTTTCTAGAACAGGTTAAAACGATTACGGTTCAGACCTATATTCAAAAAGAGGCGGCACCAGATGAGTTACCTAAGCTTTATGGTGCTCAAAGTGCGTTAGTTTCTCTTACATTTGGAGTTTCTTCGCTAGTCTTTGGAGCTCTAGCGGAGTCATTGGGAGTTCCTTACGCTTTCTTTATAGCAGGAATATTATTAGCAGGTTCCACGATGTATGTTTTTGTCCGTCGAGGGTCTTTTCCTGAAAAATATGAAATAGCTGACAGATAATAGGTAGGTATGGAAGGCCTGTAGCTCTAATGGATAAATAATGAGAGTTGGGCTTTTCGTGGATAAAATCAAAATTAAATTTCCTGCGGTTATAATCAGAGAATTGCGGATAAGTTCGTTGGGAGAGCTTTGCTGGTCACAATGGTAAGATAAGCCTGCTCATGGTATAATAGTTATAGAAAAACATATAATGAAAAAAGGACGCAGCTGCTACTGCGAGCCTTTTGGATAATGGTTCCCCCAGGGGATCAGCTATTTTAGAGAATAGACCTCTCCCGATTAACTGCTAGGCTAATAGGGAGGTCTATTTTTTATTGATCATTTTTATGATCAATGCAAGCAAAAACGTTCCAGATGTAAACAAAACCATTAGAACTTCATACATGCTCATGGGCATCACCCGCTTACTGTCGTGGGGTTAGCCGACCATCCTAAAAAATATTGTCCAACTATGATTTTACCACACATGTGTACATAAACCTATTTATTTAAGAACGAACGTTCCCAACTGATAAATTACAAATTTATCAAATACATGTAACTTTTTTCAGTCCACTCCGTCTATACCATTAAAAGCCGTTCAATCTTCCCGGGAGAAGAATTGATCAGATAAGGGGGGCAACATGAGGAAATGGTTGGTTGTGATAGTGATTATCAGTTTTTGCGCTTTAGCTACTTCCTGCAGTGATGACTCAAAAAGCAGTGAATCATTAGCTGACAAAACGACTTTAACTACAGAAGATGGATCAGGAGGAGAAGAAAGTAAATTTGCTACTCCATCAAATGAATTAGAAAACATTCAACAAGATGACGTGTCGAAAGAAGGAAGTACTCAAGCAGAAACAGATGAAATCAACCAATCTGATCGAAAAGTCATTTATACGGCCAATCTCCGTATTGAGGTCAAGGATTACCAACAATCCATCGACGAGATTCAAGCACAGGTATCTGAACGCGGTGGTTATATTGTGGGATCGAATAGGTCTGGAGATTCCGGCGAGGGTTCAGTTAATGGGCATGTAACCGCGCGCATTCCCCAGGGAGAGTTTCGTGAGTTTATGCAATTGGTAGAACAAGGCAGCAGTAAGGTTCTAGAAAGTTCGATTTCAGGGCAAGACGTGACAGAAGAGTACGTAGATCTTGAGTCTCGTCTAAAATCTAAACGTGTAGTTGAAAAGCGGCTGCTTTCTTTTATGGAACAAGCTGATAAAACGGAAGATTTATTGAAGATTTCTAACGATTTGGCTACTGTTCAGGGCAAGATAGAAGAAATACAAGGACGAATGAATTACTTGCAAAATAAAGCTGATCTGGCAACTGTAACTGTTCATATTCAAGAAAATAATGTACGTATTTCTGGAATGAATGACGAGGAACTAAATACGTGGGATCAAGCAAAGCAACAGTTTTTGAAGAGTATAAACTTTCTCATTTCTATTTTCTCAGGTTTAGTTGTTTTCTTTGTCGGCAACATACCCGTCTTGCTTCCACTAGCCATCATCGGTGTAATTGTATTCTTGATGATTAGGAAGAAAAGAAATAAACGATCACAGGAAGGATTATAGATTATGGGACATGTATCTTTGCTTAAACCTACAGTGAATTTAGAAGTAGAGTACCTTTCTTTTTACCAAGAATGGAAGGAATCTGGTGAGGAAATGATTCCATGGGTGATTGGAAAGGATCCATCAGACTTTGGTGCTATGGTCGAGAGTCTTTTGCAATCAGAGAAAGGGATGAACCTTCCAGAGGGGTGGGTACCAGATTCCACCTTTTGGCTTGTAGACCGTGATCAAATTGTGTTAGGCGTAGTAAATGTGCGCCATCAATTAACAGAAAAGTTGTCCAACTTGGGTGGTCACATCGGCTATGGCATTCGTCCTTCTGCAAGACGGAAAGGGTATGCTGCAGAACTATTAGCTTTAACTTTAGAAAAGGTGAAAGAATTGGGGATCTTCAAAGTTCTCATCGTTTGTGATCAAGGGAATATAGCATCAAAAAAAACAATTAGAAGAAATGGCGGAGTTGAAGGCGATGACTTCGTTGAGAAAAGTGGAAATACAGTGAAAAGGTTTTGGATAGAAGTGTAAGCGACGGGCCCACAGCATGATTGGCTGTGGGTTTGTTCTATAGTCAGCCATCCCACTCACAGTCTAAGATGCTCATTTCATATAAGCTCCAGTATTCGTTGTTTATTTTTCGGTGATCACGTAATAAACCATCCTTTTTAAAGCCCGCTTTTTCATAGCAGCGAATAGCCGGTTCATTAAAGTCAAACACTCCAAGGCTGACTTTATGAAGCTTAAGTTCATTGAAGGCTATTTTAAGAACTTCCTTCATCATCCTTGTCCCCATCCCTTTTCCGCGAGTCTGATCTCCTACGATGACTTTTCCAATCCTGGCCGATTTATTTGTTCTATCAATGTTTCGCAAAGCTATGTGTCCAACTATAGTGTTCATCTGTTTGTCGATCACGCAATAGATGAGCTGACTGGCATGCTCAGTATTTGAATCATTCACATAGTCTTTTAATTGTTCATGGTCAAGTGGGTATTGAAACATAGGGCCGCCCCATTGTAGTAAAAATTCCGGAGATTTGATCCAATCCATTAGTTGAGGAAAATCCTTTTCTGTAAAATAACGAAGTTCTATCCTATTCATTTTCACCTATTCCTTTCAGTTTTTTGCCAAAACCAGCATTATTATAAATAGTGTACTTTTTCTAGGTGATGAAGTCACGAGGCATGTTCTTATTCATGAAGGAAATTGCTAAGCAGTGGCGAATGGGATACAATAACACGAAGAAGATTGATCATGGAGGGGTACATATGGCGTTCCTTGAGCGGAGTGTTATCATACAAAAGCCGATTGACGAGGTATTCGCTACAGCGACAGATTTTTCAAAGAGTCCAGAAATAATGAAAACGGTAATCAATGTTGAATCCTTAACAGAAGGGCCAGTCCGGGAAGGCTATCAATTCAAAGAAGTACGCGAAATTCGCGGTCGTAAATCGGCATCTATTATTGAAGTTACTAGTTTCGAAAAAGACAAGAGCTATTCGGTTCGAAGTGCACAGCATGGAATTGATTTGCGCTATCACTATACGTTTGTTGAAACGACAGAAGGTACCAAGGTTGAATTTAAGGGTGAGTTAGAAACATTAGGTTTACGTAACACATTAACGAAACCGCTTATTAAAAAGATTATCAAAAAAGAAGACGCCAATCACTTGGACAAAATGAAGATATTTATTGAAGAGAGCTAGCCCCCAGTGTGATATAATGGAGAGAAATTAAAAAAGACGTACGCAATGAAAGGTCTCATTGAATTGGGGACCTGTTTTTTTATGAATTAGAAGAACGCGTCCGGCAAAGGAGAAGACTAGTTATGACTCAATCAGACCCTACATGGTTCCAGAATCTAGCGCCTTTTATAAAAGAAGCGTGGCAGAAAACCGGCTTCGAGCAGCCAACATCCATTCAACTTAAAGCCATCCCATTTATTAAAGAAGGAAAAGATGTCATGGCTGAGGCACCTACAGGCAGTGGAAAGACACTAGCATATCTATGGCCGTTGCTTGAACAAATCGATCCTACGAAAAAGCATACGCAAGTACTTGTGCTCGCTTCTTCTCATGAACTTGTGATGCAGATTCATCAAGAATTTCAGCTATGGTCAAAAAATAGCGGTCTAACAAGCACGACGTTAATTGGCGGCGCAAATGTGAAGCGTCAAATTGAAAAACTTAAGAAGAAGCCGCAAATGGTTATTGGCACGCCAGGCAGGGTATATGAGTTAATGAAGCAGAAGAAGTTAAAAGCCCACGAGTTGAAAACACTAGTTTTTGATGAAGCGGACCAACTTCTTGTCCCTGAACATCAGGAGACAGTGAACAATATTGTAAAGGCAACCCTTAAAGAAAGGCAAATTCTCCTTTTCTCAGCCACGTTACCAAATGAAGTCGAGATGTTAGCAAATGAATTCATGTATCATCCTGAAGTAGTTCGCGTAACAAAAGAAGTGTTAAAACCGAATGTTGAACATGTATATATTTCTACTGAAGACCGTGACAAGGTGGAAACACTTAGGAAATTAGCCCGGATGCAATCATTTAAAGGTCTGGCATTTATGAAAGATATTGGTAACCTAAGTGTTTATGCAGAAAAACTTAGGTATAAAGGCTTAACTCTAGGTGTTCTGCATAGTGATGCCAAAAAGGAAGAGCGTGCCAAAGCATTGAAAAGTTTTCGTAATGGGTATTTTTCCCTATTACTAGCAACGGACGTAGCGGCCCGAGGTTTAGATATTAAAGATATTACGCATATAGTTAATATAGATGTCCCTAAAATAGCCTCTGAATACATTCATAGGGCTGGGCGCACTGCGCGTTTAGGTGCCATTTCCGGTACGGTGATATCTCTGACTAATTCAGTAGAAGATAAACGTTTGAAAAAATTTGCGAGAGACATCGACTTTTCTCTTACAGAAAAAGAGATCTATAAAGGAAAGTTAACAAACTGTAAATAAACATCATTATTTTTCCATAAAGGGAATAATTTTGATAATTATTCTTCGTTGGTAATACAAGAAATTCTTGGTGTTGGCTAGGAAACACTTACGATAACTATCGGCCCTTGTTGCTGGAAGCTAAGCATGGAATACTAATGTTAACGCTTCAAGCTGCGTTAAATAAAACAAAAGGAGTGAAAACTTTGCTTAAAAGATATTCTTTCATTTTAGTCGCTGCTTTAGCTATCATTTCCATCTCTTCTCCAGCATCAGCCCAAGAGCAGGGGACATGGAAAGTAGAACAAGTAGATACACAGTCTGTTGGGGAATGGACGACCAATATACAAGAATGGTTATCAGAGCAGAATCTGGAATTCAGTAAGGAGAGGTTTCAACAAAACTTTAAGGTTCTCTTTAACCCCGAGCAAATTCCAGCAGATCAACAGCCCTCACAACCTGCTCAGCCAGAGGAATCAACACAGCAAGAACAACCAGCTGCGCAAGCACCTCAGTCAGGACAGGGGTCTACAGAAGCATCTCCAGCTCCATCTGAAGTCGAAGCAAATGCAACGTCTAGTTATGAGGAAGAAGTTGTTCAGTTAGTCAATGAGGAGCGTGCAAAAGAAGGATTGGCACCTCTTGAAATGCATAATCGCCTAAGTGATCTTGCGCGTATGAAATCACAAGACATGGCAGACAAAGGATATTTCAGCCATACGTCACCTACATATGGCTCTCCTTTTGACATGATGAAGCAATACGATTTCAGTTACTCAACTGCAGGTGAGAACATTGCTGCCGGCCAACGAACTCCACAAGAGGTAGTAGAAGGCTGGATGAACAGCCCCGGTCACCGTGAGAACATTATGAATGAAAGCTTTACTCATATTGGTGTAGGCTATGTTGAAGGCGGTTCGTATGGTACGTACTGGACTCAATTATTTATGACACCTAGATAAGTTAGGTAGAGAAAGACAGGCTCTCAGCTAGGGAGTCTGTCTTTTTTTCGTGAGAATAAAATATTGAGTCTAGCCCATGCCACAGCCTCTCTAGTCGCTCTCGCTTAACCCTAGATGGTAATGGGTATATCTTTTTTAGTAAAAATGGTTGTAAAACGCTTTCATAGGTCTTATACTTAACTAAACCGATTTACTAAACCGGTTTATGGAAAATGAAAATATAAAATTTGGAGATTTGTTTATGAAAACAGTGACTATGGCAGATGTTGCTAAACATGCACAAGTATCAAAAAGTACGGTATCACAATATTTAAATAAACGTTATGACTATATGGGTGAAAAAACGAAGCTAAGAATTGAACAGGCCATCTATGAACTTGGCTATCAGCCTAATATTATCGCAAGAAGCTTAAAACAAAAATCTACGAAAACGATAGGCGTGATCGTTGCTAACATTCTTCATAATTTTTCAACAGAGGTAAGTAGAGCAATTGAAGATGCCTGCAATAGGGCGGACTTTCACACGATTATCTGTAATGCAGATGACGATCCGGCGAAAGAGAAGAAATATATCGAGATGCTGAGGGCCAAGCAGGTCGATGGGTTAATTATTTTTCCGACGGGCAATAACCGGGATCTCTATCAGAAGATGCTAGATGAAAATTACCCGGTCGTCTTTGTGGATCGATCTGTCGAGGGTATCCCTGTTTCATCGGTTATGCTTGAGAATGAAAGGGCTTCTGAAATGGCGATAGATTATTTTGTTAACAAAGGGCAAAAAAGAATCGCGATCATTACAGCGTCCATGATTGAAGATGTTTCCCCACGTTTAGAACGGATGGAAGGATACAAAAAAGCGCTTCAATCCCATAAATTAGCCATACTAGATGAATATATTAAAAGTGTTGAACCCGATCAAGTCGAAGAAGCATTACAAGAAATGATGGCATTAGATCAGCCTCCTGAAGCGATTTTAGCTGGAAATGATCTCGTTTTGAAGGAGGTTCTCCAATTTGCTAAACTTCATCATTTGAATATTGCCGAGGACCTTTCTGTAATAGGGATCGATGACGTGCCTTATGCCAGCTTCTATACACCGCCGATTACAACAGTGGCTCAGCCCACATTTAAGATGGGAAAGATGGCCGGAGAGGTTTTACTAGATAAAATTAATAAGAAAAAGACGACAGATGAGAGGCCGGATTATCGCTTTGAGCCGACGCTGATGGTGCGGGAATCTGTTAAAGAAAAAGGAGGGTACGTCTTATGAAGAAAGATGTTCTTACGATTGGGGACGCAATGATTACATTTGACCCTTCCCATACTGGACCACTGAGGTTTGCCTCATCGTTTGAAAAGAAGGCCGGTGGAGCGGAGTTTAATTTTGCGATCGGCTGTGCGAGACTCGGTTTAACGACAGGGTGGATCAGCCGCTTAGGGAATGATGAGTTTGGCAAGTTCATTCGGAATTTTGCCCGTGGTGAAGGTGTTGATGTATCTGGAGTTTCTTTGTTGGACGGGTATCCTACCTCCCTGAATTTTAAAGAAATCCGCGAAGATGGAAGTGGGAGTACCTTCTATTATCGGGACAACTCTCCTACAAAAGCGTTGACCGAGGGTACGCTCAATGAAGCAGCGCTAAGAAATTGCAAGCTGCTCCATATTAGTGGTGTTTTTGCAGCGATTGATCCTAAGAAAAACATTCCCTTGTTAAAAAGAGCTGTGACAATCGCTAAAGACCATGGGGCTCAAATTTCCCTTGACCCGAACATTCGTCTGAAACTTTGGAGTGAGAAAGAAGCGAAGGATGGACTGATGGAACTGCTTCCTTATGCAGATGTTTTGCTGACAGGGGATGAAGAGGCTGACTTATTGTTTGGAACCCATAATCCTGAGAAACTTGTTCAAACGTGTCAGCGATATGGGATTTCCACGTTAGCCATTAAAAGAGGGGAGAGTGGGGCTATTGCTTATCGTAACGGAGAACTTCTTCAGGCAGATGCCATCACCGCTAGTAAAGTTGTAGATACCGTCGGAGCCGGCGATGGTTTTGATGTAGGTTTTGTTTATGGGGTGTTACAAGGATGGACGTTAAAACGTACGCTTCAGTTTGCTAATGTAATTGGGTCAATGGTCGTAAGTGTCTATGGAGATAACGAAGGGCTGCCAGAACTAGAGGAAGTGCTTGTAAAGCTTGGAGAGAAAGAATATATCGAGAGGTGAAAGGATGAACCTTCAATTAGCTTTAGATAGATTGACGAAGGAAGAGTGTCTGGGAATTCTCGCAGATACGAATGAATCAGTGGATTGGATCGAAGTCGGAACGGGGGTCATTAAGGAATATGGGATGACGATCGTCAAGGAGATCCGAGAAACTTATCCAAAGTCAGTCATCGTTGCAGATATGAAAACGTGTGACGCAGGGAGGCATGAAGCCATCCAGGCTTTTGAAGCAGGAGCTGATATAACGACAGTAATGGCTTTTTCAGCTGATCAAACGATCAAAGATATGCTTGAGGTGTCGAGGAGATATAAGACTCGAGTAATGGTTGACTTATTAGGCGTAGATGATAAACAGCGGATTCACCAACTCAGTCAATTGGGGATCGACCTCGTCAGTCTCCATTTTGGAAAAGATATGCAGAAAAATGGCAGCATTGATCATCATTTATTTGATCTCATCAGCGACCATTCAGGTTTGGAGGTAGCCGTGGCTGGAGGGATTAATCTTGAATCATTACCGAATATTCTTCCGTACCAACCTGACACATTGATTGTCGGGGAGCAATCACGAATCATGAGAATCGCAGTCAGGCTGCATCGAAAATCAAGGAGGTCATCAAGGAATATGAAACAAACGATTCACACCGTAGCTTATGAAATTAGCCAAGTTCTTGCCAATGTGAAAGAAGAAGAAGCAATGAAGCTGTCTCAATCGCTAGAGAAAGCGAAGCGAATTTTCATTGTGGGAGAAGGACGATCCGGATTGATGGGCAAAGCCTTTGCCATGAGGTTGATGCACGCAGGTTATCAAGTCTATGTGATTGGTGAAACGATTACACCAAGCGTCGAACATGGTGATCTGCTACTTGCCATCTCCGGCTCAGGTTCAACGCAGTCGATTTGTCAATTTGCGGAAAAAGCAAAAAGGAAAGAAGCGGAAGTAGCAGCTGTTACAACCAATGCTGATTCCCAACTTGCTAAACTTAGTGATCATCTGCTTGTCATTCCTGCTGCGACAAAAAAGAGACGTTCAGAAGAACCGGACACCATTCAGCCGCTCGGGAATCAATTTGATCAATCATTGCATCTACTTTTGGATGCCGTCATCATTTATACCTTAGACCAATCGAAACAAACAAATAATGAAGAAATGACAGCACGTCACGCCAATCTTGAATAGAGGTGAATCAAATGGAGATGTTACAACGAGTCCAGCAAGCAAAAGTTATTCCGGTTATTCGTGAGGCAACAGGCGAAAATATTTTACCGATTGCCAGGGCTTTATATAACGGTGGGATTACTGCGATCGAAATCACGGCAGAAACTCCAGACGTCGAAATGTTAATTAAAGAAGTGAGGAGTAATGTTGACGATATGATCGTAGGCGCGGGACAGTGCTCGATCCGGAAACAGCCAGAGCTGTTATTATGGCGGGCGCCCAGTTTGTTGTTTCGCCAACCGTCAACCCCGGTATGATAAGGATGGCACAAAGGTATGGCATCCCTTGTATTTCAGGGGCGTTAACACCAACAGAAATTTTAACAGCCTATGAGTCAGGCGCTGACATGGTGAAGGTTTTTCCTGCGAATGTAATGGGCCCTGGTTATATTAAGAGTGTTCATGGACCATTGCCACACATCCCGCTGATGGCTACAGGAGGTATTGATAAAGATAACATGCTGGAATACTTCCAAGGAGGGGTACAGGCTGTCGGAGTAGGAAGTCAGCTTGTTGATGCGAAGCGTTTATCATCCCAAGCAGATTTGGAGAATGTAACCAATATAGCAAAGCAGTATATTGAAAAGGTGTCAGAAGTTGAATCATAAATTTATTGTAAGCGGATTCAATATATATTCAATTTTTTAGGGAGGGAACGTTTATGAGAAAATCATTATCTATTTTGCTTCTCATTATGATTTTGTCACTCCTTTCACTAGCCGGTTGTGGAGATCGTGTAACAGGAGGATCTGGGGAGGATGGCAAGATAAAAATTATCGCCGCACATAATCAAACCTCTCCAGAGAACCCCTATCAATACGGTATGAAAGAGTTTAAAAGAGTAGCGGAAGAAAAGTCAAACGGAAATATAGAAGTAGAAGTTCATGCTGGAACGCTAGGTACAAGTGAATCCGAACTAGTACAGAAACTTAAACTGGGCGGTGCAGATGTTGTCCTCGTCTCCCCTGGATTTATGTCTAAAACAGGGATAAAGGAAATTGACCTATTCGCCATGCCATATGTATTTGAGAGTTATGATCATTGGGAGAAAGTGGTGGATGGTAAGGTCGGTGATAAAGTTGCGAAAATGATTAACAAAAAATCGGATAATGATTTTAAATTATTAGGCTACTGGAGTGCAGGCGTTCGTCATTACTATGGTAAAAAACCGCTGCATTCGATTGAAGACATTGAAGGAATGAAGTTACGTACCCAAACATCTGGTGCGATTGCAGATTATTGGGAAGCAACAGGTGCTGTACCAACTGCTGTAGCTTGGGGAGAGTTATATCAAGCTTTGCAGCAAGGGGTAGTGGATGCCTCCGAGAATTCTTATCCTTATTTTGTTCAACAAAACCATCATAAAACAGAAAATGGGAAATATATCACGGAAACTGCTCATGACTACACGACACGTTTCTTGCTTATCAATGGAAATAAATTTGATTCTTACACGGAAGAACAACAGGATGTCATTATGGAAGCTGCTCAAGCCGCGGTAGAAAAAGAACGGAAAGTCGTTAAGAAACAAGAAGAAGAGTATAAGCAGAAAGCGATCGAAGACGGGGCGGAAGTAAATCAAATTGATCGCCAGCCGTTCATTGAGCTTGCAAAGCCGATTCAAAACCAAAGAGCTAAGGAAATCAATACCATGGATTTATTGAAGCAGATTAGAGAGTTGAAATAATAGAGGATGTTCAATAAGTCATTCGTCAACTTTTTGAACACACACTAATAGAGAAAAAGCTGAAGGGTAGAGAATGTCCTTACAAAGGAGGATGAGAAAGCGATGTTTATTAAGCTGCTTGAAAGAATTCAATTAACGATAGGTGTATTGTTTCTTTTAGTCTTTTTCGTAACAATTATCATACAGGTCACTACACGCTACATGGGCATTTCTGCTATTTGGACAGGGGAAGTAGCAACTTATTCCTTTATTTGGTCCGTGTTTATGGGAGCATCGGTCATGCTTAATAGAAGAGAACATTTCAAATTTGACCTCTTATTGAACAAATTAAAAGGAAAAAGTAAAAAAAGTCTTTATCTCATAAATGATCTTATTCTATTAGTGTTCACCTTTGCATTGTTTTACTTTGGCATCGTGGTTGTTGAAAGCTTCTGGAACTTTACTTGGACTTCCCTACCACAAATGAAAATGGGCTATGTGTGGATCTCCATTCCGATAATGGGGGGAACAATGGTTATTTATACACTTAACCACTTGATCCAAAACATTAAAAACTTTTCCGGAGAGGAGGCTGTCAAATGATTGGGTTACTATTAACGGGAGTGTTCATTGTCTTAATGGTTATAGGGATTCCGATCGCCTTTGTCATTGGCATCGTTTCCTTAATCGGCTTTATGAATATTCCTTATATTCCAGAAGCATTAGTTCCTGTAAAAATGCTCAACGGTCTCGATTCATTTGTCTTATTAGCTGTTCCCTTGTTCATTTTAGCAGCCAATTTGATGAACAGTGGTCAAATTTCTCAAAAGTTAATTGACTTTGCCTTATCCATTGTCGGTCATATCCGCGGTGGACTAGCTCATGCAAATATTTTAGTTTCTATGCTTTTTGCAGGGGTCTCAGGAGCTGCTCAAGCTGATACAGCCGGAGTGGGGAAGATTCTCATTCCAAATATGAAAAAACAAGGGTACGACACGGAAACAGCTGTAGGGATTACAGCGGCCTCCTCTACTATTGGGGTTATTATCCCGCCAAGCATCCCGATGATTATTTTTGCAGGGTTAACGAATGTTTCAGTTGGAGCTTTATTTTTAGTTGGAATCATTCCCGGCGTTCTTGTAGGTGTTGCAATGATGATCCTTGTCTATATTCTTGCCGTGAAGCGGGAATATCCAACTTACCAAAGAGCGTCACTTAAAAACTTTATGAAAAAGTTTCTCGACACGATACCAGCGTTAATGACACCGATTATTCTAATCGGCGGAATCGTTGCAGGAATTTTCACAGCTACAGAAGCGGCTGCTTTCGCTTCCATTTATACCGTTATTGTAGGTATGTTTTATTATAAAACACTTAAGTTAAAGGATTTTCCTAAAATTCTTGTGGATACGCTTACTCTTAGCTCGTTATCTTTATTTGCTTTAGCAGCAGCAAGTGCACTCGGTGAGCTAATGAGTTATTACCAGCTATCCTCTTGGGTTGAACAATTCTTTGCCAATAACATTGATAGCAAATGGATTTTCTTGCTTATCATCATTGCCTTCTTCCTTTTCGTAGGAGCCTTTATGGATGCCATTCCAGCGATGATTCTGTTTATCCCGGTGATTTTGCCTGTAGCGAACAGTTTTGGTGTCAGTCCGACGTTATTAGGAATTATAACAATCATGACATTAGCAATAGGGTTAGTTACACCACCATATGGGTTGTGTCTTCTCTTAGCCGCAAAAATAGGGAAATTACCGATAGAACGATCATTTTCGGCAGTTATCCCATATATTGCGATCGTATTCGTTGTGCTACTCGTAGTCGCGTTTATTCCGGGGATAGCCATGTATGTACCTGAATTAATTAGTCCCGATTTATTTTAGATTAAACAGACAAGAGCTACTGGGCTCTTGTCTGTTTTTGAATTTTAATCAAATTTTAGCGGCCGTATATATCCCTCTGCACTGGTGTGGTCGATTTTCTTTTCAGCTTGAACCCACTGGTGGATGGTATATATTAATGTTAAGAGCATCGTGATAAGCCCGGCGATCATAAACCCAAGTGTTGGGGTAGATTCATAATAGGCAAAGGAAACCTGATGGTAAATGAAGAAAAGTAAAGTTGTTCCTGTAAAATAGGCAAGCTTGTCTAAGTAAGCCCTTGATTTCTGGAATGAACACTTGAGAATGAGCGGACACCAGTAGATGATTGAACTGAATCCGAGAATTATGAGATGGAAAACGATTCCCCATGCGTTAGGAATCATGTGTAGTACTTCATAACTGACTAATACTCCACCACCAAACAAAGCCATACTGGAAAGTAGCCGATTACTTCTTTTTACAAAAAAGCGAAAGGAGCTCCGAAACCATAAATGGTGTTGATTTGCGTATAAAATGAGCAGAGGAGCAACTATAAAAGCGATTAAACTACGTGTTGTATTTTCAATAGGTTGTACGTACAAACTGTTGATGATGACGATACCGATAACGAAAAAACAGATAAATAAGTGAGGCAATAATTTCCGAGTGCGAAATGTTGAGGTTTGTCCCATATTTACCATCTCCTTGAAGCTTTGCAGCTAGATTTCCCGCGTTGATATTTATTAAACCCATAAGAATCGATTTTTGGGATATAGATTTAGTATTTCAACGTTTAATATATTTAGTCGAGGAAAATAACGTTAATGATCATATCATGTTGTTTAAACCTGATTGTCTTAAAATGTTATAATTTTAAGAAAAGTATGTAGGAAGAGGTGTTGATATGAAGTGGGGGATTTTAAGTACAGCAGCGATTGCAAAGAAAGCACTCATCCCAGCACTACATCGTGCAGAAGATGCGGAAGTCGATGCGATTGCTAGTCAAAGTGGTAAAGAAAAGGAAGCAGCAGAGGAGTTTGGTATTCCAAAGGCCTACTCTAGTTATGAGTTGCTTTTAGCAGATGAGGAAATTGAGGCTGTGTACATTCCGCTTCCTAACCATTTGCACAAAGAGTGGACAATCAAAGCAGCTGAAGCAGGGAAGCATGTTTTATGTGAAAAGCCTGCTGCACTAAAAGCTCAGGACGTGGAGGACATGATCACAGCTTGTAAACAAAATCAGGTTTATTTTTTAGAAGCTTTTATGTATCAATTTCATCCCCAGCATGAGAGAGTGAAGCAATGGATAGAAGAAGGGGCAATTGGTGACGTTGGACTTGTCCGTGCTAGCTTTTCTTTTAATTTTAATCGAGATTCTAATAATATTCGCTTAGACGTAAACAAGGGCGGTGGAGCCCTCTGGGATGTAGGTTGTTATGGTATCCATTCCGCTTTACACGTGCTCGGTCAGAAGGTGAAGAGTGTTAATGCGGTTGCACATATTGATGATAAGTTCGGGGTGGATACAACAGCAGTTGCTACGTTGATGTTAGAGGACGAAACCATTGTGCAAGTAGATTGCAGCTTTGACGCTGTGCCGCGCAACGAGTATGAGGTGATTGGGACCAAAGGCATGATCAAAGTTCATGATGCCTACCGTCCAGATAAGAAAGACCATCAGGGCATCGTTACCATTCAAACTGAAAATGGCACAGAAGAGATGATCATTGAAGGGGATCAATATCGCCTTCAAGTGGAGACCTTTATGAATGCCATTCAACGGCAGGAATCCTTCGTTGATTACCATAGGGAGACGGTTCGTTACATTGAAGTTATGGAGGACTTGCAGCAACTTTTGTAAATAAAGGAGTTTTTGTTGAAAATGAAAATCTCGGAATTGGCGCAGATGGACGGATTGGATCAACTCAATCTGATAAGGAATAACCAAATAAAGGTTACAGAGATTACCGAGCACTATATCCAAGTGATCAAAGAGAAAAATCCACAGCTTAACGCGGTCGTGCACACAATGTTTCATACAAGCACAAACGAGGATGGTGCCTTTGCAGGAATGCCTTTTTTGGTAAAAGACTTAAATGCGGTTAAAGGGGAACCTTTGACAAGTGGTTCGAAGCTGATGGACGGGTATACGGCGGAAGTGGATGATGTGAATGTAAGACGTTTCAAACAGGCAGGACTTACGGTTATAGGAAAAACGAATACGCCTGAGTTCGGATTTACTCCTGCGACTGAATCAACATATTTAGGTTACGCGAAAAACCCTTGGAATAAGGACTACTCACCCGGAGGATCGAGCGGTGGAGCCGCTGCTGCTGTAGCCTCTGGGATGATCCCCTTTGCCCATGCGAACGATGGGGGAGGTTCCATTCGAATTCCTGCCTCCTGCTGCGGATTATTTGGATTAAAGCCTACACGAGGGCGAACGCCCTTATCGTTGAACTTCAATAGCTTATCCGTCAATCACGCTGTGACAAGGTCTGTAAGGGATAGCGCCGCACTATTAGACGTATTAAAAGGCCCTCAGAAAACAGATTCCTTTTTCACTCCGAATGATCAAAGTTCTTTTTTAGAGGAAGCAGGGAAAGAACCGGGGATATTGAAAATTGGTTATATGGCGGACTTTGGAGCATTAATGGAAATCGACGGGGAAGTACAGAAATCGACGAAAGCTACAGCTGAGCTTTGTGAACGTCTTGGTCATCAAGTTGAACTCGCCTACCCAGATTTTGATTTGCACCGTTTTATGGATGCTTTTGTAACTGTGTGGGTCGTAGGGGGAGCATTGGCTGTGAAAGAAGCTGCCCGTTTAAATCGGAAAGAGATAAATGAAATGAATATGGAACGGATCCTTTTCACCTTACATAAGAAAGGTACTAATATGACAGCAATGCAGTATGAAGAGGCACGACAATATCTACATACAGAAAGTGTAAAGGTACATGAATTCTTTGACAGCTATGATGTCCTTCTGCACCCCGTGACTTCGAAGCCAGCACTGCCGTTAGGACATTATAATGGGGAAGAAAAATCGGTGGATGAGATATTGGCGGTGTCCGCCGAGTATGCTCATTTAACACCTATTGCAAATGTCACAGGCCAGCCGGCCATGAGTGTCCCTCTCTATTGGGATAAGAGTAACCTTCCGATCGGCTCGCATTTTATGGGGCGTTTCGGTGATGAATCCACTTTAATTAAGCTTGCTGCACAGTTAGAAAAGGCGCAGCCGTGGTGGTCAAAATATGGGGAGCTTGTTTAGGAGGTGGACTAGGGTGTATAGACAAACAATTGCATTTATAACAAAAGGTGATTCATTGTTAATGCTTAACCGAAACAAAGCATCTAACCAAGGGTTGTGGAATGGTGTTGGGGGTAAAATGGAAGCTGGAGAAAGTCCAAATGAATGTATTGTACGTGAAGTTAAAGAAGAAGCAGGACTTCCTGTAGACCAAATGCATTTTATCAATAAAGGCTCGGTGAGATAGGAAATTGAAGAGGAACGGTTAGGTGATATGAACGTTTATCAAGTTAAATTGCAAGGGCCATACGAGCTTCAAACGCCATCAGCAAACGTTGGGATCCTGGACTGGAAAGATCAATTATGGGTACTAGATGAGTGGAACCAGGGTGTTGAAGGAATGATCCCTAGGTATCTGCCCCAAGTTCTAAAGGGAGTAGAACCGTGTGATCATCATTTTATAATACAAGATCAAAGAATTGCTCGATATGAGTGGCCAACCTTCCGTGACAAAAAACTTTAATATATAAGGCAGTAGGAGTATGATTGGAGTGATCCATTCATATGTTAAGAAAATAAGGAGGAATTGAAATGGCCTGGGTTCACACCATCCTGTCAGCGAGATTTCTATTTATTGGTATCTTCTCCCTAACGGCATTAAGTTTACTTACCTTTCAATCTATTTCAATGTTTCATGCAATTATTGATTTCTTTGAAGTGTTCAGGAGAAAATAAAAACAGAGAGAAAAAGGATGAACCGATTGATGGTTCATCCTTTTTCTCTAAATAGGTAGGAATCCATCTAAATATGCAATTAACTGATATTTGGTGCAATTATCAATGATTCCGTGCAATTCAGAATTAGTCAGCGGGAATGATAATCGCCTCATAAGTCTCATCAGTTGCAAAGGACTCCATTTTATCCTGGAAGAGAGTAGGCTGAAGTCCTCTCTGTTCACAGTTGGTTCGGCATATTTTAAGCATGTCAGCGGAAAGATCGAACCCGTCGACATCTAATCCTTCTTCAAGTAAAGGAATGAGCATCCTGCCAGTTCCTGCTGAAGGCTCAAGGATCTTGCCTTGTACGGACGCTAATCGCTTTTTATAAAATTCGATATCACCAAAAGAGTGGCCAATCAGCTTGTCCAGGTTGTACACTTGTGAAGATAATTTACTGTAAAAACTAATCACATGTTATCCTTCATTTGCGAATGCTAAAAGCCAATCTGAGGCAGTTTGTTGAACCACGTCCAGATGGTCAATAAAGCTATGTTCGGCTCCTTTAATAACCTTCAATTTGGAGCTTTCAGGAAGCCACTTAATGCCTTTCTTTGTAATCGGCATTAGAATTCCTTCTTCCCCTTGATCCCCATGAATAAGGAGGATAGGACAGGTGACGTTCGACAACAGCTGCTCTTGATCACATCGTTCAAAATCTTTCAGCATTTCTTCGGTAATGAGCATATTGTTTCGGTAAGGAACATTCACCTCTACTGTAAAAGTACCGGTTTTTGCTAAATCCGTCAGTTGTTCTTGATTAAATATGTCTGGCCAATGGTATTTTACAGGTCCCGTACCTGCCCCCGTTAAAATCATTGTTCTCACATATCGATTGTTAAATGCTTCTAGGCACACTCGTGCACCTAAACTATGACCATACAGAATAATGTCCACATAACCTGACTCAATTGCATAATGCATAGCCGAAGTTAAGTCGTCGACCTCATTGGCTAATGTAAGCGGACTGTCTTCGCTCTCGCCGCAGCCACCAAAGTCAAACCGTAATACACTAAAGCCAAGTTGGTGAAAGACAGAGGCAAAGAAATCAAAGCGACCGCGCGAGGAGCGGTTGGAGAGAAAACCGTGGCACATAATAATGACCGATGTTCCTTTGTTGCTATGTAAATCGCCAACTAAGGTTAAATCCCTACTGTTAGAAAAAGTAACACGCCTCATCTAGAAGATTCCTCCTTTCATTAGTCAATTGCACAATGAGAATAGTGAATAAGTTCATCCGTTAACACATGTAACTGTTGAATATTTGCTTTTGACGACTGTTGGAAGCCTAAATCTAGTAAGCTATTTTGAACATCTAGAGGACAGGAATCAAGAAACTCTTCTATTAACTTGTTGTCAGCCTCTTCAAAGAACAACCACAAAGCTTCGCCATAGGCTATCCAGGCAAGGTTGGCGCCTTGAGATTGGTACCTTTTTGCTTTGTTAACAAAAATAGAATCCTGGTGTGGAGAGAGATCAAAGGAGAGAGTTTTTTTCCGATTTCTTAGATAGTGTCGGAAATGACCGATGTTATTGATAATGCCCCCTGTATTCGGCAAGGATGTAAATGGTGAATGGGTTAAAAAAGATTGAAAGTGTTCTATATGTTTTTCTTGAATAAAAGGAATGACTGCACCAGTGGATAACGTGCCTTGCTCCAAATAGGAATACAAGAGAGCGGCCTCGGCCCAGGCTCCAAGAGAAGCTTGAGTCGCTGTCGTGGGATAGCCTGCTTCTAGCATTTTATTCGCGTAAGATTGCCGTTCATTGATTAGGTGTGTAACAATTTTAATCTGCTGCTTTCTGCCTTCTAGAGAATGAAGGAAAGCCTTTGCTTGATTCTGCAAGTGGTAGAGTCTGTTCTCGTTATCTTTTATTATGTACAGCTCATCTATATAACGATGGCTCCATGGATCCTCAAAAAGTTCTTTGAGGGAAAGCAGCTTGGAGACGGGAAGGATGCTTACTTGTAGCATCTTATTTCGATAGAATTCATTAATCGAAGTCTCTGCATCGATTCCGCTTGAATAAATGCTTAAGTCTAGATCACTATATTGATCATCATCACCCCGTGCTACTGAACCGGTGACAAATGCATAGTCCGCACCCATTCCTTGCGATTCCTCAACAAAGCACTTAGCAATCTCTATTAAATCCATATAAACTAATCTTCCATTCTTTTCTAAAGATCATTACTTACATCATACCATTACCATTCTGTCAACAGGCACCTAAATCCTCTTTAATAATAAGCAAAAACGGAAGCCCTATCAGACAGGCTCCCGTTAATTCGTGTACCATTTATAAAGTTTTTTCGGGCGGCCGATCTTTTGGTGACCGATGACTTGCTTAACCTGTCCTTCTTCCAATAAATACATTAAATAGCGATAAACAGTGGGATAGGCTAATCCGACACCTTGTGAAATAGTATCAACAGAATTTGCCCCCGATGCTCTTTTAGAAAATGTGCCACAGCCTCCAGTGTCCCTTTGCTGATTCCCTTTGCACTGTAGACATCTTCTTCGGACTCAAGTCTTTTTCTCATATTAGCGATTTGGATGTGTAGATGAATGCGAGAAATAATGTCGAGTTCCTTTGCAGGTTTTAAAGCAAAGTCTGTAGCGCCAGCTTTTCTAAATGCGTTGGCAACATCTTGATGATTATCTTCTGTTAAAACAAGAATAGGAATTTGCTGATTCTCCAAGCGAATCTCCTGAACTAACTCTAGCCCATTCATGACGGGCATGTGGTAGTCTACGATTAAAATATCATAATCCTGTTTTCTAAATAAGTTAAAACCGCTTTGTCCATCTGCAGCGGTCTCTGCTTCAATCCCATCTTTTTCACATAAATCTTTTAGCATGGTACGTAGAGAATCATCATCGTCGACAATTAATATCTTCATTCTTACACTCCCCTCACAAATCACTGAATTATGTATCTTTATCACGTTGCAGTATTAATACTATTTATATTATAATTTAATGCCATTGATAGCAATGGGGAATATCTATAAAAATAGAATTTTCATCATAGATATTTACCTATAAGAATCCCCATGGTGTTAACCATGGGGACGATTCAATCATTCAATCGTAAAACCGATTTTTCCGAAGTTTTTCGTATCGCGAAGATATTCAAAGGCTTCTTTATACTGTGATAAGCTAAACATGCGATCGAGTTCAGGCTTGATTTTATTTTTTTCAATGAAAGAAAGCATGTCAGCAAATTCCTCGCCGCTTCCCATTGTAGAACCTAGCAAGTTATATTGCCCATAGAAAAACTTGCGGATATCAATGGTGACTTCATCTTCTGTAGTTGCACCGAACGTTACGATCGTTCCGCCTTTGCGAATAACGGATAAGGACTTATCGAACGTCGCACCTCCAACGCTCTCGACAAGTAGATCTACTTTTTCACTCTTTAATTCTTCATTCCAATTAGATTGGGTAGGTATCGCTACATCCGCCCCGAGCTCTTTGGCCTTTTCCAGCTTCTCGCCAGCTCTAGACGTAACAATGACCCTAGCACCAACAGCTTTCGCGAATTTTAATGCAAAGGTGAGGACCCCACTACCGATTCCTGGGAGCATGACGGTATCACCCTGCTTTAACTTTCCCCGGGTAAATAATACGCGATAGGCTGTTAAGGCAGCAAGAGGCAGGACGCCCGCTTCCACCCAAGATAAGTACTCAGGCTTCGGTGCGATATTCTGGGCAGGGACGGAAATATATTCTCCAAATGTACCATGATCAGGCAATCCTAAAATATCAAAGCCTTCAGGGGGGCATCGCTATTATGCTTCCATCCCAGTCCAGGGTTGATAATGACTTCATCACCTTTAGTTAAGCCTCGAACGTTTTGGCCAACCTCTTCAATAATTCCGGCCCCGTCTGAACCGAGGATTAATGGTGGTTGATCTGTTTTGTGTCTTGAAGTCACAGCAATATCCCGGCGGTTCATTCCGGCCGTTTTCAATTTAACCTTTACCATGCCATTTTCCGCTGTCGGTTCATCTATATCCTGGTAAGATAATCCTTTTAATCCTTCTTGTTCTGCATGTGTGATTGCTTTCATTTGTGTGTCTCCTCCTTCGTTAGTTGCCCCAAATGAGTAGCGAAGATTGATAGTTTGTCCATATCGGCCACATCTTCCTCGAACAAAGGCACTCTAATCGTTTGTTGATGTGGGAAAGTTTGATCAATCTGGTTTAAATAGTCTTGCTCCTGTTTTCTGCGTTTCTGTAAAAATGCTCCATCTGCATGATCGGGCAGCACCTTGTTGACGATCAATGTTTTAATATAAAGGTGATGCTTCCCCAACTGCTTGATGGCTTGTTGTGTTTCTAAAATTGGCAGCCGTTCGGGTATTAAAACAAAAATAAATCCAGTTTGTATATCATCTAGAATGATTTCACGTACAGCTGCAAATTTTTCTCTGCGCTTCTGCAAAATATCATAAATTGGGTCATCGACAGGTTCTCCGTCATTGAGCAGCTCAGTATAATTGTCGTTGATTTTTTTCCTGCGTTCAAGCATTCCGTCTATCCATACACCCATTAGCTCAGGCAGTGTCAATAACCGTATCGTGTGGCCTGTCGGAGCCGTATCAAAAATGATTTTATCAAAGTGGTCAGCTTCTTCAAGAATGATGGAGATTAGCCGATCGAAAAGAGCAGCTTCATCAGCCCCGGGAGAAGCACTGGCCATGTCGATTTGACGGTGAACTTCCTCAACCATTTTTGACTTTACTAGTCCTTGTAAGTTGTCTTTTACGCCCTCAATGTACTTTTTAGACTCCCTGTTAGGATCAACCTCAACCCCCATAGATTTTCTTCAAGTTTGGTTTTTTCATGCTGAACATTTTTATGAAAAATATCCCCAAGGTTATGGGCGGGATCTGTTGACACAATTAATGTCTGATTGCCTGCCCGGGCGAAGGCAACGGCAATCGCTGCAGAAGATGTAGATTTCCCTACACCCCCCTTGCCGCCTACGAAGAGGATTTTATTTCGATGCAAATTATTCATTGTCAGGTCCCACCTTTGTAAGCTAATTGGTATCTGGTCAAGTACTCTGGTTCAGTGCTATTCTTATTAACAGCAGCGAATGCCGTCAAGTGGAGACTTTTCCATCCCCATCCGCAGATGCCAGTCATGGAATTTTTCAATAATGTACGGATACAGTTCGAGTGTATAATAAAAAGCGGGGTTTGGGATGCCGAGCATATCAGAATAAACGAGCAGCAGAAATAGGTCGTCTTCATCCCGAAGCTCTCTAGCAATTTCATTCTTGTGGGGCAGGCTTAACACTTCATCATAAAATTCAAATAGTCGTTTTAATGAAAATTTCATATTTGCCATAGAACACCACAACCCTTATGCATATAACATATCTTCAATTAGTGTATCACAGTTTTCTAAGTCTTCCGTAAATTTTCCATTGATGAAAACAGCATTATATTTGATATGGAGGGAGAAATGTTTGATAGCTTCAAAAATAGGGATATGATGATCCTTCACCTGCTTCATAAAGTATATACCTATCGCGAAGATGTTTCTGGGGTCTAAAAAAGTTATTGAAACCTGGTCGCCATATGTGGCTTCCACTCTTCTGTAAAATTCACCCATGAGCTGACGGTCGGGATCATGGTGTTTAAATTCGTCTGTCATTTTGATGAAACCATCCCCGCACATTCCTCCACAGCATCCCATTCCAATTTCTTTTTCCGCACGGATAATTATGATTTCAACCATTCGTGCCCCTCCTTTGTAAGGATAAAGGCCGCACTGGATTAGTGCGACCTTCCCGTTATATTTAAGAGGATGTTCAAAAATTCACCAAATGATAAACGGCGAATTTCTTCGTTGCTCGGTTTTTCCGGGCTTGCGGTCCTCAAAACTTTCGCGCCTCGACCTTCTCGTTTCTCATTCGTCAATTTTTTGAACACATTTTAAGCAATTTTTTCTATATCGTCACCTTTTCCTTTGAGAAGGACTGAAGCGGCTGTAAGTAAGATCCAAATGGTAAAGACAAGGATAATTGCTCCAAAGCTGAACAGAAGCCAATCACTTCCGGCTGCCCATGGGGCCCATTCCGTGAGCACCTGGTCAATCATTGCCCATAGCGTCATAAACATAAGGAATAACATAGGTATGAGCGTTGGCCAATAGTTTCGGCCTAGTCTCTTCAGCCAAATAGAGATCAACAGTAAACTAATTCCCGCTAAGAGCTGGTTTGATGTACCGAAAAGCGGCCAAAGCAGGTAACCACCAGATCCAAATCCTTTCGGCCCTTGTGGAATTAAGGTCAAAGCAGCACTTGAAACAACAGCGGCTGTGGTAGCTACATGGACTTTTGTTAATGGTTGAATGTTATATTCAACACCTAATTCTGAGATGATGTAGCGCATGAGTCGAACGGATGAATCAAGGGTCGTAGCAGCAAAGCTCACGATGATAACCGAAACAATCGTTGATGCAACGCTTGCAGGTATACCAAGCCCTGTGGCTAACTGTGCGGCTCCCTGGATGAATACAGTAAGTCCAGCGCCGCTTGCCGCCGTAAAACTGCTGTACGTTGCAGAAAATTCACCTGCAGTGGGGAAAAAGGTGATGACGGCAATGATAGCGATTAAGGCTAAAGCTCCTTCCCCGACAGCTCCTAAATATCCTACAAAACGGGCTTCTGACTCGTTATTCAATTGCTTGGAAGTCGTTCCGGATGAGACCAATCCGTGGAACCCGGAAATCGCTCCACAGGCAATAGTTATAAATAGGAGCGGGAACCATGAGGTGTCCGCCTGCCCATTACTTACAGGGGCAGTTACTTCTGGGTTCGTAAACAGAAGACCTAAATAAAGTAATCCTAAACCGACTAACAACTGATGTGAGTTGATATAATCGCGAGGCTGCAGGAGTTTCCATACGGGCAGGGTAGATGCGATGTACACATACACCATTAGAACAACGATCCATACAAAGAACGCCATTGAAGTGGCATTAGCACCTAGGAATGTTGCCCCTTCACCACCAAAGTATTTGACTAAATCAATTTGTAAAATAGGGACATAGCTTGCCACAATCGCCGCCAAGTACATGACTGCAAGTGCAATGACAGAGGGCAGCAACATATTGCCTTTTTTCTTATACACCCTGTATCCAATCCAAATAGCCAAAGGAATTTGAATAAATACCGATACGACACTTGCTGGGAACGAGATGAATAAATTTGCAATTACCCAGGCGAATACAGCGTTTACCATTAATACCAATAGTAAAATGATGAATAAAAACAGTTTTTTTGCGCGCTCTCCGATCAACTTGCTTGCTAACGTACCCATGGATTGACCTTTATTTCTAACGGATAGGACGAGTGTTCCAAAGTCATGGACGCCTGCTGCAAATACTGTTCCGAGCAGAACCCAGAGAATGGCTGGCAGCCAGCCCCAGTAGACTGCAATGGCTGGCCCGACAATAGGAGCCGCTCCAGCAACAGATGTAAAATGGTGTCCCCAAAGTACAAATTTATTGGTAGGTACGAAATCGACCCCATCCTTGTACTTATGGGCAGGTGTTACGTAATTAGGATCCAAGCGATAAATTTTCTCAGCGATGAACTTTGAATAGTACTTATAACCTAATGCAAATATAATAATACCGGCTATGGCAAGCCAAATACCACTCATGAAAATCCCTCCTCAATTTTGTACGAGCACAATATGTATACGCTTACACCCCATAAATATTATACTACTAACGTATTCTTGCTTTCAACATAATTGACTGATTTATCAAAAAATTACTGCAACCACGTTACTTTTGAGATCTTCCCAAAAAATAAAGTTGTGGGTCAAACATCACATTATAACAATATTCGGTAAAATCCATGTGTTTCGTGAATTTAAGATGGTGAACATATATAATTGGAGAGGGATCGATTTAGACTGAATTGAAGGAGTTCTTTTTTGTGATTGTCATGATAGATAACTATGATTCATTTACTTATAACCTATTCCAATACTTTAAACAATTGGATGAAGACGTGACCGTTTTTCGGAATGATCAGGTGACGATAGCTGAAATAGAAGGTTTAGATGCAGAATTAATTGTCATTTCACCAGGCCCTGGTCATCCTGCTGATACAGGGATTTGTCGTGAGGTTCTAAGCCACTTTTTCCGCACCACACCGATTCTTGGAATTTGTCTTGGTCACCAAATGATCGTGGAGTTTTTTGGAGGGAAAATAGAAAAAGGAGTACGCCCGGTGCACGGTAAAGTGAGCGCCGTCACACATGATGGGAAATCTGTTTTTCATAAGCTCCCTTGTTCTTTGAAAGTGACAAGGTATCATTCCCTTCAAACACCAGCAGAAGAATTGCCATTAATGCTTGAAATTAGTTCTATGACTGAGGATTCTGTCGTTATGGGGGTCCGTCACCATATCTATCCTGTTGAAGGAATCCAATTCCACCCAGAGTCTATTTTGACAGAGTGCGGATTTCAAATGCTTGAGAACGCTTATAAACAAGCTTTAGCCTTTCGTGAAAAAAGGGAGAAAGGAGTGATGATATGACACAGCCACATTTGTTTTTTGAATTTGCAGATCAAAATGGCAACAAACAGCCAATGTGGTTTACTGAGCCTCATTTTATAATTAAAGCAGACAGTTTAGAAGAGGTCGCTAGTGCTTTTACTCAAGTAGAGGAGGCTTTAGAAAAGGGATTTTACATTGCAGGATGTGTTTCTTATGAAGCAGCTCCAGCTTTTGACTCTGCTTTTAATGTGAACCAAAAAGGGGAGTGGCCGCTCGTTTGGTTTGGAGTTTTTACTAAGCCTCAATATGAAGGTGTAACCTCTTCGTCACACTCGTATTCGCTCACTCCTTGGGAACTTGGTACCACGTATGAAGAATACCAAGAAGGAATAGAGCAGATTAAGGCTGCTATTGAGCGTGGAGATACTTATCAAGTGAACTACACTGCAAGACTACAAGCTGCCTTTAGTGGTGATACCTTTTCCTTTTACAAACAATTAGTTTCCAACCAACAATCATCTTACAGTGCTTACATGTCATTAGGAAATGAACAATATATTTTATCGGCTTCGCCTGAACTTTTCTTTCGTAAAAATGGTTCAAATCTTGTGACAAGGCCGATGAAAGGAACTGCAAGGAGAGGAAGGACATTAGCAGAGGACGAAAATTATAAAAAAGCACTGAGTTTATCAGATAAAGATCAAGCTGAAAACTTAATGATTGTTGATTTGCTTAGAAATGACGTCGGGAGGCTGGCACTGCCAGGAACGGTTAAGGTGCCGGAGCTATTTGCTATCGAAACTTACCCCACCGTCCATCAAATGACTTCAACAGTAGAAGCACAATTACCCGAAAACACGCCGATGTATGAAATCTTTCGTTCTTTGTTTCCATGTGGGTCAATTACAGGTGCTCCCAAAGTGCGAACGATGGAGTATATCGCTAGTCTTGAAAAAACGCCAAGGGATGTATATTGTGGTGCTATAGGATATATGACACCGAATGAAGAGGCTGTGTTTAATGTCCCCATTCGAACCGTTTTGCTTAACCAAGGACAGGCTGTGTACGGAACGGGCGGCGGTATAACGTGGGATTCGACAACAAACGGTGAATACGAGGAGCTTCAAACGAAAGCAAAGTTGTTAACAGAAGCAAGGCCCGCCTTTAAGCTTCTTGAAACAATGCAGCTTAAAGATGGAGCTTATCCGCTATTGAAGCGCCACATCGAGCGAATCGACCAATCGGCACATTATTTTAATTTTTCATTCGATAAAGAAGCTGTAGTGGCGATGCTGGAACAGAATGCACTAAATCATCCTCAAGGGTTACATCGAGTCCGAATGCTCAGTGACCAACAGGGGCAGGTTAAAATAGAGACAATCGCAGTGACACCAACCCCTAAAGAAGCCTATGGTGCACTAGCTCATTCACCAATTGACCCTAACGACCCTTTTCTCTTTCATAAGACAACACATCGTCGCGTCTATGATAAACACCAGCACGAAGCAGACGGAGAAAGCTATGCGGTCTTATTATGGAACGATGAGGGAGAGCTTACAGAATTTACAATAGCGAATTTAGTTGTAAAAGAGAGAGGGGAGTACTTGACTCCACCGATTTCAAGCGGCTTGCTTGGAGGAACCTTGAGGGGAGAATTAGTGGAACAAGGGAGAGTAAAAGAGCGTGTCCTCTATAAAAGTGATCTCGCCTCCTTTGAAGAAATTTGGATGGTCAATGGACTGCGAGGATGGATCAAGGTACAGATGGGCAGTAATTGAAAGGAGAGGAAAAAATGAAGCATATTGTTTTTTATGATGCAAAATGTCCTTTTTGCTTTAATGTAAAACGTGTAATGCGTAAATTCGATTGGTGTAAACAAATGAAGTGGGTATCGATCCAGGAGGTTGAAAAAAAGCACGGAAAATATCCATATTTAGAAGGTCGAAATACGCGTGATGAAATTCATATGCTCACAAGACAAGGTGAATTGAAGGCAGGATTTCAAACGATTCGCCGGCTATTAATTCTTTTGCCGCCGTTTGCCTTTATTGGATTGTTGTTATATTTACCCGGAATGGAACGGATTGGGTCACCTTTATACAAATGGTTCTCGAATCACCGTTATCAATGGTTCGGGCAATACGATCAACCCAGGTATAAATAAGGTCATGATTAAATGATATTCGATTACGAATATTTTTAAATTATTTTACAAATGCTTCATGCTTTAATTATCATAGATACATAAAGCATAAAAGGAGATTCATATACTATGAAAGAAGAGTTAGCTTATATTGGTGAAAAAATTGTCGAGCAGCGTCATGAACTCGCTAATAGAATTCAATCCAAAGAAGGACAAGGATTTGAACGAAATCTTGCCCTAGCAAATGTGAGCCGTGAACAAGTTGAGGGCTGGAGGGCGACATTATTTCAACACTTAGGTGAAGCCTTATATGGGGACTATGAAACGATTGAGTCTCAAATAGAAGAATGGGCCATTCAGACTGGCGACGTGACATCAAAGTATGACGTGCCTCTAAATGAGATTATTCCTACACTTGGTTATTGCAGAACGGTGATTTGGGATATGTTTGAAAAAGAATTAGCGGAAGACCACTTTGCTGCGCAAACAATTTTACACATAGGTAAGCTAATCGACCCGTTACTAGATAAGGTTATGCACCAGCTTAGCCAAGTCTATAATAGGTATCATAGTGAAAAATGGCAAAAAGCCCAGGAGAAACTGATGGAGTTATCTGTACCTGTGGTCCCCATCACAAATGGGGTAGCTGTATTGCCAATTGTTGGTAGCATAGATACAGAGCGGGCTCAGTTGATTATAGAAACTTCCCTAGAGAAGAGTACGAAACTTCAGCTGCAATACCTTCTTATTGATATCTCAGGAGTTCCAACCATTGATACGGTTGTGGCTCACTATATTTTTCAAGTCACCCATTCCTTGCAGCTCGTTGGGGTCGAGACGGTATTAACAGGGATTCGACCCGAAATCGCCCGTTCCGTTGTTGAAATGGGAATGAAATTTAGCAAAGTTAAAACACGAGCCAATTTGCATCAAGCTTTAAATGAGATTGGAGTGGGGTGAACTACCTTTCAAAATTGAAGACGAAAAGTGGGATATAAAACAAACGCAAGTACACCTATTGAACCTGCGTTTGTTTTATAGTTAGGTCGAATCTATGATTTTTAAAAAGGGTAGAATAGAATCTTTTTAATTTGGACAGAATCCTCACATCACAAATGCGCAATTTATGAACTGAGATCAAAATTCAGCCTTTTTATAACGCTCCCGTTCCAAATTATCGCGGATCGGCTATTTTAACTAATTGTTTTCCTGTATTGCTTCCTTTGAATAGACCAAAGAAGGCATCTGGAATATTTTCGAAGCCTTCATGAATCGTTTCTTCATAAGTAAGTTTCCCGTCTTTAAGCCATTTAGAAAGATGGTCAAACCCTTCCTTATAACGCACCTGATAATCTCCAACAACGAATCCCTTGATTGTAGCGCTTGATTTTATCAAATGCATTTGGATTCGTGGGCCCTGATCATTTGGTACATTGTAAGAAGCAATAGCGCCACATTGTGTAATACGCGCAAATTTATTTAACAAAGGATAAACACGATCAGCAATTTCTCCACCTACGTTATCAAAATAAATATCTACTCCACTAGGACAGGCATCTTGAAGAGCCGCAGCAACATTCTGCGTTTTATAATTAATTGCCGCGTCAGCTCCCAACTCATTTGTAAGATAACTTGTTTTTTCATCACTACCTGCGATGCCCACAACCCGGCAGCCAAAGATTTTCCCGATTTGCACAACCGTTGAACCAACAGCACCG
This sequence comes from Halobacillus shinanisalinarum, assembly GCF_022919835.1. Lineage (NCBI taxonomy): Bacteria > Bacillati > Bacillota > Bacilli > Caryophanales > Bacillaceae > Halobacillus > Halobacillus shinanisalinarum. The sequence continues at coordinate 2,074,174 of NZ_CP095074.1, read as the reverse complement.
GCAGCTCCAGAAACGACGAGAGTTTCTCCTTCTTTTGGTTTCCCGATATCAATAAGGCCAAAATAGGCGGTAAGTCCAGGCATCCCGAGAATTCCTAATGATGTAGTGACCGAGCCAAGGGTTGGATCCACTTTTCGAACTGAATCAGCGGATATAACCGTTTTTTCCCTCCAAGGAATAGAGCCTGTTACAATATCTCCTGTTGTGAATGGCTCTGCTTTTGACTCCTTTACTTGAGCGACAACTCCTCCTGAAATCGGTTCATTTAATTGAAAAGGTGCAACATATGACTTTGTATTATTCATGCGTCCCCTCATATAAGGATCAACGGAGACATATAACAACTCCACTGACAACTCGCCCTCTTGAGGCTTTGGTAATTCAGCATCTGTGATACTTAAGTGTTCATGAGTCGGGACAGTTTCTGGCCTTTTAACTAGTTGAATTTCTCGATTCACAATCCTCACTCCTTCCATTATTTACATCTCCTATTGTATCGCAACTATGGATCTAGATGAAAAAGAAAAGGCTGGACGTTAGAATATAAGGTGAGTACATGGCAAGGAGGCTACTTATGAAAGAATGTGATTTTGATAAGTTCAAGCTATATGAAAAAGTGAAATTTGTGGAGGGAGAGAAATTTACTACAGTTGAAGAAACGACTCAGCTATCACAAGAGGAATTTCTTCGATTGATAGCGTATTTAGAAAAGGACGAACGTTTAAAAAAAGCTGGCACTCTATCCATTCTAGTTCCATCCTCTCATCATACTGATAAATTAAATACAAAACTGGTTGAAGCCGGATTTGTCTTGGATGATATGACTGTCATTGTGAAAAGGGATTTATCAGATCTGAGTTTAACGGAATCAGAATCTTATAGATTGATTCCCATGAAACCGGGGATGGAGGACACATTTAAACATGTATGGGCTCAGGCTATGACAAATTCATTGAACGGGTCATCCAATTTGACGATCGATGACCAGTTAAAAAGTGTAGAAAAAGAGCTTGGTCCTAATTTTAGACGTACATGTCTAATCGCCTATGAAGGAGAACAGCCTATTGGTGTGGTCATGCCGCATATTGAACCTGGGACGATAGCAGAGGGTAGATTATTTTACTTTGGTCTTATCCCTGAAGCACGCGGAAAAGGGAAGAGTAAGGTGTTGCACCGCCAGGCTTTAGCTATATTGCGTCAAAAGTTTGATGCGGCCTATTATGTTGGTTCAACGAGCTATCACAACACCCCTATGTTAAAGCTTTTTGCCCACAATGGTTGTGTGGAGATCGATCGAAGTAAAGTGTTTAGTAGGTCTTAGATAAACTTTTTGAAATGGTAATAAGCCTGGATTACAAAATTATCAAATAATTTATCGCTTCATTCACTGTTTTTTGGTAAAGTTAAGAAAATCATGTCTTTGCTTATTAAAAGATCGTGAAAGGTGAAACAAGAGGGGCATTGATTCGTACATGTAGGTGAACGTCTATTTAGGGAGAAATTAGTTTACATTCGTAGAAAAGAATTTTTTCATTAATCTATCGTGTTGTTTCTCATCCTTTTATAATCATTTAAAGAACAGGCGGTGGTTGATAGGCTATGGATTTAAAGACATTGGCAACAAAAGTGGCAAGCGTGTATGAACAAAATGCTAAGGTGGAGGCTGTTTATATCGCGGGTTCTGTTGCGAGGGGCTGGGAGGATCACTATTCCGATATAGAACTAAATGTGTTGTGGTCCGAGGGGCCGACAGACCAAGAACGTCTTTCTGTTATTGAACAGGTGGAAGGGCAGCTGCTGAATTTCTACGCTTATGAAGACGGAGAATGGTCAGAAACATATCAAGTGGATGATGTTAAATTTGAAATCAGTAGCTTTTTAACAGAAACCATTCGTAAGGTTGTCCAACGTGTAACGAAAGAGTATGATATCGAATTAGATAGTCAATGTTTGATCGCTTCGATTCATTATGGAGAAGCTGTTTCAGGTACAGAGATAATGGATGGGTTGAAAGCCAAAGTCCAAGTGTACCCTGAACAATTGAGTCATGCGATGATTGATGCCCATTCCGACCTTGGAAGCAGGTGGGGAAATCGTCACGCTCTGGTAGAACGGGAAGATTGGCTGATGCTTTATTCCGTTATGACTTCTGTTCAGCATAAGATGATGGGGATCTTATTTGGACTCAACTGCATGTATGTCAATCATCCGGCATTCAAATGGCAGCGGCAAACGTTAAGCCTGATGAATATCAAGCCGGAAAATATTATTGAGCGGCTGGAACGTGTATTTTTATCCAACCCAAAACAGGGACTTGATGAGCTTGAGAAGATTGTGCAGGAAATGGACGAGCTCGTTAAGGAAAAGGAATAAGCTTTACAAAACAGGAACCTTCCATTACGATGAAATTGTACAAAAACTGCATATATCTAACGAACACTAGGGGAGCTGCAGATGCGGCTGAGAGGAAATGGATTCCGACCCTTATAACCCGAACTAGATAATACTAGCGTGGGGAAGTGGAGTCGATCGTAAAATAGCAATGGTGTACAACATATACTTACGTTCGTAACTGCATTCCCCCGGGATGCAGTTTTTTTGTGTTTAATAAAAGGAGGATAAAATGATGAGTCAAGCTTGTGAATCAACAAATCGTATTGCTGGAAGTTCATTTTCAATTTATCCGATGACCGATCGTTTTGTCGAGATTATTAAGTCATCACTTAAGGAGGTCGACACTTCCAGGGTATGGATGAAGGCCGACGACGTAACAACAACGGTTAGAGGACAAATGATCCATGTATTTGATGTAACCAGAGCCATGTTTTTACAGGCAGCAAAAACGGGAGAACATGTTGTTTTCCAATCAACCTATTCAATTGGCTGTCCCGGTGATTCAGCAGGCGATGTTTATATGGCAGAGGATAACGCTCCATTGAACAGATCGGAAAGTAAGCCGGTCGATCAGGAAGTTGCCGCTAAGTTTTCACTTTACCCAATGGGCGGCGGAGACTACATGGATGTAATTTATAGCCAAATTGAAGAGATGAAGAAGCAAGGAGTCGAGGTCAGTGAAGCCCACTATTCGACACGTTTGGATGGGGATGGAAATAAGGTTTTTGAAGGCCTTGAGCAGGTGTTCCAACAAACGGAGAAGCAAGGATCCTCTCACACTGTTATGACAGTAACAATGTCTGCGAACAGTCCGTCAACAAAGGGAGGGGAGTAGATGAGTCTGAAAAATTGGAAGTTAAAAGAAATCGTTGTCATGTCAGTGCTTTCCGTTGTGTTTGCCGTTGTTTATTTAGCTTTTCTCCCAGTTGGAAAATTGCTGGCCGGCCTATTTGGACCAATTGGCTATGACCTAATCTTCGGAATTTGGTTTATCGTCTCTATCATAGCTGCTTATATTATTCGAAAAAAGGGAGCAGCCTTTTTATCAGAAACGATTGCGGCAACAGTTGAAATGCTGCTCGGAAATGCCATGGGACCGGTCTTAATTTTGACAGGGATCATCCAGGGTTTAGGAGCAGAGGCAGCTTTCACAGTAACGAGGTATAAGACATATAACTTGCCTGTATTAATGTTAGCTGGTGCGGGAGCAGCCCTATTCAGTTTTGTCTGGGGATACTTTCGCTCAGGGTATGCCGCCTTTGGGACTGGTTACGTGGTCAGCATGCTCGTTGTCCGCATAATTAGTGGTGCCCTCATCTCTGGTTTGTTAGGGAAGACCATAAGTGACGCACTAGCAAAAACAGGCGTGCTCACAGGTTTTGCATTAGGAAAAGAACAACGAAGGAAGAAAGCCGCATGAAATTAATAGAGGTGAACCAACTGCATGTTCGATTTGAGGAAGAAGAGAACGATGTCCTGTCAAATGTGAGTTTCTCAATGGATGAAGGGGAAAGTCTTCTTTTGTCAGGCCCAAGCGGATGTGGGAAAAGTACGTTGACGTATGGGCTGAATGGCATTCACCCTCGTGAGCTGGACGGGACGATGACAGGAGATATTCAGTTTAGAGGACATCCTGTAGAAAACTATCCTCCAGGGGAAATGAGTCAGCATGCCGGCGTTGTTTTTCAAGATCCAGAAAGTCAATTTTGTATGATAACGGTCGAGGATGAAGTGGCATTCGGCTTAGAAAATATCGGTACACCTGTTGAGCAAATATCTGGGCTGATTGATCAAGCTTTGCTTCTAGTTGGTTTAGAAGGTATAAAACTTAGGGCGATAAGCACGTTATCTGGCGGACAGAAGCAAAAACTTGCTTTGGCCTGTGTGCTTGCCATGGAGCCCGAGCTGTTAATTCTTGATGAACCAACCGCTAATCTTGATCCGAAAGCTACCCGTGACTTTATTGAAACGATCGAAAAGCTCCAAAAGGATAAGGGCTTTGCTCTCATTGTTATTGAACATCAGCTGGATGGCTGGGTTTCTTTTATCGAACGGGGTGTGATGATGGATCGTAGCGGAAGAATTTTTTATGATGGCCCGATCAGGCAAGGGATCTCTATTCATAAACATACATTACAGGAGCAAGGGATTTGGATGCCAGCTATCACTGAATACGTTATCGAAAAAGGATGGATGAACCAATTTGATCATTTGCCGCTAACTGTAGATGATTTTCTCGACGAATGGATAGGGAAGCGGGAAGAAGTAGGAGGCTCCTCCGCTACCAGGGTCGATCGTTCCTCTATACCCATTCTTGAACTAACATCTATATCCTGGATGAAGAGCGACAGAAAGATCATTGATGATGTGTCCCTTGAGGTAAGAGAGGGAGAATTCATAGCTATAGCAGGGGCAAACGGAAGCGGCAAAACTTCCCTGTCTAGAATAATGTCAGGCATTCAAAAGCCGGGCATGGGCAAAGTGTCCTTTTCCGGAAAATCGTTATACTCTTGGAAAGAAATCGATTTACGGCAGCATCTGGGCTACGTCTTCCAAAATCCTGAGCATCAATTAATTACTGACACCGTTTATGATGAAGTTGCCTTTAGTCTCAGGATTCAACAAATGGGGGAAGCGGAAATGGATAAACAGGTAAGGGATATTCTTAGCACATGCCAGCTTGACGGGTTAGCCCATCGACATCCATACACATTAAGCCAAGGCCAAAAGCGGAGATTGAGTGTGGCAACAATGATTGTTGATCATCAAGAGCTGCTCATTTTAGATGAACCTACGTTTGGTCAGGATGCCAAATCCACCAAACAGCTTATGGATTTGTTAGATATGAGATGCAGTAATGGCTCAACGATTGTGATGATCACCCACGATATGGAACTTGTTGACCGTTTTGCTGACAGAGTTCTTGTGATTAACGAGGGGCAAATTGTTGCAGATCAACATCCACATAGGCTCTGGGAAAATAGTAATTTAGCGGATTGGCAGCTCGACTATCCTGTTCGTGTGAAACTCAAGCATTTGATTGAAAGGGAGGGGTTATATGCTCCTTCATAGACTTAACCCAAGTATAAAGGCTTTAACCGTTATTGCAGCAGTGATCGGACTTGCCCTGATTTTTGATCCGATCACCCCATTGTTATTTAGCATTTTGACAGTAGCTTGTACCTTTATTTTTGGAAAAGTAAAAGTGAAGTATTATCTCATGTTTTTAATCCCGTTCACGATTATTTCGTTTGGGATGCTGTGGACCACAATTGTCTTTGCTGATGCACCGGACCATCCTAATCAAATTGTCCATTTGCTATTGTGGGAAGTACCCAAGGAAGATGTCATTGTTGCTCTTTCTCTCGCTTTGAGAATGTTCGCATTTGCGACCTTGTCGCTAATGTTTATTTTTACAACGGATATGGTTGGCTTTATCTTAAGCCTGATGCAGCAATGTAAATTATCTCCAAAACTAGCTTATGGGGTCCTAGCGGGTTATCGCTTTTTACCTTTAATGAAAGAGGAGTTTCAGCATATTCAAGAGGCCCATCAAGTGAGGGGAGTGAAACGGGGAAAAACGGTGAAGGAATCGTTTAAGCAATATAAACGGTTCGTTATTCCTTTATTAGCTGGTGCGATCCGAAAAGCCGAGAGAACAGCTGTGGCGATGGAATCTAAAGGGTTTACTGGCAGTAGAGAGCGGAGTTTCTATCGGGTTTTTACCGTGAAAGGAGTAGACTGGATCTTTTTCATCATTACGCTTGCTTCCCTAATCGTGATTGCTTACATTTCCTACCTACTAGGGTATTTCAGATGGTATCAAGGTCAATTTTAATTAAAACCCCCCCTGCCATGGTCGGCAGGGGTAAGATTTACACCAATCCCGTGCTTTTAAGTTCTTTATATTCCTCGTCAGAAAAGGCACGGGAGCGTGTTAAGAATCGTCTTCCCTCCACACCTTCTAAGGAAAACATTCCACCGCGTCCGTCCACTACATCAATAATGAGCTGGGTATGCTTCCAGTAATCATATTGCCTCTTGTGAATATAAAAGGGTGTCTCGCCAATTTTTCCAAGCAAAACGTCCTGGGCCCCTGTGATAAGGTCGCCTTCTGGATAGCACATGGGAGAACTCCCATCACAGCAGCCGCCGGATTGATGGAACATAAGCGGACCATGTTTATCTTTAAGTAAATGAATCAATTGAAGGGCTTCATCGGTAGCTGTTACACGATCGACCATCATTGGTCACCTCCTCTCTAGGATTAAAGAAAGGCTGGTGTCTAGCTCCCACTCCAAAGGTTAGACTATCGATTCGCCTCTACTTTTCCTATATTAAAAGAAGCCTAGTTTTTGAGCGCTGTAACTTACGAGCATGTTTTTCGTTTGCTGATAGTGACTGAGCATCATCTTATGGTTCTCACGGCCGACACCAGACATCTTATATCCGCCAAAGGCTGCATGAGCAGGGTAAGCGTGGTAGCAATTCGTCCATACGCGGCCGGCTTCAATGCCGCGGCCGAAGCGGTAGGCTGTATTGATGTCACGTGACCAAACACCTGCACCAAGACCATAAAGAGTATCATTAGCAATCTCCATGGCCTCCTCATGGTCTTTAAATGTGGTCACAGCAAGAACAGGACCAAAGATTTCCTCTTGGAAAATCCTCATCTTATTATTTCCCCTAAACATCGTTGGCTGAACATAGTACCCTTCAGCAAAGTCGCCATCAAGCGTGTTACGTTCCCCGCCGATGAGGCATTCCGCCCCCTCATCTTTACCAATATCCAGATAGGAAAGAATTTTATCAAGCTGTTCGGACGATGCCTGCGCGCCCATCATGACTTCTGGATCTAGGGGGTTACCGGTTTTAATCGCTTTTACTCGTTCGGTTACTTTTTCTATGAATTTATCATAAATAGACTCCTGAACGAGTGCACGTGAAGGGCAGGTGCATACTTCTCCCTGGTTTAAGGCAAACATAACCATCCCTTCAATAGCTTTATCAAGGAAATCATCATCCTTGCTCATTACATCTTCAAAGAAAATGTTCGGGGACTTCCCACCAAGCTCAAGGGTGACAGGTATAATATTTTGTGAAGCATATTGCATAATCATCCGGCCAGTTGTCGTTTCGCCTGTGAAGGCTACCTTATTAATTCTAGGGTTTTGGGCAAGTGGCTTCCCAGCTTCAAGTCCAAAGCCATTGACGACATTGAGTACTCCTGGTGGAAGTAAATCCTCAATCAATTCTAGGAAGTATAAAAAAGAGGCAGGTGTTTGCTCAGCCGGCTTAAGAACGATTGCATTTCCGGCAGCTAGTGCAGGTGCCACCTTCCATGTTGCCATAAGAATGGGGAAGTTCCATGGGATGATTTGTCCGACCACACCTAGAGGCTCATGAAAATGATAGGCAATCGTGTCGTTATCAATTTCGCCAATTGAACCTTCCTGGGCGCGAATCACAGAAGCAAAATAACGGAAATGATCGATGGCTAACGGGATATCTGCATTAAGCGTTTCGCGGACAGCCTTTCCATTTTCCCAAGTTTCCGCAACAGCCAGCTTCTCAAGGTTTTCTTCCATACGGTCAGCGATTCGGTTTAAAATCAACGATCGTTCTGTGACCGACGTTTTACCCCAAGCTTCCTTTGCTTCATGAGCAGCATCAACCGCAAGTTCAATATCTTCTTCTGTAGAGCGGGCCACCTGACAGAACGTTTTTCCTGTTACCGGGGTCACATTATCGAAGTATTGTCCTTTTGTTGGCGGCATCCATTTACCACCGATAAAGTTATCGTAACGTTCTTTGTACTGTACAATTGACCCTTCTGTGTTTGGAAACGCATATACCATGACATCTATACCTCCCATTATTATTCTACTAGCAAACGCTTACAAAATAGCATATGTAACTAGATTACGCTTAATTCGAAATTACCACTATATCAGAATTTTGTCAATTATTAGATAATTGATGCGATTTGATACAGACGAATAGGTTGACGTTGAATTTAGTAGAGACGGAGACTGGGAATAGGAAGATTCCCTCTCCATATATTTCTCCCACAGTCGGCAGCGTATTTTTGTTATAATAGAATTATCTTTATTGAAAAAAGGGGAACGGAAGATGACAACAACCAATCGAATTATGCTTGTTGACGGAATGGCATTACTTTTCCGTGCGTTTTATGCCACGGCAATGAGCAATTATTTTATGATAAATAGCAAAGGTATGCCAACAAATGCTGTTTATGGCATGATGAAGCATTTATTTACAGCGATTGATACGTATCAGCCAACACATGTGGTGTGCTGCTGGGATATGGGAAGCAAAACGTTTCGAAATGATTTGTTCCCAGAATATAAGGCGAATCGTGGGGAAGCACCTGATGAGTTAATCCCGCAATTTGAGCTCGCGAAGGAAGTTGTGGAATCATTGAATATTCCGAACATAGGACAGGCTGGTTTTGAAGCGGACGATTGCATGGGAACATTAAGCCGTCTGTACCGTGAAGATTCACAAGTATTCATTTTTACAGGTGATCAAGACATGCTTCAGTTGCTGCAGCCAAATGTTTCGGTCGTTTTATTGAAAAAGGGATATGGCAACTATGCTGAATATCATGAGGGTTCTTTTTTTGAAGAAAAAGGAATCACTCCTGCACAAATGGTAGATTTAAAGGCATTAATGGGGGATAGCAGTGATAATTATCCGGGTGTACGGGGAATCGGTGAAAAAACAGCCCTAAAACTATTAATCAAGCATCAAACGATCGAAGGAATATTAGATAATATCGATCAATTAACTAAAGGGCAACGTAATAAAATTGAGCAGGACCTTGATATGCTGCACTTATCGAGAAAGCTTGCGCGCATTCATTGTGAAGCGGACGTCAATTGCTCATTGGAGGACGCTCTGTTTTTCATAGATGAAGAGCAAATGGGAAGGAAGTTTGATGAGCTGGAGTTTAAGAATTGGCAAAAGAATATTGTAGGGATATAATAAACAGCCGCTCCAATTGGAGCGGCTGTTTTACTTAATTAAAGGCTTTTTAGCGCGTCTTCGATTTGTGTGTCACCAGAAACCATTTCGAATGTTTTATGATAGGCATTTGGTTCTTCGAGCGCTGAGATCATCGTCTTAGCAACGTCCGCTCTCGGGATAGTATCACGATCTACCTTCTTACCGACTTTAATTTTACTAGTACCTTCTTCATCTGTTAAACCACCAGGGCGAACAATCGTGTAGTCTAACTCTGTTCCTTGCAAATACTCATCTGCTTCAAGCTTCATTTGAAGATAGTGCTCCATTGGGCCTGATCCCTGACTAGGGTCATCTGCTGAAATCGCACTCAGCATAACGAATTTTTTAATACCTAGATTTTCTGTTGCTTTAATCAGGTTGATGGCACCGTCACGATCAACCGCTGTTGTTTGATCTGACCCAGTACTTGAGCCAGAGCCAGCTGCAAAGATGACAGCATCCATTCCTTTAACAGTATGACCTACATCTTTCGTTAAATCGGCTAAGACGGGGATGCCGCCTAATCCTTCAATCTTTGTTTTCTGTTCTTCTTTACGGACCATACCATATGCTTCATGGCCATCTTCTTTCAAATACTGTATGAGTAAACGTCCTGTTGTACCATTTGCTCCTGCTACTAGTACTTTCATAACTTTTTGAACATCTCCTTCTGTAAATTCTACATTAAGTTTATCCGTTTCGTTGGCCGTTCAAACATTATTTGCTTGCAGGAAAGCAAAGTTCCTGATAGTTACAGCGTGCACATATCCGTGGATCTTCCTGCATCGGGAACTGCTCAATTGGAAGAGGTTGATTTTGTTCGCTGTCTAAAAGATGATTTTTCATTTGATCGATACTAATCTGATAGAGACGCTGGACATTTATCAAATCGTGTTCACTGAGCTTATGCTCAACGTTAGTACCTTCTAATAAGTACTCATTGCGAATGATGATATCATCGAGTGATTCAATGCTATGCTTTTGCTGTAAATACAGAGCATAAAGAGCCAGCTGATTACGATCTTCATCCGAGGATTTACCTGTTTTCCAATCGACAATGACCCACTTATTTTGTTGCAAATCCTTGTAAACTAAATCCATTACCACAAAGATTTTCGTGCCATCTACCTTCAAATATCTGAACTTCTCAGATTCTATAAACTGCATATTTTGCTGATTAAGAACATCTGCAAATGATTGGCTGGCATAAAAGTTTTTCACCGTCGTGTACAGGCGGTCCGTGATTTTTGTAATCTTTGACGATGGGAGTGTATTCGTCTGGCTATAGTAAATCTCGTGAAGCATCGTATAATGCTTCGGGCGGCTGTGCCACAGATGTTCCTTACGAGTTGATTCAACGAACCCGCGATTCAAATGATGACGAATCTCATCAACGACAGCTTCCTCGCTAGGAATCTCTTTACCACCTAGCACATTTTGAATAATTTGATAGATTAGGTCATGCACAACACTGCCGAAATGCATCTCAAGATTCGTAATTTTCTTTAAGCGATAAGCCTGCCGGGCCAGCGAATCCCCATTCGTCAACCAACCATTATGGGAAACATAATAATCATAAGCATACTTCCGTAAACACGTCAGCATCGTCTTATGCCGCGACAACGACCAAGACAACTCCGGAAAACGCCTCACCTCAAACATCCCAATCCCCTCCTCAGGTCATCCATTCATTTCCTTTCATCGTTATACTGATATGTATCTAAGTCCACATGTTTATTTATGACGACAACTCCTTCACTCTCAAGTGACAACTGCTGCTCTATCGCCGCCGTCTCATCATTCAAAGCGATTTCCCCCTTAGCATTGATCACCCGATGCCATGGCAGTTGATATTTCCTGCTCATTGAATGAAGAACACGCACAACCTGTCTCGCCGCACGAGGACTCCCCGCCTGGCGCGCTATCTGTCCATATGTCATCACATATCCCTCGGGAATCTCCATGATAATCGCTATCACTTTTTCTGTAAAAGGTTTCACACACAGCCCACCTCCTAAAACCATCTATAACAAATAGCCTCATCTATGTAAGAATGTTACAATTCAACTATAAGAATCGATAATAGCGGAGGCCTAATCATGAGTATACCACGAACACTAACCATCGCAGGATCAGCAGCCCAAGGAAGCGCAGGTATCCAAGCCGACCTGAAAACCTTTCAAGAACTAGACGTCTATGGCATGAGCGCAATCACCGCCATCGTCGCCAACAACTCAACAACAGAGCAAGGCATTTTCACACAACAAATCGAAGCTATCGAAGCACAGATCCACGCATCCCTCGAGCATGTTGGGCCAGATGCGCTAAAAACCGGCATGCTTTTTACCGAGCCGATCATTAAACGAACAAGCGAGCTTATCCAGGACTCTTCGGTAAAAGGGATTGTAGTTGATCCCGTTATGATTGGGAAAATGGGATCACAGCTTCTCCAAGATGAGGCAATCGAAACGCTAATCAGTCATCTGCTGCCAATCGCAACCATCATCACACCCAACCTTCAAGAAGCGGCACGAATATTGGACGAACCTGTGCCACAATCCCCGGAGGAGATGGAAGCTGCCGCCCGCAAGCTCCATCAGCTAGGGTCAAATTATGTACTTATCAAAGGTGGTTCACTTAAAAACCATGCTGCCGTTGATATTCTTTATGACGGGAATACAGTGAAGCGCTTTGAGTCTGAACGTGTTAACACGATCCATACAAGTGGAGCAGGGTGTACCTACTCAGCAGCTATCACCGCTGAACTTGCCAAAGGAAAATCGGTAGAAGAAGCCGTTGGAACGGCAAAAGCGTTCGTAACAAACGCCATCCAACACGCTCTCTCCTTCAACCGAGGCATTGGCTCAACCAACCACGCCGCCCACCGAACATCCTAAGAATATTAATAAAGTAAAAAAATCCCACCTCAGATCATCCAAAATCTGGATGATCTGAGGTGGGCGAAATTGGAAATTATAATGAAGGGGCGAAGAAAGTGGACACGCATTTATTTTTGTTTGGCGGAGGTCCGCCTATGACTGAGCAACTTGCTGGGCTGTTTGTTGACATCCTTAAGAATACGAGAGGGACTATTACTGTTTTATACATAGAAAGGGAGGGTTCTGAAGCTTACCTTCCAAACTATACACGTTTACTGAAAGAGTATGCTCCGCGTCTCAATATCTATCACCTACCAATAGACAATCAGTACACAACGGATCAGCTGAACAAAGTGAAACGATCCACAGGGATTCTGATTGGTGGCGGTAGTACTTCTGCCTACCACAAATATATTGTTACATCAGAGTTAGCTGCAATCATCCAGGAACGATTCAAAGCGGGAGTACCAGTGGCAGGGTTTTCGGCAGGCGCTTTGATTGCTCCTCGTCACTGTGTCATCTCTCCAAAAGACAACATCCAAGAAATAACTTTGTATAAAAAGGGGCTTGGTTTGCTGCAACGTGGTGTCATTTCTGCACATTACTTAAAATGGCAGGAGCAAAAACAGCTTAAAAATGTTCTTCACGAAACGAAAGAGATATATGGCTACGGCATCGCCGACCAATCAGGCATCTACTTTAAAAACCAACAACTAACAACAATAGAAGGTTACGTCCATATAGAAAATCCTTCCACCTCAGGTCATCCAAAATCTGGATGACCTGAGGTGGGGAAATTTGTATTTATAGAGGGGTGGGATAGATGAAGATGGTGAGTTGGTAAGGTTTTTGTGTTATCCTCTCTCATTTCAAATCAGAAAGCACGGAATTTTCTCCAAATCGATTCACACCGCGCTAAGCGCTCAGATTTCATTCTGAATGCTCCATATTTTCTCGTGAACGCTCCAAACGAAAAAGGTTGCCATTGATTTAATTTCTACATGGGCAGCCATCTCCATTGTGGATGAGATAAGCGCAAGTGTTTCGGTGCCGCCTTGGTCAGGGTGGATGTTTGCTGCGCTAATCATAGTGATCGGTTATGGTTTGATGAAAAGAAGACCAAACAAAAGACCCTCGCGTAAAAAACGAAGGCCTTATAATTGCGGTTAGTTGTTAATACGATCATATTTATCGATTTGTTTTTTGCGAACAGCATCCCAGCGATTCTCTGGGTGCTCTTTACATTCGGTTGTACATGCTGCATGCTGCTCTTCTTCACAATCGGCACAGCAAACATACTGGCGATTACATACAGGATTGCTGCAATTAATCATTCGATCTTCTGCCTTGCCGCAATGCTCACATTTCGCAACTACTTTTTCTTCAACCTGGTTCACTGGTACGGAAATGCGCTCATCAAATACGTATAGTTTTCCATCAAAAAGCTGTCCCTTTACTTCAGGGTCTTTTCCATACGTATTCACACCGCCTTCAAGCTGGTACACATCTTCCACACCATTTTTCATCAAAATGCCTGTCAACTTTTCACAACGAACACCACCGGTGCAATAGGTGATCACCTTTTTGTCTTTCCATTGATCCGCATTCTCGGCAATCCACTCTGGGAATTCGCGGGAATGCTCGACCCCAGGCTGAATCGCATTGCGGAAGTGACCGATGCGATATTCATACTCGTTACGCCCATCGATCACAACGGTATCATCATCCTGAAGCATTTCGTAAAATTCCTTCGGCTTCAAGTGTTTGCCGCCAAACTCTTTCGGATCGATGTCATCGTCGCCAATGCTCCAGTTCACAAGTTCCGGCTTCACGCGGCAATGCATCTTCTTAAACGCATGTCCTTCATGTTCATCTATTTTAAAGTGAATATCTGCAAAACGTTCGTCTGAGCGTACGTAGTCCATATACTGCTTCACTTGCTCAACGGTTCCAGACACAGTCCCATTGATTCCCTCAGGAGAAACAATGATACGACCGCGCAGATCAAGGTCCTTACAGAACTTTAAATGATTTTTACAATATTCCTCATAATCAGGCAGGTCAACATACTTGTAGTACAACAGAACTCGATAATCTTGTGAGCTCATTGGTGATTCCTCCTATATATAAATCCATTACAGTAGATAATAACATAATCGTCCATACACTATCATAGTCGATTTTTTCAACAATTTCAATTGTCGTTTCCTCGATTTTAAATTGTAACTGTTTTTAAACATCATTTTTTTCAATAAAAGGAAATAGACTAGAATTACACGGTCTAAAGGAATATTAATTTTTCGTTTTTATTTTCCTTTTCTTGACAAAATGCTACACTATAATTAGCTTATTTTTAGGGGAATACATATGACAATGGTTAAGATTCTATCAATCTTGATACCTATTTTAATTGTCGTGATCATCGCGGCAGTAGTAGGGTTCTTTTGGTTGAAGCTTCGTTATAGAACATCGAAGTCCAACGAAGCATTGATTATTACAGGTCCTAAGTTGGGGGACCCAGAGAGAGAAGCCAATATTTTCAGTGATGACGAAGGCCGTTCCATGAAGATTATTCGTGGGGGTGGGTACCGCTTAAAGATGTTTCAAACGTCAACACCGGTGAACCTGACATCTTTTCAATTAAAGCTTGAGACCCCTCGTGTCTACACAAACGGCGGAGTTCCGATTGTAGCGGATGCCGTCGCGATGGTAAAGGTTGCGGATAGCTTAAAGGGGATTGCCAACTATGCAGAGCAATTTTTAGGAAAGGACCAATCTGAAATTGAGACAGAGATCGTTGAAGTATTAGGCAGTAATTTACGTGCCATCCTTTCTAAAATGACGGTGGAAGGCATCAATGAAGATCGGGAAAGCTTTAATGACCAAGTAACAAAGATTGCCCAGCAGCAATTGGATGCCATGGGATTCAAAATCACATCACTAGGACTAACCGATTTACGTGATGCTGATGAGGATAATGGATACTTAGAAAACTTAGGCCGTCCACGTATTGCAGAAGTTAGAAAACAGGCAGAAATTGCAGAGGCAGACAGTGAACGTGAAACCCGGATGCATGTCGCTCGTACAGATCAAGAAGCGAAAGAGGAAGAGTATAAGCGGGAAACATCTATTGCCCAATCACGTAAGGAAAAAGATATTAAGGACGCTGCTTTTAAAGAAGAAACTGAGCGAGCACGTGCTCAAACAGAACAATCCTATGAATTAGAGCGTACTAAGCTTGCTAAAGAAGTGCAGGAAGAAGACTTACAGCTTAAGCGCCGCGCCAAAGAAGAGCAACTTGAACTTCAACACATTGAACGTGAACGCTCAGTGAAGTTAGAAGAGGAAGAAGCAAAAGTACGGAAAGCCAAAGCCGATGCTCAAGCCTACGAAACGACTAAACGTGCCGAAGCTGATGCACAAAAATCCTCTATAGCAGGGGAAGCACAGGCTCGAATTAAAAAAGAAGAAGGGCTGGCAGAAGCTGAAGTTATTCGTGAAAAAGGTAGAGCCGAAGCGGAGTCCAGACGTTTGATTGCAGAAGCGATGGAAAAACACGGCGACATCATTATCGTTGAGAAAATGATTGAAATGCTGCCACTATTTGCCGAGAAGATTTCCGCTCCATTGAACAATATTGATTCCGTGAAGATCATTGACTCGGGGAATGGTCAAGGCGTTCCATCCTTTGGAAAGAGTGTGACCCAAACGATGATGGATATGCACGAACCGCTTAAAGAATTAACAGGGTTTGATATTACCGACATGCTTTCTTCCATTAGTAAAAACGGTGCAAATCCGAATACAGAAACAGATAAACAATTGGACGCACAAGCTCTAAATGAGGGGACACATAAGGAATAATATCTCCTAATTAATCCATTAAATAGAAGGCTCCCTCATCGCGAAGGAGCCTTCTATTTTTCTAGGGATAAAATATCAGTTACCTAACTTCAGCACCCAGTACATTTTTAAAATGTTCAAGTGCCCATTCGTGCCCCGATATGTTAAAGCTAGCCGTCGCATCTTTATGCACTACAATCTTATATCCCAAGTTATAAGCATCAACAGCGGTGTGAAGCACACAAATATCAGTACAAACGCCAACTAAATGAGCCTCATTAATCCCGCGCTCCCGAAGCTTCCCATCCAAATCCGTACCATGAAAAGCACTGTAGCGGGTTTTATCCATAAAATAAACCTCAGAACGATGAACATCATACAAATGCTTCAGCTTACCATACAAACGTCTGCCTTCTGTGCCCCGGAGATTGTGGGGAGGGAACAATTTTGTCTCAGGATGGTAAGGGTCACCTTCTTCATGTACATCAACAGCCATCACGACATATTCCTCTTTTTTCAAAAAGTCTACCGTAGCCTGAACTAGGGAATCCTCAATCTTCTGACCAGGTTCCCCACAAGTAAGGGCGCCTTCGTTTGCCACAAAATCATTTGTATAATCAATTACAATAAGTGCACGGTTCATCGCTTCAATCTCCTTTTTGTGTATATACATCTATCTTAACACAAAACGGAAAAGCGTCTAAATATGCAGTTATAGCTTTTTTCGTGCAATTAATTGATGTTATGTGCAATTACCCCAATTTTCGTGCAATTAACAAACCACCGGATCTAACAAAAAGACCGGGCAAAACCAGCCCGATCTACCTTTTATACAGAATGAGCATGTCGTACCGCTCCTGGGTTTTTGTGCATCGTCATAAACATGACCGCTCCACACAAAATGAGCAGCCCGCTCGTAACGAAAAATACAGCTGAAAAGCCATATAATCCCGACAGCATTCCACCCATGGCCGGACCAATAATATTTCCTAGAAAACGAATGCTCGTATTGTAACCAAGCACCTCGCCTTGCATCGCAACAGGAGCTTCCTGACGAATATACGCAGTCCGTACAGGGATAATGCCTCCAATCGATACACCAAGCAAAAATCGTAACGCGACAAGCTGCCAAATATTCGTTACAAATGCTGCTGGAATGTACACAATTCCGGCCATAAACAGCAGAAACACAAGAATTTTCACATAACCTTTGCGATCTGCAATTCGCCCCCAGCGCTGGGCCATTAACAAATTACCGAGTCCAGCTGCAGAAAAGGCGATGCCGGAGAAGAGAGCTAAGTTCTCAGGTCCATGCAATTCTCCAACATATAAGGAAAGGATTGGTTGAATACTAAAATGTGCGATTTGTACAAACATGGACACAATCATTACCATCAAGAGCACAGGGTGCCTAACAATATGCTGAAGCACTTCTCGTGAAGTGTAGCTGGACTTTTCATCGTCATCTTCCATCTCGATTTTCTGCTCATGAATTCCTAAGAATACAATAATCGCTGAAAGGAAGACCGTTACCGAGACCAGTTGAAACGTCGTGCCATAACCGATTGAGTCGGCAACTAGGCCGCCAATCAACGGGCCAAGCAAACTTCCTGTAATACTCCCTGTCTGGAGCGTACCAAGGACCTGCCCGGCAATGCGCTTCGGTGTTTGTGTCGCAATTAGCGCTTGAGACATAGGTATGAATCCGGTAAAAATCCCCATGAA
Organism: Halobacillus shinanisalinarum; assembly: GCF_022919835.1. Taxonomy (NCBI): domain Bacteria; kingdom Bacillati; phylum Bacillota; class Bacilli; order Caryophanales; family Bacillaceae; genus Halobacillus; species Halobacillus shinanisalinarum. The sequence goes on along the minus strand of NZ_CP095074.1, from coordinate 2,056,304 downwards.
GAGCCGGAGCAGAAATAGTTGCCACACTGTGGTTGCGAACCCCATCAATAAGACTGACAAAGCTAGCCCTGTTGCAGAGAAGATCAGGATATTACGTCTCCCATACTTATCCCCAATCCGCCCCCAAATAGGAGAGAAAATAAATGCCGTAACAAATGTAATACCAAATACTAACCCAGACCACGTTTGCACGAAAGAATTAGAAAAGTCACCAAGTTCATCAATATATAAGGATAAAAACGGAAGAACCATCGTAATACTGCCAGCTATAAAGAAGTTGGCAAACCACATAATCCATAAATTGCGTTTTGCTCGTTGTTCCTGTGTAAGGATAACGAATCCCTTCTTCCTCATTTATTTCGGTACCCTAAATATTTATATCATAAAAACTTCCATATATAAAGAAATAAATACAGAATAGCGAACCTATAAAGAATATGAAAAGAGGTGATGCATCATTCCAAATTAAAACGGTTGCAAAACATGTATATACAAATTATAATCATATAAGAACTATGTATATACATGTTAGTGGGATTAATGTAAGCGTTTAAGGAGGAATAAAAATGTTCAAAAAACTTTTTGGAAATAAAGAGCAGTTTGTATCTATTTTGGCCCCGGTGAAAGGAAAGGTTTTGGCTTTAGAGGAAGTACCTGATCCTGTTTTTTCAGAGAGAATGATGGGGGAGGGAATCGCCGTTGAGCCGACCGACGGGACGGTCGTCAGTCCTGTGGAAGGAGAAGTTGTACAACTTTTCCCTACTAAGCATGCGGTGGGACTGAAGACGAAAACAGGTGCAGAGATACTCATTCATATTGGATTAGAAACCGTCAGTATGGATGGAGAAGGGTTTGAAGCTTTTGTAAAACAGGGAGATAAGGTGAAAGCAGGAGACCGCCTGATTACGTTTGATGTCAACTTAGTAGGTGAAAAGGCTAAGAGCACGGTTACCCCAATTATTATCACAAATAGTGATGAATTCGAGGTTAAATTAACAGAGGAGAAGGAAGCTACAGCAGGCGAAACAGAACTGCTGACAGTGAACAATAAATAGGATAGGAGGGAATAAGCATGAACCACAAAAAGCAAGCCGAGCAAATATTAGAAGCAATCGGCGGCAAAGAGAACCTATCGGCGGGTACACACTGTGTCACGCGACTTCGTCTAGCACTCCATGATGAAGAGATTGTCGATCAGGAAAGACTAAATGAAATTGATGCAGTTAAAGGTTCTTTTTCAACAAATGGCCAGTTTCAAATTGTAATCGGGCAAGGAACGGTAGATAAAGTATATAAAGAACTAATTGCCTTAGCAGATATTGGTGAATCATCTAAAGACGAAGTTAAGGAAGCTTCGCAAGATAATATGAACTGGCTCCAGCGTGCTGTTAAAACATTAGCCGACATATTTATTCCGATTTTACCGGCCATCGTAACTGCTGGTTTACTTCTTGGCATTAACAACATTTTAACGGCGCCGGGGATTTTCTTTGATGAACAATCGATTATTGATGTGTACCCTCAATGGTCAGGTATCGCAAACATGATCATCGTCATTGCAAATACTGCCTTTGCTTTCTTGCCCGGACTGATCGGTTGGTCGGCTGTTAAGAAATTTGGTGGTAGTCCAATTCTCGGTATCGTCATGGGTCTTGTTCTTGTAAATCCGGAGTTATTGAATGCTTGGTCTTACGGGGATGCTGTTAAGGAAGGTACCGTACCGACCTGGGATTTATTTGGAATGACTGTTGAGAAGATTGGCTACCAAGGTCAGGTGCTGCCTGTCCTTGCTGCTTCCTATGTGTTAACGAAAATTGAATTGTTTCTACGTAAACGAGTTCCTGACAGCATCCAGCTGTTGGTTGTTGGACCTATCGCTTTACTTGTAACAGGTTTCTTAACCTTCATTATCATCGGTCCAATCACATTTTCCATTGGAAATGCAATCACAGACGGATTAGTATCTGTATTCGATAACTTTGCTGCATTAGGCGGATTAATTTATGGCGCCCTTTATGGTGTAATGGTTATTACTGGTATGCACCACACCTTCTTAGCTGTAGATATCCAGCTGATCGGTAGTACAGGAACGACATTCTTATGGCCAATGCTTGCTCTATCAAACATTGCTCAAGGTTCAGCAGCGCTTGGTATCATGGCGGCATCTAAAGATGAGAAGCTGAAAGGCCTCGGGCTATCTTCTGGTATCTCAGCATACCTCGGCATAACAGAACCAGCCTTGTTTGGTGTGAATTTACGATTTAAATATCCATTCATTATCGCTATTTTATCTTCAGCCATTGTTGGCCTTTATGTTGCAGCTTCCGGTGTTGTGGCGAGCTCAATTGGTGTAGGTGGAGTTCCAGGGATATTCTCTATCGTTGCAGAATATTGGCTGGAGTTTGCTATTGGAATGGTATTCGTTCTTGTAGTTCCATTTGTGGCAACATTTTTATATGCAAAACGTAAACGCGACGTGTAAACTTAATTTTTTCGAGAACGGTGGTGCTCATATGACAGAAATGACAGAACAACCTTGGTGGAAACAAGCCGTCGTCTATCAAATTTACCCAAAAAGTTTTAACGACACGACAGGAAATGGTGTAGGTGACATTCAAGGCATTATCGAAAAACTAGACTATTTAAACACACTTGGGGTCGATGTCCTATGGCTGACCCCGATGTATAAGTCACCGCAAAATGATAATGGTTATGATATTAGTGATTATTACGGCATTCATGAAGAATATGGGACAATGGCTGATTTCGAACGATTGCTTGATGAAACTCATAAACGTGGCATGAAGCTAATCATGGACATTGTCGTGAACCACACGTCAACGGAGCATGCATGGTTTCAGGAATCGAAGAAATCGAAGGACAATCCGTACCGTGACTATTATATTTGGAAAGATCCTGTTGACGGAGGACCTCCAAATAATTGGCAGTCCAAGTTCGGCGGAAGCGCATGGGAATACGACGAAGACACAGGTCAACATTACCTCCATCTATTTGATGTCACCCAAGCTGACTTAAACTGGGAAAATCCAAAAGTTCGTGAAAAAATTTACGAAATGATGTGCTTTTGGGGTGAAAAGGGCGTTGATGGTTTTCGACTCGACGTCATCAACTTGATTTCAAAAAATCAAGACTTTCCAAATGATGACGGAAGTGTCGCCCCAGGAGATGGACGTAAGTTTTATACAGACGGACCGAGAGCTCATGAATTCATGCACGAGATGCACCAGGAGGTTTTCGCACCCTATGACCTTATGACAGTAGGAGAGATGTCATCAACAACGATTGACCATTGCATCCTTTACACAGCTCCTGAGAGAGAAGAACTAAGCATGACATTTAATTTCCATCATTTAAAGGTCGATTATCCTGATGGGGAAAAATGGACAAAGGCTTCGTTTGATTTTTATGAGCTAAAACAAATTCTCTCCACATGGCAGGCTGAAATGAACCAGGGCAATGGCTGGAATGCGTTGTTTTGGTGTAATCATGATCAGCCTCGTGTGCTATCAAGATTCGGGGAAGATGTAAACTATCCAGTCGAATCAGGGAAAATGCTTGCGACGACGATTCATATGATGCAGGGAACCCCCTATATTTATCAGGGCGAAGAATTCGGCATGACGAATCCTGGTTTTGACTCAATCGATCAATACCGTGATGTAGAGTCTTTAAATGCTTACAACTTGCTGCGTGAAAAAGGCTTGAATGAAGCCGAAATAATGGAGATATTACAACAGAAGTCCCGCGATAATTCTCGTACACCGGTTCAGTGGAATAATGAACAGCATGCCGGCTTTACAGAAGGCACTCCGTGGATCCCTGTGGCTGAAAATTACCCGCAAATTAATGCGGAAAAAGTGGTACAGGAAGAGGCATCCATTTTCGCCCATTACCAGAAGTTGATTGAGCTTAGAAAAGACAATCCGATCATCACGCACGGAGATTATCAGCTGCTGCTTCCTAACGATGACCGAATTTTTGCATACCTAAGGAAGTGGAAGGGGGAGAGCTTACTTGTTATCAATAATTTTTACGGGCAAGCGGCGTCATTCACTCTCCCTGATGATGCTGAAGTAGACGGGACTAGTGAGGTGATGATAAGTAACTACCAAGACGCACCTAGGGATTATCATCATGTTGAGTTAAGACCTTATGAGTCCATCGTTTACCATATCCACTCGACTTGATATGATAAATAGCGGTGATAATAAATGAAGAATAAATTTATTGTAATTTATAATGATTTAGTAAAAGCAATCCGACAAGGAGAGTTTAAAGCTGGTGATACCTTACCCTCAGAGAATGAATTAACCATCAGGTTCGAGACTTCTAGAGAAACGATACGAAAAGCACTGAACCTGCTTTCACAAAACGGTTATATTCAAAAAGTAAGGGGAAAAGGTTCGGTTATTTTGGATCACAGCAAATTTGAATTTCCGGTATCCGGATTGACAAGCTTTCATGAGTTATCCAATCAACTCGGCCAAACTGTTAAAACCCACGTCCATGAGTTGTTTTTAGAGACTGCCAATAATCAATTGCGTTCGCGGCTGAACTGCTCAAAGGATATGAAGATTTGGAAGATTTCACGCTCGAGAGAGATTGACGGGGAGCGTATTATTTTAGACAAGGATTACATTCTCGAAGATGTTGTGCCAGGATTGACAAAATCAATTGCCGAGCACTCGATCTATCACTATATCGAGAATCAGCTCGAGCTTGAGATCAGTTTTGCAAAAAAAGAAATTGTAGTCGAAACCGTTACGGAAGAAGATACAGCCCATTTGGATTTAGATGGCCACTCCCAGGTCGTCGTCATTCGAAGCTATGTTTATTTGGCTGATGCTACTTTATTTCAATATACGGAATCAAGACACAGACCCGACAAATTTCAGTTCGTTGATTTTGCCCGGCGAACAAAATGATGAGTAAGAAGCCAGGACCTATTACAGGTTGTGGCTTCTCTTTTCTAAAAAATATAAATCGTTGATAAATGCACTATGCTCTCATTTATTTCAATTAATTAAAATGATGTGCCATTCGATTGGTTAAGCTAAGGGATATGAATAGAGTGGATCATTATAAACTGTTACACTAGGGATAGAAAATGACTTGAGGTGGAATGAGTATGTTTGTCATAGGAGCAACACAAAAGCTAGCTAAAGAACTCCATCAAGAATTAGAAGAGCAAGAACAATATAAAGACATCCCCAAAATTTATCAGTGGCATGCGAATATCATCACAGTGAACAGACGTAAATGTCTGATGTTGATGAATAACGGAACAGGATTGAACCTAACATTGTTCGGACTTAGAAAGCAGCAATTTGAAAACATCGAAAACGTCATTAAAGGATCGTTGAATCAATTATTTCAATTGTTAAAAGTAGACAAAGGAATTTCGGACCATATGTTAGAAGCTGCTAGTGAATTTGTTTTTACAAAAACAACAAACCGCCAGACTTTAGGCATGATGAATCAAGTAAAAGCCCTGGTGGAAGATGCGGCAGATGGGTTGGAGTATGAAGCTATTGATGCAGAAGAAATAAACTATATTACAAATGCTGAATTGATATACGGTCCACTTAAGTATAGTACCCCCGTTGAAACATTGAAGAATTATTTTGAAAAATAATCAGGATCACACCGCAAATCAGGTGTGGTTCTTTTCAATTAAAGGCAGGATACTTCCTGCAAAAGGTATAATAATTATATAGGAAGCATGGATAAGAAATGGGGGATGTACATGTTTTTAAAATCTTTTTTTGATGAAAATTTAGCTCAAAATTCATACATGGTGGGGTGCCAAAAAACAGGGGAAGCCCTTGTTATCGACCCTGCTCGGGATATTCAGCCATATTTGGAGACCGCGAACAAAAATGCTTTGAGGATAACGAAGGTTACGGAAACCCACATCCATGCTGACTTCTTATCAGGGTCTAGAGAGTTAGCCAATGAAACAGGGGGTGCTTTATACCTTTCAAGTGAAGGTGACGAGGAATGGAAATACAATTTTGTGAAAAACTTAAACCATAAATGGCTTAAGGATGGCGATTATTTTCATGTTGGGAATGTTAGGCTGGATGTGCTTCATACACCGGGCCACACTCCTGAAAGCCTCTCATTTCTATTAACAGACAAAGGCGGGAAAGCTCCCGTTCCAATGGGAATCTTCACTGGAGACTTTGTTTTCGTGGGTGATGTAGGCCGTCCTGATCTTCTGGAAAAATCAATTGGAGCTTCAGGAACAGCAGAACAAGGTGCTAGAGCAATGTTCCAGTCTTTATCACGCTTTAAAGAACTGCCGGATTTCATCCAAGTATGGCCAGGTCACGGTGCCGGAAGTGCTTGTGGAAAATCATTAGGGGCAGTGCCGTCCTCAACGGTTGGCTATGAGAAAATAACGAACTGGGCGCTTACGATTGGTGATGAAAATCAATTTGTAACGACCCTAATCGATGGACAGCCTGAACCGCCTTCTTACTTCAGAGTTATGAAGAAGTTTAATAAAGAAGGCCCTGATCTTTTGCCGCTTGATGGTTCTTTAGATAGGATAAAGCCTGAAGAAATATTGTATGGGGAATATACTATAATAGATACCCGTTCAAAAGAGAAGTTCGCTTATGGCCACATAGAAGGTTCATTGAATATTCCAGTTAACAAATCCTTTGCTAACTGGTCTGGCTGGTTACTGGATTATCACCAAGATATTACTTTAGTTGCCGATGATCAAAAAGTGGACGATATAATTAGAACACTACAGTCGATCGGCTTTGATAGGACAGTCGGTTACATTGAAAGCACAGATGTAGATAATATAACTGATTTAGAAATCTATAAAAATATAACTGTGAAAGAACTGGAGGATACTCTAAAACGTGAGGATTATGTCATCATTGATGTGCGAAACCAGTCAGAATGGGAAGAAGGACACATGGATCAAGCGGTCCACATCATGCTCGGAACACTTCCTAACCGTTTGGACGAAATTCCAAAAGGCAAAAAAGTTATCGTGCACTGTAAATCAGGTGGGCGCTCTGCTATAGCTGCAAGTATACTTCAAGCGAACGGATTTAAAGAGGTCATTAATGTTACCGGTGGATATGATGCCTGGAAAAGGTATATGGAGACAATAAAATAGACGGAGAGCTTTGTTCAAACTACACCTTGGACAAAGCTCTTTTCGTTAACAGGAAAAAGGATAAGGATGATAGGGTGAATTGGCATCATAACTCCATGCCGGCTTACGGTTTGGACTTACATAATCCCACGCTGCAATTGCAGCGGCACAGGAATCGATTAGGTGACTCGTTTGCAGAAGGTTTACCTGTATCCCTTTTAAGCCGAAAGATATCATCCAATTCGCGATCCAATCCCTACTCTCGAGGGATCGCTTATATAATAAAGCGTGTTTCCGTCCTTCCTCACCGGGAATTCTTGCAGCTAGGGTTGCACCTGGGTGGACCTCAATGACTTGAATATTCATAAGATCACTTAATAAGGAGGCAAGCTTCATTCCCCTGACCGTAAGATAGATCATTTTAGTTAACGTTGGCGGCATAATCGAACCAGACTTCATCCCTAATTCTTTCGTGAAACTCCGGAGTTCCTTCTCAAGCTCACGATCGCCCCCACCGTCTTCGTAGGAAAGAGGGGCGTCAATGCCAACAACAACCTGTTGTTCAGCAGATAAATTTGTAATCAGTGAAAGAATATCCTGATCAGATGCAGGATTTAGAAGCCGATCAAGATATAACGAATCTCCTTGATCACTAAAAACGGCCACAGCCGTATCCTTATGATTGGAAGGTCCTGATAAATCTATGCCGACTATTTTCATTTAAGAGCCTCCTTTTATAAAAAAATACCCTCTACCATTATGGTAGAGAGTCAATAAAATATATAGGTATAGGATTAGGGGGTGTTCATTAAAATCAAGCTACATTAAACTTGTTCTACTAAAGGTTCTGGCCAAGCTTCTTCAGCGCTATCATAAACAACTGGAGATGCAGCACTAGCTAGAAATGCAACAAAAGCTAGGATTGCAATAAGCTTTTTCACAATAATATCCCTCCTAATTGAGAATGTTTATTTAACAATTGAATTGCTAACCTTAGGTAAAATGAAGCCTTTTTATACATCCGTTGTTTTTCCAATAGATCGGCTAGGAACATCGAATAGCGGATGATATATATGTGTTCCTTCTTCTTTTCAAAGAAAGGTATTACATCGGTTTCCAAAAAATCACTTATATTATTATCATTGTTTATAACTTTTTTATAAAATTCAAAGTGAAGTTGAAAGGGTTTTGAAGGGTATATTTTAAGCTTCTCTTCTCCGTAGTTAACCCATTTAAGACATCCTTCATAGTCATCTTTCTTATAATGCTCAATTACTAAGCTATGAACAGCAGTTAGTAAATAAGAATTTCGAAATGATGTACTTAAATCATTATATTCAATACTTTTTTGGTAACTTTCAATAGCGATCGCATGATTACCCATACGAGCTTCTAATGTACCAATATTGATGTAAACAAGAGTTAGTTGTATATTGTTATTGGTTTGTGAGGCAATTTTCCGTGCAAGATGATAGTTTTCAAGAGATTTGGTGTAATTCTTTAAACGACTATAATTTATCCCTTGAATAATGTGGCAATCAGCACTTTTAGCTAAATCATATTGAGTTTGGAAGATTTCAAGTGCTTGATCGGCATAAAATACAGAGGCTGATAAATGGGTTGCTTGGCTTGTGCTCAAAGCAAGCAAGTAAAATAGGTCGCTTTTTTCCCAACCTTCTATCTCAAATGAAGAACTATAGTTTTTAGCCTCCATTAATTGTTGGAAGGCGTCATTAAACTCATTTTTATAATACTTCACCAAACCCGAAACCAAATGGTAATAGAACTTCATCTCATCATCAAAAGTATCCTTATGCTGACGGATATTTTCCCAAGCTTCATAGGCCTTCTTCACCTCATTTTCCAATAATAGATGTCGAATGCGAAACAACTCGAAAAAAATATACAATTGATGATTGGCCAGCGTTTCCTTTTGCTGGAGCAATTCTTCCTTCAACAACTCGGCATTTTCCCTACGTTTGAACACGATCGATTCATACCATTCCTTTAGCTTTTCCTTAGAAGGATGGCTGTAAGAGGAATCGTTATAGTCGAGACCGAGCCTTTCGTAAAGCAACTCAAGCACCTCTACAGCTGGAACGGTTTGATCGTTCTCAATCTTAGAGAGGTAAGCTGACGAAATAATCCCCTCAGCTAGCTGGTTTTGAGTCAAACCTTGTTTAACTCGATGAAACCGAAGCACTTTACCATATTCCATTTTCCACACACCTAGTTGATCAACTGTAGATTCGTCAGAAGTTTTTCTTTTGAATCTATTTTCAGAATACACGTTCGACTAGTATATTTCAACTATATTGATAGGTTTCCCAAGTCGTTTCCTTTTCGTGCCTTTAAGTGGGGTATATCGTACCAACTTTCACAGTTTTCTAGTCGGAAAATTGTGTTATATTGTCAATGTACCACAAAAAAAGGAGGAATTGGATGAATTGGAAGTCATTTATGGCAAGTGTTGTCATAGGTTCTAGTTTATTTTCAGGCGGATCTTTAGCACATGCTGAGACAGGCAGTACTGACCAGACAGCGCCGCAAGCTAAGATCAATGCACCAGATTTTGTGAAAAAGAACTTTAGTGCATCAAAGGTAGTTTCAAAGGAAAAGGTGTCGGAGTTTTTCAAGGAGAATGCGAAAGATTTTGGAATTAACCCAAACAAAGATTTGAAATTCGTTAAGGCAGAGCAAGATGACTTAGGCATGACTCATTATACCTATCAGCCTCTGGTTGAAAATATTCCTGTAGCTAATTCAAAAGTCATTGTACATACAAATAAAGATGGAACGGTGGCGTCAGTGAATGGGGAGTTTCATAAAAATGCTCCTGAAAAGCTGAAACAACAGCGCCAAGTGAAGAAAAAAGAGGCACTATCCATCGCATGGACTCATATTGATGTTGAAAAAGAAGAGGCAGACCAAACTAAGAAAACAGCTGAGGGCGAGAACTTTGAAACATTGACTGAAGCTAGTAATCTAGTTGTCTATCATGAAAATGGGAATTATCAATTAGCCTATCACGTGGAGCTTCAATTTGCGCAGCCTTATCCTGCAAACTGGCAAGTGTATATTAATGCAGAGTCAGGTGAAGTCATTAAGGCTGCAAATCTTGTAAATGAGGCGACAGGGACAGGTGTTGGTGTGCTTGGCAATACGAAGTCTCTAAATACTTACTATACGAACAATACGTATTATTTATTTGATACTACAAAGCCGATGAATGGAGTGATCGAAACATTTACTGGTAATAATGGAGAGTATCTTCCTGGGAATTATGTAACGGATACAGGTAATACTTTTTATAGTGAACAGCAAAAAGCTGCAGTCGATGCCCATTATTATGCAGGAGAAGTGTTCGATTATTATTATGATACCTTCGGACGTGTGAGTTATGACGATCAGGGTGCTGACATCCGCTCTACTGTGCATTATGGTTCAAATTATAATAATGCAGCCTGGACAGGGAACCAAATGATTTATGGTGATGGAGATGGCTCTACATTTACCTACCTTTCCGGTGCTGATGACGTTGTTGCACATGAGTTGACTCATGCCGTTACAGATACAACAGCACAGCTGGTTTATGAGAATCAGTCCGGTGCCTTGAATGAATCATTTTCGGATGTTTTTGGTTATTTTGTAGACTCTGAGGATTGGTTGATGGGTGAAGATGTCTACACACCTGGACGTCGAGGTGATGCCTTGCGTTCGATGTCCAATCCAAACGCTTATAATCAGCCAGATCACATGAATGAGTATCAGAACTTACCAAATACTCGTGAAGGTGATTGGGGTGGCGTCCATACGAACAGCGGAATCCCAAACAAGGCCGCTTACTACACGATCAATAATTTAGGAATTTCCAAAACTGAACAAATTTATTATCGTGCTTTAACAGTTTATTTAACTCCAAGCAGTGACTTTTCTTATGCAAAAGCAGCTTTAGAGCAATCTGCCAATGATATTTATGGAAATCAAGCTGCCAATGCAGTTACACAGGCTTGGAATAATGTAGGAGTTTATTAACATTTAATTTACTAATCCTCCCCTTAAAATATATCGATGGTGGGTGAGATCTTGGATCTCACCCTTTTTTTGTTTAATATATATATTTGAGATAGAAAGTGGGAAAAATGAGTAAATTAAGAGTGATAAGGGTATAAAAAGTTATAGGTAAATATTTATGGAAAATTGTCTAAATAAGGAGGAATGCTGTGTGGGGTATAATGTCACACAAAAGCTGATTAAAGATCATTTAGTTGAAGGTAAGATGAATCCTGGCTCAGAGATTGGGCTGAAAATTGATCAAACTTTAACGCAAGATGCAACTGGTACAATGGTTATGCTTGAGTTAGAGGCAATGGGAATTGATCGGGCAAAGACAGAAGCATCTGCTCAATATGTGGATCATAATTTAATTCAAGAGGATAGTAAAAACCCGGATGACCACTTGTTTTTAGAGAGTGCAGCGAAAAGATTTGGGTTATATTTCAGCAGGCCTGGTAATGGGGTCAGCCACCCTGTTCACATGCAGCGTCTAGCTAAGCCTGGGCAAACACTGCTTGGCTCAGACAGTCACACATGTGCAAATGGCTGTATGGGGATGCTCGCTATGGGTGCGGGCGGTATTGATGTCGCTATGGCCATCGCAGGGGAACCTTTTTATGTGAAAATGCCGAAAGTATGGGGCGTAAAAGTAACGGGAGAATTCCCGGAATGGGTAAGTGCTAAAGATGCTATTCTGGAAATGCTTAGACGTCATGGTGTTAAAGGTGGAGTCAATCATATTTTTGAATACTATGGCCCAGGGCTTAAGAATTTAACAGCTATGGATCGCCATGTTATAGCTAACATGGGCGCGGAATTAGGGGCAACTGGTACCGTTTTCCCATCTGATGACGAAACGAAACGATACATGAAGCTACAAGGACGTGAAGATGACTGGATTGAGTTAAAAGCTGATGATGGTGCGAAATATGATGTGAATGATGAAATTGACTTATCAGAGCTTGAACCTATGATCGCCAAGCCTTCAAGTCCAGGGAATGTAGTACCTGTTAGCGAGGTTGAGGGTGAACCGATTTATCAGTCCTATATTGGATCCTCAGCCAACCCGGGATTCCGTGATTTTGCCATTGCTTCAAAGATTGTCGAAGGCAGACATATCGCAGATGGGTTGTCGTTTGATTTGAACCCTACCTCAAGACAAATGCTAATCGATTTGTCTCAGCAGGGGCATATCGCAAACTTCTTACAGGCGGGAGCTCGTCTACACCAGGCCGGATGTAACGGTTGCATCGGTATGGGGCAGGCGCCGGCAACAGGCCGCAATAGTTTGCGAACAACACCTCGTAACTTCCCAGGCCGCTCGGGCACTAGAGAAGATAGTGTGTTCCTGTGTAGTCCGGAAGTAGCTGCTGTATCTGCACTGAAGGGTAAAATTACCGATCCTCGGAAGGCTGGATTTGATTATCCGAAAGTTCAGGAACTAGATAAACCAACCATAGATACCCAGCTTCTTGAAAAGCCATTAAGTCCTAAAGAATCTGCTAAGGAAGAATTAGTGAAAGGGCCAAATATCGCATCTATTCCTAAAATGGATAAATTGCCTAATGATATGGAGTTGCCTATCTTACTTAAAGTCGGTGATGATATTTCAACTGATGAAATTTTAGCAGGCGGGGCCAGAGTTTTGCCATTCCGAAGTAATCTTCCTGAGATTAGTAAATTCACCTTCGAAATTGTAGATGATACTTATTACGATCGAGCGATGAAACAGCGTGAAGATGGTGGTCATGTCATTATTGGAGGAACAAACTATGGGCAAGGGTCAAGTCGTGAACATGCAGCTTTAGCACCCAGGTATATGGGGCTCAGAGTAGCTATTGTGAAGGACTTTGCACGAATTCACTGGCAAAACCTAGTCAATTTCGGCATCCTTCCACTCACTTTCGTAAATGAAAAAGATTATGAAGATCTTGAGCAGGGTGATGTGCTGACCTTTAAAGATCTTCGGGAGACCATTCATAAAGGGAATGAAGTAAACGTAAAAGTGAAGGGGAAAGATAAAACAATTAAAGTCCAACATGCCCTGTCTAAACGTCAGCTTGAAATGATGCAATCGGGTGGGCTAGTCAACTGGGTTAAAAACCGTCTTGAATAAATAAGCGTAGAGCAGCAAGACGGCTGGCCTGTTGCGGTAGAGCAAATCCTGTGGTCCAAAATACTGGGCCGCAGGATTTTTTGTCTTTGATTATTGCGCACCCACAATCGACATTCCGCCTGAAGCTAAAATAATACCTTCCTAACCCTACATGAAAAACTTTCTCCAAGGCCATCTTAAAGTGAAAAACAAAACCATCAAAAAATCCGTTCTACATGAACGGATTTTTTGATTTACTTATTCGTTTCAAGCGGAGTCAAATTTGTCTCTATTTGTTCACGCTTATGCTCTAGGAAAGGAGGCAAAGCTAAACTTTCTCCCAGATGCTTCTCGTCTTCATCTGTGGCAAAACCAGGTCCATCCGTTGCCAGTTCAAATAGAATGTGGTTTGGTTCTCTAAAGTAAAGGGATTTGAAATAAAAGCGATCGACCAGCCCCGAGTTAGGATAGCCAGCGCCTTGAATTTTATCTTTCCATTTCGCAAGTTCAGCTTCATCTTCAACGCGGAACGCCACATGATGAACACTTCCCCGCCCAGGTCGTTCGCGGTGTAATTCCGGATTAGCTTCGATGTGGACTTCCGCACCCGTCCCCCCTTCACCTGCTTCAAATACAATACGATCATCAAATGTTCCAACTTTACGGAATCCGAGGATTTCTGTTAGTACTTTTGCTGTAGGAGCGGCATCGGCAACTGTTAAATGGACTGGACCAAGTCCGTTAATTCCTTTCTCCTGTGGAATAATGGATTTGTCCCAGGCTGTGCCAGCAGTTACTCCTTCATTATTCTCATCTGATACAAGCGTCAATCGTTGGCCCTCGGGATCACGAAAAGCAAGCGTCTTTCTACTCATAGTTTCTTTAATCGGATCTTGGTCAACACCAAATGCGTCAAAACGATCTTTCCAATATTCTAACGCTTTATCATCCTGTACTCTTAGAGAAGTGGTTGAAATACTATGTGTACCGGGATAAGTCGTACCAGCCCGAGGTATTTCGAAAAAGGTTAAATCAGTACCTGGATTTCCTTTTTCGTCAGCATAAAATAAATGGTACATTGAATTGTCATCTTGGTTAACTGTTTTTTTTACTAAACGCATGCCTAAAACGTTTGTATAAAAGTCATAGTTCTGTTTAGCATTAGCAGTAATAGCAGAAACATGATGAATTCCTTTTATATTCATTTCAACAACCTCCTTTATAGTTGCTTAAATTAAATATCTCGATTTCAAGATATATAATACAATGAAGTATAAATTTTGTCAATTTGAGAAATCCTTGAGACCTACACGTTGAAAAGGAAAGATGTGAGTCTGCTGACTTTTTGAAAAATGCGTGACAGGTTTTTGTGCGAACCATTTGTTTGGGAGGGGAGTCGTCATGTCTTGAATAGAAATGTCTGCTGAAGCATGTTGAAGCTGCCAGCGTTTATGAACAATTGGGCCTTTATATACATACTGATTCCTTGTAAACCATAGAGTGTAGCGTTCTGTTAACCAGTATAGAAGGGAGCCGGGACTTGCAAGAAAAGGAGCATCAAGTGAATGGACACATGCGTGGAAGTGAGCAGAAGGATAACCATTGTGTGTACGTCTGCTCGTATAGTGTATCGTTTGAGTGGTTTGGTCTAATCGCATATTCGCATGGAGATAAGGCAGGTTAAACTGTCTTGCGAGAATAACACCTACAGGATGATTTGCATCTAACGATAGAAAATAGACACCCGGTTCTTCCTTATAGGTAACATATGTCCGCACGTTTAATTCCAACATATGATTGAAGTAGGGGAGTGGGGGCAATCCACGGAGCCGTATATGGTTTATGCGGAATGGAACAATGGCAAGCCAAGCAGATCCTCCAAATGTATCTATTGCAAACGGCTTTGGTACGAAAGGACGAATAATATGCGGAGGGATTGGCCAGTGGAAGAAGGTCAATTCTTCCCATTCTTGATAGATAGTCCATGGTTGCAAGTTCATAAAAATCACCTTTTTTATGATGGTTTACCCATCTTAGCTCATAACCATACAGAGGAAGGGGGAAGAAACTAATTATTTCACTTACTCGATACGGATTGTTTTCTCCCCTTCCCTTCTGTTTAGTTCTTCCTCGATTAGATCGATGAACTCCTCATCCAAACCTAATTCAACTGCTCTATCATAGGTAAGGTGAAGAATGCGTCCAGGTAATTGTTCTAAATTCAAGGTGAATTCCCCCTCGTCCTAAGGTAAAAGTTGAGTAGAAGTTGTAGATGCTCCAACCACTTTTCCGTCATCGTTATATAAAGGCTGGCCGAAAACGTAGTACTCAGTATGAGCGCTAGGTAAAGGGAATAAAATACGTTTGTGTACAGGAGATCTGGTTTCTATAACTTTGCGTTTCAACTCCATCAGTGCAGTAATTCCGTCGTTTATATTAGTATGGTCATCTCGTCTTCCTATAACCGTACTTGTATCGAAATCCGGATCCGGGTTAAACATCCATGTGTATTTTAACTCTAGATCACAATGAGCGACAATGATCGGAGAGTGGAGGAGGGCAATCTCAAACGGTTCACTTAAGTATTCCGAGAAAAACAAATATGGATTTACATGAAGAAAATTTGCGATTTGTGACGCTACCGCTATACTTGGGTTTCTAGAGCTCGTTTCTATTTGGGCATAATAAGCCCGATCAATAAAAGCTCCCTTGGCCACTTGCTGTTGTGTTAAGTTTCTTTCCTTCCTAAGTTGAATCAACCACTCTCTTATTTTAATCACACCCATACGTCATTAGTTAAATAATATTTCGAGAAATAGTTCGAAACTCCTTGTGGCAGTTTGCAACAAATTAGCCCGTCATTTGGAAACTTTGAAAATGGAGGACTGTTATTTTGAGAGAAGTCCATTCCATAGCCTTTGTATCATACCTTGTCCATCTTATTGGGAGGGGGCTTTATCAGTAGTAGTTTTTACCCTAAACTAAACAAAAGTAATTTAATCAGAAAAATTATTTTGTGCTAAAATATTCATTTGAGACTCATTTATACTGGTATAAAGGGGGAGTGCTGTAGCATGTCCTTTGAAACATTAACAATCATTGCCGTAAGTGCGTTTGCGTTTAGTGGGGCTATTGTGGCTCTAAGCGAGCGGTATGATATTTTCGGTACGTTCATGTTAGGTATTGCGACACCATTTGCAGGAGGGATTATTCGGAATATTGCCATGGATGTACCAGTGCTGCATGTTTGGGAACAGGGCCATTTGTTTTATGTAGCGATAGGAACGATTGCGGTCGTTTATTTCTTTCCAAAGAGGTGGGTGATGTTCTGGGACCGCTGGAACATCTATTTAGATGCGATAGGATTATCAGCTTTCGCTCTCCAAGGGGCGACCTTTGCGATCAATCATGATTTCCCGTTAGGAGGTATCATCTTTGCTGCAATTTTGACGGGGGTTGGAGGTGGAATGACGAGAGATGTACTCGCACAGAGACGTCCGATGGTTCTGCACCAAGAAATATATGCAGTATGGGCTATGGTCGTTGGATTGTTAGTTGGTTTAGAAATAGTCGATCTAGCAAGTTCTTGGCAAAAGTACACCCTGTTTGTCGTTATTATTGGATGTCGAGTACTTTCCTATCACTTGGGGTGGCACTTACGATTTCGTGATTTGTATCGGTTATAGGGAAGGCGGGTATAAATAAAACAAAAGTGAGCTCCTTTATCGAATGAAAGGGCTCACTTTATTGGTGAATTAATAACGGAATAGATCACCTGATAAATAGCGTTCACCAGTGTCGGGCGCAATCACGATGATAACGTCATCTGGATTTTTCCTTTTGGCTACCTCCATAGCCGCCCAGCATGCCGCTCCGCCTGAAGTTCCAAGCAACAGGCCTTCCTCACGGGCTAATCGGCGGGTAATCTCATAGGCATCTTCATCGGTAACCTGTAGAATTTCGTCCATTACGTCCATGTTTAAAATATCAGGAATGAATCCGGGGCTTGTCCCCACAAGCTTGTGCTTGCCGGGCTTTCCTCCTGAAAGAACTGGTGAACCTGAGGGCTCTGCCACATGAACGGTTAAATCTTTGTAGTGTTTCTTTAACTCTTCCCCTGTGCCAGTGATCGTTCCTCCCGTGCCTGCCGTTGAAATAAAAGCTGAAAGCGGTTTTCCAATGATGTTCATTGCTTCAATGATCTCTGGCGCTGTTGTGTGGCGGTGGGCGTCAGGATTGGCCATATTTTCAAATTGCATTGGCATAAAGGCGTTATCAATTTCCTTAACGAGCTCTTTAGCCTTAGCAATAGCTCCAGGCATTTTGGTGTCACCAGGTGTCAACACAATTTCAGCGCCGTAAGCTTTCAGTAGATTGATTCGTTCCTGTGTCATGGTATCCGGCATAACAAGGATAGCCCGGTATCCACGTGCAGCTGCGTTCATGGCAATTCCTATCCCTGTATTTCCACTCGTTGGTTCGATAATAGTGGAGTCTGCATTGAGATGACCATCCTGTTCAGCTTGTATAATCATGTTATAGGCAGCTCTATCTTTTACACTGCCGCTAGGATTTTGCTTTTCCGACTTCATATAAATAGTGGCCCCGCCCTCTGGTGTGATTCGGTTAAGTTTAACGAGCGGAGTATCTCCAATTAAGTCAGCGATGTTGTTTACGACACGCATGCGTTCACTTCCTTTTATATAACTTTGTAAAAATTGTATCATAACCTAATCATTTGCATAAAAAAAAGACACACTAGTGTCTGTGAATTGTTTTTCAGTTGCAAGTATGTTATTATCAAGAGTGGCGCTTGAATTTAAATATAATTACCCAAGTTAAATTTTACATGAGTTTGTGAAGTTTGTCAACTTTTTGCGGAAGGAAGATATCGCTATGACTCACGTGGATAATGAGTGGGACGTTGAGCAACAAAGAATCGCTGAAGTACGCAAGGTTATAGAAGCAAAAAAGAATCAGTTACTTAGAAGTGCCGATTCTCTTAAAGGGGATATTATCGATCTTAGGAAGAAATTCTGGGACGATGTAACCGTCAATTTTGATGAAGTCGATGATGCTGTTGAAACCTATGCAAGTATCAAGCAGCAGTCGGAGTTATTGTCAGAACGTGAAAGAAGTCACGGCCAATATTATAGGAGTAAAAAACTGCTTGATCGAATGGAGGACTCTCCATATTTTGGGCGAATTGATTTTACTGAAGATGGAGTAGCTAAAGAAGCGATATACATTGGCATTTCCTCATTGATGAATAAGGCGGAGGACCATTTTCTTGTGTATGACTGGCGAGCCCCTGTTTCAAGTATGTACTATGATTTTGAGCCTGGATCTGCCTACTACGAAACGCCTGAAGGCACCATTGAAGGGGCGATCGACCTTAAAAGACAATTTGTTACAGAAAACGGTATGTTAAAAGGAATGTTTAATACAGGGATTACCATTGGAGACTCTTTGCTGCAAAAAGTGCTCGGAGATCAGGCGAGTTCCCAAATGAAATCCATCGTAGCAACGATACAAAAAGAACAAAACGCGATTATTAGAAACGAAAGTAGTCAATTACTGCTTGTCCAAGGTGTAGCCGGAAGTGGAAAAACATCTGCCGCTATGCAGAGGGTCGCCTATTTACTTTATAGATACCGCAAGCAAATGAATGCAGATCAAATTTTACTGTTTTCACCAAACCAAATGTTTTCAAGCTATGTCGCGTCAGTCCTTCCTGAGTTAGGGGAAGAGCCAATGCAGCAATCAACCTTTCAAGAATACGTCTCGAAGCGCTTAGATGATGAATTTGATTTGCAGACACCATTTGAACAGCTGGAAAGTTCTTTAGCAGCTAAAGGAAGCGGCGAAGAATCTCACGAAAAAGAGGCAGTAGATTTTAAGTCAAGCGCTTCTTTTAAAATGATGATCGACAACTACCTGAAGCAATTATCTACCCATGGAATGAGGTTTAGAAATGTGAAGTTCCGTGGAGAAGTACGAATCCCTGCTGAGCGCATCGAGGAATTCTTCTATCAGTTAGATTCGGCAATGTCGATGGCAAATAAAGTAGACCTCGTTAAGGACTGGTTATTTAATCAGCTTAAGCATGTGGAAAGAGAGGAGCGAGCTAAGGATTGGCCGGAGGAAGAAGCTGCCTTGCTTAGCAAAGAGGACTATTTGAAGGCTTTTCAAAAGTTGGAACAAAATCATAATTTCAATGAAGAGACATTTAATGATTTTGAAAAAGAGGAAAAATTGTTGAAGAAAATAATCGTTAGACGACGGATGGCCTCTTTGAGAAAAAAGATTGCAAACTACAAGTTTATCCAAATGGAAAAGGTGTATGAAGGTCTTTTTAATGAATCGTTCCCTCAGGTTAAGATGCAGCCAAAAAGCTGGAGTCAAATAAGTCAACATACGATCCAAAACGTACAAAAACGCTATCTTCCTGTAGAGGATCAAACCCCCTATTTATATTTGCAGGACCAGCTGGAAGGGCGGAAGGTGAATACCTCAATTCGCTACGTGTTCATGGATGAAGCACAGGACTATTCCGTTTTTCAATACTTATATATTAAAGAGATGTTTCCATCCGCTCAGTTCACGCTTTTAGGTGACAAACACCAAGCTATCTATACACACAACCTTGGAGGCATGACAATTCTAGATAAGCAGGTCCACAACGGGGAAGCGAAGAAAATGGAACTATCCAGAAGTTATCGTTCCACTAGGCCTATCGTGGAATTTACCAAACATTTATTGGTGGATGGAGCAAGTATTGAAGCCTTTAATCGAGATGGGCATTTACCGCGTCTGTGGAAAGTGACAGAGTTGGAGGAAGTTAAGGAAAGGATTATTGAAGTCATCCAGGATAGACAAAGAGAAGGCCATGAGACAATTGCTATTCTGTGTTATACACTTGAAGAAAGCAAACAAGCGTATCAATTAGTAGGAAAACAGCTTAGCGCTACACTGATATACAAAGAAACACAGCCATTCCAATCGGGCGTACTCATTTTACCTGTGTATTTTGCTAAAGGAATTGAATTTGATAGTGTTCTCGTTTACAATGCTACGCGTCAAGGGTACCAGGATGATGAAGGACGATTGATGCTATATACTGCCTGTACCCGTGCTATGCATGAACTGGATGTTCTTTATAATGAGAAAGAAAATTCCATCCTTTCAGAGATTCCAAAAGGGCTTTATATCTAGAAAAGCGAGACTCCCTGGCAATGGGAGTTTGGCTAGGTTCGGCACGTCCTGTACCAACGCCCCTCACGTCGTGTGGGGCCACCAAAATGAAAATATCGCAAAAAATAAAACCGCTGTTCCTTATAGGAGCGGCGGTTTTATTTTAGCTTTTCTTCAACGAGCGCTTGCGCAAAATTAAAAGTGTCATTCGGTACTGAGATACGGAAAGCCAACTGGTTTGAATTTAAGTTGAAACGGTCTACTGCTATTTTGAAGTTAGAAGCTGTATCCATTTGAGTAACAGCAACGTAAATATTTTCTTCATTAGGATGGACCCTGACCCATTCTGGAAATTTGTAATTTTCAGCTACATATTCCAATACTTTTTTATTAGGTAGGGGGAGCTTCCCAAGCGATATTCGCTCTTGTTCCAAGATCAGATCTCCATTTTCTTGAACGATAGGTTTTAACTCTAGCTTAATAGGAATTGTTTGCTCAAATGCTTTAATATTGCCGATGAGTGTGACGTTCCTATCTAGGGAGATCGAATAATCGAATATTGTTTGTGTAGAAAGCTCACTTAAATATTCATTAGCTAGCTGCTCAAGGTTTTGCTTTGTCGAAACAATTGTGAATTCCGCATCCGAGCTCTCCTCCTCAGGCTCAACGTTAACAATCTGATAGGAGGTTGGGAGAAAAACAAGTGAGAGAACCCAAAGGATGATGCCTAAATTAATAGCCCCCAAAAGGACAAAGGAGGACCTCCATTTATTTTTGAAAAACCAGCGTTTTAACATATGCATTCCACCTGTATTATTTCTCTATTTCTGGCCTGATCACTTCAAGTATCTGTTTGGCCATTTGTTTATATCCTTTTTCATTAGGGTGAAAATGATCCTGCTTCCATAAAAGTTCTTCTTCTCTTCCTGCAAAAATATCTTTAATTGGTATGAAGGTGGCCTGATCATATTCTGAGATTACCTCTTTGCCAATGCGATTCCATTCATTCATAATTTGCGTAAGTTGCGGAACGTTGTTGAAATACTCTGCGAAGGGGTTATATAAACCGATTAAATAGATCGGTGCATCTGAGTTTAATTCTTTAATACGCTCTATTATTTGATGGAGGCGCTTTTCATAACCTGCCTGCTCAGCAGCAAAATCTTCATAGTTCAAGCTAGTAAAGTTACTTTTTATTACTTTCATTACGTCATTTGCACCAATTGTAATTAAAACAATATCAGCTTCTTCAATAGATGAAGCCATTTCTTCTTTTTCCATTCGATCAAGCAGCTGATCTGTTCGGTTGCCACGTTTCCCAAAGTTTTCGATATTAATATTTCCACTATCTTCATTACTATTTATTGTCTCTTCTAGAATACCTACATATCCACCGTTGTCCGTGCGATCACCGACACCCTGAGTCAAGGAATCACCTATTGCTACAATTTTTAAATCTTCATGAACGAAAAGGTTTTTAGCACCTTCAATGACACTTGTAAAAACCTCTTGCAATCCTTCACTTAAGGTTCCTTCCTCCTGTTCATCGACAGGTTCCTCTTCATATTCCTTTTCTTTAGGGGATGGATTTTCCTCTTCTGTTTGCTTTTCTTTGGTGGCGGACTGGCTATTGTCTCCTTGGGATATGCTTTCCGTTTGATTAATGAAAGAAGCGAGTATCAGAATAAGAAAGATTAGGGAAAGAATAACGATAGCCAGCCATTTTAGTTTTTTCATAGTGCTATCACCTGTAGTTTTTGAATAAGTTCGCTTATGATTATTATATGATGTATTCACAGTTTAAGAAATATATAAGTTTTACATGTTATTATAACATGTAAACTTGTTATATAGATATTCGAAATTGGCTGACAAAAAATGTCGGTACATTGCCGATTTTGCAATAGGAGGTCTTCTCTTGGATCAGCAGATGAGCATATCAGTACGTGAATTAGTGGAATATGTATATCGAGAAGGTAGCATAGATAATCGCTTTCGTACGAATACAGCATTACAGGAAGGAACTGCAATTCATAAGGCTGTTCAAAAGGAATATAAAGAAGACGAAGAAAAGGAGGTCCATCTCGAGTTTGTGTATCAATATGATGAGCTTAAACTACGCATTCATGGTCGTTGTGATGGTCTTCTTAGAACAGAAAAGGGTCCTAAAATTGATGAGATTAAATCAACAGCAAGAGATATAGAAGCACTTACGGAAGAGAGCTTTCCCGTATATTGGGCACAGGCGAAAGGGTATGCTTTTATGTATTTGGAACAAGAGCAGTTGGATGAGATTGATGTGCAGCTGACTTATGTTCAGAAGCAGACAAAGGAAAAGAAGCGCTTTGTTCAAACATACTCCAAAGAAAAGTTGGCATCATTTATTAGGGAGACAGTTGAAGAATATGTGTCTTACGCCAGGATATTACTTCATATTCGAGAACAAAAAGAGAAAACAATCCCTGAATTAACTTTCCCATTTTCAAGCTATAGGGAAGGACAGCGTAAGCTCGCAGGGAGTGTATACAGAACAGTAAAAGAAAAACGAACTCTCTTTGCCCAAGCGCCAACTGGTATTGGCAAAACTATATCTACCTTGTTTCCAGCTATTAAGGCAATGGAAGCGGAGCAACACGAACGGTTGTTTTATTTAACAGCCAAAACGGTTACTCGTTCCACAGCGGAGGAAGCTCTTCAGTTGATGGAGACAACGGGTTTAATGTTGCGTTCTGTTACATTGACGGCAAAGGACAAGATTTGTTTTAAGGAAGAAACGATCTGTCAGCCCGACTATTGTGAGTTCGCCGACGGTTATTATGATCGCATTAATGGAGCGATTATTGATGTGCTTATGAATGAAACGCAAATAACACGTGCAGTTATTGAAGAATATGCAAGAAAGCATCGTGTATGTCCTTTTGAATTTTCATTAGATCTTACGGACGTTGTAGACGTAGTTGTTGGTGATTATAATTATATATTTGATCCAAGGGTGGCGTTGAAAAGACTCATGCCTGAACAAAAGAAGCAAACCACACTACTTGTTGATGAAGCACATAACTTAGTGGAACGTGCCCGGGAAATGTATTCAGCTGAGATCACCCGCGATTCTTATAGAAAAGTGGAAGAGTTGTGGGGAACAGAGAATGTCGAACTAGCTGAAGCTGCGAGGGCTATAACGAAGGATATGAATAGGGTTGATAATGGACAGAATGAAGCTGAATACAAACTTCAGGATGTACCAGGGCAGCTTGAAGAGAATTTGGAGCGGCTTATTAATAAAGCGGAACGCCAGCTTCGTGATCAGGATGCAGAAGAAGAGAAAGATGAATTGTTGCTTGAATGTTATTTTGCCACACAAAATTTCCTGAAGATCTTAGGTATTGTAGATGAACACTATGTGTACATTGGTGCAAAATTAGGGCAGGATGTGTCTATTAAACTCTTTTGTATTGATCCATCCTATGTTCTAAGACAAGCGGCAAAGCCGTTCCGCTCAAGTGTCTTCTTTTCAGCTACCCTATCGCCGTTTGGTTATTATAAGGATATGCTCGGCGGTCATGAGAAAGACTATATTCTCAATCTTCCATCTCCATATGCTTCAAGTCAAATGGAAGTGTCAATCGCCCCCTTATCGACGAAGTATAAAAACCGGGAACAGACGGCAGAACGTTTGGCTGCACTATTATATGAACAGGTGAAAAAACAAACTGGTAATCATTTATTCTTTTTTCCCTCCTATCAATATATGCAATTAGCTTATCAATATTTTCAAAAGTATCATGATATAAATACCGTCGCACAGGAGCAAGGCATGACTGAAGAACGGAGGGATGACTTCCTTGCCCAGTTTGTTAAGGGGGGAAGGCTTGTCGGTTTTGCTGTTCTTGGCGGGGTCTTTTCAGAAGGTGTTGATTTGAGAGGAGATCGCTTAAATGGGGTTGCTGTTATAGGGATTGGTCTGGCGCCACGTAATTTTGAACGGGAATTAATCAAATCATACTTTTCAAACCGCGGTCGAAATGGTTATGACTACGCCTATGTATTTCCTGGCATGAACAAGGTGTTACAGGCTGGGGGAAGGTTGATTCGTTCTGAACATGACTATGGTGTAATTCAGTTGATTGATGATCGATTCTTAACTAGAAAATATGTCAATCTTCTACCGGAAGAATGGAAAGACTACAAAATAATTAACTAATCTATTTCCCGGGAAATAAATTACGACAAAGGTCGTAAGGTTTCTAAGTATAATGTGTGAGAGGAATATACTTTGGTTGCATCATGTTTCTTTTCACTCCTTTTTCTATACTAAGTGTAACTTAGATGGAGAAGGGAGAATTTTTATGAAAAAAACGATTATGATTACAGGTGGATCAAAGGGGCTCGGGAAATCTTTAGCTCTCGGCTTTGCTAAGCAACAACATCGTATCGCTATTTGCGCAAGAGGTGAGCACGATTTAAGAACAGTAAAAGAGCAGGCAGAAACCTTGGGGGCAGAGGTGGTTGCATTAAAGGCCGATATATCAGACGCAACAGATGTAGAGAAGTTTGTTTCTATAGTTGAAGATCATTTCGGCAGTGTCGATGTTCTGATTAATAATGCTTCCATATTTGGACCAGGCCCGAAACAGCACCTTGATTATACCGATGAAACATTTTCTAACGTACTAAAAGTGAACATTATGAATCCGTTTTTAGTTACAAAACGGGTGCTGCCTGGAATGATTGCCAACAGATCAGGCTCAGTAATTAACCTAACGTCAGAAGCCGGAAGAACCGGCTTTGCTGAATGGGGTGCTTATGGTATTTCAAAGTTTGCTGTTGAAGGAATGACTGAAACTTGGGCGTCCGAGGTGGCAGAGTATGACATTAGAATGAATATGGTCGACCCTGGTGAAATGGATACAGCAATGCATAGCAGGGCTGTACCGGATTGTGATTACGACCTGGCAGCGCCAGAGGAAAGATTAGATGTCTTCTTCTACTTGGCTTCTGAGCAATCAAATAAGCATAACGGGGAACGGTTTGAAGCGGCAACCTTCATAAATAAGGCAGGGGTTCAAAGTGAATAAGACGAAGGTTCCCTTTCAAATTCCTGCTCATCTTCACGCTGCTTCACCTGCTGAATTACGTCAAGGTGAACGAGATAACGTAAAATTGATGGTGTTAGATCCTTTGACTGGACAAAGGAGGCATACAAACTTTCGTGACATTATTAATACTTTTCAAGCAGGTGATGTTCTTGTTTTGAACCAATCCAGGACAATTCCATCAAGTCTACATGCAACTGGGGCCCGTGGCGATGTCGAAGTACGGTTAGCTAGAAAAATAGATAAGCACAGATTTGAAGTTCTGTTAGTGGGTAATTCTTATGAAGAAGAGGAAAACATTTATTTTCAAAATGGTATCTTAGCGACTGTTGAAGGCAAGGGTAGCGAGCATCCCTTACAAGTACTGAACTTTAAACATGGCGGTATTTCGTTAATGGAATTTATCTATGAACATGGTTCTCCCATTTACTACGAATATATTAATGATCCGTGGCCTTTAAGTAAGTATCAAACTGTGTTTAGTTCTATTCCGGGTTCAATTGAAATGACCTCTGCGGGACGTGCTTTTACCTGGCGAATTCTTTCTTCACTTATAAGCAAAGGGGTTCATATATGCTATGTAACCCTGCATACCTCCTTAAGCTATTATGGAAATAACAAATGGCCAACACCATCGAATCACCCGGAGCTCTATTCCATTCCAAGAGAAACGGTTACCACTGTTAATGTTGCAAAAGCAGAAGGCCGTAAAGTAATCGCTGTAGGAACAACTGTTGTTCGTGCCCTAGAATCTGCGGTAAGTGAAGGGCGTTTAACACCACAGAAATCCGTGCCTACCCATTTGTATATTAATGGTAACTATTCTTTGGAAATAACAGATGCCTTGTTAACAGGGTTTCATGAGCCGGAAGCTAGTCATTTAGATTTACTGAAAGCCTTTATAAATGAAGACATTCTCCTCAAGGCTTACAATGAAGCCTTAAAGCAAGAATACTTGTGGCATGAATTTGGGGATATGAATTTAATTATGACAGGTGTCTCCTAAACAAACAGTACACCTATGAGCAGGTCGACTATAGAATTAGCCGTGTCCTGGGAGTCCAAGGTCGGAAGTAGCCATTTTGCGTTAGAATTATGGGAGCTTTCAAGGGTAAGTTTATCTCTCTTTGAACGACGGTTACAAATTACAAAGTGACAAGTTGCTTTTGTGGGGTCCAAAATAAAAAACATGGGAACGATGGATGCGTGTAGCTGTAAGGGTTGCAAGCATCCATCGTTTATATTTTCAGAAAATTTAGAGTTTAAAACTTTTGAAATAAGGTTAATACTTATATGTCAGAAAAAAAGGAGGAACATTATGGCAGATCGAAAAGTGAAAAATCGTTGGCTGATAGCACTATCTGCTGTTGGAATACATATATCCATCGGCTCTGTTTATGCTTGGAGTAATTTTACATCTCCATTGAGAGATGAATTTGGCTGGAATTCACAGCAAGTGCAGTTAACCTTCAGTATAGCTATTTTATTTTTAGGGTTATCTGCAGCGTTTTTAGGATGGTTTGTAGAAAAGTATGGGCCAAGAGTTGCGGGGATTACCGCTGCTATCTTCTTCGGAGTCGGAGTATTTGGTTCTGGATTTGCAATTAATTTGGGGTCATTATGGGCTCTTTACCTTTTTTATGGAGTATTAGGTGGTATAGGTCTTGGAGTCGGGTATATTGCTCCTGTTTCGACGCTAGTTAAATGGTTCCCAGACCGAAGGGGCCTTGCTACAGGTATGGCAATAATGGGGTTTGGTTTCGCAGCGGCGATCTCTAGTCCGATTATGGATTGGTTAATTGGTTCAGTCGGGATTGCGGCTACGTTCTATATACTAGGGGCCAGTTATTTCATTGTTATGATTTTGTCTTCTTTGTACTTATCAAAGCCCCCTGAGGATTGGAAGCCTAATGGATATGAGGAATTGGAAAACAATACAAAGAAGGGCAAGGATTTAGCCAACCTTCGAGCTAAAGAATCGTTGAAAACGAAGCGTTTTTATTATTTATGGATAATGTTGTTCATTAATGTGACGTGTGGAATAGCTGTAATCTCGGCAGCAAAGCCTCTTGCGGAAAACAGTGTAGGTTTAAGTGCTGGCGCCGCTGCGACTCTAGTAGGTGTGATGGGGCTCTTCAATGGTTTAGGCCGTATTGGTTGGGCAAGTGCTTCTGATTATATTGGCAGAGCGAATACGTATGTTGCGTTTTTTATCATTCAGATCGTCTTATTCCTCGTTCTTCCTTACACAAGTTCGGTTGCACTATTTGTCATTTTATTTGGACTTATTTACACATGCTATGGAGGTGGGTTTTCAACCATTCCTGCATTTATCGGTGATATGTTCGGTACAAAAGAGCTGGGTGCGATCCATGGTTATATTCTTACAGCGTGGTCAGCAGCAGGACTGGCGGGGCCGCAGTTTGCAGCTTATATGAATGATAAAACGGGAAGTTATGAAAGTAGCTTAATTTTCTTTGCAGGTTTGTTCGTCATTGCTCTGATCGTGTCGATTTTAACCAAGGTAGATATTAAGAAGAAAAAGCAAGATCTTGAACAGACAAAAGCAAGTTAGGAAAAGCAAAGGCTTGCAGTAGCCTGTGCTTTCCTAACTATAGCATTTCGATCAGCATGTCACAGAAGTATGTGACATGCTTCCTATTTTCGGGGGAGATGTGATAAACGTCAAAGATACTGTCGTTTATTTTTTGCTGGTGGGCTGAGAAGTCATATGACAAACACTTTTTCTTTTCTGAAACGATATGCTTTACTTGATTTGCAATGCATCTTTTCAACTGTGGAGGTGGTTCAATATAGGGAAGTTTTTTAATATATCCCGATGTAATCATATTGGTACGGTTCAGAACTTTACGGAGCATATACGTAGTCAAACTGCTGTTAAGCAGCCCTAATATATAGTAAAGATCTTCATCGTTTTCAGTGAAAAGATTTGTATTAACCCCAAATAAGCTGCCTGCAGGAAGGTATGAAGCTTGAAAGTCTATTCCCATAGAGGAGCAGGTAATTCCTTCACGATAAAAGTATTGTTGGTTACGAACGGTGAATTTAGGAATCGCTTGGCTATACTTTTTCCAGTTTTTATGGATGTAGTGTTTGGGCTCGTAATACCACCTATCACGAATGCCGCTGTTTTTATAAAAAGGAATCCATTCCTTATCTTTTGTATCAATTTCCCAAGGTTTACGTAAAAACACTTTATCATTGCCGGTCGAGATCCCTGTGCCCCCGTCTACTTTATCGGCTAGTGTATAGGCGGGAGTAATAAACAACGATAGGATTTCAAGAGGAACATTAATAGCAAAGTTGAAGTTAGGCATCTTGTGAAAATAGGATTGCGTCAAATATTGAACGCGCTCGCTTGGTGGTGTCTCATAATCATCGGTCGCGAGGCGATCTACTAATTTCATTTGATGTCTAGAGGCAGGTGCTCCTTTTTTAACTGTAATGATGGCTGTCCGAACATCAGCTTTACCGCTATGAAACAGCTTCCGTGGAGCGAGGATGACTCCTAGAATTTCTGTGTTTTTAAGTAGATACTCACGGAACCTCGTATAATAAACATTTGTTAAAAATGAATCCTGTACGATCATACATAGAATGCCATTCTCTTTCAATAATTGAAGACCTTTATAGATAAAGAGTGTGTACATATTATGTACGCCAATCTCTTTGAATTCTTTTTCAAGCTCGTCTTTATGTTCGCGGAAATATGTGCTTTGCCGTTTCGATTTATATGGTGGATTCCCAATAATAGCATCAAATAATTGACTGGGCCGTGCTTTAAGAAAATCCTGATGAGTAAATTGGACCTCAGATTCCTCAAGAAACACTTCAGGATCGATATCGTAGGCATGAATGTGTGAAGGATTTTGCCCGGCCTCTATCAACGATTTTACAAAAACACCATCCCCTGTTGAGGGATCCAATATAAGAGGGGGACGCTTATCATGTCTTATTTCTTGTAGTACAGTCTTAACCATATACTTAACGGTAGATATGGGTGTGTCATATTGTCCCATGGATCGCTGATAGGATAGCATGGATACTCCTCCGGTACTTTTTCAGTATACTTTACACCAAAATGAGGAAAAAGTCACCATATAATGGGTTTGAAGGAGGGCGCACATACACTTAGTTGACATTATCATGCAAAAATAAATGGTATGATAAGAGGTTTTAAAACATATGTTAACCTATTAATTTTTAAGTTGACATCATATACCTTCCTTCGCTATCTTAGTAATAGATATGTATAGAGGAGGAATAGAATTGCAGAAATCACGTTCAACTGCTTACGATATGACAATAGGAGCCTTATTTGTAGCGTTAATGGCAATTGGCTCAAATATTACCGCATTTGCACCTTTTTTATCGATCATGAACGTACCACTTACTCTGCAGACGTTTGTGGCCATTTTAGCCGGAATTATATTGGGAAGTCGTTTAGGTTTCTTCTCTATGTTTGTTTATACAGTTCTAGGTTTAATAGGTGCACCTGTTTTTGCAGGATTTAAAGGCGGGGTAGGGACTTTCTTTATGCCGACCTTTGGCTTTATCCTTTCTTTTATGTTTTTAGCTTTTGCCGTTGGAAAGATAGTTGAAAATCGGCGCACCTTTTCCATGTACATGAGTGCCTCCGTGGTAGGGTTACTAATAAATTTTATTGTTGGTGTGAACTGGATGTATATGGCACTTCAACTATGGATTGGTGAAGGTTCTGGCATCGGTTATGCGATTGCCTGGTCGAGTATGACACCATTTCTGGTGAAAGATTTAGCGTTAGCTGTTTTAGCAGCAGTATTTGCTTATAGGTTGGAAAAAGGTGTGCTTCACCGTACTCCTCTACGTAAAACGGCATAAGACATGCGCAGTTATCACAGCCCTGTTACAATGAAGATACCAATGCGTAGGGAGGCAGGTATGAGAATTCTAATGTGGCTGATGGTTGTATTGATGATGACCGCTTGTCAACCCAAAGAGGAATCGTCCAAGCAAGCACCTTCAGAAGAGACTGGTGACACTAAGGAAGTAGCAGCAAACCTGCAGTCACCATGGGATATCGAGGCAAACGATGGTACGATTTTTATAACGGAACGTGAAGGGCAAATCGTTTCGTTGACGGAAGAGCAAGGAGTAAGCAGAGCCAAGGTCGTGACGGAAAAAGGTATTAGCCAAATCGGTGAGGGAGGACTGCTCGGATTCAAGCTTGATCCAAACTTTAATGAAAACCATCAAGCTTTTGCCTACCATACCTATGAAGAAAATGAACAGGTTAAAAATCGAGTAATCGTGCTTACCTACGAGAATAGTCGGTGGTTAGAAACAGATGTGGTACTTGAGGATATACCAGGTGCGAACTTCCATAATGGCGGTCGTATTGAAATAGGGCCTGATCGAAAGCTGTATGTAACGACAGGGGATTCATTAAATGAAGATTTGGCACAGGATAAGGAGAGTTTAGCAGGAAAAATTCTTCGCCTAAACTTGGATGGATCTGTTCCAGAAGACAACCCATTCGAAGGCTCCTATGTGTATAGTTATGGACACCGGAATCCACAAGGGTTGGCATGGGACAAGGATGGGCAGCTCTACGCCTCTGAACATGGACCTGATAACTATGATGAAGTGAATAAAATTAATCCTGGTGACAATTACGGATGGCCTGACATAGTTGGGGAAGAAAATGCGGACGGGGTAGAGGGGCCTATTTATCAAACAGGTGAAAATACATGGGCTCCTTCAGGAATAGCTGCCTTCAATGAAAGACTTTACATCGCAACATTAAGAGGAACGGCTTTACGGACGCTATCATTTGGAGGTGAGAATCCATCTATAGTAGTGGATGATTACGGAAGAATTCGTGACGTTGAACAAATCGGTGAATCGATCTATTTTATTACCAATAATACCGATGGGCGAGGGAGTCCAGAGGAAGATGATGATCGCCTTATAAAGCATTCCCCTTGACTGTAGATAATCCAAGAATACTCCTTGTTTGGAGTGTTCTTGGATTATTCTTTATTCCTCTGAAATAAACTTGCCATGAACAAAAACCATGATGGCAAAAACAACAAAGGCAATTAATAAAATAGTTCCACCTACGATAAAAAACACGGTGTTAAATGTTCCCATGTCTCCAAAAGGTTTTGTGAAATATAACCACATTCCTGTCGTTAAGCCTAATACACCCAAAAAGGATGTCCATACATGAACCTTGGCAAGTTTAGAGTCTTTTGGAATAGAAAAGACTTTGTAATAAATAGCGAAGGCAAATAAAGACAGCCATCCCACAACAAGGATGTGTGCATGAACAGCGGTGAGTTGATAGCCGCCCCCTCCAGCCATGTGCGACCCCATAAAGGCACCGATTAAGGCATAAATTGCTGAAACTCTTACAAAAAATCGGGTACGATCCAATGGAAACCCCTCCAAATATTAATAGAAGCTTATGCTATTATATCGAAGCTAAAAACTAAAAGATACGAACAGATAAGGAATGTTGCAAAAGGTTCAAAAATGCTTCATTCTATAAACGAAGTTTTTGAATCTTTTTCTCAATTCATACGTATGATAATTAGTCGTGACACAAGGGGGAAATGAAGTGAAAAAGTTTTTAGTACTATCATTGTTACTAGTGGCTTTAAGTGGTTGTGGACTTATTGAGGAAGCAACGACCGGATTGCAATATACTGAGGATGTGACAGCATTTATTTCTGATGCTGAAGAGTTTTCCAATGACTTGCCTAATTTAATTGAGCAAGCTCAGAATGATGTGATTAGTTTTGCCGATGTGGAAGAACGCCTTCAAGAATTTCAAACTGAAATTGAAGAAGTGCAGGCACTAAATCCGCCAGAGCTTGCTGAAAGTATTCATAACGACCTTATGAATTACACCGACCAACTAGAAACGGGCGTGAATGAAATGATCCAAGCTGCCCAGGATCAAGTAATTAATATGGAGGCTCTAGAAAACTCTTCCCTGTTCCAAGCGATCCAGCAAATTCAGCAAATCCAGGAAAATATAAACCAATTAGGTGGTTAAAATGAGCATAATATATGCTCGTTTTTACTGGGTAAAACTTCCACCTCAGGTCATCCAATTTCTGGATGACCTGAGGTGGAAGTTTTATGGGATTTGGCTGAGGTACCCTTTTTGATATATGATGGGGTTGGAGATGAAACGAAGAAGGGATGATCTTATGGAACATAGATTGAATCGTTTTTCTAACTATTTAAAAGAGAATCATATTGATGTAGCTTTCTTAAATTCTAAAGAGAATGTCTTTTATTTAACAGGTTTTCAGACCGATCCGCACGAACGGTTGCTAGGCTTGCTTGTTTTTCCTGAAGCTGATCCGATCGCTGTCCTTCCTGGTATGGAGGCAGGTCAAATTCGTGATGCCGGCTGGACCTATGACGTGATTGGCTATGCTGATCATGAGAATCCTTGGACGATGATGGATGATAAGATGAAACAACAAGGGGTTCCTCAGCCAAAAACGGTAGGCTTCGAGAAGCAAGTCCTTTCCTATGGACGCAGTGAGTCATTACTAGCTCTTTTTGATGAAGTATCTGTCATAGATGTTGAGGGACAGCTTAATGAGATGCGCCTCGTAAAAGACGAGCAGGAAATCAGTATTATGCGTGAGGCCGCAGAGCTTGCTGATTTTGGTGTGAAGGTAGGAACAGAAGCACTTAAAGAAGGTATTACAGAAATGGAAGTTCTCGCGACGATCGAATATGAATTGAAGAAAAAAGGTGTCGCCGAAATGTCCTTTTCTACAATGGTGTTGTTCGGTGAAAAGTCTGGGCAGCCGCACGGAAATCCTGGCGACCGTAAGCTGGAAGCCGGCGATTTCGTTTTGTTTGATCTTGGTGTTGTCTGGAAGGGATATACATCAGATATCACTCGGACGTTTGCTTTTATGTCAATCTCCGATGAACAAAAGTCTATTTATGAGAAAGTTCATGAAGCCATTGAAGCATCGCTTTCCATTAGTAAACCGGGAACCCGTATTGGCGACCTCGACCAAACAGCCAGGGATATCATCACAGACGCTGGCTATGGCGAGCTATTTCCTCATAGAATCGGTCATGGTTTAGGGATCAACGTTCATGAATTTCCATCTATGAGCCATCTGAATGACGGGGTGCTGAAGGAAGGGATGACCTACACGATTGAACCAGGTATTTATGATCCAGCAGTCGGCGGTGTCCGTTTAGAAGATGACGTCTTAGTAACTGCGGATGGTTATGAAACGTTAACAAAAACTCCAAAGGAACTCCGTATAATCGAATAGCTGTTAAAGGCAGATATCCTAGACGATGTCAGGCTTTTTAGAAGGCTTTTTGATTTGATAGGATCAAGTTGTTCCTTCCGTTTAATGTGGATTTTGGTTGTATTTTCCGGGTGTATAAATATATTTTATCCAAAATATAAGTACTGAACAGTATTATACTGTTCCAATTCCCACTAGGGGTGATCAGTGATGGCAGACAACAATAGGAATGAATTGTTAGTGCCTGGTGCAGAAAATGCAATGGATAGTATGAAGGAAGAAATTGCAAGTGAGTTTGGTGTTAAGCTCGGAGCAGACACCACTGCGCGCGAAAACGGATCGGTGGGTGGCG
Organism: Halobacillus shinanisalinarum; assembly: GCF_022919835.1. Taxonomy (NCBI): domain Bacteria; kingdom Bacillati; phylum Bacillota; class Bacilli; order Caryophanales; family Bacillaceae; genus Halobacillus; species Halobacillus shinanisalinarum. The sequence goes on along the minus strand of NZ_CP095074.1, from coordinate 2,022,073 downwards.
AAATGGTCAAACGAATGATCAGTATCGCTGAATCAAGTATGCAGAACAGAAACAAATAGGAAGAAGAAAAGGGAACTCTTATTTCAGGAGTTCCCTTTTCTATTAGCCCAGGGATAGATCGGTTATTGGGCTAAAAAAGATTGGAAGACAACAGTATATAGTTCCGCGGCCACCGAGATGAAAGCATTAAGAGGAAACGAAATATGGATAAACGCATAATATGATGACCACATGATTGTAACGGACTTGCCCGATGAATCAAAGATCGCCTATTATGGCTGTTTGTTTTTATAAGCAAATATGGTTTTACCCATGCTATATAAGCCTCAAGTCGTAGTCAGAAATATATCTCTGGCTCATTACTGAGAAAGGTGATTCACCGTATGATAGAGATAAGAAATCAGCGAGGAGGGAAATAATTGATGAAAAAGTTTTTGCTGTTTATTGCAGGACTAGTTGCACTTGGTGTTCTCCTAGCAAACCTTGGTCCAATGGTTTTGTTAGGCGTCAGCGTATGGTTGCTGTATGTCGTCTTCAAGCAATTTATGAAAAGTGATTCAACTGCCGGAAAAATTGGCTGGGTCGTGTTAGGGCTGATTATCCTTAGTGTGGCGGTTTCCAACATCTATGCAGTCATTGGACTTGTTGCTGCTTATGCTTTATATGTGATTTATAAGAAAATGACAACGAGAAAGAATGATTCTGTGATCGAATCAAGCAGTAGTGACGATCCGTTCACGAATTTTGAAAGACAGTGGGCAGAGTTAAACAAATAACTTACTTAAAAAAAGGAGAGATTGATAATGGCTAACGTATTTACTCGCTTGAAGGATTCAATCACGTCAGATCTGCATGAGGCCCTCGATCAAAAGGAGCAAAAGAATCCGATCGCTATGTTGAACCAATATTTGCGTGAGAGTGAAAAGGAAACAGAGAAGGTTCGTAAGCTGGTGGAACGTCAATATCGTTTGAAGGACGAGTTCGGACGCGAATATCAAAAAGCTCAAGAGATGGCGGACAAGCGTAAACATCAGGCTGAAGTGGCTGAAAAGGCTGGAGAAGAGACGATGCATGCCTTTGCCGTGAAAGAACAGGAAGAATACGAAGCACGAGCGGAGCGTCTTAAAGCTTCCCGCTTGGATGCAATGGAGCAGCTAGAGACGCTTGAGCGTAAATATGAGGAAATGAAACATAGATTGAAGGACATGCATTTGAAACGGATGGAGCTGATGGGACGGGAAAATATCGCCCGTGCCCATAACCGGATGAATCAAGTCATTGAAGATACAGCGGACAAGCCTTATTCTAGATTTTCAGAAATGGACCGCTACATTGAGGAGTTGGAATACAAGGTGAACAGTGCCTATTATCGTAATACGTTTGACAGCAAGGTTGCTCAGCTGGAAAAAGATATGAAGAATACAGAGGACGTTACGGTTCAGTAGGAATCATGCTATCATTAAAGGCGCAGAGATCTGCGTCTTTTTGGTCCTCATAGGGAAATGTATGCTTTTTTAGATTAGCGGATAGGAGGATGACCTGTATGTTTAAGCACATGTCGACGAATACCATAAACACGATTTTAATCATAGGGGTGATCCTCCTCGTCCTTGAAGTCACCTTTTTTAATGGGGGGCTGATCTTCTCCTTATTATTTTCAAGTATCTTCCTTTATATAGGTAGGAAAAGGTACCGAAAGCTTTCGGGGAAAATCATGTTTTGGATTGGTATGTTGAGTCTTGTGTTAACGATCTTGAATATGATTGCTGTACGATTTCTAATTATAGTCATCCTTGTACTCTTTGTACGCCACTATTTTCGCTCGAAAAAGGAGCCTGAGCGAACCGAACTTAATGTCCAAGTTGACAATTTTGCTGAGACAGAAGAGCCTTTTATAAAGCAGAAGCTTTTCGGTGACCAGATGACGGCGAAAACTTCTTATAAGTGGCAGGACGTAAATGTGCATGGCGGATTTGGTGATCGAATAATCGATCTCAGTCATACCGTACTTCCTCATGATGAAGCTGTTATTTCCATTAGACATTTAGTTGGTAATGTACAAGTATATGTCCCTTACGAGGTAGAGGTTGCGGTTAATCATAGTGCGGTCTTAGGGCGGGCCGCTATTTTTCAATATCGTAAAACGAAGTTATTCAATCAGACGATGTCTTATCGCACACCGGACTATGTGACAAATAAACCCAGAGTGAAAATTATCACCTCGATTGTGTCGGGAGATCTTGAGGTGAAGCGAATATGAATATTTGGCAAAAACAAGTTGTCATAGGTCTCTTGTCATTTATCATATTTGCAACTGTGCTGCTAAGCTTCACCTTCATTACCTTTCCATTAAGGGACTGGGCAGACTTATGGTCGATGGAAGTGCTCGATTTACCTTATGTACTTCTCACGCTGGCTCTATCCATAACTGGCGGATTAGCGATCGGTATGGCTCAAGGTTTTGTCTTTAGAAGGAAATTCCATTATGTAGAACATCAACTTGATGAAATCGCAAAAGGGAATCCTGTTTTATACGATGATACAGGGGCAGGTGAGATCCAGCAGATCGAAAAGAAAATGAAGCAGATTGAAGCAAGGTTTAAGAAGCAAACTGAGACGGCCCAGCGCTTAGCCTCCGAACGTGCTGAAGAACGAGAGAAGAGCTTGCAGGAGGTTGTCGTTCAAGAAAGAAATCGGCTTGCCCGTGAGCTTCATGACTCCGTGAGTCAACAATTATTTGCTGCTTCGATGATGATGTCAGCTATTAACGAAGGCGAGAAGGCTGAACAGAAACCGTCGAATAAGCAACTTGCGATGGTTGAAAAAATGATCCATCAGTCACAGCTTGAAATGAGAGCATTGCTTCTTCACCTGCGTCCAGTTGCTTTGAAGGACAAGTCTTTGCAAGAGGGTTGTGAAGAACTTTTGCATGAGCTCACACAGAAAGTTCCGATGAAGATCGAATGGACGGTTGAGTCATTAAAACTTGAAAAAGGCATAGAAGATCAATTGTTTCGAATTTTACAAGAAGCCGTATCCAATACACTCAGGCATGCTAAAGCTGAGGCGTTGACAGTCATGCTTATCGAGAGAGATGATCATGTTATTTTGCGAATGGTGGACGACGGAATTGGTTTTGATGTCGAGGAAGCAAAAACAAGCTCCTATGGGTTACAAAATATGCAGGAACGAGCCTTTGAAGTAGGGGGCACATTGAAGATTGTTAGTCTGAAGAACCAAGGAACGCGGCTAGAAGTTAAAGTGCCTCATTTTAAAAAAGGAGGGGGATTAATGTGATTACGGTTTTATTTGCTGATGACCACGAAATGGTCCGTATTGGCGTATCGGCTTATCTATCAGCTCAAGCAGATATTGAAGTGGTGGCTGAGGCGAATGATGGCGGTGAGGCAGTGGAAATAGCTTTAACCCATCGTCCTGATATCATTTTAATGGATCTCGTCATGGAAGAAATGGATGGCATTGAAGCAACAAAGCAAATCATTGAGCAATGGCCGCAAGCGAAAATTATTATCGTGACAAGTTTTCTTGACGATGATAAGGTGTATCCGGCACTTGAGGCGGGCGCAACAAGCTATATGTTGAAAACATCAAAGGCAGGTGAAATTGCTGATGCGATTCGTGCTACATATGCCGGCCAGTCCATTCTTGAGCCAGAGGTAACCGGTAAAATCATGACTAAGATGCGTACACCGCAAGAAGATGGCCTACATGAACAATTGACAGCAAGAGAAATGGAAATTCTCCTCCTTATGACTGAGGGAAAAACAAATCAGGAAATATCAGATCAGTTGTTTATTGCTTTAAAAACGGTGAAAGTTCATGTCAGTAACATTTTAGGTAAGCTAGGTGTACAGGATCGTACGCAAGCCGTGATTTACGCCTTTAAACATGACCTAGTGAAGTAAAAGCCTCGCCAAAAGGTGAGGCTTTTAGTTTATCAATACATACAGCAGGGCGAGTAATAAAACCAGATAGAAGATGGCAAGTTTGATGTAGACATTTCTCATGAGATCCCCTCCCCATGCAGGCCTTTTCCTATTTTATGTAGAAGACATGCAATCATTACCTGTCTACTCTAAAGGAATCTTTTGTTTTTTTAAAAAGGATTAGGGAATAACAAGAAAGACGAGGTGATAACTATGACGTGGACTAACCCTTTGGCAAAAACGTTGAATTGGTCAGGAGAGATTTCGAATCAAGCTCAAAAAGAGAAAGTGGCGCAACAGGTGAGTTATTTCGTGGAGGATGGGGACGTGATTGGTGTCGGATCCGGTTCAACATCATTTCTAGCGCTTCAAGCCATTTCCAAGCGCGTTAAAGATGAAGGCTTAAAAATACAGGCGATTCCAACATCTAAAGAGGCTGCCCTCAATTGTGCGGTTCTTGATGTTCCAGTGACAACTCTAACTGCGGCACGTCCAAGGTGGGGTTTTGATGGAGCAGATGAAGTAGATGAACAAAATCGTTTAATTAAGGGACGTGGTGGTGCGTTGTTTGCTGAGAAACTTGTTATCGCAAGCTCATCTAAAACGTACATTCTCGTCGATAAAAGTAAATTTGTTAAACAACTTGGCACAGATTTTGCCGTCCCTGTTGAAGTCGATCCACGGGCTATTCACTTAGTTGAAACCAAACTGGGTGAGTATTTCAACCCTCAATCACTTGCAATAAGAATGGCTGTATCAAAAGATGGACCCATCATTACTGAAGCAGGAAATTTCTTAGTTGATGTACGATTTAATGAGATTACTTCCAATATGGAGAGGGAAATTAGTGGAATCCCAGGTGTGATTGATTCGGGATTGTTTTTTGATTATCCACTAGAAATTTTGTCCGTATAGGTGAGTGTTCAAAAAGTTGCCAAATTAGAAGAAAGAAGGTCGAGGCGGCGTAGTTCCTGAGCATCAGGGAAACCTTCTCTGAAATGGCCTCGCACGAAGGAAAAGTGTTCTTCTTTTCCAAGGAATGGACTTGCACAGGACGTGCTGACTTCTACATTGAGCACAAGGGCCGTGCACGGTTTTAGTAGAAGTTCCACTGCTGCTTCATGGTGCAGAGAATATCCTTCATCGCTGCCTTGCCCCGAGGAATTTACTTCTTTAGAATAGGCTCGTAGACGCAGGTGCATACGCTCCTCAAAAGCAAGCCAACGAAGAGACTCGCCTCTTATCATTCGGTGACTTTTTGCCCTTAATAAGCCCAAAATTACAATAATCATTGGTAAGTTTACATACTTTTTCTATAATAGAAGTATATCCTTCAATTCTAAAGGGGAATTAATATGGGACTGCCGGAAAGTATGACCTACAAGTATGATCGCTACCCGTACGTTATTCTGACTCCTATAGGTAGAATGAACAAACAAATACGCTCGGTCGGGCATAAATTCGAACGAGGCCTGCTGTCTCGTATCAATGAAGCGATTGCTGTTCAAGTGAATAGTCGTTCGCTGAAACTAGGTCGGCTTCAACGTTATTTAACCGTTGAAGGGCACACCGTTTTACCTATATCCTATTTAAAAGATGATGTAATAAACCCCTATTTAATCAGACCTGAGCTGTTTCTTTGGACTCACTTTCCCAAAGAACATGGGCTCCCTTATAACAAGGAATTTTTATATGATACAAATGTTACGCAGTTATCTTCGGAGGGGCTCGAACACCATTTGTTGCAGGTGATGGACGATTATTTATTTTTAGCTGAAATTGCAGAGCGGCCAAAGCAATATTGGTTCAATAAAATTGCTGAAGGCTTCCATCAGCATCCAATTGTTCAGCTTGCCCACAGCAAGCGGAATGTCATAGAAGCTGTAGAAACTATGAACCAATCTGCCTTACTTTCACAATTAAGGTATCCCGAAGATGTTGCGAGGTGGAGAGACCGCATTGATACTGTTATGCGGCCATTCCGTGCCTTACCAAGGCTATGGTTGACCCAGCAAAAGGAAATGTGCCGTCATGAGAAGCAACTGAATTTCAATTCCCGTAGCCGGTCGATTAGCTGTCGTTGTGAAGTTTGTGGTCTGACTGTGTTTTATCATCTTGACGATGATTGTGTAACCTTACAAGAGGAATATAATTATGAACGTGCCAGTAAGAGAATCACGACCATTGAACAGCAGTTTAATGAAATAGCTCAGAAGAATACATCTATTCTTAACCAAATTCAAGAGCTGAGCACCATTAAACAAAAGCTGCGGCCAGCCAAGTACATGTTAGATGAATCCGTGAGAGTTGCTAGACAAATCGAGAAGTATCAAGAAGAACATGTGCTGGATTCCTATCCACTGCTTGAAATGCATGATCAGTTGACATGCTCAGCCTTTCCGAGTAAACGTTCACCTTCTATGTTAGTATGGCTGTCTAACGTTCACCTATATGATGTCGGCATGTTGAAGCAGCTTTCTATTTGGAAAACCCATATGGATAGTCAAGTTTATACTAAGGCTGAGCACCTGCTCGAAGAATTACAGGTCCGGCTTAATGAAGCTGAATATACCGACGAAGATATTATTATTACGATTAAAAGTCATGAGTTAAGCTATGCCTATGTACAGCAGGTGCTTGATTTGATCCATTATTACGGGACAGATTATCCCGCCCATACACTCGTTCAAGTGCTTGCAGGCAAATCGACGAATAAACTGCGTCGTTTAAAACTTCACGAAATACGCTGGTTCGGACTGTTGTCCGACTGGCCTTCTAAACATATTCAACACTTATTTAATCAATTGGAAAGACAAGGGTGGCTGATGAAACAACGAAAAGGCTACTCGATCAGTGCATTTGCAGAAGAAGTATTGTAAAGAGAAAGCAGGGCTTTTTAAAAAAGGCCCTTTACATAACAACTCAATATTGAGGAGGCAGTTATATATGAAATCTATTTATCATCAAGCACTAGGTGGAAAATTCGATCGTCTTCATCCTGAACTGCAAAAGAAATTTGGTATAACCAGTGAACAAAAAATAATGGTGCTGGGACAAGGACGCATGACGGAAATTCGTGGAACTCCGGCGCTTATTCGACCATTTTTGCATATTGGAGCAAAGGACCATATGATCTTTGCTGAAAGGGGGAAAAATGTGCCGTTTACACTTGAGAATTATTCTTATGTCGATGAGCAGGGCTTTGAAGCAATCAGTTACATTCGCCGGTTCTTTTTTCCCTATGCCATACGTGGATTTGATGCTGTAATGTCCTATGACCCGGAGCAGGAAACGGTAGTCGATAATCTAGGCAAGTCCGGCCGTTTATCCACGGTAATGGAACTCGATGTTACCAAAGAGGGAGGATTGCTGATGCGTTCAAGGGAAATGAAACTTAATAATCAGTTCACCTTTACCGGACCGCATACTTCCTTGTATGAGCATTACGATGAAAAGCACCAAGCCTTACGCGTACATGTGCACGTAGAGCATCCGTTGTTAGGCACATTGCTCATGTACGAAGGCCTAGTTCATACTGAATTTTTGCCAATCACCCCTAATCATATTCCAGAGCGAGGAATTCTAACCTAAAGGAGGGTTTAGCGTGAGCGAACATGATTCAAAAACTAACGAGAATGTACATACAGACTTTAAAGAACGCATGACGTACGGGGAATATTTAAACCTAGATCAACTACTTTCTGCCCAAAATCGACTTTCTACACATCATGATGAAATGCTGTTCATAGTCATACACCAAGTGAGTGAATTGTGGATGAAGCTGACTTTGCATGAACTAAGGGCTGCCATTGACACGATTCGAGAGGGGGATATACAGGAAGCGTTAAAAATGCTGTCGAGAGTCTCAAAAATCCAAACACAAATCATCCATGCCTGGGATGTTCTCTCTACCTTGACCCCGGCTGAATATGTACAGTTCCGTGACGATTTAGGTCAAGCATCAGGCTTTCAATCTTACCAATATCGTATGGTTGAATTTGCTTTGGGGTACAAGACACCACACGTTTTGAAAATTTATGAAAAGGACCCTGAGCTTCATAAGGAACTTCGAAGCGCTTATGAAGCACCTGGCATATATGATGCAGCGATTGAAAGATTAGCTGAAACTGGGTTCAAAATTAATAGCGATCTCATAAACAGGGACTTTTCAACTATTTATCAAGCCGATGCAAGCGTTGAGAATGCCTGGTGGGAAGTGTATAAAGATGTAGATCAATATTGGGATCTTTATCAGCTTGGAGAGAAATTGGTAGATATAGAGGATTGGTTCCAGCAGTGGCGATTCAGGCATATGAAGACAGTTGAACGGATTATCGGTCACAAATCGGGTACAGGCGGCTCTTCGGGGGTCGGCTATCTGAAGAAGGTACTCGATCACCGCTTCTTTCCAGAATTGTGGGATATTCGTACGAGCCTCTAAATTAACTGAATAAATGGAACATAACAAATGTATTAATTAATTGTTACGTTTGTGTTACACTAAGGTGTGAATTTATTACGGATGAAGAGGGAAGGTTATGAAGCGATTAAATGTATATATAGCACTCCTTAGTTTATTGTTGATATTGACGGCTTGTTCCTTTTTTATAGCGGATGCAAATGAGAGATCGGATAAAGTAAGCTCAGAGTCATCCAATCACTATGATGTAATGATGGAAAGTGAGATTGAAGAATATGAGAGTTATCAAATTACAATTCATTACCCGCAAACACCAAATGATCAAATTGACCAGATTATTATAGATTATGTGAATCAAAAGAAGGACTCATTTAAAAAGAAAAGCTATGAAGCTGTCATCAGTAGTGAAAACAAATCAGCTCACGAATTGCATATTGATTATGAAGTTCTTTACCAGGACAGTGAAGTGTTTGTTGTCCGATTTGTAGAGAAGACAGATATTGGGCAGGATCAAAATGTTACCCGCACAATCATGAACTTTAATAAATCAAACGGAAAGCGTTTAGAGCTTAAGAATCTTTTTAAAAGCGATACAAACTATGTAAGGGCCTTAGCCAAGGAAACCAACCAACAACTCGAAGTAGAAAAGGGATTCGGAACGGAAGTGAGCAAGTTTGACGATCTAGCTTTAATGGGTGACTCTCTCGTAGTGTATATAACTCAAGAGGATCAAAAGAAACTGAACATAAAGAAATCAAAGGTTTCTATTGATAAGAATGCTCTTAAAAATGTTTTGCTGCCACAATATGCCAAGAAAGTGACACCTCAAGTGCCAGATGATGATACGATATCTTATCCTGCTATCAAAACGAAGCAAGGGCCTACTAAAGGGATGACCGAGAAACTTGTCGCGATTACTTTCGATAACGGTCCCCATAAAAAGGGAACACCACTTGTTTTAGATGTGTTGGCAGAATATGATGCAAAGGCGACCTTTTTTATGATCGGAAAACGAATCAAACATTATCCTGAAACGGTAAGAGAGGTAGCAAAACAAGGTCATGAGATCGGGAACCATACTTGGGACCACTCAAGCTTTGATCGGCTCCCAGCCAGCGAGGTTAAGCGACAGTTAGTCGATACACAACAGGTCATTCAAGACGTAACAGGGCTAACAACGAACCTTGTCCGCCTTCCATTTGGTGAAGGTCTTCCTGAAGCCTATGAATCCAATTTTGACGTCGTCCCATCAACAATCACCCCGAATAAGGATTGGAACTTAACAAACGCATCAGAAATTGCCCATTATGTGACTTCTAATGTAGAGGATGGATCGATTATTATGTTAAGTGATCTTCGTCCCACTACACCGAAGGCACTGAAGATGATCCTTGAAGGTTTATCCGAACGAGGGTACAGCTTTGTAACAGTAAGTGAACTAGCTAGCAGATAAAGAAAAGGAGCCTTTAACTATCAATTTAGTTAAAGGCTCCTTTTCTAATATTGAAGTAGTTTTACTGGATAGGACTGAAGGATATGAACAAAGTCTTCCACCATCGCACTCGCTGTCGACAACTTGCCGGCGCCAGGCCCTCTTAATGTTAGAGGTCCTGCTAAATCACTAATAATGTGAATAGCGTTATCAACACCGTCAACAGAATGCAGCCCATGTGCTGGCGATAAGGCTTTAGGTTTTATACCGGCATATAGTTCACCATTTTTTTCCTCAATAGCAGCGATGTGCCGTATTTTCTGTCCGTTTGTTTTGGCGAAAGCTAAATCTTCAGCTGTTACGTTAGATATCCCCTCACATGGGACATTTCCCCAGTTGGGCTGTTTTTTATAGATAAGTTGACTAAGAATCATCAGCTTGTAAAAAGCATCATAGCCTTCAATATCATTCGTTGGGTCAGCCTCAGCAAACCCCTGATCCTGTGCTTCTTTTAGTGCGGTCTTGAGACTTTTTCCTTCGTTCTGCATGGAAGTGAGGATAAAGTTACTCGTTCCATTCAAAATGGCCTCAATTTTTGTTACTGAATTGACCTGTAGAAGTTTAGTAATCGTACCAATGATGGGAGTGCCAGAGGCTGTTGTTGCTTCATAGCCCATGCCTACACGGTTTGCGGCTTTATCTAACAAATGAGTGCCGTGTTTGGCAAACATCACTTTGTTTGCTGTAATGACATGGATCCGCCTGTCGATGGCCGTTGTTAAATAAGAAAAGCTAGGCTGTTCACCAACAATGGCTTCAAAGATTACATCTGGTTCTTGTGCAAGAATCTCATCAAATTGATCAGTTACAAGAACAGATTCAGGCAGAATGCGTTCCTTCGCTTTGTCTTGAACGAGGACACCACATAACTGTACTGATTCTCCTGTTAAATGGGTTAGCTGTTTCTGTTTGTTCTGCAGAATTTGATAAACGCCCTGTCCGACTGTTCCAAATCCTAGAATCGCTACTTTGGTTGTCAAGCTTCATTCACTCCCTCGTTCAATTTATCGCCAAGCCACGACCCCCATTCTCCAAATTCCACGAGAAACCCGTCGTGTCCATAGTCCGTTTGCACATGATAATGCTCACCTTGAGGGGCATACTCACTAAAGGGCTGAATCAATTCTTTTGGATAGAGAAGGTCGTGTTCAAAGCTTACGGTGTATAGGTGCGGTTTATAATTCTCAGCTGTTTCCTGTAAGGTACCGCGTCGTCTTCTAATATCATGGTTGTTCATGGCTTCTAATAAATAGAGATAGCTATTCGCATCAAAACGCTGCTTTATTTTTTCACCTTGATAATTTAAATAGGACTGGATCGAATAAAGAGCATCCCCTTGCTCCCGTGCAAACCTTTTATGAAAAAGAGGACCGCTTCTGTACGTAACCATACCGGTCATTCGGGCAATCTCAAAACCGTGCAACTCGTCATTAGACCTGTAGTCCCCCTCATTATAAGCCGGATCATCCTGAATAGCCCTTGCCCCAATATGGTTAAAGGCAATCCCGTAATCACTTAAATAGGGAGTGGCAGCTAAAACATAGAGTTGTTTCATAAAGTCCGGATAAAGCATTCCCCATTCAAGTGTTTGCATGCCCCCAAGCGAACCGCCCGCCACAGCATGAAGTTTGGTAATTCCCAACTTTTCAAGTGCTTTATATTGGGAACGAACCATATCGCGGATTGTTACGTTTGGAAAATCCTGACGGTACAACTCACCAGTCTCAGGGTTTATACTTGCAGGGCCAGTTGAGCCATGGCATCCTCCAAGTACGTTAAACGTGATCACTTGAAACTGGGTAGTATCAATCGGACATTGCTCCCCGACAAGACCTGCCCACCAGCCAGGGCTTTCTTTAGAACCAATGGCGTACTGATTTCCAGTTAAGGCATGGCAAAGAAGAATGACGGGGGCGTTCGTTGACCCATAATGCTCAAAAGCCAGCTCCACCTGAGGAAGCGTTTCACCAGATTCAAATGTAAAGTCTCCAATCGAAACTTTTTCTGTTGTCTGTTGCTGTTCAGTAGGGTTTTGCAATGACATGCTTCATCCCTCCTTCGTAATGATTTCCATATAAAAAACCCTCTTCTTTAGTAAGAAGAGGGCGTATGTATCGATTCCTCCTCTTATCTGTCAGATCTAGCTTCGATCTGTAGGAATTAGCACCTTTTCAAGCCGATTACTTGAAGGTTGCCGGGCGTCACAGGGCCTAGTCCCTCTGCCACTCTCGATAAGAGATATTCAGTTCACTTACTTTTTTAAATGTATGTTTCGAATTATAAAAGGAGAATGTAGTATTGTCAAACTATTTTTGAAAATGAATCAGAACGTTTGAGGAGGTTTTGTGGTGGGAAGACTGATTGTAGACGATAAATAGAGGAGAGATTTAGATGAAGGAATATAGTGTTGTACCAAATAAGGATGTTACAGGTTGGTTAGTAAAAATTGAAGATGTCGCACCAACCGATTTATATGATGAACGGGATACAGCGGTCGAGAAAGCAACTGAATTAGCGGAGAACGATAAGCCGAGCCGAGTGCTTATCATGGATCAAAATCATAATGTAGAACAAGAAAAGAAGTTTGAATAGAGGAAAAGGCTCCCGCGAAGGGAGTCTTTTTTACTGCAGGAAGTTGAAATATGCAATTATGCTGTTTTATGTGCAATAAAAGGGAATTTCGTGCAATTAATTCGCTGCGGTCCACCTTTCAAACTCCTAACTAGCTGTTTTTGTGAAAAAACGTTACGCTAAAGAAAATAGGGAGCGAAGGATGTGCGGGGAGATGGAAAAACATGTGGGTGTTGTGATTATAGGGGCAAGAGTGGCAGGGGCGAGCCTGGCGATCTTACTTGGAAAAAAAGGGAAGCGGGTGCTGCTGATTGATAAGGCTTCTTTTCCGAGTGATACGTTATCTACACACCATATGTCACATGTGAATTATTTAGGGAAACTGGGTGTGCTGGAAGAGGTTGAAGCGAAGGGCTTACGAAAAATTAATAGAATGCGTACCTATATTGGTGATAGTTTTGTAGAGGGCCCGAGAGATTCCTACACACTTATTCCGAGACGCAGTTATTTAGATCACATTCTTCTGTCGAAAGCCTGCAGTTATGATGGTGTTGAGTTGCTAGCACAATGGTCTGTGAGGAGGCTGCTTTATGATAATGATCAAGTAATCGGAGTAAAAGCGGTCGATAGCAGTGGGGAAAGCCAGACGGTTTATGCTTCGCTTGTGGTGGGCGCTGATGGGAAGCATTCAAATATTGCTGAGTGGGTTCAGGCAGGGAAATACGGGGAGCACTCACCGCTTCGCCCCGTGTTCTACGGCTATTATCACGGGATTGAACCGTTACTAGAACCGACGACGGAGATCTTCCTTAAGGAAGGAAGAATCGGCTTCCTATTTCCAATGGAGCCAGGGGTGGACTGTTTAGGTCTTGAAGTACATCCCGATGAGTTTAGGGAATTTGCTAAAAACCCAGCAAAGTTCGAGGAAACCTATCAAACATTTTATGGTATGAAGCGACGGTTAAAGGACGCATCGCTCCATGGGAGAATTATCGGGACACCAGGTGTGCCGAATTTCTTCCGTGAGCCTGCAGGAAAAGGGTGGGTTCTGATTGGCGATGCAGCCCATAGTAAAGATCCAAGCACGGGACTTGGTATCAATGATGCCTTCATGCAGTCCTTTTTGTTAGCTGAAGCGATACAAAAGCATGACGAGGGAGCGACTTGGGAAGAAGTCATGGCTCAATTTAAGGTGAAACGAGATGACCAGCTTATGCCTGGCTATCGCCTAACCCTTGATTACATTCAATCAATGAGATCATGGTCTAAAGACGAACAAGCACTGTTTCAGGCGATGGCGGCCAATCCGATGGTATGGAATAAAGTTATCCCGCATCTCCCTGATTTATTAAAAGAACATTCGGCAAATGTTCCGGAACTTTATGGTTCTGTGGAAGGGGAGGCGAAGAACTTTGGCTTAGGGAAGGAATAAGGGGCTCTCATATAGAATGAAGACAATAGAGGTGATCACATAGTGACTTGGACGAAGGAAAAAGCTTTTGATAAGCTGCAGAGCATTTATACAGATAAAGTAATGCAAGAGGAGAAGCGCAGAATTTTTCAGCAGGTCTACCGTCATTTGCATGAACACTTGGATGACTTAGCTGTTAAATCGGGTTTAAAACAGGAAACAGAGAAGCAGCTGAAATTCTTCAAAGAATACACTTTTATGCCAGGTGATAATTTATTTCAGTCGATGCGCTACGTGTTTTTGTTAGCAAGGGGCGAACGTGAAACCGATGCACAAACAACTGAACAGCATTTGAAACGAATATACCGTTCACTGTTCCAACCAGCTGGCTTGAAGAATCCATCTATCCCTGATTCCTTTTGGTCAACTACATTAGGCGTTGCTTGTCTAGTTGCACAAAAAGGCGTTGAGTCGGTGTATCCGATTCTTGATGAAATCATCGAAGCAGAGCAAATGGAAGAATCTAATAACCACTAGACGTGCTTGGCGTGTCTAGTGGTTATTAGATTTGGAAAAAGGAACGAATTTGTCCAACGATTTGCTGGAATTCATGTTCTTCTTCAAGGTTTGTCACCATACCTTTAATGACAGCTATGCGAGGTTCGGAATTTTTAAGTTCTTCAAGAATCACAGCAATTGTGTCCTTAATATCCTTGGTTGAAGATGGTTGTTTTTCTTTTAAGGCATCTATAATGTGATCTGCTTGTTTAGAATAGTAGTCTTTTGGAATAATCTCACTCATGATTTTTTCAGTAATGACTGGTCGGTCATTACTGCGGTTGAATCCCTCTACTAGAAAGTCAACTCGCTTTAGCATCCCTTCACAAAGGTTCTCAATATCAAATTTCACATTTTCAATAATGATCAAATCGATATAAGCTTTAAATATCCCCTGCAAAAGAAGAGTAATTTCCCATACACACTCTTTTATGTCCTCCCCATAAATATCCATAAGATTTTTTTTATAAAAGTAGTAAGAGTTAAATCTCATATGCTGCAAGAATCTTTCAATGTCATCGTTAAACGGAATAGCTTGCTCACGTATTTGCATAATAATAAATTCACGATGTTCGATGATTTCTTTAAATGTTACAGCGAGCTTCTTTATAAACTTCTCTCGTGGATTTAAATCCTTAGCTTGAATCTCATCGGTTTTTAACTGAATTTGTCTGGAGTAATGGTAGAAAACGTCTAATAAAAGGGCGTCTTTCGACTTAAAGTGTAAATAGAAAGCTCCTTTAGAGATGCCGCATTCATTAGCGATCTCCTGAACTGAAGTTGCGCTAAAGCCTTTTTTTGCAAAGAGCTTAATTGATTGTTCGATGATGAATATGCTTTTATCTTCCATATTGGTGACCCCTTAATTGTGAAATTAAAAAGTATTTCCTCTTGACTAATGACCACATAGTCATTTATATTATAATCTGTTATGACTATACGGTCAATTGGGAGGGGATAGCGCGTGAAACAAATTATAAATTTTTCTATGAACAACAAGTTTGCGGTTTGGTTAATGACTATTATTATAACCATAGCAGGTTTATATTCAGGTTTAAATATGAAACTAGAAACGATTCCAGATATCGAACCACCGATTATTACGGTGTCTACCGTTTATCCAGGAGCCACACCCGAAGAAGTGGCTGAAAATATATCAGAGCCCTTAGAACAACAGGTGGGTAATTTGAGTGGAGTGAAAACGGTCAGTTCCACTTCTTATCAAAATGCTTCTTCCCTTCAGCTCGAGTATGGATTTGATAAAAATTTGGATGAAGCAGAAGATGAGTTGAAAGATGCGGTCAGCCAAGTTGAACTGCCGGATTCAGCTGAAGATCCTTCTGTCAGTCGTTTAAATTTTAATGCTTTTCCCGTTGTCAGTTTAAGTGTGATCAATGGGGAACAATCATTAGATGAGCTGACGACAACGGTAGAGGATAAGATCGTACCAGCACTTGAAGGACTTGAAGGTGTGGCTGACGTGCAAGTGTCGGGACAGCAAATTCAGGAGGTTCGGATTGATTTTGACGAAGGTGCTTTAGAAGAGCGTGGAATGGATAGCGAAACCATAATGAACTTGATTAAAGGCTCGGATGTGTCTTTTCCACTTGGCTTATACACCTTTGATGATACACAAAAATCTGTCGTCATTGACGGGGAATTAACAACAGTTGAGGACCTGAGAAACTTAGAAATCCCGGCGATTCCTTCGTCGCAAGGATCTGAAGCACCACAGGGCCAGCAACCGCCTCAAGGTACTCAGGGAGGACAAATGTCGCCACAAGGCCAGACTTCTGGAGGAGCGATGACAACAGAGCAGGCAGCCGAGGCCGGGATTCCCACTGTCCAGCTTCAGGAACTTGCTGAAATTGAAGTTGTCGGGAAAGCAGAGTCTATTTCGCGTACCAATGGAGAAGATTCGATTTCGCTTCAAATCGTTAAATCCCAGGAAGCGAATACAGTTGATGTCGTTAATTTAGTAAAAGAACAAACGGCAGAATTAAAAGGAGAACTCACTGGAACGGAGTTTATATACTCTTTTGACCAGGGAGAGCCGATAGAAGAATCGGTAAGCACGATGTTGAACAAGGCGCTGTTTGGAGGATTATTTGCTGTCATTGTCATCCTCTTATTCTTGCGTAATTTCAGAACAACAGTTATTTCTGTTATATCGATTCCACTTTCGCTATTAATAGCTGTACTCGTTCTTAAACAAATGGATATTACATTAAATATTATGACATTAGGTGCCATGACGGTAGCTATAGGCAGAGTAGTGGATGACTCGATTGTTGTCGTAGAAAATATATATAGGCGAATGTCACTGCCTGGTGAAAAGCTAAAAGGCAAAGATCTTGTTCGTTCGGCTACACGTGAAATGTTTATGCCAATCCTATCTTCAACAATTGTGACGATTGCCGTATTTTTACCGCTAGGACTAGTGGAAGGGACCGTTGGGCAAATCTTTTTACCATTTGCGTTAACCGTTGTCTTCGCATTGGTTGCCTCCCTGCTTGTAGCCATTACAATTGTACCGATGATGTCCCATTCATTATTGAAGCAAGGTAAATTGAAAAAGGTTGACCATGATCATAAAGGCGGACGTTTAGTAAGGGCTTATCGAGCACTGCTGAATAGTACGTTAAATCACAAAATTATTTCATCAATTATTGCGTTAGTGATTTTAGTTGGGAGTGTCGCACTCGTCCCGTTGGTAGGGGTGAGCTTCCTGCCGGCTCAAGAACAGAAAATGGTCATAGCAACTTATAATCCAGAGCCAGGCCAGACACTTGAAGATGTCGAAAGCATTGCTATGGATGCCCAAGAATATTTTGAAGGCCGAGAAGGTGCAGAAACAATTCAATATTCTGTCGGTGGAGAAAATCCGATGAGTCCTGGTGCATCGAATCAAGCCGTATTCTACGTCGAATATGACAGTGAAACTGAAAATTTTTCCTCGGAAAGTCAAACGGTGATTGACGGATTGCAAGAATCATCTGAAAAGGGAGAGTGGTCCTCCCAAGACTTCTCTTCTACAGGCTCAAGCGGTTCTTTAGAGCTTCTTGTTTATGGAGATACTATTGACGAAATTGAGCCGGTTGTAGAAGATGTTGAAAATATTTTGGCTGAACAAGAGAATTTAACCGGAATCGACTCAAGCCTATCTGAGTCTTACGAGGAATACACGCTCGTCGCCGATCATGAAAAATTAAGTGAGCTTGGATTAACCGCAGGTCAGTTAGGTATGGAGTTGAATCAAAATGGTGAAGAGCCTGTACTGACAACGGTAAAACAGGATGGCGAAGAGTTAAATGTATATATTGAAGTAGAGAAAAAGAGTTACGAAGACATTAGTGAGGTAACAGACCAAGAACTGCAAACTCCTACAGGTCAATCCGTTCCCATCAGTGAAGTGGTTGAAGTAGAGAAAGGAACAACAGCTGATACGATCACTAGAAAAAATGAACGCGTTTATGCTAGTGTCAGCGCTAAGATTACCACTGATGATATCGGCGCTGTGTCTGCTAATGTACAAAGTGACATTGACGACATTGAATTGCCGCCTGGTATGGAAGTAACGATGGGTGGAGTCGCAGAGGATATTCAAGAATCTTTCACCCAGCTTGGATTAGCGATGCTTGCAGCGATTGCTATTGTCTACCTTGTGCTCGTGATCTTCTTTGGTGGAGCCACGGCGCCGCTTGCCATTCTATTTTCGTTACCATTCACGATTATTGGTGCTGTATTAGGTCTCCTAATTAGCGGAGAAACGATTAGTATTTCCGCTATGATCGGTGCCCTAATGTTAATTGGAATTGTTGTAACAAATGCGATTGTTTTAATAGATCGTGTGATTCATAAAGAAAAGGAAGGTTACACGACAAGAGAAGCATTAGTAGATGCCGGCATGACACGTCTGCGTCCGATTCTTATGACCGCACTTGCCACGATCGGCGCCTTGCTGCCGTTAGCTTTAGGACTAGAAGGTGGATCGATTATTAGTAAAGGACTAGGGGTTACCGTAATTGGCGGGTTAACGAGTTCCACGTTGTTAACGCTGCTCATCGTGCCACTGGCCTATGAAGTATTAAGCAAGTTCCGTAAGAAGAAAAAAGTTAAAGCATAAAGAAAAAGAGCCATCCCACATTGGGATGGCTCTTTTTACCGGCGCAAAGAAGCGATTTACTTGACGCCTACTCTGTCATGAAGGAATTATCACGAGGCATATCGAAAAAAGAATTTGGGAGAGGAGTAGCTACATATGAAAGACAAATTTATAGACCCAGTAACAGGGGAAGAGTACACACCCTCTATAAAAGAGTGGCGGCCTAAGCAAGGAATCTTCATGCCATGTCGAATTTCCTATAGAGAAGATTAAAGGTCGCGGTGCATCTATATTGGCTTCAAGAACCTTAAACAAGCTGGAATGATCGAGGGGCTTCCTAAGATTATCGGCGTTCAAGCTGAGCCTTGCGCACCTATCGCCAAGGCTTTTCATCAAAAAAAGAGGTTATTTCTGCTGTTGAAAATCTTGGCACCCAAGCAGAAGGAATTGCAATTGGAAATCCAACCCGGGGCGAACAAATCATTGAAGGTGTAAAAGATTCAGGCGGAACAATCGTTACAAGTACCGGAGGATCAAATTGAGTCGGCAAAACGGGAATTGGACAGGAGAGGCTTTCATGTGGAACCTACAACGGCCGCTACGTATGCTGCATTCAAAAAGTATAATAACGATGGTGTTACTGGCCTATCACTAATGCGGTTCTGGCTTAAAGAAATAAACGGTGGGAGGATTCATAGTAATGAAAGAGGGAGAGAAATCTTCCATTTCAGGAAAGGAATCGACAACGTAAAAAATTTAATCTTGTATAAATAAAGGTGGGATAATTGTGCACAGGTATGATGTAGTTATTATTGGAGCGGGTTTATCGGGGATTATTGCAGCACAAAAACTAAAGCAATCCAATTATAGGGTACTGCTTTTGGAAAAAGGTCCACGAGTAGGTGGCAGGCTTGCGACAAAAAAATATTCCAAAGGTAAAGCAGATTATGGGGCACAGTTTTTCACCGTTCGATCGGATGAGCTTAACCAAGAAGTTCAAGGTTGGCTGGCAAAGGGCTGGGTGAAGCAGTGGTTTGGAGAGAATTATCCGAGATACACGTCAATAGATGGGATGCAAGAATTTTCGAGGCGTTTAGCCGTAAATCTGCCGCTATTCCTTTCAAGAAACGTTTCCTATATCAATGATCAGGGTTCCCATTTTTTATTAGGTGATGAAGAGGGAAAGGTCTACGAAAGTGAGCGGGTCATATGTACAATGCCTGCTCCTCAAACATTAAGTCTTCTTGCCAACAGTTCCCTTTGTATTGAGCAATCAGCACAAGGTGCATTAAGAATGCTTACATACGAACCAACATATGTGGGACTGTTTCAGTTCGATAGGCCTATCGTTTTTCCAAAAAACGGTCACATGAATAAAAAACTGCTTTCAGGAGTGGAGCGGATTGTCGATCATCAAAAGAAGGGAATTTCATCAGAGGTGATCGTTAGTGTTTATATGACAGCCGATTGGTCCGTGAACCATGACGGGGAAAAAGATATCCTTGAATTGATGAGAGAGAAGACGGCATCCTATTTAGATTTTCATGCTCTTGTCTCTCAGCAGCTGGAAACATGGCGTTACGCACAATCAGCTGACACGCATCCTCACCCCTTTTTACAGTTAGATAAGGAAGCGAGGATATTTGCTGCCGGAGATGCTTTTTTGCGAGCAGATGATCAAACGGGGCGAACCCGATTCGAGAGCGCCTTCCTTTCTGGATATGATATAGCCTCCCATTTAAGAAACTAAGTCTCGAAGAAAGGCTGGCAAAATATAAAAGGACTCTCATCATAAATGAGGGTCCTTTTATTTTAAGCTGTTTTACCTTCATATCTTCGCAGCCGTTTCATTCTAGAAACTGTATATACCGCAAGGCCCGCCCAAATTAACGTAAAGGATACAAGGTGCACCTCTGTAAATGGTTCATCATAAAGAAAGACACCGAGAAATAGCATGATCGTTGGAGCGAAGTATTGTAGAAAGCCTACCATTGAAAGCGGTATTCGTTTGGCACCTGCTGAGAACAGCAGAAGTGGAATAGCTGTAGCGATCCCTGATCCAAAAATAATCAGTGTCGTTATTGACCAGAAGTCGATATCGGGAGGCGGCCCTTGAACACGCAAAAGATAAATGAGTGCTAGGGGGGAAACAATCAGTGTCTCAACCGTCAAACCAAACATCGCATTCAGTGTAACGAGTTTTTTCAGTAAACCGTAAGCTCCGAAGCTTAACGCCAGTAATAAAGCGATCCACGGGACGGACCCGAAATGTGCGGTCATGTAAATCACACCGCTTGCCGCTAATATAAATGCGAGCCATTGTGGTTTTGAAAAGGTCTCTTTTAGAACGATCATTCCAAGCAGAATACTAACAAGCGGGTTAATGTAGTAGCCTAGGCTGGCTTCAACTACGTGATTATTGTTGACTGCCCATATGTACGTAAGCCAGTTAATACTAATCGTGATTGAGGCAAGTGTAATCACGATCAAACTTTTTTTATTAGCCCAAATTCGCTTCGACTCAGCGACAAATGGTTTCCATTTTTTTAGAATGAGCACCATGCCCATCATAAAGACGAAAGACCAGACGATACGGTGCGCTAATATTTCAAAGGCGGGGATCTCTTGTATTAACTTCCAATAGATAGGGAGAAAACCCCATAAGATATATGCGGCTGCTGTGTATATTATACCGAGCTTATTATCATCCAACATTAAGCATAACCCTTTCGTGATTCTGTATCTGTACTTAAGCTATTCTAGCCAATTTTATAAATTTTGGAAAGAAAAAGGGGTTATAACGTAAAATTTATAATGAGCCCAAAATGGATCCTTGTTTTTGCATTTAAATTGTTTAGCCGACAGGAGCGATTTTACCAATCAAAAAAGAGCGCTAAAAAGCGCTCTTCTCTCACTATTGATTATCAGTAGATTCTTCAAAAGCCTCCGGATCATCAGGAATTATGGCAACTTCCTCGCTGTCACTAAATTCAATTCTTTCAAGAGGACGTTTTGCTGGTCCTTCCATAACGGCTCCGTCATATGAGAAACGGGAACCGTGGCAAGGGCAATCCCATGTATGTTCCCCGCTGTTCCATTCCACTTCGCAACCCATGTGCGTACAAGTTGTATCCAGGAGGTGGAGTTCGCCTTTATCATCTTTATAGGCACCTGCGCGTTTGCCTTCCCACTGTACGACGGCTCCCTGGCCTTGTTCTAGGCTAGCAGGTCCATTACCAACAAGCTCTACTTTTCCCTCGACTAAATGTGCAGCCACATTCATATTATTTGTGAGGAAATGCCTCATACTTGGGTCTGCTTTAAACCGTGCAGGTGTAAAGACAGAATGATATTTGGACTCTCGCCCCATCACATAATCAGTAATTAATTGGCCAGCCACTGTGCTATTCGTCATCCCCCATTTTCTAAATCCTGTCGCTACATAAATGCGATCGTTCTTCATTGTCATTGGTCCAATATAAGGAACTTTATCTAATGTCGTTAAGTCTTGGGTTGACCACTGGAATAATTTATTTTTGATGCCGAATGTGCGGGCCGCGTATTCTTCAAGCGCTTTGTAGTGAAAGGACATATCGTTTCCTTCCCCCGTACGATGACTTTCACCACCAATCAGCAAAATTTCCTTGTCGTCAAATATGGCAGATCGAATCGATCGTTTAGGCTCATCGATAGATAAATACATCCCGTTTGTCCATTCTTTTTCAGGCTCGATGGCGATTACATAGGAACGTTCAGCATACATGCGGCTGAAGTACATCCCCTTATCGTAAAAAGGGAAGTGAGAACATGATATAAGGTAATCAGAGGTAATCGTATGACCTCCTCCCGTCTCAACTTCGACTTGCTTCCCTTCTTTAACATCCACGGCTTTTGTATGTTCATAAATTTCACCGCCCAGATCGGTGATTTCATCAAGGAGATGGGCTAAATAATGTAATGGATGGAAATGCGCTTGATTACGCATACACAGGGCTCCGGTTGTTTCCGTGTCGAAAGGAAGATCGTCAAAATGCTCCCCCGCAATTTCCAGACGCCCGTATGCTTTCTGTTCCCTTTCAAGCTTTCTTGCTCCTTGTTCAGTTGTCGCAAATAAATAGGCATCTTCACGCTGCCAATTACAGTCTATCGAGTGATCATTAATATGCTTTTCTATGGTAGCCATGGCGTCTTCTTGTGCTTTGAAGTAAAGAGCTGCTCCTTCTTCACCGAAATGCTTAATGAGTTCATGATAAATAAGTCCATGTTGGGCTGTTACTTTCGCTGTCGTATGACCAGTTGTTCCATTCAACAGCTCATCTGCTTCAATGAGGGTAACCTTTTTCCCTTCTTTAGCTAGCATGTAGGCAGTTGTAATTCCTGTAATTCCCCCGCCTACAATCGTGACTGTTGTCTCTATCGATTCCTCAAGCCTCGGGAAACTGTCAAGCTTCGTATTCTTCCTCCACATTGGTTCTGGCTGTGTCCATTCTTTGCCCATATGGATCCTCCTTTTTCTTATTTGTCGCTTTTATCACAGTTTGTCCTATCCTTCTTTATTCATGTAAAATCGATTTTTTAGTATGGAATGAGATGCGCAATCCTTGAGAAATTTTGCAGTGCCAGACTTAATTAGGTTAAGTTTACTGCACGGAATTAAGGGAAAAGTAAGGATAGCTTTCTTCATAAGAGAGGAATGATTCCGATGTTTAAAAAATTATTTGGTGGAAATAAAAGTACAGAAGAACAGTTTGTTGCACCGTTGTCAGGAAAAGTTGTTTCCTTAGATGACGTACCAGATCCCGTCTTCAGTCAACGGATGATGGGAGACGGGGTAGCTATTGAGCCAACAGATGGTAAGGTAGTCAGTCCTGTCGCAGGAGAAATTGTTCAGGTCTTTCCGACGAAGCATGCAGTCGGCATTAAGACAAAGTCAGGCATAGAAGTTCTTGTCCATATCGGACTCGAAACGGTTTCAATGGAAGGCGAAGGATTTGAAGGACACGTGAATACCGGCGATCAAGTACAAGCGGGAGATTCTTTAGTGACCTTTGACCCTGTCCTTGTTAGTGAAAAGGCTGAGAGCACTACGACACCGGTCATTATTACTAATTTTGATGATGTTGTAGAACATTTTGAGCCATCATACAGTGATACGGCAGCTGCCGGCGATACACATATCATGACAGTGAAGACGAAATAAGATAGTGGAAAACAATAAGCCTGGGGTGATTACTCTGGGCTTATTTCTGTTGGAAAACAATGATAGAAAAAAGGTATAATTGCAGGAAAGGCGTTTAGACAATAGCCAAACCAGTAAGGTATAAGAAGGTGGAGGGAAGTAAATGTCTGATAGAGATATTGAATTACGCAACAAGGCACAAGCGGCCGTGAAGGAGAATGAAGAGAAGGTTCGTTCAGACCATTATAGACCTGCCTTTCACCATAACCCCCTGTTGGATTATTGAACGATCCAAACGGCCTTATCCAATGGGACGGGGTTTTCCATCTTTTTTATCAATGGATGCCGTTTAGAACAGATCATGGGGATAAATTTTGGGGGCACTATACATCAACGGATTTCGTGAATTGGGAGCAGCAGCCAATTGCCCTGACACCATCCGATTGGTTTGATAAAAACGGATGTTATTCAGGTAGTGCAGTCGTTCATGATCATACATTGTATCTTTTTTATACAGGGAATGTGATCAATGAAAAGGGCGAGAGAGAAGCTTATCAATGTTTAGCCATTTCAACAGATGGGATTCATTTTGATAAAAGAGGACCAGTTGTCCATTTGCCAGATGGATATACTGCTAATTTTCGTGACCCGAAAGTGTGGAGGAAAGGCGACAGTTGGTACATGGTGATTGGTGCGCAAAGCAAGGAACTGCATGGCAAGGCTGTTCTGTTCCAATCTGATAACTTAACTGAATGGGAACTGGTCGGGAATATAGCAGGCGCTCATGAAAATGGGCTCGGTGATTTCGGTTACATGTGGGAATGTCCAGATGTTTTTGAATGGAGTGAACAGGACATTTTAATGATATCTCCCCAAGGGTTAGAAGAAAAAGGAATGAATTATGCCAATACGTATCAAAGCGGCTACTTCACAGGGCGGATGGATTATCAACAGGCTAAGTTTGATCACGATATGTTTATAGAATTTGACCGCGGATTTGAATTTTATGCTCCTCAAACAACTTTAGATGAAAAAGGGCGACGTATCCTGATTGGCTGGATGGGTGTTCCTGATCAATATGAACAAGCACACCCCACGATCAAAAATAAGTGGGTGCATTGTTTAACACTGCCAAGAGAGCTGATATGGAATGGATCTAAAATCGTGCAAAAACCTCTAGAAGAGCTAAAGGAAATGAGGAATTCTATCCTGCTTCATTCCGATATTACGATCGAAAACGATCAAAAAGGGATTCGCGGTATTGGCGGAAAATCGGTAGAAATGAACATCGAGTTTGAAAACATTGAAGAACAATTTGCTATTGAACTGTTCCACTATGCTGCCTTTAGTTATCAAAAAAAGAATGATGTACTTACTTTATCAAGGCCTCATTTAGAAGACAAAGGGATGACAGAATTCCGCCGAGTTAAACTTAACAATGAGTTAAAGCAACTGCGGCTGTTTATTGATCATTCTACACTCGAGATTTTCGTTAACGACGGGGAAGAAGTGTTTACATCACGTATTTTTCCGCAGCAAGAGGACGAATCTGTCTTATTCACTTCGCTTGGCTCAAGTACGTTTTCTGTTGAACAGTGGAAACTAAAAGGAAGCTACTCATAAAGAATCGAGCAAGAGCAAGGGTGTTTTCGGTGTGCATATTGATTTTTGAAGACATGGGGCATATTAAAGAAAACCCTCTCTCCTGTCCTACAATTATGATAAAATAATGTATATGAACATTGTGCGAGGGAGTCGTTAACATGAGTGAGCCAAAGATGAAAGCATACGAACGGAGACAACAGATATTAACTTTATTAAAAGAGCAGAAAGAGCCAATTACTGGAAGTTCTATAGCGAAAGAAATGAATGTGACAAGGCAAGTTATTGTAGGGGATGTATCACTTATTAAGGCGAGTGGGGAACCGATTGTAGCAACAAGTCAAGGCTACGTTTATTTAACAACAATACACCCCGAATCAACTTGCGAACGGACGATTGTATGCCAGCATTCCGCTGAACAAACGGAGGAAGAACTGACGATTTTAGTAGATCATGGTGTAAAAATAGAAGATGTAGTAGTGGAGCATGCGGTTTACGGCGATCTGACAGCACGGTTAAATATTTCGAGTCGCCGGGATATCCAGCGCTTTATTGAGCAGGTAGATTCAACAAATGCATCGTTTTTGCTCGAACTGACAAGTGGAATCCACACACATACCATTTCAGCTGATCATATTGAAGCTTTAGATGAAGCGGAAAAGGAACTGGCGGAAAGAGGAATTTTATTGGAATCTTAACGAGTAGAGGCAGAGTCTTCATAGAGGCTTTGCCTCTTTCTTGTTTAACCACCTAAGGGTAGGCCTGACACGCCTGTGGCTTTCTTTGTTCTTTAGGTCATAAAACCATAATTATGCTATAGTATAGAAGCAATAGTGTAAAGAAAAGAAGGTGAAGAGGTGAGCTTTCTCCCTTATGTATTAAGTACAACGCTTGTTTTAAACGTCATTTTAGCCCTGGCTATTATCTTCCTTGAACGTCGAGATGCAAGTTCCACATGGGCCTGGTTAATGGTTCTCCTCTTTATTCCAATAGCAGGTTTTTTTCTATATTTAATTTTTGGACGGAAATTAAGTAATAGAGAAATTTTTACATGGGATAAGAAAAGCCGCTTAGGCCTCCTGACAGCTGTCCAAGATCAGCTCCGTTCTATTAAGGGACATACGATGAAGGTACACCATGAAGACATCGTCCCATATGAAGACTTGATCTATATGCATTTGAAAAATAATGACGCATTACTTACACAAAATAATGAGGTTGAAATTTTCACAGATGGTCAAAAGAAATTCCACGCGCTCATAGAAGATCTTGAACAGGCGAAGGACCATATCCACCTCCTGTATTATATTGTCCGTGATGACCAATTAGGCCAGCGAATAGCTGATGTGCTTGTTAGAAAAGCGGAACAAAACGTAGAAGTAAAGCTACTGTATGATGATATGGGTTCAAGGAAATTAGGCCGTAAATTTGTAAAAAGAATTGAAAAGGCAGGGGGAGTAGTTGAATCATTCTTTCCACCATTGATCCCTAAGCTAAATATGAAGATCAACTACCGCAATCACCGGAAGTTAGCGATTATTGATGGTAAAATTGGCTACATCGGCGGCTTTAATATTGGTGATGAGTATTTAGGCTATAGCCAACGCTTTGGTTACTGGCGTGATACACATATTCGTCTTGAAGGAGGGGCTGTAAACAATATGCAGACCCGCTTTATCCTTGATTGGAATTATGCATCAAGGGATGACATTTTCTATGATGAGCGCTATTTTCAAGCGGAAGCTGAGGGAAATGTCGGAGCCCAAATTGTCTCGAGCGGTCCCGATTCGGACTGGGAACAAATTAAGAATGGCTATATAAAAATGATCATGTCAGCAAAAGAATATGTCTATATCCAGACACCTTATTTTATCCCTGATGATAGTTTGTTGGACTCCCTGCGTATCGCTGTCTTATCGGGGGTCGATGTCCGAATCATGATCCCAAATAAACCGGATCATCCGTTCGTTTATTGGGCAACCTATTCTAACATTGGCGATCTATTGAAGGCAGGAGCGACCGTTTATATTTATCAGAAAGGCTTTCTCCATGCGAAAACAATTGTTGTCGATGGCAATATCGCTTCTGTGGGAACAGCCAACATTGATGTAAGAAGCTTTCGATTGAACTTTGAAGTGAATGCGTTTCTTTATCATCCGGATATTGCCCACGTATTGGCTGATCGTTTTCACGAAGATATTATCAATTCGACCGAACTTACATTTAATCTTTATAAAAACCGTTCGTCTTGGATCAAGTTCAAAGAATCTACCGCAAGGCTTTTATCACCTATTTTATGAAGAAAGGCGGAAAAACGACCTGGTCATGGCTGCAAGGAGGTTGGCGTCTTTCAATGTCGAACGAATCTACATCCCGTTAAGTTTTAGTCGCGAAAACTTTGAAATGGCCACGAAATTTTAAGGTTAGCCGTGGTTGCCCAGATTTGCCTGCGAAATTAAAAACGCCGTGGATCAGTAGGGCTGAATTCTACATTCGACCTGTTCCGATATAGATAAAGTTATTTGTTTAAACGTCTGAAAACCGCATTCTTCCATTGAAGAATGCGGCTTTTTAAAACTTAAAGGGCATAACTAGCGCAATAACCTGCTATGCCACTTTTCTTTCCAATTGTTTCAGGTATTGATCTGGATACTTTTTAAATTGAAAACGTCTTATATGCTCAACTTTTCGCGTTTTCCACTTTCAATAAACACTGGCGCATGTTCCAGCTACTGGTTCATAATAACAATGATTTTTATAACGACCAGTTAAAAGTTGACCGTACCATGTTGGAGGACATGGAGCATATGGATTGAAATACCAAAGAGCATACTTCGCTGGGTGTTGTCTCCAAAAGTTCAAATTCTTTCTTGCTAATCTTTTTTCAACAGATCTCGCTCCTTTATAAAATAGACTACCCTTTTGAACAGCTTCAAAAGAAAAATTCCCCCCTTGTACTTGAAAAATGACATCTCGAATTGTTCTTACATCTGTAAAATCTAAACAATCCGCTATAGCCCGGTTAACAACTACATTCCCTACATACATCATTCCTTGTTTTCCTTCACCTACGGCTTCCGCTCTCATCATCCTTGCCATTAAAGCTACGTCTGAACTTGTATATTTTACTCTTGGCATTTTTTTCACCCCAAAAATATTGTATGAAAAAAACCTGCTTTAATGTCATTAAAAAGTGCTTTGTTCTAAAGTTATAGGTTTTAAGTATGTAAGATGAAAAATATGAAAAATTACTTCATATAATTTGCAACTAACTCATAGCACCTTTTCTTGGTAAGACTTGCTTGCGTAGCTACATATTCTAATGATTCTGTTGAACCACCTTCATACTTTAGTGATGCTTCTTTAGCAGTTTCATCTCTATGTTCTACCCAATTCCGTTGTTCTTCTCTTAATTGATCCATCTGTTCCGTACTAAGCTGTTCTTTCAATACTCCATAGATTTCATTCAATGTCTTATCCCAGTTTTTATATCTTTCCTCCTCCTGTTCCTCCATTTCTGATATTGTAGTTTTAACATCTGCATTTTTATCAGATTTATCCATTTTATTCAATTTATTGAGATATTCTTCTTTGTTATTTTTAGTAACTTCACTGTCGCTCTTACTGGACGTCAATGATTTTCCATCATTTGAATTTGTAGATGTATTTTCAGAAGTGTCTTCTTGGTGATTTATCTGGGTTTCGCCCGTATCCTCTGGAGAGTTATCCGTTTTATCTTTATCTTTTGAGCTATTATTTGGTGAGTCGCCATTTGCATTTTGCGTCGAACTGCTATCTGGTGACTCGTTGTTTGATTTAGTATTTGACTCCTCAGATGAGTTTCCGCAAGCAGCCAAAATAACTAATACTAATGTTAATATTAGCATTAAAGATTTATGATTATTTTTCATTAAAATACTACCTTTCTTCTGTAATCTGGCCCGCTTATTTTATTATTTCGGCCGATTCTGGAATAAGCATATAGTGAAAAGTCAATTTGGTAATTTTTCTAGTTGCGAATGGATAACGTCTCCTTCCGTGGTTTGTACTTTTAAAGGTTCAACTATTTGATCCACTCCAACTTGAATGTAGGGTATTTTATTACTTTCATCACCGTCAATCATTTTCACAGTGATTTCTGTATTTCCTATGGTCTTAACATTTTCCACTTCAACCTCTTTCCCTATATACTTTTCACCTAAGCTAATATGAACCTGCTTCTTACCCTCGGATATAGTGGATACTCTATAATAGCTATCAAGGGGCTGATTTTTTTCCTGATTATCATAAGGTGTTAACCCTTCACCAATCACCCAATAATTTTCATCTGTGTATAAGACCAACCCTATAGTTGCAAAAAGGATAAGGGGTGAGATGACTAAAATCCCTTTATCCCTCTTGTTGAGTTGTTTATCATTTATTTTACTAATTATAAATGGAAGCATTATTGTTCCAAGGACTGCTATACTAAAAATACCCGCACCTAGAAAGCCGTAAGCCATTCCTTCAAATCCGCGAATTTTAATAAACCCATAAGCTGTTACTCCTAAAGAAGTTAAGAAAGTAACTATTGGAGCTAAATAGAATTTACCTTTTTTCTTAGACGCTATAAGAGTAAAGACAAAAATAATTAATCCAAAAAACACTCCAAACAAAACAATTGTAAACAATAGACGCACCTCCGAGTTAGTTATAATAAAAAGCGTTACTAAACGATCAATAAACAAAATAATAGTCGCATCTATGATTACAGAAATCCATAACCACTTTTTGTTGAAAAACGTTAAAGTAAAATTTATTAAGAATAAGGAAGCTGAGAAATAAAACGCAAACGTTACTCCTTGAATGTAACCTGTGGCTGCTTGTGCAAAGGATTCCCAATCATAAAAGCTCAATCCTGAATAAATAATATAAAACAAAATCGCCGCCCTGATGAAAATCAAAAGTAATTTCAGTCTCCGATTGAAATGTACTAATTTTATTAATAGCTTAATCTCAACTTCATCGGATACTGTTGATTTTGGATAGTTTTCTTCAAGCATTTTAAACTCCCCACAATGTCTCCGGCATTAAAATGACGATTATAATCCAAAAAGGTTGCAATCTTTTTAGTTTTCTAAAAAACTAAGGGACCGTTTAGTCGGTCCCTTAGGGTAAAGAAATCCCTTTATAGTTCTGATAATATTTCAAAATTACATCATTTGAACCATACGTTATTCCACAAAATGTCTCGTTCGTATTGCGAAACATCTTGATTGTCACTCAACACAATGAGCGAATACATAAAAGAAGGACCTGCGCTTCTAGTCGCAGGTCCTTCTAAAGGAGAGGGGTTATATTTATATTTTTTACTGGGAGGAAAGTTCGAGTGAAACTTTCATTGGTTCACCATTTCGATAAACTGTGAGTTCTACTTGTTCGCCAGCTTCCGCTTCTGTATATAAATACTGGCGTAAACTCATGAGCGATTTTACTTGCTTGTCGTCAATTTTAGTAATCACATCATACTTTTGTAGATTAGCATCGGCAGCAGGTGTTCCTTGTGCCACTCCAGCAACGATAACGCCTTGTTTAACGTCACTAGGCAGGTTTAATTTCCTTTCAAGAATAGATCCTGGTACTTGGCTGACATCCTGCAAAGATATACCCATATAAGGTCGTTCTACGCTTCCCTGGTTTTCTAGATCTTTAATTACTGGCTTAGCTACATCCATAGGAATCGCGAACCCGATACCTTCCACTTTCTCTTTGGCAATTTTCATAGAATTAATCCCTATGACTTCACCCTGAAGATTAACCAGTGCTCCGCCGCTATTTCCTGGGTTAATAGCAGCATCTGTCTGAATCACTTCGGTTTGCCAGTCTGGCTGGCGGTCTCCGTTTATATCAACAGGGATATTACGGTTAAGACCACTGACAATCCCCTTGGTGACTGATCCAGCGAATTCCATGCCCAGCGGATTACCGATGGCTATGGCTGTTTGGCCAACCTCTACGTCTTTAGCTGACCCTAATTCGGCAACCTCTTTGACATGTTCGCTATCTATTTGTAAAACGGCTAGGTCTGTTAATGGGTCACTGCCTTTCAATTGGGCTTCCACTTTCGTACCATCACTTAAAATCACTTCAAGTTGTGAAGCATTTGCGACAACGTGGTGGTTCGTTACGATGTAAGCTTGATTACCGTCTTTCTTATAAATGACCCCAGATCCTGTGCCGGCTTTTTGTAACCCACGTGGACCTTCTTTAATGTTGCTGATACCTACTACGGTCTGTGCTGTTTCATTTACAGCTTGTGTGACAGCTTCTTGAGTCTTACCAAGTTGTACTTCGTCAGCTTGGGCAGTTGGTTTACTCGTATTGATATCAATTGAAATCCCTTTCCATTGAAATACAGTTGTTATTAAAAACACAGCTATAATAGCACCTAATACTCCATAAGCTAAACCGGAACGTTTGTAATGCTTTTTGGACTGTTTGTTCTCATCGTCTAACATATGATCAATGACCCCTTTCTCAAATCAAAATGATCAAGTGGATAACGAACTGCTTTTCTCTGTACAATTTTTATTTTACTTACGAGTTACGGCATGACTTTGGAGAAAATGTGGAAAAAGTGTGTAAAAGGGGTTCTTTTTTAAAAAGTATGCGAAAATG
This sequence comes from Halobacillus shinanisalinarum, assembly GCF_022919835.1. Classification (NCBI taxonomy): domain Bacteria; kingdom Bacillati; phylum Bacillota; class Bacilli; order Caryophanales; family Bacillaceae; genus Halobacillus; species Halobacillus shinanisalinarum. Next base: position 1,990,131 of record NZ_CP095074.1, on the reverse strand, counting down.
TAAAAAAGCCTTGATCGTAAGGAGGGTATCAAATGGACCAAACGATAGGATTAGTTGAAGATGACGAGAATATTAGTGACATCGTAATAGGCTATTTAAGTAAAGAAGGATATAAAGTAAACGCAATGGAAACAGCAGAAGCAGCCTGGGAGGTATTTGAACAAGACCCTCCAGACTTATGGGTGCTTGACCTCATGCTTCCCGGTATGGATGGGTATGAATTTTGTAAGAAAGTTCGTCAAACGTCTGAAGTACCTATCGTAATCATATCGGCAAAAGATGAGGAACTTGACAAGATTTTAGGTCTTGAACTAGGGGGCGATGATTATTTAACAAAACCTTTCAGCCCAAGAGAACTTGTAGCTCGTGTGAAACGTCATCTAAAGCGATGGGAGGTTATGAAGCCTGATAATACATCTTTATCTGATCACATAAAAGCAGGTGAGCTAACATTAAATATTGCAGAGAGAAGCGCCTATTTTCAGGGGCAAGAAGTTGAGGTAACCACAAAGGAATTCGAACTGTTATGGATATTGACTGAGCAGGAAAACCGTGCCTTCAGCAGGGAGGAATTACTTGTTCAGGTTTGGGGAATGATTATTTTGGCAGTGATCGTGCAGTCGATGATTTAGTGAAACGGCTGCGTAAAAAGATGAAAGATCTTCCTTTAGAAACAGTCTGGGGCCATGGTTATCGGCTCAGGTCGAACAGAGGTGCATCATGAGACTCCTGTATCAGCTGAATGTAGCGTTTACTGCGCTTATTATTGTTATTATGTCTATCACTGCCTTTTTCATTTATTCTTTGTTGACGGACATGCTTGTCCAGGACGAGTTGAGACAGTTGGAGGGGCGGGCTAATATACTTAGAGGTATTGCAAATGAGCAGAATCCGTCCGAGCGGGTTGCTAAACTATCACAGTTCATTCAAGACAGCAATTTTCCAATGGTATTATTTGATCGTTATGAGGAAGAAGTTTTATTTAGTACGCTTCCAAATGAAACGGCACAGACTTGGGTTGAAAACTATGACAATGAGCTCATTGAGGAAGAAGTGTGGGAAAGCCATCAGGGTGAAAGCTATGTTGTATATGATTTAGGTTTTGCCCCAAGCAGGAGTGGTATGATTTTGGTTATTGCAACTCCTTTAGATGATTTACAAGCTGTACAGTCTTCTTTTGCGGGGCGGATGATTGGCGTTTTCTTTATCGGATTGATGCTTGCAATTGTTGTGAGTTACTTTTTAACAAAAAGACTTGTTACTCCGCTTACAAGATTGAAAAAGGAATTGAAGAAAATTGAAAAGAGGCAGTTTGATCAAGTGCAAACTGTAAAATCAAGCGGAGAGATTAAAGAAGTAGAGCGCAGTGTGAGGCAAATGGCTTACGAGCTCGAACGTTATATTACTTCACAGAAGCAGTTTTTCCAAAATGCCTCCCATGAATTAAAAACACCGTTGATGTCGATTCAAGGCTATGCGGAGGGTATCCGTGACGGCGTCTTTGAAAGGGAAGCGGCAGATAAAGGACTTACGGTGATCGTTAGTGAGACTGATCGATTGAAGAAGATTGTGAATGAAATGATTTTATTAGCAAAGCTTGATAGCAATGAGGACGTGTATCATCCAGAGGAAACCGACGTTGTAGAAGTGATTACTCAAGCGAAGGATCGTATGGTTCCACTTGCAAGGGAGAAGAACATAGTACTGCATTTTGAACCGAGTGAAGCCTTCTACACCTATGTCGACAGTGAACGCATTCTTCAAGCTCTAATAAATATGATTGGCAATGCTATACGTCACGCAAACCATCAAGTGACTCTAAACTCATTTGTGAAAAATGATACATTGAAGTTTCTTGTAACAGACGATGGTAAAGGTATACCGGATGATCTGCTCCCACAATTATTCGAACGTTTTATCAAAGGAAAAGGTGGGGAGACAGGTCTTGGATTAGCAATCTCCCGTGCAATTGTTCAACGGAGTGGCGGCACCATACTTGCATATAATAATGAAGGGACGCAAGGGGCAACCTTTGAAATAACTTTAACTAGAAGGATGGCAAACTAGGATACGTGATATAATAGGAACAGGGAACGATTCCATATAAGAAGCGGTCAGAAAGTAGTCGAGTTAGGTTTGCTAAGATTATACTCACATTCGGTGCTTTTTGAGCTTCATTTAGAGAAAGAGAGGGATGACAATGGAGGCAAAACCTTGCATTGATTCATTAGCCGTTAAAAATTCACATGTACTTCCGCCGGATACGAATAGTCATGGAACATTATTTGGAGGCAAGCTGATGGCTTACATTGATGACGTTGCAGCAATCGCGTCTGTACGCCATGCTCGTAAACCTGTAGTAACAGCCTCGACTGACTCCGTCGACTTTCTTCAACCTGTTTTTGAAGGGGATACAATTTGCCTAGAAGCGTTCGTCACATGGACACACAATACCTCTATGGAAGTGTTCGTTAAAGCAATTACTGAGAACTTACTTACAGGTGAAAGAAAAGTGTGTACGACGGCATTTCTATCGATGGTGGCAGTGGATGAAAATAACCAGCCAAGCCCAGTCCCACCTGTTTACCCAGAAACGGAGCAAGAAAAATGGCTGCACGAAGGTGCCGGCAAACGTCGTGAACAACGTAATCTACGAAGAAAAGAATCAAAAGAACTAGCTAAATTGTTCGGAACAGGATTACCCTGGAAGAGGGATTAAAAGCCCCCTCAAACGACCTAGTATATGGGAAGCCTTGGCCATTATGGTCAGGGCTTATTTGAGATTTATCTTATGTAAATGCATATTTCTATTTCAACTTCGTACGATTATTGGTAAAGTGATAATGGTGCTTTATTGGTTTCTATTAAGACCAATAAGGGAAAGAATTACTAATTGTCAAACATTTCTATTCTAATTTGGAGGTGGACTGATATGGAAGGTTTATTAACAGAATTGAATGACTGGATGTGGGGTTACATACTTGTAGCAGCATTATTAGGTCTTGGTCTTTATTTTACTATTCGTCTGAATTTTGCTCAATTTCGTTATATTCCTGAAATGTTTCGAGTCTTATTCGACAAGCGGGCGATTTCAGCTAAGGGAAAGAAAGGGACGTCACCGTTCCAGGCATTTGCAATCAGTACAGCGTCTCGCGTGGGTACGGGGAACTTAGCGGGTGTGGCTGCGGCTATTTCTGTCGGTGGGCCAGGAGCTGTTTTTTGGATGTGGATGGTTGCCATCCTAGGCGGTGCCTCAAGCTTTATTGAGAGTACATTGGCTCAAGTGTATAAAGTACCTAATAAAGATCAATATCGCGGTGGTCCAGCATACTACATGGAAAAAGGTCTGAACAATCGTACATTGGGAATTATCTTTGCGATTACGATTACCTTTACATACGGACTCGTATTCAGTTCCGTACAATCCAATACCATTCGCTTGGCTTTTGAGCGCTCCTTTGATATTGAAAGATGGACGATGGGGATCATTCTTACGATTATTGTTGCCTTGATTATTTTTGGCGGTCTAAAGCGTATTGCACAGGTTACTCAATTTGTTGTCCCCATTATGGCGTTTTTCTATATCATTTTAGCTGCGTATGTACTTATCGTTAACATTGGTGGGATCCCCAAATGTTTGGTATGATTTTCCAAGGGGCCTTTGGTTTCAGAGAAGTAGCAGGCGGTACCTTTGGTGGAATGATTTTAGTTGGTGTTAAACGCGGTTTATTCTCCAACGAAGCCGGCATGGGTAGTGCACCGAATGCTGCAGCAACATCAGAGGTGAGTCACCCCGTTAAACAAGGGTTGATTCAAACACTTGGTGTCTTCACAGATACCCTTTTAATTTGTAGTGCAACGGCAGTCATCATTCTGTTCTCTGGTGAATACGTGACTACAGACCTTGATGGCATACAACTGACCCAATTAGCGTTTGAAACTCAGTTGGGACAGTGGGCAGCGATCTTTATCGCCATTGCTATTTTCCTATTTGCGTTTAGTTCCATAATTGGGAATTACTATTACGGGGAAACGAACATTGAATTCATCAAGCAAAGTGCAACAGGTATTTTCATTTATCGACTTGCCGTCCTTGCAATGGTGCTATTTGGCGCTGTGGCTGAATTTGGTCTTGTTTGGTCTCTCGCCGATTTGACAATGGGAATTATGGCATTGATTAACCTTTACGCCATTTTCAGGCTGTCTAAAGTGGCTTATGCCGCATTGAAAGATTACAGCAGTCAGCGCAAGCAAGGAAAAGATCCCGTCTTCTACCAGGATCATTTACCTGGTGTCAAAGGAATGGAATATTGGCGTAGAGATCAAACAAGCGAAAAAGAGCATTAATCTTTATATGCACGATTTGATGCCATATATGCGTATTTACAAAATTCCAATCTATATACGCCGGCTTTTCTGCTTCGATATCCGATTTTTATCAAGAAATTCCCAAACTAGGAGACTACTAAACGACAATGTTGTCCAGCGGCAAGATCTAAAGGAGAGCTCCCTAGAACGTATTTGCGTTTTAGGGGCTTTTTTATTCTCTCTCAATAAAATGAATGTTTATGGAATTTTGCATCGGGAAATTAGAGAGAAAGACGCATTTTTCTAGGAGGATGCAAAAATGATTCATAATGAAAAGACGATTCAAGGCTATAAGATTAATGCAACAGACGATGAACTGGGGAAGGTAGACTCCTTTCTCTTTGATGATGAAAATTGGACGATTCGCTACCTCGTAGCCGATACCCGAAAATGGCTTCCAGGACGGACGGTATTGCTTTCACCGATTTCCATCAAAGCAGTCAATCATGAAGAGGAACAGGTTTCTGTTCATCTCACGAAAGATCAGGTGAAAGACAGCCCGACATCGATACTGAAAGTCCGGTCTCTCGCGAACAGGAAATGAGATTAAACCAGTTTTACGGTTGGGGAAGTTATTGGGGTGGTCCGGGTGTTTGGGGCCAAGCGATGTATCCAAGTGAATTATATGAAGAGAATTTTGTGGAGGAACCGCAAGGAATCGGCGAAAACTCAGAAGAGTCTCATATAAGAAGCACCTCGGAAGTTCAAAATTATCAGATCCATGCGGAAGACGGTGGGATTGGCCATGTTGATAGTTTTCTTGTAGATGATGAAACGTGGAAAATCCGCTATCTTATCGTTGACACAAAAAATTGGCAATCCGGAAAAAAAGTCCTTATTGCGCCGGCATGGATTAGTGATGTGAGATGGTCCGAAAAAAGGGTTTTCGTATCCCTTGATCAGAAAAAGGTTGAAAATGCCCCGGAATATGATCCTGACGCTCCCATCTCAAGAGCGTATGAAGAAAAACTTTACAGTGCCTATGGAAAAAAACCATACTGGAAGGAATAAGAAATTGAAACGAACGGGGGGCTCTCTCGTTCGTTTCCCTATGTATAAAAAAGTACTTCTATTACTGAGGGGACTGGACAAGGAATCAGTATTTATCCCACGGGCTTCATGGATAGCTACTACACTCTTACAAAGAACACCTCTTGATACTTAACAATTATGTAAATACCAATGGGTGGAAATAGGCACCCTGCTAAACACCCAGATCTCCCCAGAGGAAAACTTTACGATTTTTATGATAAAATGGGGGTTAGTTTGTTAGATAAAGGGTGAGCGGAAAATGAGTCTATTGTCTGTTGAGCAATTGAGTAAGAGTTACGGTGATAAAGAACTGTTTACCAATCTATCGTTCACTATTTCAAACCAGCAGCGCATTGGTTTAATTGGTGTCAACGGGACTGGGAAGTCAACACTGATGAAGATTATTGCTGAGATTGAATCAGCTGATACAGGGACAACACAGCATGCGAAAGACTTTACAATCGAATATTTACCTCAAGATCCTGAACTGCAGGCAGAGAAAACCGTGTTAGAGCAAATCTATTATGGAGATTCTGCTGTGATGGTTGCAATTAGAGAGTATGAACAAATTTTACGGCGGCTTCAAGTTCACCCTGAGGATGAGCAAATTCAAAATCAACTGCTTAAACTACAGCAAAGAATGGATGAAACAGGTGCTTGGGAAGCAAATACACAAGCGAAAACGATTTTGACAAAACTTGGTGTAGTAGACTTTGATAAAAAAGTGAAAGAACTTTCCGGTGGTCAGCGTAAACGGGTAGCTCTCGCTAAGGCCTTAATTCAACCGGCCAACCTTTTATTGCTTGATGAACCGACCAACCATTTGGATAATGAAACGATTGAGTGGCTTGAGGAATATCTAGCGCAATATAAAGGGGCACTGATGGTCGTAACCCATGACCGCTATTTCCTAAATCGGGTGACAAATATTATTTATGAGCTTGATAAAGGCACGTTATATACGTATGAAGGGAATTATCAAACCTTCTTAGAAAAGAAAGCGGAGCGGGAAGAGTGGGAAAGACAAGCAGAACAGAAGCACCAGAACACCTTAAGAAGGGAGCTAGCCTGGTTAAAACGCGGAGCCAAGGCACGAACGACAAAGCAAAAGGCAAGAAAACAACGAGTTGAGACGATGCAGGAGCAAAGTTTTAACACAGATAAGCAAGACGTTGACATGGCTATTGGTTCGTCACGGTTAGGGAAGCAAGTCATTGAATTACAGAATATTTCCCATGGCTTTAATGCCAAACCGGTGATAGAAAACTTTAACTACTTGGTCGTGCCAAATGAACGTTTGGGGATTATCGGCCCTAATGGCTCTGGCAAAACAACTCTGTTAAATATTATGGCGCAGCGCCTTAACCCTGATCAAGGTGATTTAACCATTGGCTCTACTGTGAACATCGGCTATTATACACAGGATCACGAAGAAATGGATGAGTCACTAAAGGTGATCGAATATATTAAGGAAGTAGCTGAGGTGATTTCTACAGCAGATGGAGAAGAAATTACCGCTGAACAAATGCTTGAAAGGTTCCTTTTTCCCAGACCACAGCAATGGACTTTTATTAAGCGATTATCTGGCGGGGAACGCCGCAGACTCTACTTATTGCGTGTACTCATGAGTGAACCGAATGTCCTTTTTCTCGATGAGCCAACGAACGACCTTGATACGGAAACGCTAAGTATTCTTGAAGGATATTTAGAGCAATTCCCAGGCGTTGTCATCACGGTTTCACACGACCGCTATTTCTTGGATCGAGTGGTTGATAAACTGTTGGTGTTTGGAGGAGATGGAAGCATCGAGACGTTCTATGGTAATTATTCGGAACATCTCGAACAAACTCAGACAAGGCAAAAGGAACAGGCGAAGCAAGTACAGAATACTACCTCAGAACAAGAGGAAACGAGAAGATCGAACCGCAGGCGTAAGTTATCTTATCGAGAAAAACAAGAATGGAAGACCATTGAGGATGAAATAACTGCACTTGAGGAACAAATAGAAGCTATTGATGAACAGGTTGCTGAAGTGGGAAGCGACTACAGTAAGGTCGAAGAATTATACAAAAATAAAGAGAAACTTGAAGAGCAGCTTGAAATAAAAATGAGCCGCTGGGAAGAGCTTTCCCTTATCGTAGAAGAAATAGAGGAATGAACCTGAGTATCCTGACGTGACCCCGTTCCTAATGCTCGATATGTTTAGTAAAGTGAATGTAGGTCATAATTACACAGACGATAAGATCCAACTGAGCTGCTTTTCCGGCACTGTTGGATCTTATTTTTTTGTGACAAGGAATGAATTGTGAAATAATGTATACGGATACATAAAAATTATGGGAGGTAAACTTATGTTATTACCTAGTCAGGAGCAATTGGGAAAGTATGCAGAACTTGCCTTGCAAACAGGTGTAAATTTACAAAAAGATCAAAAGCTTATGATTAACTCAACGGTGGAAGGTGCTCCGTTTACTCGTGTAATTGCTAGAAAAGCTTATGAAATGGGTGCCGAGGATGTGTACATTGTTTGGGCTGACGATGAGTTAACACGTCTTCGCTACGAGCATGCGGATGTAGAAGTATTGAAGGAAGTCCCTGATTGGCAGAAGGACATGTATAGTTATTTCGGTGAGAAGGGGGCTGCGATTCTGTCTGTTCGTTCCACAGACCCTGACCTGCTACAAGGGATTGATGCAGGAAAGGTAGCTGCTGCAACTAAAGCTCGTTCTGAAGCAATGACGAAGTTTAGAGAGTTTACAATGAATGATCGCATCCAGTGGTCAATTGTGAGCATTCCCATTCCGGCTTGGGCGCAAAAGATTTTTCCAAATGAAACAGAGGAAACTGCTGTTGCTAAATTGTGGGAGCAAATCTTTAGTATCGTAAGAGTGGATCAGGAAGAGCCTGTGGCAGCATGGGAGGAACACAACCGTAAACTTAGACAGGCACGTGAGTTTTTAAATAAGAAGAAATATAGCAAGCTTATTTACAAAGCTCCTGGAACAGATCTTGAGGTAGAACTTCCGCAAAATCATATTTGGAAGGGCGGCGCCGCTCAAACCGTCGAAGGGAACGTGTCATTTAATCCGAATATGCCGACAGAGGAAGTGTTCACAGCCCCACATAAATATGGCGTAAACGGGCAAGTATCAAGTACGAAGCCGCTTAATTATGGCGGTAATGTCATCGATAACTTCACCCTCACCTTTAAAGAGGGCAAGGTTGTGGATTACAAGGCTGAGGAGGGTGAAGAAACACTTAAGCATCTATTGGATACAGATGATGGTTCTCGCAGGCTGGGAGAGCTTGCGCTTGTTCCGCATGAATCACCGATTTCCCAGTCTGGCTTAATTTTCTACAACACGCTTTATGATGAAAATGCTTCTTGTCATTTAGCGTTAGGAAAAGCTTATCCAAACAATGTAGAAGGTGGCTCAGACATGAATGAAACAGAGCTTGATCAGAGTGGTGTGAATCATAGCTTAAGCCATGTTGATTTCATGATGGGTTCAGGCGAACTTGATATTGATGGGGTGCTTGAAGATGGATCAACGGAACCCGTCATGAGAAAGGGAAGCTGGGCTATCTCTTTTGAATAAAAAAATGGGAATGACCAGGACATTTTGAAGAGAAGAGGCGCTGATACTAGCGCCTCTTTCTCATGAATAAAAAGTAGATACATATCGTAAATATTATGGGAGGGTTGAACAAAAGGTGAAAAGGGTATTAGTAAGTAAACAAGATAAAAAGGAGGCTTATCTATGGTAGATATAGAGAGTGAACTTCCAGGATTTCAGTCTAACCCAAATAGCGTTGGTAAGTGCAGTAGCTGTGGAAAGAAGTTAATGACGAAAAAAGAAGCAGAAATAACAATGTGTAAAGATTGCCAGAAGCGCCATCGAGATAAAGATCATATTTTAGATGAATAAAAAAAAGGTAATTAAGATAGAGTAAAGGCTACAGTTGAGTCAGGACTGTAGCCTTTCTAATTGAATAAAAGTAGATATGCCTTTACATAATACAATAATAGGTGGTAGGATATAGCATTGTGTGAAGAATCAAGATTAACTATTAAAGAGGATGTTCAAAAAAGTCACCAAATGATAAAGGGAAACTCCCATCAGTGGGGTTTTCACTGATGGATCGTTGAGGCCTACACGACATGGGGTTTTGCTGACCGTTCATGCAGGATAAACGGTGAATTTCTTCGTTGCTCGGTTTGTCCGGTCCTCACCTATGAAAGGCATACGCTGTGGTCCTCAAAACGTTCGCGCCTCGAACCTCTTGTGGCGCGCAAGGAACGTGCTCGTGTCGACTTGTCACAGGATGTGACGATCTTTGTCGATGTTCTCATTCATCAACTTTTTGAGCACACACTTAAAGGAGTTCTTTATGAATCAGAAACAAACAGGAAGAATAGATTGGCCCGTTTTTATAATAAGTGGCGGAGCTTTATTACTATTCGTTATTTTTGCACTTATTAATATTAACTGGATCGAATCATTTGTTAATACTACCTTTGCCTGGTCAGTCACTTATTTTGGGGCATTCTGGCAACTATTGATGCTAGCCACTTTCTTTGTTGGTATCTGGCTGGCATTTTCTAAATACGGAAAGATTAAAATGGGTGGAATTGACAAGCCCGAAATAAGTTTATACAAGTGGTTATCGATCATTATGGCTACTTTATTAGCTGGAGGCGGTGTGTTTTGGGCGGCTGCAGAGCCTATGTTCCATTTTCTAACCGTTCCTCCTTACTTGTCTCAATTAGGAATCGAAGCGGGTACAGAGGCAGCTGTGAATCCAGCATTAGCACAAAGCTTTATGCACTGGGGATTTTTAGCTTGGGCAATACTAGGAACCATTAGTGCGGTCGTTATGATGTATGGTCATTATCATAAAGGCATGCCAATGAAGCCAAGAACGCTTCTTTATCCGATTTTTGGTGAAAAGATACGTAACAATTGGTTCGGGACACTAATCGATGCCTTTTCTGTTATTGCAGTGGCAGCAGGAACGATAGGACCTATTGGTTTTCTTGGTTTGCAAGCAAGTTATGGACTGCAAGCGATATTTGGCATCCCTAACGAGTTTAGCACGCAAGTTTTAATTATCATTGCTGTTGTCTTAATTTCGACAATATCAGCTGTAACTGGCCTGTATAAGGGGATTCAGTTGTTAAGCAGCTTTAACGTTCGTCTTGCTTTAGGCCTGATGATTTTTATCGTGATTTTTGGACCTGGGGGATTCATCATTGATCATTTTGTTTCGTCGTTTGGGGTCTATGTAAATCAGTTTATCCCAATGAGTACATTCCGTGGCGATTCCGAATGGTTATCACTATGGACCGTATTTTTCTGGGGATGGTTCATTGGCTATGGTCCAATGATGGCCATTCTAGTAAGCCGTATCTCACGCGGTCGTACAATTCGGCAAATCATCGTAGCGATTTCCATTTTTGCACCAATCATCTCTACTTTCTGGTTTACGATTCTTGGAGGTTCTGGTATATTCTTTGAACTGCAAAATCCGGGATCAGTCTCTGAGGCATTGAATGCGGCAGGAAAACCCGCAGCTATGTTTGCCATCACCGAGCAATTTCCGTGGGCTGCTATCATTTCACCTTTGTTCTTACTACTAACAATTTTGTTTGTCGTGACTACAAGTGATTCGATGTCTTATACGATTGCAATGGCCGTCACAGGCGAAGGGAATCCGAAAATATGGCTTCGTGTATTCTGGTCTGTCATTATGGGGGCTATTGCGGCGATCCTTCTTATTACGGGGGACAGCGGCATTACACAGTTGCAGAACTTTATTGTCGTCACAGCCGTTCCTGTATCTCTGCTATTGCTGCCAATGATTTGGCTCGCGCCACGTGTTGCTAAACAAATGGCTATCGAACAAAATATAAAGAAATAATAAAAGAGCTTTTGCGCGTTATTTGCGCAAAAGCTCTTTTAATTATTTCTGACGAAGAACAGCACGAACGGGGCTGCCATCTGCTTGCTCCATCTTAAGCGGGAAGGCCATAAGCTCATATGTTCCAGGGGCGACATGATCAAGAACAATATTTTCAAGGATCAGGATGTCGTTATTATAAAGAGAGTGGTGAGCCGGTAACGTTTTACTTGTCTCGCTGTCGACGGAAGGTGTGTCGACCCCAATCAGATCGATCCCTTGCTCCTGTAAATAAGGTCCCACGTCCTCATGGATCACGGTATATTTCTTAGGAAAGCGTGTTCGATCATCCCAGCTAGTCGAGCGGAACAACACCTTACTCACACCTTCAAACTCAAACGCCTGTAAATCTTTCTTTGTAACAACATCTTTGCCTTCCATATTGACGACTAGTGCATCACCGTAGAAGCGATGAACATCAAGATCAGCCATTTTTAACCCATCGTTATCATAATGAAAGGGTGCATCGACATGTGTGCCAATGTGGTTGCTTCCTTTATGGCTTCCAATATTGACTGAGCCGGTATCTTCCATTGATGCGGTTAAATGATAGCGAAAAGGTTCATCACCAGGCCAAGGCGGTGTGGATTCATTTAGTGTCATGGAAATATCAATTAGCTTCATCAAATTCCTCCTTAGGCTATCGTATCTCTCTCATTTTTAAACTGTTTCTGTTTTCCTTGTTTTACAATATCCTCAAGTATCATCATAACTTCATATAGGTCTGTATAGGAAGTGTAAAGAGCTATAGGTGCAAGACGAATGACGTTGGGCGAGCGGAAATCAGGTATGACGTGCGATTGCTTCAGAGCTTTACAAATGCTTGCCGCTTCTTCATGAATTAAGCTCACATGCCCACCGCGCCGCTCATCATCGCCAGGATTAGCTATGGTAAATCCGAATGGAGCTAATTCCTCTTTAATAAAATTCATCATGAAGCGAGTCTGCTTTAATGATTTTTTACGCACTTGTTCGATTCCTGCTTCTTGAAAAATGTCCAGTGAGCCAAGTAACGGGGATGAGCTTAAAATATGTGGTGTGCCCATTTGGAAAGCGCCAGCACTATCTGCAGGTGTGAGATCATGATCCATATCGAATTGCTTATCTTTATTAGAACTGAACCAACCGGCGAGGCCTGGTTTTCTGCCGAGATGCTTCTCATGCACAAATAATCCCCCGACACCGCCAGGACCGCTGTTCAAATATTTGTATGTACACCATACGGCAAAATCTACCCCCCAATCATGGAGCTTGTGGGGCATGGCACCAATAGAGTGAGCGAGGTCAAAGCCAACGGTAATCCCACGGTCTTTGGCAGCTTTCGTAATTTTTTCAATATTGAGTAACTGCCCGCTTCGATAAAGAACAGACGGCAGCATGACAAGAGCAATCTCCTCATCAAAAGCCTCGATGATTGAGTCTTCTGATAAGGTATAACCATCCGCACTTTTTACTTGAACGAGGTGTTCAGAAGGGTCATAGCCATGAAGCTCAAGCTGACTCTTTAGTGCATAAATATCAGATGGAAAGTTCAGTTCGTCTGCCACAATTTTAGTCTTCTTTCCTTCAGGTTTATAAAAAGTAGCCAGCAGTTGATGTAGATTTGTTGTGATTGACCCCGTGTTAATAACTTCCTCGCTTTTTGCACCGATTAAGGGAGCGGTTTTCGCCCCGAGTTTTTCTGATAGGTAAAACCATGGTTCCTTACCTTCCGTCCAGCCATTAATCCCGAGTTGTTTCCAATCCTGAAGCGAAGTGAGTAAGGCTTGTTCAGCCCGCTTAGATAAAAGGCCGAGTGAATTTCCGTCCATATAATATGCATTCTCAGGTAAATGGAACTCCTGTTTATATGGTTGTAATGGATCCTCTTGATCAAGTTTCATTGCGACTTCTTTTGTTAGACGTACCATTAGACATCCCATCCTTCCAAAAACTACTTCCCTCTATCATAACAAACGACCTGCCATTAAAAGAACTGACACGATGGGTGTTCTTTGTACTATTTCATATAGCCATGTTTAACAAGTACAGCTTTAATGAGCCGATAGGAGTAATCTTCAGGGAGAACTTCCTTGAGCGGTCTCAATTTTTTCTCATCTAATTTACTATATTCCATTAAAACATTTTCTTCCTGTTCATCATTAAACCATACATCCCAATCTATTATTTCGCCCTCTCTAATTGATCGGAAGATATGATTTTCAATCGTCTGTGCACTCATTTCCCTAGCTTCCGCAACTTCCTCAATGGTTTTGTCTTCCTTCTTCCAGATATCAAAAGAGATCTCATGGCTCTGTCTCGGGTCGGCAGGGTCCTTTTTTTTAACTTTTCTTGGTTGGGAATAGGAAGCAGGTGGCTTGGGTCGTGATTCTGCTTCCTCAGCCCATGGCTTAATTTTCTCGAGAAAGGCGTCTCCGTATTGCTCAAGCTTTTGTTCACCAACCCCCTTCATTTTCAGCATCTCTCTTTCGTTCATAGGAAGGTAGATCGTCAAATCCTTTAACGTAGCATCTGAAAAAATAACGTAAGGAGGCAGGCTGGAAGCATCAGCCAATTCCTTTCGCAACACGCGAAGTGCTTCGAATTTTTCTACATCATAGTCGATTTCTTGCTCTGATGTTGTTGTTTCTACAAGCATTTTTACAGGCTTTTCCCCTTTAAGAACGGTGACAGATTCGGGTGTGAGTTTTAATGTAGGATACCTTCCTTCGCCGGGACTTAACAAGCCTTCTGCCGTTAAGAAGTTAATAAATTGCGTGAGCCCTTTTTCTGTATAATGAGATAAAATTCCATACGTTGTCAGCTTATGAAATTTAAATTGTAATACCTTTTGATCAGAAGAGCCGCGAAGCACTTTGGCCGTTAACCCTGCCCCAAATCGTTCACCCATTCGTTTAACACAGGATAGCACCATTTGCGCTTCCTTTGTCATGTCTTGCTCTTCCCCTTCATACAGGCAGTTAGAGCATTTACCGCATGGTTCGGTGTGAGTAGGGTCGGCAAAATAGTCAAGAATATACTGCTGGAGGCACATATGCGTATGACAGTAATTGATCATCGATTGCAGCTTTTGATATTCGTCCTTCTTCTTCTCTTCATGCATCATCGATTGGTCGATTAAAAAGCGCTGCAGGTGAATATCCTGTCCAGAAAAAAGCAGCACACAGTCGCCCGGTTCACCATCTCGCCCGGCACGGCCCGCTTCCTGATAATAGGATTCAATATTCATCGGCATCGAGTAATGGATGACGTAGCGGACATTCGATTTATCAATCCCCATACCGAAAGCGTTTGTAGCAATAATCGTTGTAATTTCATCCTGGACAAAATCACTTTGCACTTGCTTACGCTGATTTTCGGTCATCCCAGCATGGTACTTCCCCGCAGAGAAGCTCTTTTTAGACAGGAAGTTTTGCAAGTGATCAGCATCTTTTCGTGTAGCAGTGTAAATAATCCCAGACTCATTGGGCCGCTGTTCTAAGTATTCGAGGATAAAATCACGCTTATCCCGTCCTTTTATCATACGAAAAGATAAGTTTTCACGCGCGAAACCTGTATTCACAACAGATTCATCTGTCACTTGAATCAGCTGCTTAATATCTTTGATCACTTCTTGGGTAGCCGTAGCCGTTAATCCCATAATGACAGGGAGGTTCGGGATCTGATAAAGTGTCTGAACAATTGAACGATAGCTTGGCCTAAAGTCATGCCCCCATTGCGAGATACAATGGGCTTCGTCAAAAGCAATTAAGGACAGTTTGATCTGTTTAATCGTTGATAAAAAGGAACTGGAATCAAAACGTTCAGGGGCCACATAGACAAATTGATAGCGACCGCGTTCCATATCATAGATTCGATCACGCTGCTCTTCAAATGATAGGGAACTGTTAATATAAGTAGCAGCAATCCCGTAGGAGGAGAGCGCATCTACTTGATCCTTCATCAGAGAAATGAGTGGTGAAATAATGATGGCTGTGCCTTCTAACGTGAGACCGGGAATTTGATAACAGAGCGATTTCCCGCCGCCCGTTGGCATCACAGCCAGTGTGTTTCTATTTTGCAAGACATGTTGAATCGCTTCCTCCTGACCAGGACGAAACGATGTGAATCCATAATATTCTTGTAAGAAATTTTTAGCTTGTTCGATCATGGTTAGACCATCCTTTAGAGCATTCTTTTCTTATCGTATCATGTTTTGATTTACTTGAAAGGGGAAAATTCAGCGTGTACATTTATTTTAATTAGGCCAAGGGTTCAAAAAGCTTCTGAATGCGACACGACAAGTCAACGGTGATGTCCGTCGCTTATCATTTGGTGATTTTTGACCAATTTTTAGGAAGGTGAAATAGAATGAAAGCAATTGTAATAGAACAGTATGGTGGGAAGGAACAATTGATAGAACAAGAGGCGCCTACCCCAGAAATACAGCAAGATCAAGTGTTAGTTGAACTTCATGCAACATCGATTAACCCGATAGATTGGAAGTTAAGAGAAGGATATTTACAGGGAAAATTGGATTTTGAATTCCCGATTATCCTAGGATGGGATGCAGCAGGAGTCGTGAAGAAAATAGGGAGTGAAGTAAAAAACTTTAAAGAAGGTGACAGGGTATTTGCTCGTCCTGAGACAACGAGAAACGGAACCTATGCGCAGTACGCAGCCATTGATGAAGACTTGCTGGCCTACCTTCCCGATTCGATATCATATGGGGAGGCGGCAGCTGTTCCTCTTGCAGGATTAACAGCCTGGCAATGCCTTGTTGATTTTGCCAATATAAAAGAAGGCGATAAGGTTCTCATTCATGCAGGATCTGGAGGTGTCGGCCACTTTGCCATTCAAATTGCCAAATCTTTTGGAGCCACAGTTGCTGCAACCGCTAGCGTCCGTAATCAACATTGGGTAGAAGACCTTGGTGTCGATCACTTTATCGATTATAAACAAGAGGAATTCTCAGAACTACTGAGCGATTATGACATCGTCCTCGATACAATGGGCGGCGACATTCAGGAAAAAAGCTTTAAGGTGCTGAAAAAAGGTGGACGATTGCCATCAATTGTCCAGCCGCCAGATGAAGAAATGGCAGAGTCATATGGCGTGCAGACTGGCTTTGTTTGGCTTGAGCCGAATGGAGCTAAGTTAAGCAAGCTTGCCGACATGATGGTGAGTGGGGAAGTGAAACCTGTTATTGGCCATCAATTTGACTTTAGTGAACAAGGATTGAAGAACGCACATGAGTTAAGCGAGACCCATCATGCTAAAGGAAAGATTGTTATTTCTATTTAATCAAAAGATTAACCTCAGGTCATCTTTGAAGGCCTGAGGTTTTCTGATGTTAAAATCGGCAAATGTGCAATTATGGTGTGATTTCGTGCAATTAATACATTCATTTGTGCTATTATAATTCCCTCGAACCTAAAAAATTCCGACTATTATGATAACTTATGGGGTATAGAGTACTATCATCTAACGTAGGGGAGAATAAGTGCTGAAAAATTATCAGACAGGTATGTTCTTTGATGAAATGATGGAGACAGACGGAAAACCTAAACAGCATTATAAATATTTCTATGACTTAGTCAGCGATTTCTCAAAGGATGAATTACGCGAAAAGCATGATACGGCTCAACTAAGCTTTCTTAGACAAGGGATCACGTTTACTGTATATAACGATACGGGTGGGATGGAACGTACGATGCCGTTTGACTTTGTACCTGTGATTATCCCTGACAAGCAATGGACAAAGATTGAGCGTGGGATGAAGCAGCGGATGAAGGCATTAAACTGTTTTTTAGAGGATATATATAATAGGCAGGAGATTGTCAACGACGGCATCATTCCAGAGGTTCTCATTCGCCACAATCCCTATTATTATAAACAAGTTACTGGGGTTGAAATTCCTTTAAATAATCATATTTTTCTGGCAGGAATAGACTTGATTCGTGACGAAAATGGGGATTATCTTGTGTTGGAAGATAATCTCCGTAATCCTTCAGGGATGTCTTATGTTTTTCAAAACAGGTATGTGATGCGTCAAGTCTATCCAGAACTGTTTTTTCAACATTCCATTCAAACACTTGAGCATCAATTTAAGGACCTTCACGGTGCATTGGTTAGTCATGTGCCAGCAAACTCAATGAATCCTGAGGCACCAACAGCTGTTCTATTGACCCCAGGCATGTATAATTCGGCTTACTATGACCACGTCTTCCTTGCCCAGCAGATAGGTATTGAACTAGTAGAGGGAAGGGATTTAGTTGTTGAGGATAACAAGGTGTATATGAAAACGATTCGAGGACTGAAGCGTATCGATATTATATATAGAAGAATTGATGATGATTTTCTTGATCCTGAGAGTTTCAGACCTGATTCAACCTTAGGGGTAAAGGGTTTGATGAGGGCATATCATAAGGGAAATGTGGCGATTTTAAATGGGATTGGCAATGGGATTGCGGATGATAAGGCGATGTATGCTTATGTTCCAGACATGATCCGTTACTATTTAGATGAAGATCCTATCTTATCAAACGTTAACACGTATTTCTTAAGAGATCCTGAACAGCTTGAATATGTGCTTGAAAATATTGAGACACTCGTCGTGAAAAATGTGAGCGCATCAGGTGGATATGACATGTTAATCGGACCACATGCAAGGGAAGAGGAGATCAATGAATTTAGGAAAAAAATTGTTGAAACACCCAGTCAATACATTGCTCAGCCTGCGATTAAACTTTCGCGGGCGCCTGCTTATCAACAGGGAAGGTTTTATCCTTGTCATGTTGATTTGCGTGTTTTTGTCATGAATGGTTCTAGCACACATGTGGTACCTGGCGGGTTATCCCGAGTGGCCTTGAAGGAAGGGTCGCTCGTTGTGAATTCATCACAGGGTGGTGGAGGAAAGGATACTTGGATCTTATCAGAGGGAGATGATGTTCATGCTTAGTCGTGTAGCGGAAGCTCTTTACTGGATGGCCCGTAATATCGAGCGTTCAGAGAACAATGCTAGAATATTAAGTGTTCAACTCATCCATATGCTGGAATCCTCTGATCAACAAGTATTAGATAGGGACTGGGAAGAGGTGCTTGATATATGTGCATCGAAAGAAGAGTATTATGGCAGGTATGGACGATTAAACAGGGATACGATCATTCAATATTTAACAGTGAGTCCCTTGAATATGAATTCAATAAGTAATTGTATAACATATGCCCGGAATGGTGCTAAAGCTACTCGAGATATGCTTCCTGACGATTTGTGGCATGTGATCAATGGTTTTTATTTAGAGCAAAAGAATAAAGAGAATACTCCTATTATGCCACAGCATACACAGGAGTATTTAAAACATGTAATCCATACGTCGTTGGCTGGACAAGGGATCGTTGAATCCATGATGACGAGAGGGGTCCCCTATACCTTTATAAAGGTGGGGAAGTGGCTTGAGCGGGCGGAGAAAACTGCCCGGATTTTAAATGTAATTTGTGAAAAGTCAATGAGGGAAAAGGGCAATTCTGAGACAGAAAGTTATTACTATTGGTTGACAGCTCTTCAAATCGTGAATGGCTATGATGCCTATATTAAAGAGTATCCGCCAACAATGGATCCCAAAAACGTGCTCCCTTTTTTAATAGAAAATGGGAATTTCCCAAGGTCGATTCGTTATTGTATGGATCACGTACTAGAAGCAGTTCATAATTTAGAATCAGGCAAGGTCTCTCATTATTCAGAAAGGCTGTTTCAGAAGCTTTCTGCCATTCAAAAGGAATTAAAGAACACGGACATTTCTGGATTGGGTATGGACGAACTCATGGTCTTCTTGGATAGATTTCAAAATCATTGTCATGAGATAAGTGTACTATTTTCTGAAACATATTATTTAGTGGAACCTGTTCACTCAGTGAGATGAAAGGGAAAGACGAGGGGGAAAAATATGAAGTACCAAATTGAACATACAAATACGTTTTATTACGACAACTCGGTTGACCAAAGTATGAATCACATCAGACTTAAGCCGAGGACAGATGAGTGTCAAAGACTGTTGTCGTATCGAACGGAAATAACACCTTCCTCGTTAACCAAAGAACATATTGACCTCTGGGGAAATCATGTAGAAACGTTTTTTATAGCCCATAAGCATGATCAGTTAACGGTGAAAACTATTTCTACTGTAAGTATCCAGAAGAGTCCTTTTATCCGTTTGATCCATTATACAGATGAAATGCAGGGGATTTTTTGTTCCGACTTATTTCACGAGCACTATTTACCCTATCTAACCGAAACAGCCTATACCCTTTTATATAAAGATCAAATTGACGAGATTGTAGCGGCTGTAGGGAAATCAGATCCTATTCAATTCTCACTTGACTTGATGTCCTATATTAATCAATCGATCAGGTATGATGAATTTGCGACACAAGTGGACACGAAGGCGTATGATTCATGGCCGTTGAGGTCTGGTGTTTGTCAAGATTACGCCCACATTATGATCGGTGTTTTACGAGCAAAGGGGATCCCGGCCAGGTACGTCAGTGGTTACTTGTATGTTGGAGAAGATTCAGCACTAGTTGGTGACGCAGCCACTCACGCATGGGTAGAAGTGATGATCCCAGGTATCGGCTGGATAGGTCTTGACCCGACGAATAATGTGGAGGCATTAGAGAATCACATTCGTGTTGGAACGGGAAGAGACTATGCTGACGTTAGCCCATTACAAGGAGTATACCGGGGTGGCGGCCAAAGATTAGACGTGCACGTAAGCGTTACGGTTATCGGCCAATAAGGAAAAAAGGGCAGTTCCCCTCGAGCAGAGGAACTGCCTTCTTTTGTTTATTTTGAAACTGTACGGGGTGAAGCCGGCACAAGCAGGTGGATAATTCCTCCCGCAATACCACCAATAAGCGCTGGTACGAGCCAACTTAGATTAATCTCATAAAGCGGTAGTGATTGAATATAAGGTGTAACTGCCGACATAGGCACACCTGCAGCCACAAGTCCATCATATAGGCTAACGAGACTTGCTAGGATTATTGCTCCTCTGTAAACGTAAGGTGAATGATGAATGATTCCTCCTGTAAAGGTAAGAATAACTAAAACGATGGCAATGGGATACACGAACACGAGTACAGGAACAGAATAGGCAACAATCTGGTTCAACCCTAAATTAGCAATAGCAAAGCTTATAAGAGTAACGGCTAAAGCGACTTGCTTATAAGACAGTGATGGGAATCGGTTGCTGAAGAATTGAGCACAGGCAACAACTAAACCTACACATGTAGTAAAACAAGCCAGTCCTACAATGAGACCTAAGAGGAGTGTGCCGATATCTCCATACATTATATTAGCAGCTCCTGCGAGGATCGCACTTCCATTATCATAATTTCCTTCTGTTGCCATTTTAGCGCCTATCCATCCGATCGAGATATAAACACTCATTAATCCAAGTGCGGCTACACCTCCAGCCTGGAATGTACGGAACGTAAGCATTTTTTGACTGACACCTCGATCACGTAATGAAGTGACAGTAATGATCCCGAATGCTAAAGCTGCGATGGCATCCATAGTAAGGTATCCCTCTATAAAACCTGTGAAAAATGGCTGTGCACTATACTTTTCATTCGCCTGCTGGGGATCACCCGATAGCAAAAAAAAGCTACCGATAACTAGGCCGACGATAGAGATGAAAAGTACTGGTGTCAGCAATTGGCCAATCCGATCAACAAGCTTAGATGGATTCAAACTTATAAAAAACACCAGTCCAAGGAATATAGCAGTGAATAATAGTAAACCTAAGGTAGAGGATTCCGTTAACCATGGAGCAAGCCCAGATTCATAAGCTACGCTGGTAGCACGAGGAATAGCAAAGAGAGGTCCGATGGTCAAATAAACAACAGATATAAACACAACTCCGAACAAAGGGTGGACACGACTGGCTAATTCAATGGCCCCACCCCTAATACGTGAAATAGCGACGACAGTGATAATAGGGATCCCAACTCCTGTCAGGATAAATCCGGCGATGGCAGGTAAGTATGAAGTACCGGATTCCATTCCAAGTGTAACCGGATAAATTAAGTTTCCAGCACCAAAAAATAAAGCAAATAAAGTAAGACCGGTAAAGAGTGTGGCTCTTCCTTTCATGTTTGTTCCTCCTCTAAGGTGTCAAATTGTATCTAGACGTTATATAAACTTTTATTAAATGAAAAGCATCCTACTATAAGAGGATGTTCAAAAAGTTACCAAATGATAACCGGCGAATTCTTCGTTGCTCGGTTTTTCCGGCCCTCATGTATGAAAGGCATACGGCTTGCGGCCCTCAAAACATTCGCGCCTCGAACACCTTGCGACGCACAGGACGTTCTTATTCGTAAACTTTTTGAACACCCACTATAAGTGTTTCATCACCGCCGTAATACTATCAATGTCAAAAAATTATGTCAATGTTTATTTATTGAGTATGTTTAAAAAAGGCAGCGTTTACACAGTCATTTTAAACTTTTCGATACAATATAGTTTACAGATGAAAAGTGGCAATATAGAATATGTCTATGTTATTAGTGAATATACATAATCCTTTAAAAAGTAAGGAGACATTTAATGGTTGATTCACTTCTGTTGGAATTAATGTTGGTCGGCCTCTTGGGGATTGGCTCTCAATGGATATCCTGGCGTTTCCGCCTCCCCGCCATTGTCGTCATGTCAATTGTTGGTTTACTTGCCGGTCCGGTTTTTGGGTTGATGAATCCTGAACAGGACTTTGGCAATTTATATAGTCCGATCATCTCACTTGCTGTTGCCGTCATTTTATTTGAGGGCAGCCTCAATTTAGACTTTAAAGAAGTCAAGGGGCTTGGGAGACCAGTGTTTCGAGTGGTAACATTTGGTGCCTTTATAAGTTGGGTGCTTGGCTTGCTAGCTGCTCATTATGTGGCAGGTTTATCTTGGGCTGTAGCCTTTGTAATCGCAGCTTTGTTTATAGTTACAGGTCCAACAGTAATTTTACCTTTATTAAGGCAGTCAAAATTGAAGCCAAGGCCAGCAAAGATTTTAAAATGGGAAGGGATTATTGTAGACCCCATTGGCGCTTTGCTTGCTGTATTTGCTTTTGAGATCACTGAATTCCTGGTTGGTACCAATCATTCACCTATGGCATTGCTCTCGTTTTTCCTCGCAGCCATTTTTGCGGTGATGCTTGGGTATGCGTGTGGTAAAGGCGTAGGCTGGATGTTCGAAACAGGCTATGTTCCGGAATACTTGAAGTCTCCTGTCGTACTTACTGTTGTTATCGCTTGTTTCACTATTGCGGATGAAGTGACACACGAAACGGGATTGTTGTCTGTAACAGCTATGGGGATGACCCTTGCCAATATGCATATCTCTTCTATAGCAGATATGAAGCATTTTAAAGAGAGTATTTCATTATTGTTGACATCAACAATCTTTGTGCTTTTGACAGCCTCTCTCACACGTGAAACGTTACTGCAAATTTTCAATATTGAAATCATCGGGTTTGTACTCTTAATGTTATTTGTCGTTCGTCCGCTATCCATTTTTCTATCGACGTGGGGGACCGATTTATCCCGGCCTGAGAAATTGTTGGTAGGTTGGATTGCACCTCGCGGGATTGTTGCGCTTACCGTCTCGGGCTATTTCGCAGGTGTTTTATTGGATGCAGGGTTTGAGGATGCATCCATCTTAATCTCACTTACTTTTGCGCTCGTCTTTACAACTGTTGTTGCCCATGGTTTTTCAATTGGCTGGCTATCGAAAAAGCTCGGTCTATCTATGGAGGGACCACCTGGGGTTTTGCTTATTGGTGGAAGCAAGTTTACGACCAAACTTGCAAAAGCACTCGAAGATATGAAGGTTCCTGTACTGGTTAGTGATTCCTCATGGGAAAGATTGTCCAGTGCCCGAGCTGAAGGGATAAAGTCTTATCATGGGGAAATCTTATCAGAGCAGACGGAATATAAGCTGGATATGACACCGTATGAATACATGTTGGCTGCAACCGAATTTGATTCTTATAATGCGTTAGTTTGTACGACATTCGTACCTGAATTTGGTCGGAATAATCTGTTTCAACTAAGTTTAAGCAAGCGTGAAGGCGATAAACTTGAGGATCTCGTTCATACGATTGGTGGTCGTGTGTTATCTAAAGTAGGGGCTTCGTGGGAAGAGCTGAATACGATGGTTGATCATGGCTACGTATTTAGACGTACGAATATTACGGGACAATATACGTACCGTGACTACTTGAATAATATCGATGACCAGGCCATTCAAATATTTGTCAAAAAGCCGAGTAAAAAAGTAGAGTTCTTTAGTGAAGAAGTTGAAGCGAGAGTGGAACAGGGAGATGTGGTTGTATCCCTCACCCCGCCCAAAAAAGAACTTGAAAAGATTCAAGAGAAGCTGGAGAAGCAGCGAAAGGCGAAGGATAAACCATCTGAGCCTGGGAGCGAATAAGAAAGAGAACAAGCATCATGGATGGCTACACACTTACCGTATTAGAGTGGGTCAACAGGGATAAATGATAACTAGATTAAATCAAAAGAAAAAGGGTGTGCGATCTTGATCGCACGCCCCTTTTTTATCGTCCAGGAAATTATAAAAATATTTGCCTGTGGATAAGCTTACATGAAGTTAGCCACATCCAGCTCCAGCGCCCAGACACGAAAGACTAGTCAATCGCCTCCATGGTCCCCACAGGACTCGAGGTCGTTCAACGTTGAAACATGCCCCGCAGGACGCGGGGTAGTTCGACGTTGGCTCAAGGACGTGCCGAACTTAGTCGAACGTCCTCATAACTCGGTTTTAGTCGAACTTCATCTGTCGTGTCTACCGGGCGCCCCGCGCTTTTATTCGTGTGTTTATTTGGTTTCAGCTAATTTATGATTAAGATCCTTCAACTGTTCTTCCATACGTGCCAGTTGATTTTCTGCGTTTTGCACGTTTGCCCCTGCAGCTTCAAGCTTATCTAAATCCCCTTGAATACGTACATAGTCCGATTTAAGTGCAGCGATTTCATTCTCAATTTCTTTTTTAGTCATCCAACAACACCCCTTTCTTTTATTGTAGATGTTGTGTCAAGGGGTTATAATAGTGGAAATTTTCTTTGCCGAAGATTGAGAAGGAGGATGGAAGGATGAGGATGGAAAGACCAGCTGATTCAAAGTTGTTTGCTAAGCATTCTGAACCACTTTTATTACAGAAGGAAGCGGAGAATAACCTTCCGCTCGGTATTATTGAACGTTGGAAGCACTCTAATGGTGGGGATTCTACTGCCTTCATGCTCGAATTATACGAAGGGGACAACCTTGTTTATATTACGTTAAGGACACCTCCGCATCTGTGGATTCTGCCGGCAATTTCGACAGTAACCAGAGCCAAAATCAAATTTTTAGCCCATTTTTTATTTGAAAATGAGTATGAAGTTCCAGGTGTGCTTGGCCAGTCTGAAGTTGTGCAATGGTTTGTGCAATCATGGGAAGAATGTAGCGGACAAAAGGGTGAGCTTCATATGAAACAGGGCATTTATCGATTAGATAAGCTGAAAAAAGTCACGAAAGCAGAAGGAGAGTTAGTGGTTGCCAAACAGAAGGATTTCCTATTTTTAGTTGATTGGCTGCTGGTTTTTAGTGATCAAACAAGTGATTCCTTTAGTAGGGAGCGGGCCGAACAGCTCGCTTGCGATATGATTGCAGATCAAAAAATGCACTTTTGGGAGGTTGGTGGAAACTATGTATCGATGGTCTGTCGAGCTCGGTCAACACCAAATGGCGCCACAGTAAATGCTGTCTTTACTCCAGATGAATTTAAGCGTAATGGGTATGCTACACAGGCTGTAGCTGCATTAACAGGCAAGTTGTTGAATGATGGATATCAATTTTGTGCTCTTTACACTGATTTAGCCAATTCAACATCTAATTCTATCTATCAAAAAATTGGATATAAGGCTGTCGATCAGTCACTGGTTTATCATTTTAAAAAGTCATAAAACTCCCCCACTGTCCTCCAAAGGAAGGCAGTGGGGAAGCTTCTTATTGTTCCGTTTTGTTAGCGATCCACTCATTATAAAAGTGAGTGATAACCGTTTTTACAAGGGCGTACGCTGGAATCGCAAATAACAGTCCAAGGAAACCAGCTAAACTACCGGCAGCCAAAATAATGGTAATGACTGTTAACGGATGAATGTCTAAAGCTTTTCCCATAACGTTAGGTGAAACAAGGTTTCCTTCAATTTGCTGAGCTATGACCATGATAATCGCCACATACAAAACTAATATTGGGTCTTGGAATAGGGCGACTAACACAGCAGGAATCACAGCTAAGAAAGGTCCAACGAATGGAATGACATTCATGAGCATAGCGAAAAGCGCTAAAGTAAGAGAGTAATGCAATCCAATCACTAAATACCCGACAAGTAACAACATCCCAACGAACACACTTACGGTAAGCTGGCCGATAATGAATGAATTTAAGGTATGATCCAGAGATCTGGCAAGTCTTTCAAAGCTTTTTCCAACTCGGTCATTCAAAAATTGCCTTACAAACGGAACAAGCTTATCGCCATCCTTCAGCATGAAGAACAGGAACAATGGAACTAGGATGAGGGCAAAAACAAAGCCGATAAATTGGCTGATTACATCTATGATTATAGTCGAAGCATCTTTAAGGTAAGACTCCAAATTTTGTACGACACCGTTAATGGCACTATTAAACTGATCAGGAATAATGGCTTGATTCTGCTGCCAATAATTAACGGTTTCTCCGACCATATCGATCATTCTAGGGAAATTTTCAATCAACCTTGAGAATTGCTCTTGAGCGATCGGTGCGATAAAACGGGTGATTAAGAACCCAGCGAAAATATAGAGTAAAAAGACAACTAAAATCGCAAGCAGCCTTGGGATTCGGTACTTTTCCAGGAAAAGCATGACAGGTCTTGAAATGTAAAAAAGAATGCCGCCGCCAATAAACGGAATGGCTATGGCAGTTAAATAGGTGAAGAAGGGATCAAAGAAAAAATGAATTTCATGTATGAGTAAAATAAATAATGAGACTAGAATACCAGCAATCAGACTTTGAAACCAGCGTTTATGAATCATGCAGCACACACCTTTATGTATTGTATTTACTATCTGTAAGTTATTCGTCTTATAAAGTGAAATTCCTGCTAAAGTAGGAAAATATAGTATCTATAAAGAACAATATGATATAAGGTTATCACTATTGCTCTTTCGTTGAAAACATTTTATTAAAAGCATATGGTAAGGATAATAAAATACGTATACAGAGGAGAATGATAATGAAAGATGAAATATTAAGGCGGTTTACAAGTTATGTCAAGATTGACACACAGTCAGATGAATCGAACGACTCTTGTCCATCAACGGAAGGACAGCTTACTCTTGCCAAAAAATTGGTTGAAGAGTTAAAGGGGATCGGGATGGAAGAGGTAACATTGGATGGAAATGGCTATGTAATGGCTACGCTTCCTGCTAATACAGATAAAGACCTCCCTGTAATCGGCTTTCTAGCCCATGTAGATACAGCAAGGGATTTTACCGGGCAAAATGTCCATCCTCAAGTTGTTGAGAATTATGATGGCGGAGATATCCACTTGAATGAGGAGGTAGTTCTCTCCCCGCGTGACTTTGAAGAATTACCTACATATAAAGGACATACCCTTGTAACAACGAATAGTACGACATTACTTGGGGCTGATAATAAAGCAGGCGTCTCAGAAATTATGACAGCGATGCACTATTTAATTGATCATCCGGACATTAAACACGGAAAGGTACGTGTTGCTTTTACGCCAGATGAGGAGATCGGGAGAGGACCACATAAGTTTGACGTCAAGGAATTCGGTGCTGACTTTGCCTATACCGTAGATGGCGGTCCACTTGGTGAACTTCAATATGAAAGCTTTAATGCGGCTGATGTTAAAATAACCTTCAACGGTAATAGTGTGCATCCCGGGACCGCAAAAGGCAAGATGGTCAATGCTTCAAAGCTTGCCGTTGAGTTTATTGAACAGCTGCCGGAGCAGGAAGCCCCGGAATACACTTCTGAATATGAGGGGTTTTATCACCTTGTTTCTTTACAAAGCGATGTGGAAGCGGCGCAATTGTACTATTTGATAAGAGATTTTGATAAAACAGCATTTGCCGCTAGGAAGGACAAGCTTCTTTCCATCGTTACACAAATAAAAGAGAACTATGGCGAGGACAGTGTAAGCATAGAATTAAATGATCAATATTATAATATGAGAGATAAGATTGAACCGATGAAAGAGATTGTTGATGTTGCTTATCGTGCAATGACCAACCTGTCCATCACTCCGATCGTACAGCCGATCAGAGGAGGGACGGACGGTTCCCAGCTCTCGTATATGGGCTTACCAACACCAAACCTGTTTACGGGAGGGGAGAACTTCCACGGTAAATATGAATATGTATCCCTTGAAAACATGGTGGAGTCTACACGGGTGATTGTAGAAATATGTAAGCTTTTTGTTGAAGAAGCTTAAAAAATCCGTATAGTTTATACATTGACCACCATAATAATACTAATTAGTGGGACAGGGACATATATCTGTTGACAAATGACGAGACCATGCTATGATGAAATAAGAATTAGCTTTTTCCTAAAAGGGGAGTAGCTGGACAGTAAAGTCGTCATTACGGGAGATGTCCCCGGCTTTACTGGCAACGTACGTTGTTAGCGAGACCTTTACCCAGCAGGGTAAAGGTCTGTTTTTTTATGGTCCTTACCTAATGGTGGGATCATTTTTTATTAAAAGGAGAGTAACAAACATGGATGCTCAATTATTGATTGAATATGGCTGGGTATTGCTTGTGCTCATCGGTTTAGAAGGTATTCTCGCCGCTGATAACGCATTAGTACTCGCTATAATGGTAAAACATTTACCGCCGGATAAACGAAAGAAAGCCCTATTTTATGGTCTTTTAGGTGCATTTATCCTACGGTTTGGTTCATTATTTGTCATTTCCTTCCTCGTCGATGTATGGCAAGTACAAGCGCTAGGCGCGGCTTACTTACTGTTCATCTCTGGTAAAAACTTGTATGACAGGTGGAAATCCAGGGGAGATGAAGATGATATATCAGATGATGATGTTGAAGTGGATACAGAAGGCCGAGGAAAAGGCTTTTGGATGACAGTGCTAAAAGTAGAGCTTGCCGATTTGGCGTTTGCGGTCGATTCCATTCTGGCGGCAGTTGCGCTAGCTGTAGCTTTGCCTGAAACACCGTTACCGCCGGTAGGAAGTTTGGATGGTGGACAGTTCGCCGTCATCTTAACGGGTGGAATGATTGGGATTATCATTATGCGTTTTGCCGCCAATGTCTTCGTTGAACTGCTTCATTCCCGTCCGGGTCTTGAAGTTGCAGCTTTCGTTATTGTCGGCTGGGTAGGTGTGAAGCTGGCTGTCGCAACGCTAGCTCACCCGAGTATCCAGGTTTTAGATGAACACTTCGCGCACTCGACAACTTGGAAGCTTATCTTTTACTCTGTACTAGTACTAATCGCAGTCGCAGGTTGGTTCTTATCAGGTAAAAAAGAGAAACCGGAAAAACAAAACCAATCTAATCAATAAGAAAAAGAGTAGAGAGTCTTGTCATAAGGCTCTCTTTTAACTATTAAAAGTTTAGGGGGAGGGGGAACAAAATGGGAAAGGCAGCAGAGACACCATCCGAGCAATTTCGTTACGTGAAAAAACGTATTCAAATGCTGAATCAAGTCGTTGAGGTGATGGATCCAGAACAAGTCGACCAGGAAGACTTTGAGCGGATTCTTGATATGATTGAACAACTGCAGATGAAAATGGAGCGTTTTAAAAAAGACTGGGAATCAGGGAGTTGACTACTGTGAAATTTCGTCCAATCAACCAAGCTGAGGCTGAAATCATTGCCGAGTGGCATTACCCTGGGGAATACAGCTTCTACGATATGAAAGCTGATAAAGAAGATTATGAGGAGTTTATTAACCCTGACGCAAGAAGTGAACATACATACAGTGTCTATCAGAAAGGGCAGTTACTCGGCTTTCTCACAGCTAATGCAGCAGCTCCGAAAACCGTCAATATCGGTCTTGGTATGCATCCTGACGTAACTGGAAAAGGAGTCGGAAGCCTATTCTTAGAGAGTTGCCTTGATTTCGTGTACGAACACTATGAGCCATCGAAGATCACATTGTCCGTCGCATCTTTTAACAAAAGAGCCATTAAAGTGTATAAGCGGGCAGGATTTGTTTACGTTAAGTCATTTCAGCAGCAAACAAACGGAAGTATCTATGAATTTGTCCAAATGGAAAAGTCGTGAGTTTAACTCACGACTTTTCTGTAGTTTAGCAACAACTTGAGTGCTTCATAAGTGAGCACGCCACGCCATTCTTGTTTAGCCTGTCCCCAGCTGTCCATGTATGTATTCCAGTCCCACGGAGGTTCAATAAACGGACTCTTCTCTAGGGCTTGAATGAAAAAAGCTAGGTTATCATCAATCTTCTTTTTTGGAATTCCAAACTGAGTGCTTTCCAGGTCTGGTATAAATTTTAACGGAAAAGGTACGTAATTTTTCCACCTTTCCTTATCAAGAACAACAAGGGATTGGACCGCTTTTTCTAGCTGCTCCGTTACTGTGTTTGTCAATAAATCAGGGTGCAGTTGAAAGAAACGCTGATAACAATAGATTTCATGTTCAGATTCAAAGGTGGTTAAACTTAAGAAATAATCGATACACTGCTGTACTAACTGATCGACATCGAGTTGGGTGACTTCACTGTGATAGCGACGCAGATAGCCGATGATTTCTGCACTAGGATTCCCCCAGTGATGATCAATCCAGGACATCCCATCCTCATGAACCGTCCACCAGAAGGCATGGGGATACTCATTAACTTCTGGCGGCACAGCGTACCAGCCTTGTCGTTCACTATTGAAATGATTTTCGAAGTAACGAATGGCTTTGTCAATCATTTGTTTCGCCTGTGGGTAATTATCAAATTCTACTAAAACTTGCAAGGCAATGGTTGTAGCTATCGAGGAGGAATGGGGCAGTCTAATATCAGCTTCCAATCCCTTTCCAAAACCACCATCTTGATTTTGATAACCAGACAGTGCTGCTATGATTTCATGTTGATGCCCGTCTTCAGTCAGACATTTAACACGGACCTTTTCGAGGTCACGCCCATGTTCAAGGATCCAATTTTTTGCACGTTCAAAGTTGGCATTGGACAGTTTTATCAAGAATAATCATCTCCTATCTTAATGTTTGTTTCGCCATAGAAGGGGGGGATTCCTTTTTCTATGTAAGCAAATGATTTCATTTGAAAATGACTGCTCGTTTACAATGAGTATAGATTAGATGATTTTTTCGATTAAAAGGAGTAGATACTATGGCGTTTCATCATTTTCATCTTAAAGCAAACTGGCCGGGTGGGCGTAACGAGGTCGGCTCTATCGAAGCAGATAAACTGAAAACAAAGATCTCGATTCCTAAAGAAATGGATGGACCGGATATTGGCACAAATCCAGATGAGATGCTGCTCGGAGCTGCAGCTACCTGTTATATCATCAGCTTGGCAGCAATGATTGAGCGTGCCCAATTGCCGCTAAAGGAGATGGACATGGAGTCTGAAGGGGTCGTTGATGTTACAGATGGGAACTTTACTTATAAAAAGATTATTCATAGACCGAGAGTCGTACTGACAAATGATGCAAACCAGAACGAACTGACTAGGTTGCAAAAGTTAGTCGACAAAGCAGAGGGAAGCTGTATGATCTCAAAAGCCATTCAAGGTAATGTTGAACTTGAGATGGAAGCAGATCTTACGATTGAATAATTTTCATGAAAGGTCTCTGTTACAATAG
Organism: Halobacillus shinanisalinarum; assembly: GCF_022919835.1. Lineage (NCBI taxonomy): Bacteria > Bacillati > Bacillota > Bacilli > Caryophanales > Bacillaceae > Halobacillus > Halobacillus shinanisalinarum. The sequence goes on along the minus strand of NZ_CP095074.1, from coordinate 1,958,883 downwards.
GGCAGAGGCTATTTGTTAAGGAAAGGAATGCGAATATGAACTTTTTCATAAGTTTTCTTATTACATATTTGTATTATCTGATCATCATCATTGGGGCATCATTCTTTAAAACCGGGGAGGGTATTTGGGGCAAAGTTCTCCTCAACCAGGCGCTATATGGCTTTTTTGTTACTTTGATTGGATGTGCTATTGCTGATCTATTGATTAAAGGTAAAGTAAGACCAGTACTCCCAATGGTTGGGTTAGTTGGAGTTGTCTATGGGGCGGGTATCTTGCTTTTGTTCAATATAGGTCGTGTTCCTGTTCTTGTCTTGCTTGTGTTTGCTGCTTTCACAAGTGTTGGTTTGATGTTGTTTTATTCGATGAGAACGAAAGGAAAAAACTAACCACGTCTTCAAGGACGTGGTTAGTTTTAGCTAAAACAAATAAACACGGGCTTCATATGGTGACAGCTTTACATGTTTTGTCTCGTGGTCTAAAGTATTAGGTTGATTCGTAAGTCGCAGTGCATCTAATGTTAATGTATACTCACTTTCAAAGCTTGCTTCAGCTGCTGTTAAATTCGCTAAAATTAATGCGGTTTGCTCATCATATGTGCGTGTATAGGCAAAGACTTGTAGATCATTGGGAAGCAACAACTCATAGGTGCCATACGTAAACAATTCATGTTGCTTTTTTAATTGAATCAGTTGCTTATAATGCGAAAGGATGGAGTGCTCATCCTGTAATTGCTGGGCAACATTAATGGACAGGTAATTAGGATTGACTTTCATCCATGGTTTCCCAATTGTAAAGCCCGCCTGATCCTCTGCCGTCCACTGCATAGGGGTTCGACTGTTGTCACGGGAGGTTTTCCATAGGATAGCCATAATTTCTTCATGTGACCAGCCGTCTGCCTTTTTATTCTGATAAAGGTTTTTAGCTGCGACATCATCATAGTCTTCAATAGATGGCAAAGCGACATTGGTCATGCCAATTTCCTGCCCCTGATAAATAAAAGGCGTTCCCCGCATTAGGAAGTACATCGTGGCTATTGCTGTTGCACTTTCCCGCCAATATTCATGATCATTTCCCCACGTCGATACCGAACGTGCTTTATCATGGTTTTCTATAAATAATGCATTCCAGCCATCCTTTTCAAGCCCCTTCTGCCAATGAGTCAGTGCTTCTTTAACCCCGATGACATCAAGTTGTTGCTCGGTACCTTGACCCCAGAGGTCGAGATGCTCAAACTGGAACACCATATCCATCTTTCCTTCTTTGCCAACCCATAAATGTGCTTCGTCTGCACTTACACCGTTGGCTTCACCGACGGTCATGACATCATAATTTCCGTAGGTGCGGTCTTTGAACTCTTGCAAAAAGGTATGAATGCCATCCTGGTTCATGTGCTTATCAAAGGAAGAAACATAGCGTTTGTTATCAGGGTTCGGCATATCAGGAAGACCGGCCTGTTTCTTAATATGGCTGATGGCATCAATTCGAAAGCCGTCTATTCCTTTATCGAGCCACCAATTCACAGTACTGTACAGTTCTTCTCTAACTTCAGGGTTTTCCCAATTTAAATCAGGTTGTTTTGTTGAGAAAACATGCAGGTAATACTGGTCAGTCTTCTTATCGTATTGCCAGGCGGAGCCTTCAAAGATACTTTCCCAGTTGTTTGGTTCGCTGCCATCCTTGCCGTCACGCCAAATGTACCAATCGCGCTTCGGGTTTTCCTTCGAAGATCGTGATTCAACAAACCATGGATGCTCGTCACTCGTATGATTAAGGACAAGGTCAATAATCAGCTTCATCCCACGTTTATGAACCTCATTCAATAACTGATCAAAATCAGCCATCGTTCCGAATTCTTCTAAAATATCCTTATAATCAGATATATCGTAGCCATTATCCTCTTTAGGAGATTTGTACATAGGGCAGATCCAGATAAAATCGATGCCTAAATCCTTAATGTAATCCAGACGGTCAATCATACCTTGTAAATCGCCAATACCGTCCCCGTTTGAATCCTGGAAGCTCCTTGGGTAAACCTGGTACCCAACAGCCTCTTTCCACCAAACCTTTTCCATAGTTCTAACCCCCCTAAGATTAACCTGTTTTTTCGCCATAGTGTGCTGGAGTATGGCTTATACGTTCACCAAACAATCGCTTCCTAGAGCGTTTATAATAACAACGTCCGGCGATTGTGCAAACGTTTTCCTAAACTAGTTCATATCTTATCTGATTTTCTTGGATTTTACAATGAATGCAATTGAATCAATTTCATAATTGCTCTTTTTAAAACGCCAAAGAATGGCAGAATATATGGTTCTTTTCCGAAAAGGTTCAAAATGGATTCTTATCCAGCAGATTTTAGTTTCCATTTTATAAAGAAGTTTGATCACTTTCTATCCATGTTGCTTCACACCGCCCCCTTATCCTGGAGACTCAGCTCTGAGACACCTAGGTCCATTACGGTATGAGGGCTCGGGGGACGACTCGCTTTCTTGAGGACCGCAAGCCATATGCCTTTCATACGTGCGGACCGGAAAAACCGAGCAACGAAGAAATTCGCCGTTTATCATTTGGTGACTTTTTAAGCATCCTCTTATAGGGCAACATTCTATGAGATACTGGTGCAACAAGGCTGATTATTGGATTATTGTCAGAAAATATATTAATCTGAACTTAGTAGTTTTGTTCGAAAAAGGAAAATAGTTCAGAGAAAATAGGGCGAGTAAAGTAGCTGGTTCTTACCTGGAATCTGTTATTTTAAAGGTGGGTTATATGGACTTTAGTGTTGAATCAATTATATTATTACTATCAATCATGCTATTAACAGGAGTATTGACCACAAAGTTTTCCATACGCTTAGGGATGCCCTCTCTAATTTTGTTTTTGGCGGCTGGAATGCTTTTAAATAACTATATCTATTTTGAGAATGCAAAACTTGCCCAATTGATCGGGATATTTGCCTTGATTATCATTCTTTTTGATGGCGGTACCCAAACAAAATGGAAGGATATCAAGCCGATTGCAGGCGCAGCCAGTTCACTTGCGACTGCAGGGGTGATGATTACTTCAATTGTTACAGGCGCCGCGGCTGTTTATATATTCGGACTTTCATGGCTTGAAGGGTTGTTGTTAGGTGCTATCGTTGGTTCAACCGATGCAGCAGCTGTATTCTCTGTTCTTGGGAATAAGAATATAAAGAAGAGAATCACCTCCACATTGGAGGCTGAATCTGGGACGAACGACCCGATGGCGGTTTTCTTAACGATCATCTTCATTGACTTAATTCAAATTCCTGAAACGTCTATTTGGGAAGCAATAGGAAGCTTTTTTATAGAAATGGGATTAGGTTTAGTAACCGGACTATTGCTAGGGAAGCTGACCGTTTTTGTTGTTAACAAGATTGACTTGGATTCCTCAGGGCTTTACCCTGTTCTTGCCTTATCGTTTGCTATCTTTACATACGCCTTCACTGCTACTATTGGCGGGAGTGGCCTATTAGCCGTATATGTTATGGCTGTTTTTGTAGGGAATAGCGACTTAATGTATCGCTTCGCAATTCTTCGTTTTAATGAAGGGTTTGGATGGATGATGCAAATCCTCATGTTTATGATGCTGGGTCTTTTGGCTTTTCCAAGTCAGCTAATAGGAGTGGCATGGAAAGGGATTCTCTTATCCATCATATTGATGTTCATCGCAAGACCGATCGGAGTATTTATCAGTATGATCGGAATGAACTATAACCTCAAGGAAAAAACCTTCATATCCTGGGCGGGATTAAAAGGCGCCGTACCGATCGTTCTAGCCACATATCCCCTTATAGATGATGTGGAAAACAGCGATCTCATCTTTAATGCCGTATTCTTCGTTGTCATCATATCTGCATTAGTTCAAGGGAGCACCTTATCATGGGTAGGTTCGCGTTTGAAATTAGCAGGTGATCCAAAGAATCGCTCGATTGGTGAGCTTGAATTAATTAACCTAGGCAAAACCGAAACGGAAATTATTGAAGTTACTCTCGGTGAAGACTCACCTATAACCGGTCGTGAACTCAATGAAATAGATTTTCCAAAAGACACGATTATTGTAACGATAACACGCGGAGATGAAGTGATCACACCAACCGGGGACTCAATCATGCAAGCCTATGATACGGTTTATGTCCTAACACAGAAGAAGAAACGAAAAGAAGTAAGAAAGCTATTGACAGTTAAAGGTCAGGAAAAGGCTAAGAAAAAAGTTAATCCTTGATCTTGATAGAAAAAACAGTAACTCAGGACAAAGAAAAGGCAGCTTGTTTTCCCGGAAAGGAAAGGAAAAGACAAGCCGCCTTTTTCTATTGGAAATGTTTAAGTGAGTCTCTTGGATTTACTTACATGTTTTTGAAAAGATTACGGATTCTGGCTGTTTAATGTAGCTCCTAAAGATTTTATCTGATGGAATCCCTGATGAAACGACCAGTCATGTCTACAATAGAGGCTACATGAGTGGAGGATACCGATTCAGAATCAGAGAGCACAGAACGCCTGATTTCTCATTCGTAATATAAGAATTTTCTATAGATGGCCATTTATTAATCGTTTGTGTTTTATTATACCCATGCAGGGTATGAGTATAGAAATGAAGGTTTAGGTAAATGTAAATAGTACATATAGGAGGTTTTAGAGTGCCAAAAGAACATGAACATCATCACAAGGGAGACGAAAGTAATCAACACGAACATTCCCATAAGGGAGGTGACAATCATGAAAACCATGAACATGATGAACACGAAGGTCATGAACATCACGATCATGGAAACATGGTAGAAAATTTTAAGAAAAGGTTTTATATATCGTTGATTTTCACGATTCCTATTTTATTACTATCTCCGATGATACAAAATTTCATTGGTTTGCAACTTTCTTTCCGATATGACCAGTACGTTTTATTCTGTTTAGCTACGTTTGTATTCTTTTATGGTGGCTGGCCATTTCTAACAGGGGCCATTGATGAGTTGAAGAATAAGAATCCTGGTATGATGACACTGATTGGGCTCGCCATTTTTGTTGCTTACGGTTATAGTTCTCTTGTCGTCTTTGGTTGGGAAGGCCGTAATTTCTTTTGGGAGCTTGCAACATTAGTGGATATTATGCTCCTTGGTCATTGGATTGAAATGAAGTCAGTGATGGGGGCTTCCAATGCACTACAAGAACTTGTGAAGTTAATGCCTAATGAAGCACATCGTGTAAATGAAAATGGGGAAACAGAGGATGTGCCGATAAATGAACTAGGCAGCGAAGATCATGTATTAGTAAAGCCAGGTGAAAAAATACCTGTCGATGGGGTGATTGTTGAAGGTCAATCGGCGATTGATGAATCAATGTTAACAGGTGAATCTGTGCCTGTAGAAAAAAATCAAGAAGATGAGGTCATCGGCGGTTCCATCAATAAGGAAGGTAGTCTCACGATACAGGTGAAAAGTACAGGCGATAACACTTATCTCTCTCAAGTTATTTCATTAGTAAAGGAAGCACAGAGTTCAAAATCCCGTGCTCAGGATTTAGCCAATCGTGCAGCTAAATGGCTGTTTTACTTGGCATTAGCAGCAGGAATTATTACCTTCATCATTTGGATAGCCTTAGGGTTTGCTATCGATGTAGCTATCGAGAGAATGGTCACCGTCATGGTTATTACTTGTCCGCATGCTTTAGGGCTGGCAGCACCGTTAGTCGTTGCCGTTTCAACAGCCATCTCAGCAAAGCAAGGTTTATTAATTAGAAATCGTACCCAATTTGAGAATGCACGCAACTTGGATGCGGTCATTTTTGATAAAACAGGGACACTCACTAAAGGGGAGTTTGGTGTCACGGATGTAGTCCCTTCACAGAGATATCAAACCAATGATGTCATCTACTGGGCAGCGAGTACGGAGCAAAATTCAGAGCATCCCCTTGCGAGAGGGATTATCCAAAAAGCCGAGGATATAGAGATTTCCTTGGATACTGTAGAAAACTTTGAATCGATGACAGGGAAAGGACTCCAAGGTGATGTTGCGGGCAGAAATGTGAAAGTCGTCAGTCCTGGGTATATGAAAGATGAAAAAATATCGTATGATTCTGCTTCTTTTGATGAGCTTTCCGAACAAGGAAAAACAGTTGTGTTTGTTGTACTTGATGATGATCAGTTGGTCGGCATGATTGCTCTGGCAGATATGGTACGGAAGTCAGCCAAGGAAGCGATAGCCGCTCTTAAACAAAAAGGCGTTCATTCCATCATGTTGACAGGGGATAACAAAAAAGTGGCCGATTGGGTTGCTAGACAGTTGGATATGGATGAAGTGTATGCTGAGGTATTGCCTGATCACAAAGCAGACCAAGTGAAGAAAGTGCAATCAGATGGAAGACAAGTAGCGATGACAGGTGATGGTGTAAATGATGCACCCGCTCTCGCAACAGCCGATGTAGGTATAGCTATTGGAAGTGGTACCGATGTGGCTGTAGAGACAGCAGATATCGTTCTAGTTAAAAGTAACCCAAAAGATATTGTATCGATTATAGAATTGTCCAACAATACGTATAAGAAAATGGTTCAAAACTTATGGTGGGCAGCAGGGTATAATATCATTGCTATTCCGTTAGCAGCAGGTATTCTGGCACCTATTGGAATTATTTTAAGTCCAGCCGTTGGGGCCGTTCTGATGAGCTTGAGCACTATAGTTGTGGCCATCAATGCTAAATTACTCAAAGCATAGATGATAAAAGAAGATGCAGTTGTCCGGTAGGAGTGACTAGAAACTAGCGCGAAACAAGTTTTTTCAGGTCCCAAGAAGTGTAGGCTGTGTCATCTCCAATTCTCATAAAAATGCCTCCATTGCTAGCACAATGGAGGTAAACAATTTTAGTGGTCATGTTAATGAGAATGTCCTTCATGTTCGTGTTTACACAAGAGAGAATTCTCATGAGGGTGTTCATTTGTTTCCAATTGGACTGTCACATGTCCGACATGTTTATTCTGTAGTTGAGCTTCAACAGTTCTTAGTAGTTCCTGACACTCTTGAATAGTCAAATTCTCTGTAACAACTGCATGACAGGAGAGAGCATTTTGCCCACTTGTAATACTCCATACGTGTAAATCATGAATGCCTAAAATCCCAGGAATAGCTTCGATCGTATCGGTAATGTCTTTGATCTCGACGTTTTTAGGTGTTCCTTCCATTAAAACATGTACAGCATCTCTCGCTACACGCCAACCACTAATCAAAATAAGGATGGCCACAATGACACTTGCAAGAGGATCTGCCCAGCCCCATTGGAAAAACATGATGAGTAGTGCAGCAACAATAGCACCAACAGAACCTAATAAGTCACCTAAAACATGAAGAAACGCCCCACGTAAATTCAAATTTTCTTTTGTATCACCTTGACGCATCAGTATCCAAGCCACCGAGATATTTACAATCAAGCCAATAATAGCAATAGTTAGCATACCCATAGAACCAACCTCTGGAGGGTTGGTAAAACGTTGATAAGCTTCATAAAAAATATACAATGAGATTAATACAAGAGTAACCCCATTAAACAAAGCGGCAAGGATTTCAAAACGTTTATATCCGTATGTCTTACTGTAATCCGCTACTTTTTCACCCATTACAAAAGCCAGAACACCAACACCCAGTGATACAGAATCACTTAACATATGTCCTGCATCAGATAATAAGGCAAGGCTGTTCGTTAAAAAACCACCAATCGCTTCAATTACCATATAGGTCGTTGTAATAATAAAGCTGATCAGTAAAGCCTTTTTATTTGCTCCATGAGTATGGTTGTGTCCATGCCCCATTAGAATCCCTCCAATAAATCAAAATAAGTCAATATATGAACACATATCAATTTAAAGTGAATAGTGATACCTTTATCTTTAATAAATTTTTTCATTCTATGCCTATTAAAAAGCTTAGTTATGGCACGCATGTTCAATAGTTTGTTTAAGCACATCCATAACATGGACGTCATCATGGGAATAAAATAATGTTGTTCCTTCCCTTCGGTATTTTACAAGTCTTAAGTTTTTTAAAAAACGCAATTGATGGGAAACCGTTGACTGTCTAAGGTCTAAGCCTTCTGCAATGTCATTTACTGAGTATTCCCTATCAAAAAGGAGATATAGAATTCGGATTCTTGTGGGGTCACCTAGTGCTTTGAAGGTTTGAGATACTACAAATAAAGTTTCTTCACTTAATTCTTGTTGTTCTCCTGTACTTAATTGTTTTTCATGGTTTATTTCTTTCATTTAAACCTTTCCCTTCTTATCAATCTTGGTAAAGTTGTGTGTGGGCTAGTGCTAACTATAATCCAAGTGTAAGGTAATAAAATATGTGTATATTAGTATATGCACATATTTTATTATTGATGAAAGACATTGTCAATTCGACACGATGATCCATGCCGATGTCAACGGCATTCTGAATATCTTACGAAAAGTATGTCCCGATGCTTACAAGGCAGAGGGTCTAGCGGGATTGTGCCTTAGGGCAAACGTGTCAACTTCACGAATGTTAAGCATGACTTAGTACTTGACACACTCGAAACTCCCGCCTCTAATCGTAAGCGAAGGTGGGAGAGTATTCATGCACACCTTGGAGCAGTTTACATATTAAAATGGGCTTATTGGATTGGTTTATCATTTTTTTATATAACAGCCATTAATGATCCGTATAATTTACCGGCCATTTTCTATGCTATTGTGAAAAAAAGATGGAAAGGGGCATGTAGAAAATGGCACAACAACCGCTTGCAAAGAAACTTGATGAGGTACAATCTTCGGGCCAGCAAAAAAAGTCAGGAAAGAGACCAAATTTGGCATTATCGTGGATCGGTGGAATTGCTTTCACCTTTTTCATTGCACTATTAGGACTTGGGTTATCTGAGATTCCGGGGTTTGATCGTGTGGGCCCTCTTGCTTGCGCAATTATCATCGCCATCATTTGTCGTCAAATTTGGGAATATCCTGAAAAAATTCGTCCGGGTATCGAATTTTCCGCAAAAAAATTACTTCGGTATGCCATCGTGTTATATGGATTAAAGTTAAATATTGTTGTTATCTTTAATCAGGGCTTGCCTTTGCTAGTACGTGATATCGGAACCATTGTTTTTGTAATGGTAACTATGATGTTCATGGCAAAATGGCTAAAGGCTGATTTTGTATTATCCCTTCTACTTGCAGTTGGAACAGCTGTTTGCGGTGCAGCAGCTATTGCAGCCATATCCCCGATCGTGAAATCTGAGGAGGAGGATACGGCGATCGGGGTAGGTATAATTGCTTTAGCCGGAACCATTTTTGCTCTGCTTTATACTCTGATCCGGCCTATCCTGCCTATATCCGGTTCGGATTATGGGGTTTGGTCTGGGGTAAGCTTACATGAAATTGCTCATGTGGCACTAGCTGCTGCGCCTGGGGGAGAGGATGCGTTAGCGATTGCATTATTAGCTAAATTAGGTCGAGTGTTTTTATTGGTCCCTTTATGCTTTATCTTGATGTATTGGATGAAGAAGCGAAACTCTAATGGGGCTGGAGAAACAAAGATAGAATTCCCTTGGTTTTTAATTGGTTTTATCTGTATGAGTCTTTTCGGAAGTTATGTCATTGGCGAGTATATTCAAATACCGGCTGCCATCATGGATGGAATTGCAACCCTGTCCACTTTTGTTTTAACCATGGCCATGGTTGGACTTGGCTTAAACGTTAGTTTCCAAGCAATAAGAGCAAAGGCATCTCGGCCGTTAATTGCAATGCTGATCACTTCTTTATTATTATCTGTCATTACCTTTCTCACCTTATAATAGAGTGGATTGTGAACAATGTTAAGATTTCGCGGATAAAAACTCTCTTGCCCAATTTATAACATTTCCCTATCTCAGTTATTAAATATCCTGATATCGGAATTTATTGAAAATTGTGAATCGGTAAGATTATAATTAGATATAGATAAAGTGAACTTGTTAACTGTAGCATTCTTCTATCCTAGAAGTAATGGATAGGATGTCTACCTTGGGGTGAAGTTCACTGAAAGGGGATGATGAATGGAAAGGGCGTCTAATTTTAAAGAGTATTGGAACCGTTTGCAAGAAGGTGTTTTATTTACGGAAAATCGGAGGTCTCACCAATGTCTTTAGATCATACAAATCCTGTTCCACTTCATATTCAACTGAAGGAGATTTTAGAGAAGAAAATTTTTGACGGAGAATATAAAACCAAAATTCCGAGTGAAAGGGAATTTATGGAGGAGTTCTCGATTAGCCGTAGCACCGTTAGAGAGGCAATTAATCTGCTAGTCCGGGATGGCGTTCTAGAAAAAAAGAAGGGCAAGGGAACGTTCGTTTCATTTAAGCCCATTCAAGAATGGTTAGGGTACTTAAGCAGTACGACGGAAACGATTCGCGGAATGGGGATGAAACCGGGAGCAAAACTGATTGACCACGGTATTATGAAGCCCGATGAATCAATCATTTCATTAACGGGGCTTGATACGGCATATTTTATTAAAAGGATCCGTTATGCAGACGATGTACCCATCGCCATAGAAAATCAATATTATCCTGTTGAGATCGGAATGAAGCTCGAGAAATATGACCTAGATAAGGCAACACTTTATGATTTACTTGAGAAGAAATTAGAAATCAATTTTGCAGATGCGGAGCAAATGATCACAAGTGGACCATTTCTTGAAAACGATGCTAATCATTTAGGAGTTTCTCCCGCTACATGTTCCCTGATTATCAACCGCATGATTTATGATAACGAAGGCGATCTCGTTGAGTATCAAGAAGGGTTCTATCGTTCAGACATGTATTCGTTTTCGATCAATTTATCAAGAAAAAATAATTAAGGAAGAGAAGCCCCATCTGAATTTTTTAAATCACTGAACGTAAAAGTGTCTTTTAACTGGTCCGAACAACCGGATGTCCGAATGGTCAATTTCTGTTTGTATGTTAATCATCTAGTTGAAGGGGATGAATGTGATGAAGGTAAAAGATGAAATGGATAGTTTGGTGAAAAAGGATACGGATCATCTATGGCATGCGATGCATCGCTATGTTGAAAATCAACCAACGATGGTCGCGGAATCTGGTGAGGGTTCATGGTTTACAGATGTGAATGGGAACAGATATTTAGATGGTGTATCAGGCTTATGGTGTTTAAATTTAGGCCATGGCCGACAAGAAATAATTGATGCAGCGGCTGACCAAATGAAGCAATTGTCGTATTTTCCCCTTACGTTGAGCCATGTACCAGCCATTGATCTTTCGGCGAAAATTAGTCAACTTTTAGGTGGATCCTATAAGACTTTTTTTTCAAATAGCGGATCTGAAGCCAACGAGGCTGCCTTTAAGATTGCTCGTCAATACCATGGTCAAAATGGAAATCCTGGAAAGTACAAATTCATTTCAAGATACCGTGCGTACCATGGAACGACCTTAGGGGCATTAAGTGCAACAGCGCAAGCGAACCGTCGTATGAAATATGACCCAGGTGTACCGGGCTTTCTTCACACCTCGCCTCCATATAGTTACCGTAGCCTTTTTGGTGAAGACACGGAGAAAAGTGATCTGATCGCAGCAGAAATGATTGATCAAATGATCACGTGGGAAGGGGCAGAATCCGTAGCCGGTGTCATTATGGAGCCATTTATTTCTGGCGGGGGAGTCATCATACCATCTAAGGCGTATTTAACAAGAGTTTCCGAGATTTGTAAAAAACATGATGTGCTCCTAATAATGGATGAAGTAGTTTCTGGTTTTGGACGTACCGGAAAAATGTTTGGCTTTATGCACTCAGATGATGTTGAACCAGATATCGTTACGATGGCTAAAGGATTGACAAGTGGCTACTTACCTTTAGGAGCAACTGCAGTAAAATCTGAAATCTATGAAAAGTTTAAAGAAGCCGGTGACCACACACATTTTAGACACGTTTCCACATACGGGGGGCACCCAGCATCATGTGCAGTCGCATTAAAGAATATTGAAATCATTGAAAGAGAACAGATCGTAAATCGTGTAGATAAACTAGGTGAATCCATTTTAGGACAATTAAAGGAGCTAATTGAACACGAGAACGTCGGCGAAGTCAGGAGCGTTGGTTTCCTTTATGGCATTGAAATGGTCGAGGATAAGAAGACAAAAAAACCGGCCTCTGACCAATTGATTGGTTCAATTATTGGAAAATGTAAAGAAAATGGATTGATTATAGGACGCAACGGTGACACCGTACCTGGTTACAATAACGTACTAATTATAGCGCCACCCCTCTCCTCAACAGAAGCTGATTTAGAGTTTTTAGTGAATACAGTAAAGTCAGCATTTTACGATGTCAAAGCCTACATTAGGACCGAAAAAACAAGCAGACAGTGAGTTCGCAGCTTATACTAGGTGTTTTTTGAACATCCTCTCATAGAAAGGTGAGCGAATATGAACTATGAGAAGCTACAAACATTCATCACAGTAGCTGATAAGAAAAGCTTTTCTGAAGCAGCTAAATTACTCTATCTATCCCAGCCAACGATCACATCCCAGATAAAATCACTAGAAAAAGACCTGAATACGACTTTGTTTGAACGGACTACCAAACAGGTTCAACTAACACAGTCTGCGAATGTTCTTTACCGTTATGCCAAGGAAATAATTAAGGTAAGTGAAACGGCTGAAAAGGAAATTATGAGCATGTCTGACCAGGTTTATGGCGACCTGGAAATTGCTTGCAGCCTAACCATTGGCGAGAATATTCTTCCGCAAATTTTAGGGGAGTTTAGAAAAGAATATCCTTTGGTCCGGATGAGTGTAGACATCACAAATACGACTCAGATTATGGGGAAGATTAAAGACCATGTCTTGGACCTTGGGTTAATTGAAGCGCCAATTGAAGATCCGGAACTATTCCTAGAACCTTTCCTAGAAGATGAGCTCACTTTAGTTGCAACCCCTCACTATTTTGAAGAGGAGAAAACGGCTGTTTTGCTGGAAGAATTAAAGGAACTCCCATTGGTATTGCGGGAAAGTGGGTCAGGTACACGAACAGTCATGAACCAGCACCTAATTAACAGCGGCTTAAATCCGTCAAGCCTAAATGTTGAGTTCGAATTAGGAAGCACGGAAGCAGTAAAATCGGCGGTAGAATCCGGACTGGGGCTTTCCATTTTATCCAAAAGTGCAATAAAAAAAGAATTACAATTAGGGCTTTTGAAAACGTACCCTATTCAAGATGTATCCTTTTTAAGGAATTTCTATATCGTCTTTCATCGTGATGTAGTGTTGAAGTCTACAGCTGAAGTATTTCTTCATTCTATTAAACACTTAGATAAAAAGCTATCATTTCAATCCCCAGTATGCTAGATAGGGGAATGAATATAAATAATAATTTAGGAGGAATTTTATATGGCAAAAGTAGAATCCGAAGTAAAACAAATAAGAGGGAAAAAGGTTAAGATGACGCCAAGTGAAGCTATTGTAGAAACACTAGTGGCTGAAGGAGTAAAAGAGGTTTACGGAATTTTAGGATCAGCGTTCATGGATATGCTTGATCTATTACCTACTGCCGATATTCGGTTCCTGCCGGTACGTCATGAACAAACAACCGCACATATGGCTGATGCCTATACTCGTGTAACAGGAGTAGCAGGTGTAGTAGTTGGTCAGAATGGACCGGGGATTACAAATATGGTAACTTCTGTGGCAGCAGCGAATCAGGCACACACCCCTATGGTCGTAATTTCACCATCTGCAGGTACGCCGACAGTTGGATGGGATGGTTTCCAAGAATGCAATCAGGTCTCTGTGTTTGAGGACATTACGAAGGAAACGGTTCAGGTAACCCACGTCAGCCGCGTAGCTGATTGCCTGCGTACAGCATTTAGAATTGCATATGCCGAACGAGGGCCAGTACTATTCGATATCCCCCGTGATTATTTTTACGGTGAATTAGAAGATCAAATTTTGGAACCTTATCAATATCGTGTGGATTCTCGTGGAAGCGGTGATCCTGCTCAACTAGATAATGCCGTTGAGCTGCTTAAAAACGCGGAGTATCCTGTGATTATCTCAGGTCGAGGAACCGTAGATTCTGACGGGATTGATACAGTCAAAGAAATTGCGGAACATCTAACAGCCCCAGTAGCGGTTTCCTACATGCATAATGATGCGTTTCCGGATAACCATCCATTAGCTGTTGGGCCCATTGGATATATGGGTTCAAAAGCTGCCATGAATACGTTGAAAAAAGCAGACGTCGTGCTCGCCATCGGCACAAGGTTATCGGTGTTTGGAACCTTACCTTGTTACGACATTGATTATTTTCCTAAAGACGCCAAGATTATTCAGGTTGATATTAACCCTCGAAATATTGCACGTACACATCCGATTGAGGTTGGTTTAATTGCAGATGCCAAATCAGCATGTGATGAGCTCCTAAATCGATTGCAGGAGGAAGCCCCTGATCCGGTACAAAACCAAAATCGTTTACAAGAAGTCACGCATGAAAGAGAAAAATGGGAAGAAGAACTTGTATCCCTGGCAATGGAAGACGGAAATCCTATCAACCCTCGACGCGCCCTGTTGGAGTTGATGAGAGCAGTACCAGAAGGAACGATGATCTCAACTGATATTGGAAATGTTTCCTCTACAGCAAATGCTTATTTGAAATTTAACCAAGGGAGAAAACATATTGCGGCACTTACATTTGGCAATACAGGATTTGCTTATCCAGCGGCATTAGGAGCGCAATTAGGAGATCCGAGCAGTCCCGCGGTGGCCATTGTCGGTGATGGTGCGTGGGGCATGAGTCTCCACGAAGTTAGTACAGCAGTAGAACAGAATATTCCGGTCGTTGCATGTGTGTTCAATAACAACGCATGGTGTGCCGAGAAGAAGAACCAAGTAGATTACTACGATAATCGCTTTGTCGGTGCAGATATTGATTCCCCTGATTTTGCCGAAGTAGCTAGATCAATGGGAGCGCAAGGGTACAGAGTAGATAGGCCAGAAGATGTCGGGCCTGTGATAGCTGAGGCGATTAAATCCAAAAAGCCAACTGTTATAGACATCCAAGTAGACGGAACGCAACTAGCACCACCATTCAGAAAAGATGCACTGAAAATGCCAACACGTCACTTGCCTAAATATAAACATTTAGATTTTGAAAGCTGGGGTAAAAAATAACGATTAGTTAAGAGGCTGTCTTGTAGAAGGTCCGCAATTCTGCGGCCTTCTGTAACAGCCTCTTTTTACTATGTATTAAAGGGGGAGCGTTAAGAAAATACGTATCTAAAGCTCTCTTTCTTTGTTACAATCATAATGACATTAAACAGGCTGATCCCTGTATTGATACAGAGATCAGCCCACCACATAAATAAAAGCCTATTTCCTTAGTGTACTAGTTTAGGGAATATTATAATATACATGGGTTATACAATGCTTTTTATCTTATTTGTCCAAACAATTCTTCCATCAATAATCGTACTTAAAATAGGGATATCTTTTATTTCTTCTGGAGGGCAGGTTACTGGACTATCTTCTAATACAACAAAATCTGCTTTCTTTCCAACCTCTATCGTTCCTTTATCGTCTTCTTCAAAATTTAATGCTGCTCCATAGCTTGTCATAGATTTTAAAGCCGTTAAAGCGTCTATTTTTTGCCCTTCTCCTAAAACATTTCCTTTACTAGTTAGCCGGTTGACTGCAGCCCAGACAGAGAATAATGGCGAAATAGGTGTGATTGGACAGTCCGAATGAAGTGTAAATAATAGATCTAGATCTACTGCCTCAGCTAAGGGGTTTAATCTCGCTGCCTTTTGCGGACCTAGAAAGATATCTCTGTGTCGTTCACCCCAATAATAAACATGATTAATAAAGAATGAAGCGGCAATACCGAGCTTTTTCATTAAATTTAAGTCATGATAAGAGGCCGTTTGGACATGCTCGATTCGATGGCGGTGATCTTCCCTAGGAGCCTTTTGGAGGGCCTCTTGAAGCGCACTAATATTTGATTCAATAGCCTTATCACCATTACCGTGGATGGCAATACGAAAGCCTCTTCTATGCAAATCTAATATTTCCTCATTGAATGCCTTTTGACCATGAAGCAGGGTACCTTTAACCGACTTGTCACTATAATAAGGGTCCCTAAGTGCAGCTGTATAACCCTGAATGGAACCATCTTGAAATAATTTCGCACTATCAAGTTTAACTTTGTTATTCGTTTTATTATTTAGCTCGTTTTGAATTTCTTTGGCGTTATAACCAGCAAAACGACCATCTTCTCCTAGTAAATGATGCAATATCATTAATCTCATTGACATCGGGTTTTTTCCAGAATTCACTGCTGCCAAATGAGCATCAAGTTCGCTTATCCCTTTGTCTAGTCCCACCCCTGCATCGGTACAAGTAGTGATTCCTTGAGATAGATAGGTTTGTGCAGCTTTTCCTATGTTTTCTATATTTTCCTCTTCATTAGATACGGGCAGGACAGGGAATACTTTTTCCAATGCAGGAATCTCATGAATCACTCCATTTAATCTTCCAGAGTCATCTCGCCCAAAAAAACCACCGTCTGGATTGAGCGTATCATCTGAGATGCCAGCCAATTCTAATGTTTTGGAATTTACTGTAGCAAAATGGCCTGAGATATGCCTAATAAATACTGGATTGTTTTGAGAAACCTGATCTAGATCGAACCTTGTTGGATGCCTTTTTTCGTTGAGTAATGTATCATCGTACCCCCATCCCATGATCCATTCCCCTGGCTTAGATAGTTGTGCTTTTTCATGAATTTTAGTTACAATTTGGCGAATATCATTCGTGTGGGGCGAGCGACAATCTATATCGTTTAACATTTGGCCATACATTAATAGGTGACTGTGGGTATCGATAAACCCTGGTAAAACTGTGGCCCCTTTTAAGTCTAATGTATAAGTGTTCGATGTGGTTGTATACGCACTCATATCAGGGGTTGATTCAGTGCATATTTCTACAATCCTTCCATTTGACACTAACAATGATTTTGCTGCTGTATTCCTTTGATCTAGCGTAATGATATTTGCGTTTGTTATGATCATATCAATTTTCATTCTGTTACCCCTCTCTAGTAAATTTGTGATTTTTTAGAATCATCAGGCTCGTCCATTCCTCTACGAGCAGATGGGAGGTCTTCCCAGAAAACGGCTTTTACGGTTTCACCAGGTGAGTGATTCGTTAATAAACTTACAACGATTAAAGTGACAATAGAGACGATAAAACCTGGTATGACTTGGTCAGTATCCATTGGAAACAATGGCCAAATTAGAGTGGTCATAAAGGCTGCTAACATACTTGAAATAACGCCTTTGTTCGTAGTTTTCTTCCACAACATGATTGCTAAAAAAGGGAATACTAGGGTGGTGGCAGATAATCGTAATGCCCATTGATACATACTAATAATATCAGTCATAAAATAGGCTATAATTACCGAAAGCAGGGCAATGATGACCACACTTAATCTGGAAACAAACATCATTTCTTTCTCTGAGGCTTCGGGTTTAAGAAGGCGGTGGTATAAATCCTGTGTGATATTTGAACTGCCTTGGAGAATGAAGGAGTCGGCCCCAGTCATTAAAGCGGATAGCAACCCAGTGATGACAATACCGCCTATCGCCGGAGAAAGCAGTTCCACCGTTACATAGGAGAAAATTAAATCAGGTTGGATATCTGAAGGTACAAATTGTCTTGCTATGAGTCCGATACTATAAGGCAAGACAGATATAAATAAGGCAATGACAAAACCTGTTAGTCCCGCTCTTATTGCCACTTTTTCTGTTCTCGAGGCAAAAATCCGCTGCCAGGTAGATTGCCAGATTAAATAGAAAGGAGCAACAGATAAAGCGAATAGTAAAACATTACCTAAGCCTTCAGCTCCAGTTGGCGTTAAATACTCTACAGGAGTATTGGCGATGACATTAGATAGGCCTCCACCAAATCTTAAGGCTGCAAATGCCAATAAAATAATCCCGATCAATAAAATAACACTTTGGATGGCATCTGTTACGATTGTGGCTACAAGTCCTCCGAGTATAGTGAACCCTAGTATTAAAGCAAAAGATAAAGCTATACCTATTTTTGGCTCTATACCGAACACCATATTAAATACAGTGCTCATTCCGACAATTTGAAGTGCTGTAGTTGGTACAGAGTAAATAAATGCAGAGAAGATGGAAGGGATGATCCCTGTTTTGGCTCCGAAACGTTCACCGAATAAATCAGCTATTGTGTAAAGTTTCTGTCTCCTTAGGGGTTTGCTGAAGAAAGCAATCAAAAGCATACTCGTTAGGTAAGCTGGTAAAGCAAACTTGAAAAAACCTGACATTCCTACAGTAAATCCCATTCCGATCCAGCCAATAAAAACAGCAGCCCCACAATTCGTACTGATAATTGTACCTACTATGTTCAAGAAGCCCATATTCCAACCCGCAATTAAATAAGAGTCTGAGGTTTTTACCTTAGTGAAGTAATAAAAACCAACGGCAAACATGAAAGCAAAATATCCAATCATATAACCTAAATACCACGACATCCATTTTCCTCCTATTAAAGGCTTAAATTTATAACGATTGAAACAATCACACCTAAGATGTTCATCCAAAGATGGCATGGACATTACTTTATTTAATTTAAACATTAATTAACTGAATAATGAATGTTTTCTGAATAAAAGTGGCATAGAAAATTGTAATAGTCATTATCAAAAACTCATATAAAAGGGTTAGTTCAGCGGGGTGACAGTGTTTTGTGTGGGTTTATACACCTTTAATAAACCATGCTAACTAAAACACATTGTAAATGGGATGTTTATCTTCTACTATTTTAATTATATGGAAATCAGAATTTTCTGAAGGTAACTATTTTAGTTAAAGGGTGATGTCTAATGATAAATATTGATCGATTAAGGGCAAGAATGACCGAGATGGCGAAAATAGGAGCCACACCAAATGGAGGAGTGACAAGGTTAGCTCTTTCAGAGGAAGATAAAAGAGCACGAAAGCTTTTTGTTAAATGGATGGAGGAAGTAGGTCTAGATACTAGAGTAGATGACTTCGGTAATATTTATGGTAAACTCCATGGGTTGGAAAGAGGTTTGCCAGTTGTAATGGCTGGATCTCACCTGGATACTGTTCCTAAAGGTGGTAATTTTGATGGAGTACTAGGTGTATTAGGGGCGCTAGAAGCTGTAGAGTCATTAATAGAACAAGGAGTAAAACCACTTCGATCGATCGAGTTAGTTTCATTTACAAATGAAGAAGGGGCTAGATTTACGCCTCAAATGCTAGGGAGTGGAGCTGTCACAGGTCAATTTACCAAAGACTATGTGTACACCCGTGAAGATAATAAAGGCTTTTTGTTTAAAGATGAGTTAGAAGCAATTGACTTTAAGGGGGAGGAATCTAATCGACCACGGGAGGTTAGCGCATTTATAGAGCTTCATATTGAACAAGGACCAATGTTGGAAATAGAGCAAAAAAGTGTTGGTATTGTAGAGGGAATTGCAGGTTTTTCATGGATGCAGGTGGAGGTAGCGGGACAATCGGATCATTCTGGTTCTACGCCAATGTCGATGAGAAATGATTCTTTGGTAAAAGCAGCCGCCATCATCCAAAAAATAAGTTTATGGGCTGAAAATAGGGATGAACAAACAGTTGCCACTGTGGGGAATATTACAACATCACCAGGAATCATTAATGCAGTACCAGGTGAAACTAAGTTTACGATTGATTTTCGCCATCCAAATAGAGAAGAATTATACAAAGGAATGGAAGAGATAAAACAATTGATTAAAACGGAAGTGGAAGAAAGTTCGCTGTCATCCACGGTTAAGGAAATTCGTACCCATCAGCCTGTACACTTCTCAAATGAAATTTGTACATTAATGGAGGGTACTTGTCGTTCATTAAGTCATCCTTATAAACATTTGATTAGCGGGGCGGGACATGACGCGATGTACATGCAGCATATAACTAATGCAGGAATGTTGTTTGTTCCGAGCATAAACGGTAAAAGCCATTGCGAAGAGGAAAATACGGAATGGGAAGATATAGAGTGCGGAATAGTAACACTCTTTCATGTACTAAATAAATTGGCGAATCAACCTTTAGGTGTAGCTTCGAACAATTTAAACAATAATATAAAACAATAGAGACTATCCACTTGATCACGTCTGTTATCCTCATCTGTGTGTCGAAAATCTAGTGCCTGCTTTGTTTTCGTAGACTTCTACGTAGAATTTACTTATTGGTCTATTTTTAACAGTTTATGTCCCGAAGTTAATACACCCATCAAAGAGTTCAAGCTGCCCACTGACTGGGGGTTAGCTTGAACTCTTTGTTTTAATCTTGTTCTTAGTAACTAAGCATCCTTTTTTGCAATATCAGATTCATTGTCTAGCGATGTAGACTCGTGGTCAAGTGTCTTTCCGAATACATTGTAGTCAAGTGATTCTTTTGGAATACTAGCGAGGTCCTTTCGTTTTACTGCGTAAAAAATTAGACCTAATATAACCCATATAAAGAGTGCGACCCAAGATGGTGTACCTAAAAACCCTGGTGATCCGGGGACAATGAGTAATAATAGGAAACCTATACTGCTAATCACACCCAATAATGTCATAGCTTTTTTAGAAGGTGAGATAGCTAATGTTTTGTTATTCCCTGATTCAGACCATCTAAACAGTCGATATGCCACCGCACAACAATAGAAATAAGCGATAGTAACCCCAATGGCTGACATATCAACAACCCACAATAATGCCTGTCTGCCAAAGAATGGTGCAAATAGAGTGACAATACATGTGAAGGCGATGCCGATATAAGGAGTTTCATACTTAGGGTGCAGTTTAGCAAAAGCGCGCGGGAGAATGTTTGCTCTTCCCATCGCAAATAGTAGTCTGCTTGTCGATACATAAAAGCCGTTTAATCCTGTGAAAATTCCCATACACAACGATAAAGAGAGTAATAGTACGCCAATCGTACCGTACGCGTTATTAACAACGTCACCAGTCCCCCATATCGTTTCTTGGTTAATCAGTGTTTGCCATGGCATTGCAACAGCAGTAGCTATAATGGTTAGTGAGTAGGTAACAGCGGCACAAATCAATGCAATAACGATAAGCTTAAATGCTTTCTGTGGAGAAAAGTTGAATTCTTCTGCTGCCTGTGGAATATTGTCAAAACCGACATAAGCCCAAGGAGAAATGGCAACGATCGCGATAACGGCTGCGACGGTACTCACTCCTGGTTTAAAAAGAGGTTGAATGTTTGTAAATGAACTAGAAGGATGAAGGATCATTGATATAACTAATAAGATTAAGCCCACAATTAGTGTAATGCAGAAGATAAATTGCATAAGTCCTGATAAGCTGGTACCTCGGATGTTTAAGTAGGCAAAAGCAATGAGCGCAAGGCAAGCGATCAGAACCTCACCAGCATATACTTCCCACCCGGCAATATTGTACATTAGTCCTTGCATCGCTACACTAGGAAGCACAAATTTTACTAATAGAGCCAGTGCTGAGGCATTCAATGCTACAATACACATGTAACCTAAGGTTAAAAACCATCCACAAAAGAAAGCATGATAGCGGCCAAATCCATAATAAGCATAAGCAAATTCTCCACCAGAAACAGGGAGTTTTTTAATGAGGTATCCATAACTCACCCCGATTAATATCATCAAAATAGCACCGATACTAAAACCGATAATTACTCCAAGTGGACCAGCTGCTGACATCCAATCTACAGGTAAAACAAAAGCCCCCCATCCTACAGCTGAACCAAATGCAATTGCCCAGACCCAATGCGGCTTCAACGTCTTTTTCAATTCACTTCTCTCTTCCATCTTTTTTCTCCCTTCATAACTTCATTTGTAAGCGCTATCAAACAAGGTCGAACAAAACTCTCATTATCTTAAGATCCTGAGCTGACTTTATTAAACCAAACTCTTAAGTTAGATTCAATGTTTTCAGTAAATTTAAATTATTCAAAATACGGATGGTGTTTATTCTTAAATTTGATAAGAAGGGTAAGGGGTCTTCGAAGGACCGCGTAGTTTGCTTTGTGTTCTTCTCCACCAACTGTATCAAGTATTAAAGAGGATCATCTTTTAATTGTATGTGTTCAGACTAGATTTACTTTAAGTGTGACCCCAGGTCCAAGGGAAGGGGATGGAGTGTAACTTGACAGAGCGTGCTACGTTGCTGGTGTTGAGAATAATTTAAATCATCTCTATAATTCGATTGAGGCCCTCATCAAGTACTGTCAAGGAAATATCTTGTTTCTCATTCGATTTGAACACACACTATAAGGAAAAAAATAAGAGTCAGGCTGTCGGAAAGATATCGACAGTCTGACTCATATTCCTCTATTATGAAACTAGCTTCTCACACTCATCAGCACATTTGCGACATGCTTCTGCACACTTTTGACAATGGTCATGGTCATGTTTGGCACACTCATCACCACATTGACGGCAGGCTTTAGCACATAATTGAGCGTATTCTTTCACAAAAGGTGTACCACGAGTTAATGCTTGCTCGAAGGAGGCGCAAATATCTGCACATTCACGGTCGAGCCGTATGCATTCAGCCATATCTTTCACATGGTCTTCTTGCAGACAAGATGTGAAGCAGTGGTTGCAGGCTTCCATACACTCGTGCAGGACTTCAATTACATTTTGATATTGTCTATGACTCATATAATACCCTCCTAAAATATGTCTTGCTTCTAGAGGATGTTCAAAAGTCACCAAATGGTTAAACGGCGAATTTCTTCTTTGCTCGGTTTTTAAGGTCCTCACGTATGAAAGGCATACGCTGTGGTCCTCAAAACTTTCGCACCTCGTGTCGACTTTGTCACTGGGTGTGACGAACTTTGTCGACGTTCTCATTCGTCAACTTTTTGAACACACACTACTATTATTTCCAGAGCAAGATGATTTAAAACATTAATTGGAGAGCTACATTTCCTCTTTAATTCCCCTTCTCACTAACAACCAATTAGCTGGATAGCTGGTAAGGAAACCCAAAATCATAGCAAGCTGCATCATAAACCAATACGTTGGTTCAGCTGGTTTTGGCGGAGTGGTAAATAATACAAAGTGTACAATAGCCATCCAGCCGAACATTCCTATTTCAAACGCAATCAAGGACAAAGAATCAGCCTTAATCGCCGCTTTAATAGACCCTGTGATACCTTGGTTTTTATTCATAGGATAAATGGCGTAAAATTGAAAAATAATACCAAACAAATAGGCTAAAATAAATTCCACCATGTAATGAGCAAATAGAGTGGAGCCCGCAATCGTCATCGCTGTTAAAGCGACAATAGGAACGCCTAACGCATCGCCTAATGTACAACCTGAAGAACAATGACTGGTAGATACAAAAACATTTGCTGGTCTGCCGCGGGTATCTGCTATATCTAAATCTTTGGCTTTTAACCGTCCCCACTTAAAATAAGTCCATAAAGCAAACGGTCCAAAGAACCAGCCATTGATCGGCCAGACAAAATTCATGATCTTCATCATTTGAGGATGTTTTATCACATCGACTACGATGATGGCAGAGCATATAAATCCTATACCCAGTGCTATCCAAGAAATAAGGGTTAACATTAGCACACCTCCTGTTACAGCATTTACTTAACATATACCCGGTATCGGTATTTAAATAAACGTATGATGCTTTTAAATAATGGGATGTAAATCTATTGACCTTAAATACCTATATAGGGTATATTGTAAAAAAGGAGGCTTAATAAAAAATGGATGAAAATATTTTGCCTGAAAATAGTGGGAAACAGCCTGTAACTCCAAGAACAGATGCAGAGAAGCAGGCGGTGTTAAATCGATTGAAGCGAATTGAAGGTCAAGTTAGAGGGATTCAAAAGATGGTGGAAAATGACCGCTATTGTGTCGACATACTTGTACAAATTTCAGCTATAAATAACGCATTAAATAAAGTAGGTTACTCTTTATTGGAGCGGCATACGCATCATTGTGTGGCCGGTGCGATTAAAAAAGGGGAAGGCGAAGAAGCTATTGATGAATTAATGAAAGTTGTTCAGCAGTTCTCCAAATAAGGGGGCGTGAATCGATGAGTGATCAAAAGAGTGTTAATGTTGGAATTACAGGCATGACGTGTTCCGCCTGTGCGACTCGTATTGAAAAAGTGTTAAATAAAATGGACGGCGTTGATGCTAGTGTGAACCTGGCCATGGAAAACGCCAGAATTAGCTATAACGTGGATCAGGTGCAGCCTAATGATCTAATCGAGAAAATTGAAAAACTTGGATACGGTGTTCAAAAGGAAAAAGTGGAACTCGATATCCATGGGATGACGTGCGCGGCATGTTCCACTCGCATTCAAAAAGGCTTAAGCAGAATGACGGGCATTGAAGCGGCCAGCGTGAATCTAGCCACGGAAGCCGGGGTTGTTGAATATGATCCGGGCTTCGTTTCCCTCGACGATATCATTGAAAAAGTCAAGAAGCTCGGTTACGAAGCTGTTGTAAAAAAAGATCGAGAGGAACAAAAGGATCATAAAAAAGAGGAAATCAATAAGAAAAAGAGACAGCTCTTCATTTCGGTGCTCCTTTCATTGCCATTATTGTACACAATGGTAGCACACCTGCCTTGGGATCTTGGTATACCAGTTCCTGCGCTTCTGATGAACCCATGGTTTCAGTTCCTACTTGCAACACCGGTTCAGTTTTATATTGGCGCACCGTTTTACCTCGGAGCTTATCGTGCTTTGAGTAACAAAAGTGCGAACATGGATGTACTTGTTGCCCTCGGGACGTCTGCGGCCTATTTTTACAGTGTTGTGGAAGCGATCCGTTGGCAGCTAAATCCAGACGTTATGCCTGAGCTATACTTTGAAACAAGTGCGGTGTTGATCACGCTGATTTTGGTAGGGAAATTGTTTGAGGCCCTAGCGAAAGGACGAACAACAGCAGCGCTAACGAAACTTCTTAGTTTACAAGCGAAGGAAGCGACCGTCCTGCGTAACGGGGAAGAGGAAGAGATCCCTGTTGATCAAGTACAGGTTGGTGACGTGTTACTTGTCAAACCGGGAGAGAAGATTCCTGTTGATGGAAGTGTGACGAAAGGGCAATCTTCCATTGATGAATCAATGATTACGGGGGAATCATTGCCGATCGAAAAATATGAAGGCGATGCCGTAATCGGTTCAACGATTAACAAGAACGGTACGCTAAAGGTGAAAGCTGAAAAAGTCGGGAAAGACACAGCTTTAGCAGGGATTGTGAAAATTGTTGAAGAGGCCCAAGGGTCCAAGGCGCCTATCCAACGGACAGCTGATGCGATCTCAGGTATTTTTGTACCTATAGTTGTTGGTATCGCGGTTCTTACTTTCTTAGCATGGTATATATTCGCTGCCCCAGGTGAGCTGCCCTTGGCACTTGAAGCAGCAATTGCAGTTTTAGTCATTGCCTGTCCCTGTGCACTCGGTCTTGCCACACCGACCTCGATTATGGTTGGTACCGGCAAAGGAGCCGAGAAAGGAATCCTCTTTAAAGGGGGAGAATATTTAGAAGGCACACAACAATTAGATGCCGTCCTGTTAGATAAAACGGGTACAGTGACGAAGGGAAAACCAGAAGTGACAGACTTTGTTGCTTTAGAGGACGATGAAAAAGCGATTTTAGCTGATTTAATCACTGCAGAAAAAGCATCGGAACATCCGTTAGCAGAAGCGATTGTTGCATATGGTGAAGAAGACGATGTAGAAATAAAAGAAGCGGATCACTTTGAAGCTATACCTGGTCACGGGATCCAAGCTCAAATAGAGGGAAGGCAGGTTTTCGTTGGGACTAGAAAACTGATGAAGCGTGAAAATATCAGCTTTGAGGAGCATGAAGAGAAGCTGTCCCAACTTGAGAAACAGGGCAAAACAGCCATGCTTATTGCCACTGATGGAGCTATAAAAGGGTATGTTGCTGTTGCCGATACGGTGAAGGAAACGTCGAAGCAGGCGATTCATGATCTGAAGTCGCTCGGAATCGATGTGTTTATGATCACCGGGGATAACGAGCGAACGGCCCGTGCCATTGCCGACCAGGTGGGAATTGGTGGGGTATTTGCTGAAGTGCTGCCCGAACAGAAGGCTGAAAAGGTCAAAGAACTTCAGCAGCAGGGACAAAAGGTAGCTATGGTTGGTGATGGCATTAATGACGCTCCTGCGTTAGCAACAGCTGATATCGGTGTCGCGATCGGAACTGGTAGCGACGTAGCTATTGAAACAGCAGATGTCACGCTAGTCGGAGGTGATCTTGAACATCTTAGTAAGGCGATCGTTCTCAGTAAAAAAACGATGAAAAATATTCGCCAGAACTTGTTCTGGGCACTAGCTTACAACACAGCTGGAATCCCCATTGCTGCAATAGGGTTGTTGGCCCCGTGGGTCGCGGGTGCAGCGATGGCGTTCAGTTCGGTTAGTGTCGTTAGTAATTCGCTGCGTTTGAAGCGAGCGAAAATATAAAATTTTATGAAGGGAAGATGTTGAAATGCAAACAACGTTACAAGTAAAAGGAATGACTTGCGGTCACTGTGAGGCAGCTGTAAAAGGAGCACTTAAGGATTTGAATGGCGTACAAGATGTAAATGTTGACCTTACTTCAGGTAGAGTGGATGTCTCTTACGACGGCGATGTAAGTAATGCTGAAATGGAAGAGGCAATCGAAGAACAAGGATATGATGTTGTTTCCTAAAACAGAGATATCTGTTCTTTTTAGGACAGGATACGAAAGATCCCAAGGTACTAGTATGAATGTGCCTTGGGATCTTTTTTATTTGGTCATGAAACTTAATGGTTCTAAAGCGTGATAATCGTTGACGAAATTCATGGAGAAACATATACTATCAGAAATAATCAAACAAATATTAGAATGTAGGTGATCAAATGGTAAAAGAAACATTGAAAAGAAACATAAAGGATACATGCGATACGTTTTGTTTTGATGAACAAAAAGTAAATCGGATTCAACCTCAAGTTGAGAAGGTTCAAGGAGTTGAGCTGATTTTTAAAGCTTTATCTGACGCTACGCGGCTAAAAATAGCCTATGCCCTAACGTTAGAGGAAGAATTATGTGTATGTGATGTCGCAAATATTATCGGGTCGACCACTGCTACGGCATCTCACCACTTGCGACTCTTACGAAATATGAGATTAGCGAAATACCGCAAAGAAGGAAAATTGGTGTTCTATTCCTTAGCAGATGAACATGTGCACCAACTTGTTTCTATTGCCATGATTCACTCTAACGAGGGAAATAAGACTGAACAAGTCTGAGGATAGGACGGGGGATTCGAATGAGCAATATAGAAAAACAAATGCAGGGAAACTGTTGTACAGATGATCATTGTTCATCAAAGCAGACAACTCAAACAGCTGCAAATTCGGAAGAAAACACTTCATGTTGCGAAGGTGAACGATGTGGAAATAAAAGCGATCAAAATTCTCAAAAAGTAGCTCCAACTCCTGCTTGCTGTGGGGACAATGATTGTAATGAGAACAACGATAGCGATGATCAAAGTACCACGTCACTTGAAACATTCGAGTATCAGATCAAAGGGATGGATTGCCCTTCTTGTGCTGCAACCATCGAAAAAAGCCTTGCGAAAACCAAAGGGATCACAACAGTGAAAGTCAACTACGGTACCGGTAAAATGGCTGTGGGCGCTGATCATTCTTCAGTTTCAGAGCAAATCCCGAAACAGATCCGTAAATTAGGATTTGAAGCTGAGTCCATTCCTGCCAAGAAGAATACGCAAAGCTATAAGATAGAGGGAATGGATTGTGGATCCTGTGCGATGACCATTGAAAAGCATCTTACAAAGAATCCTAACGTAAAAGAGGTAAGTGTAAATTTTTCTACAGGAAAAATGAATATTAACCACGATACCAATCAAGAGGAGATTATAAAGGAAGTAGAAAGGGCCGGTTTTGTTGCCTCTCTGGAATCCAGTAAACAACAACAGGAGGGATCTTCTGGAAATAAACAAAAGGGTGTAACAACAACGATTTCTGGGCTCCTTTTAGCCTTCGGATTCTTTGGCTCCTTTGCTAATGTTTCTCCTTTCTTGATCACAATTTTGTACGCTGCATCGATCGTTATCGGAGGGTATAAGCCAGCTAAAAGTGCTTTTTATGCGATTAAAAGCGGATCACTAGATATGAACGTATTAATGGCATCCGCAGCTATTGGAGCAGCGCTTATTGGTGAATGGTTTGAAGGAGCGATGGTGGTTTGGCTGTTTGCGTTAGGGAATACACTGCAAAACAGGTCGATTGAACGTACAAGGGAATCCATTCGGAGTTTAATCAACCTTACTCCATCTGAAGCTTCCGTCAAAATGGGGGGGAGTTGGTACGTAAACCTGTGGAGGACGTTTCCATCAATGATACGATCATCATCAAGCCAGGGGAGAAGATCCCACTTGATGGAGAAATTATTTCAGGATCGTCAAGTATCAATCAAGCTCCTATCACCGGGGAATCGATGCCCGTTGATAAGCAACGAGGCGATACGGTTTATGCTGGAACAGTAAATGAAAATGGATCATTAGAGGTTACGGTAACCAAGTTAGTAGAAGACACGACGATTGCTAAGATTATTCATCTCGTAGAGGAAGCGCAAGAGAAAAAGGCCCCTACACAAGCGTTTGTTGATCGTTTTGCAAAAATTTACACACCGATTGTTTTCGGCCTTGCCCTCCTTATAATGGTTCTCCCGCCGTTATTAGGGTTAGGAACATGGGGAGAATGGCTTTATAAAGGTCTCGCTTTATTGGTAGTTGCTTGCCCTTGTGCTTTAGTGATTTCCACGCCTGTAGCCATTGTTTCGGCCATTGGAAATGCGGCCAAAAATGGTGTTTTGATAAAGGGTGGTACATTTTTAGAAAAAGCAGGAGCTATTAAAACCATAGCCTTTGATAAGACAGGGACATTGACAGAGGGAAAACCAAAAGTTTCTGAAGTCATAGCTATCCATGGAAATGAAAGAGAACTGATAAGCATTACACGAACCATCGAAGAACACTCCACCCATCCCATTGCTCAAGCGATTACAACCTACGCAACGGAACGGAACATTCATGCAAAAAATGGGGATTCTTTCAAAGCCATTGCTGGCAAAGGCGCACAGGCAACAATTAATGGTGTGGAATATTTCGCTGGTAATCCTAAATTATATCATGAAATGGGGGTTCCTCTTACAGATCTAGAGGATCGCATTCAATCTCTGCAGAAAGATGGTCACACACTCGTAGTGGTAGGTACGCGCTCAGAGGCCCTTGGCGTCATTGCTGTGGCTGATACGATCCGGGATATTACCGTTCAATCCATTCAGAATCTCAAGCAAGTGGGAATGGGAGAAATGGTGATGCTGACAGGTGATAATGAAGGAACAGCCAAGAAAATTGCGGCCCAAACCGGTGTAGATCGGTACTTCGCTGAACTATTGCCCGAGGATAAGGTAACAGCTGTGAAGAAACTGCAGGATGAAGGTAAGAGTGTCGCCATGGTTGGAGACGGCATTAATGATGCTCCAGCCCTTGCCACAGCTGATCTTGGGATTGCGATGGGCGGTGCAGGAACGGATACGGCAATGGAAACGGCAGACATTGTCTTAATGGCGGATAATTTAGAAAAGCTTCCTCATACGATTCGTTTGAGTAGAAGGGCATTAACCATCATCAAACAAAATGTTTGGTTCTCATTGCTTACAAAATTGGCTGCATTATTTTTAATTTTCCCGGGAATTTTAACCTTATGGATGGCTGTGTTAAGTGATACAGGGGCTGCCTTGTTAGTAATACTCAATAGCATGAGGTTATTAAAGCAGAAATAGGAAGGTGTAGACCTTCCTATTTCTTTTGCTGTTTAATTAAGGGGGAAATATTTATCTTCAAGCTGACATTAAATCTTTAAGCGCTAATCAATTTTCAACAGTCCCCTTTTTTCTATTTTCTTGAACTTTCCAGAGCCTTCCCGGCCAAAATGAAAATCTACCCAAAACTGCTGTGATTGACGGGACAAATAATGGTCTTACGATAAATGTATCTAGTAAGACACCTATTGCAGTCACTGTTCCAAATTGAACCAGTACTTGCAATGGCAGCACGGCTAGAACGGAAAAAGTTCCTGCAAGAATCAAGCCGGCTGAACCTATGACACTACTTGTTTCACTTACACCTTCGCGAATGGCTTGTTTAAGAGGCATATATTTTCTCTTTTTCCAAATGCTTGAAACCATAAAAATGTTATAATCCTCACCTAATGCCACGAGAAAGACGAAGGCATAGACAGGAATTAATCCTTGCATCGCATCGGCACCAAAAACAAAATCTAGGATTAACCATCCGAGCCCCAGGGCTGCGAGATAGGATAATACAACTGTCGCTAGCAGATAGACCATAGCAACGATGGAACGCAGGTAAATGAGTAACAAGGCAGCGATGATAATCAGTACAGCCGGGATGATGATGGATTGGTCACGCTTTGTCACTTGTTTTGTATCATAAAGAGTCGCTGTTTCTCCACCAATCCACACATTTTCAGCTGGATTTTCGATGCCATTTTTTCCAAGTACATTCTCTATTTTATTTTTAATAGCTGGAATGGCTTGAATGGATTCTTCGGAATATGGATCAATAGACAAGGTGACTTCATATTTCAAAAAGGATGTACTAGAGCCTTCTACAGGGCCACTGACTTCTTCTACGTTAGAAGTAGAAGCCAGTGTGTTTTTAACATTTACTTCTTCTCCATCAGTATTGACAATCACTTCTAGGGGAGCAATTTCTCCTGGTGGATAATGCTCGGCAATGATCGAGAATCCTTCACGTGATGGCATATCTTCTGGAAAAGAGTCTAGTAAACCGTACGTATAGTCTATTTTGGGCACGAATAGTGCAAGGCCACCTAATAAAATCGTACAGGAAATGATAATGATCCAGGGTTTATCTGTAGCCCATCTTCCAATCACCTGATTGATGAGTCCTGTGGATTTGGGTCTGCGAATAGGTTTTCCTTTTTCTTGTTCGCGTTTTTGAATCATCTCTTCGGTACGAGGGATGAAGGGTACAAATGCAATTCGACCAAGTATGGCCAATATGGCTGGCAGTAAGGTTAACGCGGTGATTCCGATAATTAAAATAGACAGGCTGAACGGCACAGCAAATCTGTCGTAGGAAGCATAATGCGCTAGTCCTAGGGTTAAAAGCCCTGTTACCGTGGTCAGAGCACTAATCATAATTGCGCCACCCGTACCAGTGAGTGCTTTTTGTAAGGCTGCATACTTATCTGGTTCCATCCGCAGTTCATCACGATAGCGGGATATCAAAAATAAGCAGTAATCAGTCCCAGCACCAAATAATAATACGGTCATAATCGAAATCGCCTGGGAATCGACAACGATCCATCCTTGATCAGCCATAAAACCAAGTAATGGGCTGATTAAGCCATAGGCTATTCCTACAGCCACAAGTGGAACAAGTGCAAGGATTGGGGATCGATACAAAATAATTAACAATACTAATACAAGGACGACCGTTGCGATTAATAAGGTTACGTCTGCATTACTAAATAATTCGGTCGCATCCGTCTGGATACCGACTGGACCTGTAAAACGTACATGCAACCCGTCGTCAGAAGTGGAATCATTAAAGATCGACTTGTCGGTCCTTGCTATGATTCTCTCCTTTAACTGATCTAGTGATCGCTGCAATGATTCGGTCGAAGCACTTTCTTGGAAAAAGACCGGGGTGGTCAGGGCTGCTCCATCCTCAGAACTTGCTTCAACTAAGGATTGCTGTGGTGCTTTTGCAAATGGAGGAATTAGCTTTTGGTTACTCACTGGATCTTCCTCAAGACCTCCGTAAAGTTGTTGGATAAGTTGGTAATCCTCTTCCGTCAGTCCGCCATTTCGGTGCCAGACGACCAGCAGCGGCACGCCGGATTCATTAGAGAATTGTTCGGATGAAATCTTAGAGGCTTGCACTGACATCGCATCTTCCGGCAACAATTGGTTCGATTTCGTTTCTTCTTGATTTACCTGGGGCCAAACAAAAGATAGGATTACAACGAACAAAAGCCAAACGAACACAGTTAACCATCTTGTTTTTGAACTAGCAACGATAAGACCCCAATTTGTCAATAAACTTTTCAAAGGCAATCTCCCTTTCCTTTGGATAACGACTATGCTCTTTAAACATACCTGATTATTTGGATTCCAGATGTAATAATTATATATACTGGATAGTTAATTATCAAATATCTCATATTTCTGATCAGCAAAACCTCTATGTTATACTTGTTTTGACTCTTATTGTGAGGAGTAAAGATATGGCGAGAAATACAAACCGCTCTCTAGGAAGACCGCCTAACTACAAGCATAAACAACCTACAAACGAACGTATTTTAAAAAAAGCATCCCAGCTTTTTTTAGAAAACAGTTATCAAGGTGTATCTATGGATGATGTGGCAAAGGCATGTGATGTGACAAAAGCATCTGTTTATTATTATTACAAAACCAAGTCAGAACTTTATACCGAGGCCATGATTGAGCTTATGTATCGAGTCCAAAGTCAGATAGTAAAATTACTACGTGAGGAAGAGCCTTTTTATACAAGACTTTTAAACGTGGCTGAGGCCTATTTATCTGTGTCCATCGATTTGGATACTGAGCGCTTTATCTATAGTGCAAAAAATATGGTTTCCAATCATCAATTGGAAACCATTCAAAATGCGGAAGAATCGATGTATCACGCCATGGAGGATTACTTTAAAGAAGCTATAGATCAAGAGGAGATCTTGCCTATTAATCCAACCTTTGCTGTTCATGCTTATATTTCTTTATTGCAAACTGGTCATTATAAAAATGGATCTGGTAACGCGATTTTTCCCTCCTCAAAAGAGGCTGCCACACAAATAGTGCGTTTTTTTTGGAAGGGATTGACAAACTAAGCTTTTGAATAGCTTATATCCTTTGTATAGAAGTCATGAGATTTATTTTCAAGCGAATACAGTAAGGTTTGCGCGGAGTAGGGTTTCGTCCGCCGTTCTTGCAGGGGTAACAATCATGTCATTTGGGTAGGAGACGCCGTCGCAAAAAAAAGATGGATGTGTACATCTTAACCCCAGCTTTTGTATCTCGAAAATCGGCCCATTCATACTAATTCAGACACATGGAAATGGTTTGATGAATCAATCAAATGAATGTTCCCAAGAGCCTTGTCGGTCTTCTTGGGACCGAATAGCTGGTGTAGCTTTTGAACCAACTGATGCAGGGTGACTGGAAAACCTCTGGTAGTATATCACCTAGTTTTCGGGAAAATTGCGATTTACTGATACTTACGATACCGGCCATTCTTAGTACACGTTTCTTACGTTTTACCTTTTCACTTATACGCCTTAAACTAGGTAGTCCTTGCAGCTGGGCATAGATGAAAAGCTTCGCAAACGTAAGAACATCAAGCTTTTTGACATACTTATCGATTTGGACAGGACTATCATACCCTAATTATAAGGGTTTTTTTTATGTCATTCATAGCTAAGAAATTTATACCAAATTTTATTTTAACGCTAGTGATTTATTATACAGAGTTAAATGATAAGACTGGTGTTTAGCACCAATTAACTGTGCCATGGAGGGATTATCACTTATTTTAATTATTGATGACGAATTGGTGACCAAACTCCCAACAACCATCAAAACATCCAAAAAGAACCTAATCACATCATAAATAGTGCTAACTAATTGCGATTTTATCAGGTTTCATTTATATTAGTTATAAGAAAACTGAATAAACAATCCTTCGGGGCAGGGTGAAAAATCCCGAATCAATCGTTGAAATAAAGCACCGCAAACCTTGATTTAACAAGGTTTGCGGTTTTTGATTTTTAATGAGGATTTCTACTTGTTGACGAATTGTTGACGAAGTTGTTCGGGTCATATGTTTCAAAACTTGTCAGCGATGGATCGTTTGCTTTTTTTGTGATGTTTCCATAAAACTGTTCACGTTGATCTACGTAATTCAATGATGAATTAATAAAAATTTCTTTGTACTATTCAAAACGACCGTGCAGTTTTTAGTGGTTTGTAATGAATAAATATTCCGTATTCCATAGTCATTTTTTACACCTAACGGGGTCTACGATGGATCGCGCTATTGAAGAATTTTCATATATAACCAATCATGATCATAAGAAAAATTATCCAAAGGGCTGTCTTATTCACGACTCAACTATGGTATAATCAGCCTTAGATAGTTGCTTAATCATACTGCCTTTTTGCAGGTTGAATAGGGTGTCGGCTAATCCCCATGTCGGAACGGAAGGGGGTGATGCCTGTGAGCATTTATGAATCGCTGATGGTTATGATCGCTTTTAGTACACTAGTTGTATCGATCATTGCTTTAATTGTGGCGATTTTGCGCATAAAAAAATAGACTCCCTATTCCGCCAAAGAACCGGGTGAGTCTATTTTTTCAATAGTCCATGCCCTAAAGAGCAACTATCTAGGGGGTCACAGGATACAACTGTGATCCCTTTCCTTATATTTATCCTATTTCTGTCTTTATCATACCATATTTTCAGAAAAAGGTTAAATGTTAGTCGGTTAAAACCCTTACTCATAATGACCGCCAATTTTCTTACTCCGTTCAGGTGGAATAACTATTCAAAAAATAACGGTAAGCTGCTCTTACTTTTTAGGCGTGGTGGGTCACCAATGTGTTTTTACTATTCCCTTTTTAAATACTAAATATGGATATTCAATTTTTAGCCCCCATTAGTTCTGTTTCTCAATTTCACTCAATCTCTGAATTAAACGATGAAATAAAGCACCGCAAACTTTGATTTAATAAGGATTGCGGTTTTTGCGCTTTTAATGGGGATTCCTATTTGTTGAGAAATTGTCAACGAAGTTGTTCGGGTCATATTTTTCAAACTTGTCAGCGGTTGATCTTTTTGCTTTTTTTGTGAGATGTCCATAAATATCAGAAGTGATTCTAGAACTTGAGTGGCCGGCCCGTTCTTGAATTGCTTTTAACGATTCTCCTTCTTCCATAAGTAGAGTAACCATGGTATGGCGAAGATCGTGAAGTCGAATATTTTTAATATAATACTTCTTCTTGATTTTAATCCATCGACCAGTGGCGGTTTGGGGCCAATATGGCCTTCCAGTACCACTGTGAAAAATAAATTGATAGTTATCTTCTTCCCATATATCGGATAGTTGCGTCCTTTCCTTCAACCACTTACGTTTAAACTGGTTTAGTTCATTCATATACCATTGAGGCATTGTTACATGCCTAGACCGTTCATCCGTTTTAGTGCTTTTTATATGAGGTTCACCTTTTTCAAATGTAGGAATACTATACTTTACTATGATTTCCCCATTCTCAAAGTCAATATCAGACCATTGAAGAGCAATAACTTCGCCTCGACGCAAACCGCCTACAGTTGCTGTTAAAAAGTACATACGCCAAGCAGGGGGTTCACTTTCTAGAGCATAAAATAACTTGCCGACCTCTTCAGGTTCTAAATAGTTCATTTCTTTTTTCCGAATTTTTGGTCTGCTTAGATCTTTCATAGGACTCACTTTAATTACTTGCCATTCGACAGCTTTATTAAATATTACGCGTAATGTCTTATCTATTTCGTACATACTGGAGTCAGACAAGCCCTTTTTTGCATATTTAGCTGCACCTGGTTTAGAAGTTTCATCCATAAAGTTAACAACATGGATAGGTTTAATATCAGATATTCGTTTATGACCGAAGTAGGGTATAATGTAGTTTTTGAGCTTTTCTTCATAGTTTTGTCGAGTACGAAGTGCTAAAGTCTTATTAGCATATTTTTCTTTCCAATCTCTCGCAAACTCATGGAAACTTCTCTTCTCCGGGGCGATATACTCACTAGATTCAACCTCCATCTGAAAACTAACAAGCTCTTTTTGTAAATAGTTCTCAAGCTTACGTTTGGTTTTCAGTAGTGCTTTATCATCTATACGTATTGTTCTAGTTCTCTTTTTCCGCTTACCCTTCGCATCATATCCTGCTTCTACGACTAATAAAAAAGAATTATCCCCACGTCTTTGGTAGCTGGTCATTATGTACACCTCCTAGATACATCTTAAATTACCTTTACTATGTTGCTTGGTACTTATTGCCCGACGTTTAATTTGTTTAAGCCTTTCCTCACATAGACCCTGGGAAATCTTAAAGTCATTAGACCATCTTTCTATAATTTCAGGATCATTTAAATTGTAGTTTTTTACCATGTGATGAGGAAGTGCAGCATATAGAGTGTAATGCTTTGCATCACGTTCTTGAAGTTCTCGGAAGGCTGCTGTCATCATTGTTTGTTTACCAACATGCCTAACGGCGTGACAAAGCTCGTGAAAAAACTGTTCACGTTGATCTATATAGTTTAATGATGAATTAATAACAATTTCTTTGTACCCTCCAAAACGGGCGTAAACGGTTTTAAGTGGTTTGTAATGAATGAATATTTCGTATTCCATAGCTATTTTCTTGATATTGAGGTCTACCGGGTATAGAAACCTACGTTTTTTATACCAATGAGATACCCAATCTTCTAATTCAGTAGTTGTATAGGCTGGGAAATTCAAATTAATCACCTTC
The DNA here is from genome assembly GCF_022919835.1 of Halobacillus shinanisalinarum. Classification (NCBI taxonomy): domain Bacteria; kingdom Bacillati; phylum Bacillota; class Bacilli; order Caryophanales; family Bacillaceae; genus Halobacillus; species Halobacillus shinanisalinarum. The sequence goes on along the minus strand of NZ_CP095074.1, from coordinate 1,922,170 downwards.
CTTTACAACATTATACAAACGTACGTTCCCATTTTTCAAATGAATAAGTTTATATATGAGTAGCTGTGATAGATAAATATGTAACAAAAAGGTATGGGCCTTGAGCGGAAATATAATAGATGACTTTATACGAACAGGCCAGATTGTTGAAGAAACGAAGGAATTTTGAAAAGGAGGCGAAGTTTTAATTATGCTCCTAAAAAGGTGTAAGTAATGTTGGAGGTGAGAACATCACAATGATACGAACAGAACCTATTATTGCCGTAAAAGATGTAGAAGCTAGTTCGAAATGGTATCAATCACTGCTGAAATGTAAAAATACACACCATGATGAAAGGGTTTTTGATCATAATTTGGATATTTATGGAAAATTATGCTTTGTCTCCACCATAGGGTGATCAGGACCACCCCTCGTTAATGGATCCTAATAATGGGGAGGTTGGCAACGGCCTCTTGCTCTTTTTTCGTGTTAGCGACTTTGATGAGGCGTGGGAAAGAACACAATCTCTCGTAATAACGATTGGCGAAAAGCCTCATCTTAATCTATTAGCGGGGCACAACGAACTCTCAGTACGTGATTTAGATGGTTATTATTATGTGACAGTCTGTTCACCTTATTTGAGTAAACATTAAACAAAAGGGCACAAAAACGGAATAAGGGAAGCAACAAAATTCGCATTATCGATCAGTCTATTATCGCATGGCAATAATCAAACTAATGTCGCCAGCATTAACTTTGGTCGTGTTTAGTTGGGTTTATTGTGTCTTACAATCATTGATTAGAAAAATTCATGGGAAATACTTAAATACTTTACAAAAGTGTTTCATTTCCATTCGTTGTTCGGAAAGACAGCATTGATAATGTTTAATATTGATTTTAGTTCAACTGATGAAGATCGGATGATATTAGAGACAACCAATATTTGAGCGAAAAAATGGAAAAACACTTCCTTTATGTGGTAACTGGAAGTGTTATGAACTGAATGAAGAAAAAGCCGACGATATTCGTTTAACAGCAGGGTTATATGATAGAAAAGGTAAATTCTTAGGAACGCAAGAGTGAGGTAATTTGTAAAAAAACTTTTAAAAATGAAAAAATTCAGATACTATGAATAAATAGTATTATGTAATGATTGAGCAAAGCTTGAATCACAAAATAAAATTATTATTGGGGGTAGAGAGAAATGAATAAGAAAACATTATTTAGACTTGTGACGTTGTTTGTACTATTGATAGGAGTCGCGGGTTGCGGAGCCAATGGATCAGAGGCTTCAAAAGAGTCGGATGAAGCTGAAGGATCTCAGCAAACTTCCATCGAAATTGGAATGTTAAAGCTTACAAGTTCTGCACCTTTATTTATCGCTTTAGAAAAGGGATTTTTTAAAGAGGAGGGCATTAATGCAGACGTAAAATGGTTCGAGGCTGCACAACCGGTAGCAGTAGCAACAGCATCTGAAGATGTAGACGTTGGCGCAACGGGGATTACAGCTAGCCTGTATAACATGGTAGCTGGAGGCCAAAAACTGGTTATCACTGCAGATAAAGGAAGGGAGCAGGAAGGTTATTCTTCCACTGCCTTATTAGTGCCAAATGATTCACCGATTGAAAGCATTGAAGCGCTGAAGGGGAAAAAGATTGGAATTACACAAACAGGATCTACTTATCATTATATGACAGGTAGATTGTTAGAAGAGCACGGTTTATCGGCAGATGATGCGGAACTTGTCCCGTTGAATAGTATACCGGGGCTTATGGAGTCTTTAAAAAGTAAACAAGTGGATGCTGTTCTATTAAATGAACCAAACGTGACAAGAGTAGTTGAAGAGGGGTATGGTAAAGTAATTGCACAAGTCGGAGAGGAAATGGATTATCAGATTTCTGGAATCTTCTTCTCTCAAGCATTTGCTGATGATAAGGAAGCAGCTAAGAAATTCCTAAAAGCATATGCCAAAGCTACTCGTTTCTATTATGATGCTGTACTTACAAAGGAAAACGGCAAGATTGTTCCTGGAGAAAATTACGATGAAGTTGTTAACATCATTGCCGAATATACTGATCAGGATCCTGATGTGATAAAAAAAGGGCTTCCATATATGGACCGTGATGGAAAACTACTCGCATCTGATATTCAGACACAGATAGATTGGTACGCGAAAGAAGGCTTAATTAACAAAGCCATTGATGCAGACAACATTGTAAATACCGAATTATTAGATGAAGCGCTGAATTAGGCAGGTGATGTAAATGAAGATTGTCATTGATGATGTAGAGAAAACCTTTAAGGGATCTAAAAAAAGTGATGTCACTGCATTAAAAAATATCAACTTTGCTATTAGAGAAGAAGAATTTGTCGCACTTGTTGGACCGAGCGGTTGTGGAAAGTCCACACTTTTAAACATTGTCGGCGGTTTAATGTCCCCGACAAACGGTGAAGTTTACTTTGAAGGAATGGAAAAAAAGCGTCCAAATTTAGGAATTGTATTTCAAGAAATTGCTTTGTTCCCATGGCGCACCGTTTATGAAAATGTGATTTATGGCCTGCAAGAGCAAAAGTTCAGTAACCAAAAGCAAAAAGAAATAGGGGATTACTACATTGACATGGTTGGTTTAAACGGATTTGAAAACGCACTTCCCAAACAGTTGTCAGGGGGTATGAAGCAAAGAGCAGGTATTGCCAGAGCACTTGCGATAGAACCTGACTTACTGTTAATGGATGAACCTTTTTCTGCTCTTGATGAACAAACCCGTACGTTGATGCAGGAAGAACTTCTGACAATATGGAACCGTACGAAATTAAGCACGCTTTATGTAACCCATAATATTCAGGAAGCTGTCTATTTGGCTGATAGGGTGATTGTATTATCCCGACACCCGGGTCAAATAAAGCGTATCATCGACATTGATTTGCCAAAAGTGGGAAGGAAAGCGGAGAAATACCGTACCCAGTTTGAAGAGTACGCGGATCAAATCTGGCAGCTTATCCGCCATGATGCGGCAGTAGCTTTAAAGGAGGGGGGATAACATGGAAAAGCAGCGTCAAATAATTACGAACCGGGTTGCATTTCTAGAGAAAAGGATTCCGGTCTATGCGTCTGTTTTAGGCTTGGCAGGTATATTAATATTGTGGGAAATCATAACGAGTTTGAATATTATCCCTCCTCTATTTCTACCTGCACCTTCAGCTATTTTAATAGCTGGATGGGGTATGATAGTAAGTGGCGAATTGCATGAGAATCTTTTTGCAAGCTTATATCGAATTGTTATTGGATATTCAATTGGGGCAACGTTTGGAATCATAATTGGACTTATCGTTGGTTTTTCTAAATGGGCTGATGCCATTGTAACCCCAATTATATATTCTATTTATCCGATTCCCAAGATTGCCTTGTTGCCTTTGTTTATTTTATGGCTAGGTATAGGAGAATTATCAAAGGTTACGATTATCTCCTTAGGTGTCTTTTTCCCGGTAGTAATTAATACATTTTCCGGAGTGAAAAACGTGGATCAGATGCTGATTAAAGCAGCAGTTACGTTTGGATCAAATCACATTAATGTCATTCGAAAAGTAATATTGCCAGGGGCGCTCCCAATGATTTTTGCGGGATTAAAGCTTGCGGCAGGAACATCACTTCTTTTGCTCGTATCTGCAGAAATGATTGCCGCTCAGAAAGGTATTGGCTCAATGGTACTGCATTACGGAAATCTGATGATTACCACAAAACTGATGGTTGGCGTTCTCGTTTTATCCTTGCTTGGATTAATTTTTAACCGAGGACTACAATGGTTGGAACATAAGCTAATACCTTGGAGTTAGCGGTAGTAAAAAATGCTCTAGTTAAGAAAAAAGCTGTCCTAATAGGTGATTACTTTTCACCTTAGAATAGCTTTTTTTTAAGTAAAAGGTACCAGGCCGGCACCAACGATTTAAATGGTTTTAAAATCGCCAACTTGCGTGAAATTGTTTTTTGATGCAACTTTAGGATGTGCATCATACTTCTATAAACAAATTTTAAATCACTTACTTTTAATCTACAATAAAAAAGGTTCTTGAAAAATCATACAAATAAAAAGCAAATAAGTAACCCAACATTTATTGTGTTACTTATTTGCTAGGACGTCCAAACTCCGTTCAAAGATGGTGAGCCTTAAAAATAAAATGGGGAGAACAGAGATCCAAGATCTCATACTAATAAAGATATGCAGTATCAAGCCATTAGCACTAGATATATTAAACAAAATTAGCTGGAAATTTTTAATGATCAATATTACATAATATAGCAGGATTTTACTCTTTTCATAACGAAAGGAGTTATAAAGGAGTGTGTATAAATGGATAGATATGAAGAATTATCTGGTCTAATAAACAAAATGACCGAACAAGAAGCAAAAGAAAAATTGCTTGAGGTATTTTCTTATGTCAAAGACAAAGGCGTACGAGGATCAACAGAGATTGATCAATTTAGGAAAATAGAAAAATTGTATAAAACAAAGGTTGTTCGAGTTCTTTAATAGGGTTGTACATCCTTAAAAGGAGATATTCTATGAACTATAGTAATTTTATCAAAACCATTGCTAATTCCGCCAGAGCCGATTGGCTGTATGATGATGATTTTGGAAGATACGTGTATGAAAAAGATATAAGATTTTCGATAGTAAATGACAGGGAATTTGATCGGAAATTTGAAGAAAAATGGGTTGAGAGATTCTCAGATGTAACTGCACATGCTAATAGATTTAATATGATGTTTAATGCCTCAGTTGTAGAAACTTTTTATGCAGCTGCTGTAGATGGTTATCGAGTGTTGATTCCATATCCTGAAATTTCAAAAATGTCAATCTCCTTAGGACAATATTACATAGGAAGGATTCTTAATATTCCCTATTGCAATAAGAATGAATATGACAGCTATTTTTGAGAAGGCAAATATTACCATAGATTGAGTCGAACGATAATAAATATAGATTGTTAGAGGTGTTAACCCATGCTGCTTTAAAATGGGGTGCGCCACCGCCACACGAATAACAAGCTAAGAAAGCAGGGAAGAAAAGGAAATATAGAAAGCTTAGATGTTATTACGAAAGTACTTCCAGAAGGTCAAAAAGTAATATTAGTTGGAAAATATTCCTTGCAGGTGTTCAAGTTGGCACAAAATTGAAAGATGGGATTGTATTTAGAGGATGAAGAAACACATTAAAAGGAGGGATTAAATGTGGTCTTAAAAAAGACTTTAGGAACTGTTCTCTTGTCTTTGTCACTGGTATTGATCGGTGGATTTGATAATGCGGTCGAGGCAAGTAGCTCATCTACTGAAAAAGTGGTTAAGGCAAAGGTTGATTTGGAAACTATTAAGTATGAATTAGAAGTTGATCAAACAAAAAAAGAGGTTATTGAGGTTTTAGGAGAAGACAAAAGCGTTGTTATCAACATGATGGATGGATCATTAACATGGCGTTATGATATTAATACCGTTAAAGAATATTCATTTGAAAACGAATACGATATTGTTGACATTGAAGGTATTCAAAGTGGGGATATTGGACTTCAGGTTTTTATAGGTTGGAATCAAGAGAGCAATACTATAAATAGAATTACCGCTTATTACTTAAACAATAAAGATAAAAGAGTCTATGAATATCGAGTGTATCCGGACGAAAGTATAAAGGTGATCCCAATCACATGAATTTGGGGCTGAAATCATCCTTTTACGAATATTCAATTAAGCTATATTGTCTAATCGCTACCCAGAACTGATCACGGTATGCATCTGTTGGATAGTCCTATTTTACTGCTTGGGATAATTAAGGACTTTCTGGATATTGAGGTAGATATATGGTCTCGGGTGCTACATTGTGGCGCTGACCATGTTGGCACTTCCCGTTTTTAGTTTGGTCTCCCACTTTTTCGCCCGTGGGCTCTGGCTGCATTCAACCCTGATTTCGTTCCTCTGAAATAATGTCACCTCAAACTGATCCAGACCACTGAAGATCGCAAAGACGAGATTCTCCATTGCTGTAGTAATCGTATCGATATTTCTATTAATGGAAACGAAACTAATCCTTTTCTCCTGGAAATCGTAAATGAGATCCAGTAGGTGTTTTGACTGCCCCAATTCGGTCCAATTCAATTAGCTCTAAATAAATTTGCCGTTTACCACTGAAATTCACAGTTTATATAAACGTCTCAGTAAAAACTGATTGAAACTTAAGTTGGCTTGAAAAAAATTTTAGCCGAAGGTTATAGAACTAATATGAACACTTAGCTTACCGAGTCAAGAATCAGTATTTGATCTTCTTTTTTTATTCCATGAGTAAGAAAGTAATATGCAACCAAGGCCATGGGTGAATAATTGGAAATTAATCTTTCCCTTAATAACTAGGGGATATATGGTAAAAAAGAGTGTGTTACTATCAAAGAAGGAGAGATACGTAATGAATAAAACAGAATTAGTTAATAAAGTTGCTGAGGTATCTGAGCTATCTAAGAACGATGCAGGTAAAGCTGTTGATTCAATTTTGGAATCTATTACAGAAGCACTTTCAAGCGAAGAGAGTGTTCAATTAATAGGTTTTGGTAACTTTGAAGTAAAAGAAAGGTCTGCACGTAAAGGTCGTAATCCGCAAACAGGTGAGGAAATAGAAATAGCAGCAAGTAAGGTACCTGGATTCAGGTCAGGAAAGAGCCTTAAAGAAGCAGTAAAATAAGGTAACTTAAAGTGAGCGTTAGATGTTCACTTTTTATTTTGCCTTGGGAGCTGCCCCCCCTATGAGCATTCATAATGATCACGGGCTTTTCAGTTGGGTATCCAAGCTCTTTTACACGGTGCTAAATATTAATCGTAGAAGTAGGGTCATTAGCAGAAAAACCATTGACGAAATAAGAAGGATTGTCTACGTCCCCGATGGGAATAGTTTGCATCGCCCCAGGATCAGGATCTGGATTCGCATTCAACATGCCTTGAAATGCTACTTTTTCATCAATCCCCAGTACATCTGCCACGGCTAACGCTAATGCAGCGTTTTCCGGAAATACCATGTACTCAAATCCCTTCAAAAAGTCCTCGAATATGCGTGACGTGTCACAAATAATGACTTTCGTATTTCTATGTAGGGCTTCCTCTTTAAAATAGGGCACAAACTCACTATCGTTTATAATCAAGTACCCTCCGTTTGGAATGGTAGCAGCAAATGATTCAGCCACTTCTTTTAATGTTGGTCCCAATCCATGTGATCCTCTAAAACATTGACAATTACAGCTATATTGGCTTGTAACATACGCTCTTGAAAAATAACCTGATAATCCGGATTTACGGCCATGCACTCACTAACGAGTACCTCCATATCCATTTTGAGGCTTTCGTAATGACTTCTTTTTGTTCACGAATATTTGGGCTCTCGGGTTTTCGTTTAATCGGTTCCTCATTTTCAGGACCATAAATCATGCGAGCCGACGTACCTGTTGTTTTTCCTATCGTTTTATAATCGGCTTCCATAATCATGCCGGTAATTAAACGGGTAACTGTTGATTTTCCCCTTACCCCGTTAATATTGATACGTATTGGAATGGAATCAACATTGCTTTGATGTTTTTGTTTTTCATAGATCCCGAGAAACAAAATGAGAACAGCAAAAAGTGATGTAGTCAAAAGGACTATTCACCTTCTTCCTTTCCGATTATCATGTTGTCCAAATGGGATTTGACGGTATGTACAACGGGGTTTATGACAGTTTGACCGCCATTATGTAATGGAGATTAAAAAAATCTCCAACGTTTATATCCGGTTTCTTGAACGGTCTTTTGTGAAATTGTGATTTGTAAATGTTTATATAAACACTCCCCCAAATAATTGGCTTGCTCTCCTTACCTGTTAATCTGAATTTTTTAATAATTTTCTAGTATGCATGACCTATACTATATGACGTTTACAGTTTTATAAATTTTTTGTGAAGAAAAATTAATCATATTTTAACAAATATATATGGGATAGATGTTGTTATAATAAGGTTAGGAAAGTTTAAATATTTAAATATGGACAATTATGTAATATAAATGTAATATTAAAGGAGACTTATGAAGCAGGTAATAAAAATCAATATTTTTGCGTTCTACCTAGAATTTAAAACATTTTGAGGGGGAGTAAAATTATGAAATTACCAAAAAGAATCAAAAAGATACGTTGTAAAATGAGTAAGAAGGGGCATAAAATCGATGTAACTTCCAGGATCTGCTTACGCTGTGGTACATACAAAAGAAGCAAAGAACTTCGGCTGGAGGATGTCATTTAAATTCTACCGGTCATTGGATTAAATTCTGTGTATTCGATGTTATCTAACATGAGGGAATGAAAGTGACGCACCTTTTTTTTATTAGAGAGGAAGGAGTTGCTGGAATCTTTAACTGATGGGAGTATGGGACAGAGAAGCTTACAATCGATGTTGTAAAGCGGAATGTTTAGAAGGAATGAGCTGATTCCAACTATCAAATTAGGAAACGCTCAATGGATTGGGATAAGGTTATCGACTATAAATGTACCGATACAGTCATAACGAGTGTAAGTCAAGATGAGTATGGCTTGTGCCGGGAATTGAGGAAAAGGGTACGATAAGGAGGTAAGAGAGAGTCATGAAGTTTACACTGTCTCTATCAAATCCTCCCCTGTTTTTGGAAAATATAGTTTCTTTGTTGGCGGAACGTTGATAAAATATATGAAGCTTAATCAGTGAATTGGCCCTGTAAAGAGGGGGACGGGTGTAGTCTGAGGTAGTAAGTTAACATTAAAGAGGGCAATGGGGGAAGGTTCCAATCATTGCCTAGTTTTATCTATCAGACCATTTCTACCCAGCCTTTTTTAATGGCTGTAATGACAGCCTGTGTGCGATCATTAACCCCCATTTTTTTCAAAATATGGCTCACATGGTGTTTAACCGTGTTGTCATTGATATTAAGCGATTCAGCAAGATCACGTGTACTAACTCCGTTCGCCAGCAGTTGCAGTATTTCACATTCACGGCGTGTAAAAAGATGAAGTGGTTTGCGATATTCTACCGGTTGGAATGGATTCACCCCGGTGCTTTCTAATAGACGGCGATATGCCGTTACTAAACGGTGGGTCACTTTCGGATGTAAGTAGGATCCTCCATTATCGACCACTTTAATGGCTTCTAATAGGGAATTAGAATCTACGTCTTTTAACAGGTACGCTTGCGCCCCGTTTTTTAAAGCATGGGTTATGTAGTTTTCATCATCATAATTCGAAAGAATGATCATTTTTGCATTTGGATTAAGATCTATAACCTTTTTAGTTGCTTCTAAACCATCCATAACAGGCATACGAATATCCATCAACACAATATCAGGGTTATGTTTTTCTATGAGGTTAAGCGCCATTATTCCATCGTCGCCTTCTGCAACGACTTCAAAACTAGGCTCAAAATCCAATATAACCTTTACACCTTCACGAAATAATTTATGATCGTCAATTAATACAATAGTGGTCGTCATCGATTTCCCTCCTGCTTTCCCACTCTCTTATTCTCTATCTATTTTATGTTAATACCCCTAACCTATCAATTTATTATTTAAACGGCACAGTTTTAATATTATTTTGCATGAACAAAAAACAGAGGACCACCCATATTAGTTTTGACTACTATCTAAATGTTAAATAAAACCTTGTTTATCCCACTTTTTTATTCATAGAAATATTAGTTTATCTGCTTGATTGGCCCCAATAATAGAAAAAATAGAACAAACAAATGCCAATAATAAGAATCAATGCCGAAAACACATGCAACCATTTATCAGGAACTTTCAAATGACCCTTTCATGAATATTCTAAAATACGTCTGAAGTATCTTTTACCTGCTTCTATGAGGGTTTAGCAGATTTTGGACAATCCCTTATAAGCTTCAGGTGCCAAGGTAACCAGAGACCATAAACAATCAGATAAACAGGAATGGACCACCAAGTGTGCCAACCGCTTAATTTCATATACCCCGATTGAACCATACCCCATTCTAAAAAGAATGACAATCCAGTAAATAGAAACACAAGCCACCACATGTTTTCTGATTTTTCGTACACATGTGGTTACCGATTCCCAAAGAATCGATGAGCCATCAGAAGTCAGCCGAAACCATAGTACCTCCATCTACCGGAAGATGAGGGAAGTCACTCCCTCCTACTCGATTGTTCAATTATAGTACACTCTGTCTAGAACCTGTGGTTGTAAGTAATCCTTCGATCTATTTTAAACCAAAAAAACATCATTCCTTAATAAGGAATGATGTCCGATTGTTGCATAAAATTTAGAGACTCCTAAAAATAATCTCCCTTATCCAGAAGACCTTTTCCCTCTTCCATATCAAGCGCTGGAGAAGGAAGTGACCAGAAACTCGCTACAATCATAACCCCACTCACGAATCCTAACATACTATCTATTAATTCTTGGTTGAAAGTTTTCGTTGTAAAGGCCAATGCAGCCCAAAGACCGTCTTCTAAAGCTACTACAGACAAGTTATCCAAACTTAGCAATAATAGGATTGATGTAATTTAGCATGAACATGGTTATATAAAGCCTAGGGCATTTCTCAATAATTGGGCAGGTGGTTAAAGAAACTTTATTTAAAAATGCTGTTATTTCATTAGTGCTCCCTTATCTTGATTCAACATAACTTTAAATAGCAGACAGCAGCTTGCAATTATTTTTTATCTTTTTAGACGCGTCTAGGTGTAACCTCTAAATTAATAATAACAGACTGTTAAAAAACTTATATCGTAATAAAAGAATCATTTTTGTGCTTTTTTGGACAATTCTGGTTATGGCAAAGCCCCTTGCAGTTTTGTTTTTCTATCTCATTTCCTAAGTTATTACATTGCTCATAATCATTTTTCTTTTTTTGATTTTTATTGTTAATTGTCATTACACACACCCCTCTAAAAAAGTAATATTTCAATCAAGTCTTTCAATCAGATCCACTTATATCTCTTATCCTTTAAATGAAATTGCTCTTGTATTAAGAAAACTAACACTTATTAAGGCTTGGTATTTAAAAGGAGTTTTCTTACTGTTGAAATCTTCCTCGTTGTCGAAGGAGTTCACGGTCAAGCTCCTCATTTTTTTCAAATGCTGCTCTGCCGTGCAACCAAAATAAGTTATTTACCATTACAAGGTGACCTACAGGAAGGTCTAATTCTACTACATGTTTATCTTCTTCCATCGATTTAGATAAATCACGCAAATACTTAGCTTCCTCAATCGAAGCTGGATTGGCAAATTGATCGATGAAACAAATACATGGTTCGTTATTGTGATGAAAGAAGGTTTTCCTTTTAACATCCTGATTCACGTTTTTACTTGCCGGTGCTTTATACGTAATCTCTTTGCTGGCAAAAGGGTGATTATAAAACTTGTCTAATTCCTCCCAATCATCTAAATGCAACAATCGGGATTCTCCACCCACGGCGTTTCTTTCTTGCATTTTCATCATTAAGAGCCAGTCAGTTGATTCGTCAACGAATGTTCCGTCCGTGTGAAAAGTAAACAATCGGTATGCCTGACGAAGGTATGAATCACTTTCATCAGTATGTTTTACCTTGAACCGGGCGTAGTATTTCCCTGACATTGCATCAAAGTTGCATTCTCCAATCAAATGCGTTAATGCAGTGGAGAACAGAACATATTGATCCGTGTCTGTTATGTCTTCATCGAGTCCAATGGTAAAACCACCCGTTTGACGATCTTGTAAAATACTTTGCACTGTTTTTGTGAAGGCTTCGCCGAGTGTTTCCTGCAATGCATTTGATACAATAAATCGCGTATATGGAATATATTCGAGCTCTTGTACCTCGATATTTTTTATTTTTTCAAAAAAGGCTTCAAATGCCGTCTTTTCAATCGTAATATGATACATTCGATCACTTTGGGGATGAATAGCGATTTTGTAATGCTTCGTTTTTTGAGTAAAGTCGAGTACTTCTTTTTCCGTAATACTCATGTTCATTCCTCCTAAATTAATGGTTTTTCAAATTTCATACAAAAAGCCAGCCTTAACCTCACCATTTTTAATGGTAAGAAAGACTGGCTCTAACAGACGGTACGGCTTCCTTTGATCAAGAAAGGCCACGTCCTATTAAACAGCATTATAGTTGTAGAATTATATGATCATGATAATTCGTGCGCTTACGAAATGAAAAGGATAAACTCCCTAACGAGGTAAGCGTTATCTTTACTATACAAAATAAATATATAATTGTCAAAATATTTTATTAAATTGCATAGGAGTTTTTTTCTTCCATTTTGCGAAACACTTCTTCTCCAATTTGCAAAGCACTAGTTGCTGCTGGAGAAGGAGCATTGCACACATGAAAACTGCGTTTCCCTGCAATGATATAAAAGTCATCGACCAAGGTACCATCTGAACGCATGGCCTGAGCTCGCACTCCTGCAGGTGCTGGTTCAACATCGTCCTCGGTAAGAGATGGGATCAATTCTTGTAATCCCCTGACAAATGCTTTTTTACTAAAGGAACGTTTCATCTCCCCCATTCCCTCCTTCATATAAGAAGAAGCTAATCGCCAAAACCCTGTGGAGCCAAGCACCTGGGATAAGTCCGTTATGCTCCAATCCTTTTTTGTGTAACCTTCTCGCTTAAATCCGAGAACAGCGTTTGGTCCAGCCTCTACACTGCCATCAATCATACGAGTGAAATGAACACCTGAAAACGGAAAATCCGGATTTGGGACAGGATATATGAGGTCTTTTACTAGATGTCTAGACTCTCCTTTTAGCTGATAGTATTCTCCACGAAAAGGTACAATTTGCATATCCAAATGATAACCAGCCAGCTCAGCAATCCGGTCACTATGCAATCCTGCACAGTTGATCATCTTTTTCCCGCGTATCGTTTGCTGATTGGTCTCGATCGTTACCACATCTTGTTCATCAATACGCTTGACCTCTGCATTTAAATAAAGATCGGCTCCTTTTTCTTTGGTCAGAAGTGCAAGTGTTTCACTCACTTCTTTGTAATCCACAATACCTGTAGACGGTACTTCTATAGCTGCAGCTCCCTTCACGTACGGTTCCCGTTGTAAAAGAGCCTCCTGCTCTAACCAATGAACCGTTAATCCGTTATCCTGTCCACGTTCATATAATTTTTGTAAAGCAGGCAGTTGTTCTTCCCTGGTTGCTACGATTACCTTGCCACACTGATCATAGGCGATGCCGTGCTCTTCACAAAACGCAATCATTGACTCATTACCGGCTTTGGCAAATCGGGCTTTGTAACTCCCGGGCTTATAGTAAATGCCAGAATGAATCACCCCGCTATTATGTCCTGTTTGATGGGTGGCTACCTGTTTTTCTTTATCTACAATTGCGATGGATGCTTTCGGACGATGTTTTTGAATCGAATAAGCGACGGCTAGACCTACGATTCCTGCCCCGACGATCACGTAATCATACATTAGACCTTCACTCCATGTGTGCGTTCTTTTCTTACAACCTCATATTGGGTGTATAAATCTTTTAAAGCAGCAATAATTGCGTTTTTAGCTTTACCAAAATAATTTTGCTCAATCGCGTTGACCGGATCCTGAACACCGTTAAGTAAACTGTAGCCTTGTAAGAGGTGATGAATAAAATCTCGCCCATGCTCTGTGACCAGTGTGCATGAACATTGTAAAATCACTCCGTATTGACGGTCTAATTCTGCTGTAACTGTTAATGTATGAAACATACTGTGCGCAGCCATGCCTTCTGGGAGTCGAGCATGGCCAGCAATAAAGATAACATTTCCATTCTGCATATCTATTCTCCTTACCGATTAAGTATAAAGGCCTCTTTCAAAACCCAATATTTCTTCTGATCAAATAAATCTTTCATGTCCACTTTTTTAAAGGATATTTATGATTCTGCCATTCTTCTCATAAAAAACCTCCTTAATAGCTTTCGTTGTACTTTCTAATTGAAAAATAAAAAGCCAGTTAAGCAGACATGGGCTATGTCCATATCTGCTTAACTGGCTCTTCGTCTAAGCTATCGCTCTATTGTCTCAATAGAGTCTACTAGATTTGACAGTTTTTATTTTGAAAAAAATCCTTCTTCACTGATCTGGAAAGGGGGTGCCTAACCAGAAGTGAGATAGATTATTTTTAGAATATTCGACGAATTTATTATATCAATCGTGTATGATAAAAGTCAATATTATTCTATATATACCTCTATCAAGGAGGATAAAGTAAATAGAACACGTACTTGCATTACAAATATTGAGTCGCCATTAAGTAAAATCAAGTCATTGCTGAACTAATCGAATTGGATCCTCTTAAGCAAACCTCTCGATTTAGGTTTGTTTCATTTTGAATCGATATTGTATTTTTTGAGTACAGCACCATTGTCGCTTGACTAATTTATATATAGAAACAGTTTTATAGTTAGAAAGTTCCGATAATTTCTAAAATAGTGATTTTAAAAATCATAAATACATGATACAATAAATTCACAAAAAGAGAAAAAGGATTCCTATTATAGGAATTTTAGGAAGGAGAGAGATTGTTATAGCTGACAATAATGTAATTTTTGAAAGAAAAGGAAAAATCGAATGGATAACGTTTAATCGTCCAGAAAAACTAAATTGTTTAACAAGGTTTGAGCTATCACTAATTATTCAACAGCTACAAAAAATATCAAATAGTGATACGGTAAGAGCTGTTATTTTTACGGGAAAAGGAGACAAATCTTTTTCGACAGGCATGCATGTAAATGAATTTGATCAATTAAATCCTCAAAGTGCATATGAACTAATATCTGAGTTACGAATGGCTTGTCAACTCATTCGCACCATTCCACAAGTTGTAATTATGGCGATTAATGGACATTGTATTGGTGGTGCGCTAGAAATGAGTATGGCTGCGGATATTAGAATTGCATCAAAAAATGCTGTTTTTTCGATGCCTGAAATTAACTTAGGGATTCCATCTGTATTGGATTCAGTTCTTTTGCAAAAGTATGTCGGATTAAGTTTAGCAAAGGAAATGTTATTACTGGGTGAACCTGTAGATGTAGAACGTATGAATCAATTTGGTTTTTTAAACTTGGTTGTTGAACAAGATCAACTAAGAGAAACTGCTGAAGTATTTGCAAATAAAGTTGTTGAAAAGCCTTTTTACACGGTTAGACAACAAAAAGAATTATTTCAAACCTGGCAAAACACAAACTTAGATTATGCAATCAAGGATAGTGTAAACAAGTTCGCCCTTACTTTTTCAACAGAAATACCACAAAAAAGATTAGATGCTTTTTCAAAGAGAGAATAGTACTTTGAACATGTAGGCTACTTTATTCGAGGTACAATTAGTGAACTATAAATATCAATTTTTTGTTTTTATTCATAGGGGGGATGTGTACTGTTTATCATTAAAATGGAAGCGCTTCATATAAAAAGTTTTTATGGGGATATATTTTAGAAAATATTATCTAGTGTGAGTGACTAGTTAGGGGGAAGTAAATGAGAAAAAACATATTTCTGATAATCTTACTTATATCATCTGCACTAACATTCGTTGGTTGTAGTAATTCATCAAAGAGCAATGCATCTAACGGGGACAACAATGAGGGGAGCATTAATCTCCCAAGCCTAATGACGTGGAGTGTATATGACGTTGGAGCTAGCGGATACGCAGAAATGTCAGCTATTGCGGATATGCTGACAGAACAGTACAACACCAATATTCGGCTGATTCCTTCAGCAACTGGAGTTGGTAGAATGACCGTATTAAGAGATGGACAAGCTTCCATAGGTAAACTGGGAGATGAATCACAATTTGCCTTTGAAGGAAGAGAGGAATACGCAGATCTAGCGTGGGGGCCTCAAAACTTAAGAGCTGTATGGTCACCAATAAGTCAGTATGGATTTGGTGTACGGGAAGAGGACGGTATTGAAAGTATAGAAGATTTAAAAGGAAAGAAGATTCCTTATTTTCCTGGAAACTCCTCTGTCAATGTAAAAACTGAAGCAATGTTAGCATTTGGAGATTTGACGTGGGATGACGTAGAGGTAGTTGAGCTAACTACTTACGCAGGTCAGGGTGCAGCTCTCGCTCAAGGCCAAATAGACGCGGTCAGTGGAATTCCATCCTCATCTACTTTCTATGAGACAGATAGTAAAAGTAAGATAGATTGGATTAATATGAATCCAAATGATGATGAAGGATGGAGTCGTGTAGAAGAAGTTGCTCCGTGGCTATTCCCAGAAAGTCGAGATGATGGTGCAGGTATGGAAGGTGAAACTCCACTTATGGGATACGGCTATTCAATAGTTAGTTATGCTGATGCAGAGAATATAAAAAGCTTGTTAGAGGCGATGGATGAAAACTTTGATCAATTTAAGGACGCGGTTCCAGGAGCATCTCTTTACGCAAAAGAAAAAGTATTAACTGAACCTCGTGGACTTCCATTTCATGAAGAAACTGTGGAGTTCTTTAAGGAAAATGGTATGTGGAGTGAGGAAAAGCAAGCAAAAAATGATGAATTAATTGAACGATCCAATCGCTTAGCTGAAGCGTGGGAAAAAGTGGTGGCGGAAGCTAAGGATAAAGGGATATCAGATGAAAAATTTGCGGAGTATTGGTTAGAAAGGAAAAGTGAGCTTGTGAAATAGACTGAGTGACACGGTGTCAGTCAAATAAGGTGACTGACACCGTGTTGTTTTGTAAAAATATTCGTTTGGAGGTTCAAAAATGGACGGTAGATTAAACAAAACTTTGAAAATCATTGTTGTAATTTTAACTCTGACTGGAATTTTCTTGTCTATAAATAAGCTGTTTTATTTAAATCTTTTCGGGATAAACCCTATGCAAAATTCTTATTTGTATTTATTACTAGCCTGTTTCACTTCAATTGCTTTTCTCCTATTTCCTGCTAGTAAAAAAAAACCTACACCTGTTAAATGGTTTGATTTAGTATTTTTTGTACTTTCTATAGGAACTTTAATGTATTTTAGCTTCAATGGTGAACGTATCATTTTAGAAGGGTGGCAGTGGAATGCGCCTCCACTAGCTGTTTTTTTCAGTGTTATACTTTGGATTCTATTATTGGAGTCTTTGAGGCGAACAGGCGGGTTAATATTATCGATTATGTGTTTAGTTATATCTCTTTACCCTCTTATTGCGTCTAATATGCCCGTTAGATTTTTACAAGGAAAATCATATGATTTTTTCACTCTCGCAAGTAATCATGTTATGAGCAACAATAGCATTATCGGTATTCCCTTTACAACAGTTGGGAATCTAATTATTGGATTCTTAGTTTTTGGTGTCGTACTTACTTACACTGGTGGTGGAGGATTTTTCTTTAAACTTGCTCAATCTCTTTTTGGAAAAACAAGAGGAGGTGAAGCAAAGGTTTCAGTCGTAGCAAGTGCTTTTTTTGGGATGTTGAGCGGTAGTGCTATTTCTAACACGATTACATCTGGAGCAATGACAATCCCTGCTATGAAAAAGTCTGGATATAAAGCCCATTATGCTGGAGCTGTTGAGGCTTGTGCTTCTACAGGAGGAACTATTACTCCGCCAATCATGGGTTCAGCAGCATTTATTATGGCATCTTTTTTAGGTGTTCCCTATTTGGA
This sequence comes from Halobacillus shinanisalinarum, assembly GCF_022919835.1. NCBI lineage: Bacteria > Bacillati > Bacillota > Bacilli > Caryophanales > Bacillaceae > Halobacillus > Halobacillus shinanisalinarum. The sequence goes on along the minus strand of NZ_CP095074.1, from coordinate 1,904,542 downwards.
AATTATTCTTGCAGCAGCAATACCCTCGTTTTTGTATTATCTTGCATTATTAGTACAAGTAGATGGTTATGCAGCGAGAAAGGGATTAAAAGGAATGCCGAAATCAACCATCCCCTCATTTATAGGAACAATAAAAGAGGGATGGTATTACCTTATCGCTCTTTTATTGTTAATTGGATGTATAACCATTCTTAACTCAGAAGGTCAGGCCCCTTATTATGCGAGTGCAGCATTATTAGTAATCGCGATGATTAAAAAACAAACTAGAATGAATTTGAAACAAATGTTCGATATGGTTGTGAATATGTCCAAGGTTTTAACTGAAGTGGTGTGTATTATTGCAGGTGTAGGTTTTATTGTTGGAGCTTTATCTGCAACAGGAGTGTCTTTTTCATTTTCTAGAGAATTAGTGGCTATGGCTGGTGACAATGTACTATTGATTCTGATGGCAGGAGCGATTACGAGTTTCATTTTAGGGATGGGTATGACTGTGTCAGCTGTATATGTATTTTTAGCTATTGTTATGGCTCCAGCACTTGTAGAAGTAGGGATAAATCCCATCGCAGCACATTTATTTGTTGTATATTGGGCGACTGCATCTTATATTACACCTCCTGTTGCTCTAGCTGCTTTTTCCGCCGCAAGTATAGCAAAGTCAAGCGCGATGAAAACTGGTTTTACAGCAATGCGTTTGGGTATAGTGACGTTTTTGATACCTTTCTTCTTTGTATACCAGCCAGAGTTAATTGCGCAAGGAAATGTAACACAGATCGTTATAGTAGTAGCCACTTCAATTATAGGAGTAGGTTTGCTGGCTTCTGCATTGGAAGGTTATCTAACTGGAGTAGGGAGAATAGACAATATTTTATTCCGGATTCTTTTATTTGCTTTAGGGGTTTGTTTATTTATTCCTAATCTGACCACCGATATTATCGGTTTAATAACTGTATTTTTTGTTTATATAGGGAGTTTTATCTTATCGAAAAGAGACTCGGGGCAAGCAGTTAATAAGAGAGAAGAGTATAAAGTTATGGATAATTAACACGGGAATTGGTAAGTAAAACGTTCAATTATTGCTGAATAAAGATCATGTAAAATTATCTGAATTTACTACCTAAGTTGACTATTCAGATAAATTGCACTATATTTATAATATAGGAATAACATTTCCTATATTGTGAATAAAGTTGAAGGGTAGTCGTTAAATGCGTATAAATTTATATCAAATGGGGGGAAAAATATGAGTCTAAAAACATTAACGTCTAATTCTACAGAATCTCATATCGGAGCTATGCCGGATACAAAAGGATTAGACTTTTATAAAGAGGATCCAAATTTATCATTTTTGCTTAAGCATTATCTCTCATCGGAAGAGTATGACATGTCGCTTCCACATTTAAAAAAGTTAGGGGAAGTAGCTGGCACACGACTGGATGAATTATCAAGAACAGCAGATAAGAAGACTCCTGAATTGATCAATTACAATGAAAAGGGAGATCGCGTGGATGAGGTTGACTACCATCCCTCTTATAAAGAAATGATGAAAATAGGTTACGGTGATTTTGGATTGGTTGCCATGTCACATAAACCAGTTTTAGGTTTTTCCACGAAAATACCACATGTTCTCAAGTATGGGTTTTGGTATCTGTTCGTCCAGTCTGAATTTGGTCTAGCATGTCCGATGAGTATGACAGATTCAGCGGCACGTGTTATAAGAAATTTTGGCAGCCAAGAGTTAAAGGAAAGATATCTACCTCGTATGACAAGTACGGATTTAGATGAGTTATGGACTGGTGCTCAATTTATGACAGAGAAACAGGGAGGGTCAGACGTTGGTGCTAATACGGTATCAGCGAAGAAAGTTGACGATCACTGGGAAATTTGGGGGGACAAATGGTTCTGTTCTAATGTTTCAGCAGATTTAGCGTTAGTTTTAGCCCGTCCAGAAGAGGCTCCTTCCGGTACTAAAGGTCTTGGAATGTTTTTAGTGCCAAGAAAGTTAGAGGACGGATCTCTAAATAACTATAAGGTGAATCGTCTAAAAGATAAATTTGGGACAAGAGATATGGCTTCGGGTGAGGTGACATTTGAAGGAGCAGTTGCTTATGTTGTTGGTGATGTCACGAAAGGCTTTAAACAAATGATGTCGATGGTGAATTCTTCTCGGTTGTCAAATGCCGTACGCTCTAGTGCAATGATGCGAAGAAGCTTTCTAGAAGCACTTGTTTCATCTAGGGGGCGTGAAGCATTTGGTAGTTCTTTAGCCGAAAAACCCCTTATGAAAGAAACGCTTTTTGAATTGCAATTGGATTCTGAGGTAGCGGCGTCTACGGTATTTTATACAGCTTCCGTTTATGACAAATCTGATCAAGGAAGCGAGGTAGATAAAAAACTTTTACGTATATTAACGCCGTTGTTAAAAGGATACATTTGTAAACGTGCAAGGTATTCTACTGCAGAGGCAATGGAGGCTAGAGGAGGAAATGGATATATTGAAGATTGGGTTGATGCAAAACTTGTTCGTGATGCCCACGTGGGTTCTATTTGGGAAGGAACCACAAATATTATTGCCTTGGATATAATTAGAGCATTGGCAAAAGACAGTGCAGGAGAAGTGTTTTTTAATAATATTTATTATCGTATAGAAATGATCTCCAACCCTTTAGCTCAGAAGGTTAGCGAAATTCTCAAAGCTATTACTAAAAAGGTTGAAGAGCAATCAGAAAAAATAATAGAGATATATGGTCCTGAAAGAGAGTTGCCAGCGAAACAACTAATGAATCGAATGTATCATGTCCTGGCTGCCAGTCTATTATTAAATGAGTCTGAAATACAAATCACAGAAGAAGAGAACTATCGAAAATTATACATGACCTTGCAGTATATCCATCGTTATCTAACTTCTAATGGTTTGGACGAATTAGTTTACACTGATTCCTCATTACTGGAGTCGTTTGAAGACATTGTTAATTTTGGTAAGGTCTCCGCTGAAAGAGTAGAAAATTTATTGAATAATTTTCGGCAAGCTGTGAATCTCTAAGTAATCACTATCCGCTATAATTTAGAACGATAATTGATTAAAGAGTAGGGGGGAAGATATGAATAAAGCATTAAGCGGGATAAAAGTTCTTGATTTAAGTAGAGTGGTTGCCGGACCGGTCTGTGCGAGTATGCTAGGTGATTTAGGTGCTGACGTTATTAAAGTAGAAAACCCTGATAAGGGTGATGACACTAGGCTATGGCATCCTCCTGATATAGAAAACTTAAGCTTGTACTTTGCTGCAGTTAATCGAAATAAACGAGCAATAACAGTGGATTTGAAGACAGAAGAAGGCCTGAATATTATAAAAGAAATCATTAAAGAAGCAGATGTAGTAGTAGAAAATTTTAAGACCGGAACAATGGAAAGGTTGGGGTTAGGCTATGATACTTTAAAAGCAATTAACCCAAAAATAATTCACTGTTCCATCACGGGTTTTGGTCACTCAGGCCCATATAAGCAACTTCCAGGTTACGACTTTCTCGCTCAGGCGATGAGTGGATTTATGAGTATAAATGGATCACCGAATGGTGAACCGGTGAAGGCTGGAATTGCTATGGCTGACTTGTACGCGGGACTGTACGCTGTTATTAGTATCTTGGCGGCTGTGCAAGCAAGGAATCATACGGGGCGCGGTCAGCATTGTGATGTTTCTCTGTTAGATTCTATGGTGGCTTCTTTATTAAATATAGGAACGGGATTTCTAAATACGGGTGAATTACCTAAGAGATATGGAAATCAACACCCTACGTTAGTTCCTTATCAGAATTTTAATACAAAAGATCGTGAAATTGTAGTTGCTGTAGGAAATGACAGGCAGTTTCATAAATTATGCTCTCTCTTAGGTAGAGAAGATCTTGCCAAAGATGAGCGGTTTGCTACTTCTAATGGAAGAGTCGTAAATAGAGAGGAGTTAATACCTTTATTGCAAAAAGCATTTATAACAAGAGAAGCGGATGAATGGATGGCAGTTCTTCAAGAAAACAATATTCCTTGTGGACCTATTAATAATTTAGATAAGGTATTTGAAAATGAGCAAGTTCTTGAAAGAGAAATGGTACAGGAAATTGAACATCCTGAAGTTGGTGTCGTTAAACTTTTAGGATCACCTTTAAAAATGTCAGATACTCCTGTGTCTATTGAAAGACACCCACCTCTCCACGGTGAGCATAATGCAGAGGTATTATCCGAATTAGGGTATAGTAATCAGCAAATTGACTTATTGATAAAGAAAAAAGTTATTTGTGATAGTCCTGTAACTAGTAATTAGAAATGCAATTTCTTTGGTGATTAGCTCATGCTTGCTGGGAGCTACCATTTTGACAGTTAACAATACACAATACTTAATGGTAGTTTCCCTTCTATGTCAAATAAATTTGTGGTTAATAAATTATCGGAATCATCAGTAAAAGGAAGCCCTGATTAGGACATAGACAGAAGTATTCTGATAGAACGGAAATGTATGTGGTTTTGAAATTCACTGAGTAAAACATTAGCAGGAGGAGTAATAATGAATAATATTGTTGTAGTGGGCTCTGGTGTAATGGGTAGAGGGATTGCGTATATTGGAGCAATTGGGGGCTATTCGGTAACAGTAGTTGACATCAATAAGGATTCTTTAGAAGATGCAGAGAAAAACATAGGTTTGATTTTTGAAAAAGGAGTCTCACGGGGAAAGTAACAGCAGAAAAGGCAGAAAAAAGCCGCGAAAATTTAAGTTATGAAAGCAACCTGGCGAAAGCAGCTGCTACTGCTGATTTCATTATTGAAGCTGTAACTGAGAATGCAGACGTAAAACAGCAAGTATTTGAAACAATGGAAGAACATGCGCCGGAGCATTGTTACTTCGCAACAAATACTTCTACTATGAGTCCGACAGAGATAGCTTCTTATGCCAAACGTCCTGAAAAGACAATTGCGATGCACTTTTTTAACCCAGTACATAAGATGCCTCTTGTTGAAATTATACGAGGACTTGAAACTAGTGATGAAACAGCAAAGATTATCAGAGAAGTTGCTGAGAAAATGGGAAAAGAAACAGTTGTTGTTAATGAATTTCCTGGTTTTGTGACAAGTCGTATCAATGCATTAGTCGGCAATGAGGCATTCTGTATGCTTCAAGAAGGACTAGGTACACCGGAAGAGATAGACAAAGCGATCAAGCTTGGTTTGAATTATCCGATGGGTCCTCTTGAACTCACTGATCTTGTTGGGCTCGACACACGTTTATACAACTTGAGATATTTGCATGAGAAGCTTGGCGAGAAATACCGTCCAGCGCCCCTACTAGAGCAGTATGTTAAAGCAGGACGAATGGGTAAAAAAAGTGGAAAAGGTGTTTATGATTATACTAATAAAGAAGAGTTGGTTAAAAAATGAGAGAAGTAGTGATTGTTGATGCTGTCCGGACCCCGGTTGGTAGATATAAAGGGTCTTTAAAGGACGTTAGACCAGATGATCTTGGGGCGATTGTGATTAAGACTTTAATAGAAAGGAATCCGAATTTGACACCTGACCAAATAGAGGAGGTAGTACTTGGGAATGCAAACCAAGCTGGTGAGGATAATCGAAACGTTGCAAGGATGTCTTCGTTGATTGCAGGATTACCGGTAGAAGTTGGGGGAACGACGGTTAACCGCTTGTGTGGTTCAGGTCTTGATGCTGCAATGTATGGGGCAAGGGCTATTGCAGTTGGCGAGGGAGATGTTTTCATAGCTGGAGGAACGGAGAGCATGACCCGAGCACCTCTAGTTATGGCGAAGCCTGAAAAAGATTTTCCGCGCGGTACTATGGAGTTACAGGACACAACGATTGGATGGCGGTTCGTTAATCCAACAATAGATAGATTGTATGGGACCGAATCTATGCCGCGTACGGCCGAAAATATAGCAAAGCGTTACAAAATCTCTCGTGAAGAACAAGATGAATTTTCATTCCAAAGCCAGCAGAATGCAAAAAAAGCTATAGAGGAGAAACGTTTTACGGAAGAAATCGTTCCCGTTACATATAAAGATAAGAAAGGAAATAATATTGTCGTCGATGCAGATGAACATCCGCGTCCAGACACCACTCGTGAAAAGCTAAGCAAGTTAAGGCCGATATTTGAAAATGGGACGGTAACAGCTGGCAATGCATCAGGGATCAATGATGGAGCATCTGCTTTACTTATGATGAGCGCTGAAAAAGCTAAGGAATTAAACTTGAAACCAATTGCTAAGTACCTTACAGGAGCCACGGCAGGACTAGATCCAAGTGTAATGGGACTTGGGCCCATTTATGCATCAAAAAAAGCTTTAGGACGAGTTGGATTGTCAGTCAGTGATCTAGGGATTACTGAGATCAATGAGGCTTTTGCTTCCCAATCGATAGAGTGTATACGTCAGCTAGACCTTGACTACGGAAAAGTCAATGTTAATGGCGGTGCCATAGCTCTTGGGCATCCTCTAGGAGCTAGCGGTGCTCGCATTTTGACTACTCTTATTCATGAAATGAAAAGACGAAATGAGAAATATGGTCTTGCTACTATGTGTATTGGAGTAGGACAGGGCATAGCCGTAATCGTAGAAAATATGGAGGACTGTTAATCAATCTATTTTATAAAATAGATTGATTAATTTTTAAGAGTTTTAACATTAACATTAATGTTAAAACTAGCTCTGTCAGAGTATGGTCCTAATAAAAAGAGGGAGAGTTATTTCATGTCTAGTAATATTAAATACATAATTGAATACAATATTGGTTATGTGTCAGTAAATCGACCTGAAGTATTAAATTGTTTTGATTATAAAACCCTTACTGAATTGCAAGAAATAATAGATATGATTCACATAAACCAAGATATCAAAACTGTCATTTTTACAGGAGAGGGGACGAAAGCTTTTAGTGCCGGCATTGATCTAAAGGAACGAAAGTCATTAAGTGAAGAGAAAGTTAGAAGAAATGTCAAAGCGATTCGAGAATTATTTAACAGTATTGCAGATTTACCGATTCCCACCATTGCAGCTGTTAATGGTTATGCATTAGGAGGGGGGTTCGAATGGCTATTGTCATGTGATTTTGCTATAGCAGTTGAAGAGGCGATGGTAGGATTGACAGAGACAAGTTGGGCTATTACTCCAGGGGCCGGTGGCACGCAACGTTTACCAAGAATAATAGGAGCCGCCAAAGCAAAAGAACTTATTTTCACTGCTAAGAAATTAACAGCATCAGAGGCACTTGATTTAGGTATATTTTTGACGGTGGTGCCTCGTCCTCAGCTAAAATCTACATGTGAGGCATTAGCAACAGATATTGTGCAAAATGGTCCGGTGGCGTTAGCCCAGGCGAAGTATGCTATCGATCAGGGAATGAATACAGATTTGCAAACCGGGCTTGCCATTGAGTCAAAATCTTATGAATTGACAATACCTACTCAAGACCGTATAGAAGCTCTTAACGCATTTAGTGAACGAAGACCATCACAATTTAAGGGATGCTAAATTTTAGTACTGAATATCATTGTAAAAGCAATTCTTCTAGCTCTACCACCTATTAGTTGATAGTATTTTTGAACATACTGGTGTAAAGAAGAGGCATACCCCGTTCCATAAAGAAGATCCTTTAATCGAATCTTCTTTCTCCCTAGCGAATTGTCTTAACATTATTGTCATTATCCCAGGAAGAAAGACTCCATCAAAAGAAAGACCGTCCTTGATGGGGTCTTTCCTAAAGATCGAACGGTAAGGGTGAGCAAAATCTTTCCATAACTCTTTTCCTATTGGTAATTTTTCTATCTCCTATCGAAATCATAAATAGTGTTTATAGTAGGAAACATAAGTGGATTATCCCTCGGTTGATTTTGATCAAGAACTTGAATTGATAAATGTATAATCCTATAAATAACAGCAAATATACCATTTCGTTGGTTAAAATCGCTATAATATAATTACAAGTATTTAAATAAGATGGAGGATTATATTTATGAGCTCTAAAACATCAGCGACAGTGTTACGCGCAATTAAAATCATTAACTATTTAAATGAAAAGTCTGAGCCGCAAGGAATAAAGCAAATAAGCGAAAATCTTAATATTTCTTCTACTATTACACATAGATTGTTAACGACGTTGAAGATGGAAGGGTTGGTATTTCAAGATACAAACTCTAAAAAATATTCACTAGGTACAGTTTTTATCGATTACGCCAACAAGATAATTACTGATTTACCTATTCTTTCTTTTATAGATCCGTATCTAAAAAAGTTGAGAGATATAACACAGGAGACAGTCGGCTTTTATATGTTGACAGGTATGGTTAGAATGTGTGTTGCGGAACACGTGAGCAAGCAAGAAATTAGCAGAAAGGCAGGGGTAGGTAATAGAATTCCCCTCCATTTAGGGTCAAGTGGTCGAGTAATTCTAGCTTTTCTTAATAAGGATTTACAAACGCAAATTTTGAACTTTCTACCAGAGGAAGAAAGAAAAATCATTACACCGAAACTAGATGTCATAGAAAAATCGAGATATTCCATAAATGAAGAAGAACTCACACAAAATGTAGCAGCATTATCAGCACCTGTATTTGGTGCAAAAGGCAAAGTAATTGGATCTATTTCTATTTCTGGTCCTCTCTTCCGTTGGAATAAAAATACCATGGAACAACATATTCCTGTGCTGTTAGAAACGGCAGATAGTATTTCGAAATCTTTGTATTGAGAGAAACCACGATAATAATAATACGTTAATTGACTTAAGTTCCAAGAGTCAGAAGATGAGGAGTTTTTGGTATGAATAATGTGATTTTCATTGCTGGAAACGATCGTTTTCCTGGAGGAATGGCAGCCAAAAATGTGTTTCAGACATTAATGATGACAGCTGAGTTAGACAGAAAGTATGTAGCATATTAGAATGCTCCTGTACACTAGCTACTAAACATGGCCGCGAATTTATTCATCAGACTCTTCGTGGTTATTGTTTAGTGGATGGAATTGAGAAACCAGTGAGAGCGATCGAAGAAAATTATTTTGAGAAAGCAAAGAATACAATCATTGAATTTGAGATATTGCAAGGAAAGAGAACTATCCCGATATAGGAGGTGTATGCTGAAAATAGAAAAGTCACGATGGTCAAACGACATAAAGTTATTTAAAAAGGGTGATTAATGATATCACAGCTTTCCAGGTAACTAACTAGAATTAATCATTACATTTTGTTATAAAGATTATTAATCATTACTATAAACTAAATATTCGCAATATATTGAATTATCCCAAATTGTTTGGTTTAATAAAAATCATAATGATAATAATGGGGAATTGTAAAAACTAAGATCGTTTGTAAGCGCTATCACAAAAGGGAGGGTGGAGTTGATCTAATATCATAACGTTGAGATTGCCGGCCAATGCTTAGTCGATCAATTCTAAATGGTTAGCATGGCATCAATGTAAAAATTATGAGTATAATGCTTGCTGGCGTCTAATTCTACTATAATTAACCAGTTGTGTATTGGTTCTGTGTTAATCGTTGAGTGAGTAGTGGTTGGTGTGTGATCTCTTGCTATATCAAAAAATTTAAAGATCAGGGAGTGAAGTAATGATTTGGTATATTGTTTGGTTGGTCACTTTTCTAGTTGGCATTACTATACTCGGAATGGTGTACTCTCGTAAGATAAAAACTGCCGATGATTTTATGATGGCTAATTTCAGCTTAGGTTTTTTCCCGATTTGTGGAAGTATTATTGCAACCGCGCTAGGGGCTGCTGCAGTAATTGGTAAATCAGGTAAAGGATTTGAGGTTGGTTTATCTTGGATTGTTGCAACCATTCCTTTTGTGACATTTTCCATACTTCTTGCCATAGTCCTTGGACCAACGATACGCAAATTGAAACTGTACACACTTCCTGATTTTTTCGTTCGCCGCTTTGGTAAATCTACCGGGATTATCCCAGCTTTAGTCATTGCTATTCTATATATGACGCCAACCTTTGGTATGCAGATCGTTGCAATGGGTTCAATCCTGACCGGGATTATTGACATATCGGTTATCTTGGCTATGTTATTGGGTTTTGTTGTTTGCGTAGCGTTTACTTTAATGGGTGGGATGCCAAGTGTTGCATGGACTGATGCAATCCAATCAGTGTTAATTCTCCTAGGTATCATTGTCTTATTCGTAGTGGGGCTTAATTACGTTGGTGGTGTGGATGTAGTCATTAATAATACACCAGACCATTTATTGAGTTTTTACGGAGCAATGAGTATTACGGAAATGGTTAATTACTTTATCATCTTTGGACCGTTCTATTTAGTATGGCAAACGACATGGCAACGGTTGGCAGCCGCCAAGACTGAAAGGACAGCTGTTAGAGCCGTTTCCACGGGCTATGTAATGTGTGGTTTGGTTGCCGTATTTTCACTTGGTGTAGGAATAATAGCCCGCCAAGTTTTGCCATTAGACACAGATCCTGATTTAATCTACACCGAATTTTTGACGATAATTTTACATCCTGCTATAGGTGGTTTCATTATGGTCTCGGTTTTTGCGGCCGTGCTGACAGGGGCAACATCTTTTCTATTAAGCGGTGCAGCTAATATTTCAAAAGATATTTATCATGGGTGGATTGCCCCCAACGCTAGCGACAAGAAAGTACTTAATGTTTCACGTTTCTCAGTTGCTGCAATGGCATTTTTAGGTTTAGGGGTTGCATTATTTATTAAAGATATCATTGTCATCTACACATACGCAGTGTCTTTATCTGCAATAACAATGGTTATGCCCGTCATGGCAGCGATGTTTTGGAAAAGGGCTACGAAAAAGGGGGTAATAGTCAGTATCATAGGGTCCCTGGTTTTTACTTTAATATGGATCCTTGCAGGAAGACCTTTTGATCTGCATGAGGTTATCCCTGGATTGGTTGTATCTTTATTGTTGCTAGTAGGAGTCAGCTTATTTACGAAGCATTCTCCGGAAGAAGAGGTTATCGCCTACTTTTATGGGTTAAAAGGGATTAAGGATCCTGCTCTGAATTCTCCTGAAAGTGAAACCAATACCAATGTAAAAGATGCATAACAATCCTGACAATGGACATTTTTAGTAGATTTACTTACAAATGTTTAAAATTATAAAGAAAGAAGGCATTTTCATGTTTAAAGCAGATCTATTGTTGACAAATGCAAATGTATTGACGCTTGATGAGGATAACACTCGTGCCTGCTCTTTGGCAGTAACAAATGGGCGTATCAGTGGTGTTTGGCCAGATGCAGAGCCGCCTAAAAATGAAGTGGAAACTGGAGCGGACACTGAAGTGGTTAATTTAAATGGAGCAACTCTGATACCTGGGTTTATTGACACTCACAATCATATTCTTATGTATGCTCAATCACGGAAAAAAGTCAATTGCAGTACACCTCCTAATCAATCCATAAGCGATATATTAAAGTCATTAGGTAACAAAATAATAGAAAAACCAAATGGAGAGTGGGTGGAGGGGTATGGGTATGACGACACCCTTCTTGATGAAAAACGTCATCCGACACGCGATGAGTTAGATAAGATATCTCCAAACAATCCTGTCGTAATCAGACATATTTCAGGGCACTTGGCAGCTGTGAATTCATTGGCGCTTAAGTACGCCGGTCTAAAAGAAGGGGTGGCTGATCCGAAAGGCGGTTCTTTTGGAAGGGATTCTCAAGGACGTTTAAATGGTATGCTATATGAGGCATCTGCCATGAAGCCAGTATTTTCACAAATGCCAATGCCAACCGTGAAAGAAATGGTTACTGCATTGGGGGAAGCATCGAAGGACTATTTGGCTCAGGGGATCACAACAAACTCGGATGCGGCCGTAGGAATGCATTTAGGCATTAAAGAATTGGACGCCCATCTTAAAGCGGCCAAACAAGGTGTTAACCCAATGCGAACGCAATTGATGGTGATGCATAACCTTTTGCGTGAAGGTGAAGTTTTCGGTGATTATTCCGCTGAGCTTCTAGATCAAGAGATACGGGATCGCTCAAAAGGATTTGTTAGATTGGACAGCGCAAAAATGTTTCAAGATGGTTCGATTCAGGGGTTAACTGGAGCTTTGAGGAAGCCGTACTATAAAAACCCGGAAATCCTTGGCGATCTTATTTTTGAACAGGAACCTTTTCAAGAGGAGATTCTTGATTTGCATAAAAGAGGTTACCGCGTAACTATTCATGGAAACGGTGATCGAGCGATTGGATCAATATTGGATGCATATGAGTACGCTTTAACTGAAAGTCCGCGCAAAGACCACCGCCATCGGATTGAACATGTCCAAACGGGTACGCCATGGGATTTGGATAAAATGAAAGAACTCGATGTGGCCGGTTCATTTTTCATTAACCATGTTTATTACTGGGGAGACAGGCATGAACGCCTGTTTTTGGGACCAGAACGAGCAAGGAGGATCAGCCCACTGGCTGATGCGGTTGACCGTGATTTATTGTTTACGTTGCATTCAGACTGTCCTGTTACTCCGATATCCCCTTTATTTTCGGTGTGGGCTGCCGTTAATCGTTTGACGAGTGACGGAAACGTTCTTGGACCTGAACAGTGCTGTGATGTGACCACCGCATTAAAATCAATGACGATTTTCGGAGCAAAATTGAATTTTGACGAGGAAAACACTGGCAGTATTGAACTTGGGAAATGTGCTGATTTTGCTGTACTGGAAGAAGACCCCACAAAGGTTGATTCAGTGTATATTAAGGATATCTCGGTTTTAATGACTTTTATAGACGGGAAGATTGTTTATGAGGAAAAGGGGAGTTCCTTAATAAAATAAAAATTGATATATGGTAAGTCTAGGGACTCTTCCGAGTCTCTATCCAAATTGGGTCAGGGGAGTTCAAAGAGCTGATCCATTCAATGTTTGACAACGGTTCTAATGGTTTAATAACCTTGATTTCGGCTCCTTATTGATCAGATTTCTTCCCATACAACATACTTAAAACTTTCCCAAATTAAGCTCTTGCATTTAGCAGGAGCTTAATTTACATTGAGCTTATCAAAAATAAACCAGCAACGGCCACTTCTATGTCATCAGAAAGGTTAAATGATGTATATAATCATATTTTGTTTCTGATATGCCTTTTGAAACTGTGTAGATGCTGATATGTGAGTAAATAATTTTATAAACTTTAAAAATACTATACGTTATCAAAAACGAACGTTATTGATACTGACGTAAGTTTGAAGCTTGGCCTCTAAAATTATTTATTTATTAAGTTAGGGCTTATTAACTAAAACAAATCGGATAGGTCAACACCTTACATTTATTTAAAATATCGGGGGATCTTATGCACCTTGGTGAAAACCTTAAGAAATATCTAACAGAGGCAAACTTGTATTTTCTGTTAAAAAAATTGACCCGCAGAAGTATTTTTATCAAAAACATTTCTATTTTGAGACTTGGTCGATAATTGCTATATGCAAATGGAAGGATGATCCTAATATTGCAATACTAAAATAATGATAGCCCTATGTATTAATTATTATTTTAGGTATTATTCATTGAAACCACCTTAATTAGCACTAAAAATAATGTTAGGAGAATATAAATCATTATATCCTTAAAACCTCGCATGCAAATAATGAAACGGCAACGCTAATATCCACTATAAAAATTAGTAATCTGGTAACACTGAAAAAGGAGTGACTACTGCTCACTTTCTAGAGGAGAACGTCCCTTGAACCAAGGGGCGTTTTTTTTCGTTGACCTACTGGGTTAAAAACTGTTCTTTTTGTCCAGTGTAGAGATCGGACCTTACTGGTTATTGTGACAAAGAAACGTTTAACTTTGTATTTATTCATATATATAGGAAGAAACTCGTCACAAATAGTATTAACATTTAACTACATTTTAATTTTTTCTATAATATTAATAAAAAATTTATTGCAATGTTATTACCTGTGTGGTATATTATATCTTGTCGCTTTTCAGAGAGACCTGATAGGTCATCCCTCAAGGTATCAAAAATGTATTGACTTTTTATGTTGTATGTTATATAATAATAAAGTTGCTCTTTTTAAGCGGTAAACACATTTTGATCTTTGAAAACTGAACGAACCAACCAGTACGTCAATATATTCTTTCTATTAAATAGAGAGAATTCAAACAAGCACATTCGGTGTGCAAATGAGCAAGTCAAACTTTAACTTTTATGGAGAGTTTGATCCTGGCTCAGGACGAACGCTGGCGGCGTGCCTAATACATGCAAGTCGAGCGCAGGAAGCAGGCGGATCCCCTTCGGGGGTGAAGCCTGTGGAATGAGCGGCGGACGGGTGAGTAACACGTGGGCAACCTGCCTGTAAGATCGGAATAACTCCGGGAAACCGGGGCTAATGCCGGGTAATCCTTTATCTCGCATGAGAGGAAGGTAAAAGATGGCTTCTAGCTATCACTTACAGATGGGCCCGCGGCGCATTAGCTAGTTGGTGAGGTAACGGCTCACCAAGGCGACGATGCGTAGCCGACCTGAGAGGGTGATCGGCCACACTGGGACTGAGACACGGCCCAGACTCCTACGGGAGGCAGCAGTAGGGAATCTTCCGCAATGGACGAAAGTCTGACGGAGCAACGCCGCGTGAACGATGAAGGTCTTCGGATCGTAAAGTTCTGTTGTTAGGGAAGAACATGTACCGTTCAAACAGGGCGGTACCTTGACGGTACCTAACGAGGAAGCCCCGGCTAACTACGTGCCAGCAGCCGCGGTAATACGTAGGGGGCAAGCGTTGTCCGGAATTATTGGGCGTAAAGCGCGCGCAGGCGGTTCCTTAAGTCTGATGTGAAAGCCCACGGCTCAACCGTGGAGGGTCATTGGAAACTGGGGAACTTGAGGACAGAAGAGGAGAGTGGAATTCCACGTGTAGCGGTGAAATGCGTAGATATGTGGAGGAACACCAGTGGCGAAGGCGACTCTCTGGTCTGTTTCTGACGCTGAGGTGCGAAAGCGTGGGTAGCAAACAGGATTAGATACCCTGGTAGTCCACGCCGTAAACGATGAGTGCTAGGTGTTAGGGGGCTTCCACCCCTTAGTGCTGAAGTTAACGCATTAAGCACTCCGCCTGGGGAGTACGGCCGCAAGGCTGAAACTCAAAGGAATTGACGGGGGCCCGCACAAGCGGTGGAGCATGTGGTTTAATTCGAAGCAACGCGAAGAACCTTACCAGGTCTTGACATCCTTGGATCACCCTAGAGATAGGGTTTTCCCTTCGGGGACCAAGTGACAGGTGGTGCATGGTTGTCGTCAGCTCGTGTCGTGAGATGTTGGGTTAAGTCCCGCAACGAGCGCAACCCCTAATCTTAGTTGCCAGCATTCAGTTGGGCACTCTAAGGTGACTGCCGGTGACAAACCGGAGGAAGGCGGGGATGACGTCAAATCATCATGCCCCTTATGACCTGGGCTACACACGTGCTACAATGGATGGTACAAAGGGCAGCGAAGCCGCGAGGTGTAGCAAATCCCATAAAACCATTCTCAGTTCGGATTGCAGGCTGCAACTCGCCTGCATGAAGCCGGAATCGCTAGTAATCGCGGATCAGCATGCCGCGGTGAATACGTTCCCGGGCCTTGTACACACCGCCCGTCACACCACGAGAGTTGGCAACACCCGAAGTCGGTGAGGTAACACATTATGTGAGCCAGCCGCCGAAGGTGGGGCCAATGATTGGGGTGAAGTCGTAACAAGGTAGCCGTATCGGAAGGTGCGGCTGGATCACCTCCTTTCTAAGGACATATGCAAGGCGACCTCTTTCTCTTTCGAGAATGTCGGGAAGCTGCCGCATACGGAAGACGTACCTGGTTGGTTGTTCAGTTTTGAGAGATCAAACGATCTTTCAATGTGAACCTTGAAAACTGGATAAGATGATCAGAACGTGACGATCCTCTTTAGATAGAGATCGACACGGGATGACAAGACATCAAACATCAATTTTTTAACGTCTTTTCACGACGATAGTTAAGTGAATAAGGGCGCACGGTGGATGCCTTGGTACTAGGAGCCGATGAAGGACGGGACTAACACCGATATGCTTTGGGAAGCCGTAAGTAGGCTATGCACCGAAGATTTCCGAATGGGGGAACCCCCTGCTCGTAATGGAGCAGGATCCTTTACTGAATACATAGGTAAGGGAAGGCAGACCCGGGGAACTGAAACATCTCATTACCCGGAGGAAGAGAAAGCAAACGCGATTTCCCAAGTAGCGGCGAGCGAAACGGAAACAGCCCAAACCAGAAAGCTTGCTTTCTGGGGTTGTAGGACACTCCTTTGGAGTTACAAAAAAAGAGGATAGATGAATCGATCTGGAACGATCAGCCAGAGCAGGTAAGAGCCCTGTAGTCGACATCTTCTTTTCTCCGGAGTGGATCCTGAGTACGGCGGAACACGAGGAATTCCGTCGGAATCCGGGAGGACCATCTCCCAAGGCTAAATACTCCCTAGTAACCGATAGTGAACCAGTACCGTGAGGGAAAGGTGAAAAGCACCCCGGAAGGGGAGTGAAAGAGATCCTGAAACCGTGCGCCTACAAGTAGTCGGAGCCCATTGATGGGTGACGGCGTGCCTTTTGTAGAATGAACCGGCGAGTTACGACCGTCTGCAAGGTTAAGCTAAAGCAGCGGAGCCGCAGCGAAAGCGAGTCTGAATAGGGCGAAGCAGTAGGCGGTCGTAGACCCGAAACCGTGTGATCTACCCATGTCCAGGGTGAAGGTCAGGTAACACTGACTGGAGGCCCGAACCCACGCAAGTTGAAAATTGCGGGGATGAGGTGTGGGTAGGGGTGAAATGCCAATCGAACACGGAGATAGCTGGTTCTCTCCGAAATAGCTTTAGGGCTAGCCTCAGAATAGAAAGTCTTGGAGGTAGAGCACTGATTGGACGAGGGGCCCCTACCGGGTTACCGAATTCAGTCAAACTCCGAATGCCAACGACTTTGTTCTGGGAGTCAGACCATGGGTGATAAGGTTCATGGTCGAAAGGGAAACAGCCCAGACCGCCAGCTAAGGTCCCCAAGTGTGTGTTAAGTGGAAAAGGATGTGGCGTTGCTTAGACAACCAGGATGTTGGCTTAGAAGCAGCCATCATTGAAAGAGTGCGTAATAGCTCACTGGTCGAGTGACGCTGCGCCGAAAATATACCGGGGCTAAACACACCACCGAAGCTGCGGATTGATCCTTAGGGATCAGTGGTAGGAGAGCGTTCTAAGGGCTGCGAAGTCAGACCGTAAGGACTGGTGGAGCGCTTAGAAGTGAGAATGCCGGTATGAGTAGCGAAAAAAGAGTGAGAATCTCTTTCACCGAAAGCCCAAGGTTTCCTGAGGAAGGCTCGTCCTCTCAGGGTTAGTCGGGACCTAAGCCGAGGCCGAAAGGCGTAGGCGATGGCCAACAGGTTGATATTCCTGTACCGCCTCCTTTCCGTTTGAACGACGGGGGGACGCAGGAGGATAAGGAGAGCGCACCACTGGATGTGTGCGTCCAAGCAGTGAGACGGTCGAGACAGGCAAATCCGCTCGGCAACGTCAAGCTGTGATGGGGAGGGAACTAGAGTACCGAAGCTCCTGATTTCACACTGCCAAGAAAATCCTCTAGTGAGGAAAGAGGCGCCCGTACCGCAAACCAACACAGGTAGGCGAGGAGAGAATCCTAAGGTGAGCGGGAGAACTCTCGTTAAGGAACTCGGCAAAATGACCCCGTAACTTCGGGAGAAGGGGTGCTCCTCTGCCGAGGAGCCGCAGTGAAAAGGCCCAAGCGACTGTTTACCAAAAACACAGGTCTCTGCGAAGCCGTAAGGCGAAGTATAGGGGCTGACACCTGCCCGGTGCTGGAAGGTTAAGGGGATGCGTTAGCGCTTGGCGCGAAGCGTTGAACCGAAGCCCCAGTAAACGGCGGCCGTAACTATAACGGTCCTAAGGTAGCGAAATTCCTTGTCGGGTAAGTTCCGACCCGCACGAAAGGTGCAACGACTTGGGCACTGTCTCAACGAGAGACCCGGTGAAATTATACTATGCGTGAAGATGCGCATTACCCGCGACAGGACGGAAAGACCCCGTGGAGCTTTACTGTAGCCTGATATTGAATGTTGGTACAGCTTGTACAGGATAGGTGGGAGCCTGAGAAGCCGGAGCGCTAGCTTCGGTGGAGGCGCTGGTGGGATACCACCCTGGCTGTACGGACATTCTAACCCAGGACCGTGATCCGGTTCGGAGACAGTGTCAGGTGGGCAGTTTGACTGGGGCGGTCGCCTCCTAAAGAGTAACGGAGGCGCCCAAAGGTTCCCTCAGAATGGTTGGAAATCATTCGCAGAGTGTAAAGGCACAAGGGAGCTTGACTGCGAGACCTACAAGTCGAGCAGGGACGAAAGTCGGGCTTAGTGATCCGGCGGTACCGTATGGAAGGGCCGTCGCTCAACGGATAAAAGCTACCCCGGGGATAACAGGCTTATCTCCCCCAAGAGTCCACATCGACGGGGAGGTTTGGCACCTCGATGTCGGCTCATCGCATCCTGGGGCTGTAGTCGGTCCCAAGGGTTGGGCTGTTCGCCCATTAAAGCGGTACGCGAGCTGGGTTCAGAACGTCGTGAGACAGTTCGGTCCCTATCCGTCGTGGGCGTTGGAAATCTGAAAGGAGCTGTCCTTAGTACGAGAGGACCGGGATGGACACACCGCTGGTGTACCAGTTGTTCCGCCAGGAGCATCGCTGGGTAGCTACGTGTGGACGGGATAAGTGCTGAAAGCATCTAAGCATGAAGCCCCCTTGAGATGAGATTTCCCCTTACGCCAAGTAAGTAAGATTCCTCAGAGACGATGAGGTCGATAGGTCCGAGGTCGAAGCGTGGTGACACGTGAAGCTGACGGATACTAATCAATCGATGACTTATCTATATCAAAATTGAATCGTTTGGTCTTGCCTGTCTTATCCAGTTTTGAGGGTTTCCCTCATAAAACGTATGATGTGGTGGCGAGAGCGAAGAGGTCACACCTGTTCCCATGCCGAACACAGTAGTTAAGCTCTTCAGCGCCGATGGTAGTCGGGTCGAGCCCCGTGAGAGTAGGACGCGGCCACGTCAATTGCAAAAAGCCTTGGATTTTCCAAGGCTTTTTTTATTTTAAACATAACAATCCATGAGTTACGAAGGCTCATGAATGTTTTAGTTTGACAGTGTGTTGGAAGAAGAAATAATTGAATATTTCGAGTAATAAGTAATATCCTCGTGGTACAACATTTAAGTTTTTACAGTATCCCGGAGTCTTTTGTTTTTTAATTTCTAATTTAGTTGCCTTATCTGTTGTCCTACTAGCATCTCCATTTCCTTTATTATCAAATAGGTTTCAATGTTTCCTTTCAGACTAAATAAATCCCACGATATTTTATGCACTCCAGCACCTTTCCCATGTAAAGAAGTGTTTATATATTTAGGCTATTCAAATGAGAAAAAAATGATACGAAATGTAAGGGTAGCAAAAACAGAAGATCACTATGTATGTCTTTCAGATTATCTTGAAGACCTGAATTCGAGATAACGGAATAAAGTTAGGCGGAGGGATCTATTAAGGAGCAACTTCTTGAGAATTCTTCATGTGGATTTCACTAAATATGGAAAACGATATATAGTTAATTAAAATTTAAGAATTACACGATAATGAGGACAAGAGTTATTATGAACGGTTATCAGAGAGGGAAGAGATGGTGGAATATTCCTAACGCTGCGTAGTAACTTACCACCTTTGAGCTGTGTGGATGGAAAAAAGTAGTTCATACCGTAAAGCTACGATACAGCAGACCAAAGCCATTACTTTATAGGGGTAATGGGAAATTCGGTGGAACCCACGGGTTAAGACATACTCGTCCCTTATAGAGGGATGGGCATGTCTTTTAATAGTGTATATTTAATGAGTAACGAAGAAATTGTCATTTCATTTCCTGAATGAGGTATTTACGCTGTTCGGTTAAATTGCTTCATTTTAATAAAATCCATGATAAGCTTTACAACTACCCCTATACCAAACAAAACAAGGAATGAGTAAGTGTAAGTCCAATTATTTAATTTATAGAAGTCAAGATAAACAAAGATTGGCTGAACAATAAAAGAAATAACGAGCGAAGCAATAAAATCGGCGATCAGAAAAGATTTCCACCTGCTAAATGTTTGATACAGTAACGCCATAATAGAGGGAACAATAATAAATTCTACTGAAGTAAATGGTGCAAGAAACTGAAGGAAATGATAAGGATAAATCCATAATTGGAAGTATTCTCCGATATCATCCAAAATACTAGTGATTACATAACTGATCATAAATGCAAGTGTGATTAGTAAAATCCTCTGACGATCTATAAACGATAGAAATAAGAAGAGGAAGACAGCATTTAAGACTAAGATAACCCACCAGTGAAAACTGAATAAAGCATGATGAATCCAATAGTCCATTTCCATTTGATGTAATGTACTGGTCATTCTTTCTATTTCCTTAACCATTTTATCCCTCCTTGGCAGTAAGTATCTCCTGAAACAATGGAAAATATGTAGATTTTACGGGTAACTTGGACTTACCCTGGCGAGAACCCAATAACTGCTCAACTGTTTCAGTGTTATGCACAATTTCCTTTCGTTGCACAAGCGTTTTTCCATAATTGTTTATGGTACGAGGTTCTATTCGTTCAATCATAACATCGAGGGGAGCGATAAATGAAAATAACACGTTTTGATAAATCAAAACGTGTTATTAACAGATTCAAAAGTTAATTTTAATAACGCCAAAGGATTATCCGCCCCGTAACTTGCCTGTTAACACCATAAAGTTTTGCTACATCTCCATAATATAGGCCAAAAGCCATATTAGTAAATTGGGTGCTGTGTCCATATGGTTCGTTAAAGACTGGTTTATATGCTGTACAATTTCCTGTTGACGCACTACATAGCCGAACCTTTAACGCATCATTAGATCCCCAATCAGTAATGTTTACACCAATAGTACCACCACTAGGAACTTTCATATATCCATCCCATTGTCCATCCCCAGTGGTGAACCAGAAGGTTCTTTTAGCATCGGCTGATGCTGGAGAAGCAAAGCCAATAAAAGTAATAGAAACAACTGCAATTATGACCAACATAGACATAAATCTTTTCACTATTTGATTCACCTCTCTTTCGCACCTTATAAAAGTATGCTGGGAGAACTTGTCATATGTAGGTGAAGAAACTAAGAAAAGTAGTAAACGGGACATTTAATTGAATAAAGCACAAGGTAAAACTAACCTTTCTTTAATAGCACACGACTTTATTGATAAGGATTGTTAGAAATCACAGCGAACTGAGATGGTAGAAAAGTATATCCCAATGTCTGAAACCTATGTTATAAGTAATTAAGAAGACTTTGTCGGCTTCGTGTCAATGATAGATAATTATTTGGCTGCATTATTTATTGATGTTAAGTATCAAGGTGAAGGATACGGAAAGGGATTGTTCAATTTTATAAAAAGCTAAAGGGAAAATATACAATTAAAAGTGTACAAGAAAAATAACAAAGCTGTTGATTTCTATTTAAAAAATGGCTTTGTAATAAAAGAAGATTCATTTGATGAACAGACTTCCGAGGTAGAATTTTTAATGGAATGGGAAAAGGGGTAAGTGTCGTTAGGCAAGTTAGATTATCATGTAAAAATACAAACGAATAATCTTCCTCAATCGGGGCGCAAGAGTTGAATAACGGACTGTCTAAGTGCAGTCCGTTTTGCTGTTTTATTCAGCTTTAGGGCAGGATAGTTACACAAGACTTCCTACCCAAAATTAATTATAAGAAAATAAAATCCTTAAAATCCTTTACTGTTTCAAAGTAATAATTAGACTCTGCTTTCATCCATTGCTTTATTTCAGGGATACTGTGAGACCATCCGGCAGCTGCAAAATTTAAGTTGCAGCTTTTGGCCATCACCATTCCTGGCTTAAGATCATCTAGCACAAGGGCATCTGTTTCTTGAAGATCAAAACGGGTTAAAATTTGTTTGATCGGGTAAGGATGTGGCTTTCTCTGATGCTCCTCAAGTTCCCAGCCGAAGATGGCGTCTGGTAAAAACCCAAAATGTACTGAGTAGTCTCTTTCAATTCGACTTCTTTCTGAATGGGAAACAACAGTCACGATACCACCTTGTTTCTTAAATTCTTGAATGGTTTCAGGAAACATCTCATAAAAATCTGGTACCGTTGATTCGGTGTACTTTTTCCATACTTCTTGCTGATGTTGTTGTTCCTTTTCTGTAAATTGAATAATGTCCTTACATAAAGAAGAAAACCCTGGATTAAAACAGTATCCAACGAATTCTTCAAATGTAATGGATTTATCATTAGGCCTTAATTCTTTTAAAGCTTGAACAAAGGATGGATAATGTATATCAGGTGTGCTTTTTACTGCTGTGTCATCGTGGTCAAGTATTAAACATTTATATCTTAAAGTCATGTTATCCCCCTGTGAATTTTAAAATCCCTTTCATTCTATCACCTTTTCCTAAAAGGCACATTACATTTTCTTCAGCTAAAGGACGCTTCGTATCATAAGGTTAACCGGATGAACTGGTTAGCCTATTTTTTATGGGTTATTCTTTAGGTAGTCGGGGTAGGACGTTAGGGCGCGTGGGACATGATCCCGATCGGAATATTGTCCACCCCCTACTTGTAGAAACATGTTTGAGGCTGGTTGGGACATAGATCCCGTATAACAAGCGAAGCTATGATACTGCAAGATAGGTTAGGGGCTGCCGACTAATTCTAAAAAAGGAGATGTGGTAATCAATGGATCCAGTCATTGGCCTGGATGTCGCAAAAGGAGAAAGCCAAGTTCAAGCCTTTTTACAGAAGAAAAATCCTTACAAGAAAAGCTTTAAATTCGAACATAATGCATTAGGTTTATGTGACTTTTATCGGTTTTATCAAGAAGTTGAGGATGTTTCTGGTCTACCTCCAGTCGTGATATTTAAATCAACGGGGCACTATCACGAGCCTGTACTTCAGTTTTTAGAAGAACATCAAATCACCTATTTTTTAATTAATCCAGTGCTTTCCTATGAATCTAGAAAAAGTAGCTTGAGGAAAGTGAAAACCGATGCCATCGATGCTTTCCGTTTAGGGGAGTTGTACTACCAAAACGAAGATCTTGAAGCCTTTCAAAAGAAGAGCATACGAACGATGAATTTACGTCATTTAACGAGGCAATATGAATCTTTAACAGGTATGTATGTCCAAGCTAAACTCCAATTTCAAACCATACTGGACCAAGTCTTCCCTGAATATAAGAAGGTATTCGCAGCCTTATATTCACCGACTTCCTTATCAACCCTCCGTTACTATCAAACACCAGAAGGGGTAAAGAAGGAAACGGTTGATCAAATGGCCGAAGTCATTTTGAGGCAGGGGGCTAAACGTTCTTTGAAGTGGGCTTTAGAAAAGGCTCAGAAACTAAAAGATGCAGCTGAGCGAGATCCATTTAATCATAATGTATATAGTAGTAACTTAGTTTGTTTAAATCTCACCATTCAATTGCTTCTACAATACCAAGAGCACCTATCTCAAGTTAAAAAAGAGATAGATGCCCTGGCAGAAGAATTTGAAGAATATAGGATTATTCGATCGATCCCAGGTATTGGTGGCAAGATTGCGGCCACAATCATCGCCGAGATTGGGGAAATCGATCCGTTTAGCCATCCAAAAAAACTTGTAGCTTATGCCGGAATTGATCCAAGTATTTTCGAATCTGGCAAGTTTAAGGCCACGATCAACAAAATTACCAAAAGGGGCTCCTCCCGCCTCCGACATGTACTTTATACAGCAGCGCAATGTGGGATAACCAACAACCGTAATCCAAAACTAAAAGCATTTTATGACAAAAAGCGTGAAGAAGGGAAACCCCATAAGGTGGCCATCATTGCTTGTGCAAATAAGCTCATTCATTGGATTTATGCTTTATTAAAACGTAAAGAGGCTTTCAAAATTTAGATGATCCAAAAAAATATTCTAATAGAAATAACTTCAAGTTACCCTGTTTGAAGTTTATTTGGTATGTCCGTCTTTATTGTAACATGACTTTTTTATCTTTTTTAGCCCTACCTGTTGACCTTCTATTAGCTGGTATTAATGGAATAAGATAATTATTTATAGACTGATTGGTTTTTGCCATTCAGTCTATTTTATTTCATTAGAGTCTACTCTATTGGAACAAACAAGAATCCGGCAAGACAATACAAACAACTCGAAGAAATAGGAATGGATATCATTTTTGAAGAGCAATTATCCGGGGCTATACAACAACGACCAGAGAATGGATGAATCTTTTGAGAGTTTGGGTGAACAGATCCTTTTTCCATTGATTGAATACATACGGAAAAAGAGTGTAGCTAAATAAAAGGTAAAACAATGCATGTTGTATAGAACGAACAAAACTCAAGACATAGAAAAGCCTATAAGATAAGGATTTTTATCCTTAGCGTAAGCTATCCGCGTTTTGCTGGCGGTTCCCCAATACGGTGATGAAAATCTGTGCTTCTTAAACGAGATTCCGCATGACTGCAATGATTACTTGCAGGAACTTACTTCAATATAGTCAAGAATTTTCCAGAAAAATATACCGAATATACAAATTATGAAAGGTGATGACCTTTTAATTCATTAAGTACTCTTCTGTTGAAAATAAATAGCATTTAGAAAGATTTTTAGTTCTGAAAATCATCTATAGAGTGGTTTGAAAAATCTAACTAAATTAATTTACAGAAAATTATTAATATTTATTGTAATCGGAAATATGTATGCTATAATATTTGTATACAATTATTCACTTATACAAAGGGGTGGTGATTATTTTTAAAACTATGGAAAATAATTTGAGTAGGATTTCAGCCAAAGATATTGTTTATAAGCAGATTAAAGAAAAAATTATAAAATCTTTTCTTGAACCAGGACAACCTATTGTGAATAAGGAATTAGGAAATGAATTGGCAATAAGCAGGACACCTCTTAGAGAGGCATTACAAAGACTTGAAGTAGAGGGGCTAGTTGTTCGTAATTCGAATGGAACATTTTGTGTTTCTCCTATATCAATAAAAGAATGTAAAGAATTATTTGTAATGCGTAGTAAATTAGAAGGAATTCTAATCAGAGATGCAATCGATAATCTTACAGAAGAACACATCGGGCATTTATCATATCTTACAAAAATGGTGAAATTAAACGCTAGATTAGAGGATTATACAGATACAGAGAATTTGGGTGGTAAGTTTCACAGTGCTATTTACTCTATCAGTGATAATACAACAGTTGTAAACATTATTTTTCAACTAAATGATCGTATTAATAGATATAGACATTTAGCTCATAAACACTTTGTAGATATAAAAACTTCATCTGATGAACATGAGGTCATACTTAATTACATGATTAAAGGAGATAAGGTTAACGCAGAATTAGAAATTGAAAAGCATATTATAAATGCAATGAAAGTGGCGATTAAAGCTGTTGAAAATTATGAAAGCGTTAACAAATCAGACAGAAAGAGCAAATAATCAAACAATAAAAATAAACTTAGGGGTGTTTCTATGACATATGCAGTGATAGGCGGAGGTAATACAGGTCAAGCGATAGCTAGCTATCTAGCTTTAAATGAAGAAAAGGTCAAATTATATACAAGAAATGCAGAAAGAGCAGAACGAATATCTAGGAATGGGTTAGAAATAAAAGGTGTTTATTCTGGATACATAAATTTAGAAGTACACACATCAATGGAAGAAGTCATTCAGGATGCTGAAATTATTATCATTTCAACTACTGCAGATGGCCATAAACCAATTATTAGAGAATTAAAGCCGTTACTAAAGAACGATCAGACAATAGTGTTTATCCCAGGATATTGGGGGGCTGTTGAATGTAAACAAATACTTGGAGAAGATATTGAGACTAAAAATATTACTATTGCAGAAACAAGCGCACAGCCTTTCATTAGTGATGCAGATGATGAAGGGGCAGTAAGTGTAAGAAGAATTAAAAATAACGTCTTAGTAAGTACACTAGCTACTTCAAAAGGACAGCCATCATTATCATCAGAATTTTTAGAGAGATTCCCACATCTAGTTCCTTCCAAAAATGTATTTGAAACTTCATTAAATAATTCAAACGTTGTGGTTCATGTACCAATTTCATTATTTAATGCCAGCAGGATTGATGATTCGCAAGAATTTCTATTTTATCCAGATGGTATATCCCCTTTAATAGTTAGATACATTGAAAAAGTTGATGATGAAAGAAGGGAAATAGCTGATTTGTTCCATGTAGAAACAAAAGATATTCTTACTATTCTAAATGATTTTTATGGAACTAGTTATTCCACTTTATATGAGGCGTTACCTGGTTTATTCCCAGAGGGAGCAGGTCCAACTACTTTTAAACATAGATACTTTACCGAAGATATACCTTTTGGTTTAGTGGCAATTTCAGAAATTGCTAAGAAAGCTGGTATTGAGATACCTTACACAGATTCACTTATCGATATAACATCTTTACTTTCAACAGTGGACTATAGAAAAGAGGGGGTTAACCTCGAGAACATAACTTTCGAAGAACTATCCAGTTATGGGGGGCTGACTCAAAAAGTTTAAATGATTCTAAAAGTTATCATAAAGAAAAGATTTATAGATTGATATCCAGTGGTTTTAAAGTATTGATTAATAATTTCTCTCAAGGATAGTCAATAGTTATTTGAAAGAGATTTCAAAAAGGGTGGGATTTCTAAATGTTAAATATTCAAAATTTGAAAGTATCATTTGGTGATAAAGAAGTTTTAAAAGGTGTTGATTTAACTGTTAACAAAGGTGACGTTGTCACTTTTATAGGACCAAGTGGTACTGGTAAGACAACTATATTAAAGTGTATTAATTATCTAGTTGAACCCGACGAAGGTCAAATGCAACTGTTAGATGTAAGTGCAGACTTTAAAAATATTAATAAAAAAGAAATACTTCAGCTAAGACGTAACACTGCAATGGTTTTTCAACAATTTAATCTGTTTAAAAATAAAACAGTAGTAGAAAATGTGATGGATGCCCAAATTACAGTTCAGAAGAAGTCAAAAAAAGAAGCTTATGAAAAAAGTATTGATTTATTAGAAAAAGTAGGTTTGTTAGAAAAAGAAAATGAATATCCTTCTAGATTATCAGGAGGACAACAGCAAAGGGTAAGTATTGCAAGAGCTTTAGCTGTTGAACCAGAAGTAATTTTATTTGATGAACCAACATCTTCACTCGATCCGGAGTTGGTAGCTGAAGTGTTAAAAGTTATCGAAAGTGTTGCAAAAACTGGTGTAACAATTCTCCTAGTAACTCATGAAATGAGTTTTGCACGAAAGGTATCAAATAAAATTGTATTTATGGAAAAAGGAAAAATTGTTGAAGAAGGATCACCTGAACAAATTTTTGAGAACTCACAAAATGAAAGAACAAAACAATTTTTGAAAAATTATTATGCAGAAGCTGCTGAAATGATGGAAGCTACACAATAAAAATATAAACAAGGGGTGTTATTTATGAAAAAATTATCAATGTCTTTATTAGCTTTAGGAATGACTTTTGTATTAGCAGCATGTAACGAGGAGTCAGTTACAGATGAAACAGCAAGTGAGGAGGTACGAACTATACAAGTTACTACACCTCCAACTTCCAAGAATTTAAGCTGGCAAACACCAGATGGTGAAATCCTAGGTTATGAGCCGGATGTATTAAGAGCGATAGATGAAAAATTAGAAGGATATGAATTTAATATTCAGGCAGTAGCTGATAGTGCTCAAGAAACTGGTCTAAAAACAGGGAAATATGAACTTAATGTGGGTGGATTCTATCCGACTCCTGAACGTAAAGAGCAATATTATGTACCGGAAGAACCAAATGGAAGAAGTCTGATAAAAATGTATGTTAGAGAAGACAGTGATATTGAAACTCTTGAGGATCTAGTTGGAAAGAATATCACACCTTTTACAGCTGGAGGAGGAACATTACAAGTAGTATTGGATTGGCAAGAGGAAAATCCTGAACATAAACTTGATCTTGAGGAATCTAGTGGTGATATTCCATACGCTCAGCGTCTAAAAGAAATAGACTCTGGTAAATATGATGCTTTTGTTGGTCCTGCTAACTTGGGACAAAATGAGGTTATTGAAGAACTTGGTTTAAAAGTGAGAGGAACCGACCCTATTTATGTAGGCGAAACAATTTTGCTGATTCATAAATCAGAAGAAAATGAACAACTAGTTGAAGAGGTTAACCAAGCATTGAAAGAATTAAGAGAAGACGGAACACTATCTGAGATTTCTGAAGAATACTATGGAGAAGATATATTCCAATATGAAGTGACTAAGTAAAAGATTTTAATTAATCTGATGGTTGTGCCCCATTATAAGAAAAGAGAATGAATTTACTTATAATGGGGCATTAAATTTATTTATGAAGGGGAGAATCATCGGTATGGATGCACCAAATACACTAGAAATAATATCTTTATTGTTAGAAGTAGCTCATGTTTCTTTAATTATTTTAGTGGTATCCGCTGTATTAGGGTTATTACTTGGATCATTACTTACCATGATTAACGTTAAAGATATACCTGTACTTAAGCAATTTACTGTAGTAATTTCATCATTTACAAGAAGTGTACCAATCATTATTCAATTGTTTTTAGTTTATTATGCATTACCACCAATTTTAGCAAACTTTGGTATTGATGCTAGTAATCTAAGTGCTACTGTTGCTGCTATTTTGGCTTTGACATTATATCATGGTGGTTATCTTACTGAAGTTTTAAGAGCAGCATATAAAGCAGTCGATAAGGGGCAACACGAAGCTGCAGATAGCTTTGGTTATACTCCAACTAAAAAATTCTTTAGAATTATACTTCCTCAAGTTGTACCTGTTGCTTTGCCTGGATGGGGGAACGCCTTGATCCACTTAATACATGATACTTCGCTTGTTTTTGCTCTAGGTGTCGCTGATATTATGGGACGCGCAGAGTTAATTGCAGCAGCATCGTTTGGAATGAACCAGGTAACAGTATTTATTACCGTTGCGATAATTTATATTATTTTTACATTTCTTTCAGATGGTATGGTTCGTCTATTTGAAAAGAAAACAAGAAAATATAAGTTGGATTCGGGACTTAATGCAAGGGGGATGTAAATGCTTAATTTTGAGATATTAGTTGAGAACTTTTTTGGAATATTAAATGTAGTTCCACAAACTGTTGCACTAGCTGTCACTATATTTATCTTATCTATTTTAGTGGGTACTGTAATGGCATTAATTCAGGAATATAATGTGCCTGTAATTAAGCAAATTGTTATGTTGTTTAAGTTATTTATGAGAGGTACACCATTAATTGTGTTTATCTTTATAATGTATTATTCCCTACCTGGGATTGTTAGCTTTTTTACAAATTTACTAAACTTAGATTATAATCCTCATAATATGTCACCTGTTGTTATACTCATAGTTGCTGTATCACTAACAGTATCATCATTTCAAGCAGAAACAATAAGAGCTTCATTTCTCTCGGTAAGTTATGGACAAATAGAAGCTGCACGATCATTAGGATATACGCCTTTCCAGGCATTTCTTAGAATTATAACTCCTCAGGCACTTGTGGAGGCATTACCGGAGTTTGGGAATGCATTTTTAGTTGTAATGAAGGCAATTTCATTAGGGTTTATGATTACTGTAGTTGACATATTTGCTGAAGCTAGACTTATTGCAGCTTCAAACTCATATTATGTTGAAGCGTTTATTGTAGCTGCTTTAATGTATTGGGGAATTGCATATATTGTAGTTACACTGACTAACAAATATGAATCATCTTTAGCAAGAAGAACTTAGCTGCTATATAAGTTGAACAAATATTTTATAGTCGAACACATAAGCGAATAATCGCTTCTTTTCTTCGCTACTTGACGTCTTTAAGAAACGCACGAACAGCGAGGATAATTTTCTGGACACTGCTAAAAAAGACATTGTTAATGACCATTTCTTTCAGCCATTTCCAGACGCCTTCCATCAAGTTCAATTGTGGACTGTAAGGAGGTAAGAATACCAGCTCAATTCGGTCTCGATTTTCTTCCAGGAATGGCTGAATCAATTTGGCATGATGAATCTGCGCATTGTCTAAGATCATGACGATTTTAAACGTTGGGTAAGAGTCAAATTTTCGAGAGGAAACGTAGAAAAGCATACTTTACTTGGTGTTTACCCGAAAGTGATAAATATAAAAATTAAGTTCAACTTATATAGATAGAAATTAGAGATACTTAATTATGAACACTTCATAACAGTCTCAAAGTTTAGATGTAAATAATTGACTAAAATACATACATTAAGGAGGAAAATATGAAAAGAATTATAATTACAGGAGCACTAGGACAGATAGGTACTGAGCTAACGTTCAAGCTGATGGAGAAGTATGGCGAAAGATATTATGGAGTCGAACAATGATGATTTAATAAGTAAACATTTAAGAATACTAGAGGTTAGAGACTTTGAAAGTATGAAAGAAATCGTAGAAGAATTTAAGCCAGATACAATACTACATATGGCATCAATACTAAGTGCTACATGTGAGGAAAATCCTCAGGTTGAGTGGGATATTAACATGGGTGGACTTGTAAATGCACTCGAAGTTGCGAGGCTTTATAATCTAAAGTTTTTCACCCCAAGTTCAATAGGCGCTTTTGGACCAACTACACCAAAGGAAAATACGCCACAGGTCACTATTCAAAGACCAAACACTATGTATGGTGTAAATAAAGTATCAGGAGAACTACTTTGTGATTACTATTATACAAAGTTCGGAGTTGATACAAGAGGTATACGTTTCCCTGGCTTAATATCTCATGTAAAAGAACCCGGTGGAGGTACGACAGATTATGCAGTTGAAATATACTTTGAAGCTATGAAATCTGGAAAGTACACATCTTTTCTCGACAAAGATGCATGCTTAGATATGATGTATATGGAAGATGCCATTGATGCGATAATCCAGTTGATGGAAGCAGATGGTAAAAAACTTGAAGATCGTAATGCATTCAATATTAGTACAATGAGTGTGAATCCAGAGATGGTTGCAATTGAGATTAGAAAACATCTTCCAGATTTTTCACTATATTATAATGTTGATCCTGTGCGTCAAGGTATTGCCGATAGCTGGCCAAATGCAATCGACTGCTCTGAAGCAAAACGTCAATGGGGATTTGCTCCGCGTTATACTCTTGAGAAGATGACTGATAGTTATGTTAGAAGCGATAAACAATAAGAAAAGTCTACTAAAGACTTAACGATGCAGAATTTTCTATATTACTGTTTTAAAAATAAACCTCTAGGTAACATTGCCTAAAGGCTATACTGGTCATTCTTCATACAGTATTGCAAAAGGCGTTAGAAGTTAAAAAGAAAGAAGACGAGTGGACAGCTAAAATTTCAAGTGGAATATCATATGAAGAATTATAAAAAAATAGACGGTCAGCTCCCTCAGCCAAAATTTACTAAAAGAATAACAAAATTTCAAAAATTGTGTAGAGGAGAAAAAAATGTATCCAAATATTCTTAGACATCCTAGGCCATTGCCAATTCCTAAAAAAGTGGAACTGGCAATGGCATTAGTCAGCGTACAGAAGAATTTGTCAAGCTATATCAAGAAACCACCGAACATGTGAAACCTATCTTCGGACGAAGCAAGAAAGTCGATTTCTCAATTTACAAGGAGATCGACTTTTTATATGAATCTGGCCCGTTTCAGGAAGATACCCCTTTTGAGCATAAGTCCACACCCTTATCAATAACGTTCGTTTTTGATAACGAGCGTCCAAAGTATAGAATTCATGTGAATTTTAGCAATAAATGGCGTATTATTTCAGGATTATTTGTCGTAAGGGGTTAAACTCTGGATAGTGCCAACGAAGCTGTCACCAGGAGCAAAATGATGGATTGGCTTAACAAATTCTCTCATCGTAAATTGTTTACTCTAAGTGGTAGCATGTGGTAGCATCAGGTGGATTTAAAATTTAAAAGAGTAACTAAATACAATAAAGCCTAATTTCTCCTTTAAAATGATGAGGAATTAGACTTTTATTACTTCGTAATTGCGCCCTATCGTATTATGGAGTAAGTAATATTAAGTGATACAAACAATAAAAAGGAAATGGTGCATAGCCATTTCCTTTTTATTGCTTGATATTTAGAAGGCATTACTCAAATTTAGGAGAACGTGTAAAGACTTTTCTTACCATCGGCTCAAAAAACTCCACTGGTAAATACTCGAAGTCGGGGTCAAAGCAATTCTGATCGTAATTCTCACAGAAATTCACACATGCTTGATAAAAAGGGTTGTCTTTGAAGATATCTCGAGCATTTTTTTCTGTTTCTGTCATATGAGCCATATAATGCTGCTGAAATACTCCATGGTGTTTCACAATCCATGTTGCCTTTTCAGAAACAAATGGCTTGAGGATAGCTGCAACCATTTCACCATGAGTATGTGGTGCCAACTCATCTCCAATATCATGTAATAAAGCTGCCACAATCATATCTTCATCTTCGTTATTTTGATACGCTCTGGTTGCAGATTGTAAAGAATGCTCATATCGAGATATTCGATAGCCACTAAAGCTATTTTTCAATTCATCCAACTTTTTTAGTAAACGGTCAGGAAGTCCTGTATTGAAACCTTCCTCTAGTTTTTCCAGATATTCAAATTCCTCTTTTGTGCCCTCTACCATTTTCCTGAAATCAACTACTTTTTGCATTGATATATCCTCCTTTAATGCTTTACTAAGAAATTTATTAAGAATTTAATTTTCAAAAATATGAACTAATCATCGTGTTAGCTTGCTTTTTTTCGTTTGTTCTTTTCTTTGATAACATGGGCAGACGTATCACCGAAGTCTTCTCTCATCCATTTAACCAAACCGTAAATCATGATAAGCAATACGAATATTAAAGGAATGGATGTAACAATGGCAGCCGTCTTTATAGTATTCATAGGAGCATTGATAAAAATTATAGTTAACGGTACTAAAACAATGACCAAACACCAAAATAATCTATGAAAAGGAGAAGGATCTTCATGGTCTTTAAGCCCTTTTGTTGCCGTAGCTGCAAGGGTATAGGAAGCTGAATCCAAAGTAGATGCTAAAAATAGCATGGACACAACCACGAAAAATAGGATGAAAAATGTTGATAAAGGCAATGTGTTTAAAACATCAATAATAGCTTGATTTCCTCCATCCACATCTAGACTTCCCGATACATCAACAATGCCTCGAATATCTCTGTCCATACTAATGTTTTGTAAGATACCAAAGAAAATCCAACATCCTAAACTTCCACTTATCAGCATGTTAAAAATAAGTTCTTTAATCTTCCTACCTCTTGATATCCTAGTGACAAACACACCCATAAATGGTGCATAAGTAATCCAATAAAGCCAATAAAAGATGGTCCAATCATTTGGAAAAGAACCATTTTCTATAGGGTCCGTCCATAAACTCATGTGAACAAAGTTTTGAACCATCAACCCCACCGCATTTGTGGAGTTATTTATCATAAACGTGGTAGGTCCAATAAGAAAAATGAGACCAATAAATCCAAGCACAAACACACTATTAAGATCTGTAATTCTTTTAACACCTTTCTCAATACCTAAATAGGCACTTAGAGTGAAGACAACAGAAATGATTAGGATGATAATCAAGTCGATAGTAAAGCTTGTTTCTATACCAAGAATACTAGCCATTCCTT
Source organism: Halobacillus shinanisalinarum (assembly GCF_022919835.1). Classification (NCBI taxonomy): domain Bacteria; kingdom Bacillati; phylum Bacillota; class Bacilli; order Caryophanales; family Bacillaceae; genus Halobacillus; species Halobacillus shinanisalinarum. The sequence continues at coordinate 1,870,703 of NZ_CP095074.1, read as the reverse complement.
GCGACAATAACGGGACACTTAACCCTAATGTAATACTTAGTCCACCAAGACAAGTGAAAATAAAAATAATATCAACAATTTTTCCAACAACGCCGTTTGATTTAAAACCAGTAACTTCTCCAACAACCGAACTAAGGCTTAACCCCTTATTCTTTCGAACATAAAAATGGTAAGCAATAGGTAAAGCAGCTATACAGTACAGAGCCCAAGCACTTATTCCCCAATGAAAGAAATTATAAGCAAGCGCCCACTCATAAGCTGCACTGGTCTGAGGTTCCGCTCCCAAACCGGGAGTGTTATAATAAAAAGCCCATTCGGTAAAAGCCCAATAAACCGTTGCAGATCCTAAGCCAGCAGTTAACATCATCGCTATCCAACTTTTTGTTGAAAATTGAGGTTTTTCTTTTCCAAGTCGAATATCTCCATACTTACTAAAGGAAATATAAACCAAAAATGCTACAACACCAAATGTAAATAAGAGTATAGGCGCGCCAAATAAGTTAGTTAAAAATACAAATACCTTATTAGCAAACGCTGTTCCCTTTTCAGGAAGTAGCCCTAAAAACACCACGATAACTGATACTATGAATAGACTTATAACAATAAGAGGTACATCATACGACTTATTGTTCATTTGTTTTTCCATTTCTTTTTTATTAATAATATCCCCCTTCTCCTATTTTTTATAGATGTAATAAAACATTATCTTTAATAGCATTTCATTTCACACTTCTAATGAATTAATCCAGTAAATCAGGCTGTTCGCTGACAATTCGCTCCCACAATGGTTGAAAATTATCCCATCCATCTTGTTCCCTTCCAACTTGTTCAGCTGTTAATGCTGCATTTTCTTCATCTATAGGATTAACAATGCCAGCTGCCTCGGCTAACAATTGAGCTTGGCAGGAACGCTCCAGTGTGATGAACCAAAAGGCTGCGGAGTCTACAGACTGTCCAACTGTTAACGGTCCATGACTCCTCAAAAAGGCAGCTTTATTATTTCCTAATGCTCTTGCGATTCTTTGTCCCTCATCTTCCTCATATACAACACCTGAAAATTCATCCGATACAGAATGATCGTTATAAAATGCACATGCATCTTGTGTTAGCGGGTCTAGCAACCTTCCTGTAGAGGACCAAGTCTTTCCGTATAAAGGATGCGCATGGGCAGAAGCAATAACATCCGGTCTTGCTTTGTGTACACCTGCATGAATCATTAGTGCGGATTTATGTATAGAATACTTTCCCTCGACTACTTCTCCCTCCTCATTGACCAAGACAAGGTCTGAGGTCTTAATCTTGTTAAAAGGAATGCCGTATGGATTTACCCACATATGATTCTTGTATTCTGGATCTCGGTATGTAATATGACCTGCTATTCCTTCTGTAAATCCAAACCGAGCAAATAAACGAAAGGCAGCTGTTAAGCGCTGCTTGTTGTGCAGACGTTCCTCTTCAACACTATTAAATATCGGCCTTTGCAAATAATCCTGAACACCTTTCCCACTAACACGCTCTTCCTTGTAACCCTTCATATTCAATTCCTCCTTTTAATCTGTTTGCATAAAATGAATGAATAATGCCATTCATTTTTGTAGCATGGTTAGTATAATAACAAATCTAGTAACATTGTCAACAATCTTATGATCGACAATAATTTCGGATACACAAAGAAGGTGCTTTTTCAATATTCTTGAAAAAGCACCTTCAAATTCAGAAAGTATTTTTGAATTGATTATTCTTTGTTATGTTCATTTTCTTGGTCCGGCAATAATTCCACTCGGGGCATGTTTGTATTTATAATATGATCCCTTAGCCCTTGGACAGCAGTCTCTAAGTCTCCTGTTTTAAAAGTATTTAACAGTATCTCATGCTCATCTGTAAACTTTTGTAAGTCCAATGACAACCTGTTTTGATGAACAAAATGTAATCGAATGCGATTTAAGATTCCTGCCCAAAGATGTGCAAGATTATTCATATTAGAGGACACAATAATAAGTTCATGAAATTGAAGATCTATCTCATTAAACAGCGGCATATCATTAAAAATGGTAGCACGCTTCATCTTATCTACTAATTCATCGAATTTTTCAAAGTGTCGTTCGTTCCATGAGGAATATGCCTTTTTTAATGCGAATGTTTCCATATTAATCCTCATGGGTATTAACAGTTCTGTAACTTCTTCTGTTGTAATGCTGCTCACCCTTGTTTCTTTATAAGTGACAGAAACAAGCAGCCCTTCCATAACCAGTAATTGAATAGCTTCGCGTACAGGACCTCTGCTAACCTCTAATTTTTTTGCTATATAATTTTCTGTCACCTTATCACCAGGATCTAAATTACCCTGAAAAATCTCTTTCTTAATTCCTTCAGCAATTTGATACTTTAGTGAGCTCTTCTTTATATTTATATCCAAATTGGAAGCATCCTTTTTAATTTATTGATTCCACCAGTAGTCCTAAATTACAATATATCTTCATTATAAGAAATTATAAGATTGTTGACAATCTATAATAAAAGAATTTTTATCAACATCAACAATGGATCCTTACAATTCAAATCACTAACTTACAATATACTCCAATTATTCTACTTAATATTTTTTCTTAATAAAATCCCTATTATTCAATAATATGGCCCATCAATAAGGTTTTGGGTTTGTTTGTAAAAGTACACCTTTTCGAACAGTTTAGTTTTACATCTACTAGTAATCTATTAACGTTCGAAAATGACCAGAAAACGGTTTGTGAACGTTCGCGGTTTCGAATGTAGATTTACGAACGATTTGATGTATAATTAAGAAGAAAAAAATAATTCTTGTAGAAAGGTGCATTTTAGAATATGGAAAGCAGACGGATGGGTTACATAAGGGTTAGTAGCAAAGACCAAAATGAAGAAAGACAAATGGCTGCTATGAAACAATATGGAATTAATGAACGGGATATTTTCATCGATAAGGTTAGTGGTAAAGATTTTCAGCGCGAAAACTATCAACTACTCAAACGCGTTCTTCGTCCTGGTGACATCTTATACATTCATGCGCTTGATCGTTTCGGAAGAAACAAAAACGAAATTGTCGAAGAGTGGAATGATATTACAAAAAATATTCAGGCTGATATTGTTGTCTTGGACATGCCCTTGTTGGATACCACCCAATATAAAGACAGCATGGGGACCTTTATTGCTGACCTCGTGTTGCAAATCCTATCATGGATGGCGCAAGAAGAAAGAAATCGCATTCGAAAACGACAACGAGAAGGCATTGATGCTGCATTAAAACAAGGGAAAGCCCTTGGAAGACCGAAAACACAGATTACTGATGCCTTTCGAGAAGCTTATATAGAATGGAAAGAAGGGAAAATTACAGCAACCCGGGCCATGCAGCAATCTCAGGTTAAGAAAACGACCTTTTATAAACTCGCAAAACAGATGGAAGAGAATACGACATAATCAATACCCTAGAACTAGATAAAGGATGTAGCCATGTTATAATAAATATTTAACCATTCTGCCCCATCAATCACTAATAAACCAAGATAAATTGGATAAATCACTGGAGGATTACAGGCTATGCTCTTACTAAAATTCAATCAAGCATATGAAGCAATTATTTATTCAGACTTACTAGCCTATGAGAAGGATAGGAGGCTGGATGATCTTATGAATGACATGGAAGAGGCTTATAATATCCCAGCCATGAGAAAAAACGAAGGGGAAGAGAAAAACAGGGCCGTTATAGCTCTTTATAGAAAGATATCTAAGAGCAAGGAACTATAAAACCTTGCTCTCTTTTACTGTTTACTTTCCTCTCTCAATATCATAAACAAAAAAGCCCTTATCCCTGGTTTGAAATTACCCTATAAAATGAGACTAGAAAAAAGCTTAGGCTGCCATGACCTGTATTCTACAGGGGTATGGCAGTTTAATTTAGAAAACGGACGTTATTGATGAGTGGATTTTACCTCAAGAAGATGATTTCTGGACTGGATACTGAAGCAAATGTTGATTCTTCAGTAAAATCTAATCAAAAGAAGGAAGAAAATGTAATTATGTTAGTCGGTGACGGTATGGGACCAAGCCAAGTTTCTGCCGCTGCCTACCTGAAAGGAAAGGGATACGTTGCAGGTGAATTAACAATGGATCAATTCTCAAACTTGGGTTATGCAAGAACCTTCTCTCACGATAATACCGTAACGGATTCAGCTGCTGCTGTAACAGCATTTTCCTCTGCGAATAAAACGGATAACGGGGTTGTTGGCAAAGCGCCAAAAACGGTTGAACACAGTGAGAACGAGGATCACTTTAATGTTGAATCTGTCCTTGAATCCGCTGAAAAAGCTGATAAGTCGACAGGGCTTGTTTCAACAGCTAGAATTACTCACGCTACACCGGCTGCTTTTGCTTCTCATGTAGAGAACCGGGATAACGAAAATGAAATTGCTAAACAAATGTTATTAGACCATGACATCGAGGTCCTTCTGGGTGGCGGAAAGCGTCACTTCCTTCCTAAAGAGGATGGGGGTAAACGCGAGGACGGCAAAACATAATTGATGCAGCTAAAAAGAAAGGTGCTACCAATGCCCCTGTCTATTCGTACGGACCTCAATCGGATAAACTTACCGGGACGATCAACAACACAAAAATTGCCGAAGTTATATCAAACGCTATGAAAGTAAAATAAATGACCTAAACTAGGGAGAGTGAACTTAAAAAGTTCACTCTCTTTTTTTAGTGATTTCTCCGTGCTTCGTCCAGCAAGGGATAGAGTCAGGGAAATAAGATCCCATATCTTCGCTCAATTTTACATAAAAGGAAAGATCCCTAAATAACAGGTTCATAATCTTTGATTAAACTAGAATGGAAACTATTAAAAGAAGGAGTGGTATAGTGCAAAAGATATTATTTGCTTTGCTTGCTGTTGTGTTATTTGCATCTTTGACAAACTCAGGATCTAGTGTTTTTGCTGAAAAAGAAGAGTTTTCACGTGAAGAATCAGTCAACGTTAAGGTGATGTCCTACAACATACATCACGCTGAAGGTGAAGACGGTATTTTAAACCTAGAGAGAATTGCGCAGGTTATAGAAGGAACAGATGCTGATATTATTGGCTTGCAGGAAGTAGATAAGCATTGGTCTTCCCGCAGCGATTTTCAGGATCAGGCAAAACTGCTTGCGGAACGACTTGGCATGTTCTATACATACGCTGCAAACCTAGACTATGAATCTTCAAAAGAGGATGAGGCCAACAGACAATATGGAACAGCCATTTTAAGTAGGTATCCAATTATAGATTCTGTAAATCATTTTCTTCCTAAAATCGGAAATACAGAACAACGGGGGCTCCTTGAAGCTACTATTAATGTAAAAGGGACGCATCTTCAATTTTATAACACTCACCTTGCTTTGACTTCCGAAGAACGGAACATACAAATTAAAGAGATTATCGATATTGCCGGCCGATCAGGCGGACCAAAAGTAATAATGGGAGATCTGAATGCAGCACCGACAAGTGAAGAAATGAGGGCGATGTACACTCATTACAGCGATGCTTTTGCAGGACAAAATGAAGCTTATACTTATTCTGCGACAAACCCTACGAAAAGAATTGACTACATATTCACTTCGAAAGATATGGAAACAAAAAATGCCCAAGTGATTGAATCACTGGCATCTGACCACCTTCCAATAACCTTGGAAATTACTTTGGATCGGTCTGAGCCTTATTACAAATAAAAAGTAGGAATCTAACTGCCCTCTCTTTTGGAGAGGCTTTTTTTTCTCGTTAAGAGTAATTAATCTTTATAAGAGGGCCCTATGTTTGTGTAATATTCCAGATTTGTTTGTTCAGTTCCGGTTTAAAAAATCAGCATTTTTTATTTCTTTGGTAATTTTTCACGGCTACCAAAACTATCGCCCCACTTTTTGTATTTATTATTTTCCACTTCTCTTAGGTATTGAACGAATATTCTACGAAAATATAAAAAAGTAATTGTCCATTCCCTTAAACGTATATTTGACATGTTTTGTTTTCTTATCCCAGTAAATAATCATATAATCACCGCGTTGGTCTAACACCTTTTTACCATATGGCAAGTGGGGGTAATCTTCTATTGTTATGTCATCCATTGTCACTAACTGAGCAAGTACATATTGAATGTGCCTCTTTTGATCCATGCGATCACCCTTTTAACGGCCGTTACAAATATTACCGCAACGTTACCTTAGTATTACCAAAGTATTACCTATTTTAATCCCTTTGAAACTTATGTATGGAAGAAAGATACCAAATGTGGCTACGTTTACTGACTCTGCCTTCGATCAACAAAGGCTCTACGAAAATAAAGAAACGAATCCATATAAAAACTCATATCTGAAGGTGATCAGTGGAAAAATAGGTCAGAAAAAGCTTTGCCGTCTGCAGTAGGTGGTAGGGCCTTATGATTGACCACCATTCACTATCGCCCAAAATACGATATGTATAATAAATAAGATTTATACAAAAGTTAGGCTTAGAGCATTTTTAAGCTCAACAATCTTGAAGGAGGTTATGATCATGACACAACAAAATCAACAGCAGCAGGCTCAGCAGAAACAGCAACAGGCTCAACAGGAGCAACAACAAGCCCCTCAGCAGTCCCAACAAAATCAACAGACCTCTCAACAAGCTCAGCAATCCAAGCAGCAAGCCCAACAACAAAATCGTTATCAATAGACTGGCTGCATAGGGTGTCTTAGTCAGTACCCAAATCATGAAAATAGATGGTCATGATTAGATTGCTTCCTATATTAAAAATGTTAGATGAAAACTTCGATTTATAAAGCACCGGTTTTACCGGTGCTTATTTTAAATTGGCCACTGAATAGTGGCAAGATTGTAAATCATCATATTAAAATACATACAATCGGAATTTGATATGCATGGTAAAACGTTTCTTAAATATGGAAGTTTTTGGAATAAATTTCATGTATACACTTCACCACTTTCTGATATAAAAGGAAGTAATGTTCGTTATAGGAGTTGAAAAAATGAATGGACTGCTAAATCGATCAGCCGGGAAGAAACAACAGCTTGAAATGATATACCTGGATAGCAAAGGTGTCATGTCACAAAGGATTATTAGGGTTCTTAACGTTAGCGAAAATGATCTGCTTGCTTATTGCTATACGCGTAGGAAGGGAAGGACTTTCAAAAAGGAAAACATTTTATCCGTTGGACCAGTATGGAAGAAAATGGGGGCTTAAGAATTAATGATCGCGGCACAATTAAATGGACATCACTTATGCTGCCAGAACATAATAAACGCATTCAGGAAATTTGGAAAGATGATGAAGGGGGAGAAAAGAGAATTTTGGATGAGCAACAGGTGGAGGAGATAGGCTTTGCGTTGTAGCGTGCTATGAATGATTGTCTCCCTGTAGAAATCAAACATCACAATGGCTTTAAATACATCAGTAACAAAGTGAAGATTAATGTTATGGATCCATATCCAAAGAAAATAAGGTGCGCTTTTTCAAATAAAGAAGAGGTCACTATAACTTTCGATAATATCCTTGATGTAGTATTCTTGTAAGTGGCATAAAGAATAACGTAATTCAATTATTAACACAGCTTCTTTTTCCTTTAGCTTACGGAGGAGATGTGGCTGGCATACCTACAGCTGTTGGCACCATCGATAGTAACTGTAGAGGTCAGTGGTTTGATCACGCTACACGCTATTACTATTGAAGTACCCTAAACTAAACCCTTGCGCCGCAAGGGTTTTATTTATATAATCCAATACCGTAGTAAGCTGAAAACTGTTTGGTTCATTGTTATAATCGTATGTTACAGAGACGTATTTTATTGGGCAGGGGAAAGGTACCTATTGCAAATGCTTTTGGAGTCTCGATAGATTAGACTTTTTATTTGGCTCTATATAACATTGAGGGCTTCATCTAATTAGTGGTAAAAAGCAAGGGGGTTTTTAGTATGAAAGACCAAATTGACGAACTTACATTACTGCTATTGTATTTAACTTCATTTACAGATGATTATGGTTTAGGGAAAGACCAAAGGAGCTGGAAAGGTTACCCTTTTAAATCATTGAACGAATTGAATGAAAATAAGTACATTATTGGAAGCAAACGGGCAAAATCTGTTCATTTAACTGAAGACGGTATTAAACAAGCTCAAGGGCTCATGAAGAAATATAATATTGTAGATGATAAGTGAAAAACCAGCCTTTGTCCCTGTGATAAAGGCAGGATTACAGAATTTTAAAGGACGGTTCTTGATGAAAAATCATATTAAGGTAAATGGAAAGCTTCTTCAAACAAATAAGCGTTTTTCACAATTGAAACAAAGTCAAAAGAATTGGATCGCAACGGAACTTTATAAACTTTATCACGAAAAGATGAAAGAAAGGCGTACAACAAGGAAACTCCCTCCTGAGCATCGCGATGCAGTTATTTCGTCTTTATATGAACAGATTCAGAATAGGGAAATATGGATCCCTTATGGTGAAGTGGAAAAGTATGCGTTTAGTAAAACCACAAAAATTGTAAAATCTTTTAAGAAACAGTTTCCTATGCTGAGTGTAGAAATTGAAGCTGAGCACGTTAATAAATAAAATGAATTCTCATTTTTACTGAAATAAGTAATCTAGCTTATCTCTATATGGTTCCAATAAATTTTCACCTAGGGGATGTAGCCTTTATTTAATGAAGTAACGCTGTTTGCAAAACGCATTAATTACCCACTTAATGGAAATAAAGTATTTAATCTAATCTATTTAAATATGTTCATTTTTATTCAGCTGTTACATATCTCCTTAACTGCAGTACCTGCAACAAAAAGGATTTCGAAATGTGTCTTATCGTTAGACTACCTATTTATAGTCAGCGATAGATAATTGTTCGATCCTGCTTAGCAGGCTGAATGGGCGGCTACCCACATGTCGTAGCCTTAATTGTGGTGATTTTACGCATAAAAAATAGACTCCCTATTCTGGCAAGAATCCGGGTGAGGTCTATTTTTTGATAGTAAGTGTCCTAAAAAGCAACTATCTACGGGATCACAGTTCCAACCTGTGGTCTCTTTCTTATGATGTCAGCAAGTAATAAGTCGAAAGTTATTCTATTTCTTCTTTTCTTCCTCTAATTCCTTCGATTTCTGAACCAAGTATTGAAAGTAACTTTCCAACTCACGAATCTGTTCCGGAGTCATGGACTTCCATTTTTCGATATCGAAAAAGGCCATGTCATCGATATCGTATTTAACAAGTAGTTTGTTAATTTCTTTTAAGGAATCAAAATCTTCATTGGTGGAGGAAGCATCCTTATCAGGAGAATTTGAAAGGCCTAATAAGTAATCGGTGGTAACATCATATCTATCTGCGAGTTTTTTAATCATCTCTATAGATGGTTCATTTCTACCTTGTTCGTAGTATCCATATCCACTTTCTGAGATACCAAGTATTTCACTTACTTGTTTTTGGCTTAATTTATGTTCTTTTCTAAGTGATTTTAATCTTTCACTTATGTCTACCATAAGATCCACCTCTATTCTTGATAATTATATGATACAACAAAGAGTTGGGTATATGTACGTATACAACAAAAAATTGTTTAAGCGCATTGACAACAACATAATGTTGGGTTAATCTATATACAACAAAAAGTTGGGAGGTGGATTCTTTGAAGCGAGAGAAATTAGTTAAGTATAGAAAAAAAGAAAACTGGTCACAAAGGCAAGTTGTTGAGGAATTGAATAGTAATTTCAATATAAAAATAACTGATAGTTATTATGGGATGATTGAAAAAGGAGTCAGAAATCCCAGTATTAAATTAGCAGTTGCTATAGCTAACTTATTTAACGTGATGTTAGAAGATATTTTTTTAAATAAGTGAACAACAAAATGTTGTGCAAATAAATCTAAGGGGGTAATCTAAATTAATAGACGTACAATGACAGTCGATGAAACCGCGGAGTATTTAGGTGTCTGTAAGGATACTATCTATACAATGGTACGAACAGATGAAATTCCGCATTTTCGCCTTCGCCGTAGAATTTTCTTCTCCCAAGAAACGATTGATGTTTGGATAAAAGAACAAGAATCCCACTATGGGGATCAAGCAATCTAATTTTAGTTTAGTTCAATATTGAAACATTATTAGGTACAGAAATTGGTACAAAAAGGACTGATTCTATTGAAAAAAAGTAGAGTTGCAAGAACGTTGAAATACTCTAGAGCACGCATGGGAAAATCCCAGGAACAATTATCAATGGATGTTTTGCAATCTAGAGAATCCTTAAGTAAACAAGAGAATGGTGAGCGTAGAGTGCAGCCAGGTATAACAAAGCAATTTATTAATAAGTATAACGATCCATGGGTTGCGTTGGAGGCGGCTAATGAATACATTGGCTGGGGAGTAACCAGATTGGATGGGCCAGCTGCTGATAACCGGAGAAGTAGTGTGCAATTAAAATTAGAAGAAGAGTTAAATGAAGCGCTTAAAGCAATTGTTAAAGTTGAAATTAGTGGAAACTCAAATTGTGTGCAATCTATGGATTACCAATATATTCAAGGTATGGCTAGTAAAATTGTTGATGTAGTTCACTGGGCACTTATATATTTAGGCATATTGTGTGAAACGTACAATATAAGCTGGCTCCAGTTATGGGAAGAACATTATTCTAAATTAAGGTCCAAAGGTTATGTAGTCTAAAAAAATTATTAAAAGGAGGCAGAAAAATGCAAGGATGGGTAAAACTTCACCGAAAGATTCTCCATAGCGAAATTTTTGAGAATGAAAAGATGTTGAAGATTTTTATCTACTGCTTAACAAAATCAAGTCATAAAGAAACAGAAAAACGAGTAGGAAGACAAAAGGTTCAATTGGAACCAGGACAATTTATATTTGGAAGAAAGAAAGCTGCTACTGAATTAAATATGAATGAATCGACTGTTCGAGATTACCTTAAAATATTGGAGGAAGATGGTGTGATTACCATTCACTCCACCAACAAATATAGTGTTATAACCGTTGATAATTGGGCAATCTATCAATCTAATGAAGAAGACTCCGACAACAAAGGAACAGCAAAAGAACAACAAAAAGACAGCACATTACCATCAGAAGGACCACAAAAAGACACATACAAGAATGACCAAGAACTTAAAGAAGTTAAGAATGCAAAATAATTTAGTACTACTTCTACAACTGGGCACGGACAGGGGACGCCATTCAATTTTACCAAAACAATTTTGGCATGATCCGTCCTCAAATATCTGAGGAGCTCTTATCTTGGAGTGAGGATCTAGGGGAGCAAATGGTTATTGAAGCTATGAAACGTTCTTTGGACCGCAATAAACCAAGTTGGGGTTACGTGAAAAGTATTCTTCACTCTTGGGTAAACAAAGGGGTGAACACTTTACCACAAGCCCGGAATGAAGAAGTTGAGCATAAGAATCAGCAGAGTAATAAAGGGGTATTCTCTAAACAGTCACATACTCAGGAGGTCTTGCCAGAATGGTTTAAGACACGCAAGCAGCAACAAATGGATGAGGAAAAACCAAAGAAACAACCAAGTCTGGAAAGCACAGCCCGAACAATAGAGCTAGGGATAAAGCTGAAAAGATCTCTGGGGAGTATTCTTGAAGCCATTAATTATATGTATGATCTTTCAGAAGAGGATTTGAAAGCTATTCGTGAAGAGGAAAGATCAGCAATAGAAATCCTACAATCCAAATCAAAATTGAAGGCCGTAGGTGATCCCTAAAACCTAATTCAGCATTTTCTATAAGAATATGAGGAGGGGAGTTTTTATGGGAAAATGGAAAAGACATCACGCCTTTTATGATATTTCATCTCAAGCCGATAACATCAAAACCTTTGAAGGAAAACGGTATGATGTACATGGCTTATGGGCCGTTGATAAAGATGGTCATTCTGAGAAATTGGCGAATATTTATTATCGTATTCGGACGGTAAAGGATGAAAAGTTTAGGACGATTGCCAAACGTAGAAATCCCAATAGTGAACTACAACCTTTCATGTAGATAACGATTCTAAGACGTGCTTAAACAAGCACCCCATGAACTTTGAAAAATACATATCTATGCTAGGGACGGAACGGTCACAGGACATTCCTAGCAGTCGATGATTGTTCGATGCGTGGTACGTGAAATGCATCTAGTGACCTGGTATGCGTTGTATTGATGATGGTGGTCTTTGCGAAGATGAGGTGAGAATCCGACGAAATCTTCAAAGAAGAAACCTAGATACATAAAGTTCTTCGTTTAAGCTAGAAACGTTGTGCATTGCAGAGCTTCATGAATTTCGTGATGCAGTCTGGATAGGGTTGATTGTATCTAGCCATAAACAATCCACTTTTCATACAAAATTAGAGTGGCAAAAATGTGTTCTGAAAATCTATTAGTTGTTTGCGCATTTGTGCTTTAGAATGAGTGAAGGATTCTACGTTTCTTACCAAAACGTGGATTTCTGTTTGAGTAGGTGTTAGAATCGTTATACGAACCACTCAAGAAGGGATTGATCTGATGAAGAAACGATGGATCGGTGGTTTGGCTGGATTAGTATTGGCCTTTATCCTTGCAGGTTGTGGAGCCACAGGTCAAGTCGAGTCTTTATCACCAGAAGAAATGAAAGAGTACATGGAGCAAAACGATTCAGCCTATATCTTAATTAACAGTACCGAAGATCAAAAAGAGCGTAAAGAAAATATTAACCTAGTTAAAGAAAGTATAGAATCTATCAATGTAAAAGAAATAAATTTTTTATCCGAAGAAATGTTAAATCAGGATTTAAATAAAGAAGACGTTGGATTAAGTAACATTGTGTTAGAAGCTTTAATTTACTATAAGAATGGTGAGATTAATGATTATGTATCATTAAGTAACAGTGACTATTCGTCAAACGAGGACAAAAGGGAAAACGTTCAAAAATTCATAGATGAAACATCATCTTAACGGAAGTGATCTTTTAGAGATCGCTTCTTTTTTATGTTTAATTTCTTTGAAGGAGGTGATAATCAATGGGCGCAACAAACCGTGAAGTCAAACAATCGAAAGAACTTGTCCAAACACTTTTACAAGTCCAGGACCTTTCCTACAACGACTGGCTGCATGAAAAGCATCAGGAGTACATTCAAGAGAATCAAGATGTGGTGATGGAATCCCTGATACAGTACAAAGAATTAAGAGAAGATAGAGACCACAAAAACTCATACTAAAATCAAAAGGAGAGAATTTAAGATGAATGTGTTTATGAATTACATTGCGTTATCTGCTATTAGTAACCTCCAGGCCACTGGCGCTTCCATTCTGACGGCGATGCAGCTACTCGGAATCATTTCTGCGGCCATTGCCTTTGGAATCGGGGCTTATCACTTGATATGGGGTGGTGTTCGAGGAAGACAAAGTTCCCTGGTATGGTTTATAGGCGGCTCAGTTGGTTTGGTGGTCTTGATGGGAGCCACCGCGATCGCTGAATATATTGATAGTCAGGTCGTCTTTTAAAGGAGGAAATACGAATGCGAGTGTTATTTACATCTAAGTTAGAGGGGGAAATTAAAAGCTTCCAACCCTATCCTTTTCACGAAGCCGTTGAAAAAACAGAGGAGTTGGACACAAAGTGGAAGAAGAAAAACACTGAGCCGATCCCCCTTGATTTTATGATCTGTAATGACGAGGGGGATAAATTGTATAAGGGAACGTATGTTGTGGGATCCGAAGACACGACGAATATCTACGATCATGTATGTCGGAAGCTCATTCAGATGCCGATGAACCATAAACAACAAGAAACGGAACGTGATATCCTTTTGCAACATTTAACGTCTCATACGCCCACAACTTATAAGCTTGATGTGACGGAATTATTAGAAAAGGATTCGTCGAATCAAAAGGGTTGGAAAAACCTAAGCAAACGTCAGAAAATCATGACCGGCTCCTTTGCGTGCCTTGTCATTGTAACGATCGTCATGGCTGTGGCTCTCGTGTTTATGTTGCGAAGTCAGTCGCAAGCCATGCAACAGATGGACCAGGAGTTAGCAGAAGTAAAAGCTACGAAAAATGTTTATGAAACGGCCGTAACGGGTGATATGACGGAGGCTATTGACGAGCTGCAAGCTCAAAGAAAGCTTACTGAAAGCGCACAAGAAGCGCTTATTCACTTTCTTTTGTCAAAAAAGAATTATGAAGAAGCTGTCAAGGAAGCAGGAAAGGAACAAACTTCGTTCTTAGCTGGCCAAATTATGCAACTGCATGGAATTGAAGAACTCCAAACCTTTCAAGAATCGTATCCAAGCCCGGCTGGTGCATTTGAAATCGCGTATCATACGGAGGATTACGAAAAAGCAATAGCTGTTGGGGACGTTCCGATGACGGCAGAACGCTATAAGGAAAAGGGAATGGCATATTTAAGGCTTGGTCAACTGGAAGAAGCAAAAAAGATGGCTAGCGAAGCAAAAAGTGATGGGTTGAATGAAAAAATCAGCACATATGAACAGTTAGAACAACAACTGGCCCAAATTAATAGCCAAATCGAAATGGAGAAGCAATCAGACGATAAGAACCAAGATAAAATCAAGGAATTAGAAGAACAAAAAAAAGAGCTGCAAAACAAACAAAATCATTTGTAGGGGGCGATCATCTTGAAATTGCTCGTTGCTAAAAGGCAGGTGCTTATTCCATTAAGCATCTGCTTTTTTATGATCACGATCATCGCAGCCACCTTTATGTTGAACTTGGGATTTGCGGTGTGGGCCACGGCTCAAACGTTCCCCGAGTTTAGTCAACCATTTGTCGTGAAGGCTGCTTATCTCACAGATTTTCATTTTAAAGAGTATCCGTGGTTTTATGCTGTGGCAGCCGTTACTGGTCTGCTGGGTATTGCATATATGATCTATAAACTGCGCAGCAACTTTCATCCCATTGGAACGGATGAAAAAGGATCCCAGCGTTTTGCCATGCGTAAGGAAATCAAACAACAATACAAAGCGATTCCCGACCGAGGGCAAACCTATAAGGGCCAAGGTGGCCCTGTGTTAGCTCGGAAAGGGAATAAAGCTTACATTGATCCGTCGCCCGTGAATAACTTGATTATCGGAACAACACGAAGTGGGAAAGGGCAAACCTATGTGATACCAACCATCGATGCTTATTCCCGTGCTGAAAAACAGGCTTCCTTAATCATCAATGACCCCAAAGGGGAACTATTCGCCTCAAGCAGGGAAACGTTGGAGAATCGGGGCTATGAAGTGGAAGTGCTCAATTTGATGAATCCGATGCAAAGCATGAGTTTTAACTTATTGGAACTCGTTAAACAATCCTATTTAGATGGGGATTATTCAACGGCTCAAACGCTCTGCGAAACGATCACCCATATGTTGTATCACAATCCCCAAGCTAAAGAACCTATGTGGGATGATTCTGCCAAGTCTCTTGTGAATGCGATGATTCTTGCGATTACCGAAAAAAGTATCACTGAAGGAACTGAGGAGAAAATTACCATGTACACGGTGGCCAATATGCTATCTGAACTGGGGACGAAAAACGAAATCGATGAAAATGGTCAAGAATATAATGCGCTCGATCAATACTTTCAAGAGCTTCCGCAAGCGCACGTGGCTAAGGAACAGTATGCAACAAGTAACTTTTCAAAAGGGAATACACGATCCAGTATCTTTACGACCGCCATGAATGGTCTGACGAAATTTACCATGAGTGAAACAGCCAAGATGACAGCGAAGAACTCACTAGATTTGAAAAAGGTTGGTTTTGGGCAATTCATGAAAGGTCGGGGTACACCGTTTTCCAAAGTATATGTTACTTTTCCAGATGGGGTCACTGAGGTCAATCAGTCCGGGGAGAGTGGCACTTGGACGGTTAACTTCTCCTCCAAGTTGAGACCGGGAGATACCCTCAAGATTTGGCAGGAGCAAGACCCGTTATCCGCGAAACAAAAGCGGAAAAGAACTAATGGACAAGGTGAAGAAAAAGAAAGAAGTAAGTTCACGGTTCAAGTAAAGGACATGGATGGGGAATCTGGGGAGGTTCACTTTTCCTTCCCATCCGGTTCTGTTCACGATCTAACGGTCGATCAAATCAGTTATTTTACCAAACCGATTGCGCTTTTCATGGTTACCCCGGACTATGATACCTCTACACACGCGATCCCATCGATCTTTGTGAGTCAGTTGTATTACGTTTTATCGAAAAATGCGGCAGTTGCCAAAGGGCAAAAGTGCTTACGTGAAGTGGTGTTTGTGTTGGATGAATTTGGAAATATGCCATCGATCGCAGATATGGACAACAAGATTACAGTGTGCCTGGGGCGGAATATACGCTTTCACTTGGTCATTCAGTCCTACGCGCAATTAAAAGAATTATATGGGGAAGATGGACAGGCAACCATCCGGGGAAACTGTGGGAATGAGATTTATATTTTAAGTGCGGACTATGATTCCGCCTCTTATTTTTCTTCCAAACTCGGCAAACAAACGCTTAATACCCAAACGCGGTCGGGCTCCACCTTTTCGCTCGATAAATCAAAAACCGAAAGTACCGAAGGTCGGGATCTCTTAACGGCCAATGAACTCCAGGAGTTAGAAGAGGGGGACACCGTAGTCCGTCGTGTATTGAAACGTCGCGATAAGAGAGGGAGGAAAATACGAGCGTTTCCCATTTACAACACGGGTAAACACAGCATGAAATATGCGCATACGTACTTGAGTCAGGATTTTGATACGAGTAAGGCGATTACAGAAGAAGAAATTGATACACCGCATCGGAGTGTTCAACCGCGTGACTTAGTGATCGATTTTTCGTCCATACCTATAGCTGAAAAGGAAAAGGCAAACAACAGAGGAATGGAGATTTCAGAAGAAAATACAGACGAATATCAATCAATTGATAAGAAAGCTTGGAATCAACAAAAGGTTGGTCAGTTTTTCGATGCGGTTACGCTTCACATGATCCAAAAGCATATTGCTCCTTTATTGAACCATGGTGAGGAAGAAATGAACGAAGAGCCGATGGAGGCTTTTCTATACAATCTAAAAATGTTAGGCGATGGCCAGGAAATCAGTCGGCAAGTTTATGGCCATATTCGTAAACAAATCGATAAATTAAGTCAGGAACAAGAGACGCTAGATACGGAGGAAAGAGAAGAAGCCGAACTATAACTCGAAAAAAGGGGATTTGAATATGACACAAACGCTGGATAAGGCGATGGATACGTATAAAGAAAATATCGAAGAGGGGAAGAGGTGATTATTACCTTGCGAGATGCGGTCGTTAAGCTATTTGAAGGCCATGAGACGCCGGTGGTCGTTGTGATCGAATCGACAACAGATCACATGAACACCACCCTTGTTGCCTTCTTAGATCAATAAGAAAGGGTGAGCCGATGTCAGATGAAGAACTATTAGAGAAACTGCTTCAATTCTCGGACGTCCTCCATTCCAACAACATTTTCAGTTCGGGTCTCCGGATCATGGGATGGGGGATTATACTTTTCCTGAAAATGATTGTAGACAGCCTAGAAGGTATGGTGGATCGTGTGTTGACGTTGACAGATTTTTTCATGAGTGAACCGGTTCAATCTTTTCTAGATATGATTCAACCGGTGCTTTATATTTTATTAGCTTTTTCATTAGCTATGATTGGCTTTCGTTTGATTTTCAATAAAGAAAAAAATCGGGCGGAGATCCCCATGAACATCTTTATCTCGATTATGACGATAACCCTCTTGACATTTGGGATGGGGAAAGTCGATGAATTTACTGGGGATGCTGTAGATTTGGCTCAAATCGAGACAGAGTCCTATACAACTTCAGATCGTGTAATGATTGATTATATCACGGACATTGCCGTATATGATGAAACAGGGTGGCAAACGCCAAATGTGGAAAAACAACACCATATCAGTCCAAAAAATATAGATAAAATTTCAATAAATGAAAGCATTACTAAGGATTTCACGAAAGCCAATGGTAATAAGTTAACAAGTGATGGCCAAAGAATTGTGATGCACAAAGTTGGCTTGGAATCAAACGGGGAAGAGGGGCTAGTCGAGTTAGGCAAAAGTAGTATATTTGACTTTTTACCCGAACACTATTATCGCTGGGATGTGGAGTGGTTTTCGGCGATTATAACCCTAGGGGTTATGGCTTTTACAATGGTTTTAATTTCGATTAAGGTTGCGAAACTCTGTTTCGAACTTGGATTTAATCATATTGTGGCGCTCATTATGGCCTATGCTGATATTTCTACAGGTCAACGCCTTAAAGCGATTATTAAAAACATTGGCAGCATTTTCGTTTCACTGATTATGATTTTCTTAAGTTTACGCGTTTACATGTATTACACCACCTTTATCAGTGACCACTTAGAGGGCATGGGCTATTTAGTTGCTCTCGTGGCAGGAAGTTTGGCTGTGATCGATGGGCCAAACATTGTCCAGAAACTCTTTGGTATTGATGCTGGACTAAAAAATGCCTGGCATGTAGCCATGGGGGGTTACTTGGCATCAAAAACCGTTGGGCCACCAGCGAAGAAAGCTGTTGGGGCTGTGGCTAGTGGAGGAACTAGTGCGGTGATGAATACAGGAGCCGGTGCAGTTGGAGCTCTTGCAGGTATGGCTAGTGGCAAGGGTTCCTCTCAGAATGCTCATGGACCTAGTCCTACTCAAGGTGCACAAGAGAAACTTGATCAAAAATATGGAACCATGCAGTCCACTAAAAGCTCTGGACAGCATTCTCAGCCCACACTACAGGAGAATAACCAGGAACAACAACCAGGCCGTGTATCCGGTGGCTCCACATCATCCATTCATGAAGAAATGCAGGAAGTAGAGCGAAAGCAACAGTCACCGAACATTAGCCCGAAACCTCGCTTACATGAGGAAATGAAACAAGGCAATCGACAAGAGGCTGCTTCCATGGAGGCTAAGGGTCCAGTAGGTCAACGATCGAACGAGATGCCATTCGTTGAACAGAGGCGGAAAAATCAACAAGCAACCCATGGAGAGCAATCAAAAGCTCCAACCAATATAGACGATATTCCCATGCCGAACCAGCATCGTACCGAACAGCGCACCGTGGGTCAATATATGAAAGACCGGACGAAGGATCGATTTAATAATAATCACAAGGTTCAAGGCGCTAAACGGACCTATAACCTATCACGAAAAACAACGGAAAACTGGAGAAAAAATATTCAAAAACGTCAACGAGACTCTTAACCTTGTTGGCGTTTTTGTTTTGGAAAGGAGAAGATACCTTGCATTATAAAATTCCTTCTGAAATCGGAAGTGAACTGAAGATCAATCGTCTGTTCTACCTGACGGACTTACTTGTTGTGTTAATTCTGGGTGGACTCGGATTTACCTTACGTTATGTTGTGCATCCTTCGTTGATCTGGTTATACGCGATTTTTTGGGTCATATTGATGATGACCTGGCTTGTACGGCCTAAATCAAATCCAAAAATGCGCATGGTGAAAGCGTTGAGTTTAGCTGTGTTTCGGGACCGTATCACCTATTGTTCCATGGATACGGAAGAAAATGAGAAGGGAGAAACCTAAATGACTTTTTCTGAAGAGCACAAAGAACAACAAGCTCTTTTCGATGAACAGGGAGCCACGAGGCGAAAAAAGAGGCGTAAGGGATCTAAGTCCTGGAAGAAAAAGCGACCCATGGCCAAAGCATCTATTGCGGATATTCTACCGATTCGAGACATGACTGATGATGGGGCTTTCCAACTTCAAGGGGATGGAGGTTATATGGATATGATGCAGCTGCAAAGTAAAGATATTTACTCCCCATCTACCGATGAAACTGAATACGACATCATGATAATGGCCAAGTTTTTTCAGTCCTACGCCTCTGATATCAAGATCGTCTCAATGAACTTTCCAGTTGATATGCAGCAACAGCTTGACGCTGTAGATCGGAGAATCAAACAGAACACATCACCCTTATATGAACGATTTTTAATGAAGAAACGCGATGAACTAACTTTTTTAGAACAACACCGAACGAACCGAGAATTTTACTTGTTTATGTACGCCTCAAGTATGAAGCAACTCGCAGAATATCGAAACAACTGCCGACGTTATCTTGGGCGTGTTGCTCCATTACTTCCTTTAATGGAAGAGAAGAAGCTTGATTTGCTTTATAAGCTTTATAACCAAAATTCCAAATTGGAAAAGAGGGGGTAAGGAACTGTGTTCAAACCAAAAACGGACCAAGAACAAACAAAATTCAAGGGCTATAACCCATATTTGCTGGCTCACATCCAACCGCAAGGGGGTATCAACTTCCAAGAGTCTTTTATCCAAAAAGGGGATGGGTATGAAGCCTGTGTGCATGTGTATGCTTTTCCCAAAAATGTATCGGACTTCTGGTTAGAGCCGATCTTCAATATGGAGAATGTGATTACAACGATGGATGTCGTATCGGATGATCGATACAAAGTGCGCGATGGGTTAAACAAAGGCATGGCTGAACAAAGTTCCAGAATGATCAATGAAAAAGACAATGCTGGCATCATCGAAGCCCAAAACCATTACGAAGATTTACGAGAACTCTACAATCAGGTGTCCGAACAAGGAGAAATCGTTAAGCGTGTGCATCTCCGCCATTACGTAAGCGCACCCACGAAGATTGAATTAGAGGATAAAGTGAAGGCAGTCTTATCGATACTGCAAGATGAGAACTTTCGAGGATCGATATTTTTAAATGAACAAGAGTACGAATGGAAGGCACTTCTATCAAGTTACAGCGACCAATCTACGTATCGCAATAAACGGGAGGGACACCCCATCCCAGCCTTAGGATTAGCTGGCGGTTTTCCGTTTCACTTTACAAGTTTGCATGATCCTTACGGAACATTCTATGGAACAACATTGACCGGGGGGAACGTTGTATTTGACCTGTTTCATCGCGATAACCAGCGCAAGAGTTATAACGGTGTCATGGTTGGAGCCATGGGGGCTGGAAAATCTACCACACTCAAGAAGATCATGCTAGATAATGCCATTAAAGGTTACAAAGTACGAACCTTTGATGTAACGGGCGAATTTGCGGAATTAACGGAAGCTTTGGGTGGAAAACAAATCACCTTAGATGGCTCGGACGGGGTAATTAATCCGTTGCAAGTGTACCGGACAGCTGAAGATGAAACGACATCGTTTACGCAGCATTTATCCAAGCTTACAACATTTTATAAATTCTTGGCCCCGGAAGCTAGTGATAGCGAACTAAAAGAGTATGAGAATCTTTTACGAAAACTCTATGAAACGAACGGTCTTTGGAATGAAGATGAGAATTCAACCATCACCCAGCAACCGGTGCATCATTATCCGATCTTTTCTGATTTCCTTACCTTTATTGAAGGTCAGTTATATGAAGACATCAAGAAAGGGAAGCAATGGGAACATGTGAGTCCGGAACGAAAGAGGCGTTTCGAAAGTATTGAATTGAATATCCGTAACCTTGTGGAAACCTACGCTCACTTGTTCAATGGTACGTCTACGATTGAACATTTTAACGAACAGCAAGTCGTCACCTTCACGCTACGCGGTTTATCGCAAATGCGTGCTGAAGTCTTTCAGGCCCAATTATTTAATGTGTTGAATCTCCTTTGGGACTCGATGCTTACCAACGGTGCCCCTCAGTTTGATGCTTACGACCGGGGCGAATTGGCGTTTGAAGATGCGGTTCGTTATTTAATTTTAATCGACGAAGCTCATCACGTAATAAATACGAAAAAGAAAAGTGAGAGTGCCCTTGAATTTCTCACGAAATTTAGCCGGGAGGCTAGGAAGTACTTTGGTAGTTTGTTGTACGCAAGCCATACCATTCGGGACTTTGTACCGGAAGGCTCCGATCAAAGTATGGTAGAAGAAATTAAGAAGCTCTTTGAACTCACCCAATACAAAATTATTATGCAGCAGGACAGTAACAACCTAGATATGATGCAGCAAATCTTCGCCGGTCAATTAAGTCAGAGTGAGTTACATGAAATCCCTTATTTGCAGACCGGGGATACGATGTTGAGCATTCGGGCGGTTGAAAATATTCGCTTTAATGTGGAGGTATCGGACGAAGAATTAGCGTTATTTGGGGGAGGTGCTTAACTGATGCCTTGGTCATTAGTGCTAGGGCTGGTACCCCGAAAAGTCTGGCTATGGGGAATCGGGTTAGTCATGGTTCTTTTTCTCCTTCAAATGGTCTTATATGCATCGGTCATCGCCACGTTAATCGGCTTTCAAAAGAGTAATGGAAGTGAAGATGTTCAATCGGTCGATATGGTGAATGGGACCGCCCAAGTTTCAGCTGCCGTGGAACAATACCGGCCATTGTTTGAAAAGTATGCAGCTAAGTACGGGGTCTCCGATTACGTGGAACTGTTGATGGCCAAGACGATGCAAGAATCTGGTGGGAAGCTTAACGATGTGATGCAGGCAAGTGAATCTTTAGGATTACCTCCGAATACGATTGATGACCCCGAACGAAGCATTAAGGTCGGGGTTCAATATTTTGCAGATATGTTAGAGAAAGCTGGCGGTGATGTGAAGTTAGCCCTTCAAGCATTCAACTTTGGAGGAGGGTTTATTGAGTATGCCAAGGAACATAACCATGGCGAATATAGCAAGGGATTAGCGATCGAATTTTCTGAGATGAAATACCAGGAATTAAAGCATACAGGGATGTATTCATGTATTAGTCCAGAGGCAGCTGCCCTTCAAGCTTGTTACGGCGATATTGGATATGTGGAAGCAGTTCTTCGTTATCTAAAAGGCGGGGTTGCCGATGGAGATATCCAGCCAACGGGATATTGGGTGCGTCCGATTGCAGGAACTTTAAACCAAACATCTGACTATGGGATGAGGAGTGATCCTTTCAATGGAACATCGACGATGCATCGAGGGATCGACTATGCCTGTACCAACGCTGTGACCTCTATTCGGAGTGTTGATCATGGTCAAGTGGTCAGAGTTAGCAACGGAGGAACGGGTTATGGAAATAGCGTGATCATTAAACATGACGATCAATTATATAGTCACTATGCGCATCTCTATTCTGTACAAGTAGATCAGGGGGAGGCCGTTCAAAAAAGTGAAGAAATAGGAAAGTGTGGGACCACCGGAAACTCGACTGGCCCCCACTTACACTTTGAAGTATTGACGAAAAATCAATATCGAACAGACGTAGATCCGGCTCCCTATCTTGATCTGTAAGCAAGTTGTATACACGGAGGGAAGTGAATGAATAAACACGTCGTATTTGGTTTGTTTCTAGGCTTTTTAATCGCTATGACAGGGTTTAATGTGTACACACAAATCACCGCATCAGATGAAGGTTTACAGGCCAAAATTAAGCATCTACAAAATGACAAACAACAAGTCTTGAACGAAAATCAGGAACTGAAACAGACCATGGATCAACAGCGTCCAGCTAGGATTCAAGCCCATCATCGAGCATTAGTGGATAAGGTGAATTTGTTTATAAAGTAAGCGCAAAATAACCCCCACCTATGAATAGATGAGGGCTTGTTCTATTATGGAATTACTTCTTTGGAACTTGACAGATTTCGGGTAACGATGAGGACCAGGGAAGAACCTTTTCCCAAGCCTCTGAATCGTCAAGATCCATCTGAGGAAGTTGTTCGAATAAATACGTAAGATAGTAGAGAGGGTTCAAGCCGTTGGCTTTCGCCGTTTCTACAACACTATAAATGATGGCGCTTGATTCAGCCCCTTTCAGGCTATTTGAAAACAGCCAGTTCTTGCGGCCGATCACGAATGGTTTGATGAATCGTTCAGCTCGATTGTTATCGATATCTACCTGTCCACCTTGCAGGTAGACGACCAGTTGATCCCATTGATTCAAACAGTATGTGATGGCTTCCCCTAACTTGCTCTTCGGCAGAACTTTGGCTTTATGATTCTTCAGCCACTCCAAAAAGTCCTCCAATATCGGTTTACTGTTCTCTTTCCGATACTCCAGGCGTTCTTCGTCTGTCCACGTTTTGCTTTTCTTCTCGATATCATACAATCGCTGAATCTTCTGAAGCGCCTCCCTGGCGACACTATTTACCAATGTCGAAGAAGATGGGGCTGCTTTCAGAGCTTCGTCGAATTTTCGGCGGGTGTGAGCCCAACAGCCCATCAGCTTTACGCCGTCCACTTTATGATAGCCTCCATACCCGTCGGTTTGGAGGAAGCCGGAAAACGATGTAAGGAATCGCTTCGCGTGCTTACCAGCTCGCGTACGCTGATAATCATACAGAACGATGGGCGGTCCGTTGCGACCGGTACAGTACAGCCACATATAGGACTTAGACTCAGCTGCCTTTCCATCTTCCCGCAACACCTGAAGAGGTGTCTCATCCGCATGCACCGATGAATGCTTCACCATGGCTTGATGAAGCTGGTCAAACAAAGGCTTCAACCAGTGGTGCGCTGCGTGGATCATCCAGTTGGCGATGGTGGCTCTGGATAAAGGGATTCCCATACGTTCCAACTGCTTTTCCTGACGATAGAGAGGCAACGCCTCGACATATTTCTGACTCATGAAAAATGCCAAACTTGAAGGGGATGCGAGACTTTTCGGAAGAACAGGGTTTGGCATAGGAGCTGTGTGAATAGGGGTTTCTACCCCGTGTTGTTCACATTGCCGGCAACTGTATACATGGCGCACGTGTTTTTTCACTTTCACCTGCGCGGGAATCACAATTAATTCACGACGCTCTTCCGTACTCATTTGATGAATGTCATGACCACATGACGAACAAGCCTGATCCTCGAGGTGGTATTCCACCGTTTCTGTAGGAAGGCTTTTCATCATCTCATCACGCTGCCCTTTTCGTTTTTTCCGTTTATATTCAATCGTTTCGATGGTCGGCTCCTCTTCCTTCGAATTGGAAGTGACTTCTGCCTCATCGAAAAGGGAAATCTGATCAGGGTTCATCTTTTCACTCGAAGCACCGAAACGCTTCTGCTGGCTCAATTTGAATTGTTCTTCATACCATTCTACCTTGGCTGCCAGTTTGGCGTTTTCATCTTCGAGTGATAGACAACGTTTTTCCAGTGATTCCATTGTCTTTGGGATCTTCGTCTTTGTGTCCATAAAAAAAGGATTCGACATAAATAGACGAATTCCTTCTTTTAAATCAATGTTCTTGCGTGAACAGCCCGATGGGCTCCTCGCTGGTGAAGAGGCAGCCCGTCCATCAGCCACCGGAATTGACGGCGACTGACAGGCATGACGGAAGCGTCATCGTCTGAAGGCCAATGAAACGTTCCTTTTTCCAGGCGACGATAATGAAGCCAGAATCCGTTGTGATCCCACTGGAGAATTTTCACTTTATCCCGTTTTCGGTTACAGAAGACAAACAGACAGGGAGAAAAGGGATCCAACTCGAACGCTTCCTGGACTAGGATCGACAAACCGTCAATCGACTTTCGCAAGTCTGTACTGCCCTGGGCGAGGTAAACCTTCTCCACGTGCGCCACGTTCAACATACAGCCTGGACTACTTTCAACACTTTGGCCAAGTGTTCCGGACAGACATCTTCGGATGTTTCAATCGTCGCTTTTCCGATGGAAATATGTACAGATGGTTGCGAAGACTCTTCTTCAACTTCTACAGCCACCCAGGAAGGCGCCGGCTCAGCTGATACTTGAATCTTCCTTTTCCAATAGCGAAAGGTATGAATATTTATATGATGGTTGTTACACCATTCTTTGGCCGTCTGACCGGATTCATGGAAATGAATCAGCCGATCTTCCCAAAGAGCTTGTTTATCCGTTTGGCTCATCAGCAATCCTCCTAAGAAATTCTGACTGTAGTATCTCACAGCCATGAGGAGGATTAGAAGGTGGGCATTATTTTCCGCTTACTTTATAAAAACGGCTTTTGTGCATAGAAAAGAGACCTATCAGGAACGAAAAAAGCAAGCCCAATCGATCATGAGTGGTGAGTTGATCAACACATTTTTTCCTACCGAAACCTATAAGGGAAAAACGAAATCGAGCGTAGATCATGTTCAAATCTTTATTGAAACGGGCAATCTTACAAGCAACCATGCAACGGCCCTCGTTCGGTTCCATCACACCCTCCATTCTTTACAGAATGAGCAAGAACAAGTTTCTAACGTGTTCTTGGAGATAGAAATCCAACTACAAGATGGACGATGGATGGTGATGGACTTCAGGGAAGCAACGAAGGGAGGAAAGTAAATGAAAAGGCAGATGATAGTGGTGACGGAAAACATGACAAAAATGTACTTGATTGGACTAAGTATCATGACGGCATCCCTCCTCTTTTTCTTATGTTCCGGCTTTGTTTTTGGGAATCAACATCAAGGAAAAGTTCAACAAACTCCATTGAATGAACAGCTAAACTTGAGTGGATCGGGGGACATGGTTATTGAAAAATGGATCTATAATCCGAACCGACAGCTTATGACTGTCACCTTAAATATAGACAAATCCACGGCCCTATTAGGTGATCCATTAACCTTCGTTGCTCAAGAAAAGGATCATCCTAAACGCGAACTTCCGACCACAGTGGAATATCACGATGAGGGCCGATATGTGATTAGCATTCAACAGTTTAGCTCTTCTTTTGACGTCATGGCATTGGACATTAGCAAGGAAGAAAACAGTGATGCTTTTTTAGTTCAAGGTGAAACAACAATACCGGAAGGAGGTGAGGAAAGGACGGAGTTAGCACGCATCTATACCGATCAACGGAAAGTCAAAACGAACCAAACATTGAGTATTCAAACGGAACAAGAATATGAAATAGCTGGCTTATCACAAGACATTAGAGAGGTTAAACAAACGATCAATCAAAAGGAAAAACAGATTCAAAATATCAACCAAAGATTGAATGACATTGATCAAAAAATGGTGGAACTTCAGTCCGAGCGTCTGTATGAAACAGCCGAGGAAAAAGAACAAACTGATGCCCAGATTCATCAACTGAAAAATCAAAAAGACATGTTGAACCAAAAGGGTTCAGAGAGTGAAACTACCATTCAAACTATGAAAGATAAGCTCGCTATGTTGAAGGAAAAACGTGAAATGATTTTGGACTAAAGTGTTCAAAAAGAGTAGCACCAAGACAACACACCTCACAACACCAAGATAGCACCATAACAGAAAAACAGGGTAAAAAGGGAACGTTTATTCGTGAAATTACAGCACCAAGACAGCACATTTTTCTTTTTAAGTGTTCCCTCGTTTTGCCCGGCTCTGCCGGGATTCACACGGTAAGTGGGAACAAAAACCCCTTATGCTCTTCTCTCTAGTAACTAGTTTTAGCCTCTGAATCATTAGGAGGGAGTTCATTGGAAATAAGAATTCGATATATGGATCCAAAAACTGTTCAAAGAATTGACGAACTTGCCAAGGAAAAAGGAGTGAGTCGGCAGGAATTTTTACACGCACAACTTCATCAGTTAGCTGTCTTTCATGAAGAGAATGAACGAGAGCAAAGGTTGAAACAATTAGTTGATCGAAACATTCAAACGATGGCTCATTGTTATAGAGCGATCCGGGAGATGAATGACCTTTTACATTTTGAAGATCCTGGTGAAGAAGCATGAGTGAAACGGTTACGCCTGGTGTTGTTTTAAAAACCAAGTTTGTGACAGCCAATAAGAAAGGCTTTCAAGATTACGTCCAGTATGTGGACCGCGAAGAAGTTAAAGGAAAAGGAGAAGCCCACCGGTCCATGTTTAGTTTATATAACCATTACATGGATGATCCAGATAAAACTTCGGCCTTGTTCACGCAACAGTCTGACTATCTAACATTAGGAGGAAAAAAGGGAATCAAATCATTATTTGAACAAGCTCAAAAGAATAACAGCATCATGTGGCAAGACGTGATTACGTTTGATAATCAGTGGCTTCAAAAACAGGGTGTATATGATCCAAAATCTCATACACTTGATGAGGATATAATGAAGCAAGTCACACGAAAATCTATGAAGGCCATGATGAAAAAAGAAGGATTACAAGAAAGTGCTACTTGGTCCGCAGCGATCCACTACAACACAGATAATATTCATGTTCATGTAGCCACAGTGGAACCGAACCCGACACGCGACCGGGGCAAACGAAAACTGAAAACGCTAGATGCAATGAAGGGTGAAGTCGTGAATGGATTGTTAGATCGAACGCAGGAACGCAATCACATTAACTCGTTGATCCGCGATCATATGGTGAACACGAAAAAAGAAAATAGCAGCATGAAATGGAGAAACCGTGAACTAAAACCATTGTTCCTTGAAGTGTATAATCATCTGCCTCAAGATAAACGACAATGGCACTATGGCTATCAAATGCTTAATCCAATTCGACCAAAAATCGATCAGATTACTACCGAGTACTTGAACAAATATCACCCCAAAGATATGCAACAGTTGCATGTGAAACTGGAGCAAGAGGTGGATGAATTAAAGAAAGCCTATGGGGATGGACCGAAGGATAAAAAACGGTATCAGCATTATAAACAAAATAAGATAGATGATCTCTATAAGAGAATGGGAAATGCGTTCTTACAAGAAATGAAATCTTATGATAAACAAATTACAAAGCATCAACCCAAGAGTCCATTTTCTTCAAATAAGTTCATACCCCCAGGCATTTATTTACAACGATCTTTGCGACGTATTGAACGAACGATGTATCAAACGTATGAGGAGTATATCAATGATCGGGATCATCAAAAATTAGAACGTGACATTGAACAAGAACATGGAAGGTAGGTTTACTCTAATGACAAACAAGACACGGAATAACTTGTACCTTGATGATGAAACAATGGCTTACATTGAGGACTATAAAGAAGAAACAGGCGTCAGCTTTAATGGTCAAATGGTCGATCAGATTTGCCGAGAACACCAGGCGTTATTAGGGCAAGATCGTTCACGAGAATATATCATGCGATTGATGGCTGAACACTTTCAAGAAATGTTTGCAGAAGAGATGAAACGATTTCGGCTTGCGGCTAATCGAAGCGATAAAAATACTCAAGTCCTGCTTGAATTAATGAATGGATTTGCGATGGATCAAAACTTAGAAAGTTGTATTACGACACCTATATTTGAAAGTCAAGCGGTGAAGGATGCGAAGGAAGCGGTCGAAGAACGAATCAGCAATCAACGGCAAAAGAAAATCAGTGTTGAGGAGTCACAGGCAACGTCCTCTAGATAATCATCGATACAACGCAATGATTATCTAGAGATAACTAACTACTAAAGGAGTGAGCGTATGTTGTTGTTTAATAGCCATTATGAAGTCGGTGTATTTAAGAGTTTAGGAGATAACAACGAGCTAGTCATCGAGGTTGGCCAAAAGGAATATACCGTGACCTTGAATGATGAAGAGATGATCGATGTGGAGCTGCACCTTATGAATCAAGAAAACTTATTGATTCCGTTCGATAAAGAAACAAAGGAATTCATTTTAAATACCGAACCAAACTACTATGAAGAAGAAATAGAAGAACTCGTGAACATCAGTGAAGGAGCCGAGGATCATGGCCAAGAATAAACGTCGTACCTATCAGAAGAAAACCCCCGAACAGGTTAAAGAGGAGATTAAAAAACTCACAGATGGAATGGAAAAAAGGATTTCGAATCACTTTCATTCTTCCGACCAACTGAAAGAGTATTTGGACTTTATGGGAAAGTTTTACCGATACTCTCCTCGAAATACGGCGCTTATTGATTCTCAGTTCCCAGGGCCGAAGCTGTTGGCTCGTTTGCCTTTTGGAAAGAAAAAGGCTTCCCTGTCAACAAAGGAGAAAAAGGGATAAAAATACTCGTGCCTAATCGATTAGGACAGCAGTTTAAAAACGACGAAGGGGATTGGAAACCCTTAAAGGATGCGACCAAACAAGAAAAGCAACATGTCAAAGACGGCCAACTCGAAAAACGAGAAGGTCGTCTTGTTTATTCTACGGGAAGCGTGTTTGAAGTTTCGCAAACCAATGCAACTCAAAAGGATTTGCCTCAAATTTTCCCTAACAAATGGATAGATGGAGTCGTTCAAAATTATTATCAGTTATGCCAAGGGATGGAGGCTATTGCACATAAAAGCAATAGCCAAATTGTTGAGCCTTATGAGGAGCTAGGAACGGCTAAAGGAGTCTATTATACAGGACAAGGAGAGGTGGCCCTTAACCCACGTAATTCTGAACTCCAAGATACAAAGAGTTTGTTGCACGAACTTACTCATGCAAAGCTTCATACAGAAGAAAAAAGAAACGATTACACCATGCCTGAGAAAGAATTTCAAGCGGAGATGACTGCCTATACGGTTGCTTCTTATTTCAATATTGATACCAGCGACTATTCCCTGGATTATCTACATCATTGGACGAAAGATCATGAATTTAAAGATCATGAAGGATTGTTGCAGGAAGTCCAAACCACGGCCAAAGAATTTATTATGACCATCGAAGATTCTCTGGAGCAAGAAAAGGAAGGGGAGAAAGAAGAAGTTAATATAAAAGAATCCCGTAGTGAAATCAAAAAAGAGACTAATGTTCAATTACCCTCTGAAAAGCTAAAAGACATGTACCGTAGTCAAGTGAGTGCAGTTAAACGAAATAGCAGCCCTTTTTGGGAAAAAGAGAACAGAGAGGACGAATTGGACCACCAGGGTTTTAAAGATGCGTACAAAAAAGAGGTGATGAACTTTATTGAGCCTATGGCTGGGAAGGGGTTAGATATAGAAGAAGGTAATGATCGTCAAGAGCGTTTGAGCCAAATGCTTTCTTTCCAAAGGAATCATAATCATAAAGAAGTGAATGAACTGAAGGAAGAATCGCTGCAGGAATTGAAAGAGCTACCTTTAACAGAACGCGGTGAACAACGCTTAGCTCAAATTGAAACCAAGTTGGAAAGAGAAGTTAGTCCCCATAAGGAAAAAGGTGAAGGGAAGGGTAAACAAACTTCAGAACAAATGAGAGTTAAGAGTAATCAAGATACTTATCAGCAAACGGATAAAAGGAAAAAGGAAAAAATTGAGATTGAACGTTAGACAGGGAGATTTATTCCCTGTCTTTTTTATTTGGCTATTAAATATTAGAAAGGAGGAAGTGCTACATGGTCAAGCATGTAAGCGCGGAACAAGTGGAGATCGCAAGGAATGTGGATTTGTTAGACTATCTACAGCGTAAAGGTGAGCCATTGAAAAAGGAAGGAAGCTACTATCGCCACCAAAAGCATGACAGCTTAGTGATTAAGGATCAAATGTATGCCTGGAACTCAAGAGATGAAAAAGGAGCAGGAGTGATTAACTTTGCAAAAATGTTTTATGGCATGAGTTTTCCTGAAGCTGTCCAAGATTTAAATCGACAAGGATACAGAATGAAGACGGTGGAACAGGAAAAGCCTAAGCAACCTTATCAGTATTCTTATCAGTATGAAGTGAACGACAAAACAGAGGTTAAAGACTACCTCACTAAAGAACGCAAAATTCACCCGAAAATCGTTGAGTGGCTGTATCAAAAAGACTTAATCGCCCAAGACAAGCTTGGCAATGTCATTTTTAAGTGGAAACAACAGGGAGATATTGTGGGGGCAGACAGACAAGGGACCACTCCTATGAAAGATGGACGAATGTTTAAAAAAATCGATAAGAATAGCCATGGATCCGCAGGCTTTTCAATTGATATTGGAAAACCGAATTCTATATATTTCTTTGAAAGCCCAATTGATGCTCTTTCATATTGGAGTATTAAGAAAGAAAAGCTACAAAATACTCGCTTAGTGTCCATGTCTGGCCTCAAACGTCAGACCATGATCGATGAAATGAAACGTATGGGGAAAGAAAATCATACGATCCGTCATATAACCTTTTGTACGGATAATGATAGGGCGGGAAGGGAATTTGCAAACAAGTATCACCGGTTGATGAATAAAAATATATCCGCCATTGATCTATCTAAGCAAAAAGATTGGAATGAAGAGTTAAAGAAAAATTATGAGGAGAAAAAAATTCGAAATAAAGTTATTCAGACTTATAGGAGTTAATCATAAAGATAAGAGCTTTCTTATCAATGCTTAGTAATTTATTTCGGTCTTTTATGGTTATGAAGATAAAAAAGGTGGGGTATCTTCAGGGTTGACGATCAATTCAACAAGAAAGGAGATACCCTACCCGTGTCTACTTGTAGAAAGGCGGTATCGTGGTAGGTTCGAGGACCGTTAAAGTATTATTTAATGTATTCAAGTTAACCATGGCTCCAATAGGAATTGCTGCTTTATAGGTGCCATGTGCCGTGGCTAGATTAGTCATAAGCGGCTTTCTTAACGGTACGATGAATTCATTGATCAGATCTTCATAAGTCTTACCGTAAGATTCTTGGCACTCTGTACATTGTCCCATAACGATCCCAATACAGTCCTGGAACTTCCCAGCCATTCGCAGTTGTTCAATATATCTGAAGAGCGTATTGATGGGTTCATGTGTATCTTCAAGAAGCAGTATTTTCCCCTCAGTATCTATTTCAAAAGGAGTGCCGATTGTGCCAATTAATGAGGTAAGGTTACCTCCTACAATTGGTCCGGTGACGTTCCCTGGTACTTTGCTCTTTAGTGGAATTTCAGGAGGATTGTGAATTTGTCTAGTTGGTGTAGGCGAGGAAACGGCAGCGAAAAACTGATTAAAATTGTACTCAGGGGTACTTGGATTAAAATCAACAAGCATGAGACTGTGGAAAGTGGTCAAGTGTGCACTTTGGTACAGGGCATTCAACAGTACCGTTATATCACTGTAACCACTTATGATTTTTGCGTTTCGCTGTATAAATGGATAGTTAAGATAGGGCAGAACCCCTGCAACTCCTACCCCTCCCCGAGTAGGCAATATCAGCTTTACTTGAGGATTGGCAAACATGCTCATTAAATCCATCGCACGCTCTTGCTCTGTACCTGCCAAGAAACCATCTCGGGCGTACACGTAACGACCGAGCAGTGTATTAAACCCCATGTCTTCCAACATTTCTATTCCTGTTTCAACCTCATTTCTTTCGGGCGGACTTCCCAACGTGACAATACCAATTGTATCCCCTCGTTGTAATGCAATTGGCCTTATGGGCATATAATAACTCCTCCCAGGAATCGAACGTAATTCAATATATTGTATTATGAAGATCATCCAGCCATTACTAAATAAGTGAATCGGGAATTAAATCTAAATGGAGAAATATCGAGTCTCCTTATCAATTGTCCTTGGATTTAAATGGCTAAACCAAATAATTCCCCGTTCTTCTAAAAGGTATATGTTGGCTCATCCATTCCTAAACTAGATAGCAAATCTATTTAATTTTAAAGGAAAGCAGGAATGATTATGCGCCGAATATTATTAACTGCAATACCTATTATTTATATGGTTTTTATATGGATCCAGTCCAGCTACTCTATCGCGGAAATTAAAAGGTTTGTAGGTATTTTATAATGACTATCAATACATTTCTTGAAAGCTTACACTTCATTGAATTCGCTGTCCTATACCTTTTTTTAGTCGTTGCATTAGTAGTAAACGGAAAGTTCTCAAAAACAACCAGTTATTTAGCGGCTGGAGTTGCAATACTTTATGGCTTTATAGACGAAATTCATCAATTTTATGTAGTCGGAAGGTCATTTACTATTATAGACCTAGTTAAGAATAGCGTTGGAGTTTTTGTTGCTTGGTCGTTCGTGCATACAATTAAATTTGCTCAGTTTGTTAAGAACAATAAAAAGTACGTCCGAAGCGAGACGGAGTAGCTGCTATCTCTCCATTAGCTCTATAGAGCGGTATTCATGAGATGTACGTTTTATCATAGAGGGATACCAACAAGATAATTAACTCTGATGAAATAAAAATGTCATGGATTATTAACAAATAAAATGTTGCACCCATTTAATAGAAGAAGGTAACATATAGTATATTGTACATAAATGTAAGCGGATACGAAAAAAGAACTAGAAAAATATTTCGACAAAATTTGCTAGTGAAATCCCTTGATTTCTAAGCATATTAACCCAATTTTACTATGAAACTAGGAAATATAACCAATAATTCCTCTTCATTAGACAAGAAAAACCTGTTATACTAAAATTAAAGTTTAATGTGTATTTTTAATACATATGAGTCGAAAGGAGCCGAAACCTTGATTGACATTCATAGCCATATCCTCCCGGGTGTTGATGACGGTGCCCAATCCATAGAAGAAAGCATCAAGATGGCCGAAGCAGCAGTAGCAGACGGCATTGATACCATTATTGCTACCCCCCACCATCAAAACGGGAAGTACAACAACTACAAGAATAACATCACGATCCAGGTGGCTGAGCTCAATCGGTATCTATCTAACTACGATATTCCATTAACGGTACTACCAGGACAAGAAACACGTATACATGGCGAGATGATCGAAGGAATTAGGAACGATGAAATCCTCACCTTAAATGGACAAGATAGCTATGTCTTCGTTGAGTTCCCATCAGATACTGTTCCAAGATATGCTAGTAAATTGTTATTCGATATACAGGTAGAAGGATATCAGCCCATTATTGTACACCCGGAACGTAATCGACATATTATCCAGAATCCCGACACCCTCTACAACCTAGTCAAAAAAGGCGCCTACACACAAATCACAGCAGCAAGCTTATGCGGTAGATTCGGTAAGAACATTAAAAAATTCACTCATCAGTTAATAGAAGCCAACCTAACCCACCTCATTGCATCTGATGCCCACAACACCACGTCAAGAGGGTTTTGTATGAAAGAGGCATATGGGGAGTTACAGAAAAACTATGGCCATTCCATGGTTTATTTATTTGTGGAAAATGCTGAGTATGTGGCCGAAGGGCAAGCATTGGCTTCGGATGTACCGCAGCACGTGAAAAGGAAAAAATTCTTAGGTTTATTTTAACTAATAGAATGAAGAAGGTGCACAGGAGAGTAATTCCTTTTGCAGCATCAGCACCACATAATAACTTTTTGAAAGGAGCGTGTAATAATAAATGACTACAGCTTTGAAAAAAAGATTGATTTTATTAATAATCATCGATTCTATTATTGTCTCTTTCTCAATATATATGTCCCACTTTTTCCTAAATCCATACGTAGCTACATTTGATTGGATGATGTTTGTTTCTGCTTTAACTTTGCTGCTTACACATCATCTCTTCTCTAGTATGTTAGGCATGTATAAGAAAAAGTGGCGATATGCCAGTATGGAAGAACTTATCGGTATAATGTTAGTCGTTTCCTTATCCATTGTATCGACTGCGGCTATTCAAGCTTTAGCTTATAATATGATATATGAACGTGCTCTTATTATTACTTGGATGCTACATATATTACTGATCGGTGGGGTTCGATTTGCTTGGAGGTACTATAAAACTTACGGGCTTACATTGAATCCTAAACGGAAGAAGACCAAATTGGTTAGAAATAATCCAAATTTGAAAACAACACTTATCGTAGGAGCAGGGTCTGCGGGGCGTATGTTAGCACGCCAAATGAAGGGCTCGATGGAAGTGGATACAAATATTGTTGGTTTTGTCGACGACGACTTCACGATGCACCACTTGACGATTAGTGGCTTACCTGTGCTTGGGAGCACGAAAAAAATTGAAGAGCTTTCAAAGAAATATGGAATCAATCACATAGTTATTGCAATGCCTTCGGTTGAGCGCAATCGTATTAAACATATTATTCAGGAATCACAAAAGGTAGTGAAAAACGTTCAAACTCTGCCCATGATTGAGGACATCGCACTAGGGAATGTATCCGTCAATCAAATTCGTGATGTTTCCATCGAAGACTTATTAGGAAGAGATCCAGTCGAGTTAGACATTGATTCTATATCTAGTGAAATCAAGGGAAAGACAATTTTAGTAACGGGGGCAGGTGGATCGATCGGTTCGGAAATTTGCCGTCAGCTCGTGAAGTTCGGTCCGAATAAACTGATACTATTAGGTCATGGAGAAAATAGCATTTATACCATTCATATGGAACTAAAACAATTAGATATAGATACAGAACTTCTTACAGTGATCGCTGATGTTCAAGATCGTGATCGAATCTTTGAAATAGTGAGTGGATATCAACCGTCTTACATTTATCATGCAGCAGCACATAAGCATGTACCTTTAATGGAATTCAATCCGAAAGAAGCTGTTAAAAATAATGTTATTGGTACGAAGAACGTAGCAGAGGCAGCTGATACGGCTGGAGTAGAAAACTTTGTGCTTATCTCTTCTGATAAAGCCGTTAACCCAACCAATGTAATGGGAGCAACCAAACGTGTAGCTGAAATGGTGGTTCAATCATTAAGTAAGACGAGCCGGACAAAGTTTGTAGCCGTACGATTTGGTAATGTGCTAGGGAGTCGTGGTAGTGTAATCCCACTGTTTAAGAAACAGATTGCATCCGGGGGTCCTGTGACAGTGACCCATCCTGATATGACACGCTATTTCATGACGATCCCTGAAGCTTCGAGGTTAGTGATACAAGCGGGGACCTTAGCTCGAGGGGGAGAGATCTTTGTGTTGGATATGGGAGAACCAGTGAAGATTGTTGACTTGGCAAGGAATCTTATATCTCTTTCTGGCTTTAGAGAGGAAGAGATTGGGATTGAGTTCGCTGGGATACGACCTGGTGAGAAGATGTATGAGGAGCTTCTCGGTGAGCATGAGGTTCATCCTAAGCAGATTTTCCCTAAAATATATATAGGGGTAAACAATGAATTACCCGTTACGGATCTTTATAATTTCATTAATTATGAAGTGAATACACTTGCCAATGAAGAGATCAAGTTCAGCGTTTTTAGATTACTAGAATTAAAGGGTGATGGTTTAACATCTAAGAATAAAATGGTTGAAAACATTTGAAGCTATAGTGGTACTTAATAATATAAAAGTGCTTGAGAGTGGGAAATGGATTTCTAATGCCTTAAATGAAAATAAACTGATTAATAAAAGGAGAGAATGATATAAAATTATGAGTAACTGGCCTAGCTGGATAAACACAGAAGACCACATTGGAAGTCAATACCCCTTTTATTCAACTAATAATCGGAATCCAAATTTTAGTTTAAACTTTAATGAGATTTTATTAGATAACACAATGGATGATTATGAACTTGATCTACAATCAATTATAGATATATTGATGAGGGGGTATATTATAGGTGATAAAACCCTCGTGAAATCTATTAAACGCGCACCATGGTTATCAAGATATAATGAAAAATTAAATAAATGGGATTACTTTGACTTGCCACCGCATGATAAAAAATTAATTGATCCTAAAATAGCAGCAGTCACCCTAAAAGAACTTTTATATGAAGAAATACTGAATTATATAGCTGATGCTAAACGGGTTGGTATTCTTTTATCGGGTGGAATGGATAGTAGAATCTTGGCTGGTTTATTAAAAGAGACACAAATTAACAAGGAATTTAGTGGGGATGTAGTTGTTTATAATTGGGGAGTTTCAGATAGTAGAGATGTGTGGTATGCAAAGAGAATAGCTGAAGAGTACAATTGGGATTATAAGCATTTTCCGCTGAACTCAGATGTTCTAAAACAAAATTTTTATTTAGTACAAAAAGTAGGAGCGGAAGTTTTTCCATATAATTTACATGCAATGAATGCTGTTGGAAATGATACAGATAGTGATATTGTCTTGGCAGGGAGTTATGGTGATACTTTAGGGAGAGCAGAATATAACGGTACTCCACTCAAAGAGGTACCGCCTATTGTTCATAGGAACGCGAATAAGTTAGGTTTATTAAAACAGAAACTAGTACAGGATTTTTATGGAGAAATAAAAAGGGAATCTATGAGTTATAGGGATTCTGTAGACAAACACAAGCGTGAAGAATACCAATATAGAGAAACTGAATACCAAAGGAACCACTCTAGAAGATATTTAACTACAGCAATGAGCATTATTGCAATGAGGAAGCCTTTGTATCAGATCTTTACTTCTCCTAAAGTTGTTCAGTATTTATGGGGGTTGGACCTTTCAATAAGGTCAGATATATTATATAGCCATATATTGCCATTGTTACCGGGCGAAATCTCTCTAATTCCTTGGGCTAGAACCGGTATGATATTTGGAAGTAATGAAGAAATAAATGTCGATAACGGAAGGCCCTCCTCACATCAATACGGGGATTGGTTAAGAAATGAACTAAGAAGTTTTATAGAATCTGAATTAGATTTAAACTTAATAGCAAATATCGGTATTTTTAATGAAAAATCCTTAGACAGGATTTATAAACTGTGGCCTAAATCTTACGCAGGAAACCTGAACAAGTTAGATGCAACAATCAGTTGGCTTACTGCATTTTCCATTTTTCTTAAGAACAATAACGTGAGTAACCAAAAGGTTTATAAGTATAGCACTAAAGACAAAATAAATTCAATAACTGTATCAACTAAGATTCAAGGTTATACCATGATAAAAGAAAAACTAAAAAATGGGAGAAAACGATAAAAGCCCATTTTAAGGAAGATAAGATATATGAAAAAGGGTATTTCACTAAAAACTAATTTTAAATGGATGTTTGCATCAAATATAGTTTTTGCACTGTTTCAGTGGTTATTACTAATAGTCTTAACGAAATTGGGTAACCAAGAATTAGTCGGCATGTACACATTAGGTTTAGCAATAACTGCACCAATTATGATATTTTCTAACCTACAACTAAGAGCAATACAGGCCACAGATGCTAATAATGAAAATGAATTTAAGGATTTTCTTTCCCTAAGACTATTTGCTATGTTATTTGGGTTACTAGTGTGTACAGTTATTATTTTTTATAGTGGCTATTCAATTCAACTATGTTTAATTATTTTTCTTATTGCTATCAGTAAGGCAATTGAAGGTTTGAACGATATAGTTTATGGGTTTTTACAAAAAATAGAAGATATGAATAAGATAGCTATATCCTTGATATTACGGGCTGTTTTAGGCTTCGTTTTATTTTCTCTTTCTTTTTATTTTACAAAAAGTCTACAGATAGCCATAATTGGTCTTTCCTTAGCGTGGTTGCTGGTTCTAATTCTTTGGGATATAAAAAAGTTATTTAAACATAATATAAATTTTACTCTTCATTTTAATTTTAAGGTCTTGTCTAGGCTGTTTTATGTTTCTGTTCCACTTGGGTTTGTATCCATGTTGGGATCATTAAATACTAACCTACCAAGATATATAATAGAGAATCAATTAAGTTTAGAAGCCCTAGGGATTTTTGGTGCAATTTCATATGTTTTAGTAGGGGCGAGTAAATTTACTACTTCAATAAACCAAACTGTTAGCCCTAGATTAGCTAGATATTACTCAAATGGGAACAAACATCAATTTCTATCATTATTTAAGAAAACATTATCGATCAATTTAGTATTTGGTTTGTTAGGGTTTGTGGTTGTTTATTTTTGGGGAGAGGAAATTTTGACCATTGTATATTCTTCAGAATACGCCGACCATTACGTGTTATTTAGGTGGATAATGATTGTCTCAGTTTTGTCATTTATTACAAGTGCATTTGGAGTAGCTGTCACCTCTATGCGTATTTTTGCAATGCAACTCCCAATCCATTTAATTAAATTATTGTCAATTACTATAACTTCTATATTTTTTATAGGAAAGTATGGACTGAAAGGTGCTCCCTTAGCTTTAGCAGTCTCAACATTAGTATCAATGATTTTTTATTTTCAACTCTTCAGAAAAGGAATAAAAAATATAAATAATGGAATGACTGATACTGCGAAAACAAAAGTGTAAATAAATTGGTATTTGTAAAAGTCAAAAATGGGATATGAACATTTTGCCTAATAGGCAACTAATGTGATAATACTTCATAATTCACCATTTAATGGCAATATATAGAATATGAATAATGTGGTTATGTTATTAGTTATCATACTTTTCTAAACGAGTAAAAAGGAGTTATTATAGTTAACGAATAGGGGCATCTATACAACGTATATTAACGGGTGAAATTCCATTTCTGAGTGGTATGAAAGGTTCAACTCGCATAACACTTTGTAGAGATAAAGGTCACCAGGGGTTTCACTACACCAGTGTCGTACACTTAACCCCTGAATCTCGTAGAGCATGCAATGAATACATTACAGATCGAACGTTCCTTATCTAATATAGCATCATAGAAAAATTATGCCCAAAAGTTAAAGCGCAATTTAAATTAACTATGGAATGTATAGTCTCCCACTAGTTTTAAGGAACCTTGAATATAATCTAACTTTTGTTAGGATGTTCATGGGTTAGGTTGGAGCACTTACATTATATTGGTATAAAAACCAAATTTAAACTAACAACATTATTTAACTGAAATTAAATTACTTAGTTTTAATAGCGAAAGACTGGTGAGCATTTGTGAGTAATTGTAAAAGAGTACTACATGTTTTCGGTGCAATGGATCAAGGTGGCGCTGAAACAAGAACTATGGAAATATACAGAACAATTAATAAAAATGAAGTACAATTCGACTTCTTAACTACAAAAGGTGGGGAGCATTACTACAATGAGGAAATAAGAAAATTAGGAGGTAGAATTTTTGTGATTAAACCTCCAAAAGAAGTTGGATTATTTAGATTTATAAAAAGTGTTATGAATTTAATAAAAGAAAAAGGGCCCTTTTATGCAACACACGCACATACATCACATAATTCCGGTATTATTTCTCTTGCTTCAAGATTAGCTGGAGTCAAATTAAGAATTTCTCATGCAAGGACTTCCTCTGATAGAAATAATAGTGGTTTACTAAGAAGAACATACTTTTTTATATCAAGATTATTAATTCTGGCAAATTCAAATAAATTAGTTGCCTGTGGCTATAAGGCTGGTTCCTTTTTGTTTGGTGAGAGAATAATGAAGTCCGGACGTGTTAAATTGTTACCTAACGCTATTAATTTATCACCCTATTTATCTCTTAGTGCGGAAAATAAAGAACAAAAAAAGGCAGAAATAGATATTAACACGAATAACTTCGTTGTAGGTCATGTTGGGAGCTTTAGAAAGGTTAAGAACCATAACTTTCTAATAGAACTTTTTTCAAATATTAAAAAATGTATCCCCAATGCAAAATTGGTGTTGGTAGGTGATGGAGAATTAAGGGATGAAATAAAGGCTAAAGTAATTCAATTGAAAATAGAGAAGGATGTTTTTTTTCTTGGGAAACGCTCCGATATTCCAGAAATATTAAATATGTTTGACGTATTTTTACTTCCCTCATACTATGAAGGAATTCCGGGTGTTATAGTAGAAGCTCAAGCTGCAAAAGTTCCTAGTGTGATTTCGGAAACAGTAACTAAAGAGGTAGATCTAGGATTGGGACTAACTAGTTACGTAGATTTAAATGAACCTTATGAAAAGTGGGTTGACGCTATTAAATTGGCAGCAACAAGTAAAAATATTACTGAAAAACAGGTTGTAGATAAGATATCCTCCCGTGGTTATGAAGTTAACACTGCGTCCAAAGTATTGATGACTATATACGATTTACATTAACAAAAAGTACGGATGTATAATTGAGGTGATGCAATGCATGCTCTTGAACAGAAGCAAAGACAAATACATTTATTAGCAAATATCTTCTTAAACTTATTTATTATTTTTGGAATATATATTTTCTATTTATATGTTCTAGAGTATAGATCACTTCTAAGCAGTGAAAATATTATTTTAATTTCTAAAGTATTAGCCTACTTTTCTATATTTTTAACCATTTATTATGTAATTTGTTGGGGGAAAATAACAGGAGTTACCTTTAACCTTTTCTCAATGTTCTTAATTTCTTTTATCCTATTTACAATGGGACAACCAATTTTATTCTCATTTAATCAAGATCCAAGTGTAAACCTATATTTAAGGCTCCCATTAGAAAGTATTGTAAAAGCAGAAATATATACTTTAATTTGCTTTTCTTCACTTTTTGTAGGTGGATTAATATCTCTGTATTTTAGTAAAAATAAGGGTAAAAAAATGAATGATTTTCAAGAAACTAATACTATATTCGCATTCCGAAATGTAGGGCTGCTTTTATTTTCCCTTACACTATTACCAACGATCTATTTCATGTTTAATAATTTTCAGTTAGCAAGTTCAGTGGGGTATGGTGCCTTATCGGGATCATCGAGTTCAAACATTATATCAAAGATTATCTCTATGATGTCTGATTACTTTATCATTTCGTTAGTATTAATGTTAATCGGCTATAAAGATAAAAAAGTAATTGTAAATATAATTAATTTTATAGCGATATTGTATTCATTTAGTTATTTTCTTTTAGGTGATAGAGCTATCCCAACTACTATTATTTTGATGGTCTTATGGTTTAACACTAATATAAGAAAAAAGGTAAACTTCAAGTCATACATTAAAATATTAGTATTAGTTACTGCATTATTAACATTATTTCCGATAATAGGTGATTTGAGAACTGAAGGTCTTATTTCAATTTCTGAGTTGACTTCTAATATAAGTTTAAATTCAAAGGAAGAAGAGTCAAATTTTGTAGTTGAATCAATAGGGACCTTTGGGTATAGTATGTTTCCTCTTGTGAAAACAATGGATATAGTACCAGAGGTTTCTCCATTTAAGTTTGGTTCTTCCTACTTTTTTGCACTAACGACTGTAGTTCCGAATATATTTGGGGGACAGCATATAGGTGCT
Source organism: Halobacillus shinanisalinarum (assembly GCF_022919835.1). Lineage (NCBI taxonomy): Bacteria > Bacillati > Bacillota > Bacilli > Caryophanales > Bacillaceae > Halobacillus > Halobacillus shinanisalinarum. The sequence goes on along the minus strand of NZ_CP095074.1, from coordinate 1,827,967 downwards.
CAAAATAGCGCTTTGGCTCAGTGGTTGATGAATATTTTGGATATGAACTATGGGCCTGGATATTCAATTCCTGCTGAGGCATATTATAATTTTGGATGGTTTCCTGTCCCCATAATGATTTTAATGGGAATACTTTTTGCAAAACTTCTTACGTTTACTACCTTTGATAAAGGTAATTATATTAAATTGTTTATCATTTTATCATTTTTTTATATGAACTTAACTGCTCCTAGGGCCGAATTTTTAGGGATAGTAAGAGACGTCACCTATTATATTATCCCTGTGTATTTGTTACTACTGCTAGCAATAAATCACATTACGTTACGAAGAAAAACTACCTGCGAGAAAACTAGTATTCATAAAGATATATAGTATTAACTTAATTTACTACTGTTATGGATGTTTTATATACCTAACCTATTACTCTTTATATAGCAATACTTCAGTAGTATTAACTCCTATAAATAAATTATTGAGGGTGATATGCATATGAAACTTTTGTTCGCTCACGATTTCCCTATGATTAGAGATACAATAGGAAATGTCTATTCAAAAGGAGCTTTCCCCTATGCAGTTTGGGAAAGGTATTTAAAACATTTTGATAAAATGACTATATTAGGTAGAGAGCGAGAGAGAATCAATTATAACGATACTAGTAAAGAAATAATTAATTCTTTATCAGTAAGCAGTGGGCCTGATACAAATTTCATAGGTCTTCCTAACTTAAGTAGTATTAAAGGGAAAGTAATAAATAAGAGAAATGCAAAACTCATAATTGATAGAGAATTAAAAAAATCAGATGCATTGATAGCAAGACTCCCAAGTGAAATTGGTAAATTAGCAATAACAGTAGCTATTGATCACGGTATACCTTATTTGATTGAATTAGTGGGGTGCCCTTATGATGCATACCGGTTTTATGGAGATTTTAAAGGCAACGTATATGCCCCAATAAGCATGTATCAAACTAAAAAGATTGTAAAAAATTCGCAGTATACGATTTACGTTACTAAAGAATACTTACAGGAGCGGTACCCTACTAAGGGTGATCAAGTTAATATTTCTAATGTTAATATCAATGATATTAATAATGAAGATATTTTAAATACTAGAATTAATTCTATAAAAACTATAGGGGATAGGAAATTAAAAATAGGCATGATTGGTTCTTTGAATTCAAAATATAAAGGATTTGATAAGGCGATAGAGTATATAAGTAAACTAGCCAATTTCAATGATTATGAAATTCATATCCTCGGTGCAGGTGATGAAAATAATTTTAAAGAAATAATTAGAGAGACCGGTATGACATCTAAAGTTTTCTTTGATGGAACAAGGTCTAGTGGTGAAGAGGTCTTTAAGTGGTTAGATGGTATAGATCTATTTATACACCCTAGTCTTACTGAAGGCTTACCAAGAGCTTTAATCGAAGCACTAAGTAGAGGGTGTCTAGCAATCGGTTCAACTAGGGGTGGAATACCTGAGTTATTAGAAGAAAAATATCTGTTTAACCCGTTAGACGAAAAATCTTTTAATAGAAGTATAAAGAATGCATTACACTCAGTAAAATCTATGGAAGAACAGATATATATAAATTTAAATAAGGTAAAAGAATATACCATTCCCCAATTATCTCAAAAACGTGATAATTTTATTCGGAAATTTATCTCAGAGAACAAATTGAAGTTATGAAAGAGGGATCATTATGAAGGAAAAGTTATATAATTTATCCCCAATATTTATACAAAACATATTAATATCCTTATACGGATATAAATTAAAGCGGGAAAGGTATAGTAAGTATTATAAAAATAAGATGGGTGAACTAAGAAAAAGGGTTGAGCCGAAGTTTGACTATTATGGTTATCAATTGGATCAATTAAACAAATTTTTAGATTACGCTAAAAAAAATAGTGTATATTATTCAAAATTGATCAGCAGCAGAAGCTTGCCTCTTAAAAGTGTTGAAGAAATTAAAGATATACCTGTTTTAGAAAAAGAAGATATCCGTAAGAACATAGAAGAAATTGTATCTATACCAAAGTCAGGAGGGATAAAATCTCAGACTGGTGGTACAACAGGAAAAAGTTTAACAGTTTATTATACAAATAGAGACATGCAGGAAAGAATGGCGTATTTAGATTACTTTAAAGAGAAACACGGAATAAGGAAAGGAATGAAGCGTGCAAGTTTTGGAGGAAGAACCATGGTTCCACTTAAACAGAAGAAGAAGGTTTTCTGGAGATACAATCTTCCTCTAAAACAAATGCTTTTTTCAAGCTTTCATCTTTCTGAAGAAAATATCCCATATTATATAAAAGCCTTGAATAAATTCAAACCCCATTCGTTAGATGGGTTTCCGTCTGTTATCCTGCAAATTGCAAAATATGCTTTAAGAAATAATATTAAATTCACTTTTAAACCAATAGCAATCTTTCCAAATGCAGAAACGCTTTTAAGTGAAGATAAAAAGATAATTGAAAAAGCGTTTAATAGTATAGTTAGAGATCAATATGCATCTTCAGAAGGGGCACCGTTTATTACTGAATGTCCGTATGGATCATTACATTTAAATATTGATACAGGAGTTTTTGAGAGTGTAAATGTAAGAGGTAATGTTGGCGAAATTTACGTAACAAGCTTTACCACACGTGGTACTCCTTTAATTAGATATAAAATAGGAGATAGTGTTGAGTTTAAAGAGGGAATATGTAGTTGTGGAGCAAAAACCCCCATTATAAAGAGAATTATTGGAAGGAGTATGGATTACTTATACTCTGAGGAACGTGGAGCAGTAAACAGTCCTAACATAGCAAATACTGTAAAAAAATTACCGCATTCCGTTAAAAATATACAGTTTGTTCAGAACGAATATGATCGTATTATTGTAAATGTTGTCAGGGATGACACCTTATATAAAGAAGAACACACTAATATAATAATAAAGGAATTACAAAAAAGACTAGGTGAAAAGTTATATTTTGAAGTAAGGTTTTTAGATAAAATACCAGTTCAAAATAGTGGTAAGACAAGGTTTATAATAAATAACTTAAATAAATAACATATTGTTAGGAGATATTTATGAAAATTTTAGTTACAGGTTCTGCTGGATTCATTGGCTTTCATGTATCAAAACGGTTACTTAACGAAGGACATCATATAATAGGGGTTGATAATCTAAATGATTATTATGATCCCCAATTAAAGGAAGATAGGTTAAAACAATTAACTTGTGAAAATTTCACTTTGGTAAGAACTAATTTAGAAGATCTAAAAACAATCAATAAAACTTTTGAAAGATTTAACCCTGAAGTCGTAATTAATCTTGCGGCCCAAGCAGGGGTCAGGTACAGTCTTGAAAATCCACACGCATATATAAACTCAAATGTTGTTGGATTTACAAATATATTAGAAGCTTGTCGTCATTATAAAGTAGAGCATTTAATCTTTGCCTCATCAAGCTCTGTATATGGAGCCAATACTTCCAAACCATTTTCAACCAGTGATAATATAGATCATCCATTAAGCTTATATGCAGCAACTAAAAAGTCTAATGAATTAATGGCGCATACATATAGTCATTTATATGGAATACCGACTACTGGGTTAAGATTCTTTACTGTTTATGGTCCTTGGGGGCGGCCTGATATGGCTTTATTCTTATTTACAAAAGCAATTATAAATGATGAATCAATTGATGTGTTTAATCATGGTAATATGATGCGTGACTTCACATATGTAGGTGACATTGTTGAAAGTATTACAAGGTTGACTAAGAAGCCAGCTCAGCCAAATCCGAATTGGTCTGGAAACGATCCAGATCCGGGGTCAAGTTATGCACCATATAAAGTTTACAATATTGGTAATAACAGTCCTGTTCGTTTAATGGATTTCATTGAAGCTATTGAAAAAAAATTAGATAAAAAGGCCAAGAAAAATTTCTTGCCTCTTCAAGCTGGAGATGTGCCAGAGACCTACGCAAATGTAGAGGATCTATTTAGAGATATTGATTTTGTGCCAAAAACGTCAATCCAAGATGGAGTAAATAAATTTATAGATTGGTATATAAAGTATTACGAGGTGAAATTATAATGAAACAAACAATCGCAGTAGTTGGTCTGGGCTATGTTGGGTTACCTGTAGCAGTTGCTTTTGGAAAGGAACAAAATATAATCGGTTTTGATATTGATGAAAAACGAATAGAAGGTTTAAAGCAAGGCTTTGATATAACAAATGAAGTAGAACAGGATGAGTTAACAAGTTCGTCAGTTAATTTTACATCGAATCCCAATGATTTAAGTAAAGCAAACTTTATCATTGTCGCTGTTCCTACACCAATTACGGAGAATAAACAACCTGACTTAACTCCTTTACTAAAAGCTTCCGAAACAATTGGTAAACATTTAACAAGTAATACAATTGTTGTCTATGAATCTACAGTTTATCCGGGTGCAACAGAGGAAGAATGTGTCCCAGTATTAGAAAAGACCTCTGGTTTGAAATGTGGTGAGGATTTCTTTGTAGGCTATTCTCCTGAAAGAATTAATCCAGGTGATAAGGAACATACATTTACGACGATAACAAAGGTTGTTTCCGGACAAAACGATGAGGTTCTTGAAACTGTAGCCAATGTTTACGGTTCAGTTGTTAAAGCTGGTGTGCACAAAGCAAGCTCGATAAAAGTAGCTGAAGCTGCAAAAGTTATCGAAAATACGCAACGTGACTTAAATATTTCGCTCATGAACGAACTAGCAGTTATTTTTGAGAAACTTGATATAGATACATCAGAAGTTCTAGCTGCTGCAGGTACAAAGTGGAATTTCTTAAGCTTCTCACCTGGATTAGTGGGTGGGCATTGTATTGGTGTAGACCCATATTATCTAACACACAAAGCTCAAAAAATAGGGCATCATCCTGAAGTAATTCTTGCAGGTAGAAAAACAAACGATAATGTAGGCAAACACATTTCAACATCTTTAGTAAAACAAATGATTAAGAAAAACATGCCGATTCAAGGTTCCACTGTCAGTGTTCTAGGATTTACATTTAAAGAAAATGTTCCAGATTTGCGAAATACTAGAGTAATAGATATTGTGAGGGAGTTGGAAGACTTTGATATAAATGTACAGATAACAGACGCTTATGCGGATAGTGGAGAAGCATATGAGGAATACGGAATAAATCTAACATCTTACAAAGAGTTAAAGCCAGCGGATGCTGTGGTTTTTGCAGTTCCCCACGAAAAATACCTAGAAGAGGGATGGGGAATGTTTGATGATTTATTAAAACACGGTAAAGGTATAGTTTTTGATGTAAAAAGTAAACTAATAAAGGAAGCGCGCCCCAAAAACATCGAGCTATGCCGCTTGTAAATAGGAAGGTCTTAATGAATAAAAATAAAATAATCCATATGGTCACAGTATCAAAAAGTTTAGAATTAATGAGAGGACAATTAAAATTTCTACAAGAAAACGGGTTTAATGTAGGAATTATCTCTTCTCCGGGCATAGAATTAGATGATTTAGAAGTAAGAGACCGTATTTCAGTAAAAATGGAGAGAGAAATTAGTATTATAAGGGATCTCAAATCACTGTTGAAATTAATATATATCTTGGCAAAAGAAAAACCCTTTATATTAAATACTGGCACTCCTAAGGCCGGGCTATTAGGGGTAATAGCTGCTTATATTACGCGTGTACCTAATAGAATATATACGTTAAGAGGACTGAAACTTGAAACAGCTAAAGGACTAAAAAAGAGAATGTTATGGATAACTGAAAAAATAGCTTGTTTTTTGGCTACAGATGTAATATGCATTTCTCCAAGTCTTAGAGATGAAGCAATAAAATTAGGTTTAGTAAAGAAATCAAAAACAATCATTTTAGGAAATGGAAGTAGTAACGGGATAGCTGTAGAAAATTATCCGGAACCCCCACGTGTAAAAGATAAGGTTAATGAAATTAAAGAGAACTTAGAAATCAAAAGTTCTGATTTCGTTATAGGATTCGTAGGAAGGATTGTAAAAGATAAAGGAGTAAATGAATTGGTTGAAGCTTTTAAGCAATTAGAAGAAAACAATAAAAATATTAAACTTCTAATGCTAGGAAGTTTTGAAAATGGGGATCCAATTAAATCAACAACTCGGAGCGAGATTGAAAACAATAAAAATATTATACATGTAGGGTATATAAAAAATCCTTCTATCTATTATTATGTAATGAATATATTTATTCTTCCAACGTACAGGGAAGGGTTCGGGAATGTCAACATACAAGCCCAAGCGGCACAAGTTCCGGTGATAACTACAGATGCTACTGGGACAATTGACACCGTAATAGATGGGAAGACCGGACTAATTGTACCGATAGAAAATGTATCCCAAATAATCGACAAAATAAACTATCTTATGTTAAATGAGAATTCAAGAATGGAAATGGGTATTAAGGGGAGAGAAATGGTTTTATATAATTACGATTCGAAATTAATTTGGAGAGAGATGATAAACCTTTACAATAGAATGGCGAATAAAAATTTGTGAAATGTACATTTGCACGGGAAGTTCTAATCAGTTAAAAGAATAATTAACCTCTGCTCTTTTTTACAATTTGTGGGAAAGGCTATGTTCAAAGGGGGTAAAGCATATTGGATATTAAAAGCATACTTGGCCAAGAATTATTTTATTTAAAGAAATATGAGCAAACCTCTATCATGATCAACACAACTGCAAAAAATTCATTGGACTTTAGGATCCTACCAAGACGAACCATTTCAAAAATGGCTATGTCCTGTTTTATGGTTAATAACCAAAATTTATTGGAAGAAACACTTTCCTTTTTTGATGGAAAAGTAGATTACATTTATATTGATATCGAGCAAAAACAGAATATTAACCTTTTTAAAATAGCTAAAAAAATAATAAAAAAATCACGGCTTGTTACAGTGAAACCTAATGATTCAACTGTAGAATCGTGTGATATTTTAATCCGAAATTTCTTAAATGATGATTTATACAATAAAAAAGTTGTGGTAATTGGAACAGGTAATTTAGCAAGCAAAATTGCCATGAGGCTAGCAGAGAGACAGGCATATGTATATATAGTAGGTAGATCGAGGGAAAAGGAAAATACCGCTGTTGAAGCTTTAAATCTATTTCTACCTAAATATACTCCTCGAATTCAATCCCTTGAAAAAACTCAACTTAGTGAAAAAGTGGAGGCAGTTATATCATTTATATCAGGCCAATTTACGAGGGATGAGTTGTTATTTCCTGTAATTGGGAAGGAAACATTTATCATTGATGGCGGAATAAATAATTTTAGTAGTGACTTTATCCAACGTTTGTTATTAATGAACATTAATATTACAAGGCTTGACACTAGAATAGCTTTTCCTTATCAAATATTATGGGCCCATGAGTATACTCAAACTTTTTTCAAAGAAGTTTTTGGGCAGACTTTTATTAAAGATATTGCAGTCGTATCTGGAGGTTATATTGCGACTGAAGGAACTGTAATTGTAGATAATTTAAAACATCCAAATCAGGTGATTGGCATAGCAGACGGTAGCGGAGGGGTTAAATCAGATGAGGAACTCACTGAAACAAACAGAGGATCCATTCACAAAATTAAACAAGCCGTTTCAGGAGAGTATTAAAAGAATAGTTGATATTATTGGAAGTACTATAGCTTTAATTATATTTTCTCCAATATTTGTAGTTATTGCACTACTAATTATTTGTGAAGATGGACGTCCGGTCTTTTTTAAACAGAAACGAAGTGGTTTGTACGATAATGCATTTAGTATGTATAAATTTCGCTCAATGAGGGTTAGGTCTACGCCTAGGTCTAAGGATAAATCGAGTTCTAGTAAATACAATTGGACTACAGGCGTTCCAGATAACTTTGTGTTTAAAACGGCTTCAGAAGCAAATCCCAATATAACAAAGATGGGGCACTTCATTAGAAAGTACAGCTTAGATGAATTGCCACAGTTCATCAATGTGTTAAAAGGTGAGATGAGCTTAATTGGCCCCAGGCCAGAAATAATTGAGATTACTAGGTGCTATAGTACAGAACAAAAAATGAGATTAACTGTTAAACCTGGTATTACTGGGTGGGCGCAGACCAATGGTAGAAGTAATATGAATCATGGTGAAAAAATTAGGTGTGATTTGTATTACGTTAATAATTTTAACCTGTGGTTGGATTTAAAGGTAATTTTAAAAACGGCGGTTCAAGTTGTAGCGGGGAAAGGATCAGTTTGAATTTCATATTAATAATTGTCTGAGGCATGATGAGCCAAAGTCTTGGGGTACCGAGTTCACTAAACATTACGTCGAAACAAAAGGAATTAACGAAGCTACTTAAAGGTTGAACATGGAAAATGATAGCTTAAAGCAGTCCTACAACTTCCAGAATGTACGTGATTACTATGAAGCTAAATAAAATACTCGAAGATGAGATTACTTCTATGAATGTAGAGGTTTTCATGAAAGTTGAAAGAACTATAGAACTCGAAAAATAAAATATGAACTACATAAAGAGGGGGGCAAGTTTCACGTCGTCGGCTTGTACCCAAGGAATGCATCGCTAGTTAGCCAGCCAAAAAGTATGTGTAAGGAGTCCAAACAGGCGAATACGTTGAAGCGTCGATTCGCCAAGGAGAAGGATCCCATAGTAGCTGTCAGTGGCTTGACCTATATACGGGTAAGCTCTCAAAGTGGCATTTTATCTGTACAATTGTGGACTTGTATAATAGAAGAATTATCGGCTATGGGTTCCGGTCCAAACAAGGTTGTAGAGCTGGTTCAACAAGCCTTCGCTTCAATAAATGCAAACTACTCATTGAAACTTTCATACAGTCCGTAGAAGGGAAATAAAAAACAAGTGATTGACTACAAAACTTCGAAATAGATCTTTCTCTAGCTTAAAAGGTTATCCTTATGATAAAGCCGTAGCCGATACATATTAAAGGCAAATAAATAGAGGACAACCATTCGGGACTTAAGCTAAAAACGAATCGGCCTTATTTGATTATGTCCTCTGGTAAAATCACATCGAATACGAGACATAAGGTTATCTCAGTCCGGTTGAATACTAGAATAAAAATCATAATGAAATTGTCTTGTATTGACATTCTAATAGCTTAAATTATTGATGCATGAAAGTTTCGTTACTTATTTGCCCTGTGGTTAAAGCCGCCCGCAGATAAAAGCTTATTTTTCCAAAGGTACCAAAGCATCTTCAAATTTACATGGAACAAGTAATTTTTCAATTAGCATAATTAAAGTAATTTACCCCATATATAAAGCACTTTTTAAAAATCCTAAAATAACATCTAAGGAACCTGCGTTTGATTCCCCTTCCCCCAATTGTTGAGCCCTCTTTTTGATATTATCTTTGTTTGTTTATGTGACAGATTTATAATAAACGAGATGTAATCAACATAATTAGACAACAATCTCAAATTAATTATACAATTAATCATTTTCTGACAATTTGTGATATAATCTGTTGAGGATAATATAAAAAATTGAATGTTCTTTAATTTTTAGGAGGATTTACTATGAGTTGGTACATAGGGTATTTTATTGCTTATTTTGGCTTTTTTATTTGTAAGCGTCAAATAGAATACACGTAGGTGTTTATGGCATTATAAAGGCGCTTGCCAAATACACAGAGAACAAGATCTAGAAAGAATGAGTGAATATAATATCACCACATCACTATTTATAAACCATGTGTATTACTGGGGTGATCCTCACAGGGATATCTTCCTTGGACCAGAAAGTGCAAAAAATTTAAACCCCCTTGCTAGTGTAATTAATCATGATATTTTGTTTACACTACATTCTGATTGTCCAATAACACCTATTTCACCCTTTTTCTCTATCTGGACAGCGGTGAACAGAATTACGAAGGATGAAGAAATTTTAGGTGAAGAACAAAGGATTTCTGTAGAAGAAGCATTAAAATCGATGACAATCTACGGAGCACAATTAAACTCAACTGAAGATTTCAATGGTTCAATTGAAGAGAATAAAATAGCGGATTTTATAATTGTAGATAAAAACCCTTGGAAGGCACAACCAGTGGATATTAAAGATATTAAAATAATAAAGACCATAATTGGTGGAGAAATAGTTTATGATAGGAACAATTGATGTAAAATACCACATTCTGGAGGAGGTTGATCTGTAACGACTTGATTTCTTTTTGTAATTGGGTTTTAAGATCCTTTATTAAGGTTTCAGCAGACTATAGTTTATGGATGATGAGACAAAAGATGGATTCAAGACAAGAATTGCCATGGAATAAACAACATACATTACCTGAAAGGCCATGATATGAGTTTCAATGATGCATGGTGGTTTTCAAGATCGTAAAAGCTGAAGAAAGATTTCTTGAAATCACTTAAATAAAGACGTATATAAGGTATGGAAAATTATCAAAACGATTTTCTAAATCGAGTGTAAATTGTCTCTCTAGTTGTTGACGAATTGTTGACCAAACTCGTCAACAACGATCAAAATTAATCCGGAAAGAACCGAATCATATCATAAATAGTGCTAACTAATTGCGATTTGATCAGGTTTCGTTTATATTTATTATAAGACAACTGAATAAACAATCCTTCGGGGCAGGGTGAAAATCCCGGCCGGCGGTGATGGACAATTCGTTCAAAGCCCGCGACGGGGAAGAAGTGTAACAACTCTTCCTCCTGATTTGGTGCATATTCCAAAGCCGACAGTGAAAGTCTGGATGGGAGAAGGAGCGAAAGCGTAATTGAGGTGCGAAGATTCTGTTCTTGTACCTTCTATTCGCTATACCTAATTTTCAATTGACAGGCCCTGAAGAAGTATAACTTCTTCAGGGCTATTTTTATTCAAAGATTATAAATCCAAGTGTACGTGAGGTGAATGATGTGGAACGTGATCAAAGGTATATGGCGATGGCGGTTCAAATGGCAAAGGAAACAGTAGGCCAGACGAATCCCAATCCTTCTGTCGCAGCAATTGTTGTGAAAGATAATCAAGTGGTTGGTGTCGGTGTTCACGTAAAGGCTGGCGAACCACATGCTGAAGTTCATGCTTTGAGGATGGCAGGAAGAAAAGCTCAGGAAGCTGAAATATATGTGACGCTTGAGCCGTGCAGCCATTTCGGACAAACGCCTCCATGTGCACAAGCGATCATTGATGCGAGGGTTAAGCGTGTGATTATTGCTTCCCATGACCCTAATCCTAAGGTGAGCGGGCGGGGGATACAAATGATGGAACAGGCTGGAATTGAGGTTAAGTCGGAAGTTCTGAAAAGGGAAGCCGATCAACTGAACCGTGCCTTTTTCCATTTTATTAAAACAAAGCAGCCATATGTACGGCTGAAATCAGCGATGAGTTTGGATGGTAAAATTGCTACTTCCACAGGGGAGAGCCAGTGGATTACTGGAGAGGTGGCAAGGATGGATGGTCATACTTATAGACATCGTTCAACTGCTATTTTAGTGGGCATTAATACAGTTCTTATGGATAATCCTAAGCTAACGACTCGCATAGAAGGGGAGGGCAAGAACCCTATTCGGATTGTGTTAGATACCCACTTGCGAACTCCGCTCTCTTCTCGGTTAATTCAAAATTCTGAGGCCCCAACTTGGATTTTCACCGGAAAAGGTGTTTATGATGATGAGCTCGAAGACTTTCTACGTTTTCCGCATGTGGAGATCATTCGATTGGAAAGTAAAAGAGTAGAAGTGGAAGCTGTTCTAAATTTCCTAGGTGAACGGAAACTGACATCGCTGTTGATCGAAGGCGGCGGAACGATGGCAGACGCGTTTGTCCGAGCAGGTAAAGTGGACGAAACGATTACGTACATCGCACCGAAATTAATTGGCGGCAAACAAGCGCTCACGCCTGTAGCTGGAGATGGAATAAGTAGTTTAAAAGACGTTGGCGCTTTTCAATTTATTTCGACAGAGCAGCTTGGTGAAGATATTAAAATCGTTTCGGTTAAAAAGGAGGAGTGAAGATGTTCACGGGAATCGTTGAGGAAATGGGCACAATTAAAAGTATCAAGAGCAAAACAGAAGCGCTTGAGTTAAGTATTGGAGCGAAGGAAATTTTGTCCGATGTACAATTGGGTGACAGTATTTCGATTAACGGCGTTTGTCTTACTGTCACAAGTTATAGTGACCAAAGTGTGGAATTTGACGTTATGCCTGAAACATTTCGTGCAACAAACTTGCATGAGCTAAAGCAGGGCAGTCTGGTGAACCTTGAGCGTGCCATGGCGGCTGGCGGACGGTTTGGCGGTCATTTAGTCTCAGGACACATTGATGGAACCGGTAAGATTGTCGCCAAACGGCGGGAATCAAATGCGGTTTACTATGAGATCGAATTGCCGAAAGAACTTATTCATTATTTTGTATATAAAGGGTCGATTACCGTTGATGGAACGAGTTTAACCGTGTTTGGGATAGAGGAGAACCGGGTAACAATTTCACTTATTCCGCACACGATGGAACATACTGTGCTGGGCAATAAGGAACCTGGTGATGTAGTGAATATCGAGTGCGATATGATTGGAAAGTACGTCGCGCACTTTTTAGGGAAGGATCAAGCAAGCACTCAGTCAAGGCTCACAAAAGATTTTTTGAGTGAAAATGGATTTGCATAAGGAAGAGGGTGGGACGATGTTTGATTCAATAGAACAGGCAATTACAGAATTAAAGCAGGGGAAAATGGTCATCGTCTGTGATGATGAGAACCGGGAGAATGAAGGGGATCTGGTTGGTCTTGCCGAACATGCGACACCTGAGATGATTAACTTTATGATTACTCATGGAAAAGGGCTTGTTTGTGCCCCAGTGACCGAAAAATTAGCGGATCAGCTTGAATTAAATCCAATGGTGGACAATAGCACAGACCCTAATAAGACGGCGTTTACAGTAAGTATTGATCATAAGGATACGACCACAGGCATTTCCGCAGATGAGCGTGCTTTGACGATCCGAGAAATGCTTAACCCGTTGACTGGAGCGAATGATTTCCAAAAACCGGGGCATATTTTTCCGTTGGTCGCAAAAGAAGGCGGGGTGCTTCGCCGGGCAGGTCATACAGAAGCAGCTGTTGACTTAGCGGTTCTTTCTGGCTCTAGACCTGCTGGAGTAATTTGCGAAATCATCAAAGAAGATGGGACGATGGCAAGAGTGCCTGATCTTCGAAAAATGGCGGATGAATTTAATATTCCAATGATTACGATTGCTGACTTAATTCAATATCGTTACCGAGTGGAAGACCATGTTAAACGTGAAGTTGAGGTTCAGCTGCCCACAGAGTACGGCGATTTTCGAGCTGTTGCTTACACGAATGACATCGATCATAAAGACCATATCGCTCTAATAAAAGGAGACATTGATCCAGAAGAACCCACGCTCGTTCGAGTGCATTCCGAATGTTTAACAGGTGATGTGTTTGGGTCCTATCGATGCGATTGTGGTCCACAGCTTCATAATGCTCTTAGACAAATTTCAGAAAACGGCAGTGGGGTCCTGCTTTATATGCGTCAAGAAGGTAGAGGAATCGGGCTATTAAATAAACTATATGCTTACAAACTGCAAGAGGAAGGCCTTGATACCGTTGAAGCCAATGAAAAGCTTGGGTTTGGTCCTGATCTGCGTGATTACGGTGTAGGCGCACAAATTTTAAGAGAGCTCGGCATTTCTCAACTAAAACTGTTAACAAATAACCCGAAAAAAATCTCCGGCCTTGGCGGCTACGGCTTAGAAGTCGTCGAGCGTGTTCCGATTCAAACGGAATCAAGGAGAGAAAATGAGGTTTATTTAAAAACAAAACAATCAAAAATGGGACACTTGTTTCATTATTAAAAGCAAGGGTTCGAGGGTGTTTTAGGTCTGCCCCTCGGAACTGGACAACAAATAAAAGCGAAGGTGCGGCCGTCAGACTTTGTATCTAATCAGTTTACTCTCGTTAAGTACGATTAGCGATTGAGCTTTACACAAAGGGTCCAGAATAAATAGTAGTTAGTAAATCAATGGATTAAAGAGGGAGTGGTTTGATGGTAAAAACATTGGAAGGAAATTTAGTAGGAAGCGGATTAAAGATTGGAATCGTAGTAGGAAGGTTTAATGATTTTATTACAGGTCGATTGTATGATGGAGCGCTTGATGGACTAAAACGTCATGGTGTAAACCTTGACGATGTAGAAGCAGCATGGGTCCCTGGAGCTTTTGAAGTTCCGTTAGTGGCGGGAAAAATGGCGAATTCCGGAAAATATGATGCTGTCATCACATTAGGTGCCGTCATTCGCGGTTCTACCCCGCATTTTGATTACGTTTGTGGAGAGGCAGCCAAGGGTGTATCGCAGGCTAGCGTGCAAAGTGGTGTACCTGTAATATTTGGTGTCATCACAACGGATACGATCGAGCAAGCCATAGAGCGAGCAGGTACGAAAGCCGGGAACAAAGGCTGGGAAGCGGCAACGGGTGCTATTGAAATGGCCAACCTTAATCGCCTCTTTGAAGCATAATAATGCAGCCATCGTCAGGAAGTAGATTCCTGGCGATTTTTTCTGGACATGATATGGTGACTTTTCAGTTAGGGAAGCATAATAAATGAGTAGGGTAGAATCCTTTTGATTTTGGATAGAATCGCAAGAGATTCGGTCAGAATCATCGACCATATGGGTAGGGTCCCCCAATCAGGGAGACACAAGAAGTACTGAATGATAAGGTAAAAGTTCTAGCTTTGGGGCGATGGAATATACCCCCACGCAATTAGTGGGATTTATTAGAAAAATATGAAATAATAATTAGTAGTGTGTGTTCAAAAAGTTGACGAATGTGAGACAAGGAGTTCGAGGCGCTAACGTTTTGAGGACCACAGCGTATATCTTTCCTACGTGAGGACCGGAAAAAACCGAGCAACGAAGAAATTCGCCGTTTATCATTTGGTGACTTTTTGAACATCCTGTAGTAGATCATTTTAATAGTTGGAGGTATTCAATTGACTACACATAAAAAAAAGTTAGAAAATTATGCTGAGCTAGCTTTAAAGAAAGGCGTTAACTTGCAACACGGACAGGGCCTGATTATTAATGCTCCGATTGAAGCCGCTGATCTCGTTAGAATTATTTCAGCTAAAGCTTACGGGAAAGGCGCTAAGAACGTTCACGTTGAGTGGAACGATGAGATGCTGAGTTATATGAAAATGAAAAATGCCCCAATGAAAGTACTGGAAACTTTTCCGAAATGGAAAGCGGAAGGACTAGAGGAGATGGTGAAAGGTGGCTACTCCTTGTTAACGGTCTATGGTCCAAATCCCGATCTTTTAAAGGGGATAGACTCTGGGCGTATTGCGAAGGCAAATAAAGCGAGTGCTGAAGCATTAACAGAATACCGTAATTACATTATGAATGATAAAACGACATGGTCAATTATTGCCTATCCTCAAACTGCCTGGGCTGAGAAGGTGTTCCCGGATCTTAACTCAGAAGCCGCTCAAAGCAAGCTATGGGAGCAAATTTTTAAAATTACCCGAATTGATCAGGAAGATCCAATCCAGGCGTGGGAGAAGCATAATGAAAGTCTGCGTCAGGCGAGAGAGTATTTGAATAAAAAGCAATACAAGAAACTTCATTATAAAGCGACAGGAACTGATTTAAGTATTGAATTGCCAGAGAATCACATTTGGCACGGTGGTTCGGCTACCTCTGAAAAAGGGGTTGAGTTTAATCCGAATATGCCTACTGAAGAAGTATTTACAATGCCGCACAAGTTTGGCGTACAAGGTAAAGTCAGTAGTACGAAACCGCTTAGCTATGGCGGGAACTTAATTGAAAACTTCACATTGACATTTAAAGATGGAAAGGTCGTTGATTACAAAGCTGAAGCTGGCCAGGAAACGCTTAAACACTTGCTTGAGTCTGATGAAGGTTCTGCTCGTTTAGGTGAAGTGGCACTTGTCCCCAATGAGTCACCTATTTCCCAGTCAGGTCACATTTTTTTCAATACGTTGTACGATGAAAATGCGTCCTGTCACCTCGCTTTAGGAAAGGCCTATCCGACTAATATTGAAAAAGGTCCATCAATGTCTAAAGATGAAATGGACAAGTACGGCGTCAATGATAGTCTTGTTCATGAAGACTTCATGATGGGCTCAGCAGAGATGGATATTGACGGGGAAACACAGGATGGCAGCTATGAACCTATATTCCGTAAAGGCTCTTGGGCTATTGAATTTGAATCATAAGCAAAAAAACCTGCGATTTTTTTCGCAGGTTTTTCCGTCATATTAGAAGACTCTGTTACATTTTTGATGAAGCTGTTACATTTTTGACATTACGATTACAGTTCATTTAAAAAGCGATAAAAATGCCTTTCCCCTTATATAAATGTGGTAAAAAGGAGTAGGACATAGTTTGATGCTTATGCACTGACCACAGAAATTTAAAGGGTGAACGATTATGAAACGTGAAGCACTTTTTGACAATGCGAAGCTCTTACTGATTTTTCTCGTTGTGTTCGGCCATCTAATTCAACCATTTACGGATGGTTCACACATAATGTACACCGTCTATACATGGATTTATACTTTCCATATGCCTGCATTCATCTTATTGTCAGGCTTTTTTGCTAAAGGATTAGGACATAAGGATTATATTGTTAATTTAGCAAAAAAATTGATCTTACCGTATATGATTTTTCAGCTCGCCTACACAGGCTACTTCTTCTTTATAGGAAAAGATGGCTGGCTAAGCGGACCATTTTATCCTCATTGGTCGTTATGGTTTTTATTTAGTTTGTTTTGCTGGCACATCATGCTTTATTGGTTCAAAAAGGTTCCTGCGCCATTAGGAATGTTTGTCGCGGTTGGACTTGGGATAGTTGTAGGCTATTTTAATGACATCGGTCATATGTTCAGCCTTTCAAGGACGTTTGTGTTCTTCCCGTTTTTCTTAGCTGGATACTGGTTAACGAAGGAAAACGTCAAGAAATGGAGAACACCTCAAGTACGTGAAGCGACACTTCTTTTCGTGACTGCTCTAGTGGGCTTAATCGCCATTTTCCCAGAGTTTGATTCAGGATGGCTGCTCGGTTCCGAATCGTACAGTATACTAGGGAATCCCGAATTTGGCGGTTTACTTCGCCTTGGTGTTTATGTAATAGGTGGATTAATGACGGTTGGTGTTCTTGCTTGGATCCCGAATAAAACCTATCGTTTTTCGATATTGGGTGGAAGAACGTTGTATGTGTACCTACTTCATGGATTCTTTATTCAATTTTTCCGGGAAGCCGGTTGGTTTAAGGTTGACAACGTAATTGACTTTGTCGGCTTGGCTATTGTAGCGGCAAGTATTGTATTCTTGCTATCAAGTACTTCGATTCGAACATTGACACAGCCAGTGATCGAAGGAAGAGCACAATTAATGAGAAAATGGTGGGATAAACTAGCTAAAAAAGACTATACAACGAATTAATTGAAAGAATCAACCTCTCTTAGGATTGAAATGGGACGTCTGGTGAAAGACTATTCATATAGATCCTGAGGGAGGTTTTTGTATGGAAAAAAAGATCTTATTCATCGCCACAAACGTTGATGAACTGGAGGATGGACAGAAAACGGGATTATGGCTGCAGGAGTTTGTAGAGCCTGCTACGGAATGTAAACAAGCTGGATTTGATGTCACTGGTGCCAGCATAAAAGGAGGCAGGATTCCAATTGACCCTAACAGTTACAGCAATGAACTGCCGAGAGTTTGGGATGGAGTCATGGAACCGATTCATGATACGGAAAAGCTTGAGAACATAGAATTAAATGATTATGCAGGGGTATTCTTTACTGGCGGGCACGGAACGATGCTTGATTTTCCGAACCAGAAAGTTATCCATTCCGTACTGCAGCATTTTATAGATGAAGACAAGGTGATTGGTGCCGTTTGCCATGGAGTAGCTGCCTTTATAGGAGCAAAAGACTCTAGTGGGAACCCGTATACAAAAGGGAAAACCATTACAGGTTTCAGTACGAAAGAAGAACAGGAAATGGACTTTACAGACAAGGTACCATTTTTGCTTGAAGATCAATTAAAAGAAGAAGGCGCAAACTTTCACACCGCTGATCCTTTTGAGGAACATGTTGAGGAAGATGGAAAGCTTGTAACAGGACAAAATCCTCAATCGAGTTTAGCTGCCGCCGAAGCTTTTCTAAAAAAATTGACATAAAGAGGATGTTCCAAAAGTCACTAAATGATAAACGACGAATGTCTTCGTTGCTCGGTTTTTCCGGTCTTCACGTAGGAAAGGCATACGGTGGCCCTCAAAACGTTCGCGTCTCGAACTTCTTGTGCGACGCGCAGAACGTGCTCGTGTCGACTTTGTCACAGGATATGACGTTCTTTGTCGATGGTCTCATTCGAACACACACATAAAGAAAGCCGCTATTCCAGCATAGGATAGCGGCTTATTTTTCTAAAAGATTAAGTGTGCGATAAGTGCAATGATTGGAAGGGTAATAATCGTTCTTAACAAGAAGATGACAAATAAATCTTTCATGTTCACGGGTACTTTAGAGCCTAATAGTAATCCGCCTACCTCTGACATATAAATCAGCTGAGTTACGGATAAACTAGCAATGACAAAACGCGTCATTTCGCTTTCAATCGATGCGCCAATAATGGCTGGCAGGAACATATCAGCAAAGCCAACTAAAATCGTCTCGGATGCGGCTTGAGCATAGGGGATTTGTAACAGTTCAAGAATCGGGATAAAAGGTAATCCAAGCCAACTAAATACTGGCGTGAACTCAGCAATGACAAGCGCAATGGTACCTAGTGCCATAACAATCGGAGCAACGCCCATCCACATATCTAAGATATTCTGCCCGCCTTGTTTGAAGAATTCCTTAGGGCCACTTGACTTGCTGCCTCGATGGACAGCTTGGGTATAAGCATGAGTGAAAACATTATGATGATCAGGAATTTCTTCATTATCATTCGCTTCTTCTGTTACATACGTATTCAATTTTTTTGAAAGCGGAGGAATCCTAGGCATAATTAAGGCGGCAATTAAACCGGAAAAACCCACAGTTAAGTAAAAGGGAATAAACATATGCTGGAGACCGACCTCAGCAATGACGACTAAACTAAAGGTAATCGATACGACCGAGAAAGTAGTCCCGATTACGGCTGCTTCCCTTTTTGTGTAATAACCTTCCTCATATTGCTTACTCGTTAATAGGACGCCAATCGTCCCGTCGCCTAACCATGATGCTAAACAGTCAATGGAGGAACGTCCAGGAAGTTTAAAAATGGGACGCATGATTTTTGTTAATAAGACACCAAAGAGCTCAAGCAGTCCGAAGTTAAGCAGTAATGGCAGAAATAAACCAGCAAATAAGAAAACCGCAAATAACACATGCAACAGATCATCTAATAACAGTCCGCCCGTGGAACCAGAGATGACGGCATCAGGTCCGATTTGAAAATAAACCATAATAGCGAAAATCATCCCTAAAACGCGAGTGACCACCCATATCCATGGCACATTGAACAACTGTTGGTAGAACGGAGTTTTATCCAGCTTGTCAGGTCCAATCAGTTTAACGAGAACAGTTCCGATCGCTGTAATCGATATAATCAACATCATGATGAGAGAGAGGTAGTTGGCTAGTGCTTCCTGAATCCAGCCTGCCATGATAGCAATTAGAATCGTAACACTCTCATCGCCTGGATTATAAAAAGGTACAATAAATAAGAAGATGCCAAGTAAAGATGGCAGTATAAATTTTAAATGTGATGAAACCTTGAAGTCGCTTGCTTTCATCGAAGTATCGCTCCTGACCAGATCAATTTTTGTAGGGTTAGAATAAATATGCAACGAAATAAATTTTAATACAAAAGCCGTCAGTTGCCAATAGAAACTTTTTACCAGTATTCATATTTTCTTAGCTTAAAAGCAGCTGAACATGCCTCATTCCCCTACATACCTTGCTAAAATTCTGTCAACCGGTGGACCGAAGTTTTCACCAAACATGTTTAAATGAACGAGAAGATAGTATAGTTGGTAAAGCGGCTTAATATCTTCATATTCGAGAGGGAGCGGCATCACCTCTTGGTAGGCTACATAAAAGGTGGGCGGGAACCCTCCAAATAATTCTGTAAAAGCTAGTTCAAAGGCATGATCTCCATATAAAATCGACGGATCAATGAGATAGGGGACACCTTTTGGCCCAACCATATAGTTTCCGCCCCACAGATCACCATGGAGGAGGGAGGGTTTGGGGTGGTGGGTGATCCATTGCCCTAATTGATCAGTCAATCGTTCGAGCTTATCTATTCTTCTATGTGGTAATGGGCTGTTTTCAATGGCCAATTGAATCTGCGGCTGCAGCCGATCCTCTTTGTAGTACTTAACCCAGCTTCCGCTCCAACTATTCGCTTGTGTCAGCCTTCCGATAAAAGTTGGCTGATCAAGTCCAAACTGTTTAGCAGGATGCTTGTGCATATTTGCAAGGTTTTGACCAAGCATTTCTGCTGAGTGGGCTTGTCGGTTCTCCTCAATCCACTCCATAACGAGGATTCCTGTTTCTTCCTCATAAGGTTCATTGTAGTGATAAACCTTCGGGACGTTTATGGTGTACGTTTGCTCAATACGCTCTAAGCCAAGTGCTTCTACTTTGAAGAAGTTGGAGGGTACATGGGTATTTATTTTAATAAAATATTCATTAAGGTTTGTGCGTATATAATAAGCTTCATTTATATCGCCGCCGCTTACACTTCGCATCACCTTGATGGGGCCAGGGTCATTTAGTTGTTCAAGTTCTCTTTGAATAAGTCGCTTCATAAAGACCTCCTTTTACTTACAATAACCCAAAATTGCAAAAGTTGAAATAGTGGAATAATTTTGGCCCGTAATGATATTAGCTTGTTTGTTGATTACGATCCTGCTTTTGTGATGGGCTGTAAAAGCAATTTCTGAGTTATCTGCAAACTTCTGTGGGAGCATCGGACATGGCGAGACCTCGGAAGGAGGAACGACCGAGGAGACTCGGCGTTCGCCCATGGAAAGCGAGTCGTTTCCCAACCACCATTTTCAACAATCGGAAGTCTTTGTAAGAAAAATCATACGGTCATTTCATACATAACAAGAATGCCAAATACATTCCTTATAGAAATGAACAAACGTCACTTTTTCAGTGGCTTCGCCATCAATGAATGGTTCTTAATGGAGGAACGGCTGGGCTTTTAAATCATTGAGTTTTTTCTCATAGGCATAAATGGTGTTAATATCACGAAAACCTAACTGTTGATAGAGCTGTTCAGCCTGTGTGTTTTGATTACGGACAGATAAGGTCACTGCATCGACCCCATAGATGTAGAAGGCGTATTGTAGAGCTTGCTCGATTAACTTTGTTCCAATTCCTTCGCCACGGTCATTAGGTTGAACATTAACAAAGCAAATCTCGCCCTCGGCAGCAGTAATCGTTTCATAATAAAGATAACCCACAAGATGCCCGTTCTCCATATAGCCAAAAAGCTTATTCTCGTCTTGATGAGAAAGTTGAACCATTTCTTCTGTCGTGTAATAAGCCCCTGCTGGGTGAAGTACATGTAATGATTCCATATCGTTGCCTGATAGTTCAGAGATGTGTGTACTCTTCTCGTAAGAAGGGGAGAACTGTGAGTCATGTATGGCTAGCGTCTTTTCAATGTTATACAATGAAAATTTATGACGTTCGGCAAAAGAAACTAAAGGTTGATTCGCTTTGAAACAAGCTACTTTTACAATGTCAAAATGGAGCATGAGGGTAAGTGAAGCTTTATTCCATAGCTGTTCAATCACATCAGTGTTATCTTCTTTAGTAAAAGGTCCAAGCAGACGAGCAAGGTTTTGATCGAAGAAAGGAAGAACCCCAATAAAACCAATGATCTCATCCTGTTCCCACGCTACATAAGCAAGGGGTTCCTGAAACTGTGTCAATGTCCAGATTTGCTCAAAAATCTCATTTGGATCTGAGGCAAGCCAGGCAACATAGTGCTTATCTTGTTCGTTCATGGAGTGAAGCCATTGAGCGACAGTGTGTAGCTCTTTAACTTCTAATTCACGGATCTGCATACGATCACCTTTTCCTTTTTAATCAAATCATGCCACAAAAATAAAGAAAAACCAACCAGCGAAAAGGCTGGTTGGTTAACGGATGGAAAAAGTTAGTTTTTCCTAGGTCCTTTCCCGTTATTCTTTTTAAATTCAACTTCATATTCAAAAGGAACAGGTATCGTACTGTCTTTTGGCGCAGCATAATACGTAGTCATGTATGTTTTTCCTTTTCTAAAGGCTTGTTGAAGTTCCAATGCTTTCTCATCTGACACATTGAACGGATCTACTTCAATAACTTGGTATTTACCATTGTTCTTCTCTTTTATGAATGTCACACCATAGTTTACGTATTCCTCTTTCAGCTGAGCTTCAGATATAAAGTCCTCTGTGTTTGTTCCATCATAGTTTAGACCAATTTCAGGGATGGAAATATCATCAATGAACCAGCCCGAATCATTGTAACCCCAATCCGTAAGATAACGGAAGGAGATCAGCACTTCTTGCCCTGCATATTCAGATAGATCAAACGATTCTTTTTGGAAATCTTCATAGTGTCCTGTGAATCCAGGAACATTTTCTTTAATTGTAGGATGACCATTTTCAACGACATCTGACCGGGTATTTTCGTTCTCTAACGATGTCCACGTTTCCCCATTATCTGTGGAAACTTGAACCATTCCGAAGTCCCATGCTTCTTCAATATCGATGAAGTTATCAAATGTAAGTGTAGCTTCATCAACACTGGTAAGGTCTGCATTGAAGATTAACTTGTTATCGAGTTCATTACCTTCTCCTGCCCAGAGTACTTGATCGTCACTGCCTAGTGGACTTTGAACGGAATCCCATTGTAATGGAAGGAAGTCAATCCCGTTAAATGTAAAGTTCTCTACATTTTGGTTTGGTGCAAAGCTAAACTCTTTGAAGTCCGTACCCCATGCAGGGACGCCGTCTTTTTCATGCGTTTTTGCTTTTTCAAAATTCACAGTAAAACCGCGTTCACTGCCGTCTTCAACTGGCAGGTTGCGAAGGTCGATGTTTTCAAAACCATATTTCCCGCCTTTAAACTTGTCATCATCGACGACAAGAGCAGTTGAGAAGTCCTGGTAAACTTCATTAAATGTTACATCAAGACCAAAGTCTTTATAGGCTTGAGCAAAACTAGCGATACTGTTATCGCCATCTCCAGCGACGTGACGAATGAATTCTTGTCCAAATCGTTCGTAGTTATAAAGCGTAAATAGCTGAACTAGCCCATAATCAGCAATCGTTTCAGGACCTGTTGCCGCATTAACATGCTCGTCCCAGTTCGTTAATGAGTTTTCAGGGTGGTCAAGCAAGAAGTTGATGGATCCTGAGTCTAACCCATATCCACCGAGGTACTCAGAGAATGTAGACATTCCTTCGTTTAACCATGTTGTTTCATCACTATCGTTGTCCGCATGAATTAAATGCTGAAGCTCATGGATTGTTGTTCCAAAAAATGTACTTTCTAGACGCTCTTCCCAATCGGAAGAGTCGATAGAAATAATATTTCGGTCTGTATAGTTTTCAAGTGTTTGCCAGAAGAAACCGGCTACAAAGAATGGATACTCAGGGTCAGCATAGTTTTCATCCGGGATATTACTAACGTGAATCATCACTTTGTCGCCATCACCTTCATAGTACCCTTCAGGCACAAGACCCAAATCCTCAAGTTGAGCATTTGTTCCGTCAAGTGAATCAGGCATACCAAAGAAGTCAGTTGCTTTTGGATATATGTTAGAGTCGAATTCAGCAGCCATCTTATTCACTTGTTCTTGGGTCACAACATGAGGATCACGTGGGTCACCTTCATCAAAAGATAGGTCATTGGCTACCCAAACCTCTACATGCTCACCAACACTGCGTAACGTGAATTCCTGGAATGCTAAGTTACGGTCAAGAAATAATTTAGTTTGCCCTTCCTCGTATGTAGAGGTAGAATCATCCCCATTAGATTCTGAGGCTTTAGCTTCACTAAAATTAACCTCTTCAGCAGCTTCTTTTATTTCTTCAACTGCTTTCTTTTGGAACTCTTCACTTTGTGATTTCTTCTCAAGCATTCCATCAATATCAATCCGATCCCCATACCGTTCAACGTTCCAGTTGCTGTAATCAGCACTTGAATCGGCATTTGCACTTACACCCGATGCTGCAGGAGCAAGTAAAGAAAGCGATAATGCACCGACTGACAGTAAAGCTGTCACCTTATTCTTCATGTAGAAGTACCTCCCCAAATTATTTAATCCCCTTAGAACCACTTTCTATTATAAAGGTAGAGTGAGTAATTTTCAAAAAATTTAGAATAGTAAATTGGGATGATGTTTACGACAAAAGAATCAGAAGTAATCGATCGAAAGCCCCGTTCAAACTCGAAGCGTTGCATATATTGCCGAATGAGAAACCAACTAATTTTAAGGTTGATGAATTTATAATAAGGGTAAAGAAGATACCACACAGCCTATAAGAAATGGGGGAGGGGAATGAACAGCCGGTTGAAATACATATCGCTTTACCGTATCACAGTGATTGTTTGGATGGCAGTGAAGTTTTTACTGCAAATTTTTTGGTTTCATAAAACACATCGTATATGGGATCAAAACACAAAAGATAAATGGAAGGGGCTGCTTGAGAGGCAGGCATGGGAATATAGAAGGAAAGCCATTGAACTTGGCGGTCTTTTGATTAAATTTGGGCAATTTCTTAGTTCGAGGGCAGATTTGCTTCCACGATCTTTTATTAAAGAGCTCGAAGGATTAGTTGATCGGGTCGAGTCCACTCCATTCCAATACTCAAAGCAGATCATAGAACAAGCGTGGGGTGGTCCTATTGACGAACAACTAAAATCAATAGATAACACACCGGTAGCCTCCGCCTCTATCGGTGATGTTTACCGTGCCGTATTACATGATGGGACCCCTGTAGCCATTAAAGTCCAGCGCTATCGTGTGGATGAAATTTTTAAAGTCGACTTCAAAGCATTGCGGATGGTGTTCTTTATTATCGGGACATTTACTAGATATGGAAAAAAGGCTGACTTACCTGCTTTGTATAAAGAAGTCGTTACAGTTATTACGAATGAACTGGATTTCACTCTGGAGCTTTCGAACGGCAATCATTTTAAGAGGAGATTTAAAGATTTCCGATCTGTTTACATTCCTGACTATTACAAGGAAATATCTACGAAACGTGTTCTCGTAATGGAATGGATTGAAGGAGCGAAAATAACTGATTTAGCCTTTATGAAGAGGCATCATATCCATCCCGAAAAAGTGGCTAAAACTTTGTTTGACCTATGTGTTGAGCAATTTTTATTTTCAGGCATGTTTCATTCAGATCCCCACCCGGGAAATTTAATGATCCGACCTGATGGCACAATTGTTGTGATTGACTTTGGCATGGTGGGTGTGATGAAACAAACTGAGGCGGATTCCATTCGGTCAATGGTGCAAGGGTTTATTTTAGAGGATTACGATCGCGTTATTCATGCATTGATTGAAATGGACTTTTTATTAGCAGATGTAGATATTGAACGTGTGAAAAAGTTAATTAAACAGACAACTGATTTATATTTAGACGGTGGATTCGGTAAACTAGATGCGAATAAAATGAGCGATATCATGGATGAACTGCAATCTTTCATTAAAGAGCAGCCCATCCAACTTCCTGCAGACTATGCTTTTCTAGGAAGGGCGACATCGATCGTTGTAGGGGTGTTAATGACCATTTATCCCCAGGTTGATTTAGTAGACTGGGGCAGACCCGTGCTTAAACGGTGGATGTCTGGAGAAAATTCACGTGCTTCCTTTTATAAAGAAATGATCAGCGAATCAGCTAAGCCGCTTCTTTCACTTCCAAGAGCACTGGTTAGTTATTTAGAGGACGGCGACAAGCAAAGGGAATGGCAGCGTACTGAACAACAGAAAAAGCTTTTTCATCAATTTTATTTGTTTTACGGAATGCTTGCTTTTTTATTTATGGTAGCAGGGGCAGGATCAATCATGTTTGCGATGGTTAATGAAACTCGCTTCCTTTTAACCATCGGAATCGTGCTTTGTGGGTTTGGTGTGGTAGGGATGCTTGTAGTGGGAGTCAGTCACATTCGTATGATAAAAAGATAAGGAACACGATAAGGAGGAGTGAAAATGAGAAGTTTATTAAAACAAGGTTTTTACCTCGGATTAGGCGCTGCTGTAAGTGGCAAGGAGAAGTTTGAAAAAAAGGTCAATGAAATGGTGGCAAAAGGTGATGTGACTCCCTCCGAGGCAAAGGATATTTTAAATGCCTGGGTAACAAAAGGTGAACAGACAAACGAGGAGTGGAATGAACAATCTAGAGCAAGAATAAAAGGACAAATGAAGAGGCTTGGATTTGTAACGAGAGAAGAATATGAACAGTTGGAAGCACGGATTCATCGTTTGGAAAATCGTGATAGCTAATCAGCGAAAGGCCCCGTCCCGATCGGAATGGGGTGCTTTTTCTATGGGTCCGAAGTTACGGCTGAAATCATATATGTTTTAACTGTTGATATATGGGAAATGGGTTATAACTAAGAAGATAGATTTGAAGGTGAGAGGGAAAAAATACAACAGTAAAGGTTGAGTGGAATGAAGAAAGTATTTCTTTTGCTTACACTTGTTTTGCTGAGCGGCTGTAATTTACGGGTATTAGACCCAGCTAGTGATTCGGCGGAAAAGATAACCGATTTGATTTATTTAAGTTTCGCGATCATGATGCTCGTATTGGCTGTCGTTTTCGTCTTGTTTGTTTTTTTCATAAGGAAGTATAAAGAGAGATCAGAAACGTCTGTCTACATACCAAAGGAAAAAAAAGAAAATAAGTGGCTTGAGGTGACCTGGACGGTTATTCCTTTTCTTTTACTGGCTATCTTAGCTGTGCCGACTGTCAAAGCGACCTATGATATTACGAGCAAAATGTCTGGGCCTGGTCAAAGTGTATCGAAGGAGGCGAGGATCATTGATGTGGAAGCCAAGCAATTTCGCTGGGAATTCACCTATGAGAATGGAAAAACAACGCTCAATGAACTTGTCTTACCCAAAGATCAAAAAGTTACGTTTCACTTGACATCGACGGACGTGATTCACTCTTTTTGGATTCCAAGTTTAGCTGGGAAGGTGGATGTGCGGCCAAATAAGGAAAACAGGCTTTCCTTTGTTCCACGCGTAACTGGAGATTTTCAAGGGAAATGTGCTGAATTCTGTGGAACTGGGCACGCGAATATGCGCTTTGAAACAAAAGTAGTGACACAGGAGGAATTTGAGAATTGGTTGGCAACAGAGTGATAGTATCGTGAATAGAGGTGAATGAACTATGAATCTACCATTAATTGGACAAGTGCCTTCTGACGTAGTGGCAGCGTGGGTTTTCTCAATATTAGGCGGCATTTTACTCTTTTTATGGGTGACAAAGAAACAAAAGTGGCCCATAGTATTCGGGTATATGAGAACGACCCATCATCGTAAAATAGGAACGATGTATATCCTGTTTGCGATCGTGTTTTTCTTTAGAGCCGGGATGGATGCCCTGTTTATTCGAACACAGCTATCCATGCCGAATAATGATTTCTGGGTATTTCAAGGTGATAAATACAATGAGGTCTTTACAACTCATGGAACGATTATGATCTTTTTTGTTGCTATGCCGCTGCTGATCGGTTTAATGAATGTGGCTGTACCTCTTCAAATAGGGGCTAATGATTTAGCTTTTCCCTACTTAAATGCCGTAAGCTTCTGGCTATTTCTTTCAGGCGGAATTATTTTCAATATGTCCTTTTTCTTTAATGCAGCACCTAACGCAGGGTGGACAGCTTACGCCCCGCTAGCTACTGATACGTATTCGCCGGGGCCGAACATCAACTATTACATATTTGGGCTGCAAGTCTCGGGACTTGGAACGATATTTACAGCGATTAATATGATCGTGACCATCGTTCGTTTAAAAGCTCCCGGGCTGAAACTAACGCGGATGCCGCTATTTTCATGGTCAACACTTGTCACATCCTTTCTCATTCTTATCGCGTTTCCTGTTTTAGCTATCGCTTTATTGCTGTTAACCTTTGACCGATTTTACGGGACATCCTTCTTTGGAGGGGAGATGGGGTCCCCTGTCTATTGGCAGCATTTGTTCTGGATATTCGGTCATCCTGAGGTTTATATTCTCGTACTGCCGGCCTTTGGTATCTTTTCCGATGTGATTTCGACATTTTCCAGACAAAGAGTCTATGGATATACATCAATGGTAATTGCACTCGCCCTGATTGGTTTGCTCGGTTTCATGGTTTGGGCCCATCACATGTTCACAGTTGGACTCGGGCCACTCGCGAACTCGGTGTTCGCCCTTACAACCATGCTGATCGCAATTCCTACAGGGATCAAAGTGTTTAATTGGTTATTTACAATGCGAGGCGGTGTCGTAAGGATAAAAACCCCCATGTTGTTTGCGCTCGGCTTTATCCCGACCTTCGTCATGGGTGGGGTAACAGGAGTAATGCTCGCGGTAGCCGCAGCCGATTACCAGTATCACGACTCTTATTTTGTCGTTGCCCATTTTCATTATACGATGGTTGGCGGTACAATCTTAGGGGCCTTTGCCGGAATTTATTATTGGTATCCGAAAATGACCGGGAAGGTTCTTGATGAAACACTTGGACGCTGGCATTTTTGGTTATTTATTATCGGCTTTCACCTTACTTTCCTTCCGCAGCACTTCGCTGGACTGAACGGAATGCCGCGTCGTGTTTATACGTACACGTGGGAAGATGGTCTGTTTGTGTTTAACTTCATTAGTACCATAGGAGCGTTTTTAATGGGGGTAAGTATGCTGTTCGTCATCTGGAACCTCTATAAGACCCATCGATTTAGTAAAAAGGCTGAAGGCGACCCATGGGATGGGCGGACTCTTGAATGGTCAGTCGATTCTCCGGCACCCGAGCATCCTTTTACCCCGATGCCTCAAGTTACGACAATGGATTCCTTTTGGTACAGTAAAGTAGGGAAGGCGAAGCTTGGAAATGCAGAAGATCCGAGACCATCCCCGATTGCTGTTGAAAGCTATCAGCCTGTCACGCTGGCAGGAATCATGATCGCGCTTAGTGTGGCTTTTGTCTACAATTGGATTTGGCTGCAAGTGATTTTTGGCATCACCGTTTTCATCTTTTTCATTCTCCGTTCATTAACGGATGAACGGAAAGCAGTCTATAGAGGGGAGGCGAAGAAATGAGCCATCCAGCGTCTCAGAATTTATTTGGTGATAAACGGTTAGGTTTCTTCATTTATTTAGGAGTAGAAGCTGTCATGTTTGCGACATTGTTTGCCACCTATATTATTTTTACGCCTGCTTCACAAGGAGCAGATCCATCAGAAGTATTTGAGCTGCGTTCCGTTGTATTGGCATCCATATTTTTACTTTCAAGCAGCGGGACATTACTCATGGCGGAAAAAGGGATGGAAAACGGGAGCCGCATGAAGATATGGGTGGGGCTGATCGCAACGTTTCTGCTCGGTGCCGTGTTTTTGGGGTTAGAAATCCACGAATTCTACAAATACGTGCATGAGGGCTATGTCATGTCGATGAATAATTTCCTGGCTTCCTTCTATGTTCTCGTCGGGCTGCATGCCTCCCATGTGGCTTTTGGACTTGGATGGATGATTCTGCTCATGTTTCAATTGAGACAGGATCTACCTAAAGCATTACTTGAGGAAAAACAAAAGATATTCAGTTATTATTGGCATTTCGTTGATTTTATTTGGATTATGATCATTATCTTTGTATATGCACCTTATATGTTTTAACATCAAAAAAAGCGGCTAGTCTGAAGCAGGCTAGCCGCTTTTTGTCGAAAAATTGCGGTTTGGTCAGAATCCTATTTAGCTCGTTTTGGGGAGATTAAAACGATTTTGGTCAGAATCAGATGAATCTTAGTTAGAATCTTTTTTAAAAAGGGTAGAATAATCTCGCAAACTACTGTTTTTAAAAGAAGGACCAGTTCTCTGGCTTTTGTGGAGAGTCAAAAAGCCGCTTGACTTGTCCTGCATGACCTTCTGACCCCTTTACCTCAACTCTTTTGTAAAGTAAAAGGGTCGATAGGGACACACACCCCATTAAAAGCGAAGAAAGATCAGCAATTCCAATAGCGACACGGACCCCATCATCAATGTCATCACACATGTGAGGTTTTCCTCGTTCAAAACGGTAGGAATAGGTTGTTCGTTCCGTCTCCATAAGGGTGTCTTTCACATCGAAATGTACTGTAACAGTCTCGGAACCAAAAGAGTGTTCACTGATGTATTTCATGAAGAGGGGAAGGTCGACGATGCGATACATCACACCTGTTCCTCGTTTATGTGTTTCATGATACAAACGGAAGATAAGATCCTCGTTAACGTTTCTCGGATCATCTAATAAAAAAGCCAAGGAGTCATCATATGTTGGAAACACGACGGAGCGTACTTGATCCTTTTGGTTATGGAGAAAGTTGATTAGAGATTGAAAGGCTTCATCTGTCCGTGTGAACCAGTCGGTAACATGCAGGTCGTGACGTAAGAAAGTATCACCTGTCTCTCGTTTAAATTGATAGATCATGTAGCCTTCGAGTCTTCCGTTGATCCGGCAGCCGATTACATCCGTATGGGCCATCCCTACATGGCGAAACTCATAGTCTGCTTTATTACAGGCTCCGTGGGTTTCTTCGGCCCATTCATTGTAAAAACGTTGGATTTCCTGCTGATCATCTAGCCGGGTGGCCGCGGTTATCTTATCGAAGTAGGGAAGTTTGGCAGGTGAAAATTGATATAGGCTGAGCTGTGGTCCAAATCCGAAGCCCATTTTTCTGTAAAAGTCGGGTCGGAATGGATATAAATGCACGAGCGGATAACCTTCTCTCTTCGCCTGTTCAATAAAGTGTGTAACCATTTGCTTAGCTATGCCCTTTTTCTTATATGGAAGATCAACGGCGAGTGTACCCACACCAGCGCTCGGAATCGTTTGATCATATACATTCATGGGAAGAGAGTAGTGGATATAGCCTGCAACGAGATTGTTTTCCTCATAAACACCTATATGGTTGATTCGATCATATTGATCCATTTTCTCGCGATGTTCAGTAGCTTTTTGTTTGTCTTCCTCTGTAGTCAGTCCCATCCCAGGGTAGCAACGGCTTTGAATATCTGTAAATGAAGCAAAATCCAATAGTGGTTTGATTTCCATAAAATCTCTCCCTTCTGTATCTATTTATTATAGTAATCTACCTATCAGTGAAAGAAAAGCATGTCCGATCAGAGAACAGAGACTTATGATGAAAAAGTAAATTTTTGGGGTGGGTTTACTAGAAAAGAATCTTTTCTAATTAAGGAAAAAAGAATCAAAAAAGGAAAGTTCACCTAAGAAACCGGCCTGCACGATAAAGACATAACATAAATGAAAAAACGAGCAAAGCAAGTAAAGATAAATGGAGATAATACCAGACACCTTCACCCAAATAATCTAATGGGGTCGAAGCGGCAGGTGGACCGCTAAGATAAAGGTAGTTTGATCCGATCAACTTATTAACAAATCCAACCGTAATCGAGTAGAGAACAAGATAGCCATATGTTTCAAGCATAATCTGTCGGTTAATAGAAACATTAGTTGTTACAACCAGAAATAGACTTGCCCATGGGATCGCCATGTGATGGATGAAGAACTTCCAGAATCGGAAATGCTCATAGCCGTGAGGGATATCTGGGGTAATCAGTGCAAGCAGCGCGGGTGCAATACCGATGAAAAAGTTGATTTGGATAAGTTTCTTGTTATAGGTGAGCAGTCCAATCATTGCGAACAGGGAAGCGATTCCACATAAATGAAGCGGGAGATGTTCCGCTGGGGAGAACACTTGATGAACTACCGTCCATATTTGATAGCTGGCCTCACAGGTAAATAAGAGAGCGAATAATGCCCATCTTATTACATGGTGAGTGCGTGTTTCTTTTTTAATCTGTGAAGAAAACAGCCATAATGCGCACATCCCCAAGCTAAATACAACAAGCATGAATAGGTGAGCCGTTCCGAAGGCATGAAAAGGCTGATCAATCCATGGTCCGAACCATTGTTTCATCATTACACATCCTAGTGATTCTAGTTTTGCTGTGCTATGATTCTATCATACAAACGTATAGAAAGAGGGGGAGCATGCGTAAGGTGAACTGTTTCAAATGTAAGCATTTCTTTACTACATGGAATCCACAGTTTCCTAGAGGATGCAGGGCTTATGGATTTAAAGGAAAAGAAATGCCGTCTGATTTAATATTGAAGACAACTGGGACGAGCTGTATGCAATTTGAAGCGAAGTCTGATCTATCCCAAATTTCATATTCTACTTCACGTTCACATATAGATATCAGGATATAAATAAACTGGAATTGACTATTGTCTATCGTTCTTCCTCTGAAATTATGATATGCTGAAAAATATTTAAATAGAATGAAAGGAGATGAAGATATGGCAAGAGAGAAATGGGGGACGAAACTCGGGTTCATGCTTGCAGCCTTAGGTTCAGCTGTAGGGCTAGGGAATATTTGGCGTTTCTCTTTCGTGGCGGGAAATAATGGAGGAGGCGCTTTTTTAATCCTTTACTTAGCCTTCGTTATTTTAATTGGCGTGCCGCTCCTATTAACGGAAGTTAGTATTGGGCGAAAGGCACAAAGTGATGTAGTCGGCTCCTTTAAGAAGCTGGCCCCAGATACACCATGGTTTCTATCTGGTTTTTTTGGAGTCATGAGTGCGTTTTTAATATTAGGATTTTATGGTGTCGTCGCGGGGTGGTCGATTTATTATTTCTGGAAGTATCTAACCGGCCAATTTTTCACACAGCCGGATGCAGGTTATGCAGCGGTCTTTGGTGAGTTTACCTCACATGCCTGGCACCCTGTGTTCTGGAGTGCCCTATTTATGATCTTTACGATCGCTGTTGTATTAAGTGGTGTCAACAAAGGTATCGAAGCAGTCAATAAGATCTTTATGCCATTACTTGCAATCATATTAGTTGTTCTTGCCTTTTATAGCATCTCTTTAGATGGTGCCAAAGAAGGTTTAAAGTTTCTATTTTACCCTGACTGGTCTTCTCTTCGTGATCCATCTATTTATATCGCAGCCTTAGGGCAAGCCTTTTTCTCACTTAGTATCGGAATGGGAGCCATGCTGACCTATGGCAGTTATCTATCACAAGAAAACAAACTGCCTGGTGCAACTCTTGGAATTGGTTTAATGGATACAAGTTTCGCTATTATTTCAGGCCTAGTGATTTTCCCTGCTGTATTTGCCTTTGGAATAGATCCTCAGTCTGGTCCAGTACTTGTATTTATTACACTTCCGGGTATTTTCGAGCAAGTGCCTTTTGGGGGAATCGTAGGGATCGTTTTCTTCTTTGCACTTATTATTGCTTCGCTAACTTCATCTGTTTCTATACTAGAGGTTCCTACGGCTTACTTTATGAGAATCTTTAAATGGTCAAGACGTTTTGCAACCATTCTTGTCGGGACAATAATGTTCATTCTCGGTATTAGTGTTTCTTTAGGCTTCGGAATTTGGTCTGGTATCACACCGATTGGAAATAACAATATTTTAGATTCAATGGATTATGTAGCATCGAACATTCTTCTGCCCATCGGCGGTCTGTCCATGGCCTTGTTTGTAGGATGGTATTTTACTAAAGAGCAGGCGTTAGAATCGGCTGACTTGACAGGCTCACCAATAGGTGGATATTGGCATACAGTGATTAAATTCGTCGCACCGATTATGATCATTCTCATTTTTCTTCAAGCTCTCGGGATTATTGAATAGATTGTGTACTATTTTTGTGAAAAGGGGATTCCTTTATTAGGGATTCTCTTTTTTTGTGTGTGGATGTTTCCCCTCACAAGACATAGAGAACAGGAGCATGTTAAGATGTTAGGCAGAGATGCTTTAGTGTAGTGTCTGAGATACGGAAACGTGAAAAAGGAGCAGTCAGAAAATGGCTATAACGAATCAAACGATACTAAAAAAGATGTCGAGTGAAATTCAAGAAGCAATGCTGAATCATGGAGATGATCAACAAGTTCGTGAGCATATCCGTGCAGTTAAACTGCTGTCTGACCTCGTATTGGAGGAAGGACCGAATTCCAAGCAGACCCAGGGGTCAGTTCAGGAACCTACTGCTGAAGAAATTCGAAAAATGATGGGGGCCGATAAGCCTGCACAAAAAGAATCCAAGCCGGAATCCAGCTTGGACCATGATGAGGCAAATGGGAAGTCGATTTTTGATTTTTAAGGAGTGGGACAAATGAAGCTGTTTTTAATACTTGGAGTGATAAATGGATTTTTATCCGTTGCATTAGGAGCATTCGGCGCACACGGATTGGAAGGGAAAGTTTCCGAAAAAGGTTTAAGCCAATGGACTAAAGCCGTAGACTATCAAATGTTCCATACGATGGCACTGCTTGTGACAGGGTTATTAATGAGCAAAATCCAGACCGGTCTGATGACAAGTGCGGGGTGGTTCTTTTTTATAGGAATTCTACTATTTTCAGGCAGCTTATACATCTATGCGCCGACTGGGATTAAAACCTTTGCGATGATAACACCAATTGGTGGATTGTCATTTTTAATCGGCTGGATCCTGCTTGGTTACGCTATTATAAAACATATTTAAAAATATAGAATCGTTACGAAAATGAACAGAACGATGGCACGCAGCAGCTGACTTATGCATGAGACCAGTTGCTGTTTTTTTAATTCAATAAATGCCTCAATAGCTAAGCCAGCCGCTAAAATATAAAACATAAACAAAATAATCCATTGATGTCCTAGATTGAATAAGGCGACTATAGCTAGAACAACAGCTACAAGCAGTGTAGCCAAATGTAGCTTATAGTATTGTTCATAGGGGTGTTTCATAAAATCACCCTCTTTAAAATAGAATGATGCAGGAAACCCACTATGTGATAGTGGGTTTCCTGCATTTACTAACGTGGCGGGTACTGGCTCATTCCCTGTGGTGATCCATTGTAGGGATAGTCGTAGTTAATTTCACCTTGGAATGTAATGTAGTCCAAGTAAATCATGAGCAGTAAGTAGCGCTTGCCTGATTCAGGGTCACTTAAAATGATATGGTCACGACCGGCTGCTTCAATGATTCCTCTGAATATTTGAGCATTCCACTCTTCATTGTTCTCAAAGGTCATGTAAACTGTTGCTCTTTTACCTTCGTTTAAACGTAAAATGTTTTCTATATAGGATTCCTGCATGGGCAGCATTCCCTGAGGGTTGACTCCGCCATTTTGTTGGGTTTGAGGCATTTGTGGGACTTGAAGGCCCCCCTGTTGTCCTTGGGGCATTCCTTGCATTTGTCCTCCTTGCTGCCCTTGAGGCATCCCTTGCATTTGTCCTCCTTGCTGTCCATGAGGCATTCCCTGCATTTGTCCTCCTTGCATGTATGGGTTAGGGGTGCCTCCCTGGTTTGATGCTCGTGCGGCTTGATAGTAATGTAAGTAAGGGTTTCCCGGGTAGTAAGGGTTCGGCTGCTGCTGTTGTTTAGCCCCTTCTTGCTTCCCAGATTGTTCATTAGCCAATGTAATCACTCCTTATATTATTAATAAGCTTTAGGACACTCGGAGCTAAGAGGTGCATAGAAGCAATGCGATTTGTACCGTCCTACATTCCATTGTCCATACCACTGGGTTGGGCAACTCCCTGGAGGCTTGAAAAACCAGAGGGAATTAGAAGCGGGATGGTACCTGTTTCCTTTGATTACCTTACGGGCGAGCGCCTTATCCTGCTCACGTGCCCGCTGGTAAAAGTATCCTTTCTGTGTAGCCTCAAATCCCCCAGGGCTCTGAAAAACCATGTCCCGAATCGATTTGATACCAGTAAAATCAAGACAACTTACTCTTACACGATTGACACCAGTATTACCGACCATTAACATGCCAAGTTTGCCATCACCCTCTGCTTCAGCTCTCATTAACCTGGCAAGCAGCTGTACACCTTTTTCGGTCTTTGGAATGACAGCCATCCTGTCACCTCGCTTTATATAGCATCAAAAGATGACTCTTAATCACTATATTCAACTGCCTGTATGTTATGAATGTAAATATTAAAAAGATGGCAAAGATGGTGTATCATTTGCTGTAAGAAAAAGTAAAAGGGAGAAGGAACTATGGTGCATATTTTATACCTTGAAGATGATATCGAAATAGGAGAATGGGTCACACAAAAGCTTAGGGAAAGTAACTACAAGACTACATGGCTTACATCAGGGGTTGATCTACCTGAAAACTTGAGCTTGTATGATCTGGTTATATTAGATGTGATGCTGCCGGGGCTTGACGGTTTCTCGATAGGCCGTCGTGTGAAAAGAAATGACTCGACCATTCCGATCATTATGCTGTCAGCCCGAACGTCAATTGATGATAAATTAGAAGGTCTTGAATTCGCTGATGATTACGTGACAAAGCCTTTTCATCCTGAGGAGTTGATTAAAAGGGTCGAAGTTCAGTTAAGAAAGTATGAACGATCTACAGAGCAAACTACCCAATTAGGTCATTTAGAGATTAATCAACATGTCATTATGAATAGGGAAACGAATGAGGAAATTATTTTGACAGGCAAGCAATTTTACATATTCCGTTTTTTCCTTAAACATTTAAACCAAATCTTAACGAAGGAACAACTGTATGAGGGGGTATGGCAAGAACCGTATCGTGAAGGGGACAAGGCGTTAATGGTCCATATCAGACACTTAAGGGGAAAAATAGAGAAAGATCCGTCGAACCCCATTATTATTGAAACAATACGCGGCATCGGCTATCGGGTGAGGGCATGAAGAAATGGCTTAAATCGCTGCAAGCAAAATATTTACTGCTTATCTTACTTGCTGTCCTTGCCCTGCCTATATCTTTCCCGATTGTATCTATGGTTGTCTATCTGCCAGCCACCCTTTTGGAAGATCCGAATGAGCCATATGGAAACTTTTCGACTTTTGAATCAAGGTGGAATAAAGAAGCAGATGCCTTAAACGGGGCGGAAGATGAACAGGTGAGTGCACGGCTTTATGAACTGCACGAGGAGTTTCCGGATGCAGCTATGTTTTGGGTGAACGGACAGGGAGAAACAATGGAAACCGTAAATTATGAGGCTTCATTGCCTGAACAGTGGTCATCGTTATACACCGTTCAATTTATGAAAAAGAACTATGACAATGATCCGTTTACAGTGGTTTCTTTTATTGGAGGGTCTAAGGAGCAGGGTTTTATGGTCGTGCAGCTTGATCGTGAATTCATCGGTCCCCGATTACACAATTAAGCAATTATTACAGCTATGTATTTGGTGCCGTGATCCTTCTGTTCATGAGTGGATTTCTTTTCTTGTCATGGCTGTTTTTTAAGAGGTTCCATAAGAGGTTAATGCGATTGCAGGAAGCAATGGAGCGAAAAGGGGAAGCGGGTATTCCTTTACCAGTAAAAAGGTCGAACGGCGATGAAATCGGTCAACTGGAAGAAAGTTTTAATCATATGATCCATGAGCTCGAAGAAAGTCGGCAGCGTGAGCAACAAGAAGAGAAAATCCGTCGGGAATTGATTGCTAATTTGTCTCATGATTTGCGTACGCCATTGACGACGATCAGAGCAGCATTGAATGGGGTCAGTCCAGAAGTAACAAGTGAGCAGGGGCAGGACAAGTTACTGTCCGTCAATAACAAAATTGACTACGTAAGTGACCTGATCGATAATTTACTTTCATTCACCCTTTTGACAGGGAAAAAGTACCCTTATCATCCTGAAGACATTGAGATGAACCGTTTTATTAGGGAGACAGCAGCACACTGGTATCCAGCGTTAGAAGAGCATGGGATAGAGGTCGATGTGCAAACATTAGATAAGCCAATTTACTGGAATGTTGATCCAAAATGGATGGAGCGTGTGTTTGATAACCTTCTGCAGAATCTTGTGAGGTATGCTTCTGATGGAGGGTATGCTGGATTGGCCGTCACACATGATAAGATCACCGTCGAAGACCACGGTCCAGGGATGAAAAAAACGGCTGATCGACAGGGGACAGGCATCGGCTTGTCTATTGTTGAACTAATGACACGGGAAATGAATGTGAGGTTAGCGATAGAAACCGATGAACAAGGAACAAAGGTGAGTATGACTAAAAAGGACGCCCATGCTTAACAGCAGGCGTCCTATTTTAATAACAGGGAGCGGATAAGGAAAAAGAAAGCCACACCCAGTGTTCCTCCAAGCGTAATAACCATGGGCCATAATCCAAGACTTTGCTGATAACCGAGACCAATCTGAATGCTGGCCCAAGTTAAATAAGCGAATGTTAGAGCTATGACGAGTTTTAACGAACTCAGCATCAGCACAGCATTTTTGTACTGGACTTCGGCATTGTTCTCATTTACGTGGATGGTGTAATTGTACACATGAGGATATTTCTCGAGTATGGTAAAGGTGACCCAGATGGATAGAGAAATAACGGGGAGAGCCACAACAGACCACTTCCCGCCATATCGGTCAGGTTCCCCACTTACATTAAAGTGAACGGGTATGGTGTCGGGGATGCGATTCCAAACGATAAACAAATAAATAAATGCAGCAAGAATGGCGAGAAAGGAAAGTAGAGTAGAAAATTTTTCAAATGACGAGGTGGGCAGGTTAATTCTGGGCTGGTTTTTCATTGGGTGTCATCCTCCTTCATTAAAATATACGGATGAACCTTCTAAAAAGTTTCCTGAAGTTTAAACCAAATTTAAACAAAACCTTGAGCTTCATTTAAATAAGGATGTGTACCATGGGTGTAGAGGTGATGAGTGGTGAATGAAACGATTATACAAACCCATGGATTGTTAAAAACGTTTAAAAAGACAAACGCGGTGGACCGAGTGGATATTACGATTAAAAAAGGGGAGATTTACGGATTTCTTGGTCCCAATGGTGCAGGGAAAACGACAACGATCAGAATGTTGCTGGGGCTGATGAAGCCAAGCGGTGGAAGCATTCAAGTGTTTAATAAAGATTTAAAAAACCACAAGATTGATATTCTTCGCAAGGTTGGTTCCCTCGTGGAATCACCTTCCTACTACGAACATTTAAGTGGTAAAGAAAACCTGGAAACATTGCGAAAGCTTTTGCAAGTACCAAAGGAGCGAATTGACCATGTATTATCGGTTGTTCGTTTGACAAAAGATGCCCACAGGCTTGTGAAAGAATATTCGCTCGGTATGAAGCAGCGTTTAGGCATTGCTTCGGCCTTACTCGGAGATCCAGAACTGCTTATTTTGGATGAGCCAACTAATGGCCTTGATCCTTCCGGGATACACGAGATGAGGGAATTAATCAAATCGATGCCGGAGACGTATGGGATTACTGTAATGATCTCAAGCCATTTACTGAGTGAGATTGATCAGATGGCGACACAAGTCGGAATCATTTCCAAAGGGAGAATGATTTATCAGGATTCGATTGAGACGTTGAGGAGTAAGGCACGTCCGCATATTCGTCTGAGGGTAGGGAACGGGGCTGCGGCCAAATCGAAACTGCTTAAATCAGGATATGTGGTTGAGAGTGATGACGACTATATTTATATGGAAGATGGAAGAGAT
The DNA here is from genome assembly GCF_022919835.1 of Halobacillus shinanisalinarum. NCBI lineage: Bacteria > Bacillati > Bacillota > Bacilli > Caryophanales > Bacillaceae > Halobacillus > Halobacillus shinanisalinarum. Next base: position 1,788,204 of record NZ_CP095074.1, on the reverse strand, counting down.
GAATACATTTCGGAACTTGTAGCCACGTTGGTCAACCAGCGGATTCCTGTTTACCGCGTTGAAGAACAACGTCAGTCTCTCGAGGATATTTTTCTGGATCTGACAAGGGAAGGGAGTGGGTCACATGCTGCCCATTCTGCAAGCTGATTTATTAAAAGTGAAGCGGAAATGGTTTTGGCTGCTGGTATTTTTAGGACCATTTGGGGTCATAGCTCTTCAAGGTGTAAACTATGGGGTTCGCTATGACTGGATCATGCAGAACTATCCTGATCAGTGGGGGACGTTAATTCAGTTCGTTAACATGTTTGTCTGTCCAGCCCTATTACTAGGTATGGCGATTTTAGCGTCGCAAATCGCCTCGATTGAACATAAGCAAACCTCCTGGAAGCAACTATTAGCATTGCCTGTAAGAAGAAGAGATGTGTTTATCTCTAAATTTTTAATTACCGCCATGATGATCGGATTATCATCTATCTTATTGTTTATCGGAACAATCGTTCTTGGAGTAGTATTAGGATTTGGCTGGGACTTTTCAATGGTGGCTATCATGGAAAATAGCTTTTACCCCTTTCTGGCAGGAATTCCGGTTTTAGCCTTACAGCTTTGGATGTCGATTGTATCAAAAAATCAGGCTGGACCGCTGGCGATTGGCATTTTCGCGGCTGTTTTCTCAACCTATGCTTATGAAGCACCAGACTGGTTAATTTGGAAATGGCCGCTGATGTTCCCAGGAAAAGATCCACTTCCATTTGTAGGACTCGGCTTGCTAGTTGGGTTCTTGATTGTTTTCGCCGGTGTACTTGACTTTAAGAGAAGGGATATTGCCTAATGCTGTTATCATTGCTTTCCTCAGAGTTGTTGAAAATAAGAAAAACGAAAGTCTGGCTGCTGTTATTTGTCAGCCCGATATTAGCGGGGGTCATCGGTTTTACAGGCTCTCTTCCTATGGAAGAAGGGATGAATGGCTGGGTCCTTTTATTCATGGTTATGGTGCCAGTCCATTCGTTGCTGTTGCTTCCATTGATGGTGAGTGTATTTTCAGGGTTTATCTGTCGGTACGAGCACCAGAATGGAGGATGGAGACGGTTGTTTAGTATGCCCATTACTAGACAGAAAGTATATGCAGCCAAGTTTTTGATGGTACTTGGATTAGTGGCTTTAAATCAAATGATGTTTTCTGGGGTTTTTGTTTTAGTGGGGTCGATCAAAGAAATCGGGGAAACTATACCACTCGAACTGGTACTTAAATGCATGGCAGGCGGCTTGATCTCAACACTGCCTTTGATTGCAGTCACCTTATGGTTAGCGATGATTTGGTCAAGCTTCGCAGCACCGTTCACTGTCAATGTTATCCTCACGCTGCCGAATATGTTGGTAGCGAACTCAGAAACATTCGGACCGATTTACCCATGGGTACAGCCCTTTATGATGATGATGCCTAAAGGAGGCGTGTTTTCTGTCCCAATCGAATCACTAACGATCGCCATCGGAGCAGGATTCATCATCTTCTATACTGCAGGAAGCATCAACATCCAAAAACGAACCGTATAAAGGGATAAACTTCCACCTCAGGTCATCCATTTTTATGGATGACCTGAGGTGGAAGTAACTGTAAAATAAAAACAGCCCTGTTGAGGGGCTGTTTTAGAATTCAGGTTATACGTGTAGGAATTGTTCGACGGCTTCTGGTTTCAGCAAATTCCCAACGTAGAAGGAACCAAAGTCACCATAACGAGAGGTTACTTCATCAAAGCGCATTTCATAAACGAGCTTTTTAAACTGCAGCACATCATGTGCAAAAAGTGTAACGCCCCATTCCCAGTCATCGAGACCGATGGAACCAGTAATGATTTGGCGGATTTTGCCCGCATATTGACGTCCAGTCATGCCGTGAGCGTACATCAGCTTGGCACGTTCTTCCTTCTCAAGCACGTACCAGTTATCGTTTCCTTGACGACGCTTGTCCATCGGATAGAAGCAAATGTGATTCCACTTCGGTAAAATTGGCTTCAAGCGACCCTTAATATTGGGATCTTCCTCATCCACTTGCCCCATGTAATCCGATAGTTCAACTACTGAAACATAGGAATAGTCTTTCGCAGTGAATTCAGCTAGTTTGGACTTGTTAAAAGCAGTCTCAAGTTCATTCAGTTCTTCTATAGTAGGACGCACAAACATCATCATTAAGTCAGCTTTTTGACCAACAATGGTATATAAAGCATGACTTCCTTGTTTGCTTTTCTCTGTATCTTCCCACTTTCCAATCAGCTGATGAAATTCGCTGATGGCTTGTTCGCGTTCTTCACTGCTTACATATTTCCATGAGGTCCAATCGATTGAGCGGAAATCGTGCAGGCAATACCAACCATCCGCCGTCGTAACTGTTTCTGGCATGGATCGATCGCTCCTTTTGTCTAAAGTTTAAGTAATCCTTCCTATCTCAATATAACATAAGTGTCCTATCCGCATCAGTTCAGGAAATTTGAAGGTATTGTGAACAAAAAAGAAGGGCAGATTGAAGGTGTAATCGCTTTACAAAAAAAATCCTACCATATTACTTTTAATTAAACACAAAACATCTTATCATATAGTACAGAACAAGAAATAGGAGGGTTCAAAAATGAGTAACCTATTCGATACGTTGAAAGCCAAAATTGATGGAAAAGGCAAGAAAGTCGTGTTCCCTGAAGGGTTAGACGACCGTATTCTGACCGCTGTCAGTAAACTAGGTGCAGAAGGGTTAGTCACACCTGTACTAGTTGGGAACAAAGAAAAAGTAGAACAGAAGGCATCAGAGTTAGGTGTGGATATTTCTACATCTGAAATTCTTGACCCGGAAAACTATGATGCCTTTAACGACATGGTTGCAAGTTTTGTAGAACGCCGTAAGGGCAAGGCAACAGAGGAGAAAGCACGTGAAATTCTCAAGGATGAGAACTATTTCGGAACCATGCTCGTGTATATGGACGAAGCAGCAGGACTTGTCAGTGGTGCGGCTCATTCTACAGCTGATACCGTACGTCCAGCTCTTCAAATCATTAAGACAAAGCCCGGCATAAAGAAAACATCCGGCGTATTTATCATGGTTCGTGATGAAGAGAAATATGTATTTGCAGATTGTGCTATCAACATTTCACCAGACAGCCAGGATTTGGCGGAAATTGCGCTAGCTAGTGCTGATACGGCGAAGCTTTTTGACATCGACCCTAAAGTTGCAATGCTTAGTTTTTCAACGAGAGGATCAGCAAAGTCCCCTGAAACGGAAAAAGTGACAGATGCACTGGAGCTTGCTAAAGAACAGAATTCAGACTTGCTGATCGATGGTGAGTTCCAATTTGATGCTGCCTTTGTTCCATCTGTTGCCGAGAAAAAGGCGCCTGATTCTCCATTAAAAGGGGAGGCCAACACGTTTATTTTTCCAAGCCTTGAAGCAGGGAACATTGGCTATAAAATCGCTCAACGACTTGGTAACTTTGACGCGGTGGGACCGATTTTGCAAGGGTTGAACCAGCCGGTCAACGACTTGTCCCGCGGTTGTAATTCTGATGATGTCTACAAACTTGCAATCATTACTGCAGCACAGTCTCTTTAAAAAGTATCCCGTAAGCTAAATCAGCTTTCGGATACTTGTTTGTGAAATATGCAATTAGTCCGTTAAATGTGTAAGTATGCGATATTATGTGCAATTAGCTGGATTTACGTGCAATTATTTAAAATTATGTGCAATTAACCACAGATTTCGTGCAATTCCAAAGTAAGTAAACAGAAAGCACTCGTGCGTTATTCCATCCGCTCGAGTGCTTTTGCATTTCGCTCAATCATTTGTTCAAATCGTTTATTGAATGAGTCTATTTCTTCATCTTCAAGCTGCTGAACGACCACTTTGTCAGCTAGCCTACTCAACTGATATAGGATTCTGTCTCGAACATCAGCGACACTCAATTGTGTGCCCAACAACTCGTTCATCGATGCCATCACTGTCGGATCGATATTTGGATAGACGAAGCGAGTCACTTCTTCACGTTTTCCAATTTGGTAAAAATCCTTTAGCAAACGAGCGCGCTCCATCCCATTACCTGTCACGTCTAAATAAATTTGTACAGCAGATCCTTGTTTCACACGACGCTGCGATATCCCGGCAAATTTTCGCCCGTTGATACTGAGGTCATAAGTTCCTGGACAGTAGGATTGCGTAATTTCGTAGGCCTCGATATCCTTGGTGAGGTCTGCGAACAGATGCTTGATAAAAACAACCATTGCCTCATAGCCTTCATGGATATTGACCTCTTTTGAATCGGGAAAAATGAAAGAAAGATTTAATACTCCTTCATCAAGTACCACGGCAAGTCCGCCAGAATTTCGCACAATCACCTGATATCCCTGTGTTTTTAAATAATCGACAGCTTCAGATATAAAAGGCAAACGTGCGTCGGGTATGCCGAGCACGACGGTATGATGGTGAACCCATAACCTTGCAGTGGTTGGGGAAGTCCCTTGTCCAACGGAGATCGCCAGGGCATCATCCGTCGCAAATGATTGGAGGGCAGAAAATCCAGGCCCTAAGCTGCTTTGGTCAATGAAACGATATGTTTTAGGGTGTAATAATGTATGAATATTGTTCATGAAAACGTTTCTCCTTTTTAACAAACCGTTCTTATTATAACAGATGCAAAGGATAAGTGCCCTTATGAAAAAGAACCTTCCTTAAATAGATTTACTTACATTTACAAAAACACAATATTACCTATATATTCCTTTAATGTAAGTTTGGTAGACTTAGAAATAATAAAAGAAGGGAGAGAAGCGTATGTCGCGTTTTCTGTTTATCTTGATCACGGGGGTTTTATTTATGGGAGTATTTAGTACGTCAGGAGACTCCGTATTTGCGAATGAGTTGAAGAACAAAGACCGCAAGCAGACATTAACCATCGCCCACAGGGGAGCTTCAGGATATGCACCTGAAAACACCATGGCAGCTTTTGAAAAATCAGTCGACATGAAAGCGGAAATGTTCGAGATCGATGTCCAAATGAGTAAAGATGGGGAGCTTGTCGTTATTCACGATACGACTGTCGACCGCACCACAAATGGTTCTGGACAAGTCAAGGACTTTACATACGAGGAACTAAGGAAGCTTGATGCAGGAAGTTGGTTTAGTGAAGAATTTGCTGGTGAAAAAATTCCAACACTCGGGGAAGTGCTTGATGCATATAAAGGAAGGTCCGGGATTTTAATTGAGTTGAAATCACCATCCCTTTATCCAGGGATTGAACAAAAGGTAGCAGATGAACTCATTTCCCGTAATATGCATAAGCCAGAAAACAATAAAATCATCGTCCAATCTTTTGACCATGAATCTGTGAAAACATTTCAGTCCATTCTTCCATCCGTGCCAGTAGGGGTCCTGCTTGGATATAGTGAAGATGGCGTTTCGAATGAACAGTTGGCAAACTTCTCTTCCTATGCGGAGTATTTCAATCCAAATAAAGCGATGATTACGAAGGATCTTGTAAACCGTATTCATGAATTTGGTATGAAGACACACCCTTATACTGTTAGAGATCAAGAGTCAGCAAACTTTCTATTAAATGCTGGGGTGGATGGGATTATTACAGATTTTCCTGACTACGTCGACCCACACAAAGGATAATTTTCTTTTAACTTCATAAGAGGCTGGTAAGGTTGATATCTTGCCAGCCTTTTTTGTGCTTTAACAGATTCATAGTTCGTCTGCTAATTTCATATCTGTCAAGATGTTTTTTTATACGCAGATAAGGTATATAATAGTAGAAAATGTCGTGAAGAAAGGATAAGCTGATGGCCTATCGTGACGAACAATTAAGTGAAGAAAAAGTATTTAAAGATCCCGTTCATCGCTACATACACGTGCGTGATCGTGTGATTTGGGATTTGATTGGCACACCGGAATTCCAGCGGTTACGAAGAATCAGACAGCTTGGGACAAGCTACTTAACCTTTCATGGTGCGGAACATAGTCGCTTCAACCATTCCCTTGGTGTCTATGAAATTGTAAGAAGAATCATTAACAACTTTAAGGATCGTCCGAATTGGAATGAGGAAGAACGGCTGCTGTGCTTAGCTGCCGCTTTATTGCATGATCTTGGACACGGCCCCTTCTCCCATTCGTTTGAAAAAGTATTTAAGCTCGATCATGAAGACTTTACGCAAGCGATTATTCTCGGAGATACGAAGATTAATCAAGTGCTCTCAAAGGTGGAGAAAGGCTTTCCGAAAAAAGTTGCCGATGTCATTAATAAAACGTATAAAAACAAGCTCGTTGTCAGCCTGATTTCAAGCCAAATTGATGCGGATCGGATGGATTACCTGCAGCGTGATGCCTACTTCACAGGGGTAAGCTATGGTCATTTTGACATGGAGCGGATTCTTCGTGTGATGCGTCCGATGGAAGATCAAGTCGTCGTGAAAGAGAGTGGGATGCATGCCGTAGAAGATTACATTATGAGCCGTTATCAAATGTATTGGCAGGTTTATTTTCACCCAGTAACGAGAAGTGCCGAAGTGATTTTGTCAAAAATTCTCCATCGCGCAAAGGAGCTGCATGAGGAAGGGTATACCTTCAAACTTGAGCCGACCCACTTTCTTTCCTTTTTCAAGGGAAGACCGAATTTAAGAGAGTATTTAGAGCTGGATGAATCGATTACGCTTTACTATTTCCAGATGTGGATGAATGAGGACGATCCGGTTCTATCTGACCTCTGTGAACGCTTCGTTAACCGGCGTCTCTTTAAATACATTGAGTTTAACCCTAACTTGCAAATGAATGAATGGATGGAGTTGTATAAACTGTTCGACAAAGCAGGTTTGAACCCAGACTACTATTTAGTTGTTGATTCAAGTTCCGACTTGCCCTACGACTTTTACCGTCCCGGGGAAGAAGGCGAGCGCCTGCCGATTCATTTGCTGAAGCCAAATCAAGAGCTTAAGGAATTGTCGCGTTTATCCGATATCGTTGAATCGATATCCGGAAAGAAGCGGACGGATCATAAATTGTATATTCCTCTGGATTTTCTTGAGGAAATGTCGAGTCGAAGCAAGACGAAACAGCGTATTATGGAAATTTTGTTTGGATAAGGAGTGGAGCCGTCATGTTGGAGAATCATGCAAAGCTAATGCAGTTCTTCTCAAGCTCTGAAGATATCGTAGGACGAAAAAAGCTGCAAAAAATGATTTACATCTTGAAAAAGTGTGAAATCCCTTTTGAGGAGCGGTATGAATTTCACTTTTATGGTCCCTATTCTGAAGAATTAACACTTAGAATTGAAGAAATGTGCAACTTGGGATTTATTAGTGAAGCCAAAGAGGAAAAAAAGAATTATTACCAGTATCGTTACCGGATTACGGAGTCCGGCCGTGAGTTTCTTGAACAGTCGGCCGTGAAGCTTCCTCCGTTTGATCAACATATGAAGGAAATGAACGCCAAGAGCTCCCGCTTTCTTGAACTCGTTTCGACGATGCTTTTCTTTGAACATCTGCCTAAAGATGAGATTACCGAGAAAGTACACACTGTAAAGAGTAAACAAAACTATTCCAGTGAAGAAATAACAGATTCTTGGAATTTTATTGAAAAAATCCGCCGTATTCATTAATATAGATGGTAGGAAAGATATACTGTTAAACAGTGTATCTTTTTTTTACATACAGGTGACTGATAATTTTAAAAATTAAAAACAGAAAGGCTTGTTACAAGCCTTCGGGGGTTAAGAAATGAAGATAATCAAATTTGTATCCTACTATGTGTTTGGACTATTTGGCATTTTACTGATCAGTGCATCACCTGCATTATTTAGAGCGGGCACCTTTCTAAACGTTCCCGCTTATCTAGATGGACTTACTCATTTATTCGGCAGCATTGTTCAACCCTCCGAATGGGTGTATTTTTTTAAAGGCAGCCCTGAGCCGTTGCTTCTGTATTTGTGGGAACCTTATCGTTACTCGATGACAATTTTTTTCGGCGCCATTGCCGTAGGATTCATTTTAGCGTTTGTATTTGCAGTCGGGACGTTTTTTCTGCCAGCGATTTTAAAACGGATCGTTATGCGCTTCTTAAATCTAGTAGAAGCCGTTCCAGACTTGCTCCTCGCTTTCAGCTTTCAGTTACTGATTGTTTGGCTGTATAAACAGACAAATGTATTGTTCATGGATTTCGTAACAGTTGGCCAAGAGAAAATTTATTGGCTGCCTATCATTGCGTTGGCCATCCTTCCCATGGTTTCATTATACAAAATCATCTTAGTTCAGTTAGACGAAGAAATGACGAAATCTTATGTGCAGATGGCAAAAAGTAAAGGCATGGTTAAATCATTCATCCTCAACGTTCATATTCTTAGAAACATTATTAAAAGTGTCTTTTACCACTCCAAAATTATTCTGTGGGGGGCATTATCGAGCTTGCTTATTATTGAATATATTTTTAATATCAACGGCATTACAACGGCCTTCATGAATGATTTTAGACCGATAGTAACAACCGTTATTTTGACCATGTTATTTACACCGTTCTTTGTCTTCTACCAGGGAACAGAATTGTTTATTTTTAAGGAAAATAAAATAGCCGAAGAAACCAATTTGAAGATGAATCGCTTTGTTGATTCTTTTTCATTAAGGCTAAATGGAAAGTGGCTAAAGCAGTCCTTTCGTGAAGTAGGCGTCCATTTTAAAAATATAAAATTCCTCATCGGCTTTAGTGTCATTTTTGTTATAGTGGCAATCAGTGTGATTTATACAGCAACCGCTGATCCACTGGTCGATAAGTTTTACCACATTTATGGAGAAAATGGTCAACTGGTCAGTGCCGCCCCACACAATCCTGAATATGTGTTTCTAGGTACAGATGAACTTGGGTTTAGTATTCTTGATCAGCTGTTAACAGGGGCGAAATACACCGTTCTATTTGGAATAGCGATTGCCTTTCTTCGGGTGGCGATTGGATTTATCCTAGCCATTCCTTACGCTTTTTTCTGTCCACCAAGGCTGCAGCGGGTATTTGAAAAACTTGTGGATGGGATGCATTTTCTACCTTTAACTATCATTGCCTATTTGTTACTGAGCCCTGTCCTATTAATGCCGCCGGGTGGTTTTACGACCACGGAAATGGAGCGCATTATTTACCAGGCGGTTATTCTTACCTTATTAGCAGTCCCGCTCGTCATTATGTTGTTTGGAAATGAAATGAAGTTACTTATGAGAGAAGAATTTGTATTAAGTACGAAAGTATTAGGAGGCAGCTCGGTTCATTTGCTGTGGAAGCATTTGCTGCCCCATTTAAGCGCTCGTATGGGGATTGTTTTTGGCCAGCAGTTTATCCAAACCCTGCTCATCTTCGTTCATTTGGGAGTTCTCGACATATTTTTCGGTGGAACCATTGGCTCAAGTGGCGGGTTTATGCAAGATCCGCCGCAATCAACAACATATGAATGGTCTGGGCTAATTGGAGCATCCAAAAATGCTTTGATGACAGGGAGATGGTGGTACATTATTCCTCCGCTTCTAGGTTTCATGGTCGTAATCATTGCTATGCAGTTTGTCATTCAGGGAATTAAAGAAGTCCAACAAAAGCGTGTCGGTGTACCGATTCAGCGCAGCCAATGGTTTCGGAGGCTTTTCCCAAAGCGGATATTAGAAAAAGCTCCTGTAAAGCAACCTGCGAAAGAGGACTTTATGTTTACACATAGTGAACACAGCCGTTCTTCATAAAAATGAACTAGCCATAATCTCAAAAAGCGGAGCAGGGATGAATATAGGACGACAACGGCAAGGGTTTAAAGTAATTTAAGCTCTGATGTAAGGAAAAGTATCATATTTAATCAGAAAGAGGGATCTTATGATAAATACAGTGGTTAAAGAATTACAATCTCCTAAAGAAATACTTGAGGCCTTTCCAGTTATGAATCAACTACGAACTCATCTAGATGTAGAAACATACTTAGCCCTTGTAACAGAAGCAAAAGAAAAGGACAGCTACAGGCTTTTTGCCCTATATGATCGAGATGAAATCGTTGCTGTAACGGGGTTTAAACCTATGATCACCCTTTACTATGGTCGATTTGTGTGGGTGTGTGACCTTGTAACAAGCAGCGAAAGTCGTTCAAAAGGATATGGAGATAGGCTGCTTGCTTTTGTACATGAATGGACGAAGGAAAATGGGTATGAGAGTGTTGCTTTATCATCGGGATTGCAACGATTGGAGGCGCATCGTTTTTATGAAGATCGGATGGACTATGACAAGGTAAGTTATGTGTTTAAAAGAAAGATCGATTAGCAAAGGTTGCAATAATGGATTTTGAGGGGGAGTTACTTATAGGGAATACAGAATCCTTAGAAAATAAATTCTTTCCAATTAATCAATTGCCAGAGAATATCTTCTTAGAGCATAGGGTAATAATTAGGGATTGTTTGGAAGAAAAAGAGCAGCCAATTATAGGATAGATTAAACTAGCCCCATAAAAGATTTTTTGGTTGGTAAGTGCCTTCATAAAAACTCCTGCAGCTAGCTAATTATTAGGAAGGAGGTACGATCATCATAATTAAATGGCTCTATTAACTATGAAGGGGCACTATATGACAATTAGAAATGAAACAGATCTAATTAATCTTATAAAAGAAGATGAAGCAATGATGAATGTATTGAGAATAGTTAAGTCACTGGATTTACCAGATTGGTGGGTATGTGCTGGTTTTGTACGTTCGAAAATCTGGGATGTGCTACACGGTTTTAACAAGAAAACAGTCGTCCCAGATATTGATGTCATCTATTTCTATCAGAAAGAGAAAGATGAATCAAAAGATGAGAAGTTGGAAGAAAAGCTTAGATCCATTGCTCCTCATATTCCCTGGTCAGTTAAAAATCAGGCAAGGATGCATAAAGTTAATGATTTTTTGCCTTATTCATCTTCATTCGACGCTATATCAAAATTCCCTGAAACAGCTACAGCCTTGGGGATAAAGCTTAGCGATTGGGAAAATGTGATTCTTGCTGCTCCATATGGAATAGAGGATGCGATAAATCTACAGATTAAACCAACACCTAGCTTCATTAATAACAAAAAAGGATTAGCCATTCACGAAGAGCGTATAGTGAAAAAAGATTGGAAATCAACATGGAATAAGATTGAAATTCATCACCTATGATGAGACTTGTTAGACGAAAGGAGTCCTTTTATATGAATCCTATACTACTCGAATTTCCTCATGAATTTGAAACAGAAAGACTATTAATCAGGATGCCGAAACCTCGGGATGGGGAGGCCGTACATAATGCGTTAAAAGCTTCAATCAAAGAATTAAAGCCCTGGATGCCATTTGCTCAAAATAACCAAAGCGAGGAAGAAACTGAAATAAATGTGCGTGAATCCCATATCAATTTCTTAAAACGAGAGGATCTAAGGTTACTTGTTTTTCATAAGGAGACAGGTCAATTGGTTTGTTCCTCAGGTCTCCACCGTATCGATTGGGATGTCCCAAAATTTGAAATAGGATATTGGGCAGATACCCGTTTTAGTGGGAGGGGGTATACAACTGAGGCTGTAGCAGGCATAACGCAGTTTGCATTTAAAGAGCTAAGTGCGAAACGAGTGGAAATAAGGTGTGATTCAAATAATTCAAAAAGCAAGGCCATTCCTGAAAGGCTCGGTTTTAGATTAGAGGGAGTACTTAGAAATGATGACCTTTCAGTAGATGGGACAGAGCTTACGGATACTTGCATCTACTCAAAGATAGAACTTTGATAGATTTTAAAAGATTGCCATAATATTTATATTCATATTATGTTAATTTGGTAGGAAGATAAGGAGGCCCTGCCCCTACCTTCCACCAATTTTGGTTTACATACGAACAATTACGGCACCGCCGCCGTTCCCTTGAACACACTTGGTATCTTCCTGATCATGCATCGATTGCAGCAATTGATTATTCTGTGCGATTAATTGACTGAGTTTATCCATCTGAATTTCAAGTCTGTGTACCACCTGCATCATATATTGCATATCTGCCGGGTTACCATGATATGAATTGGATGGGAAAGACGAGTAAGGGTAGCCATGAACGTCTCGTTGCTGTTGGAGAGGGCGTTGGGAGGGAGGGGGATACTCCGGAAATATCCCATTCTTGTGCATGACACCTTGAGAATGTGCTCTTTCTTCTGATCCCTTCAAATCATCTTTGACGTGGCCCCGATATCCACTTCGTTCACTTTTTTCCGATTGGTTTTGAAGATAGGGGTGCCAATCTGGTTGGTAAGAATTGTGAGAAGACATCCTTTAACCTCCTTTTATCATATAGACCAGTTTATTCGGTTTTTGTCTTCATTGGGTATAGACATTTAATAAATGATTGATTAGCCCATAGATATCACACCTAATGAAGTATTCTTCCCAGACTTCAAAACTAAAATATTGACAGCTAATTTTATCAATAGTATATTTATCTTGAATTAGAGATAAATGAATTAAGGCTAAAATAAATGCGTTAATAACAACAACCATAGATAGTCAGAGTCAATCAGTTCAAAACAGGGAGAGAAGTTCTGTCTTTAGGATGAAAAGGAGGAATTTAAGATGAACGAATTAAAAGGTATCCACCACGTTACTGCCATTACGAGTAGTGCAGAGAAGAACTATGAATTTTTCACATACGTATTAGGGATGCGTTTAGTGAAAAAAACGGTGAACCAAGACGATATCCAAACGTATCATTTGTTTTTTGCGGACGATACGGGTAGTCCAGGAACAGATATGACGTTCTTTGATTTCCCTGGGATCCCAAAAGGTGTACATGGGACAAACGAGATATCAAAAACATCTTTCCGTGTGCCAAGTGATGCAGCACTGGCTTATTGGGTAAAACGTTTTGACCGTTTAGAAGTGAAACACAATGGAATTAAAGGACAATTTGGTAAAAAGACACTTTCGTTTGTTGATTTTGACGATCAGCAATATCAATTGATATCAGATGAGGATAATGAAGGGGTGGCTGCTGGTACACCATGGCAAAAGGGACCGATTCCTTTAGAATATGCCATTACGGGATTAGGACCCATTTTTGTACGTGTCGATAACATTGATTATTTTAAAGAGATGATGGAAAAAGTTCTATTATTTAAGGAAATCGATAAAGATGGTTCATTCTATTTGTTTGAAGCGGGTGAAGGGGGAACGGTGCCCAAGTCGTTGTGGAATATAACGCGGTTCTTCCTCAAGCTAGACAAGGTTATGGTACAGTTCACCATACGGCATTTCGTGTAGAAGATCGTTCTGTGTTAGAGGAATGGATTGAACGTATGCATAGTTTTCGATTCCAAACCTCTGGTTACGTCGACCGCCACTTTTTCCAATCATTATACGCAAATGTGGCACCACAAATATTGTTTGAGTTTGCCACAGATGGTCCTGGATTTATGGGGGATGAGCCGTATGAAACCCTAGGAGAGAAATTGTCTTTGCCGCCATTATTGGAACCAAAACGTGAAAAAATTGAAGAGTTGGTTCGTCCGATTGATACCGTAAGAAGTACAAAAGAATTTACTAAGGAATAAGACCATTTCATTATAAATTGATCTTCAAAGTCAAGCGCCTCTCTTTAGTGGGAGGCGTTTGTTCTGCAGGAGTGGTCACTGTGATTACCTTTCAGAGTTAAAATAAATAATCTACTCCTAGAGGCCGGAGCGGACACTGATCGAATGCACGCCGCCTTATGATCAGCCCAATTTTTTCAGTATGAGAAGGAAGGGCTTTTTTGAGTGAATTAGATATCCGGGGAGGTCACTAATTAAAAACTACTCCCTCCTTCTCTAGGATTATTATAACAGAACATTTGTTCCTGTAAAAGGTTAAGAAGCGCAAAAGTAAGAACAGTTTCTCACAGTTAATAAATTTAGGCTTATTCTCGTTTTGATTACCAATGCTGGTGTCAGGTACCTGTCCCTAAGTACGTAAGGGAGGTGGGAAAACGACCACTTTTCTTTCATGCTTTAGAAGATAGAAGTCATAGTCCAAGTATATAAAGAAGTAACCGTCATTGAGCGGTTACTTCTTTGTTATACTCTAGTTCTTTAATAATGGATAGGTAACCCTGGGTGTGGCGTCCCCATCACCAGAGAACTCGTTCATCCCTGCCAACATGAAAAAGAAATCATCGCATGGCAAATTGATAACGAGTTCGGCCAATTTCCGAGAAATAACATATGGTTATCTTTATCCTTCAAACCTGTCCAAAAGAAAAGGTCACTGTTCCTTCCCATTTCCGTAACCGGATGCCACTCATTACTATGCCGCGATCGAGAGTTTCTGTTTGCGTTTATACACCACTTTAGACAGTAGCACGCTGCATTCATATAAAAATAGCATAGGAACCACAACTAATATATCTGCCAGTAGATCTGGTGGTGTAATCAAGACAGCAATTAAAACTAACACAAAGTAGGCATATTTCCGGATCTTCTGAAGTCTATACGGATTTAACACACCAAGGCTAGTCAAAAACATGATGATGACAGGAAGTTCAAATAACAATCCGAATGGCAGGGTCATATGTAACATAAAACGGAAGTACTTTTCTGTTGTGAAAAAGGTGTAAAACATGTCCTCCGATAAAGAAAGCAAAAAATCAAAAACGATGGGGAAGATTACAAAGTAGCCAAATGAAATACCGACTAGGAACAGTATAAATAGCGATGGAATATAAGCTAATGTTACTTTTTGCTCTTTAGGGGTAAGGGCAGGACGAACAAATATCCAGATTTGATGGGCGACGATCGGAATGGTGCCGGAGATCGATACGACACAAGCGATCATTAAATATACCCAAAGAATTTCGCTTGGTCCAAGAACAGCCAGCGTGACATCAATATCCTTACTCAACCAATTGTAGATTTCATTTACATACATAAATGCCAAAATAAAAAATAGGATAAATGAGCCTAGGACAATGATTAGTCGTTTTCGCAATTCACTTAAATGTCCAATCAGATTCATCTCGTTCGTTGTCATCATGATGCCTCCTTAAAAGATAAAAGAAAGATGTAAGCAGGAGGGGGCTACTTACATCTTCCTGTATTTGATTTAATTCGTGGAATGTTTTTCTTTTTGCTCGCTTGAAGCGTTTTGCTGATCCTTGTGCTCTTTATCCTCTTTTTCATCAGACATTAAATCTTGCGTGGACTTTTTAAATTCCTTTAGGGTTGTCCCAAATGCGCGTCCCATTTCTGGAAGTTTAGAAGGGCCGAAAATGATCAATGCAATTACGAGAATGATAATTAATCCAGGTATTCCAATGTTTTGAAGCATAGAGACATTCACCTTTCATTTATAGTTTGGTGGTAATTTGGTGCCTACGTTCCACTCCTCTAGTAACTTACAAGTTAAAGTATAGGGACAATACACGAAAAAGTTAATAAACGTAGTGTAAAGTATTATTAATTTCTGTTAAAAGATGGTTAGGAATTGAGGTATATTGCCAGAAATTTACATCTTTAAATGGTGGAAAAATGTGGGCGGTTATAGAAGGGGATAGCTAGATTGTTATAGAAGTTAATAAGAGTGGGGTTTTCAATCTATATGAGGGATGGCTGTTGATACACGTAAGGGAGGCGTTAGCAGCAGAAGCTGAATTACTTAGTGAACTTGCTATTCAATCAAAAGCATATTGGGGGTACAGTGAGGAATTCATTGAGTCGTGTAAGGATGTTTTAACGATAGATACTCCATATATCGTTGAGAACCATGTCTATGTTCTAGAAGAAAAGTTGAAAATCGTTGGCTTCTTTTCTTTTGAAAGAAGGAAAGGGGACACGTTGGACTTTCTATACATCCATCCTGACTTCATAGGAAGACAGTTTGGATCGGAACTGTGGGAAAGTGTGCTGCATAAAGCCCGTGAGCTTGGTATCAAAAGTTTTACGATTGATAGCGATCCGAACGCCAAAGGTTTTTATGAGAAAATGGGTGCGAAACAGGTGGGGAAAACACCTTCAACTGTCTTTAGAGATCGTTTGCTTCCATTAATGAAATACGTGGTGGAAGATTGATATTGAGCTCCTTACAGCTGATCTTTGTTTTAAATGGGGGAGTTAAGGTTATATAGTCTCTAGAAACAAATATAAATCTGGTGATTTGCTTAAAAGGACCATAATCTTTTTATAAAAGGAGACGGTAAAAAATGCGTAACCAAGTAAAACATTACATTAATGGGGAATGGGTCGAATCAACGGGTTCTGAAACGGAAGAAGTCATGAATCCAGCGACGGAAGAAGTTATGGGTAAAATTAGCTTAGGAACGAAGGAAGATTTGGACAAAGCTGTAAAGGCAGCACGCGATGCTCTTCCTTCGTTTTCACAAACAACAAAAGAAGAGCGGGTAGAAATGCTTGAGAAAATTGCAGAGGAATATGAAAAGCGTAAAGACGAGCTCATTGAAGTCATGACGGATGAACTTGGGGCACCTTTGTCCATTTCAGAAAAAGTTCATTACAAAATGGGCTATGCACACTTTTCACAAGCTGCCGAATCTCTTAAAGAATTCTCCTTTACTGAGCAACGCGGTGATCATACCCTTGTGAAAGAAACGGTAGGGATCAGCGGGCTCATTACACCATGGAACTTTCCAACAAACCAAACGTCAACTAAGATTGCCAGTGCTTTTGCAGCAGGCAGCCCGGTTATTTTAAAACCATCTGAACTGACGCCGTTTGCCGCAATTATTTTGACGGAGATCTTTGAAGCAGCTGGTGTTCCAAAAGGAGTCTTTAATCTAGTTAACGGTTCGGGAGAGGTAATCGGGGATGGTATCAGTTCCCACCCTGACATTGACTTCGTTTCCTTTACAGGTTCAGTCGGTGTCGGTCAGAAAGTTATGGAAAATGCTGCGAAGACAATTAAAAACTTTGCGCTTGAGCTGGGAGGCAAATCACCACTCGTTGTGCTTAAGGATGCAGATATAGATCAAGCAGCAAGATCAGCTGTGACTCACATTGCGATGAATACAGGTCAGGTATGCTCGGCAGCTACCCGTATCCTTGTCCCTTCAGCTATGAAAGAATCTTTTGAAGAAGCGGTTAAAAACGTCCTTCCAGAGTTTCCTGTTGGAGATCCACGCAAAGAAAATTTCGTCGGTCCACTCGTTGCCCAAAAGCAGTGGGATAGAGTCCAATCCTATATTGAAAAAGGTATTGAAGAAGGGGCTACTCTGATTGCTGGGGGAACTGGAAAGCCAGAAGGCATTGAAAAAGGTTACTTTGCAAAACCAACTGTCTTCACAGATGTGAAAAATGACATGGTCATTGCACAGGAAGAAATATTTGGACCTGTGATGTCGATCATCACTTATGAAACGGTTGAAGAAGCGATTGAGATTGCCAACGACACGGTTTATGGATTAGCAGGTTATGTAGTTGGGAAAGACCCAGAGCTTCTTCGTAAAGTGGCAACAAGCATTCGTGCCGGTCGAATCACGGTCAATGATAAAGGGAAAGATTTCTCCGCACCGTTTGGCGGCTATAAGCAATCCGGTATCGGTAGAGAATGGGGAGACTTCGGCATCGAAGAGTATCTCGAAACGAAGGCGATTCTTGGCTTACCTTCATAAGTAAAGATCAACCAGGACATGAGTGGATCCACTCATGTCCTGGTTTTCTATAGATAAAAAAATCCTCCCTATCCGGATAGGGAGGATTTCATTATTTATTCATCATCTACTGGATATACTCCGTTTTCATCATGAATTTCACGGCCTGTGAGCGGCGGGTTGAATACGCAAACCATACGCATATCTGAGCCTTCATAAGCACGCAGTAGATGCTCATCATTTTCATCAAGTGCGTAGATTTCATTCTTTTTAATCGGCCAAACTTTACCGTCTTTTAGAGTTTCAACTTCTCCTTCACCTTCAATGCAATAAACCGCTTCAAGGTGATTTTGGTACCAAATGTGTGTTTCCGTGCCTGCCTTGATCACTGTATCGTTAACAGAATAACCCATGCCATCCTTTTTAAATAACAAGCGGCGAGATGTCCAGTTGTCGCCTTTTATTTCATTTTCTGTTCCAAGCACGTCTTCTAGTTTTACTACTTTCATAATGTAAGCCTCCAATAAGTGGTATGGTTAATTGTATAGTTAATTTAGGATGTAACTAACTCTTTCTCTTTAGCAACAGCTTCAACGGCCGCTTCGATTATTTCAAAACCTTGTTCAAGTGCTTCGATATCAATGTTAATTGGCGGGAACAGCTTGAATACCTCATCGTCTGCACCGGCTGTTTCCATAATTAAACCTTGTTCAAAGGCAAGCTCCGCAACTTTTTCAGAGAAACCCTCGACATCAGAAGAGATTCCTTGCATGATTCCGCGGCCTTTGCGATAGCCGTTCATTTCAGGATATTTATCAATCAAGCCATCTAGGAATGTAGTAATCTTGTCAGCTCTTTCTTTTATCCCTTCTTCAAAACTTGGATCTTCCCAATATCTAAGGGCTTCTGTTGCCGTAACAAATGCCATGTTGTTACCGCGGAACGTACCGTTGTGTTCACCTGGAGCCCAAATGTCATGCTCTGGCTTAATCAATGTGATCGCAAACGGTAAGCCGTATCCACCAATGGATTTAGACAGGCAAACAACATCAGGTTTAATGCCAGCGGGCTCAAAGCTGAAGAACGTACCTGTCCGACCGACACCTGCTTGAACATCGTCAATGATTAGGAAAATGTCGAATCGGTTACAAATGGACTCAAGCTTCTTCAGCCACTCAAAGCGTGCTGTGTTTAAGCCGCCTTCGCCTTGTACCGTTTCAAGGATAACTGCAGCTGGAATTTCTACACCACTTCCGCCGTCTTCAAGATAGCGCTCAAAATAGTCAAGTGTATCGAGGTTTTCATCGATGTAGTTGTCATAAGGCATGGTAATAGCGTTATGAAGCGGAATGCCTGCCCCTTTTCGTTTGAAGGAGTTTCCTGTGACAGAAAGCGCACCGATCGTCATGCCATGGAAACCATTTGTAAAGCTGACAACTTCCGTACGTTTTGTTACTTTACGAGCTAGTTTTAACGCGCTTTCTACAGTGTTCGTGCCTGTTGGTCCAGGGAACATCACCTTGTATTCGAGGTCACGAGGTTTCAAGATCACATCGTTTAGCTTGTTTAGAAATTCTGCTTTCGCTGTAGAAGCCATATCTAAGCTGTGAGTAATTCCATCATGTGTAATATATTCAATAAGCTTTTCTTTCATGTTTGGATCGTTATGGCCATAGTTCAAGGCACCGGCCCCACTAAAGAAATCTAGATATTCTTTATTATCAACATCCCACATCTTGTACCCTTTAGCTTTTGTAAAAATGGTAGGGAAGCTGCGGCAATAGGATCTTACCTCTGATTCCAGTTCTTCAAATACCTTTAGATCGTTATTCATATAGTGCAATCCTCCTTGAAATAGTCAGTTTTATTTATTTAATTCGGGAGATTTTTCCTTGGAAAATGGTCCGATTCGAAATGTTAATTCTTCTTCATGTTCGTCTCCAGGGAATAATTTCTCTGGAAAGCACTCTGTAATTGTACAAGTCGTTTTGTTATCACGAGCTAATCGTTTAAACAAGGACTGTGAGGCATCATTAGATGGTGTCACTGTCGCTTCAAGGTAGCGCACCTCGCTGCCGTCCTGACGTTCAACGAGTTCATTTAAAATTTTAGAGGCTATCCCTTTTCCACGCTGAGAAGCATCGATTCCAATTTGCCAGACAAATATGACATCACTTCTCTCAGGCGGAATAAAGGCCGTGACGAACCCAACCAATTTGCCGTCCTCTTTTGCGACGACACATGTTTCGGAAAAGAATTCACACATCATAATGTACTTGTAGGGTGAATTTTGATCGAGGGATGAGTTATTTACGAGGTCCCACATAGCTGAGCCGTCTTCAACAGATGGTTTGTCAAAAGTTAGCTGTTCATTAGTACGAGTGATGGTTGCGGTTTGTTGATTCATGCAAAATCACCTTTTTCATACTGGAATGTTATTATGACAATGTCCTCCTTTAGAAGTTTTATAACTAATTTTTTAGGATCATTGAACAAACAAGACAGAAGCATTCTGCAATCGCTTACGCTTAGCCATTAAGAATTCTGCCGTTGTCAATGTTTTTATGATAGTGTTCTGTCCAGATATAATCAAACCAGTTTTATAGGTAAAAAACGGCATTAATTCTTATGAATGGGGATGGCACACACTAAGTACCGCGATATTACAAATTGCTAGTGTATAGTTAAAAATACAGACGATTTTAAGAAATCCGATTTTTAGAGGTGTGGTAAAAACCTCCAAAACCCTATACAGATCAAGGGTTTAGATATGATGAGATATAAAGAGTAAAAAAGAGATAAAAGAAGTAAATTTTTTGTGAAAGAAGGCAGAAAAGTTTAGGGAACTGCGTTTTCTGTGGAATATTCCTATAAAAAGATTTTCATGAAGGGGCGGAGATTGAACCAAACGAGAGGCCACCTCGAAGATCTTATGCTGCTGAAAAATTACTTTTTGTCTGTCTTAACAGTTCTCCATTAATCCTTCTAACGTGCAGGTCCATTTTCATGAGATATTCATTAAAGTGAGGAGAGCAATGACCATGAAAGAGTTTCAGAAAACAATAGAACAACATACATTTCACGTATATAAAGAGGGCAGTGAACAGTTGCCCACTCTTGTCTGTCTTCATGTTGAGGAGAATAATGAAGACTAATGTTTTTAGCAAAGGCGTTCTTAATAGGGAGAGCGTCTTTTTTTTTACAAAAAGTAGGAGGGATTTTAGAAAGTGAATAGAAATGGTAAAGATGAACTATATCGAACTGGAGGAAGTTTTTATGAGATATGCTGTTTCTGTTACAGATACCACTTATATAAAAGAGATAGAGGAGAGTGGAATCAGCCTTAATGAGCGGTTGGCTGACTTTGCTAAGTCATTAGAAGAAATTACGAGCTTTGAAAAACCAAGGGGAATTGTTTTTCATGATCTTAAATCAGCGACAGAACTTTATTCGGAGATCTCATTACCTGCCTATACTTCAAGAGATTTGATTCATATCAATCCGTTAACTGAAGTTTGGAAAGACATTTTTTTGAAATCAGCCAGGGGAAAGAGCGTTACAAAAGCGGAATTGTATTACTCATCACTTGAGGACATGGATGTTGCTATCATTGCTGCGCATGAGCTTACCCATCATGCTGACTTTTTTCGTGATGATTTTGAAGATGATGAGGAGAATATGTGGTTTGAGGAAGGCATGTGTGATTACATTGCCAGAAAGTTGATGTTATCGGAAGGAAGATTTAATGAAATTTCAGAGGTGGAAAACCTTCTGATTGAGGCCTACAAAGAGGATTACGGTGAATATACACTTGATCAATTTGGAAAGTCGGGATATAGGCACAGGGAGAGTCCCGGTTACTCTGCTGACTTTTACGATTATTGGCGCAGTACGCAAACGGTTCAGACGCTTGTGGAGGAATACTTTAACGGGAGCATTGCTGGGCTTATTAATTGTTATGAACAATGGGATGAGAAGGAACCTCTCCATTTGTATTTTATCAACTACTTGGGGTTGTCGAAGGAAACATCCAAGGAGCTATGGTTTAGGTAGCGAATAGTTTTTCCTGAAGGGGAAAACGGCCACCGTACTTCTAATTATAAAGGATTGCGATGTATAGAATGGAACAAAGAGTCAGAAAAAAGGGGGAGGTCTTTTGTGAAGATTTTTAAATTTAATAAAGAAGTTGGTAAACACATTACAAAATTTGATTCCAATTTTATAATGTCGCAAATCGTTAATACAGAGAGCCCAGCACATATTGGGTGTATGTATCTGGAGGCTAAAGGGAAGATAGCGTATCACCAAGCAGTTATTCCGCAATTACTGCTCGTTTTAAGTGGAAAAGGGGGAGTGTGTGGGGAAGATAAAGAAGTGGTGACCGTGGAAGAAGGGAATGCTGTATTCCGGGAACAAGGGGAATGGCATGAAACGATTACTGAACAAGGATTAACTGCAGTGGTTATAGAAAGTAAAGGGTTAGATCCATCTGTAATGAGGCCTCGTTAATACTACCTGCAGGCTAAATCTAATGTGAAGAACGAAATTTATTTCTAGGAGATTATAAATGGAATTTAAAATAGCGGAATTGCAGAAGTACACTCCACAAATAGGGCACCTAGTATCCATGATGAATTATGCAAGATATACTACTTTACAGGCTGTCAAAGGATTAAATACCGAGCAGCTGGACTTTTTACCGAGTGAAAATGGAAATTCTATAGGTGCATTACTCTTGCATATGGCTGCAATTGAAGTAGGTTTTCAGATTGAGGTATTTGATAAGAGAAGACCAAATGAGCAAGAATCCGCTGAGTGGGGAGCGGCATATTCTCTTGGTAATCAAGGGAGGCAGCAAATTAAAAGGAAGCCTCTAGAGTTCTATATTGATAAGTTAAATCAAGTTAGAAATACAACATTAGAAGAGTTCAAAAAACGAAATGATGGATGGTTGTATCAGGAAAGGTTATGGGACGACCATCAATCGAATAATTACTTTATTTGGTTTCATGTGTGTGAGGATGAAATCAACCATAGAGGACAGATAAGAATAATTAGGAAAATGTTGCACTCATCGTAGAACTTTTTTTGTGTGAGTATGATTTATTGAAAGATGAATGAGGGGGATGTTCGTTTGGCTCGTGTCAGGAATAAAAATGGACGAGAGTTTCTTGAATTTATCAGTCTAAAAGAGAAAGGATTAGATCGTTATTCACCGGTTGCGGGTTCCATTGCTGTTCTTAAACACGGAGGGAACTACCTCCTCTGCTATAACATTTGGAGGAAACAATGGGAGATCCCGGCAGGTCGAAGAGAAGGGGACGAAACACCGAGAGAATGTGCGATCAGAGAATTATACGAGGAAACGGTGCAGCAAGTCACAGAACTAGAATTTAAAGGATTAATGAAAGTAAAAGATCTAAGCGGCGGCATCATTAAGTATAACCCTGTGTATTTTACAAAAATAAGTGAACGACAACCTTTTAAAGAAAATGAGGAGACGTCAGGGATATTGCTTTGGGATAAGAAGAAAGAAATAGGTGATATAGATGCCGTTGACCTTCAGATATTGAATTACATATAAAATTTGTCTTACGGAGTTAATAATCGAAAAGAGGTGAGCATGGTCATGAGGAAATCCTATAAACAATTTCATAAAGAATCAAACTGGCCTCCTGTTTATCAGCCTTCTGCTGTACAAAAACAGGAAGAATGTCTATCTAGTGAGTACTTTTATTTAAGTTATAGATCGTTGAATGAGGATTTGTCCAGCTGTATTCAAGGTAGAAGATCTTCAAAGGCAATTGGGATAGAGAAAATGATAGGTAAGGAAGATCTAGGAACTTTTTTAAAATGGTCAGTAGGTATCTTGGAGAATGAAAATGGACGCCGGGCGTATCCTTCTGCCGGCCAGCTTTATGCTAATCAAGTTTTTGTTGCCATAAAGGAAGTGGATAACGTGGAAGCAGGCCTTTATAAATATCATCATGAGGACCATGCTTTGACTTTTGTGAGTGGGAATTGGAACGTTAGAAATGCAGTGGTCCAATAGGAGATAGACTATAACTTTTGTTTGGTGGTGGCAACGAACCTAGATGTTGCGACGGATCATTATGGGGAAAGAGGCTATCGCTTCAGCCTAATGGAAGCGGGGCATATGGTGCAAAATATGATGTTGGTTGCAGGATGTCTTGGGAAAGTCATAGCACCCATTGGGGGATTTGATGATCATAAGGTAAACGGTAATATATTACCAGACGAAGATCATCTTTCAGCTTTGTATATCGTTCCTGTTGGATTAGAAATATAGCTGATTTAGTGAGGAGGAATGACCAGTTTAATTACTTCATTCCTTTTTGGGGGCTATTCTGCAATATAGAAAAATTAAGAAAGATGCTTAAGAGGACGGGGATAATTATATATAAGCACCAAAGCTTTAGGCATAATCACTAACAGTGCCAGCCTGGAAGAGGTGTTATTAATGAAATCTGCAGATGTAAATAAAGCCCACTTGGTATGGTCAGTAATCACTAACGCACACCTGAGCAGGCCTAGAGGTTTTATTTTAAAGCGATTCGAATGCTTTAACTGCCGCTTCTGCAACTTGGACATCATGTTCTACTTTACTGCCGCTGACACCGACTGCTCCGACAACTTTTCCTTCTTTCACGAGTGGGATTCCGCCGCCAAATACAACAATACGGCCGTTATTAGTCGTATTTAGACCATACAGTTCAGCTTTTGGTACGGTTGCATCTGCTAGATTAGATGTCGGCATCTTAAGGGCGACGGACGTCCATGCTTTATTTTGGGCAATGTCAACGCTTGCAAGCCAAGCATCGTCCATGCGGTGAACAGCAATCAGATTTCCTCCTTCATCAAGGATTGATAT
Organism: Halobacillus shinanisalinarum; assembly: GCF_022919835.1. Taxonomy (NCBI): domain Bacteria; kingdom Bacillati; phylum Bacillota; class Bacilli; order Caryophanales; family Bacillaceae; genus Halobacillus; species Halobacillus shinanisalinarum. Next base: position 1,763,717 of record NZ_CP095074.1, on the reverse strand, counting down.
AACCATTGCAACACCAAGGTTTCTAGCCTCTGTTTCTGAACTTTCAATCAGCTTTTTTGCATTATCTAACGTTAATTGACTCATGTTTGCATTCCTACCTTTCTGAAATTTGATTTACATAGACTACCTTCCACTTGTTGTAATTTTAAAACATATTTGTAGACTTGATTTTTTATAATACTTTTACACAATACCTTTATCACCTAGGGGCGAATGATGTATTATTCTTTATCAAGTGACCGAGCCACATGTTTTGTGGAGCATTTCAGGCATGCCTGGCAACGTAAATGACTAGGATAAACATATGACAGTATAACGAAATCCTCAGTGGATTAAACCCCGTGAGGACTTTTTGCAACCGATAAATTCTTAATTAATCCTTAAGACTCTTATAAATCAGTCAGCCAATCGTTTTCCTGCCACGCCATAGTTCTGCTTGGACATTTCCTCTATCACAACAGTGACCGCTTCTTTGCGGGCACCTGTGGTATCTGTCACAGCGTTGGTTACTTGTTCAACCAAAGCTTGTTTCTGGTCATCGCTTCGTCCTTCGAGCATTTGTACAGTAATAATCGGCATCCTGTTCTCTCCTTTAATGCGTTAATTGACTTACTACATCTTCTTCTGCAAAAAACGTCAAATTCCTTCTTTCTTAATGGAATTATTAAAGTTTTCTGCTGTGAAAAGTAGCATGCGATTATGTTAAAGTAGAAGCAACAGTTAGTCTAGAAGGAGGATGTCGTTTAGCATGAAGGAATTTGATCAATTTAAAGATAAAGATGAAGGCGAAAATAGTGATAAGAAGAAAAATCAATTTACGATCATAAAAGACGATTCAACTGATGGGCATGGTGGATATGGGGTTGGATCCATCAGTCTTGAGAACATGACACCTGTTATCGTCGATCCTAATGAAGAAGAAGCGTTCGTTGACATGGGAGCTCTTCATGCGCGAAGCAAGGTCGAGAAGCGGGTTCGTTTTAAGCCTGATCGTTCTGAGGTTCCAAATGGCAAGCTGTATTGGATTGTTTGGGTGACTGTGGATCAACGGGGCGGAAATCCTTGTTATCACGGAGTGTCCGGAAGTGAACTCGTCGTTGACCGTGAAATTCGCCGCGGTTATAAATCGATGCCAGAGCATGTCAATCAGATGGATAAATCATTGAAAGGGCGCTTTGCTGTCGAGCATATGGACGAGAAATCGAAGCAGATTCTCGGTGACTATTTACGTGATTTCAAACCAGAGCTTTGGGAAAATACTGATAAAGAACTGAAAGACTCACTCGGAGTACAGTAACTGAGCTGTCGCGCCTCCTCTTTTTTAAAAAGGGGAGGTGCTTTTTTGTGTAAATATGCAATTAACCTCCACTTTCACGCAATTATTGAGGATTTCGTGCAATTAATACTGTGTTTCGCGCAATTATTCAAAACTTCGTGCAATTCCCCCACAGGGCATGCCCGAACTTTTTTCTGGGAGAAAATACAAGTATACGTGAAGTGTCGTTGTGATAAAATAAGAACAAACGTTCCTGTTTAGGAGGAGTTACTATGGATCAGCGCAACCATGACCGTGGAACAATCAAATGGACATCATTGATGCTGCCGGAACATGTGGAATTAATCAAAAGGCAATGGAAGGAGGACCAACGAGTCGAAAAAGGGATCATTGATGAGCAAAAGGCGGTTGAGATTGACTTTATTTTGCAGAGAGCACTTCACGACGGTTTAACGGTTAACGTCAAAGTGCATAATGGTTTTGATTATGAACATATCCGTATGAAAATCACTTATATGAACAAGTTAGAGCGCAAGGTTTTTGGCAAGGAGGAGGAGTCGAAGGAAGTAACAAGTTGCAAGCTCGATGACATTAGTGATATTACCATCGTGTAGCATTTATAGGAAGTTCACAAAATGTTCACTGAAATAAGCAGTTTTTTAGAAGGCGAATCTTGACGAGCAAGCTATTTGGATAATATATTAAGTAACACATGGGTTATACATGTATTTACTAGGACAAAGAAAGCGACCGGCTAGTCACCGGTCGTTTTCTTTGTCTTTTTATACATTTACTGCCACCTCAGGTCATCCAAAAATTGGATGACCTGAGGTGGCATATATTAGGAGAACCAGTCGACGATGCCGTCGAGCCAGGAGTCATTTTTGAGTTCTTCGTTGATTTCTTCTTCGTTGCTTTTTTCTTTTTGTTCACATGTTTCAGTTGGGATGTTTTCCTTGTCCATGTAAACGAGTCGTTCTTTCGGACAGCCTGGGCCAGGTAGTTTGCCTGTTTTAGGATTAATGTACACGCCTTTGACTCCAGGTGTCGGAGTGAAAGCTGCAGCGGGCAGAGGTTGATGGATCGTTTCCATCGTGTCGGCCCACAGATGCTTGGCATATTGGTGATCTTTTGTTTTTGTGATTGCACGGTTGTCGTCATAGCCTGTCCAAACCCCCATGATATACTGTGGACTGAAGCCAATCATCCAGCTATCGGAATCTGTTGTTCCTGATTTACCGCCATACATACGGGTCAATTGATCAGCAATACTTGCCCCTGTCACACTCATGTAACCGTTAAGTGCCGTATCGAACATGCCTGTCATCATGTGTGTAACGGTAAAGGCAGCGTTCGGGTCGATGTTTCTTTCGGTGTCTGTATCAGGTTCATACTTGTACAAGACGTTGTCATGGCGATCGGTAATTTTTGTGATCGTGTGACCGCGTACAGCTTCAGATCCGCTTACCATCCTCGTGTAGCCATCAACCATTTCATAAAGCGAGATCGAAGCAGTGCCAAGGGCTAAGGAAGGCACGGCAGGCAACTCACCGGAAATTCCAAATGTACGTAGTGTATCCACAAAATTCTCTGGGCCAATATCGACGTTCGTTGTGACCGCGTAAATGTTGTCAGATAACGCTAAAGCTTGAGCCATCGTAATTTTTCGGTTGGCGTAGTAATTGTTATAGTTACTCGGTGAATAGACTTTGCCGTTTTTCAACTCAAACGATGTCGGTTTACTCGCAACCATTGTCAGTGGTGTGTAGTCACGCAAGAGGGCAGCATAGTAGAGGAATGGTTTAATGATAGAACCGACCATCCTTTCTGCCTCTGTGGCCCGGTTGTAGGCGCTCTTGGCGTAATCTTTTCCCCCAGCTAGGGCGGTGACTGCACCTGTCTGACTGTCCATGATGACGCTGGCTGTTTGAATTTCAGAGCCATTGTCAATGGTTTGATCAATTGATTGTTCGAGCTCCTTTTGTTGATTTTTCTTTAAAGTTGTATAAATGTGGTACCCGCCAGTTTTAATAGCATCCACATCTGTTTCAAGTAATCTAGCTGCTTCCTCGGTTACTTTATCCTGAAAGTAAGGAGCCACTGCTTTTGTAGCTTCGCCGGAGTGATCAGAGTAATCGAGGGAGACCGTCAATGCCTCCTGCTCCTTATTAGGTGAAATATAGTTAAGCTCCTCCATACGGGAAAGAATTTGTTCCTGACGAGACTTGGCATTTTCGGCATTGTTAAGGGGAGAATAGTAGCTCGGCCCCTTCGGAATGCCGGCAAGCATTGATGCCTCTGCAAGCGTTAGTTCTTTTGCATGCTTGTCAAAATAATACCGGCTGGCCGCTTCAATTCCGTAGGCGCCATGTCCGTAATAAATCGTGTTCAAATATCCCTCAATGATCTCGTCTTTTTCATAAAAAATTTCTAGCCGCATTGCATAGAAGGCTTCTTTAATTTTTCGCGTCCACGTTTTTTCATGAGATAGGTAGAGGTTGCGTGCATATTGCTGTGTAATCGTACTGGCCCCTTCAACCATTTTCATAGCCTTTAAGTCTGTCAATGCAGCAGATGCAATGCGCTTAAGGTCAAAGCCAAAGTGCTCGTAGAAGCGGTGATCCTCAATGGCGAGTGTTGCATTGATCATCTCCTCAGGCATTTCCTGTTTACTAATCCAGTAACGTTCCTGCGCCCCGTGAGTTTCATCAATCACTTCCCCATTCGAGCCATAGTAGATTGAATTCTGCTCGGTATGAAGGGAAGGGGGTCCCAAGCCAACGGCATAAATGAACACAGCAACAAACGCAATGAGGCCAAGGATTCCGCAAGTGACTGCGGCTTTCATTGTCCTGCGTATCCATTTCCATTTAAAACGAATAAATAATAGCATTTTTCCTGCTCCTGCCTGTAAAGAAATAATAAATATTGCTATTATTATGGGAGAATAGTGGACAAATTAAACATTTCCTTGCTTTTTCTAACGTTTAATCTATAATTTGATTGGTTACAAATGTGTGTTTAAGAGGCGGCCGCTTATTATTTTCGGTGTCTTTTTGCACAACGTCCTACATGAGTATTGAAAGGAGAACATCAATATGGCTACATGGTTTACCGAAAAACAGACGGAGAACTTTGGCATTACCGCAAAAGTGAACCGAACTTTGCATAAAGAACAGACGGAGTTTCAAGAGCTTGAGGTGGTTGAAACCGAAGAGTGGGGGCGGATGCTGCTGCTTGATGATATGGTGATGACGACAGAGAAGGATGAATTCGTTTATCACGAAATGATCGCACACGTGCCGTTGTTCACACATCCAAGTCCGAAGAAAGTGCTCGTCGTTGGCGGTGGTGACGGCGGCGTGATTCGTGAAGTTTTGAAGCATGAAAGTGTCGAGCAGGCCACTCTGGCTGAAATCGATGGCAAGGTTATCGAGTACTCGAAGACATACTTGCCGAGCATTGCAGGCGCACTGGATAATCCACGTGTCGACGTGCAAGTTAGCGATGGCTTCATGCATATTGCGAAAAGTGAGCGCGAATATGATGTGATTATGGTCGATTCCACCGAGCCCGTAGGTCCAGCTGTCAGTCTTTTTACAAAAGGGTTCTATGAAGGAATTGCAAATGCCTTGAAAGAGGATGGCATTCTTGTCGCGCAAACGGATAATCCGTGGTTTAAAGCGGATTTGATTCGCCAGGTGTACGGTGATGTCAAGGAAACGTTCCCGATTACACGCGTCTACACGGCGAATATCCCGACATACCCGAGCGGGCTATGGACGTTTACGATGGGCAGCAAAATTTACGATCCACTAAAGGTGCCGGACGAGCGTTTTCAGGAATTCGACACGAAATACTACACGAAAGAGCTTCACAATGCCTGCTTCGCTCTGCCTAAATTCGTCAAAAATATCACGGAAGAAGGCGAGTAATCCATGCGATTTGACCCGGCTTATTCAGGAAAAGTATTTATCATGAGCCGCCCGAATGAACAGGAAGCCGAGGCTGTCATTTACGGCCTGCCGATGGACTGGACCGCGAGCTTCCGCCCAGGTTCACGATTTGGCCCGAATCGGATTCGCGAAGCCTCCATCGGACTTGAAGAGTACAGCCCTTATTTAGACCGTCACCTTGAAGACGTCAACTATTACGACGCCGGCGACATGCTGCTTCCCTTTGGCAATGCCGAACGCAGTCTTGACATTATCGAAGGCTATATCGACGAACTTTTGGAAAAAGGGAAGTTTCCGCTCGGACTGGGTGGAGAGCATCTCGTCAGTTGGCCGGTCTTTAAAGCGTTTCATAAAACGCAGCCGAACCTGGCTATTATCCATATTGATGCTCATGCCGACCTTAGGGAGGAGTACGAGGGAGAAGTCCTTTCCCATTCGACACCAATCCGGAAGGCATGCGAGTTGATTGGTCCTCAGAATGTGTACTCGTTTGGGGTCCGCTCCGGCATGCGCGAGGAATTCCAGTACGCTGAAAAGAGCGGCATGCATATGTCGAAGTTTGACGTCCTCGAACCATTGAAATGTATGTTGCCTGAATTGGCTGGCCGGCCTGTCTATGTCACCATCGACATCGACGTCCTTGACCCAGCTTACGCCCCAGGCACAGGGACAGCCGAAGCAGGCGGGATTTCATCAAAAGAACTGCTCGCCGCCATCCATGCGATTGTTGGTTCTGACGTACAAGTTGTCGGAGCAGACCTGGTTGAGGTTGCTCCAGCCTACGACCAAACAGAACAAACAGCCATAGCTGCCAGCAAGTTTGTACGCGAAATGCTTTTAGGGTTTGTCGAATAAATGGTAGAATAGGTCCGTTGCTAGACGCAGCGGATCTTTGTTTTTATGCAAATATGCAATTAATAAGGATTTCGTGCAATTATCGTGCTGTTTCGCGCAATTAAGTCTGGAAATGTGCAATTATCTAAAATTATGTGCAATTATGCCGCAAATTCATGCAATTGTTTCTGATCGCCATCACATAAAAAGGCAGACGAATGGATGACTTTTTTGAACCACCTCAGGATAAGGAGTTTTACGACTATGAACAAACAATTAATCAGTGTTACAGCAGTGTACGCCCTCATTATGGCTGTTCTGCTCATCTTGACCTTCCAATTCGGCTGGAATCCATCTGGATATAGTTATGAAGTGAACGGTTCGACACTGACCGTACAAAAAGGCCTCGCCCATTCGGATGTAACCACTGTTGAGATTAGTGAGCACATGTCGGACGTACTGCTTTTTCAAGTAGCCATGAGTGATGTCAAGACCCACTGGCACACGGATATCATTATGCTGGCCTTGTTTTTCCCATTGATTTTATTTGCAGTTTTCAAAGACAAGCGGCCATTTAAAAAGGTGCTCTCCTATAAATGGTTCCTCGGCATCGTCTGTGCCATTATTCTCGTTTATACCGCAGCCACCGTGCCTAATTACTTTTCACAAATTCAAAAGGTTGAAGAGAACGTACAAAAATTGTCGGATTAACTTGAGTTTTTGCTGATGAATTCTTATAATAGATAAGTTAAGGAAGGACGCGGGATCTGATGGATGGAGGAGTAATGAAATGACAGACGTGAAGCTTAAGCTCATAACGGAAATCAGAGATGTGGATCGTAAAGAAGAGATGACGCTGTCTGAGCCTGGGAAATTTTATACGCGCGATGAAACGGAGGTTCTCACGTTTACAGAGCATCCTGAAGAGGGGGAGCCTGTAAATACAATGGTGACAATTAAGCCGGATCATATTAGTATTAAACGAACAGGTGCTGTAGATATGCGGCAAGTTTTTCAAAGAAAAAGAGAGACGGAAAATATTTATCGCCATACCTATGGTGATTTTCATATGAGGACATGGACAGACCAAATTGAGTATCGGTCGCTGACAGAAGCTTCTCAAGGCCGTCTGTTTATTAGTTATCAAATGACGTTAAACGATGATGTCACGCAACGTCATCGATTGACGCTGATTTTTGAGGAGGAAAGGGAATCATGAACATTGTTGAACAGACGGAACAGAAGCTGAAGAATGAAATTGTTCGAGCTGTGAAGCAGGCAGGTCTGGCCACAGACGAAGAAATGCCTGCCATCGTTCTTGAGCAGCCAAAGGATAAATCAAACGGGGATTATGCGACCAATATGGCGATGCAGCTGGCTCGTGTTGCGAAGAAGAACCCGCGTCAGATCGCAGCAGAGCTTGTCGAACAGTTTGATCGTTCGAAAGCATCGATTGAAAAAATTGAAATCGCCGGACCAGGGTTTATTAATTTTTATATGGACAATCAATACTTAACCAACCTTGTCCCAGCCATCCTTGAGGCTGGCGGAAATTACGGCCAAACGGACAACGGACAAGGCCATAAAATCCAAATTGAGTTCGTTTCGGCGAACCCAACTGGTACGTTGCATCTAGGCCATGCACGTGGAGCCGCTGTTGGTGATTCGTTGAGCAATGTCCTTGATGCAGCTGGTTACCAAGTCTCCCGTGAATACTACATTAATGACGCTGGAAACCAAATGGCCAATCTTGCTTTGTCTGTTGAGGCACGCTACATGCAGGCCCTTGGTAAAGATTGGGACATGCCTGAAGATGGCTATCATGGCAAGGACATCATTGAGCTCGGTAAAAAGTTAGCCGAAGAAGACGGTGCGAAATGGGGCGAGGTTTCTGAAGAGGAACGTCTGGCTTTTTTCCGTAAATACGGTCTGACTTACGAATTGAACAAAATTAAAACAGACTTAGAAGAGTTCCGTGTTCCTTTTGACGAATGGTTCTCAGAGACATCCCTCTATGAGGGTGACAAAATTGACAACGCATTAAATGTGCTGAAAGAGAAGAATTATGTGTATGAAAAAGATGATGCTACATGGTTTCAGACGACAGCTTTCGATGATGATAAGGACCGTGTTCTCATTAAAAATGATGGCACATACACGTATTTAACCCCAGACATCGCTTACCATAAAAATAAGCTTGACCGCGGCTTCGATACACTGATTAACATTTGGGGAGCGGACCACCACGGCTACATTCCACGGATGAAAGCAGCGATTCAAGCCCTTGGCTATCAAAAAGATACGCTGGAAGTGGAAATCATTCAAATGGTCAACCTGTTCCAGGACGGCGAAAAAGTGAAAATGAGTAAGCGGACAGGCAAAGCCGTTACACTAAGAGAGCTGATGGAAGAGGTCGGAATTGACGCAATGCGCTATTTCTTCTCCATGCGCTCCAGTGATTCCCATCTTGACTTCGACATGGATCTCGCCCGTTCGGAATCCAATGAGAACCCGGTTTATTACGTTCAATATGCCCATGCGCGCATTTGCACGATGTTACGCCAGGCTGAAGAAAGGGGACTTGCTGGTGGTGAATTCAATGGCAGCTTCTTAACATCGGAAAAGGAAGAAGATCTTCTGAAGCGTCTCGGTGAATTTCCACAAATCGTTGCCGATGCCGCCGAAAAACGCACACCACACCGCGTAACGCAGTATGCTTTTGATTTAGCATCGAACTTGCATAGCTTCTACAATGCAGAAAAAGTGCTTGACGAAGCACACCCTGAACGTACGGCTGCTAGAATTGCGCTCATGAAGGCCGTCCGTACCACCTTACAGAATGCACTACGCTTGATCGGCGTTTCTGCACCAGAACAAATGTAGCTGCATATCATAATCAAAGAGTGTCCTTGCTGTTTTGGCGGGGCATTCTTTTTTATTTTCCTAAAGAAAAGGTTCTTTGAATTCGCGATCGAACGGGTTTGGGCAGAATCCTGTTGATTTTGGTTAGAATCCTATTACATATTTGGACAGAATCGCATGGTATTTGGGCAGAATCTCACGAGTGGAAAGGATAGCTCTTCACGAACGGAGAAAGATAGTAATAAGACCAAGAGGAGGAGTGAAAAATGAAGGAAGTCTTTCTAGCGTTACTTACAGGATTTATCGTAGGAATTATTTTTGCTGGGTTTAAATTGCCGATCCCGGCTCCTCCAGCGTTGGCTGGAGTCGCGGGAATCGTTGGCATTTATTTAGGGTTTAGGTTCGTTGCTTGGGTGGGGCCGATGGTGTTGACGATTTTTAAGTGATTAGAGAATCGGCCGTAGCAGTTTGGCTATTTGAACGTTAATTTTTGTTGCGAGGGAGCGCTGAGCCAGCCATTCTTCATCAAAGGGGATGGCATTTCGAGCGTCGTCCATATAAGACTGTCGTAAATCACTTATAAAAGCCTCATCATAGACAAACGTATTTACTTCTTTGTTTAAAAAAAAGCTGCGCTGGTCGAAGTTGGCTGTTCCGATATCGGCTATACTCTGGTCAATGATCATTACCTTTGAATGATAGAAGCCAGCATCGTATAAGCAGATTTGTGTCCCTAAACGATACAATTGTTCTAAATAGGGAATGGCGGCTTCTTTTACAAAAGGATGATCTGCCTTAAGTGGGACCATGATTTGAAGTGTGACTCCGCGCTCAAGCGCATGCTTAAAGGCATCCATTAATTTCTTTGTCGGAATGAAGTATGGAGTGCCGATTAGGATTTCACGTTTAGCAGATTCAATCACTTTCAAAAATTCACCTTCAAGTTTCATACCATCTGTCGGTACGATCTTAAGCGAATGTTTCCCTTCATCATGATTGATGATGGGATTATGTTTTTCGCCTGATGCCCCATACCAATCATCAAGGAAAACGTCATGAAGTTCTGTCACCACAGGGCCAGTTAAGCGCAGGTGATAATCACGCCAATCGCCAAATTTTGGGTTCTCTCCTAAATAGTTGCGGCCGATGTTAAAGCCGCCAGCATAAGCGATTTTTCCATCAATGACCGTGGTCTTTCGGTGGTTTCGACGATTTAATTTATAGAAGAAGTACGGGAAACCAGGCACGGCGGAGAAGTAAAATTGCACCCCAGCACTTTTCAAGTCGTTGCGAATCGACTTGGACATCTGGTAGCCACCCAACCGATCCGTAAGTAAACGGACGGGTACTCCTTCCCGTGCTTTATTTTTCAATACCTGTAGAAAATCACGGCCTGCTTGATCGCTGCTAATTAAATAGAAGAATATATCTACTTGCACTTGTGCTTCTGATATCTCCTGAAAAAGATCCTCAAAAAAAGGTGCACCATTTTTATATAACCGGTAATCTCCGGTCGTTTCGGTAAAAGGAAGAGTGCGGGCGTTGTTCTTGTGACTTTTCCTTCCTAATTTAAAATCTAAAATGATCAGCAATAGTAGGATGACGATACAAATTAAGATAGTAGCAATCATTTATTGGTGTCTCCTTTCCATTTAGGTAGCTTTCCCTAATATTGATGATTTGAACAGGAAATATGTAAAATGTATTGACTGAATGCTCATTCATAATTATAGTTAATATATAAGATTCAGAAAATTTACAGGTTTTCGAATGGCAATGGGGGTGTGATTCGGAAATTTGTGTAATCAACGTAGAGGGGGAGAACAGATGAATCCTTTGTTACTGGCAAATTGGATTTTATTCCTGGGGGTGACGGTATATGGCTTATATTTGTTTGTACGAGTTGTTCGTACACGCGTTGCCTATATTCAAATGGGGAAAAAAGTCGAGTTTGATGGTCAGATAAAGAGACGTCTTCAGAAAATATGGATTTACGTGTTTGGACAAAAGAAGCTATTGAAGGATAAGAAATCGGGAGCCATTCATGTCATGATGTTTTATGGCTTTATCCTTGTTCAGTTTGGAGCGATCGATTTCATTTGGAAGGGACTAGCACCAGATTCACATTTACCGCTAGGTCCACTCTATCCTGGGTTTACCTTTTTCCAAGAGCTTGTGACGTTAACCATTCTCGTCGCTGTCATATGGGCGTTTTACCGTCGTTATATTGAGAAGCTCGTTCGCTTAAAACGCGGTTTTAAAGCAGGAATGGTCCTGCTCTTTATCGGATTATTAATGGTCTCCGTACTTATTGGGAACGGAATGGGGTTAATTTGGCACGGTCATGAAGGCGCGTGGACAGAACCAATTGCGACAATTATTGCAAACGCTTTCGGATGGATGCCGCCTGCAGCTGCAGCCACTGTGTTTTTCGTTATGTGGTGGATTCATTTATTAGTCTTGCTCACGTTTCTTGTGTACGTCCCGCAATCGAAGCATGCACATTTACTCGCAGCACCAGTCAATGTGTTCTTAAGCCGTGAGGATCCTCCCGGCAAACTTAAGAAAATTGACTTTGAAATGGACGAGGATGCGGATGAAGAAGACGTTTCCTTTGGTGTCGGAAAAGTAGAGGATTTCAATCAGCTGCAAATGATTGACTTCTACGCTTGTGTTGAGTGTGGTCGTTGTACAAATGTGTGTCCAGCTTCAGGTTCAGGGAAGATGCTGTCACCGATGGATTTGCTTGTTAAGATCCGCGACCACTTAACGGAGACAGGGGCAGCAGTTACTGGAAAGGCTCCATGGGTTCCTTCCTATGCATTTTCCGGAACAGAAGGCAATACGTTAGCAAAAATGGCTGAGTCCCAAGGTGGAAACGAAGCGGCCGCTACAGCAGAAGACGTGAACGGCAAAAGTTTGATTGGTGACGTGATTACAGAAGAAGAACTGTGGGCTTGTACAACTTGTCGTAACTGTGAAGATGCCTGCCCAGTTATGAACGAACACGTCGATAAAATCATTGACCTGCGCCGGTATCTTGTTTTAACAGAAGGGAAAATGGATCAGGACGGCCAGCGTGCGATGATGAACATCGAACGTCAGGGTAACCCTTGGGGATTGTCCAAGAAAGAACGGGCTAACTGGAGAGATACAGAAGAAGATGTATCGATTCCGACTGTCAAAGAACTTAAGAAATCTGGCGAAGAATTTGAATATCTGTTCTGGGTAAGCTCTATGGGGTCTTACGACAATCGTAGTCAAAAGATTGCTATGGCTTTTGCCAAGCTTATGAATGAGGCTGGCATCAAGTTCGCGATTCTCGGTAACAAGGAGCAGAATTCTGGCGATACGGCTCGCCGTATGGGGAATGAATTTTTATTCCAGGAGCTTGCAGAGAAAAACATTAAAGAATTTGAGAAGCATGACGTTAAAAAGATCATCACGATTGACCCGCACGCGTATAACATTTTCAAGAATGAATACCCTGATTTTGGCTATGAAGCAGAAGTCTTCCACCATACGGAAATGCTGGCTGAATGGCTGCAGGACGGCCGATTGAATCCTGACGTTGAAGTGAACGAAACGATTACGTATCACGACAGCTGCTACTTGGGACGCTACAACGAAGTGTATCAGCCGCCACGCGATGTTCTTGAAATGATTCCAGGCGTGAAAGTCGTTGAAATGAATCGTAATCGCTCTAACGGCATGTGCTGTGGGGCCGGCGGCGGAATGATGTGGATGGAAGAGAAGTCCGGAAACCGCATGAATGTTGCCCGTACAGAACAGGCTCTAGAAGTAGAACCAACAATGATTTCAAGTGGCTGTCCATTCTGCTTAACGATGCTTTCAGATGGAACGAAGGCGAAGGAAGTGGAAGAGAAGGTCAGCACAATGGATATTGCAGAGATTCTAGCGAAGTCCATTTTCCCGGAGAAGATCGAGAAGTCGGCCTAGGAAAATGACGGTTCTTAACCTAGAAGGTTTCTAACTTAGCCGCTAAAATCGAATGCTGGCCGTGAAACCAAATTTTAATGAGAAAATTGTGGAAAGTGTACAGTAAATTATGTACACTTTCCTTATGAGGGCAAATTGAGCGAGCGTTCAATCGCCATTATTGTAAGCGTTAACAAATAAGGGAGGAAATTTATTATGACAAAAACAGTAATCGTTGCAGGGGCACGTACACCTTTTGGGAAATTCGGAGGAGGCCTTGCGCCTTTAACAGCAGCGCAATTAGGCGGAATCGCCATCAAAGCGGCTTTAGAAAGATCGAACGTGAAAGCGGAAGATGTTAAAGAAGTCATCATGGGTACGGTTTTACAAGGGGGGCAAGGACAACTGCCTTCCCGCCAGGCTTCACGTGAAGCGGGTATCCCTTGGGATGTGAAGACGGAAACCGTCAACAAAGTCTGTGCATCTGGCATGCGTAGTGTAACGATGGCTGATCAGTTCATCCGTTTAGGTGAGGAAGATATCATCGTTGCCGGTGGAATGGAAAGCATGAGCAATGCACCTTACTTTATGCCAAAAGCCCGCTTTGGCATGCGCATGGGCGATGCTGATGTTAAGGATATGATGGTGCATGACGGGCTTACGTGCTCGTTTGAAAATGTTCATATGGGTAGCTACGGGAATCGGACGGCAAATAAATTTGAATTGACGCGTGAGGCGCAGGATGAGTGGGCGGCTCGCAGTCATGATCGTGCTTTGCAAGCGATGGACGATGGAAAATTGGCTGAGGAGATTGTCTCAGTGGAGATTCCGCAGCGCAAAGGGGATCCGGTCGTGGTTGACACAGATGAAGCGCCAAGAAAAGGAACGACTACCGAAAAATTGGCGAGGCTGCGTCCTGCTTTTGATAAAGATGGAACGATTACGGCCGGAAATGCTCCGGGTGTGAATGATGGAGCTTGTGCGATGCTGCTTATGTCCGATGAAAAAGCAAAAGAAGTAGGCGCTGAAACGTTGGCTACCATTCTTGCCCATGATGAAGTAGCTGTAGAAGCACATGATTTCCCGGAAACGCCTGGATTGGTTATTAATAAATTACTTAAAAAAGCAGGTAAGTCTATAGACGATATTGATCTTTTCGAAGTTAATGAAGCTTTTGCAACGGTGTCGCTAGCAAGCGGGAAAATTGCTGGTATTGATCCAGAAAAAGTCAACGTCAACGGTGGGGCTGTAGCTCTTGGTCACCCGATCGGTGCCAGTGGTGCCCGTATTTTACTTACATTAGCCCATGAACTGAAGCGTCGTGGAGGCGGTCTTGGAATTGCAGCGATTTGCTCTGGCGGCGGTCAAGGGGATGCCGTATTGATCGAAGTACCGAAACAGTAAGGGGGAGTTCAACATGTCAATTAATCAAGTCATGGTCATTGGTGCGGGACAGATGGGGGCAGGAATTGCTCAAGTATTCGCTCAGTCAGGCCTGAAAGTGAAATTAAATGATATGAACGCGGAAGCACTAAACAAAGGGATCGCAGGTATCGAAAAACGCCTGCAGAGCGCAGTAGATAAAGATAAATTAACTACGGATGAGCAAGCAAAGGCAAATGAGTTACTCTCAGGAACGACCGATTTGAACGATGCATCCGACTGTGATCTCGTGATTGAAGCCGTTGTAGAAAATATGGATGTGAAAACGAAGGTGTTCCAAAGCCTTGATGAGATTACGCCACCCCATGCAATCTTGGCGTCCAATACGTCATCCTTGCCGATTACCGAAATTGCCGCGGTTACGAAGCGCCCATCCCAGGTCATCGGTATGCATTTCATGAATCCTGTACCAGTCATGAAGCTTGTGGAAATCATTCGTGCCATTCAAACAAGTGACGAAACATATCAAGTGATTGAGGAAATGACGAAGAAGCTGAACAAGGCACCTGTTGAAGTCAATGACCTTCCTGGCTTTGCTGCCAACCGGATTTTGATGCCGATGATCAATGAAGCGATTTTCGCGGTTCATGAAGGCGTCGCTTCCGTGGAAGACGTCGACACGGTCATGAAGCTCGGCATGAATCACCCGATGGGACCGCTGACCCTTGCTGATTTCATTGGTCTTGATACATGTCTGTACATTATGGAGGTTCTTCACGACGGCTTTGGCGACAGTAAGTACCGTCCATGTCCACTGCTTAGACAGTATGTGAAAGCGGGCTGGCTCGGTAAAAAGTCAGGTCGAGGATTTTACAGCTACGAATAACAGATGAGGGAGAGAGTGAGCATGAACCTGCAGTTTACAGATGAACAGCAAATGATGAGGAAAATGGTGCAGGATTTTGCTGAGAAGGAAGTCGCCCCGGCGGTTGAACGTATGGAAGAAGAGGATCGTTTTCCTGTTGAATTGATAAAGAGAATGGGGGAGCTCGGCTTAATGGGTATCCCTATCTCTGAGAAGTATGGCGGTTCTGAGATGGATTACACGTCTTATATTATTGCCATTCATGAGATCTCTAAAGTCAGTGCGACCCTAGGAGTTATATTATCCGTGCATACGTCGGTAGGCACCAACCCTATTCTTTATTTTGGCACAGAAGAACAGAAGCAAAAGTATCTTCCTAAACTTGCTTCGGGTGAATACTTAGGAGCGTTTGCGTTAACAGAGCCAAGCGCTGGATCGGATGCCGGCAGTTTAAAGACACGTGCTGAGAAAACAGGCGATCATTACATTTTAAATGGTTCCAAAGTGTTCATTACAAATGGCGGCGAGGCGGATACATTTATCGTTTTCGCACGAACAAACCGTGATGAACAGCGTGGGAATGGAGTCAGTGCCTTTATAGTAGAACGTGACACGCCAGGTTTTTCTATAGGCAAAGCGGAAAAGAAAATGGGGCTGCACGGGTCAAGTACGGTATCACTTAATTTTGATCAGTGCCAGATTCCGACTTCCCAGTTGCTTGGTGAAGAAGGGGAGGGCTTTAAAATTGCCCTAGCGAACTTAAATGTCGGGCGAATTGGGATTGCCGCTCAATCCCTCGGTATTGCTGAAGCGGCTCTTGAGCACGCGGTTGCCTATGCAAAAGAGCGAGAGCAATTCGGCAAGTCGATCGCAAAGCATCAGGGGATTTCTTTCAAACTCGCTGATATGGCAACAGATGTTGAAGCTGCAAAACTATTAGTCTATCAAGCAGCATCCCTGCAAACGGCTGGCGAAAAGTGCAGCAAGCCTGCATCGATGGCCAAACTATTTGCATCAAAAGCAGCAGTCAACACGTCAATTGAGGCTGTCCAAGTGCATGGGGGCTATGGGTATACGGAAGATTACGCTGTAGAACGCTTTTTCCGTGACGCGAAGGTTTGTGAAATTTATGAGGGAACGAGTGAAATCCAGCGAATGGTCATCAGTAATCATTTAATAAAAGATTGAATAGGGGGAGCAGCGATGAATTTCAAGCTTACAGAAGAACAAGAAATGCTTAGAAAAATGGTACGCGATTTCGCAAAAAATGAAGTCGAGCCAACAGCAGCTGAGCGCGATGAGGAAGAACGCTTTGATCGTGAAATTTTTGACAAAATGGCGGAGCTTGGCTTGACAGGCATTCCGTGGCCGGAAGAGTATGGCGGAATTGGATCAGATTTCGTCAGTTACGTCATTGCAGTGGAGGAGCTATCCCGCGTTTGTGCGTCAACAGGGGTAACATTATCCGCGCATATCTCTCTATGCAGCTGGCCGATTTATAAATTCGGAAATGAAGATCAAAAGAAAACGTACCTGGCTCAGCTTGCTTCAGGGGAAAAGTTAGGAGCCTATGCGTTATCAGAGCCAGGAGCAGGCAGTGATGTCTCCTCGATGCGTACACAAGCGAAACTTGATGGCGATCATTACGTGTTAAATGGAAACAAAGTATGGATCACGAATGGCGGTGTCGGCGATATTTATATCGTTTTTGCCAAAACAGATCAGGATGCTGGCAGCAAAGGAGTTAGTGCCTTCATCGTTGAAAAAGGAACAGAAGGCTTTACCTTTGGGAAAAAGGAGAGGAAACTCGGCATTCGTTCCTCTCCAACAACAGAACTGATTTTTGAAAATTGCAGAATTCCTAAAGAGAATTTGCTTGGTGAAGAGGGAGAGGGCTTTAAGATCGCAATGATGACGCTTGACGGCGGCCGTAACGGAATTGCCGCCCAAGCACTTGGTATCGCTCAAGGAGCACTGGATGAATCGGTTAATTATGCAAAAGAACGTGAACAGTTTGGCAAGCCGATCGCTAAGCATCAAGGGATCTCCTTTAAGATTGCTGATATGGCCACCGAAATTGAAGCAGCCCGGCTATTAACTTATCAAGCGGCTTATTTGGAATCAGAAGGCCAGCCGTATGCAAAAGCGTCCGCGATGGCGAAATTGTATGCTGGTGACGCAGCGATGCGAATAACGGTTGAGGCTGTCCAGGTCCACGGCGGCTATGGCTACACGAAGGATTATCCAGTTGAACGCTATATGCGTGACGCGAAAATCACACAAATCTATGAAGGTACAAATGAAATACAGCGCCTCGTCATCGGGCGTATGGTAACACAGTAAGAGAAAGGAAGGCCAATGGCAATGCACTCTCTAGCTGAACGGATCAAAGAACAGGATATGCGGGCGCTGGCACGGGCGATTACGCTCGTTGAAAGTGACCATCCGGATAAACTCGCCTTGATGAGTGACATTTTTTCGATTAAAAAAAGCGCCCATTATATAGGAATTACGGGCTCTCCAGGGGCTGGAAAGAGCTCACTGATTAATCGTCTGCTCACTTATTTGAGAAAGCAAGAGCTTACCGTTGCGGTCATCGCTGTCGACCCGACGAGTCCGTTTAGCGGTGGGTCGTTGCTCGGGATCGCACGCGCATGAATCAGCATTTTATCGATCCTGGCATTTTCATACGTAGCATGGCAACGCGCGGAAGTTTAGGGGGTCTGGCGCGGGCGACGAAGGATGCGATACGTGTATGTGATGCCTATGGATTTGATGTCATTTTAGTAGAGACGGTCGGAGTGGGCCAATCAGAACTCGACATTATGAAAGTCGTAGATACAACAGGTCTGGTGCTGACACCGAATAGTGGCGATGTCTTGCAGATCTTCAAGGCTGGCATTATGGAAATTGCCGATCTTTTTATTATTAATAAAGCGGATCTGCCTGGTGTCGTCAAACTAAAAGCGACCTTAGAGGAATACATGATGATCGCCGATCCTAAAGGCTGGCGGCCGCTCATCGTTCGAACGATTTCCACCGAGAATAAAGGAATGGAAGAACTTTGGGAGGGCGTATCTCGCCACCGCTCCTATTTATATGAAACCGATCAAGGAGAAAAAAAGCGTCAGCAGCAGCTTCAGCTTGAAGTCTATGAGTTGATCCGTGAAGAAATTTGGCGTGATGTGAAGGAGCATGTGGAGGATGATCAGGGGAAACTGCGTGAAGTCAGTGATCCTGAAGCGGATCCATACAGGCTCGCATGCTCCTGGTATCAACAATGGAAGGGTGACTGAACATGACGAAAAACCAAGTACCCTCTTCAATAAAAGACGAAGCCCTCGTCGAGAAACGGCGTGAACAAATGGTTAAGGGCGCGGTAACCCTTTTTACGGAAAAAGGGTTCCATAAAACAACCACCCGTGAAATCGCCAAGGCTGCAGGGTTCAGCATCGGAACATTATACGAATATATTAGAAAAAAAGAAGATGTTCTGTTTCTCGTTTGTGATTCGATGTATGAACGGGTAAAGGAGCGAATGGAGGATTCGATCGATCAGAATGAAACGAGTATCGATAACCTCGTTTGTGCTGTTCGCTCGTATTTTACTCTAATGGACGATATGCAGAATGAAGTTGTCGTCATGTACCAAGAAGTGAAATCGCTATCAAAAGATGCTCAAGACTATGTCCTGCAGAAGGAACGGGATATGGTCGCAATGTTAGAAAAAGTAATCATTAATAGTCTTCCTAATCAACTGCTGGAAGGGGATACGGCGTTGATCGCGAATAACATTTTTGTTCAAGGGCAGATGTGGGGATTCAGACGGTGGATGCTCCAGCGCACGTTTACACTGCAAACCTATACAGACAGACAAATACATTTGCTGCTACAAGGGCTGAATGTTCAGGAAGCGAATTTATCTTAACGCGAAGGAGGAGAGAGAATGGAACAACCGCACGTTTATCAAGCGAAAAATCCTGTCAGATTTGTGACATCATCCAGTCTTTTTGACGGCCACGATGCGTCGATTAATATTATGCGCAGAATTTTACAAGCAACAGGGGCTGAGGTCATCCACCTCGGACATAACCGCTCTGTAGAGGAAGTCGTCAATGCGGCCATTCAAGAGGATGCGCAAGGGATTGCCATCTCATCTTATCAAGGGGGCCATGTCGAATATTTCAAATATATGGTCGATCTCTTGAGGGAAAAAGGGGCTGGCCATATTCGAGTGTATGGCGGTGGCGGTGGTGTCATCCTTCCACGCGAGATTAAAGAGCTTCACGATTACGGTGTTGCTCGCGTATTTTCACCGGAAGACGGCCGCGGCCTTGGCTTGCAAGGCATGATCAATACAATGATGGAGGAGTGCGATTTCCTACCACCACTCAATGTAAAAGAAGCAGTCGCTGATTTGAAAACTGGCAGCCACCAGGCAATGGCTCGTTTTATAACGTATGTGGAGAACACGCCAAAGGAAGAACGTGAAGTTGTTGCAGCATTCGAAACTGCCGTAGAAGATACGACAGAGAAGACGATCCCGGTACTTGGTATTACCGGCACAGGCGGGGCAGGAAAAAGTTCGTTGACTGACGAATTGATCCGCCGCTTCATCAATGAGGTGCCTGATAAAAAGATTGCTATCCTGTCTGTCGATCCGACGAAAAAGAAAACAGGGGCGCTTTGCTTGGTGACCGTATTCGCATGAACGCGATTTTTAACCCGCGTGTCTATATGCGTTCATTGGCGACTCGTGATGCCAGCTCTGAGGTATCGAAGTCAATTCAAGAAGCCATCCAGGTCGCCAAGGCAGCGGGGGTTGATTTTGTCATCGTCGAAACGAGCGGGATTGGTCAAGGGGATGCAGCAATCACCGACATTACCGATCTGTCGATGTATGTGATGACAGCTGAATTCGGTGCCCCTTCCCAGCTTGAGAAGATTGACATGATTGATTTCGCTGATTTTATCGTGATTAATAAATTCGAACAAAAAGGCTCAGAGGATGCGCTTAGTCAAGTACGTAAACAATACGAGCGCAGTCATATGCTTTTTCATCAGGATGCGACGAAGTTCCCTGTTTACGGAACGATCGCCAGCCAATTTAATGATCCGGGTACCAACACATTGTTTGCGGGCATCATCGATAAATTGAATGAAGATTATGCCTGGCAGGATGACACATCATTTGAACGTGTTGAGAAGGTTGAAAAGCAGAACGTGATCATTCCAAATGAACAAAAGCAGTATTTGCGGGATATTTCACTAGCTGTTCGCGACTATCATAAGCACACGAATAACCAAGCAGATAAAGCACGCAAGCTATACCAGCTTAAAGGGACGATCGCTTTACTTGACGATAGTGAAAATAAAGCAAGTATCGAGCGTCTGATTGAAGACTACGAGCGTGATCTTGATCGTGACTCAACAGAAAAACTTGAGGATTGGGATGATCTTCACGAGCGCTACAGTGGAGAAACCTATACATTTAAAGTTCGTGATAAAGAAATTACCATGGACTTGACGACAGAAAGTCTCTCTGGAATCAAGGTGCCTAAAGTGGCTCTGCCGCATTATAGCGACTGGGGTGACCGATTAACTTGGCTGCTGCGTGAGAACGTACCCGGAGCTTTCCCGTTTACGGCCGGAGTCTTTCCTTTTAAACGAAAAGGAGAGGATCCGAAGCGTCAGTTCGCAGGTGAAGGCACACCAGAACGAACGAACCGCCGCTTCCACTACTTATCAGAAGGTGACGATGCTAAGCGCTTAAGTACAGCTTTTGATTCGGTAACGCTGTATGGAGAAGACCCAGATGAGCGCCCAGATATTTACGGAAAAGTCGGCGAGAGCGGAGTCAATATTTGTACACTTGAAGACATGAAAAAGCTTTATGATGGTTTTGACCTCGTTGACCCGACAACGTCTGTATCGATGACGATCAACGGGCCAGCACCGATTATTCTGGCGATGTTTTTTAATACAGCGGTTGACCAGCAGCTGAGTAAGTTTACAGAGAAAAACGGCCGCGAACCGAATGCGGAAGAAGCTTTGAAGATTAAAGAAGATACGATTCATGTCGTGCGTGGTACGGTTCAGGCTGATATTTTAAAAGAAGATCAAGGACAGAATACATGTATCTTCTCAACAGAATTTGCATTGAGGATGATGGGCGATATTCAGCAGTACTTTATCGACCATGAAGTCCGCAACTACTATTCTGTATCGATTTCCGGTTACCATATTGCTGAAGCGGGGGCGAACCCGATTACCCAGCTTGCTTTTACATTGGCAAACGGGTTCACGTACGTGGAGTACTATTTAAGCCGTGGTATGGACATTAACAAATTCGCACCAAACCTGTCGTTCTTTTTCTCAAATGGTCTTGATCCGGAATACACCGTACTCGGCCGTGTTGCCCGCAGGATCTGGGCGATCGTGATGAAAGATAAATATGGTGCCAATGAACGCAGTCAGAAGTTGAAGTACCATATTCAAACATCCGGTCGTTCCCTGCACGCACAGGAAATCGACTTTAACGACATTCGCACAACACTGCAAGCCTTAATCGCCATTCAGGATAACTGCAACTCCTTGCATACCAACTCCTATGATGAAGCGATCACCACACCAACAGAGGAGTCTGTACGGCGGGCGATGGCGATTCAAATGATCATCAGCAAAGAATTTGGCTTAACGAAAAATGAGAACTCTCAGCAGGGCGCTTACATTATTCGTGAGCTGACTGATTTAGTTGAGGAAGCTGTTTTGCAGGAGTTTGAACGCATGAACGATCGCGGCGGAGTCCTCGGCGCGATGGAACGTCAATACCAGCGTGGGAAAATTCAAGAGGAATCACTTTATTATGAAGGAAAAAAGCATTCCGGTGAACTACCGATTATCGGTGTGAACACCTACTTGAACCCGAATCCATTGACAGAAGATGATATCAACTCAATGGATATTGCTCGTGCCGATAAAGAAGAAAAAGAGCACCAAATTACCGAGTTGCGCAATTTCCAGCAGGCGAATGAAGCAAAAACAACTGAAGCTCTCAAACGTTTGCAAGAGACAGCAAGCGGCGGGGCAACATTTTTGCTGAATTGATGGAAACAGTAAAAGTAGCGAGCCTCGGCCAGATTACTAATGCTTTGTATGAAGTAGGCGGACAGTATCGACGTAATATGTAAGAAGAAAAGCGGAGGCGCCCCGGTAAGGGAAGTTCGGCTAAAACCGAAACGTCCTGTTTCAACGCCGAACGACCCCACGTCGTGTGGGGCCAAGCATAAGCAGAGCGGCGCAGTCGGGGGGTCTTGCCCGACGGAGGCGAACTGCTTATGTCTCGAGTGTCTGAGTGCCGCAGCTAGACAGTCGAAAAGCGGAGAGGGGCGTTTAGACCTGAGGTGAGGAAGTTCGACTTAAAACTCTGAAGTTAAGGAAGTTCGGTTAAAAATGGCACGTCCTGTGCTAACACCGAACGACCCTACATCGTGTAGGGCCTGTTCCAACGTCGAACTGACCCGCGTCATGCGGGCCCAAGCAAATTGTCGTAGTGAGGGGCTCTTTCTACACGAAGGCAAGATTGCTTATGTCCCGCGAAGGTCTGCCCCGTGCAGCTGACCAGGAAATAAAGCTGAAAAAAGAATCCAGCCTCTTGAGGGGTTGGATTCTTAACTTTATCGGAGTGTGCATATGGAGTGGTGTGGTGTGAAAACACCTTAATATGCAAATATTCTGTATTTCGCGCAATTATTCAAAATTTCGTGCAATTATTCGTGATTATGTGCGATTATCGATAATTCCGTGCAATTATTTAAGATTTCGTGCAATTACGGCTAGTGGCCAGCTTTTAAAGTGATCAATTTATGATAACATTCGACAGCGTGAATCTAGCATAATAGAAGAAAGAAGAAGTCAGCCCCGCCTAAGCAGGCCTGAAGCTCCTATTAGTGACCGCCGCCGACACCGTCATCGTCATGAGCTTGATTAATTTCTACAACATATGGATGGGTGTTCCCGTACCACTCATAAGAGATCTCATAGCTTTCACCAGATGTCAGCACCATCCAAGTATTCGTGTCTTTCACGTGCAGTTTTTGATCATCGACGGTTATAAAATAGCCTTTTTCTCCATGAGTCTTTTCAGTAACCGTTGCTTCGGTCAAGTGTTTCTCGTGAATGATGCCGTAGTTTGTAAATGCCCATGTACCAAGTGCAACAACGATAATAATTAGTATGATCCAGTCAAAAAGGTGTGTCTTCATATCGTCTCTCCTTTTCATACTCTCTTCTGTTATTTTACGACAAAACATAGAGAACGCCAAATGAGAATGCTTACTTATATGGTGATTTCTTCCACCTCAGGTCATCCAGATTCTGGATGACCTGAGGTGGAAGAAAAAGGGGTTCGTTGTAGAATGTTTGTTTATCTGCTTTTTTCTGGTGGAGTATTTGATTTTTGTTTAAGGTGACCATATAATGGGTGGTATGATTAAATGTGATCCGTATGCCTATGATGTAAGTAATAGATCATTTGATGAGTAAAGGAGTGCTTTGAAGGTGAGTGTAAAGGAACTGAGTAAACAGCAGGTAGAGGAAATATCAATGATTGAACTAGCAACTATGATTCTTAAGGATAAGGGAGAAGCGATCGATTTTAACGATATTTTCGAACGTATTGCTTCATTAAAAGGGTTCAATGAGAAACAGAAGGAAGAATACATTGCCCAGTTCTATACAGATTTAAATGTAGACGGTCAATTCATGACAATTGGAACAAATAGATGGGGGCTAAGAAGCTGGTATTCTGTAGAGCAAATGGAAGATGAAATTGCCAACCTTCCCCAAAAACGTAAAAAGAAAAAGAAGAAGAAAAAGAAACCATCTAAATTACTTGAGGATGAATTAGGTGAGTCTGGTTACGATGATAGCAGTGATGATGACTTGGAAGAGGATATCGATTTGACTGATGAGGACCTTGACCTTGGTGATGACGATGAAGATGATTACGAAGGTGACTATGAAGAGGACGACCTAGACGAAGAGGAAGAAGAAATCGTTGAAGATGACGTCAGCTTCGTTGGTGATGAAGACGAGAAAGATGAATCCAAAGGTTGACTTTCAAAGTCCGAATGAGTAATATTTTACTTGGGCTCTTTAAATTTTGATTAACATTCAAAAACGCTCCCCTTATTGGGGAGCGTTTTTTTTATTTTTTCAACACCCTGAGAATACTACCAAGATGATCAGTTTATAAAAGAAAGAGGGATGATTGTGTCAACGAAATATATTTTTGTAACAGGCGGTGTAGTCTCGTCTCTTGGAAAAGGGATCACAGCGGCTTCACTTGGCCGATTATTAAAAAACAGAGGACTTAAGGTGACGATTCAGAAGTTCGATCCATACATTAACGTCGATCCGGGTACGATGAGTCCTTACCAGCACGGGGAAGTGTTTGTAACAGAAGATGGAGCAGAAACGGACCTTGACCTCGGGCATTATGAGCGCTTTATTGATATTAACTTAAATAAATTCAGCAATACAACAACAGGGAAAGTCTATTCAAACGTTATTAAGAAAGAACGCCGCGGGGATTACCTTGGGGGAACGGTGCAGGTTATCCCGCACATTACCAATGAAATTAAGGGACGTGTTTTCCGTGCCGGCCATGAGACGAACGCTGATGTTGTCATTACAGAAATTGGTGGAACCGTCGGGGACATTGAATCTCTTCCGTTCTTAGAAGCGATCCGTCAAATTAAAAGTGATATCGGCCGTGAGCACGTCATGTACCTTCACTGCACACTCGTCCCATATTTGAAGGCTGCTGGGGAAATGAAAACAAAGCCTACCCAGCATAGTGTAAAAGAACTTCGCTCGCTAGGGATTCAGCCAGATGTTATTGTGTTACGTACAGAGATGGCTATTTCTGAAGACATGAAAGAAAAAATCGCTTTGTTCTGTGACATTGATAAGCAAGCGGTTATTGAAGCGGGAGACGCTGATACTTTATACAATGTACCGCTTGATCTTCAAGCTCAAAAGCTCGATGAACTCACGTGTCAGCATTTTGGCTTAAAAACGGATCCTGCTGATATGACTGAGTGGAACAAGCTTGTAGATAACGTGAAAAATCTAAAAGAGAAAGCGACGATCGGATTAGTCGGGAAATATGTGGAGCTGCCAGATGCATACATTTCCGTTGTAGAGGCACTCAAACACGCTGGCTATAGCTATGATACAGATGTAGAAGTGAAATGGATTGATTCCGAAGAGGTTACAGAGCAAAATGTTCGCGAAATGCTAAGCGATGTGGATGGCGTACTTGTGCCAGGAGGCTTTGGCGACCGCGGTATCGAAGGGAAAATTACTGCGATCCATCACGCCCGCGTAGAGCGTGTTCCGTTCCTCGGCATTTGTTTAGGAATGCAGCTGGCTACGGTAGAATTCGCGCGCCATGAACTGGGATTAACAGGTGCACATTCAGCTGAAATTGATCCATCTACACCGCATCCAATCATCGACCTTTTACCAGAACAAAAGGAACTTACTGATCTTGGCGGAACCCTTCGCCTTGGGGTTTATCCTTCTCGCCTTTTGGCAAATACGAAGGCGATAAAAGCCTACGGGGAAGAAGTGGTTTACGAGCGTCACCGCCACCGCTTCGAATTTAACAATCATTACCGTGAACAAATGGAAGCGAAAGGCTTTCTTTTCTCAGGGACAAGCCCTGATGGCCGATTAGTCGAAATTATTGAGGTGGAAGATCATCCATGGTTTGTCGCTAGCCAGTTCCACCCGGAATTCAAATCACGACCGACACGCCCACAACAGCTGTTCCATAGCTTTATCGGAGCTGTTATTAACGAAAAATCATAAAGGGTAAAGGGGCAGGCTTTACGGCTTGCCTTTTTCTATATAAATTTGTTATTTGAATAAATTTCATAATTTAAGTCCCTTCTGCCCAAGGGATTCAAAACGCAAAAAAGGAAGTACCTCCCCAAATCTAGTCAAGTAGGAAATTTGAAATCATTTTTATTAGGTAAGGGCAGAGATCTGGAAGACTCCATCTCGAGATAGGTTTCCGTTTCCTTGGATAGAGAAGGAGGTCCGGGAAATCACTCGCTTTCCGTGGGCATGCGCTGAGCCTCCTCGGACTCTGTCCTCCGGGGTCTCACCTGTCATGTTTATCCCACAGGAGTCTCGCCATTTCCCGGACCTCCTTGTGTTTGTGAGAAGAACGGAAACACTCCAGGTTCCCCCGCAGGAAAGCGAGTCGTTTCCCAGCCACCCCGAGCCCTCATACCGTAACGGACCTAAGTGTCCCGGAGCTGAGTCTCCAGGATAAGGGGGCGATGTGAAGCAATATGGATAGAAAGTGATCAAACTTCTTTATAAAACGGAAACTAAAATTTGGCTGGATAAGAATCCATTTTGAACCTGTTCGGAAAAGAGCCTTATATTCTGCCAGTCTTTGGCGTTTTAAAAAGAGCAATTATGAAATTGATTCATTTACCAAAAATTGCAGGAGTTTGCGAGTTGATATAGAAGATATAAGACTAGAGAAAGAAAAAGGTATGGATAGTGAAAAAAGTTGGCGGCTTCCTATAGACATATCATAACAAATGGCTTTTTGGACCGGGACTCTTTAGAAGGAGTTGTTTGATTATAAGCGAGTGTCGAGGCAGCTAAGGCTAGAAAAAGAAGGGCTGTGACAACCTATGACAAGCAAAATTCTCATTGTTGACGATCAACCAGGAATTAGAATGTTACTAGAGGAATTTCTTAAAAGCGAAGGATATGAAACTATTAGTGCAAATACAGGAAAACAAGCTTGTGAAGTGGCAATGGAACATAACCCGGATCTCATTTTAATGGATTACAATTTGCCGATAATGAGTGGTGGAGAGGTGCTCAAATATTTAGACAGTGAACAATTTGATAAGCCTGTTTTCATTATGACAGGTCTCTCTGCAAGCTCGATTGAGGAAGACACTCACTATCCCTTTGTTCAACACGTCATCTCAAAACCATTTGACATCCACACGATTCGTCAAATGATAGCAGATTGTCTTGTACGTGAAGGTTAAACGAAAAGAGTTTAGTACCTAGAACTTTCCACATGAGGCAGTTTTTCCATACCTTCTGCCTTATTTATTTAATTTTTTTGAGAGGTTGATTTACGGACCAGATTTTGTTTAGGAAACATGTGATTTCGAAGTGGATTCTTATTATGTGTTCAAAAAGTTGACGAATGAGAACGTCGACAAAGATCGTCACCTCCTATTCTAAAGTCGACACGAGCACGTTCCTTGCGCGTCGCAAGAAGTTCGAGGCGCGAACGTTTTGAGGACCTCAAGCCGTATGCCTTTCATACGTGAGGACCGGAAAAACCGAGCAACGAAGAAATGCGCCGTTTATCATTTGGTGACTTTTTGAACATCCTCTTATAAAGAAGAGAAAATTTTTTATAAAAAAAGATAAAAACACGTTATTTCATGCTATGAAACGGCGGCATTTAATTATGATAGAAAAACTTTTCGAATTGAAAGCGCTATCTGATCCTCGCGATGTTGCACCTTAGAGAGGGTATTGGTATTCTAATACTGTAGCTTTATTTATACGACATATTTTTCAGTACGGAAATTGAAAATATGGAAGTAGATACGAGACGTTTTCTATTTAAAGGAGGATCCTTTCATGCCGTTAGTTTCAATGAAAGAAATGCTAGAAACAGCTAAAGAGAATCGCTACGGAGTAGGACAATTCAATTTGAACAACCTTGAATATGCTCAAGCGATTCTTCAGGCTGCTGAAGAAGAGCAATCTCCAGTTATCCTTGGAGTATCTGAGGGAGCCGGACGTTATATGGGCGGATTTAACGTAGTTGTGGCTATGGTTAAATCACTTATGGAATCTTATGGGACAACTGTGCCTGTTGCGATTCACTTAGATCACGGGTCAAGTTTTGAAAAATGTGCGGAAGCCATCCATGCCGGTTTTACTTCTGTGATGATCGATGCTTCCCATGACCCGCTTGAGGAAAATATCGCTCTTACGAAAAAAGTCGTTGAGCTAGCTCATATTCACGGAGTATCTGTTGAAGCAGAACTTGGCCGTGTAGGTGGACAAGAGGATGACCTTATCGTGGATGATGCTGAAGCAGCTTATGCGATTCCTTCCGAGTGTAAACAACTCGTTGACGAAACAGATGTTGACGTATTCGCACCTGCTTTAGGCTCTGTTCACGGTCCGTACAAAGGTGAACCGAACCTTGGCTTCGACCGCATGGAAGAAATCATGGGACTTGTTGACAAACCACTTGTACTTCACGGTGGAACAGGTATTCCAACAGCAGATGTTAAAAAGGCGATTTCTTTCGGTACAGCAAAAATTAACGTAAACACAGAAAACCAGATTTCTCAAGGTAAAGCGGTACGTAAAGTTCTTGCTGAGCAGCCGGAACAATACGACCCTCGTAAATACTTGGGACCTGGCCGTGACGCGATTAAAGAAACTGTCATCGGCAAAATGCGTGAATTTGGTTCTTCTCAAAAAGCATAACTATGCACGTCCAAGGAAGCCGTTACCAAGTAGCGGTTTCCTTTTCAACATGTATGAAAACGCAACCAAGTGACATATTTCGACATTGGAGAGGTGTTTAAAATGAAATTTTTCGTAGATACGGCTAATATTAATGAGATAAAAGAAGCAAACGCTTTAGGAGTGCTGGATGGGGTAACGACAAACCCAAGCTTAGTTGCGAAAGAAGGCGTTTCTTTTCACGATCGTTTAAAAGAAATCACCGAGGAAGTCGATGGTTCAGTAAGTGCTGAAGTGATCTCACTGGATGTTGCGGGTATGCTTAAGGAAGCGAAAGAACTTGCAGCCATCGCCCCAAATATCACGGTAAAAGTCCCGATGACACTGGATGGGTTGAAGGCCGTAAAAGCCTTGAGCGATTTGAACATTAAAACAAATGTAACCCTTATATTTTCTGCCAATCAGGCACTACTTGCGGCACGGGCAGGAGCGTCCTACGTATCACCTTTCCTTGGACGTCTTGATGACATTGGCCACAATGGAATGGAACTTGTTGCTCAAATTGCTGAAATTTTCGACCGTCATGCACTTGATACAGAGATCATTGCCGCATCTGTTCGCCACCCGGTCCACGTAACAGATGCAGCATTGAATGGAGCCCACATTGCAACGGTTCCATTTAAGCTTTTTGGCCAACTCGTTAAACATCCTTTGACTGACCAAGGTATAGAAAAATTCCTTAATGACTGGAATAATCAAAAATAAAGAGTCATTTGGCAAAAATTGCACATAATAAAGATATAATCTTTACCTTTAAAGCGAGGGGTTTCTCATGAAAAAACTACTAGTAGAAGGCGGAACCCGCTTGCGTGGACAAGTACGCGTAAGTGGAGCGAAAAACAGTGCCGTTGCTCTATTGCCTGCCGCGATTTTGGCGAACTCAAAAGTAACGATTGAAGGACTTCCAAGCATTTCAGATGTAGGGACCCTTTCTGAATTGCTTGAGGAAATCGGAGGCACCGTCCGCCGTGATGGGCAAACGATTGAAATTGAGCCATCCGAAATGATTTCAATGCCGCTTCCGAATGGTCGTGTTAAAAAACTGCGTGCCTCTTATTATTTTATGGGGGCTATGCTTGGACGCTTTAATAAAGCCGTCATTGGATTGCCTGGCGGATGCCACCTTGGGCCACGTCCAATTGATCAACACATTAAAGGATTCGAAGCACTTGGCGCTGAAGTGACCAACGAACAAGGTGCAATTTATTTACGTGCAAAAGAACTGCGCGGTGCAAGGATTTATTTAGACGTAGTCAGTGTCGGCGCAACCATTAATATTATGCTTGCCGCTGTCAAAGCCAAAGGAAAAACTACCATTGAAAATGCTGCTAAAGAACCTGAAATTATTGATGTAGCCACACTCTTGACAAGCATGGGTGCGAAAATAAAAGGTGCGGGAACAGACGTGATCCGTATTGAAGGGGTAGAGGAGCTTAACGGCTGTCTGCATACGATTATTCCGGATCGGATTGAAGCAGGAACCTATACGATCATGGCTGCCGCTCAAGGCGAAGAGATGATCATCGATAACGTGATTCCGCAGCACCTTGAATCCCTTTTGGCAAAACTGCGTGAGATGGGTGTAACGATTGAGGAGAATGATGAACAGCTCTATATTAGACCGGGCGAGAAGATCAAGAGTGTTGACATTAAAACCCTTGTGTATCCCGGCTTTCCGACTGATTTACAACAACCATTCACGACATTACTGACAAAAGCTGAAGGTACAGGTGTCGTCACGGATACGATTTATCAAGCTAGATTTAAGCATGTCGATGAATTACGAAGAATGAATGCTTCAATTAAAGTCGAAGGCGGTGCAGCAATCGTCGCCGGTCCTTCCCGGCTTGAAGGGGCAAAGGTGAAAGCCTCGGACTTAAGGGCAGGAGCCGCATTAGTTATTGCTGGTCTGATGGCAAAGGGAGTAACTGAAATCACTGGCGTAGACCACATCGAACGAGGATATGAAAACATTACAAATAAATTAGTAGAACTAGGCGCAAATATCTGGTATGAGGAAATGTCAGAAGAAGAAGTCGAACAATTCCAGAATTCTTAAGAAAAGCGAAAGCGCCCTGGTAGACACGACAAGCATAAGCAGGGCGGCGCAGTGGGGCGCCCTTACCACACGGAGGCGAACTGCTTATGTCGCGAAGGTCTGCCCTTGCAGCTAGACAGGAAGAAAAGCGGAAAGGGGCGGCTTAGACCTGAAACGCATAAGCAGAGCGCTGCAGTGAAGTGGTTTTCCTTCACGGAGGTGAACTGCTTATGTCGCGAAGGTCTGCCCCTTGTAGCTAGACAGGAAGAAAAGCGGAAAGGGGCGTTTAGACCTGAAACGCATAAGCAGAGCGCTGCAGTGAAGTGGTTTTCCTTCACGGAGGCGAACTGCTTATGTCGCGAAGGTCTGCCCCTTGTAGCTAGACAGGGAGAAAAGCAGATTTTCAAGGCATTGCACAAATCGAGAAATGAATTTTTTGCTAAGACATCATTTCCATGGGGAGATGAG
The DNA here is from genome assembly GCF_022919835.1 of Halobacillus shinanisalinarum. NCBI lineage: Bacteria > Bacillati > Bacillota > Bacilli > Caryophanales > Bacillaceae > Halobacillus > Halobacillus shinanisalinarum. Next base: position 1,732,494 of record NZ_CP095074.1, on the reverse strand, counting down.
GAAAAAATTCTATATAAAGAATGGGGAGAATGAACCATGGAAAGAAGTTTATCAATGGAACTAGTAAGAGTAACAGAGGCAGCTGCCTTATCATCGGCACGCTGGATGGGAAGAGGAAAGAAAGACGAGGCAGATGATGCAGCTACCTCAGCTATGCGCGATGTATTTGACACCATCCCGATGAAGGGGAAGGTTGTCATTGGTGAAGGAGAAATGGATGAAGCTCCGATGCTTTACATTGGCGAGAAGCTCGGGAATGGCTTTGGTCCGAGAGTTGACGTAGCTGTTGATCCACTTGAAGGAACCAATATTGTTGCTCAAGGGACATGGAATGCGCTGGCAGTCATTGCTATTGCCGATCATAATCAGCTTTTGCATGCACCAGATATGTATATGGAAAAAATTGCAGTTGGCCCTGAAGCCGTTGGAGAAGTTGACATCAATGCGTCTGTGGCTGATAACCTTGCAGCCGTAGCTAAAGCGAAGAACAAAGAGATTGAAGATGTTGTGGCGATTGTTTTAAATAGAGAACGCCATGAAGGAATCATTGAAGAGATTCGGGCAGCGGGAGCTCGTATCAAGCTAATCTCAGATGGGGACGTGGCTGCAGCGATTAATACAGCCTTTGACGATACTGGTGTTGATATTTTATTCGGATCAGGTGGAGCGCCAGAAGGGGTGCTTGCCGCTGTTGCTTTAAAATGCCTCGGTGGTGAAATTCAAGGGAAACTTATTCCTTCAAATGATGAAGAATTGAAACGATGTAAGGACATGGGAATTGAAGATATCAACAGAGTTCTCTACATGGATGATTTCTGTGGCGGGGATGATGCCATTTTCGCGGCCACAGGTGTGACAGATGGGGAACTTCTTCAAGGCGTCCAATTTAAAGGACAAAAAGCAACGACTCAAACGGTCGTCATGCGTGCGAAATCAGGAACCGTCCGTTTTATTGATGGTGATCACAGCCTTAAGAAGAAACCTAATTTAGTGATTAAGTAATGGTCTAACGGGAGATGCTAGGAATAGGTCTCCCTCATCCTACTTTTTACCCTCTGACAACTTGCCAAAAAAACCTCTTGAACCGACATGATTACTAGATGTACAATAAGGTAGGTTTACAAGCAAAAGATAGAACATCAAAAAATAAGCTCAACCTCTGTAAGCTTCACATCCCTCTTGTTTCTTCATTCTATTTCCAAAAGGGCAACTAGTGCTCCTACTTGAATCACATAGATTGGTAGAAGGCTTACTCTGGTATACAAACAATCTCAAGATTTACAAAAACGCAAGCACCTTGCTAGAAAGTATTCGCTTTCCTTCGATAAAAGCGATGTTCTAAGCAGCAGCTGCTTCCGATAAAAACAATTAAAGTGGTGATTTTGTGGCAGAACTAACGATATCCAATTTAGAAGACATGACCTTAAAGAAACTCTACTCTTTGGCGAAACAGTACAAAGTTTCCTATTATGCTAAGCTAACAAAGCGAGAGTTGATTTTTGCGATTTTAAAAGCACAGGCAGAGAAAGATGGCTTTCTATTTATGGATGGTATTTTAGAAATCATTCCTTCCGAGGGCTTTGGGTTCCTTCGTCCAATTAATTATTCACCAAGTGCTGAAGATATTTATATTTCCGCTTCGCAAATTCGCAGATTTGATTTGCGAAATGGTGATAAAGTCAGTGGGAAAGTACGTCCACCCAAAGAAAATGAACGCTATTACGGCTTGCTTCACGTAGATGCTGTTAATGGTGAAGACCCTGATTCAGCGAAGGAACGTGTTCATTTTCCTGCATTAACCCCACTCTATCCAGATCGTCACATGAAGCTTGAAACAGAAAGCAAGAAGCTTTCCACTCGAATTATGGACTTGATGGCACCGGTTGGGTATGGGCAGCGTGGATTAATTGTTGCTCCACCTAAAGCGGGAAAAACGATGCTGCTTAAGCAAATGGCCAACAGTATTTCAACCAATCACCCTGATTCGAAGTTGATTATATTACTCGTTGATGAGCGTCCAGAGGAAGTGACCGATATTGAACGCTCCGTAGCGCCAGATGTTGATGTTGTCAGCTCAACCTTTGACGAAGTACCGGAAAACCATATTAAAGTGGCCGAACTAGTCCTTGAGCGGGCCATGCGTCTCGTTGAACATAAGCGTGACGTCATTATCTTAATGGATAGCATCACACGGCTTGCCCGTGCGTACAACTTGGTTATTCCGCCGAGCGGCCGTACACTTTCCGGGGGGATCGATCCGGCAGCTTTTCACCGTCCAAAGCGGTTCTTCGGCGCGGCTCGAAATATTGAAGAGGGCGGCAGCTTTACCATTTTGGCAACAGCACTTGTGGACACAGGTTCACGTATGGACGATGTGATTTATGAAGAATTTAAAGGAACAGGGAATATGGAGCTGCATCTTGATCGCAGCCTAGCCGAGCGCCGCATTTTCCCAGCCATCGATATTAAGCGTTCGGGAACGAGAAAAGAAGAGCTCCTCTTACCGAAAGCCGAGCTTGATAAAGTGTGGGCAATCCGTAAAGCACTTACTGATTCCCATGACTTTACCGACCGCTTCCTGCGCAGACTGCGTTCATCGAAAACGAACGAAGAGTTTTTCGATCTAATGGACAAGGATATGAATATGAAGGGGAAAGCAGCACAAGGCCGTCGCAGCTAATCTTTTTTCCATAGGCTCTTTTCGTAAATTTTGTTGTTCTTTAACCATCGCAGTTGATATAAAATTCATCCAACAGCAAGGTTGATTTCCGCTTCGAGCAGTCGCTTTCCGCGGCCCCACAGGGCTTTGCTCGAGGAGGCTTGCCGCTCGCCCGCGGAAAACGAAGTGTATTTCCAGAGCGGGTGGAAGCACCGTTCATTTTAAATAATGGCGCAGTTTATAGTTTTTTCGTCAAAAACAACAATCTTTTAGAAAACAGCCTTTCCATAAAAAGGGATTGATCCATGCTGTTGCATTGGACAGGATAGACTGATATAATCTTTCTATGTGAGTTTCAGTAAAAGGTGTATGTACTAACCTTCGACGGCTCTTACAATAACTCTGTTTCTGAAGGACTCAGGGCAAAAAGGAGTGGAAGAATCATGAAAGCAGGAATTCATCCAGAATACCGTAAAGTCGTATTCCTTGACACAAGTTCTGATTTCAAATTTCTAGGCGGATCTACACAAGGATCTGAAGAAACAATTGAATGGGAAGATGGGAGCACATACCCACTAATCCGTGTTGAAATTAGTTCAGCGTCTCATCCATTCTACACAGGCAAACAAAAAGCTGACAAAGCTGGCGGCCGTGTGGATCGCTTCAAGAAAAAATATAACCTTTCATAATAATGAGTGGGCATCGTTTAGGATGTACACTGCATAATTTTGAGCAAGAACAGGCAAATTGTCTTCCCGTTTGCCTGTTTTTTTGTTAAAGGAAAAGCGGAGGCGTCCGGGTAGACACGACAACCCCACGTCTTGTGGGGCCATGGAGGCGAACGGCTAGTCTTGCGTGTCTGGGCGCCGCAGCTGAAAAAGAGAGTATCCCTATTGTGATGATCAGTACGATTACATGGTGGGAGCTTTTTTTGTCAAAAATAGGTGTGCTTTAGAGTGGAGAAGGGAGCGACAGTGGACGTGTATGTAATGAAACAGAGCGGATGGGTAGAAGTGATTTGCGGTAGTATGTTCAGTGGAAAATCGGAGGAACTGATCCGCCGAGTACGCCGAGCTACATACGGAAACTTGTCTGTTCGTGTATTTAAACCCGCCATTGATAACCGATATAAAGATGATTCCATCGTGTCACACAACGGAACATCTGTCCTTGCAAGACCTGTATCTGAGTCACTTGAAATTCTTGATGAGGTCGACGATGAGGTGGACCTCGTTGGTATAGATGAAGTGCAATTTTTTGACGACCATATTATTGAAGTGGTCGAATGTCTTGCTGATCGCGGCATTCGTGTCATTGCGGCAGGACTGGATACAGACTTTCGCGGGGAGCCGTTCGGGAAAGTTCCTGAACTTATGGCCTTAAGTGAAAGTGTTACAAAGCTGAATGCCATTTGCCCTGTGTGCGGGTCTCCAGCCAGCCGCACGCAGCGCCTGATCGACGGGAAGCCAGCTTCCTATGATGATCCGATTATTTTCGTTGGGGCTTCGGAATCGTACGAGCCGAGGTGCCGTCATCATCATGAGGTCCCAAATAAACCCAGGCAAGCGCAAGTGAAAGCCCACACTGAAAAATACGTTTGACTGTACAAACCTGCTAACTTAGGCGTTAGCGGGTTTTTTGTTTAATAATAAAGATTGCAAGCTACGCATAATCCTTTTCATCTCTGTAGAAACTACAGAAAAAGAGAAGAGGTGTGTGAGATGGTTCGAATAATTGGAGCACTTGTAATGATGACATTGATAACGGCGGCATGCGGCCAGCAATATGATAACTTTCAGGGAAGCACGAACCGTGAGGACATAGAGAATATGAGTCTGCAGGATGAAAACACATCAGATGCAGAATATGAAAATCCGCGTTCGATGGATCGAGTCGGTGATACGTGGGGACTAAAGCAGGACCGTGAAATGATGAAAGAGGCGGCCAACCAAGTTCCAGGGGTTACGGTGAAACGTGTCATTATTGAAGCGGGTCAAGCGTGGGTGACAGTTAGTGTTGATCGCGAATTAAGCAGTGATGAGGAAATGGATTGGAGCGAGCAAATTAAGGATTCTGTGTATAGTGCTGTGCCCCGCTATAATATAAATGTGAAAATTAGGTAGCAGCGGGCCGGGGTTTTCGCGTCCTGAGGCTGCTTTCATGTAAATATGCAATGAATCGTCTAATTCGTGCAATTAACATCGGAAATTAGGCAATTAATAAAAATCGCGCAATTATCCCCGATTATGTGCAATTCTCGATGAGGGCGAGCCCGTTTTTAAGAGGGATGTGGTTGTAACCCTATCCTCTCTATAATATAATTAGACTGTTATGGAGAAAGAGGTGCATACCATTGATCGAACGTTTGCAAACACTTGAAGATCGATATGAAAAATTAAATGAATTACTTAGTGATCCGGAAGTGATTTCGGATACGAATAAACTACGTGAATATTCAAAAGAACAATCAGGTTTACAGGATACGGTGACAGCGTACCGTGAGTATAAGGAAGTGGCAGAGCAGCTTGATGATGCAAAGGTCATGCTTGATGACAGCCTTGATGGCGAAATGGAAGCAATGGTGAAAGAGGAAATCAACGAGCTTTCCGAGCGGAAGACACAGCTTGAGGAGCGTTTGAAAGTTCTTATGCTTCCAAGTGATCCTAATGATGATAAAAACGTAATTATGGAAGTTCGCGGAGCAGCCGGGGGAGATGAAGCGGCTTTATTTGCGGGTGACCTTTACCGTATGTATGCAAGATACGCGGAATCTCAAGGCTGGAAAGCGGAAGTCATTGAAGCGAATGCCAATGATGTCGGCGGCTACAAAGAAATCATTTTTATGATTAACGGCGATCGTGCCTATTCGAAAATGAAATTCGAAAATGGCGCCCATCGTGTTCAGCGTGTTCCTGAAACGGAATCTGGCGGACGGATTCATACATCAACGGCAACTGTCGTCGTTATGCCGGAAGCCGAAGAAGTTGAAGTCGAGGTCCACGACAAGGATATTCGCGTCGACACGTTTGCCTCAAGCGGCCCAGGCGGCCAGAGTGTAAATACGACCATGTCTGCCGTACGTTTGACGCATGAGCCGACCGGAATCGTCGTGTCCTGTCAGGATGAGAAATCACAAATAAAGAACAAAGAAAAAGCGATGAAAGTGCTACGAGCGCGCGTTTACGATAAGTTTCAGCAGGAGCAGCAAGCAGAATTTGATGAAAGTCGTAAGTCAGCGGTTGGAACAGGGGATCGTTCTGAGCGTATTCGTACGTATAATTTCCCACAAACACGTGTGACAGACCACCGTATCGGCCTGACGCTGCAGAAGCTTGACCAAGTTCTGCAAGGCAATATGGACGAAATCCTCGAAGCTCTGCTTATTGAAGAGCAGACGAAGAAGCTGGAGTCTATCGGTGAGTAACGAGCAAGCGCCGTTTGCTACGATTCAGGAAGCCCGACGCTGGGCTTCTCTTTTTTTACAAAAGTCAAGCCGCGAAGTTCGAGTGGTCGACTTGCTGCTTGAGCATACACTTGAGCTGTCTTTCTCACAGCTGCTCGCATATGAACATGATCCTTTTCCAGAACAGAAGCAGGCATGGTTTATAAAGGCCGTGGAGAAACATGTTTATACGGGTGTTCCTGTCCAACATTTAATGGGAGAAGCACCGTTTTATGGGCGAGATTTTACTGTTAATCGCCATGTGCTGATCCCGAGGCCAGAAACGGAAGAACTCATTCTCGGTACACTTCAAAAGATGAAGCTGGAGTCGCCCGTGATTGTTGACCTTGGTACAGGGAGCGGGATCATCGCCATTACCTTGAAGCTTGAGTGTCCTTCCAGCCAGCTTTTAGCGACAGATCTTTCCGCGGAAGCCATCGAAGTCGCGAAGCAAAATGCTGACACACTCAACGCTGATATCGAGTTTTTTCAAGGGGATTTCCTCGAGCCGATCAAACAACAGCCGGTGGATGTGATTATCTCAAATCCACCTTATATTGCTTTTTCTGAAAAACTTTCTGATACAGTGGAAAACTTCGACCCTTCACTTGCGCTGTTTGCTGAGGAAGAGGGATTGGCTGCCTATCGAACAATCCTAGACCAAATCGTTCGATACAAGTTATCGCCATCCTTGATTGCTTTTGAAATCGGCCATGAGCAAGGTGAAGTGGTCAAAAGTCTGATTGAAAGAAAATTACTCGGCTATGATGTCCAAATCGAGAAGGATATCAACAAAAAAGATCGGATGATTTTTGCTAAATTGGCTGACTAGACAGCTTCGATCAAGGGGGCTGTCATGAATCTACCTCCCTAACTCATTTTCTGATCAGATTAATAGATTTCATGTTTAAAAGATTTCCTCCCCGCCCATACTAGCCAGTAACAGGGAGGGATTTTTTTATGAAAAAAATAATTCTTACTACAGCAGCGGTTTTAATAGCTTTATCGATTTTACCTTGGGGACATATGAGTGGTGCATCCTCAAGTTCACAATATCAAGTCATTCCAGACGAGGCGATTCGTTTGAGAATATTAGCTGATAGCAATGATAAAAAAGCGCAAGAGCTTAAACGCGATGTGCGCGATGCGGTTAATGCTGAAATTACGAAGTGGGTGGAGGATCTTACCTCTATCGAAGCGGCTCGGTCGTTAATCCAGTCAAGACTGCAAAACATAGATACCATTGTAAAAGAAACAATTGAACAAGCAGGAAGCGAGCAAAGTTATCAAGTGAAGTATGGCAAACAGGTCGAATTTCCGACGAAGCTCTATGGCTCGTACATTTACCCAGCTGGGGAATATGAAGCGATTCTAATCACGCTCGGTGAAGGGGAAGGCGACAATTGGTGGTGTGTTCTATTTCCACCACTTTGCTTCTTGGACTTCTCTAATGGGTCAACGGTTGCTCACGCGGAAGAAAAGGATGCTGAACAAGATTCTGAGCAGGCAAAAGAACCCGAGAAGAAAGAAGTGGAATTCATTCTCGTAAAACTCTGGAAAAAAATCGTATCCTAGCATATTTACTCTCCCATTATTCATAGAGTAGTAGAAAGGTCGTTCAAAAAGTTGCCAAATTATAAGTCGGCTTCTAGCTCCATTCGGCAGCTTTTTGAACCTATACTAGAAAGGGGAGATTTTTTTATGCATATTGAAAAATTAAAACTTAAACAAGGTGGAGAATGTGGATATCTGATTAAAAAAGATGATCAGGAGGTAGGATCGTTTATTTTGGCAGAACAAGAGAAGGGGGTCAGCCGGCTGCGACAGCTCCATGTGGCAGGTGACGTTTCAAAGGCTGGTATCTTATATGTCTTTGAATTGATTCAAGATTATGTGAAAGAAGAAGACGTTCACGAGCTGCAGGTCGAGAGTCACTCGAAAGATCTCAACCATTTACTCGCCCATCAACAGTTTGAGTGTAATGATGAGAAGGGACAGTTGTGGATATATAAAGTTAACAACGATCAACGTGGATAAGTTAGGTGGTTATTCACAATTATATAAAAATTTGTGGATAACATGTGGATACACTTTAAACTTGTAGAAGATATTCACCTTAAAAACACTGGATATGTGGATAAAACTGTGTGTAAGTTGAGGATAACCTGTTAGTAGTGACTGAATTTGCGATTATTCGCCGAATTATTCATAATTAATGGTAGTAAACGTGTTGAAAAGGAGAGCCAGGCATGAATATAACTACACAGTATTGGAAGCTATCCACAAATGTAACGGAACACGATCCGGCAGTTAGAGAAGCGGCTGAGTTGCTTTGTCAACAGCAGGTCGTTGCTTTTCCGACAGAAACAGTCTATGGACTCGGGGGAGATGCAACGAATGAGGCAGCGGTTCAACGGATTTTTGATGCAAAGGGTCGGCCGGCAGATAATCCACTGATTGTTCATGTTGCCGACAAATCGCAAGTCGAGGAGCTCGTGTCATCGATCCCGCCGATTGCGCATAAGTTAATGGACAATTTCTGGCCGGGCCCGTTAACGCTGATCTTGCCAAGCAAGGGCACAGCCGCTTCGAACGTAACCGCAGGCTTGCCGACGATTGCCATACGCATGCCGAATCACGCTGTGGCACTGAGCATTTTAACAGCAACGGGAAAGCCTTTAGCTGCTCCGAGTGCCAATCGGTCAGGGCGTCCTAGCCCAACGGAAGCTGTTCATGTTAGTCAGGATCTCGATGGACGGATTGCCGGGATCGTTGACGGCGGTCCTACAGGGGTCGGCCTCGAATCAACCGTACTTGATTGTACCGCAGAAATTCCGATCATTCTGAGGCCTGGAGGAGTTACAAAGGAAGACTTACAGCCATTTATACCTAATATTATTATTGATCCGGCGCTGGCTAATCAGGAAACCCAACCAAAGTCTCCGGGCATGAAATATACCCATTATGCACCGGAAGCCCCACTATGGCTTGTCGATGGGAATGGGGAGTTTTTTCAGAATCAAGTGAATCAATTGAAAGCAACAGACAAGCGTGTTGGTGTCATTGCAAGTAGTGAGCTTGCAGCAGAATTAGACCACAATAAAGTTCTTTCGTGCGGGTCCAAGCAGAATTTGACTGAAGTAGCCGGCAATTTATACGGAGCTTTAAGGCAGTTTAAAAAATCGGATATCGATGTGATTTTGTGTGAAACCTTCCCCGAGCACGGAGTAGGCGCTGCGATTATGAACCGTTTAACAAAAGCAGCCGTTCAAAAAGTGAGTCAGTAGCAAACATACTTGCCCCATATTCCGCATAGCATGTCCGGAGGGGGGCTTTCTCATGATGGTTGAACACGTGGCGTCGTTAATGTTGCTTTCGTTTGCACTTGGCATGGATGCTTTTTCTGTATCTCTTGGAATGGGCATGCAGGCAGTAAGGCTAAAACACGCTTTCTTTGCGGGCATCGTCGTTGGAATTTTTCATATGCTTATGCCCGGCCTTGGAATGGTTCTAGGCATCTGGCTTTCGGCTAGTGCTAGCACGTGGGCCTCGGTGGCAGGGGGTTTCTTATTGCTCGGACTTGGTTTATACACCATTTTTGCATCCTTTGCGGAAAAACGATCCGCCGCCCATACAATCGTCGGCGCCGGTCTGTGGATATTTGCTGTAAGTGTAAGCATTGACAGTTTTCCTGTGGGGTTCAGCCTCGGTCTTAACGATACAGCCATTATCATTTCGATCCTGTCTTTTGGACTTGCTAGCACTGTGCTTACATGGGCAGGTTTTATCATAGGCAGACGAGCAAGCGGGCTGCTGGGAACATATAGTGAATTGCTAGGTGGGAGCATACTGTGTGCGCTTGGCCTTTACGCCATTTTCTAAACTATTTTTTTCCGAAATAAATGTGATATGATAAATAAAAACGCCTCAGGTGAGGAGCAGTGAATCGACATGAACCTTTTATTTGTATGCACAGGGAATACTTGCCGCAGCCCTATGGCTGAGGCTCTTTTAAAGTTTAAAAATAATGACATTGACGTTCGTTCAGCAGGAATTTTTGCAGGAGACGGACAACCATTATCAGAAGGAACAGACCATGTGTTAAGTGAAATGGGACTTTCCTTCAATCATTCTTCAACCTCAGTTAACGAGGACCTTCTCAAATGGGCGGACGTCGTATTAACGATGACCGATAAACATAAACAAACACTGGCATTGCAGTACCCTGAGGAGCAAACTAAATTTTATACCTTAAAAGAATACGTTCTCATCGATGAGGAGCACTGGCAGCAGCTCAAGAACCTTTATACCTCTTTTGAGGAAAAACGGATCTTTCATTTAAGTAATATGGAAGAAGACCTGACCGAAGCTGAAGTTGAAAAACGCCTTCGTAAAGAACTTTCAAATGAAATAAAAGTGATTCAACAACTGGAAGCCGAAATTCCAAGCTTAAACATCACAGACCCTTACGGCAAAAGTGTCCAAGTATATAGGGAGACACGTGATGAACTCAATGAGCATATCGACCTTCTGTTGAAAAAACTATCCAACAAAAACAATTAATCAAACGATTGATTAAGATCTCCTGCAGAGGGTTTTCTTGCCCCGTCAACTGCGGTAGAATAAACAAATAACAAGATTGAGGAGAGTGTCGATCCAATGAAAGTGATTATAGCATCCGATCATGGTGGCGTGAATCTACGCCGCGAAGTAGCTGAGGTATTAGATGAATTACATATAGAATTTGAAGATATCGGCTGTGACTGCGAAACATCTGTGGACTTCCCGGATTACGCCATTCCAGCCGCAGAACGTGTTGCCAGCGGGGAATTTGATAGAGGGATTCTGATTTGTGGGACAGGTATCGGCATGTCCATTTCAGCCAATAAAGTCAACGGCATTCGCGCTGCCCTCGTCCATGACCTGTTCACAGCAAAAGCCACTCGTGAGCACAACAACTCCAATGTCCTCTGCATGGGGGAACGTGTCATAGGACCAGGGCTCGCTAAGGAAATTGCCCGTACGTGGCTTGAAACCGATTACGAAGCTGGCCGTCATGAAAAGCGAGTAGGGAAGATTACAGAGTATGAAGGAAGAAAAGCGTAGAAGGGGCGTTTAGACCTGAAACGCAAAATCAAGATGGCATAGTGAAGTGATCTTCTTCACGGAGCCAGATTGCTTATGTCGCGAAGGTCTTTTCTTTGGAGCTGGACAGACGAAAAGCGTAGAGGGACATTTAGATCGAAAGAGATTCAGATAATTTTCATCCTTACATCTTTCGCGGCTAATTTTTAGTTTCCGCGGCCGTTTTTCGATTACCGCGGTCCAGTTAAAATTCCCGCGGTGAAAAGAAGTAGCTGTGCTTCTAAGAATGCACTAAAATTTTCGAGCGTATCAAGTGAGCGATTAGATAGAGAAGAGACCAATCTTTGCTGCTAAGCTCGTCTCCTATTTTTGGGCATACATACCCAACGAAGAATTTTGAAAAATATGATAGAATGACCGTGTAGATAAAATATTTTGGAGAAGTTAGAGTGCTTCTCTTTTTTAAAAAATAGCTTTAGCCACAAAAAAAGGAGATGGGCATATGACTGATGTACAAGCCATTCAACAGGAGGTAGCTTCCGTTGTCAGACAGTTGTTGGAAAGCGGCCATATTAAAAACGGTCTGCTTGTCATTGGATGCTCGACTAGCGAAATAGCTGGGGAAAGAATAGGCACTTCAGGCAGTGAAGCAATTGCCGAAGTTGTGTATAATGAATGGCAGAAGCTCACTGAACAAAAAGGAATTGACATCGCATTTCAATGCTGTGAACACCTAAATCGTTCACTCCTCATTGAACGATCTGTGCAAAAGGAGCATAACTACAAAGAAGTAGCGGCTATTCCCGTTCCAGAAGCAGGTGGTTCAATGGCCGCTTATGCTTATAAACAGATGGAGGAGCCTGTTTTGGTTGAAGCAGTTGAAGCGGATGCGGGAGTAGACATTGGAGATACACTAATTGGAATGCATCTGAAGCGCATCGCTGTACCGCTTCGCCTTGAGCAAAAAGTAGTTGGGGAAGCACATGTCACGGTAGCTTGCACCCGCCCGCCATTTGTTGGTGGGGCCCGAGCTGTTTACGAAGAGTAAAGTAATTTGAGAGGGGAATTCAATCATGGAACACGTTAAATCAACAGATGCAGAAGTGTTTGCAGCCATTAAGGATGAGAAAGATCGTCAAAACCATAATATTGAGCTGATCGCTTCTGAGAATTTCGTTTCCGAAGCTGTTATGGAGGCAATGGGATCAGTCTTAACGAACAAATATGCAGAAGGTTATCCAGGGCGCCGCTACTATGGCGGCTGTGAACACGTCGATGTTGTTGAGAACCTGGCAAGAGATCGTGCTAAGGAACTATTTGGTGCTGAGCATGTTAACGTCCAGCCGCACTCCGGTGCCCAAGCGAACATGGCTGTTTACTTTACTGTTCTTAAGCCTGGAGACAAGGTACTTGGCATGAACTTGAACCACGGCGGCCACCTCACTCACGGCAGCCCGGTAAACTTCAGTGGTACTCTTTACGATTTTGAAGAGTATGGGGTCGAAAAAGATCATGAACAAATTGATTATGATGCCGTTTTAGCAAAAGCGAAAGAAGTGAAACCCAAGTTGATCGTCGCTGGGGCAAGTGCCTATCCACGCGAAATTGATTTTGCTAAATTCAGAGAAATTGCCGATGAGGTTGGTGCTTATTTATTAGTCGATATGGCCCACATAGCCGGACTCGTTGCTTCCGGTTTGCATCCAAATCCAGTTCCGCACGCCCATTTCGTAACGACGACAACACATAAAACGTTACGCGGCCCACGCGGCGGCATGATCTTTTGTGAAGAAGAATTCGCTAAGAAAATTGACAAATCCGTATTCCCGGGCATGCAGGGCGGTCCACTTATGCATGTAATTGCAGCAAAAGCCGTTTCTTTCAAAGAGGCACTCGAACCGGAATTCAAGCAATATTCCCGTCAAGTGATCGCCAACGCCAAACAGCTGGCGGAATCTCTTAAGAAAAACGGCGTTCGCCTTGTATCCGGCGGCACCGACAACCACTTATTGCTGCTCGACCTGCAAACCCTCGGCCTCACAGGGAAAGTAGCAGAAAAAGCACTAGACGAAGTTGGCCTTACGACAAATAAAAACGCGATTCCATTTGATCCAGAAAGCCCATTTGTAACGAGCGGAATCCGTATCGGTACAGCTGCTGTTACAAGCCGCGGCTTCAAAGAAAAAGAAATGGAAGAAATCGCGGAACAAATTGCATACACACTGAAAAATCATGAAGATGCTGATAAACTGAAGGAAGTAGCTGAACGTGTACAGAAGCTGACAGCCCGCTTCCCGCTTTATCCAACATTGCTGACAACTTCTTAATGTGAAAACCACTAGCCCCAGGGTTAGTGGTTTCTTTTTCGTCCAGGAAATTATAAAACTATTTGCCTGTGGATAAGCTTACATGAAGTTAGCTACATCCAGCTTAAACGCGTAAGACACGAAAGACTAGTCAATCGCCTCCGTGGCCCACAGGACGTGGGGTCGTTCGGCGTTGAAACAGGACGTTTCGGTTTTAGCCGAACTTCCACTGTCGTGTCTACCGGGGCGCCCCGCGATTTTGTTCTTTGTTGAGTTGTACGGAGGAAATTCTAGCGACTAATTGCACGAAATTCTCATTAATTGCATATATCCACATTTCGGGACTGTCTAACTTCGGCATGCAGGACCTATCGACATAGTCAATCTAGTTTGTAACGGAAACCCATGTCACGACGCGTCTTGGCTTATGCGTACGGTCCTAAACGCTCTCCTCGCTTTTCTTGACTTGCTTGTTCGTTTTTTTTTCAGTACAATTTATAGGATACATATTATTGAGAAGGAGTTGACTGGCAATGGGAAAAGTTTATGTGTTAGACCATCCATTAATTCAACATAAATTGACGTACATACGCAAAAACGAAACAGGGACAAAGGACTTTCGCCAATTAGTCGATGAAGTCGCTGCCCTTATGGCGTTTGAAATCACTCGTGACCTGCCGCTTGAAGAAGTGGAAATCGACACACCGGTCGTATCAAGTGCGAAAGCCCAGGTGCTGACAGGGAAGAAAATTGGTCTAGTGCCAATCCTTCGTGCTGGTCTAGGCATGGTAGACGGAATTATTAAACTGATTCCTGCAGCGAAAGTAGGACATGTCGGGCTTTACCGCGACCCTGAAACACTGCAGCCGGTAGAATACTATGTCAAACTTCCAAGTGATATCGAAGAACGTGAACTGATCGTTATTGACCCGATGCTCGCAACAGGCGGTTCCGCTAACGAAGCGATCGAATCATTGAAAAAACGCGGCGCTCGCCAAATCCGATTGATGTGCCTCGTGGCTGCACCTGAAGGCGTTGAGTCTGTTCAAGAGGCCCACCCGGACGTCGACATTTATTTAGCCTCAATGGACGAGCGTTTGAACGAAAAAGGCTACATCGAACCAGGTTTAGGTGACGCCGGTGACCGCCTGTTTGGCACGAAGTAAGGAGGCTCATCCATGTCCAACCGCTTGAAAGTCATGACCATCTTTGGAACGCGCCCCGAAGCAATTAAAATGGCGCCGCTCGTTTTAGAATTAAAAAAAAGGTCAGAGCAATTTGAGCCCATCGTCACAGTTACAGCTCAGCACAGACAGATGCTTGACCAAGTTTTAAACATTTTCAGTATAGAACCCGATTACGATTTAAACATAATGAAGGATCGTCAAACGCTGACGGCTGTCACAGCACGAGCGCTTGAAGGGCTTGACGACGTCATGAAGAAAACAAAGCCGGATGTTGTACTTGTTCATGGTGATACAACAACAACATTCTCGGCTTCACTCGCAGCCTATTACAACCAAATTCCCGTCGGCCACGTCGAAGCGGGATTAAGAACGTGGAACAAATATTCACCATTCCCGGAAGAGATGAACCGCCAGCTAACAGGTGTCATGGCCGATCTTCATTTTGCACCGACGAATAAATCAAGGGACAATCTGTTAGCCGAAAATAAACGGGAAGACAACATTTTTGTCACAGGGAATACCGCAATTGATGCCTTGAAGACAACGGTCGACAGCGAGTACACTCACGAAGTCCTTAATCAATTAGGTGACAAGCGCCTCGTGTTGATGACCGCCCATCGCCGTGAAAATCTCGGCAACAACATGAAGCAAATGTTCCGCGCGATAAAGCGTTTAGTGGAGACGCATGACGATGTTCAAGTGGTCTACCCCGTTCACTTAAACCCTGTCGTGCAAGAAACCGCCGACGAAATCTTAGGAAACGATGATCGCATCAAGCTGATTAAACCACTTGATGTCATAGACTTCCATAATTTCGCGTCACGCGCCCACTTGATTTTAACCGATTCAGGCGGAGTCCAGGAAGAAGCGCCATCCCTTGGTGTCCCAGTGCTCGTCTTGCGTGATACAACCGAACGTCCGGAAGGCATCGAAGCGGGCACATTGAAGCTTGCCGGCACAGAAGAAGATCATATTTTCAACCTGGCCAACGAGCTCCTGTCCGATGACAGCAAACACGAAGCGATGTCGCAAGCTTCCAACCCTTACGGCGATGGACAAGCATCTGCTCGTATTGCCGAAGCGATTCGCTATTTTTTCAAGCATCGCGACGATAAACCGGGTACTTTTGAAACGAAATAATCAAAAAGGATCAAATCCACTCGCCGGGTTTGATCCTTTTTTTATGAAATAAGTCGTTTGGTCAGAATCTTTCCTTGTTTAGTCAGAATCCTCGCGGTTTGGGGAAGAATGCCTGAGTTTTTCGTCAGAATAACTCCAATTTCAGATAGAATCCTTTACAGTACGGATAGAATCACTTGGATTTTGGTCAGAATCCTCGAACAGCAAATCTTAAAAGCTTGGTAAAAACTCTTATTCGTGCGGATTGGCCATTTTCGCCATGCATAGCAACTCCTATTCATCACAAACTATGGAAAAAAGGAGCTTCTTGCATGCGCAAAATTTCTGCACTCGTACTCCTCCTGGCATTGGGGACAACAGGGTTTAGCAATCCGGCTGATCCTGTTCAGCCTACCCGCCCTGAACTGCTGAAAGAGCAGTCGGAGCCGTCAGAGGAAGTCACAATCATTGTCGAACTAGACGAATCACCAAAAGCATTTGCGAGTCAGATTGAAACGAGGCTCCCGCGGCTCGAGGTAGTCGCAACATACACGACCATTTTTCAAGGGGTAGCGATCAAGGGAGAGGCGGAGGAGCTTGAGAAGCTTGCCCGTTTAGATACGGTCGTCAATCAATATCCTGTTCGAACATACACCACCAACCTTACATCATCAGTTGAAAAGGAGCAATCGCTTACGACAGATGTGGTCCGAAGCCAAACTTCTTTTACAGGGGAAGGTGTCAAGGTTGGGGTGATTGATACAGGGGTGGATTACACACACCCGGATTTAACAGCCAACTTTCGTGGCGGCTTCGATGTCGTTGATTTTGATCAGGACCCGATGGAAACGATGGGGCAGCAAGGAGCGACGATGCATGGAACACACGTTTCTGGGATCATCGCGGCTGATGGTGAACTGAAAGGTGTTGCGCCTGATGCTGAGCTTTATGTCTATCGTGCCCTTGGCCCAGGCGGTTCAGGTTCATCGGTCCAGGTGATTGCCGCAATTGAACAAGCCGTTGAAGAGGGGATGGATGTGATCAACTTATCGCTCGGAAACACGGTCAATGGTCCGGACTGGCCAACGACGAAAGCGGTCAACAAGGCAGTTGAACTTGGCACGACCGTTGTTGTTGCAGCAGGAAACTCGGGTCCGAATTCGTGGACAGTCGGTTCGCCAGGCACATCAAAGAAGGCGATTACGGTCGGGGCTGCTTCTCTTCCGGACGCGCTGCCTGTCCTTACATTGCCGGGGCTGGATCGAAAGGTCGGCGTACAGCTATTGCAGGGATCCGTACCCTGGGATTTTTCAAAAAAATATCCCTTGATCGATGGGGGGACAGGGGAGAATGGTGTTCCTCCAGCGTCAGGGAAAATTGTTATGATGGAGCGGGGTGTTGTGCCCTTCGGTGTCAAGGCGCGGCTCGCGTATGAGCAGGGTGCTGTAGGGGTGATCATTTACAACAATGAAGAAGGACAGTTTCAGGGAATGATAGATGGCAAGCAAATTCCAATTCCAGTGGCAGCTGTCACTAAGGAGGAGGGGGAGTGGCTGCTTGAGCATGGGGTAGAGGAAAATCAGTGGCTCGAAACGATCACGCAGCAAATGGACCATGGCATCGCTCCGTTCAGTTCAAGAGGACCGGTGACGACGAATTGGACGGTCAAGCCAGACATTCTCGCGCCCGGTGTCCATATTATCAGTACGGTGCCGGGTGGATATCAACCTCTCCAGGGGACGAGCATGGCTGCCCCGCATGTCGCTGGTGTTGCTGCACTCATCAAAGAAGCCCATCCCGACTGGACGCCGGCCGAAATCAAGCATTCGCTCATGACGACGGCTGATCTGTTAACACGGCAAGAAGGACAGCCATACCCACCAACTGCACAAGGCGCCGGATACATCGATACCGAGGCTGCTATTCAGCCGGAGCTCTGGATTGAACCGGGTGCGCTCAACTTTGGCCGTATTACAGATAACTTCTTTCGGGAAAAAGTTATGGTGACATTGCACAACAAAGGGGATCGCAGCCAGACGATAAGTGTGCCTAAGCCCGAAAGTCCTAATGGGGTAACGTGGACAATGCCGCAAACGGTGAAGCTTGCGCCGAATGAGAAGGTGGAGGTGCCAATCGAACTCAGTGTGTCAAAGGCTTTCGTTGAAGCGGGTGTCCATCAAGGATACGTCACCTTGAAGAGCGATGACCAGGTTTATGAAATCCCCTATCTATTTATGATGGAAAGTGCCGATTACGAGAAAGTGTCAGGCTTTGAACTCTATCAAGATTGGCAAACATCAGAAGATCTGTCTTATCGCTTCCACTTAACAGAAGCCGCTGATCAAGTTACAGTTGACTTGTACCGTGCAGGAACGATGCTGCACCAAGGTACATTGTTCGAATTAGAAGATCCTAAGGAAGGCATGATCGAAGGTGAGGTTGACCGTGGTTTCAAAGAAGAACTAGGAGGAACCTACATTGCCGTCGTCACCGTCACAAAAGACAAACAAACAAGCACAAACACCTTCCCAGTCCAATTTAAAAACCAAGAATAACTAACAATAACTTCCACCTCAGGTCATCCAGATTCTGGATGACCTGAGGTGGAAGTATTAGGGGTATATGGAAAAACCGCTCAAAGGCCAGGGTGGTTTTTTATAATTGTGTAGATTATGTGAATTGTGACAAAAATGTGATCGACTGGTGTCGTGTAATTGGACTTTTGCTCGCAAACTCATTGACATCATATGACCCCTATTGTATTCTTACATAGTGTGGAATGATAAGGTTTTCATCCCTTGGGATCACAGGATATTTATTCTTTATAGCTCATGGATACAGGGGCTAAGTGATGCCTTTCACATAAGCAAATACACGTGGAATTTGTCTTTTTGAACCCCAGCTAGCGGGATGACCACTTGCTGGTGTTTTTATGGGAAATAGATCAAATCTTTTTTCCAAGTACACCCCTTTTTTCTAACATAAGATCTTCTTATGCTTAGAAAGCAAGTATATGCGGAACGATTCATTTGGTACGAGCGTACACAGGAGACGATGCACATGAAAGATTATCAACACATGATAGTCCGTCAACGAAAGTGGATGTTCTACCTACTAGCCTTACTCGTTTTAGGGTGGGGAGTCACACCGTGGCAACCGGTTTTCCTCGGACTTCTACTAGGAAGTTCCCTTAGTTTCTACAACCTCTGGCTCATGCAACGAAAAATCAAAAAACTTGGTGAGGCATCAGCAGACAACCAGTCTATCAGAGGAATAGGTACTTTCACACGATTGGCTTCAGGTGCTTTAGCCGTAGTCATCGCCCTTCAGTTTGAAGAACATTTCCAATTGTTAGCAGTAGTATTGGGCTTAATGGCAGCCTACATTGTCATTTTAATAGATTACCTGTTCAACAAATCAACAGATTAGCATGACGGAAGAGAGGTGAACAGATTGAATCACGAAGCACCGATGTGGGAGGATGCGTTTGGAATCACCTGGCTTGATTTCAACTTATCTAACGTGTTAATGATGTTTATTGCTTCATTAATTGTATTTATCCTCGGAGTTGCGGCAACAAGGAATATGAAACGCTACCCTAAAGGTTTCCAGAACTTCATGGAATGGTTGATTGATTTCATTAAAGGAATCATCGGTTCAAATATGGACTGGCGTACAGGTCGGCTTTTCTTACCTCTGGGTCTAACATTATTTGCCTACATATTTGTTTCGAATATGCTGGGGGTCGTTACCAACGGGGTTGTCGGACATAATCTATGGTGGAAATCACCAACAGCCGATCCGGGAATTACGATGACGCTTGCGATTATGGTCGTAGTGTTATCCCATTATTACGGAGTTAAATTAAAAGGTGGTAAAGAGTATGGAAAAGGGTTTGTACGCCCGGTGCCATTTTTGTTACCTTTTAAAATTATCGAGGAGTTCTCAAATACGTTAACGCTTGGTTTGCGTCTATACGGGAACATCTATGCAGGTGAAATTTTACTTTCCTTATTAGTAGGACTTGCAGCAAGTGGTATTGGCGGCTTTATTGGAGCATCAATTCCGATGATAGCATGGATGGGATTTAGTACATTTATCGGTTTCATTCAGGCATTTATTTTCGTTATGTTAACGATGGTTTATATGTCTCACAAGGTGAGCGATGACCATTAAAATAAAAGCATAAAAAAACTTTTTTAAAAATATGAGGAGGATTTTCATTATGGGTCTATTAGCAGCTGCAATTGCAGTAGGTTTAGCGGCACTAGGTGCTGGTATTGGTAACGGTTTGATTGTTAGTCGTACGGTTGAAGGGATTGCGCGTCAACCAGAATTGCGCAGTGCACTTCAAACAACAATGTTCATTGGTGTGGCACTAGTTGAGGCAGTTCCAATCATCGGCGTTGTTATCGCATTTATCGTAATGGGTCAGTAAGCTTTAGACAAGCGTGGGTGGCGAAGTTCATATTCGTGAATCTTCGCCATTGCTTTATATCTTATAAGAACTTCATACCCGAGTTTATGTAAAAGGAAACTTCGCTTGAAAGCTTGCTGCTTAAAAGCCGGGCTTTTCTTGATTATCCAGCTCCAGCGCTCGAAACCTCTAGAGATCTTATCTCAGAGCTGATCAAGTGCTTGTGCTTTTCTTATGTTAGATGTGGTGTGGAAAGGAGTGACAACTGTGCAAGGATTTACTGCGAACTTAGTCCTGGGTGCAACAGGATTTGCCATTGGCGATATGATTATTCAACTGATCTTCTTCCTCATTCTGCTCGCACTTCTAAAGAAGTTTGCGTGGGGACCATTGTTGAACATGATGAAAGAACGTGAAGATTATATTGCGAATGAAATAGATACAGCTGAAAAAAGTCGTGAGGAAGCAGCACGTCAACAACGTGAAGCTTCTGAAGAGTTGAAGAAGACGCGTCAAGACGCACAGAGTATTATTGAGGATGCGCGTAAAACAGCAGGGCAGCAGGAACGAGATATCGTTGAATCCGCTCGTAAAGAAGCAGAGCGTATCAAAATTTCTGCTCGTCAGGAGATTGAGCAAGAGCGTGATAAAGCCGTTCAAACACTAAAAGATCAGGTGGCATCTATGTCCGTTATGATCGCCTCGAAAGTGATCGAAAAAGAATTGTCTGAGCAAGATCAGCAAGCATTAATTGATAAATATATCAATGAGTCAGGAGAAGAGCGATGAGTGATAATACGATCATTGCGAAACGTTACGCTACCGCTCTTTTTCAACTCGGACAAGAACAATCCAAACTGGACGTAATAGAAACTGAATTACGTGCACTGCATGTCATTTTCAAAGGTAATAAAGGGCTCGTCCAATTCCTTAAGCATCCTCGTTTGACAGTGGATGAAAAAAAGCAGCTGCTGAGCGATTCTTTGAAAGATTTTTCAAAGGAAACGGTTCACACCCTTATGCTGTTAATTGATCGTCATCGTGAAGAAATCATGATTGATATGATTGATCATTTCATCTTGAAAATGAATGATCTAAAAGGAATTGCAGACGCAACCGTTTATTCTGTGAGTGAACTTTCAGACGTTGAAAAACAACGTATTTCAGCAACGTTTGCACCAAAAGTCGGCAAACGTTCATTAAACCTTACAAATGTGATCGATACATCCATTATCGGAGGCATCCGTCTTCGTGTAGGCAATCGCATTTTTGATGGTTCTGTCAGCGGGAAACTTAGCCGAATCGAACGTCAGCTAGTTTCTCAGAAATAAAAGACGATAGGGGTGAAATGGCATGAGCATCAAAGCTGAAGAAATCAGTGCTCTGATTAAGCAGCAAATTGCAAACTACGAATCAGATATTGAAGTCAACGATGTAGGTACAGTTATCGAGGTTGGTGACGGTATCGCTCGTGCTCATGGTCTTGACAACTGTATGGCCGGAGAGCTTGTTGAATTTTCTAACGGTGTCATGGGATTGGCACAAAACTTAGAAGAAAGTAATGTTGGTCTTGTTATCCTTGGACCATTCACAGATATTAAAGAAGGCGATGAAGTTCGCCGTACGGGACGCATCATGCAGATTCCTACAGGTGAGAATATGCTTGGGCGTGTCGTTAACCCTCTAGGGCAGCCAGTTGACGGTCATGGTCCGATTGAAACGAGCAACACTCGTCCAATCGAAGCACCAGCTCCAGGAGTTATGGATCGTAAATCCGTTGATGAGCCGCTTCAAACAGGTATTAAGGCGATTGACGCACTTGTACCAATTGGCCGTGGACAGCGTGAGTTAATTATCGGGGACCGTCAAACAGGTAAAACATCTGTTGCAGTCGATACAATCTTGAACCAGCACGATCAGGATATGGTCTGTATTTATGTGGCTATCGGTCAAAAAGAATCAACTGTTCGAGGCACAGTGGAAACACTGCGCCGTCATGGAGCGCTTGATTATACGATCGTTGTGACAGCAAGTGCATCCCAACCTGCACCGCTTCTTTACCTTGCACCATACGCTGGGGTAACGCTTGGTGAAGAATTTATGTACAACGGCAAAAACGTGCTCGTCGTATACGATGACCTTTCTAAGCAAGCAGCCGCTTATCGTGAGCTTTCCTTGCTGCTTCGTCGCCCGCCAGGCCGTGAAGCATTCCCAGGGGATGTATTCTACTTGCACTCCCGTTTACTTGAGCGTGCAGCTAAACTTAGTGATGCGAAAGGCGGCGGTTCTTTAACTGCACTCCCATTCGTAGAAACACAAGCCGGCGACATCTCAGCCTATATTCCAACAAACGTTATTTCCATTACAGATGGACAAATTTTCTTACAGTCAGATCTATTCTTCTCAGGTGTGCGTCCAGCGATCAACGCCGGACTATCCGTATCTCGTGTAGGTGGTTCTGCACAGATCAAAGCTATGAAGAAGGTAGCCGGTACGCTTCGTCTTGACTTAGCATCTTTCCGTGAACTAGAGGCGTTTGCCCAATTCGGTTCTGACCTTGATAAATCAACACAAGCTAAGCTTAACCGTGGTGCCCGTACAGTAGAAGTACTGAAGCAAGGACTTCACGAGCCGCTAGCTGTTGAAAAACAAGTTATGATCATTTTTGCCCTAACTAAAGGACATTTAGATGAAATTCCAGTCGAGGATATCACTCGTTTTGAGTCTGAATTCCACATTTGGTTAGATAACAACCGTAAAGAACTTCTTCAGCAAATCCGCCAGACAGGTAAATTGGCAGATGAAGATGAAATGCACGGGGCTGTTAAAGAGTTCAAGAAGACCTTTGTCGTTTCTAATTAATCAATCATAACTAGAAAAGCGTCAAGCACCTGCTCACTTAGTAATCTTAAGTTAATTGATCAATGAACATAGCTGATTACTTAAGATACTTGAGGGAGGAGGCGCTTTTTCGCCAAGACACTAGAAAGGGTGGTGAAACAACGTGGCATCCCTTAGAGATATTAAAGGTCGGATTACTTCAACGAAAAAAACAAAGCAGATTACGAAAGCGATGGAAATGGTTTCTGCCTCCAAGCTGAACCGTGCCGAGCAGAATGCGAAACAATTTGTTCCTTATAGTGAAAAGATTCAAGAAGTCGTAGCGGGTATCGCTGCAGGCGGTGGTGTAACTTCACATCCTATGCTTGAATCACGGGAAGTGAAGCGTACAGGATACGTGGTCATCACATCAGATCGAGGACTGGCAGGAGCCTACAACAGTAGTGTTTTGCGAAAAGTGTACCAGGAAATTAAGCAGCGTCACAGTTCTACTGACGAATACACTTTGATCACACTTGGACGCGTCGGGCGTGACTTTTTCAAAAAACGTAATATGCCAGTGGATAAAGAAATTACTGGGATCTCTGACCAGCCTGATTTTGCCGATATAAGCGATATTGCATCGGAAACGGTTCAACTTTATACAGACGGCGAAGTTGATCAGCTATACCTTTATTACAATCACTATGTCAGTGCGATTACTCAAGAAGTAACCGAGAAAAAAGCGCTGCCATTGACTGATTTAGGCAGTCAAACCAAAGGAGCCTCAAGCTCATATGAGTACGAACCAAGCCAGGAAGAAATCTTGGAAGTTCTGCTGCCGCAATATGCAGAAAGCTTGATCTACGGTGCATTGCTCGATGGTAAAGCAAGTGAGCATGCCGCTCGCATGACGGCGATGAAGAGTGCAACGGATAATGCCGATGATCTTATTGGCGACCTTTCACTTTCCTACAACCGTGCCCGTCAAGCAGCCATTACCCAGGAGATTACCGAAATCGTCGGCGGTGCAGCTGCCCTCGAATAGGTATCGATGGATTTTTTGAACAGTAAGAGGAGGGAAAATCGATGAGTAAAGGACGCGTAACCCAAATTATGGGACCCGTAGTTGACGTAACTTTCGACGAAGGTCAACTCCCTGAGATTAATAACGCCGTGGTTGTACAATCTGAAAACGGCGAGCTGACACTAGAAGTTGCCCTTCACCTTGGGGACAACTCCGTACGTACCGTTGCGATGTCTTCCACAGAAGGCGTGCAGCGTGGAACGAGTGTTATCGATACAGGCGGACCGATTTCTGTACCTGTAGGCGATGTAACACTTGGACGCGTATTCAGCGTACTTGGTGAAAAAATCGACCTCGACGAGCCGCTTCCAAGCGACGTTCGCCGCGACCCGATTCACCGTCAGGCACCAACATTTGAAAACCTTGCAACAGAAACGGAAATTCTTGAAACAGGAATTAAAGTAGTAGACTTGCTAGCCCCTTATGTAAAAGGTGGTAAAATCGGTTTGTTCGGTGGTGCCGGAGTAGGGAAAACCGTTTTAATCCAGGAGCTTATTAACAACATCGCCCAAGAACACGGCGGTATTTCCGTATTCGCGGGTGTTGGTGAGCGTACTCGTGAAGGAAACGACTTGTATTATGAAATGAAAGATTCAGGCGTAATCGCGAAAACAGCCATGGTATTCGGTCAGATGAACGAACCACCTGGAGCTCGTATGCGTGTAGCCCTGACAGGTCTGACAATGGCCGAATACTTCCGTGATGAACAAGGACAGGACGTTCTGTTCTTTATTGATAACATTTTCCGCTTTACCCAAGGCGGACTAGAAGTATCAGCCTTGCTTGGCCGTATGCCATCTGCCGTTGGTTACCAGCCGACACTAGCAACAGAGATGGGTCAGCTGCAAGAACGTATCACTTCAACAGATAAAGGATCAGTTACATCCATCCAGGCGATTTACGTACCAGCCGATGACTATACAGATCCGGCGCCTGCGACAACATTCGCCCACTTAGATGCAACAACGAACCTTGAGCGTAAACTATCAGAGCAAGGAATTTACCCAGCTGTGGATCCACTTGCTTCTACATCTCGCGCTCTTGACCCAGAAGTTGTTGGAAGCGAACATTACGAGGTTGCTCGTGAAGTTCAACAAACCTTGCAGCGTTACAAAGAATTGCAAGATATCATCGCCATCCTTGGTATGGATGAACTAGGAGACGATGACAAGTTGACAGTTGCTCGTGCACGCCGCATCCAATTCTTCCTATCTCAGAACTTCCACGTTGCTGAACAGTTCACAGGACAAAAAGGTTCCTACGTGCCTGTCGCTGAAACAGTAAAAGGATTCAAAGAGATTCTTGATGGTAAGCACGACGACATTCCTGAAGATGCCTTCCGCCTTGTCGGCCGCATCGAAGACGTTGTCGAAAAAGCTAAACAAATGCAATAAGCATATCATTTTAACGTGTCACCCAGGCGCACGTCGAATGCAGCGCCTGGTGAACTGACATGTATGATCTGCCTAAGGAGGAATAGCTATGAAGACACTAACGGTGAGTGTTGTCACTCCTGATGGCCCGATACTAGAAGACGCATACGACATGGTTAGCTGTAAAGCGGAAAGCGGGGAGCTAGGCATTATGCCCGGACACATCCCAATGGTCGCCCCCTTATCCATCAGCGCCGTTCGTCTCAAAGGGAAAGGACAATCAGATCGAATTGCCGTAAGTGGCGGGTTCCTTGAAGTCCGCCCAGACAAAGTAACTATCCTGGCACAATCCGCTGAGAGACCTTCCGACATTGATATCGACCGTGCCCGCAAAGCCAAAGAACGTGCCGAGCAGCGCATGGCCAATAAACAATCCGATATCGACATGAGAAGGGCTGAACTGTCACTCAAAAGAGCCATTAACCGTTTAGACGTTCACGACAATAACTTCTAAAAGCTGCTTTCATTATGAGAGCAGCTTTTTTATTACAAATCAGTATTTTACCACTCTATTAACCGTCCACGCACAATCAGTAATATTACTTCATACCAAGCTATGGTTCACGAGTCCAATCATCCATTTAGAAGGCGGAAATTATTTCGTGCTTTTTGTCATTATTCCCCGGGAAATATTATCTTCTGTCTGGGGAAATTATGATATTGACGTATTATGTTCGTTCACACAATGTTCACAAGATAGATGAGGAATCCCCGCGATTATATTGACAAAAGAACGTTATCATGTAATTGTTATTTATGTGTGCAAAAACGGTAGATCCGTCAGTGAGGTGTTTGACGAATGGATCAGTTTCTACTGCAAGACGCACTCCTCAGCATGACCTCTCATATTATCTTTATTATCATCACATGGAAGGTTCTGCAGGCAGTAAACTTGGATGCGTTTTTCCGAAAAGGGCGTATCTTTGAGATCAGAGTGTTAATGATACTTATTACTATCGCCATCGCTACATCTGTCAGTAACTTCTTTCTTGACCTCATTAGCTGGTCAAATAGTCTAGTTTACTTGTTTTAGTGTCGTGTTTTGTCGGTAAATGTATCGTATGAAAGGAACTCTCCCTGTTCACACTTAGAGTATGACACGGGGGAGGAATTACATATGAAGATACTAATGACATGTTTACTATCACTAACAATATTGGCAGGTGTTCATCCGCAAGAAACAGCTAAGGGACATATTGATCTTTCGCCGTTACTAGAGTTGGAAGCTTTTGCTGAAGATGAGCAGCTAGACATTAGAGAATACAAGATTGTATTGAAAGAATCTATTAAAACAGCTAACGTAGAAGAAATGAAGCAGCAAATCAATGAATATCTTCCGCATGCGAATGTGATAGAAGAGGATTCTAATCTCGCTCGTAAATTTATCTTTACAAACGGTCAAAAAAACTCTAATTTTACCGAAACATTTACAGTGATCGTGCCCAAAGACAAGACTGTTTCATCTGATGTAGTTTACTCGCTTACTGCTGGGGGTACACAAGGATTAGCGCAACAGCAAATCAAACAGCAAATTAATGAGTTAAAGTCACGGATTTTTTCAAAAGATGTCACTTTATACACTTGTCTCAAAGCAGAGGCTGGTGGTATTATTGATGATGTTTTAATCTATCAAAAATTCAAAAAAGCACTCAATATAACAACGATCGAAGCAGCCACCGAAGAAAGCTGGACTAGCAGATCCGGCTACACACCAAGGTGGAGCCAAGCCATTCCATTACCCAATGGAGCAATGAATGTCCAATTCGCTACCCGTACATTGGGCGGTCGAACAACCATTACAATTGGCACACCTATCATAACTGCTGAATATTAATAATAATGAATATGGACGCGGAGGAGAATGAACCTTGGATAAAATCATCGTCCGTGGTGGAAGGCAGCTTAATGGCACTGTAAGAGCTGAAGGTGCAAAGAATGCCGTACTGCCTGTCATCGCAGCAAGTATAATTGCAAGTGAAGGGAAAAGTGTTTTACACGACGTCCCGCCATTAGCGGATGTTTACACGATTAATGAAGTCATTAGACATATGAATGCAGATGTAAATATGAAAAACCGATCAGTAACCATTGACGCTTCTAATCAATTAACAACAGAAGCTCCTATAGAATATGTTCGTAAAATGAGAGCGTCTGTACTCGTGTTGGGACCGCTATTGGCCCGCTATGGTCACGCAAAGGTCGCTTTACCAGGAGGGTGTGCAATCGGCTCACGTCCGCTTGATCAACACCTAAAGGGTTTTGAAGCAATGGGCGCCGAAGTAACTGTTGGTAACGGATCAATTGAAGCTCACGTAAACGGTCGTTTGCAGGGAGCCAAGATTTACTTGGACGTACCTAGTGTAGGAGCTACAGAGAACATCATTATGGCTGCTGCACTGGCAGAAGGAAGAACAGTCCTTGAGAATTGTGCTAAAGAGCCTGAGATTGTTGATCTTGCTAACTTCTTGAACAAAATGGGGGCACGTATTGTTGGTGCAGGTACTGAAACAATCCGTATTGATGGAGTCGATAAACTTTATGGTGCGACCCACACCATCATCCCAGACCGAGTAGAAGCAGGAACCTTTATGGTAGCTGCAGCGATATCGGGTGGTAATGTGCTCGTACAAGGAGCCATGCATGAGCATTTACGCTCAGTAATTTCCAAAATGGAAGAAATGGGTGTAACGATCGAGGAAGAGGAGGATGGGCTTCGTGTTATTGGTCCGAAACAGCTGAAAGCAACGGACATTAAAACGATGCCACACCCTGGTTTCCCGACAGATATGCAATCGCAAATGATGGCACTCATGTTAAGCGCAACGGGCACAAGTGTCATCACAGAAACTGTTTTTGAAAATCGCTTCATGCATGTGGAAGAATTCAGGCGCATGAATGCGAAGATGAAGATAGAAGGCCGCAGCGTTATTGTTGAAGGACCTTCAGCCCTTCAAGGTGCTGAAGTGCAAGCCACCGATTTAAGAGCAGGTGCTGCCCTTATCTTAGCTGGTCTTGTAGCTGAGGGCTATACACGTGTAACAGAATTGAAGCATCTGGATCGAGGGTATGTTGATTTTACTGAAAAACTTGCCCAACTCGGTGCTGACATTGAACGTGTAAACGAAGAGGAATCTTACGTGGAAGAATCCGAGCCAAGCGAATCAGTATCGACATTATAATATATGCCTATTTATAAGCAATTCCCGGTCAATTTTTTGATGCGGGGATTGCTTTTTTTAGTTCTATCATCTGTCTTAAATGGATACATTTTAGTAGAGGGATCTACTACTGGTTCAGGAGGACGATATATGAAAAAAAGGCATCGAATCGGAATCGCGGTAATGAGCAGTATTTTTGCAGGAATTATTTTGATCCCGACAGTAATCGTTGTACCATTTATGGGGTCAAATGACACAGCACAAGTCCAAGAAACGCAAGCCCAAGCAGCAGGAGAGGAAGAAGTCACGACGGAGCTTGCAGCTAGTCTATCTCCCTTTTCTATTCATGTATTAAGGAGTGAGACGGATAAAGTCGAAGAGGTTCCTCTAGAGACATACGTTTCAAGAGTAGTGGCGTCAGAAATGCCTGTCAGCTTCGAACTCGAAGCCTTGAAAGCTCAAGCTCTCGCGGCTCGAACGTATATCACGCGACACCTAAGCCAAGGAGGTCCTGCCTCAAAAAAAGCGGATGTTACGGATACTACGCAGCACCAAGTGTACAAAAATGACAAGGAGCTTCGTGATTTATGGGGAGATAAGTATGTGGAAAACATAAGTAAAATTAATAAAGCTGTTGAAGAAACAGCAGGTGAAATTATCACCTATAAACAACAGCCGATTGAAGCCGCCTTTTTCTCAACTAGCAATGGGTACACAGAAAATTCCGAGGACTATTGGAAGCATGAGATCCCTTATTTGAAAAGTGTCGAAAGCCCATGGGATAAAGCATCACCGAAGTTCAATGATCAGAAAATCATCGCCCTAAGCGGACTGGAATCTGCCCTTGGGGTCGACGTGACACCATCCCTTTCCAATTTAAAGCTGACTAAGACAGCAGGCGGACGCGTAGATCAAATAACTATTGGAAGCGAAACGTTCTCCGGCAGAAAAATACGAGAAGCTTTCAACTTGCAATCTAGTGATTTTACAATGGAACAAAAAAATGACCACATCATCTTTACAACACAAGGGTTTGGCCACGGTGTGGGCATGAGCCAATATGGAGCCAACGGTATGGCTAAAGCGGGCAAATCTTACAAAGAGATTATTCAGCACTACTATCAAAATACTGAAATCTCGCCAATGAGCAAACAAACCGCCGCCCTTACAACCGCTAAGCAGACAGTGAATTAAGGGTGAGCGTTCAGGAACGAGAATGGAGCGCTACGTTTGCGAATCGGAGCGCTTAGAGGTAAAAAGGGAGCGCGCCGATTATAATTAGGAGCGTTTTGTTAGAAAAAGTGAGCGGTGAAGAGAGATAAGATTGGTAATAAGGAGTGCTTGCGGTTTCTGCAAGTACTCTTCTCTTTTAGTGGACTAGCTTCTTTTCACTTTTTTTAGCTAGAGGATAGAGTGCCCGAATCGATCGACCGCCATCACTAATTGCATGAAATACGTGATAATTGCACGAAATATTCAATAATTGCACGAAATTCGTGATAATTGCATATAATCCGGAATAATTGCACGTAAATCTCATTAATTGCATATTTGTCGCTATGCTTGGACCCACAGGACGTGGATCAGCCGACGTTGGCACATGCCCCACATGACGTGGCGTAGTTCGGCGTTGAAACAGGAGGACGTATCGAAGTTGACCGAAACTCTTTGAATCCCTTTTTCACTACGGCGCCTTGCTTATGCTTTTCGAGTCTGACCAAGACGCCTCCGCTTTTCTATTGTCTAGCTGCAAGGGGCAGACCTTCGCGACTTAAGCGGTTCATCTCCGTGGGGAAGGACCGCCCCACTGCGACGCTCCGCTTATGCGTGTCAGGTCTAATCGCCCCTTTCCGCTTTTCTCACAAAAATTTTCCTCTCTATGTATAGATTCCCTCAAAAGTGATCAGAATGATTTTTGAGGTGATGAACATGAGAGAGGAAGGAAAGAAAAGCGTGACTAAATTAAAGTTTAAACGCTTAATGCGCAAGAAGTGGATCTATCCAGCTTTGTATCTGTCCGTAGCAGCTTTGGTGTTAGTAGGAGTGTTTTGGTTCCAGCAAAGTTCAAATGATGTAGCGGAACAGGTGAAGGATCAAAATCAAACCAACGTACAAGACGGTTCAAACGCACAAGATCAAGAATCCGTTCCCGTAACTGGTCAGGATGAGAATTTACAAATGCCAGTTGCTGATGAGCAGTCAGCATCCATCGTAACAAAGTTCTTTGATTATGACGCAACAGACGAAGCGCAAGAAAGTGCACTGGTTCTTTACAACAATAAGTACTATCAGAGTGAAGGGATCGATATAGCAAAAGGTGACGGAGCTAATTTTGAAGTAACAGCTTCTCTATCAGGAACCGTTACTGAAGTGAAGGAGGATCCTCTTTACGGTAACGTCGTTCAAATCAGCCATGACAATGAGGTTTCAACTGTCTATGCTAGTCTATCTGATGTTCAAGTAGAAGCTGGATCTGAAGTGTCACAAGGGGACGCTATCGGTCAAGCGGGCCAGAATTCTTTTGGCCAGGCAAGCGGTGTTCACGTTCATTTCGAGGTTAGAAAAGACGATGAGCCACTGAATCCGGAAAACTTCTTTGGAAAAGCAGTTAGTAGTATTGAAGCAAAAGAAGAGAAAGCAAATGCTGAAGAAGGAACTGACGCTTCTAGTGAAGAGGACCAGCCGACAAATAATCAAGTAGAGGACCCATCTACTGAGATCGAACCAGATGGATCTACTGGTGATGAAGGTGAAATGCAGCCGGCTCCTGAACAAGGACAGGCTCCTGAACAAGGGGCGGACCCAACTGAAGGAGACGCTCCAACTGAAGGAGACGCTCCAACTGAAGGGGATGCTCCAACCGAAGGAGACGCTCCGACTGAAGGAGAAGGTACTCCATCCGAAGAAGCTCCATCTGATGACACGGAAGAACCGACACCAGATGAGGAAAGCTCTTCATCCATTTCATCCACACAGGCATAAAGAGAAAATGGGGGTTTTCGAACCTCCATTTTTTTCTGTTTAGCACTGAAAAAGACGTTAATTGTGGGGCACCTTAATTTAAGCCCTTTAAGATCATGCGATTCGCCTGTGTCCCACGCCGAGGATCATAGTTTCGCGCGACGTTTGGCAAATGCACGAACAAGGAATGCAAGGCAGTTCGAGGAAGATTCGCGCTGAGCCCAACCTTCCTGGAACAGTCCGATGCTTTTGCTTCCTTCCCCCGCCTTTTGACATATCTGAGAAGCTCGAGTAATACAATGAGGATAACCGAGCAGTCGGTAGCATCCAGGGTGACACAACTAGAGAAAGTACCAAACACCTCTGAACGCCCAACAACTCTAAACTTGTCTCGAGAAGCGACCCCTTGGATAGTCAATCACAGGAGGCGAGTGATGTGCATGACTACATCAAAGAACGGACAATCAGGACCGGGGAGTACATTGTCGAAACGAAGAAAACGGTAAGAGTTATTGCCAAAGAATTCGGTGTATCGAAAAGTACCGTACACAAAGATTTAACAGAACGTCTGCCAGAAATTAATGCTGATTTAGCCAAGCAAGTAAAAACGATTCTTGATCATCACAAGGAAATTCGACACCTAAGAGGTGGAGAAGCCACGCGTATGAAGTATCGAACTGTTATTGAAGAAGCGCCTGCAGAGCCTACCCACTAATCACGTACTCATCCTCCTACCTACCATATACCTCTTAGGATTGGAACTTTTTTCTTGAGAAATGCGACGAATGATGTAACTTTGTGATAGAATATAGTATTAGATGTACTATGTTGTTATGAAAAAATGACCGAGTAGTTTTTTATGATTAGGGAGGACCTACCAAAGATGTTTGCAAGAGATATCGGAATAGACTTAGGAACAGCGAACGTACTTATTCATGTAAGAGGAAAAGGAATTGTTTTAAACGAACCGTCTGTGGTAGCGATGGACAAAAATACAAGTAAAGTCTTAGAAGTGGGTGAAGAAGCTCGTCGTATGGTGGGACGTACACCAGGTAATATCGAGGCTACCCGTCCGCTAAAAGACGGAGTAATTGCAGACTTCGATGTAACGGAAGCGATGCTGAAGCATTTTATTCAAAAAATAAACGTGCGCGGCTTTTTGTCTAAGCCTCGTATGCTGATTTGCTGCCCGACGAACATTACCAAGGTGGAACAAAAGGCAATTAAAGAAGCGGCTGAGAAATCCGGTGGTAAAAAGATTTACCTCGAAGAAGAGCCGAAAGTTGCAGCGATTGGAGCAGGAATGGAAATCTTCCAGCCGAGCGGGAATATGGTTGTTGACATCGGCGGCGGTACGACCGATGTCGCCGTCATTTCCATGGGCGATATCGTTACCGCTTCCTCTATCAAAATGGCGGGTGACAAATTCGACAACGAAATTCTTCAGTACATTAAGAAACATTATAAGCTCCTGATCGGTGAACGGACAGCCGAGAGCATTAAATTGAGCGTAGCGACTGTTTTCAAAGGAGCACGCAATGAAGAAATCGATATTCGCGGCCGTGATATGATGACGGGATTGCCACGCACGATCACGGTTAATTCAGAAGAAATTGAAGCCTCACTCCGTGAAGCTGTGCAAACCATCGTACAGGCAGCGAAGCAAGTCCTTGAACGTACACCACCGGAGCTGTCAGCTGACATCATCGATCGCGGTGTGATCATGACAGGCGGCGGTGCCCTTCTGCACGGCATTGATCAGCTGCTTGCAGAAGAACTGAAAGTCCCTGTATTAGTGGCGGAAGATCCAATGGATTGTGTGGCCAAAGGTACAGGCATGATGCTTGAAAATATTGATAAGATCACCCGCAATAAAATTAGCTAACAACATCCAAAAAGGAGCGATCGTCTTGCTGAGAGGATTTTATACGGCGGCCTCAGGAATGATGGCCAACCAACGCATGCAGGAAACACTATCGAACAACTTGTCGAACGCCTATACACCAGGGTTTAAATCGGATCAGGGGACAATGCGCGCCTTTCCTGAATTACTGATTCAGCAAATGAACCAAACTTCTGTCCCAACCCGTAATGGAGGCCTCAACCTCCCGACACAGCAACAAATCGGTTCCCTCCATACAGGTGTGTACATGCAGGAAACCGTACCGAAATTCTCTCAGGGCGATTTAAGGGAGACAGGGATCGAGACAGACCTGGCTCTCTTAAATGGCAACCTTCCAGACGAAAATGGCTTTCTATTTTTTAACGTTCAAAACGAAGCAGGTGAACTTCAATATACAAGAAACGGCAACTTCACCGTCGACGGCCAAGGCTTCCTCACTACCAATCAAGGCCACTACGTCCTTGACGACGCAGGAAACCCAATTCAAACCGGCGGCATGGAATTCGACGTCAGTGACAACGGCACTATCAACGTAAACGGCGCAAACATCCCGCTCGGCCTCTCGTACAGTCCCAATTCTTTTGATTTAGAAAAAGGAGGAAATGGGCTGTACGCACCAGGTGAAAACGCCGTCCCATTAGTTGATGCCCGCCAAGGTCAGGGAATCAATTTTAATATCCGGCAAGGGTTTGTTGAACGTTCCAATGTCGACTCGGCCCAAGCCATGACAGAGATGATGAATACATATCGTTCATTTGAAATGAACCAACGCGTATTGAAAGCATACGATCAAAGTATGCAAAAAGCCGTTACAGAGATAGCCAGGTTAGGATAGGAAATAAGCTAGTTTAGCAAAAATAAACTGGGCTAGAAAATAAACCAGGCTGGAATAAGAACTCCGTGAAATAAACAGCTAGTTCAGGATGACGTGATAGGCCGAGATAGCAGCTAAATTAGGATAAGGTACTAGTTAGATGAGGACATAGATCAGGTTATAGGATAAAGGAGAGGGGATTCTCCATGAATCGATCGATGATACAAGCCTCTGTAACGATGGGGCAGATTCAGCATAAACTCGACATCATCGGCCACAACCTGGCCAACACAAATACCCCCGGTTACAAGAGCAGGCAGGCCGATTTTTCCTCCTTGCTTTTACAGCAAATCGACAACCTATCTGATGAGGGGATAAACGAAGCCGCTAACCTGGACACTGCCAATCAGGGGGCTGCTAATCAAGAAGCAGCCAATCAGAACGCTGGCCCATACAGGCTGACACCAGACGGCATACGCAGCGGAGCAGGAGCCAGACTGGCCCACACGAACATTGACCTGAGCCAGGGCAATCTGCAGAAGACAGACCGGTCCTTAGACGTTGCTTTACTTGAAGACCATCATCTGTTTCAATTACAAGTAACGACAGAAAACGGACTCGAAACAAATTATACCCGTTCAGGTAACTTTTACCTTAACCCGTTGAACAACGGCCAAATGCTGCTGACAAATGCTGATGGCCTGCCTGTTTTAGGGGAAGATGGTGAACCCATTCAGTTCGCTGACAACATAGACGGCATGCACATTCGCAAAGACGGCGCGATCCTCATTAACAGAAACGGGATTGAGGCCGTCGAAGCCCAACTTGGAATTGTTGAAGCCATCCGTCCACGCATGCTTGAAGCGGCCGGAAACAATCGCTTTCGTCTTCCGGACAATGCTGATATAGTAGGAGACGGAATCATCGCAAACGCGGACGGACAAGTTCAAAGCGGAACGATCGAAGTATCTAACGTTGATACATCAAAACAAATGACAGACATGCTGATGGCCCAGCGCGCCTATCAATTTAACGCACGCTCGATCTCAACAAGCGATCAAATGATGGGACTCATCAGCCAGCTTAGATCATAAATGTAAGGGGTAAGACAAATATGCCGACAGATGCAAACAAACAAGAGAAAAAACAGTTGCGCAAACAGCACAAACATGGAACCAAAGAAAAAGGAAGAAGAAAACAACGCCGCCGCATCCTGCCCATTTGGCTGCGAATCATCATCGTCCTCTTCCTAAGTGCTCTAGCCCTACTCGTCGGACTCATTGTCGGCTATGGTGTCATCGGTGACGGAAACCCTCTTGATGCCCTCGATTGGTCAACATGGGAGCGCATCTGGAACCTGATCACCAAAACTCAATAATTACTGGTGCTCATTATTCTATGAGCGGACAGCCACGTTAAGAACGCACAAGCCCCCAGGCTCGTGCGTCTTTTTTTGACTTTTTATAAGGAAGGATTATTCCCTATCTTGATCGGGTTGTCCTCTAACGGTCGGTGATTGTTTCCGAACTCCGCAAAGTTGTTCCTTATTAACGATCGATGATTGGTCCCTAACTCCGAAAGATTGTTCTCTAACGATTATTTAACTTCTACTATTTTCTCGCTTGTAGGAATCATGGCATTCTCCAGGTGACTGCCAAAGACAATCTTCCATTGATCGTCTTCCTTGCAAAGAATCACGTTGCTTGTGGAACGAAAATGATCGTATTTCTTTTCTATGTGAGCCATGGCTACGGAATCTGAAATCATTCTGACGCCAAGGGCTTTCACTTCCGGGGCTGGGCCTTTAGCCGATGCCTTGAGGTGGTTGTCAAGTTGTTTCGTGTTGGTTTTAGATAATGTTTTGATATACTTTTTCATTTTCTTTACATTGTCTGAATTTATCGCTTCCGTGTACTCCTGGATGGCTTGTTGGACTTGCTTTTCTGTTGAATTTGTGTTCGTCTTGTCCGAGAACTCAACATACCCAGGGTCGGCAACACCTCTAATGATTTTCCATTTTCCGTCTTTGTTGACGACAGGCATTGTGCCGATCGCGATAAAATCTTTGTAGGTGGAATGCGTCGAGACGATGGCTGTCGTGTCATTCACCATACTGAGATCTGTAATTTTCGCTTCTTGCAGAGGGTGTGATTTACAAAATCCAGTATAAAACTCTTTGACGTTACGAATCTTCTGTGAATGTTCGGATGTTTTCATCATTTCATCGGCGTCACAGTTTTTCTGAGCAGTTAGGAATTGAACAACAGCATTTAATGCGTCCTCTTTTGCCGCAGCCTGAACGTTTGAATTCATGCCAAGGCTTGTAATCACCACTAGCAAGGTAAGAATGATTTTACCAAAAAACTTCACTTGTATGGCCTCCTGTATGTGTAACTTGCTTCTTGATTATTATTAGTCAAGGTAGGATAGTTATCCTCAAAATTTGCTAATGTCCGGGTGGTGATTGTTCCCGATCCTCGCATGATTGTTCTCTAACTCCAAAGGATTGTTCCTTAACCAAAATAAAGCTTCAATAAGGAAAAAGCCGCCTGGTTGGTCAAGAAGGTTTTCTGATTCGTGATTTGTGGAACTACTCAGTTATAGAAGCAACAAGGGAGGGTGCGACTTTTGAAGACAGATGTATTCATTGCCGGCGGCGGAGTGGGTGGCTTAGCCCTGGCTGTTAAGCTGGCGAGCCGCGGTGTGCATGTGACGGTGGCGGAGCAGCTGGCGAAAAAGTCGTCTGCCTATAAAGGAGAGCTGCTACAGCCGAAGACGCTGGCGATTTTGGATCGGCTCGGGGTGCTCCCGGAAACGGAAGCGAGCGGGCATGTGATTGATCAGCTTCGTTTTCTGGAGATCAACCGCCAGACGGATGCCCGGCCAGAGGAGCTCAAATTAACGGAGCTCAATTATAGTCGGGTGGCGAGCAGCTATGATCACGCCCTAATGGTTCCACATGAAACAACGAAGGAAATTTTGCAAGAAAAAGGCACCGCTTATCAGAAATATTTCCATTACTTATCAGGTGCTCGGTTTCTCGGATTTGAAAATGGTCGGGCAAAAGTAAGGCAGCAGAAGTCCATCAAGTATGTGGAGGCACATGTTTACGTGGGGCAGAAGGGCGCAGTTCGCCGACACGTGATGCCATGGATGTTTGGGTCAAGCGGAAGGATTACAATCATCATTTTCTCACGGTGACGATCCCAAGGCCGAGCGACTTCACGAAAGGAAAAATCATTACGACAGCGAGTGATTTTCTCGGATTGTTCCCACTGCCGGACGACGAAGTACGCACGGTGTTTCTGATCAAAGCGGGAACGTTTAAACAAGTGAAAGAGCATGGTCTTGAGCAACTTTATCAGGCATATAGTGAATTAGAACCAGAACTCGCACAAGGCGTGCGGGCCATACAAAACTGGAAAGCCGTGCAGCTGATGATCCCGTTTACGTATCATATCGATCGCTATTATAAAGGGAATCTTGCGTTGATTGGCGATGCCGCCCATACCGTCCATCCGATGGCCGGGGAGGGAATGAACCTCGCTATTCAAGATGCGGACGTGCTCGGTGAACTGCTGGCCTGGTGTAAGGAAAACGATGTTCCCTACCATGATCACTTGCACTACTACGAGGACGTGCGCAAACCTCGGGTTGAATTTTTGCTAAACCTGAGCCATTTGTCAGCATTGGTCTACTCGGTTCCATACCAATGGTGGCGCAATATCCGCATGCGCGCCGTTCAGCGGATGTATGACGACGACCAGCTCCATGTCAAGCAAATGTTAAATATATCAGGTCTCGGAAAATGGAAGTTCACACTGTTCGATCGAGCGATCCAGGGGAGTATCCTTCCCGCCCGCAGCAAGAGAGTGAGCGATCGCAAACAACGGCAGTTTCTGTTCAGTGAAGCGGAGGATTACCCGTGGAGAACATAAGAAGTGAGTGTTCAAAAAGTTTCCAAATGAGAACGAAGAGGTTCGCCGCTTACATTTGGTGAATTTTTGAACAACCTCTAGAAAGGGAAGGTGTAATATGATGAACGAATGGGTTACCGCCATGCAAGCAAGAAAATGGATGAAAAAGAACGAATCATTTTTACCAGGGTGGCACGCCTATGTAGGCACAGAACTCGGCTTATTTGATCACTTCGCCAAAGCGAAAACCGTCACTGACGTCGCGAGCGAAACCGGCTTTGCTCACGACCTGCTCTCCTCCTGGGTTCGCGTCGGAGTCGCGGTCAAACACTTGAAAAAGCGCCCCAACAACCGCTTCCGCACATCCAAGAAACGCTGTGCCGCGCTCATGGGCGACAACGCATCCCCCGGTGTCAAAGCCCTTTTGAAGGAAGTGATGGAACTCCACATGCCAACACTCCTCGACTACCCAGCTTATATGAAGAACAACCATCGCGCCCGCTTCGATCACGAACGCCACGGCGAGGTCGTTGCTGAAACCTCGGCACTAATTGAACATTTTGCGATTAAAAAAATAAAAAAGATGATACACGATCAACAGGTGAACGCGATCGTCGACTTAGGCTGTGGCCACGGTGGGTATTTGCGAAAGCTAGCCGAGGATTATCCAAACGTCCAAATGACAGGCGTCGATATCAACCCAGACGTCGTCAACCAAGCCCGCTCCAAATCAGAAGGCTACCCTAATATCAGCTTTGAAGTCGGCGACGTTTCCAATTGGCAGCCAGCGGAGGATTCCGGTTCACCCGAAGTCATCCTGCTGCACAATATTTTTCACTACATCCAGCCAGACTTTCGTGAACAGCTGCTCAACCATTTATATAGTTACTTGAAAAAAGATGGACTGATTTCTGCCATCACACCGATTAACGAAACAGAGCACGGTGAAGCCTTTTCCTCCGCCTTTAACAGCTTTTTCGTCGCCCATTCCAACTTGTTCGCCTTACCAAATGTGGCCGAACTGGAAGGCTTGGCCGAATCCTGCCGCTTTGATTTATTCGACCTTGATCCGATTATAAAGGAAGGGTCCTGGTATACATTCTGGCTCACCCCAAGCATAAAAGTGGAGAAAATCGGCCGCTATCAAGAGGCAGAAGAAAACGAACAAACCCTAAGCACCCCACGGCAATTAACCAAATCCTCCTAACCCAAAAAAGCGGTGAAACCCCACATGGCCTCACCGCTTTTTTGTAAAACAATCCCACCTCAGGTCATCCAGTAAATTCCATGTGGGCAGGTTATCGTGTTTTTTATTTGCAAATATGCAATTATTCCATAAAATGTGCAATTATCCGGTTTTTCGTGCAATTAATAAAAATTACGTGCAATTATTCAATATTTTGTGCAATTAATCCTAACAAGGCAGTCGTTCCAGCCGCACGGCTCCATTCTTACAAGGATCGTCTGCCTGCTAATGCCGCCCGCGTTTGCGAAAAATTCGAATTAGAAAAACCACGAGTGCAACGACAAGCAATAAGTGTATCAGCCCGCCGGCAATGTCGATAATGACACCAAACAGCCATAAAGCTAGTAAAATGATTAAAATGGTCCAAAGCATGTGAGAACCTCCTTATCTTATTCTCTGAGTAAGCCCGCATCACCACATTTAGTGCGAGCAGCCAGGCGTTTGAAATCATAATTCCATTGCTCTCGTCTCCTGCAAGGTACGCTCAGACTTACTCGAACATCTTGTGTCGTGACTGACAAGGCTCTTAGAATTTTTCATGAAAATTTTTGTCGAATGGATAAGATGCCAGTATAATAAGGATAGTTTGTACTGAAAGGAGCTTTCCTATGCTGGATATTCAAGCAATCAAAGAAATTATTCCGCACCGTTACCCATTCCTATTAATC
This sequence comes from Halobacillus shinanisalinarum, assembly GCF_022919835.1. Taxonomy (NCBI): domain Bacteria; kingdom Bacillati; phylum Bacillota; class Bacilli; order Caryophanales; family Bacillaceae; genus Halobacillus; species Halobacillus shinanisalinarum. The sequence continues at coordinate 1,692,272 of NZ_CP095074.1, read as the reverse complement.
GACCAGGTGGAAGAAATCGAAGAAGGCAAACGCGCTGTTGGTTATAAAAATGTTACCGCAAACGAACCCTTCTTCCAGGGCCATTTCCCTGACTACCCTGTGATGCCGGGTGTGCTCATCACTGAGGCCCTTGCTCAAATGGGTGCTGTCGCTATGTTGAAAAAAGAGGAAAATCAGGGCAAACTCGCCTTTTTTACTGGAATTGACAAATGCCGCTTCAAGCGTCAAGTCAAACCAGGCGACCGTCTTAAACTCGAAGTCGAAATCGTCCGCCTTAAAGGACCGATCGGCAAAGGTAAAGCGATTGCCACGGTTGATGGCGAAACTGCCTGCGAAACGGAAATCATGTTCGCCCTTAAATAATGATCGCGTAAGCCGTCCTACTTGGGCGGCTTTTTATGATTGAGGAAGCATAAATCTCACGTGATACCGCCTTAAGACTTTTTTATAATAAAAAACAATCGGCTTCGAACTTCTCCTCGCCAATCGTATAAATAACCTCTAGTCCAGCGCCCTATCATTTTCCCACTTAGTATACTCTTTTCTATTAGACAAGCGCCTTTTTTGCTATTATCTCCGTTAAATACCGCCATCTCTTTTTCAAAAAAACATAGAATACAGCATTAAGATAAAAAGGAGGTGGTAGAATGTTAGGATTCTCTATGATTCAACTTACCCGAAACCATGGTGAAAAATTTGACAAAGAACTGCGACAGAGGTTAGTTCATTTATATCGTCCTTTACGCAGTACGCCTTGTTTTTTACACCGTCCGATTGAAAATAGATTGAAGAAAGCGAAGAAGTTTCCCGTGATTATTGAATTTGAACAAATGTATTCAGGGTTAACGAAGGCTCATGATCATATTAATGCGGATAGTAAATGCAAGATCGTCCATGAGTTTCCGAGCACATCTAGTTGTTCGGCGGTCTTAAACGCAGCCACAATTGAAAAACTCATTAACGATGACTGTCAGATTAAGAAGATTTACTATGATCGTGAAGTGACGGCCTTGATGGATGTGGCTTCGCCCTCTGTTCATGCAAAACAATTGAATGACAACGGGATTACGGGTAAAGGTGTTAATATTGCTGTCGTTGATACAGGTGTGCATCCACACCCGGATTTAACGGAGCCAACGAATCGTATCATTGCCTTTAAAGATTTTATTAACAACAAAGTTGAACCTTATGATGATAATGGACATGGTACTCATTGCGCTGGAGATGCAGCTGGTAATGGGTTTTCTTCGAATTTGAAGTACCGTGGGTCTGCTCCTGAGTCTGGGATTATTGGGGTGAAGGTACTGAACAATATGGGTTCAGGCTCTCTCTCAACGATCGTTTCCGGTATTCAATGGTGTATTGACCATAAGGAAGAGCACAAAATCGATGTGATCTCCTTATCTTTGGGTGCAGCAGCAGATGAGTCAGATTGTAACGATCCGCTTGTTCAAATTGTAGATCAAGCATGGGAAAGCGGGATTGTTGTTTGTGTAGCTGCTGGAAACTCAGGGCCTGACCAACGAACGATTGGCACCCCAGGTATCAGCTCGAAGGTTGTAACGGTCGGGGCAATGGATGACCAGAATACGATTAATCGTACTGATGAAGAAATTGCACCGTTCTCAAGTCGCGGCCCTGCTTGCGGGGAGGAATCGAAGCCGGATTTACTAGCTCCTGGCGTAAACATTGTCTCCTTAAGAGCACCTGGATCTTTCCTTGACAAAACGTCGAAATCGAGTCGAGTCGAGGATGATTATTTTTCTTTATCAGGAACATCGATGGCGACTCCGATCTGTGCTGGGGTAGCGGCGCTTATCCTCCAGGTTTATCCAGAGTTTACACCTGACCAGGTGAAGCAGCGACTTCTTGAAAGCGCAGTGGATAAAGGATTGCCGGAATATGTACAGGGTGCTGGATATTTAGATGCCCAACAGGCTGTAGAGTCTACGGATAGTGAGTAGTAAAGCTAGTTTAGGGGAAGGAGGTGTTGGACAAATACTTTACTGATAAATTCGACCATTTAGGATAATTTTGCTAACTATAAAAAAGGAAAGGGAGGTATTACGATGTTTAAATTATATTTAGATCCGGGGCACGGAGGGAATGACCCTGGTGCTACCGGAAATGGGTTACAGGAAAAAAATGTTAACCTGGATATCGCGTTACGTATCCGTGATATTCTGAATAATGAATATCGAGATGTTGACGTCAATATGAGCCGAACAACGGACACGACTAAGAGTCTAACTCAACGAACAAATGAAGCCAATGCATGGAACGCAGACTATTATTTGTCGATTCACATCAATGCTTTTAATGGTTCTGCACGTGGATACGAGGATTATATTTATGTTGGTTTGTCGGAGTCATCGCAGACAGCCCAATACCAGGATATTATGCACAATGAGATCACGGCTGTGAACGAGTTAACAGACCGCGGCCAGAAACAGGCCAATTTTCATGTGTTGAGGGAATCCGCGATGCCGGCCCTTTTAACGGAAAATGGCTTTATTGATAATGCAAACAATGCGGCAAAATTGGCGGACGCTTCTTACCGTCAAAAAGTAGCCCGTGGGCATGTAAATGGCCTCGAGCGTGCCTTTAATCTTGAAAAGGCCGCTTCCGAAACGCTGTACAGGGTGATTGCTGGTTCCTTCCAGGTCAAAGAGAACGCTGAAGAGCGAGTCACTTACCTTGATTCCAGGGGCATTCCGGCTTTTATTAGTGAAACATCGGTCTCAGGAAGCACATGGTACCGCGTACAAGCGGGTGCTTTTAGAAATCGAACGAATGCAGACCAGCGACTTTCAGAGGTAAAAGCAGCCGGGATAGGCGATGCTTATATTCAGGTGGAGGAAGGTGACAATCCTGAAGTGTCGGGATATGGCATCTTAGGTTCTGTCTCGCTTGCTCCGGAACACATGGATCAATTTGTCCGCAGCATTAATCCAGATGCTCCTTCGCTGGGAAATTACTATTTAACCTTTGGAGAGGCTTATGGGATTAGAGGCGATATTGCTTTTGCCCAAGCCCTTCATGAAACGAATTATTTCCGTTTTACGGGAATTGTTAATGAGGAACAAAATAATTATGCAGGGATTGGTGCCACAGGTCCTGATAACTCAGGAGCAAGTTTTGCAACACCTGAAGAGGGAGTCCTTGCGCATATACAGCATTTGTATGCCTATGCATCCACTGAAGCTTTACCAGACGACTATGTATTAGTTGACCCGCGCTTTGACCTTGTTACACGAGGCAGTGCGAGGGATTGGGTAGGTTTAAATGGAAAGTGGGCTGTTCCCGGTGATCAATATGGACAACTGATACTAGGTTTATATGAAGACGTAGTCAATGCAAGTATCACTCAACTACAGAATGTGCTTGATCAAATAGAGTTATAAGACTCTGCCAAAATGACAATCTCTATGACTTATAATTGCCAGGGAGTGTGCCGCCAAATTTTAGGCGGCACACTCTTCATTTATTTACATTTGGATGCACTTCCTAGACATTTGCTAGAAAAACAAAAATAGCCTTCAACTGTATAAACCTTTTCTCACACGGTTACACTAGAGATCGTAATCGAAACTAAAGGGAGGAAATCTAACATGAAAAATATCGCACTAAAACTACTCATTGCTTTCCTAGCTATCTCTGTCATAGGAGCTTGTGCTGCTGAAGAAGAGGAGCAGCCAGCTGAAAACGGAGAGAACATGCCAGAGGAAGAAAATAACGGAACAGAAGATGGTGCTCCGACTGAAGAAAATAACGGAACGGAAGACGGTGCTCCGACAGAACAAGATACTGATCCGACAAAAGAAGATGGCACTGAAATGGATGAAGATCAGCAGCAAGGTGGAGAAGGTACTGATAACGGTGGCACAGATACAGACGATGGAAACCAAGACACCTCGAATGAAGATACAATGGAAAACGACCAAAATAACAATCAATAATCGAGGTACAGCCGCTCCCGTGTAGCGGCTCTTTTTTTGCCCTTTTTCGACGATGATCCTTGAAAAAAGACAGCCAGCCGCTTCGGAGGCCACTGAAAGAGTGACGTTTGTTCCTTTCATTCTTCGTGGTGGGTTCCGTTATAAAAAAGAGAAAGGTGGCTGGGAAGCGAGTCGTTCCCGATCCCTGTTTCTGTACAATAATGGAGTGGGGCATCTTCTTATTTTACTATACACAGACTTTTCAGTGGCCTCCCGCCTCCCAAGAGTCATCCCAAACCACGCCTTCACAAAAAAACAACAGGCAGCCCGCCCGCGTTCAAAAAAGCACACTCGCCGCCTGTCCACACACTATCCTTTTAAATCAATTTGACTCCCGTGCGTCGGGTGCGGCACTGGCTGCACTGACTGCTGTAGCATTTGCACCATCTGATTGCCCTTGGCTTCAGACGTCTGCATCGTTTTGTCCATCACAGCAAGACTCGCCTGCTGCCTTACGTGGGCCTGGCTCATGATCATAGACGCCGCTGCTATGTCCATACCCTCACACTCCTCTCCTTATCATTATCGGGAAACTATTAGAAAAGTGAACCCTCTATCATTACAATACGTTTACGATTTGTGCGCAACCTTGGCAAACAGTCCATCATTTAGGTAAAATAGAGAATAATAAGGATGTTCAAAAGGTCACCCATTCTAAGGGCGGCAGCTTTTTGACCATATATTAAAGTCCCCTCATTCTACTTTACAACTTTTTTGCAAAATAGAAGTTTTCCAAAGAGAAATCTGTGGAATAGGGAAACGAGAGGTGAAAAATCGATGAAATACAGAACAGCCGCAGACATAAAGCCATTACTATTGGACGAGCAAGAGAAAGTAGTAAACAAAATTCCTAGAGAAAAAGTCGATGTCTACGTCTATTTGAATCAAGACTTCGATAACACGTACGTGCCAGATGACACGATCTATCAATTCGTCTTTCGCCATTTCTTCAAGTTGGACAACCCGAGCCTCACAAAAGAATTCGAAAGCGAATATTTCAAATTAATGGAAGAGCAGCGTGACCAAGAGCGCCCAAATATCGTGCAAATTACTAAACGCCTGTACGAGGTCAAGAACCATAAAGGGAATCCAACTATGCAGTTCCCGCTCGCCGCAGCCATGCTGCATGCCATTAACCCGGCATTCCCAACATACGACAGCGACATCGCCAAAGCGTTCGACTTCTCATCCACCTATCATCTATCCGGCTTCGAGAAAAAAATGAAGCGCTACATCAGGCAATACCAACACACCTATCAAACCTACACGGAATTACTTGATGACGAGGCGATCATGCCGCTTCTAAACCATTTTGATGAGAAATTCCCTGATCACAACCAGCTGCCACAGGTGAAAAAGCTCGATCTCATCATTGCGCAGCTCGGCAATACGATGCAATAAGGAACAAAAGCGCGGGGCGCCCTGGTAGACACGACAGTGGAAGTTCGACTAAGATCGGGGAAAGAGGAAGTTCGACTAAAACCGAAACGTCCTGTTTCAACGCCGAACGACCCCACGTCCTGTGGGGCCACGGAAGCGATTGACTAGTCTTTCGTGTCTTGGGCGCTGGAGCTGGATGTGGCTAACTTCATGTAAAGCTTATCCATAGGCAAATATTTTATAATTTCCTAGACGACTACATAACCGTCAAGCTCAAAGCATGAGCCTGGCGGTTTTTATGTCATAAAAAAAAGCACCCCTCCGAATGGTCTGGAGGAGTGCATCAGCATCAGCATCAAAATCAACGACTGACTATTGGAGCAGAAGGCCCATAACAACTGCCATCCCGACCGCAAAGGTGAAGGATCCTAATACGAGCCACCTGGGCGTTCCTTTCACCATATATTGTACGAAGGAAATCATTACAAAAAGCCCAATTGCCGGAAGACCAAGCCCATTAATGGTGATCGTTCCCCCAGTCACAAGCATAAAGGCTACAAATAACATCCCATAAGATAATGCTGCCGTTGTTGCGTTGGAAGGCTCTCCAAATACACCATTACGATTCGACCGATGACCAAAAGTCCCTTCTTTTTGCATAAAGATCAAACCTCCTCTAGAAACAGTTCTTCTGTATCCCGCTAATACCGATAATTTCAGCAGCAGTGCCACCCGCAATTTGCAGGAAATCCGTTGAGTTACCCGCTCCCACGAGTAATCTCGCCGTTTCTCTGACACCGCCTAAAGCTCTCACTGCCTTGTAAGCTTTAAAGATCGGCACAACAGCCGCCGTAATGAAAGCCGCACATTTCGTTACTTTCCAAGCATTCCCCCAAAAGCCCGTCGGTAATACCTCAGTCTTGCCACTGCTCGTTGTTATCATTGAAGTTCCGTCCGTTTTAAATTCAATGGAAGTGGTGTCTTCAGGCAGCCTTTGTACTCCCTCTTCAGCAAGCAAATAATTGACGGCATGAATGTTGCTGCTTTTCAAGTTGTGTACCAATACACTCGCATGACCTACCCTTATTTCCGCTTGAGGAGCTGCAAATAGATATCCGTTATGAAATAGAGAATATGACATCGAAGGAGAAGGAGCTTCATTTTTGAACGTTTTCTCACCAGACGCGAATGACCTCTGTGGCAGAATGACCATACTAAGCATGAACACCAGAGACAAGGCTAGCACCATCCACCTTTTCGCCTGAGCCATCTTAACCCTCCTAGTTTGCTCCCACTCGTAGATGCTTGTTTTTCCTTATTTTACCTTATATATAATTTAGCATAAAATGTTGGAAATGCACACATGAAAAAGGATGCAATCTACACAATAAGATAGGGGATTCGCCCTACACTCTTTTCAACAGAGTCTAGCTCCCATAACATTCACCAATTTGTCACCAGTCGACAAGTTGCAATCTTTTTCACACTTTAGTAACATTATCCATAATTATGATCACACGAGAGAGGGAAATGAACCGATGAAGCATCTTACATATCTTGTCCTCCTGCTGACCATCACCACACTCACCGCCTGCAATAATAATACCGACGAACAACAAGCCGAAACCCGCACGACACCCGTCGAAACCACCGCCATCATTCAAGATAACTTCATTATTGAAAGAAAAATAGTTGGGAGGGCAACGACAGCCGACACCTCTCCCGTCCTTTCAAGCGTCCCCGGGGAACTTGTGACGTTAAACGTAGCCAAGGGCGACCGCATTGAAGAAGGTGAGGCCGTCGGCGTCGTCGATCCCGGAAACAGCAGCAGCCAGGTCGAGCTCCAGCAGCTCGCTGTCAAGCAAGCGAAAACACAGCTCGAAAACGCGCAGGTTGCCTTTGAGCAAGCACAAGCTGGTGTCGAAAACGCCAAGAAGCAAGTCGACATCGCCCGGCAAGCGGCTGATGCCAAAGCCAGTCAAGGTAACAAAGCCGCTACAGCCGCTAAACAGCAGTACGAACAAGCACAGGAATTAGCGGATCAAACGAAGCAGCTCGTTGACGAAGGAACCGTGCCAGAAGTCCTTTACAAACAAGCGCAAACCCGAGCTGACCAAGCGAACGCCCAATTTCAGCAGCTAACCGGCGAGAAGGGAGCCCCGACCGATTCAGCTGTTGCCCAGGCTGAGGCCCAGGTCGACCAGGCAGAGCAGCAGCTGGAGCAAGCACGGATCGGCATCGATCAAGCGGAGCTCCAAGTTGAACAAGCCCAGGTGCAGCTCAATCAAGCCGAAGAACAAGGGGCAAACGAAGCGATTACGGCCCCAGCCAGCGGGGAAATTTCTACCCTGGAGGCCAGCGAAGGTGACGTCGTTACCAATCAACAACCATTTGCCACGATCGTCAGCCTTAACCCGATGACGATCACGGCGGCTGTCACAGCCGAACAGCTCGGTTTATTTTCTGAAGGAAGTGAACTGCAGGTTAAAATTGATACGCTGGAGGAGCCTGTCACCTCAACAGTCAGCTACATTCCATCGGTTCCAGATGAGACGGGCCTTTACCCTGTCGAAGCCACCGTCGATAACGCGGAGGAAACCATTAAACCGGGCATGATGGCGACCTTCCTTTTACCAGAAACAGTGGTAGAGGATACGATGATCGTACCGACAGACGCAGTTGCGGAAGAAGCTGGTGAATCTTATATCTACCAGGTTGTCGATCAGAAGGCTGTCCGTGTCGATGTGGAAGTGGTCGAGTCGCAAACCGACCAAACCGCGATCTCAGGTGAGGTGAAGACTGACGCCCCCGTGATCACAAGCGGCCAGCTCACTTTAAGTGATGGCGCCAAAGTGACGATCATGAAGGAGGACGCGTAAGTGAAGCTCGTTAACCTATCCGTGAAGCGGCCCGTCGGTGTCATCATGATCGTCGCCGCCATTCTCGGGCTCGGCTTCGTGTCATTACGGTCGCTGACGATCGATTTGTACCCAGATATTGAACTTCCGATCGCCGTCGTGTCAACGAGTTATGAAGGAGCGGCGCCGCAAGAAGTCGAGAAGCTCGTCAGCCGACCGATCGAATCGGCTGTCAGCTCGCTTGAAGGTCTGGAAGTATTGCAATCCCAGTCGCAAGCAGGGGCCTCACTTGTAATGATGCAGTTCAATACAGGTGTTGATCTCGATAGCACGTTGCTTGAGGTTAGAGAGAAGGTCGATTCAGTGATCGGCGCGCTTCCTGAGGGGGCGGGGGAACCGAACGTGCTTCGTTTCGACCCGCAGCAGCTGCCGATCATGACCATTGGCCTATCTGGTGACACGCCTGAGAATCTGCAGCAAATTGCCGAGAGCCAGCTCGTCCCGCATTTTGAACGCCAGGAAGGGGTCGCTTCGGTCAGTATTGAAGGGGGACGAACGCGGGAAGTTCAGGTGCTCGTCGACCGTGCCCAAATGGCCCAGTATGGCCTCGATTCACAAACGATTATCCAGGCCCTGAATGCCTCCAACCAGTCCGCCTCAGCAGGCAGCATTCAAAAAGGGCAGAAAGATCTGCAAATCCGTATCAACGGGGATTATCAGAGCATTGAGGATGTTCGAGAAACGATCATCCAGTCACCAGAGGGAGCCAGCATTACTCTTGATCAAATTGCTGATGTCGAAGAGAATTTTGCCCGATCAAATACGGTATCAAAAGTAAATGGCAGTTCGTCCGTCGTCCTGTCCTTTTTGAAAAAAACCGACAGCAACACAGTGGAAACAGCGAATAACGTCACGGAGGCTATCGATGAGGCGAAGGCTGATTTGCCGGAGGATGTCGAGTTGGAAGTCGTCCTCGATACGAGTGAATTTGTGAAAACGTCGATCAACAGTGTCGTGAAAAATATTATTATCGGCGGGATCATTTCGATTTTCGTGCTGCTGCTATTTTTGAAAAGTGTGCGCGCAACGCTCGTCATCGGGATTTCGATTCCGATTGCGATCATCTCGACGTTTACGTTGATGTTTTTCACCGGTGAAACGTTAAACGTGCTGACGATGGGCGGACTTGCGCTCGGGATCGGGATGATGGTCGACAGCTCGATCGTCATTTTGGAAAGCATCTACAGTTATCGACAGCGGGGTTACTCGATCATCGAGGCCTCAAAGCAAGGGGCCTCTGAACTCGCACCTGCCGTCATCGCATCTGCAACAACGACCCTCGTCGTGTTTTTGCCGATCATATTTGTGGAAGGAATCGCCTCCGAGCTGTTCACACCGCTCGCCCTGACGATCTCCTTTGCGTTAATCGCGTCACTGGCGGTCTCCGTTACACTCGTACCGATGCTGTCATCGAAACTGTTAACAAAACCCATCAGAACAAGCGGTCGGCGCGATTGGTTTGATCGTTTGTTAGAAAAAGTGAACCATGGCTATCGGAAGCTATTAAGAACCGTATTAAGGTTTAGGAAAACAACGGTTGCGATTACAACCGTCTGCGTTGCCGGCAGTATCGCCCTGATTCCATTGATTGGAACGGAATTCATTCCGCCATCAGACCAGGGACAAGTATCGATTCGAGTCACACTGCCAGAAGGAACCGCCATTGAAGAAACGCAAGAACTTACAAATGAAGTTGATCAACGGCTGGAAAAATTCAGCGACGTGATTGATGTCAGCTACCTGACGATCGGCGGTGGCGGCATTGGCGGGGGAGTCGGCAGCAGCTCCTCAGACTATGGGTCGTACACGATTCAGCTTGTTGACCCGGGGGAGCGGGAACGAACAACGGCGGCCGTCGTGGAAGACATTGACGAAGCCTTAGAGGGGCTGGCTGGAGCGGACATCTCTGTTGGTGCGCTTGAAGCGGGGCTCGGAACAGGCGCGCCGTTACAAGTGCAGATCAATGGACCGGAATACGAAGTGCTCGACCAGCTGTCCCAGCAAGTCGTCTACTTAATGGAAGATGTCGATGGGGTCAGCGAACCGACATCTTCAACAGAAGAAGGCAGGCCGGAAATGCAAATCGATGTCAACCGCCAGAAGGCTGCCCAATACGGCTTAAGTGATCAGCAAGTGATCAATCAAGTCCAGCTCGCCTTCAGCGGTAAAATCGCCACAAGGTATCGGGAAGCCGGCAACGAAATCGATGTCCGATTGATTTTGCCTGAAGAAGAACGCCAAACGATTGCCGATCTTGAGGGTATGTCGGTGCAAACCCCAAGCGGATCGATTATCCCGCTTGCGACCATTGCTGATTTGACCCAAGTTCAGGGACCTGTTTCGTTGTTGCGCGAAGGCCAGCAGCCGCAAGTCAACGTGGAAGCAGAAGTCGTCGACCGTGACCTCGGCAGCACAACCGAAGCCGTCCAAGCGGAACTTGACAGCCTCAACTTCCCTGATGGCTATTCTTATACCATCGGCGGACAGGCGGAGGACATGCGCGACGCGTTTGGCGATTTGGCCCTGGCCCTGGTATTTTCGATTTTCCTCGTCTATGCCGTCATGGCGATTCAGTTTGAGAACTTCCTGTTTCCTTTCATCATCATGTTCTCACTGCCTGCTACCATCGTCGGCATTACCGGAGGCTTATTTATTACCGGACTGCCATTCAGTCTGCCAGCCTTCGTCGGGATTATCATGCTCGCGGGGATCGTCGTCAACAACGCCATCGTGCTCGTCGACTACATTAATATCTTACGAAGCAAATCATACGACAGAACGGAAGCGATTCTAGAAGCCGGCCCCGACCGCCTGCGTCCCATCCTAATGACAACACTCACCACCATCTTAGGAATGCTGCCGCTCGCACTCGGAATTGGTCAAGGCGCCGAAGCCCAACAACCGCTCGCGGTGACCATCATCTTCGGCCTGACCGTCTCAAGCTTCTTCACGCTCGTTCTTATCCCTGTCGTCTACACCTTCTTCGACGACCTATCCAACAAAATAACCGGAGCCTTCCGCAAAACAAAAGAAGAAGAAAAGGAATAAACTTCCACCTCAGGTCATCCAAAATCTGGATGACCTGAGGTGGTTTTTATTTCCAGGTTGTTGGTAAGCGGTTGGGAGGGTGGAATGAGCGCTCGCCTATTTTAGGAAGTAACGGTCTCGCAAAAAATTGCACGATTTCTGCTATAATTGCGTGAAATTTTATTTAATTGCACGAAATTCGCGATAATTGCACAAAACTTTGATTAATTGCACGAAATTTTCAAAATATGCACATTTGGGTGCTTATTACACCTATGTAAACTCCAAGCGATTCCTCCATTAATTGAAAAAGTGTATATAAATGGTGGTTCAAGTGAAAATTATAGATACAAGATAAAGGAGGCCTTTATGATGAACAAGGAACGCGCAAAAGAAATCTTCCACTCCTCCGAGATGATCGATGTAACCCACGATCAACGCCCCATCTATATCGAAGAGGTTATTGAAAGAAGTGAAACGGCTCGGGTTCACCCAGTTGATCAACCTAACATAATCCAAGAAGTTCCGTTGTATGATTTGAAGGAGCAGCAGGACTAAAAGCAGAACATTCACTTCAACATGATCGTTACAACAAGTATATTAAGTAAATTAGAACAAATAGTATGATTGTTCCAAGTTCAAAGGAGGTGGTTTAACAATGAATGCACAACGAGCGCAGGAAATAGCGTCTTCTTCAACTATGGCTAATGTAACCTATAATGGGGAAGGTATTTACATTGAGCACGTGGACGAATCAAATGAAACAGCTACTATCCACTCCTTAAATGCACCAAACAATAAACAAAGTGTTTCTGTAACCAGCTTAAGTGAACAGTAATTTGTAAAGTGTTTCATCAGGTTTCTAAGTAATTTGCAGACTGAAAAAGTGTCTAAATGAAAACATCCCGTACCACTTTAAAGGTGATACGGGATGTTTATTGAAATCACTTTTCAGAACTTACCCTTTTGGGACAGTATAATTCCGACCTAGAAAAAGTGTTCGGTTAATAATCTTCTTGACCGCCTTCTTTTACTGAAGCTCTTGGGGCAATATCTTTATCCTCGGTTTTCTCATACCCTTTATCTAACTTCCCAGCATTTTCAATGTCTCCAGAAGCCTTGTAACCAGCGATCTCTTCATTAGATGTTGTCCCATAAAGGCTCATTCCACCCAATTTTCCATTTACATTTTTCTCATTGTGATCTTTTTTCTTATCCATATTTTTCACCTCCTGTTGGTAATATAACCAAAGGAGGCCTAATCTATAAATATGAAAAAATCCGTTGTCAGCAGAGACATATGAAAGAAAGGCAGAAAATAATCACCAAAAACTTCCACCTCAGGTCATCCAGAAATCTGGATGACCTGAGGTGGAAGTTTGTTTCCAAAAATAATGATGTTAGGTTTTGTTACGCGGTTAATGACGCGGATTTAAAGATATCTTAAGATTGAATTAACAAATCTTAACAGGATATCTGATAAAGTGAATGTAAGTTGGAATACAACAGGGAATCAAATCGTAAGGATAATAACTTGGAGTTAAAGTTTGAGATAAATTATTTACTAGGACGAACAGCTATGTATCTAAAGCCATAAAAAGTTGATGGAGGTGCGTGGTGAGAAATCATCTTCGTGAAGCTGTAGAAGAAATGAGGCAGCATTACATTCAAAAACTTCTAGATGCTAACGTTCGTAACGATTTAGACAAAGATCCTTCCTCATTTACTTTGAGTGAACTTGAAAATATCGTTAAGTTCTACCGCCTTTAAGTTTGAGAAGAGGCACCTTTTTGTAAAGTCAGGAGGATTCAGAAAGCCCGTCTTCATTATACGAAGACGGGCTTTTCCCTATAGCGAACGATCACTAGCATTGCAAAGTCAATCTGAATACCTCTCTGAATGAGGGAAGTTAAGACGGTTTCAACCTAATTCATCCTCGCACTTATCGTTTCGGTTTAAAGTATATTTTATCCGTGATCTGACAACAATGAAACTATGTAACTATCCAAAACGAGGAGAGGATTTAATGAAGACGGTAGATTATACATTATCTGATACTGGATTACATTTGAGTCAAGAAGAGATTCAAAACTTAATACCTGAAGAAGAGTATTGGTTTCTAAATGAGAAGTTTGCCCAAGCCCTTAGAAATGTAGATGCTTTTTATGAATCACAAAACATAGATCCTCAGGAACTTTACCGACCTTTTCTAAGATCCTAAGAGATAAGATGACTTTTACGCCCTTTGGTTAAAAAGGATTCAGCCGCTATGACTGAATCCTTTTTTCTATCCTATTCAACTTTACATCATGCCTTCCTGTTTTCCCACCGAGGTAGTCTACATCCATTTGGAGGTTTCTTATTTGCCTTGACACCACTTTGAAAATCTCCTTATGGTCTTCTAGCTTGTCATTAACATAAACTTCCACCTCAGGTCATCCAGATTTTGGATGACCTGAGGTGGAAGTTTATTTCCAAAGTTTATTATCGCCCAAAAACCTTGTCACGACAACATTTTCAAAAAAATCTGCAAAAAAACTAAAAAAATTCTCGAAAAAAGTGATCCAATTGTAATCCACTCACGATAGCTAGGCAAGAAAACAAATCAGCACAAAACTTTAAGGGGAGTGACTCACTTGAAAACAGTAAAAAAAGCAGTCGTCTTGTTTATGGCCATCATGCTATTGATTCCATCCATGGCTTTGGCACATAACGGCGAAACACACACAACGTCAAAAACGCCAGCCGCTGATCTACGCTCAAGCTTAGATCAACTATTATCGGAACACTTTGTTCTAGCAACAACAGCGATGATTAAGGATTACAATGATGCAGAAGATGCCGATGAAGTGTATAAGAAGCTTGATCAGAACGCGAAAGACATGACACCGGCGATTGCTTCCGTTTATGGTGAAGAAGCAGCCGCTAAGTTTGAGGACATCTTCCTTGGTCACAATGACTACACTCCAGATTTCGTAGAAGCGAAAGTGAACAATGACAAGGAAGCTCGTAAAGCAGCTGAAGCAGAAGTAGACGAGTTCGTTAATGAATTCAGTTCTTTCCTTGCAAAAGCAACAGAAGGTAACCTTTCAAAAGAAGCAGCAACAAAAGTGTTAGCAGCACACGAACAAGATGTTATTAATGTGTTTGATCATTATGTAGCTGGAGAATACGAAAAAGCATACAAAACGTTCCGCGAAGGATTCAAGCGTATGTTCGACATTAGTAAAGCTCTATCAGGCGCGATTGTAACGCAAATGCCAGACAAATTTGAAGGAACAAAAGCCGTTACACCAGCCGCTGATCTACGTTCTACATTGAACCGTCTGGCTTCTGAGCACTTCGCTCTAGCCGTTCTTGAAATGCAGAAAGGCTTTAACCAGGCTGAAGATTATGATTTCGTAACATGGGCTGAGAACATGAACACGAAAGAATTTAAAGAAGCGATTGGTTCCATTTATGGCGAAGAAGCTGCCACACAGTTCCAAAAGATCTGGCAGCAAAACCATATCAAAGCACAATCTGAACTTGTAACAGCAACACTTGAAGAAGATGAAGAAGCGCGTAAAGCAGCAGAGCAAAGCCTGCAGAAATTCGCTGAAACGTTCGGTCAATTCCTAGGTGAAGCAACAGGAGGCAACCTTCCAGCAGATGCAGCAACTAGTGCTCTTTGGTCACACGAAGAAGATGTCATCCAAACTTTTGACCATTATGTAGCTGGTGATTACCAAACAACCTATGAGTCTTTCCGTACAGGATATGGCTTTATGTTTGGAGTAGGTGAAACATTAAGTGATGCGATTGTAAAACAAATGCCGGATAAATTTGCTGCCGAGCAAATGCCAGAAGATATGCCTAAGACAGGAATGGGCGGTACTGCAACAAACAGCCTTTGGACTTGGGTATCATTCGGTGCACTAGTCCTCATCTCTGGTGGCTTCATGATTAGAAAAAAAGCGCAACAATAAACAACTAGAATACACCGCTCCTCAGGAGGTCCAGCTTCTGGGGAGAACAAGGGCACCCGCATTTACCTCACCCTCAGGGTCAAGGTGAATGCGACTGTCCTTAACATTTTCAAAAAATAAACCGGCGAGCCTGGCACAACCCTCTCAGGTAAAATGCAAAGACTCGTCGATAACTGGTAAGGTAGAGGGGAGGGGAAACCCTCTCCTCTTTTTGTAAGATAGAAATTTTTAAAATAGAGAATGCGTGACGCTGGTACGCTTTAGTTTTAATATATTAGAAAAGGTGATGGGTATGAAGTGGAGAACTTATTTTACAATTGTAGGCTTAGCGGCCCTCTTGCTGGCAGGGTACAACTCAAATGTGTGGGCGAATTTCACCTCACCCTATGATCCCACCCCAGAGCAGGAAACGAAGGAGAAGAACTCAGGAAATATGGCCTCTGATCTCTCACTAAAATCAGAAGAATTTACCGTCGTTGATGAATCAGGGGATATAAAAGATATTAACTTTGAAACGGAAACACCGGATCAAAACAGTGGCATTGTTCCTACCAACTTGAAGGTGCCAAGTCTCGACATCGACGCCCCCGTTAACGAAGTAGGGGTACTGGACAACGGACAAATGGGCGTACCGAAAGATGATAAAAGTGTAGGCTGGTTTGAGCCAGGAACGAAACCAGGCAACACAGGAAACGCGGTTCTAGCCGGACACGTTGATAGTCAGGAAGGTCCAGCCGTATTCTTCTACTTGAAAGATTTGCAAAAAGGCGATGAAATCATCGTCACAAATGAAGAAGGGAAAGAACTGACCTATGTTGTCCAGAAGCTAGAAAGCTATCCGGCCGATGAAGCGCCAATCAAAGAGATCTTCGGTAAAACAGACAAAAAAAGGCTTAACCTAATTACCTGTACAGGAACCTTTGATTATGAGCAACGCACCCATCTGGATCGCCTCGTCGTGTATTCTGAGCTGAAATCATCAGTAGACAAGGAAGAAAAGCAGCCAAAAGAAGATTCAGACTACGACATCAAAGCACCAACTAGTGTCGAAGTAAACGGAACCTTCGTCACATGGCATGCTGTACGTGTAGAAGGTGTAGCAGGTTATCGCGTGTATCGCAGTAAAAACGGGGAAGACTACGAAAAAGTCGCAAGCATCTCCGAACACGAACGCAAAACATACACCGACCCTGAAGCATCCAACTACACCTACTACGTCACAACCGTCTACATGGACGGAACCGAATCCGAACCATCCAAACCCACCAAAGCCAAATAAAATAACCACCGCCCACCACCCATAAACTTCCACCTCAGGTCATCCAAATTCTGGATGACCTGAGGTGGTTTTCATTTCCATTTCTTATTTTGAGGGCTTTATGTGAACAGATACTGTCCTAACTCCAAAAACAAGCTTCATCGAATGAATAGTAATGTGCTACAGACGACCGTTCGTTGAGTAACTCTATTATTTTTTCGATATAATCTACTTCCCAGTAATGTTAACCACCACCAATGAATAAGGTTGTAAGAGGAGGTGAAGAGTTTGGACGATAATAAAAAGCTAGCGCTAGAAATGGCCAAAAGTTTCATTCAGAACAGTAACGTAAAACCTCTCTCTGGAGAGGAAGGGATAGAGTATTTATTTGACAATACGATCTTTCCCTTTTCTACCATAGTGGATCATTTTCTTACGAATATTGAGATCATTAATGATTGGGAATAGCTGAATAAGGGCAAACGCTCTTATTCAGCCAATATTTTAGGACTAATTTTATCAATATAGGCAACATGGTTCATTCTATCCTTTTAATAGATTTCTATATAAATCTCTCTAAGATCATCTTAGATCACAAAAAGGATCACCCAGCGCATCCTTTTTAGTGAGCGCCGATAAAAGGGGAGTGAGCGAACTATCATTGAAGCCTCAGGACAACAATAAAGGATTTCATCAGAAAATAGTAGAATATGTAAGGAAAAGGAGGCGAATAAAAAATGAACAAAGCATTGTTACATATCGAAGGACTAGCCGCACTCATCCTATCCATCTATTTTTACGCCCAAACAGACGCAAGCTGGTTAATGTTTGCTCTCTTACTCTTAGCACCAGATCTATCCGCACTCGGCTACATCATCAACAACAAAATAGGCGCCTACACATACAACGCGTTTCACACCTATACACCACCGCTCCTCATCATCCTAATCAGCACCTCACTAAAAACCGACACACTACTTCTCAGCCTAGGATTGATTTGGGCAACCCACATTGCCATGGATCGCATGATCGGATACGGCTTGAAAGATCCCTCAGACCCGAAGATCACCCATTTACAAAAATTATAAAAAAACCCATTGACCCTCACGCAACGTCACACCTTATAGTCCATACATAAGGGGACGGAAAAAGCTTCCCAACACAAAAGAAAGGAGGCACACTCACCATGCCGATGAAAGTAAAAGAAGTGGCCGAACTCGTAGGCATCAGCATCCGTACCCTGCATCACTACGATAATATCGGTCTGCTCACACCGCAGGAAACGACCGAAGCCGGCTATCGCCTTTATTCAAATAAAGACCTGGAAACCTTGCAGCAGATTCTATTTTTCAAAGAACTCGACTTTCCGTTAAAAAAGATCAAAGAAATCATTACGAATCCCGATTTCGAACAAAAAGAAGCTCTTCAACTTCACCGGAAAATGCTGCTTGAGAAACGCCGCCGGTTGGATAATATGATTCTAACGGTAGAAAAGACGATTCAACAACAAAAAGGAGAGATTCATATGACGAACAAGGATAAATTCGAAGGCTTTGACTTTAGCCGCAATCCGTACGAACAAGAGGCCCGCGAGCGATGGGGCGATGAAGCCGTCGATCGTTCAAACGCTAAACTGAACAATATGTCCCAACAAGAAAAAGACAACATGTCCAGACAAATGGATACCATCTACAAAAGGCTTGCGACCCTAAGACACGACGCCCCCGGTTCTGACTCAGCCCAAGCGGCCATTAAAGAATGGTACTTTTTCATGAGCGAAAGCATCAACAACGACGATCTTATGAAATTCAAAGGCATCGGCCAGCTCTATATCGATGATGAACGTTTCACTAACAACATCGACAATTATGGCGAAGGCCTGGCTGCATTCATGCGTGATGCGATGGCGCTTTTTGCTGATAGTCACAAAAAATAATAATGAGGTGGACCTATGGAACAGTGGATCGAGGAACAATTTTCAGATTATCTATTAAACTAAGCAGCCAATTCAATATATACCGATGCCACCCACGCCAAAAAGCTCGGCGACTTTGAAAACTATGTCTTCGAGGTACACAAAAACAACGAAAGGGGAATAGGTAATCAATTTCCATGTAGATGTAAAGACAATACCAAAACATGGAATCTGTTGATGGATAATGATACAATGAATACAGATAGGTTCTTTCATTTCATGTGCTTATTGATACTTGAAGGAAGTTTTGGAACGGAGGGTGAAACTGATGAATATGCCATTGATTGAAGTGGAAGAAAAGGTTGCTCATAATGGAAAAGTTCAGTTTCGTTCTCAAAGAGACATCAATCAGGAGCGACGTGAGAAAAGACAACGTAAGCGTGAAGAACTGGAACGTGAACTAAAAAAAATACTTGCCACTGAATAATAAGGAAAACGTCCAAGTCTAACTTTAGATTTGGACGTTTTTGTCAGGCATATACTGTTTCTTGAGGTGATAAAATGATCAACCCCAAAGATGAAAAAGGCACAATACCGTTTACACCCATGGCCGAAATAATAGAAAAAAATAAGAAAAGAAGAGAATTGATTTATAAAATATTAGAGAAACTGTAGAAAGAGAGTTGAAAGGTAAACCACAATAATAACATACCCTATGCTCCAAAAATTCGGAGCATATTCCTTCAAAAATCACAGCTAACTTAACTCCCATCCATAAGTCTAAAGCATCTGCTGATCCACCAATTCCCTGTACCGCACATGCCCCTCATACAACTCCCCATGCCGACCCTGACCCGTAATCCTCCCATCCTCAAACACAAGCAGCTTATCCGCATCCACCACCGTCGACAAACGATGCGCAATCACAAGCGTCGTCCGCCCACGCATCAACACATCAAGCGCTTCCTGCACAGCCGCCTCCGCCTCTGAATCCAAATTCGACGTCGCCTCATCAAGCAACAGCACATCTGGATCCCTCAGCAACGCCCGAGCAATCGCAATCCGCTGCCGTTGCCCACCTGACAACTTCACACCACGCTCCCCAACCGACGTATCCAATCCGTCCTCAAGACCCATCACAAACTCAAAGGCATTCGCCTGCCTAAGCGCCGCCTCCACCTGCACATCCTTAACCACACGATCAAGACCATAACACACATTATCCCGAATCGACCCCGACATCACCGGACTCTCCTGCGACACATACCCAATCGACCGCCGCCACACCCCAAGATTAAGCCGCCCAAGCTCCTCATCACCAACCACAATCATCCCGCTAGAAGGCTGATAAAACCGCTCAATCAACGAAAACACCGTCGTCTTCCCAGCACCACTCGGCCCTACAAGCGCCACCGTCTCCCCAGGCCGCACATCAAACGTAAGCCCCTTGAGCACAAGACGATCCGACTCCCTGTAGCCAAACGACACCTCACGAAAACCAATCCCTTTTTTAGAAAAGTCCGAAGCCAGCCCCTCGCGCTCAGGGGGTACGCCGTGCAGCACCTGAATCCGTTCCGTGGCTCCCATCGCCTTTTGAAACGCCGTCACAAAAGTCGCCATCTGACTAAATGGCACGACGATCTGGAACATATAAATGATCACCGCAACAAGCGATCCAGCCGAAAGCTCACCTGCGGCTACCCGTACACCGCCGTACCCAATCAACACGACCAGCACGACCATGATGATCGTCGTCATAAACGGAGAAATCACCGCCTGAATCCGTGCTTCCTTTAAACCATATGTAAACAACCGCTGAATCCCATCCGCGCCCTTTTCACTCTCCAGCCTCTCCGCATTCGACGCCTTCACCAGCCGGATTTCGCTCAACACCCGGCCAAGATTCGCACTGAAATTCGCCATTTCATCCTGCAGCCTCCGCGACACCCGGTACATCACACGCCCAAGCGGCATCACTACAAGCAGTGCAACCGGAACCGACAACAGCATAATCACCGTCATTCGCCAATCAATCGTCAGCAAAATCACTACCGCACCAACAATCGAAATCACACCCGTCACAAACGAGACTAGATGATTTGTCACTAAACTTTTAACGGTAGTCGTATCCTGTGTAATCCGGCTCATCGTCTCCCCGGACTCATGCTCATCAAAGTACGAGACAGGCACACGCAAAATATGCTCCCACAGTCCCCGACGAATATAAGCGACAATATGCTCGCCAATATACGCTAAGATATAGTAAGAAAATCCCGCCGACACCGTCTGAACGAGCAACGTCACGCCAAGAAACACCATTAACCCTGTGCTCAACGCTCCTCCCGACAGCTGATCCACCAAATCCCTTGTAAACAGCGGCACCATAAGCGAAGCTGCCGTTTCAAACAAACTCAGTACAAGCGCCACCACCACGAGCCAGCGTGCCGGCAGCCCCGCCTTGACATAAGCAAAAAATCCCCTCACCGTTTGCTTTCCCTCACTCATCCCGCATCACCATCCAAAATCAAATCAAGCAGTGTCACAATCCCAAGCAGCTTCCCATCACGATCGCCGCCTTCGGTAATCATCACAGCCTTCAGCTTTTCACCCTCCCCATGACTCCGCTCAAACAACTCCTCAACCTCAAACACCGACACATCCGCAGGCATAAACTCGACATTATGCACCTTCTCATGCCGCAGCACATCCCCAACCGTTACACCCCCAATAGAAACTGACCCCTCACAAACCGATTCTCGCAGCCAACGCACAACCCCAGCATCCGTCAGCAGCCCAACAAATGCTCCCTCACGATAAATCGGAAACTGTGACACCCCATGCTCCCGAAACGCCTCAATCACATGAAGTAACTCCGTCTCCTCATAGAAAAACATCACCGGACGCGTTGCCACATCAAGCCCTAAAGGAGGTTGATCAAGCGTTCGTTTAATCTCCTCAAGCTCCTCCACAACCTCAACGTGGGGCGACGCAATATAATAGCCACCCCTCACACGCTCATGCACAATCGCATTCCGCAGCTTCGCATACTGGCGAAGCGCATCATAAAACTCCCGAACCACACCCCGATCCTTCGAATGATTCAGCAGCTCCGCAAAGTTGTCATTCTTCGGAAACCCATTCATCTCTTTCAAATGCTGATGAATCTGATTAAACGCCAGCTCAAAACGCTCCACTAACTCCTCCGACATCCTTTATCACTCCTTCCTATCCTACCAATTCGCTAACTATTTCATAAAAAGTATCATGTCAGCACCGTTGTAGTAGGAAAAATCCTATATACCTCTTATTATAACCAAAACCATCAAGACTCATAGGACGGATTCACAACCAACCGCTGGCTGCATAACAATCGAAACAATTATCCGAAAAGACTGGTAACTTTGCTAAATCCATGCTATTTAAGCCAACTAGGTCAAGTAGTCGATGTTTGTACTTTAAATAGAACGCTCTAGCGGACTGTGATCTCATTTAAACATAGGAAAGAAGGTGAAAGAACGATGGTGACCGCATCAAACATATCCGTAAAGATTGACAACTGTCGCTATCCGAGCTGGCTAAGCGAGCCAGCGTCGCAAAATCCTACTTTAGCTCGATCGAACGTAACCTGCCAATCAGCTGATCCGTCCAGCTCTTTAGAGAAGATCTCCAAAGAGCTGGACATCCCGATCAACGGAGAAACAAGTGGAAAAGACGACGCCTTAGACAACGATTGGTTCGATCTCGTCCATGAAGCCATGAACTCAGGCATTTCTAAAGAACAGTCACGAGAGTATTTGGAGTTTAATAAATGGAAGATTCATCAGGGGAAATAAAAAGGTTTACGAGCAAAAAATCGCTTTAACTACAATCGAAGCGGTTTTTTTGTATGCTTCTCCGTAGGCATTGGGCAATATATAAATGGTGTGAATACGAGCCTTTAAAAGAGAGGTAGAGTTCTTAAAGAACAGATTGAATATTTAAAATTCAAATAAATTGAAAAAGTCTGGCAAAAATCGCTCTATACATAGGTAACTGTCTCGCGTTATGTCAAAATAGCTCATCCTTTAGCGAAAAAAAGTGTATTAAAAATATTGGTTTACCCCATGCGTATGGTAATATAAACAATTATAAAGTCATAGGTAATTTCCAGTATTGACCCATAGATTACCTCCAAATGTGAAATTTCTATGTTTTATACATAAAATTTGGATATGACTAACCTACTAAAAAAAGAAAGGAGGGTACAAGGCTTGATTGGTGAACACATCAAACGAATAAGGAAAGAAAAGCATATGACTCTATCTGAACTGGCCGAACGTTCAGGTTTTGCTAAATCATATGTGAGTTCGATAGAAAGAAACAGACAGACAAATCCTTCTATCCAATTTTTAGAAAACATTTCTAAAGAACTTGATGTGTCCCTTACTTACCTGTTATACGGTAAAGAAAACGACCGTGTGTTAGATAAAGGTTGGGAAAACTTGATTCAAGAGGCACAGAATCTAGGGGTATCTAAAGAACAGTTTCGTGAATATCTAGAATTTAATAAATGGCAAGATGAGCAGAAAAGTAATATGTAGCGATTGTATTATCCTGCTACTTTTTTATGCTGGACATCTTGGATTCTAGACTTTGTATGTTGAAATACTTTTGGTTAGGTTTTCGTCAGACTTACAAAACAATTGATTGTAATTGGATTAACTCTAAGCCTAGAGAAAGAAATACCGGTAGAAAAAATAGGTTGATATGTGAAAGAAATAATAGCTAAGATAATAAAAATAGAGTTCTAGCTTTAATAGGTATAGAAAAAATTAGGGGGAAGGTTTTTCAAATGATTGATATTCACACACATATTCTTCCAGGTGTTGATGATGGGGTATCAACGATGGAAGATAGTATGAAAATGGCAATGAAAGCAGTTAAAGATGGCACACGAACGGTAGTAGCTACGCCTCATCATAATAATGGCAGTCACTACAACTATAAAAACAATATTCTTCTACAAGTAAATGAGTTGAACCGGCAACTCAATGATCGCGATATTCCGTTAACCGTTCTACCTGGTCAAGAAACCCGTGTTTATGGGGATATCCTAGAGGGGCTTCAGAAGGATGAGATTTTAACTATTAATGAAAGTGATTACGTGTTTATTGAGTTACCTCGTGATCATTTTCCGCAGTATTTAAGTAATTTTTTATTTAATTTGCAAGTGGAAGGTTATCGACCGATTCTTACACATCCAGAAAGAAATACCCAAATTATCGAGCAGCCTAATTTGCTTTACTCTTTAGTGAAAAACGGAGCTTTTGTGCAGATAACTGCCTCTAGTTTACTCGGAAAATATGGCAGGAACGTTAAGAAATTATCCTACCAATTAATAGATTCGAATTTAGTTCATCTGATAGCATCCGGAGCACAGAAGTCTAAGGTCCTTAATCTTAAGGAAGCGTATAGAGATCTTAAAAAGAACTATGATCAATCAATGGTTTATTATTTCTCTGAAAATGCTCAATATGTTGTGGAAGGGCAGTCATTAGCGACTGAACCACCAGAAAGAATTAAAAAGAAAAAGATATTAGGGGTATTCTAATTGAATATATTGAACAAGAGACCTGCTTCATTAAGTAGGTCTTCATTTTTGTCTATGTATTATATCGGACAAAAATTTCTATACTTAATAGTAAAAAGTAAAAAACAGAAAGAAGTGTGATTTTCATGCGTCGCTTTCTATTAACGGTTATACCCATTATCTATATGCTGCTTATATGGATGCAATCCAGCTATTCGATTAATGAAATTAAAAGGTTTATCGGTGTTTTATAATGACGATAAACACTATGCTTGAGAGTTTACATTTCCATTCTGTACCTTATGCTAGTCGTTGCTCTTTCAGCAAACGACAAGTTTTCCAAAGCAACTAGCTACTTAGCTGCAGGCATATCCATGCTCTATGGATTTATAGACGAAGTACATCAACTTTTCATAGATGGAAGATCGTTCACAGTGAATGATCTAGTTAAGGACGCTATCGGTGTTCTTGTAGCCTGTTGGTTGGTTAATGCTATTTACTTTAATAAATATATTAAGAGCCGCTAAATGATAACTTTTAAAATAAACGAGATTACTTACGCCTACGCCCTTCGAAAAAATTATACATTCCAACCCGAAGTAGTTAAAGATGGTGATGAATTTAGGAAATGCATCAAAGGATTATAGTGAAAATTAACAAATAACCTGCACTCCTGGGGGGATGCTTGGGAACCTACCATAGAAATATGGCAAGGCACTGGGAATCTACCCTACCATACAAAGCTTCATACAGAAGAAAAAAGAAACGATTACACAAAGCCTAAGAAAGGAGATGACTTCCTATACGGTTGCTTCTTATTTCAATATTGATACCAGTGACTATTCCCTGGATTATCTACATCATTGGACTAAAGATCATGAAGGTTTGTTGCAGGAAGTCCAAACCACGGCCAAATAATTTATTGTGACCATTGAAGATTCTCTGGAGAAAGAAGAAATGAACATTAAAGAATCCAGCAGTGAAAACAAAAAAGAGACTAATGTTCAATTACCTTCTGAAAAACTAGGAGACATGTACCGTAGTCAAGTGAGTGCAGCTAAACGAAATAGCAGCCCTTTTGGGGGAAAAGAGAACAGAGAGGACGAATTGGACTACCAGGGTTTTAAGGATGCGTACAAAAAAGAGGTGATGAACTTTATTGAGCCTATGGTTGGGAAGGGGTTAGATAAAGAAGAAGGTACTGATAGCCAAGAGCGTTTGAGCCAAATGCTTTCTTTCCAAAGGAATCATAATCATAAAGAAGTGAATGAACTGAAGGAAGAATCGCTGCAGGAATTAAAAGAGCTACCTTTAACAGAACGCGGTGAACAACGCTTAGCTCAAATAGAAGCCAAGTTGGAGAGAGAAGTTAGTCCCTGTAAGGAAAAAGGTGAAGGAAAGGGTAAACAAATGTCAGAACGGACTAAGAGTAATCAAGATATTTATCAGCAAACGGATAAAAAGAAAAAAGTTGAGATTGAACGTTAGACAGGGAGATTTATTCCCTGTCTTTTTTATTTGGCTATTAAATATTAGAAAGGAGGAAGTGCTACATGGTCAAGCATGTAAGCGCGGAACAAGTGGAGATTGCAAGGAATGTGGATCTGTTAGACTATCTACAGCGTAAAGGTGAGCCATTGAAAAAGGAAGGAAGCTACTATCGCCACCAAAAGCATGACAGCTTAGTGATTAAGGATCAAATGTATGCCTGGAACTCAAGAGATGAAAAAGGAGCAGGCGTGATTAACTTTGCAAAAATGTTTTATGGCATGAGTTTTCCAGAAGCTGTGGAAGATTTAAATCGACAAGGGTACAGAATGAAGGTGGTGGAACAGGAGAATCCTAAACAACCTTATTATTATCATCATCAGTATGAAGTGAAAGACAAAATAGGGCCAAAGACTATCTCACTAAAGAACGCAAAATTCACCGAAAATCGTTGAGTGGCTGGATCAAAAAGACTTAATTGCCCAAGACAAGCTTGGCAATGTCATTTTTAAGTGGAAACAACAAGGGGATATTGTTGGGGCAGAGAGACAAGGGACCATTCCTATGAAAGATGGACGAATGTTTAAAGGAATCGATAAGAATAGCCATGGATCCTCAGGCTTTTCAATCGATATTGGAAAACCGAATTCTATATATTTCTTTGAAAGCCCAATTGATGCTCTTTCATATTGGAGTATAAAGAAAGAAAAGCTACAAAATACTCGCTTAGCGTCCATGTCTGGCCTCAAACGTCAGACCATGATCGATGAAATGAAACGTATGGGTAAAGAAAATCATACGATCCGTCATATAACCATTTGTACGGATAATGATAGGGCGGGAAGGGAATTTGCTTTCAAGTATCATCGGTTGATGAATAAAAATCTATCTGCCGTTGATCTATCTAAGCAAAAAGATTGGAATGAAGAGTTAAAGAAAGGTTATGAGGAGAAAAAAATGCGAAATAAGGTAATTCAGACTTATAGGGATTAATCCGTTAAAAGTGAATGAAAATGGAGAAGCACTTACGCAACTAACGGGGAGGTTTAAAAGCTTTCTTATTCTGTCGTCTCAAGGGTATAAATGAAGGTTATTACGATGTATATGCTGCTTCGACTTCATGATGGTGTTCACGAATCCAGCTAAGCTTTAAAAGCTTGGCGACTTCGATTTGCTCCCTCATTTTGTCACCTCCGGTGAAAAGAACGTATCACAATGAGAGAGACCTCTCGTTGCTTCTGGTATAGATGGTACTTTAATCTTGGTTTCCATCTCCTGATGAAAGCGATCATCCTTACGTAATGTATAAAAACAGTGCTTGATGTGATCAGCGCTTGGGTGCCCGTGAGCTGATGCAAGATTCAAGGCTTGGTTTAATAACTCAAAGTCACTTTAATCCATTTATCAATAATTGGCTTCACAGGGTCCATTACCGGAGAAGGTCGTTCCACTGTCTCTCGCTGCTTCAAGTCCTCTTGATCTGCGTATTTCTTGACGGTTCTTGCATCTATTCTCATTCGGTTAGCTACATCTGAGTATGTACACCCTTTTTGGTTGGTTTCAAGTCTGATATAATCAATTTGTTCCACTTGTAACATCTCCTAATTACCTCCTGCTGAACGTTGTTGATCCAACGAGGAGTTTAAAGTTATTGGGAGAGGTTGGCAAGTGGATTTTTTATGCCTTCATGTTCGAAGAACACCTACATAAACTGACTGTCATTACCTACACTTTTTTATAATGCCATAAACAAGAAGGGTGTTCATGTATCCACGGATCCCTAAAACTGTTTTTCAACTGAATCTTTACCTATTGATTATTTTTTAAAGTAGACTTACTCTTAAAGCTGTTTTGCTATATAATAATGGAAAAAAGAGGTGTCTACTATGCAATATGAGTTGATTCGTACAGAGATGGAACAAGATGGTTGTAGGGCTCTCAAAATAAAGGATAAAGTAAGCAAGGAAATTTACGTGTATTATACAGAGGAAATCTTCCTGATAGAAGAACCAGTTTTAAAAGCTTTCTTGTTTTCCCGTTTAAAGCGTATAAACGATGGTTATTATGATGTGAAGTCGTTAGGGTCATGAATGAACTTATTCGTACTTATAAAATGATCAGATACGTCTTATGCTCTTCACGATTTGTTCATTTTTATGCTAATCAAGGGTCTGTTTAAGACGAGGTACGATCATGGATCGTTCATCTAAATTATCATAAAGGAACAATATGCCTAAAGATTCAGAGAACAGCCATTCCGAGGTCACACCACATCATATGGTAAAAGAGATTGTATCATCAATGATGATACAGGAAAACAAATAGGCGTTTGCTGCCGGTCAGAAGAAAAAGCTCATTGAATTAGTGGCCGACGAGAAGATGAAGGAGTTAAAGCGAAATATGAAGAAGTAACCAGGTGTTCAATTTAGGAGGTCAGACCCGCTACGTTAAAGCGTTAAATGATTGGATATGGGGAAGGGTAGGTAGACCTATATGACTAAAAATGAAAAATTAGCTGCATATGATGGAATTGATACAGACAATTTAGTTGGAGTAAGAGGAATAAAGCAATTGTTAAATTGTTTTTACAAGGAATGAGTTATAAGGAAATAGCTCTTCAATATGGATTGACACCAAGTAGAATTGAACAGATAACAGATCGTCAAGCCCGCAGAGCAAGCTCATATAAGAAATCATTGAATCCCTAAATTCGTCCCCCGTTAAAGTGGCCCAATAAGACATGATGAAAGAACGGTGGCTGAAACCTGAGACCCTTGTGTCATTAATTTCCCATGTTAGGACCCAGGAACAATGGTTTTCCTTCCTGAGCCAGTGGCTAACTGTAAAAGGTAGGCCATTGGAACTGTACACTGATTTTCTAGTAAGAAGGATAACGAACTATTAAACTCTTTGTATAATATGTGGCTTAGCTTGACGACTACGGGGATTGGTCCCCGGTGTGTTAAAGCACAGACTTCTGATTTTGAGTTTTGTCGGCCTTAATAAGTAAGAAAAGGAATAACCTGAATAGATTATTCCTTTTCTCTGAATTTATTAAAATTCTGGTTGATTCAATAGCAATATAGACTTAATTATACTATATCTCTATCTTTATCTTCTTGAGATATCTCACTTACTTTTTCAATCCCAATACCTGTGTATCCCAGAATAATCGCGAAAATGAATCCTAGGTAACACAAGATAGCCCAAGGAGCATAACTTATCGTTGACACACCAAGTACTCCAGCCATATAGACTCCCGCAGACGACCAAGGGATAATTGGAACGACAACGGTACCTGAGTCTTCTAATGTTCTAGATAAATTTTTCGCATGTAATTTTTTCTTTTGATAGGTATTTTTAAAAAGTTCACCCGGAACAATGATCGACAAATAAGAATTTCCGGTAACAAGAGCCATTGTAATACAAGATACAACCGTTGATAAAATAAGATCACCGGTTCTTTTGACGATTCTTAACAAGGCAGCCATAATTACATCCAAAGCGCCGGACTTTGTGATAATACCAGCAAAGGCGAATGCACTAAATGCAATTAGAATGACACTTGTCATTGACTGCATTCCACCTTGATTCACCAGTCTTGTTACTTCAGATATCACTCCTTCAGCATCAAATCCTGGTTTGTTAACCATTGCAACGTCAAATCCTGTAACTGCAGAAGCAAAAATGTCTGTTAAAGAAAACCCTTGGTAAAACTTAGCGAGAATTCCCGCTATAATAGATGAAAAAATGATTGTAGGCAGCGTAGGCTTTTTTGTTATTGAGCCATAAAGAACAATGACAGGGGGTAATAATAATAAAAGATTCCAATCAAACATGCCTGCTAAAGTTTGTAACATAGCATTTGTTTCTTCTGGTGTTGAAACTGCTTCAGCCGGTAGATTAAACCCTACAATTGTATAAATGATCATTGAAATGATGGCGGCAGGGATTGTCGTATAAAGCATATGCTTGATATGTTCATACAGTTCACTTCCTGCGGCTATAGGTGCTAGATTTGTTGTATCTGATAAAGGAGATAGTTTATCTCCAAAATATGCACCTGCAACAATTGCACCTGCTGTAGCAGGTAAGGAAGCGCCTAACCCAACGGCAATACCCATTAGAGCTACCCCAACAGTACCGGCAGATCCCCAGGATGTCCCAGTTACAATTGAGATAATTGCGGAGACCACAAATGCAATGAGGACAATGAATCTTGGATTAATTAATTCCAATCCATAATAAATCATCAACGGTATCGTGCCCGAAATCATCCAAGTACCAATTAAAATACCAATAGATATTAATACTAAAATTGCCGGCATTGCCATATCAAGTTTTTCGCGAATACCGAGCATCATCTCATCCCATTTAACTCCTACGCGCAGCGCAATAAATCCAGCGAAAATGGATGCGATTATTAACAATGGTTCAGGGCTAAATCCATAAACACCATAGCCTATAGCTAAAAGCAACAGCATAGCTACAATTGGTATGAAGGCTTCTAATAAAGTCGGTTTCCTTTGCATTATGTTGTCCCTCCCTGTCTAGATTTCTATTCAAATGTTCCTTTTATAAGAATTTCTTTATTTCTGAGCATGTGCTGTCCTTTTGCAAAGACGTGTTCAATTTCAAAAGTATCTTGATTCATTATTAGAATATCCGCATCGAAACCTTTTTTTAGTGATCCTTTTTTATCTAGGCAAAGTGCAGTGGCTGGATTACGTGTTACGAGTGGCAATATGTCTGTAAGAGGTAACTCATAATCCTTAACAGTGGACACAACTTGCTCAAATAGTGTTCGTTGGGAAGCCACCCCAAAACCAATCAATTCACCTTTATTACTAAATTTAGGCAAACTGCCATTTCCATCTGAAGATATACTAAGTTGTTCTAAATTCCCCTTATTTTGTTTATAGTATTTGACCCACTTCCCTGTTTCCTCATCAGCAGTAATATCAACAAAAGCTCCCTTATTAGCTAACTCTATAGCATCATCGACAAGTTCCTTACTTCTTGTAATATGTGTTGCATAGATGTTAGCAGGAGGAATCTCGTAATCTTCTAACAGAGTATGTAAAAATGCTAGACGATCTTTGCCTATACCTACATGAAAATGAGTAACACCTGCTTTTCTACTTAATAAACCTCCAATTCTTGCTTCAGAAACTAACTTTGCAACCTCTTGAACAGAAGGTTGTGCCGATCGTGAGTCAGAGATTGCAATCTCTCCAGCCCCGATAACTTTATCAATTAGGATAATATCATCTTTTACAGATGATGTTATTGTCGGAGTAGGGATATGATAGTTCCCCGTATAAATATATGCGGTAATTCCCTCTTCCTCTAACCCCCTTGCTTTAGCTAATAACGAAGTCATGTGTCTAGTCGTTCCGTCTGTTCCCAGACAACCAACAACAGTAGTGATACCCGCCTTGATAACTTTACTGAGTTGAAGTTCGGGAGTCCTAGTAGCAAATCCTCCTTCTCCGCCACCGCCTATTAAGTGGACATGGGGGTCTATGATTCCGGGAGTAACAATTAAACCGGTAGCATCTATTACTTCGACGTCAAATAGAGCTGAAAGCTTTGTTTCGCTAATCTCTCCTATTTTGACTATTTTTTTATCAATAATTAAAACTGATTGATTTCCTAAATATTCTGGTGCGTATATTTCACCGTTCTTTATAAGTGTAATCATAATATGTTCCTTCCATTAATTTTTTCAACTGTTTGGTCATTATCTTGTCAGTAGACAACAAAGAAAATAAGATTCTTTCACTTCATCCTTTTCTAAATATAACACATTCTAAATCAATACAACCCATTAAAACCTATTAATCGTTCTCTTTTTGTATTGAGAAGGTTTTGAAAGACTATGATATTCTATGATTTTTATTCAATACAATGTAAAATAGATCAGTATAGGTTTAAAAGTTATATACGGGGCGTGACTGTAATGAAAAGAAGGTTGATTGTAATAGGGATACAAGAGGAGAACCTATTATATCTAAATAAACAATTAGAATATATCTTTGACGGCATGATAACTATTAAAAGTATAACCTTGAAGGAATTAAACTTTGGCTCTATCTCATCAAATGATATTGTTTTATTATCTGCAGTGGCAATACAAGAGTTAGTGAGGCCCTTTTTACCAGATTCTTGTGTGTTTATAGTAGCAAAAAGAACTGAGAATGTTGTAAACATGAAGGAGCTCCTTTATTTGGAATCAGGAAAAAGAATATTGGTTGTTAATGATAATTACAACGACACGATGCAAACAGTAGATTCCTTAAGAGAGATTTTACCAAGTCATATCTATTATCCTTATGTAGCACAAAAACCAACGCCAAAGAAAATAGACTTTGTTGTTACGCCTGGGGAAACTA
Organism: Halobacillus shinanisalinarum; assembly: GCF_022919835.1. Classification (NCBI taxonomy): domain Bacteria; kingdom Bacillati; phylum Bacillota; class Bacilli; order Caryophanales; family Bacillaceae; genus Halobacillus; species Halobacillus shinanisalinarum. Next base: position 1,660,356 of record NZ_CP095074.1, on the reverse strand, counting down.
ACCTTATACCAAAAGGCTTTCCACATATTATTGATATTGGACCACGTGTTATTTCCATAGAAACCTTAATTAAAATTAAACAACACTTTCTTTTGGAAATTAAAGATTCAACATTAATGCAACTTTATATAAAAACATTGGTATACTTGACTGAAAAGAAATCTAGTGTTTCCCCAGTTTCTGTTATTGACCAAAACCAACATAGAACTTTGAACCAAATAATTACTAAATCGTCTTTGTTGAAATCTACAATAGAGATCGCCTATAAGATTTCCCTAACGTCGAATGCTATTCATATTGAAGGTGGTATAGGAACTGGAAAACAAATGCTTGCAGAAATGATACATAATGAATCCTCATTTTCTACACAGCCTTTTTATGCTTATAATTGCTTAGATAAAGAGCCAGGGTCCATTGAAGAAGAATTATTCGGCTCAAAAGATCAAAAGAAAAAAGGTATTATAAACTCTATCACTGGCGGGACTTTATATGTGAAAAATATTGATCAACTTCCATATTCTCTTCAAGGAAATTTATTTAGCCTTATAGAAATGAACACATTGAATAGGAAGACAAATAAAATACGAATAATTACATCCTCATTAGAAAGCCTAACTGATTTATTAAAGAATGAGATTATTCGTATTGACATCTATTCATATATTTCTTCCTATGTGTTGAAAATGCCGTCATTATCAGAAAGAAAGGATGACATTGCCCATTTAGTAGAAGCGTTTAAAAATCATTTCAATAGAAAGGACTTAGCATTTTCAAATACAGCTATGGAAGCTTTTTATAACTATCAATGGCCTGGAAATGTAAGAGAGTTATACAACGTTATTTCATATTGTGTTTGTTTAAATAATACGTATATTAAACCTGAATCGTTACCACTCTTTTTCAGGGGAAACCAGGAAAAAACTGATACTGCCACAGATAAGGATTTAGATATCAAAAAAATAATCAGCGAAATTGAAACACATGGATTCCTTTCTGAAAGTATAAGCCTGCTGCGAATATACAAAAATGGGAAAGATAAAAATGAATCCTATGGTCGAAGAAGAATTAAAGAATTTCTTTTGAATGAACGGTATATTCTTACTGATCAACAATTGAGATTGAGAATTGAAGTGCTTAATAAGCTGGGGTTACTAATTGTTCGTAAAGGAAGGGCAGGAACAACTATTTCAGCTAAAGGAGAGCATTTTTTAAATTTGTATAGTGAATTATAAGAACTGTACATTGTTTTCACATTTTGAAAGAAGTATCTAATTCCTACAAAAAATAACTATGAGAAAGATCTTGAAAAAGCCCCTATTATTGGCCGTAAATACCTCCATAAATGGAAAGGAGGGCAAAAAGTGTAGGGTAGTTAAACAGACTGGATATTTACTGAAATAGGGTCTGCTATGGGGTTTCCAGTGCGTAAAAGTGGTGGGTTGATACATTTTAATGAGCAGTTTTTGATTTGGGGGCTCCCCCCGGTGCGTTAATAAGATAAAGGGTTTTGGTCGTTGGGTATGTTGAAGGATTATTTTAAATCTACTTCTTAAAGAGGAGTAGGAGATCACTGAAGAGTTCTTGACCTCGCGCACGAAAACCACAAAACTAGATGCTTGAGGTGATTGATTCGAGGCCCCAAAAACTAATTCATTTGAAAGCGTCTGATCTTTATGGTCAGGCACTTTTTGACATATTCCCTCTATAAGTTATGATAATTTCCCAGGAAATATCTATTTCAACATCCTTCGACGACAGTTTAGAGAAATAATCCCAACCTGTTCACAGGATGGAATTATTTTTCTACATTAACTGCCTGATTGATTCAAGTGTTCCAACGTCTTCAAAACTGTATTCGTCAAAATCCTCACCCCTGGCATAATCATCCCATGGTCAAACGACATATTTGGATGATGCAACCCCGGCTTCAAATCGCACCCGAGCCCAAGAATAGAAGCTTTAATATGCTCCTTTTTCAACGTATAAAAGTGAAAGTCTTCGCTGCCGGTTGTCGTTACAGGGTCCACTAGATTTTCTTCTCCCAAGACTTCCTGGATAGAGTCCGCCATAAATGCCTGTGCTTCCGGATCTACTATCGCCGATGCCATCATGGATTCTAGGGATAAATCGATCAGAACTCCATAGTAATCTGAGACTGACTTCACGGCTTCTTCTACAGAAGTCGTTAATTTTTCGATCTTATCATTGGTTTGGGCACGTAAATCAATGCTAAAGGTGGCGTTGCCTGGAATGATATTGGCACTTTCACCGCCGGCTTGGAATTTTGTGAACTTAACGGAGTGTGGAATCATTGGATCGATATGAATATGATTTAGCTTCTGGACTAATTCCGCTCCGATTTCGATCGCATTGACGCCGAGGTGAGGGCGGGCTCCGTGTGTATCTTCTCCTTTAATTTCGCCGGTGATATGTCGGGCCGCTCCATGAAACAGGGCAGGGGTAGCCATCCCGTTCTCCACTTCTTGAATGGGGCGCAGGTGAACGCCGTATAAGTAATCAACATCATCTACAACGTTCTTTTCGACCATTTTTAACGCGCCGGTGCCTTTTTCTTCCGCGGGTTGAAAGATAAAGCGGATGGTTCCATCCGGGATCTGATTCATTTCTTGAATCGACAAGAGCACGCCGAGGACCATGGACATATGAGAGTCGTGGCCGCAGGAGTGGTTGGCTTGGAACGTTCCATTGACCTCTTGCCAGAGGGCGTCCATGTCGGCGCGGATCCCCACGACTGGTTTTCCTTCTCCTATTTCTCCGATCACGCCGGTACAATCCTCAAATGTACGGACGCGGCAGCCGTTTTCTACTAATATAGTTTTGATAAATTCGGTGGTTTCGGTTTCTTTCCAGCTTATTTCAGGGTGTGTGTGCAGGTGTTCAGAGATTTCCATAACCTTTTTTTCGATATCCAAGGTGATCACTTCTCCCTTTTACAACTTAAATGTTTGCTTGAGTCGTTTTTCTTCCATCGTTCGTTTATTTTGCCGGGTACGTTGTGGCTCTTGAATGGATATCCCGGACACGAGCGCATTCATAAAAGAAAACACAATCGGGGCCGTTTCGGAATGGCTCCCTTTTGAAAAGTAGACGGGAAAGAGGATGTCGGCATGCTTCGATATCGGTGCGATGCCGGAATCGGTAATGCCGATAATCGTCCAGTTCCGTCGTTTCGCTTCTTCGGCAAGCATTAACGTTTCCGTTGAATAAGCGTGAAACGAGAATACGATAAAGATGTGTTTTTTTGATCCAAAGTCGAGATGGGCATCGAGATCAGGACGATATAGCCTGGCATTGACCCCGATCGATTGAAGTGCATAAGTCAGCCAGTGGGCCATCGAGAAGGTATAACGCAATCCGGCAATCAGCACTTGTTCGGCATCAGCCAGGGAAGCCGTGGCTTGCTTGAATTGCTCTTCTTTTATATTTTCCGCTGTGGATTGGATGTTAAATTGATCATGCAGCATTACTCGTTCATGGAAAGGACGCTCTTTCTCCTCTTTATGGGACAACGGGTACTCCTCAAAGATCCGCTTCTGATTAAATACATAGTGGCGCACCTCCTGCTGCAGTTCGCTGTACCCCTTATACCCTAACGTCAGACAGAAGCGGGTGATCATCGATTCACTGACCCCGAGCGCTTCGCCAACCTTTTTAGCGGGGTTGGCCGCAAAGGCTGTGGGTTCCTCAAGTAAGTAGTTCGCCACTTTTTTTAACCCTCTTGACAAGTCATCATAGGCGTTTTCAATTTTTTTATAAAAGTCTTCCACAAAGCTTCCTCCTGAAAATAAAAGATAAATTTTAAAATGATATTGATTTAAAAGAAATACTTTATTATAATCTATCATAACTTAATAATTGTCACAATATTTATTCGATTTAAAAAGGAGGCAGTATCACATGGCGATTGAACAACGGAAGCACCAACCATCTTTGAAACAAAAGAAGAAGTGGGCAATGCCTGATGCCTATATCATTATGCTGCTGATTATGTTGCTTGCGGCTATTGCAACGTACATCCTGCCATCAGGCGCATTTGAACGAGTGGAACAGGGAGATATTACAGTGGTCGTTCCAGACAGTTTTCATTCCGTTGATGGAGATCCAACGGGAATAATGGATTTCTTTTTATCGATTCAAAATGGCATGGTCGAGACAGCTGGAATCATTTTCTTAGTCTTAATTATAGGAGGAACCTTCGCCGTCATTGAATCAACAGGAGCCATCAATGCTTCGATTATGAAAGCTGTAAACAAGACAAAAAATCGCGAACATGTACTTGTCCTATTCGTTGGGATTCTACTCATGATTGGCGGTCTCACCGGCGCGATATCTAATGCGGTTATTGCCTTTATTCCGATTGGGATCGTCCTCGCCAAGGCGCTCGATTTAGACGCGATCGCTGGTGTGGCGATCATCAAGTTGACGGCATACGTCGGATTTAATACGTCATTTATGAGTCCGTTTACCGTGTTGATTGCCCAGGACATTGCCGGACTTCCTTTGTATTCCGGTATTCTATTCAGATCGATCATGACTATTGTGATTTTTGCCGTAACCATCTCTTATATTCTTTGGTATATCAAGAGAGTGAAAAATGACCCAGCGAAGAGTCTGATGGGGGCCAATCGCTTTCCAAAAGGCGATGAAAAAGTGGACGAGAATGTTCACCAGAAATTTACTGGCACGCATAAATGGATTCTGTCTTTTGTCGTCTTAGCAATTGTATTCTACATTGTAGGGGCACTGCAATTCGGCTGGTCACTCAACCACATGGCCGCTATTTTTCTTATTATCACAGTTGGAACCGGGATTATTGCAAAAATGTCGCCCAATTTTGTTGTCAAAGAATTCATGGGTGGTGCCAAAAACCTTGTCTATGGGCCTTAATTATCGGACTAGCCAGAGCTATCGTCCTTGTGATGCAGAACGGTGAAATTCTTGATACCATCGTCCACTGGCTGGCTTTGGCGATGGAGCCCTTCTCCTCCGTCTTCGGTGCGATTGCCATGTTTATTGGAAACTCCCTTTTCGCCTTGCTCGTATCGTCGGGTAGTGGAAATGCGGTCGTGATGATGCCGATCCTGACACCACTGGCAGATCTTATGGAAGTTCCTCGCCAGGTGGCGGTGACAGCTTATCAGTTGTCTGATGGATTTATGAATAGTATTACTCCTGCTTCCGGTGTGCTGTTGGCTTGTCTGGCGATTGGCGGGGTGCCGTGGACGACGTGGGTTCGGTTTATGTTGCCGCTAATTGCTATGTGGTATGTGTTGTCGATGGTGTTCTTGGCGATCGGGGTGTTGATTGGCTGGGGACCGAATTACTAAGTGAGAAAAATACTGCCTGCTTCTTTTGATAAAGAGGGGGAGTATTTTTTGTTAGGTTCCAGGATCCCTTAGTTGACATAGAGGGAATGATGACAGGAGAATGTAAGTCATCATCATGTGTTAAAAGGAGTTCACTATGACTAAAGAACAACCATGGAAAGTGATCGAATCACAGAATGTTGAAGTGAGTAAATTTACCGTGAAAAAAGAGCAAGTTCAACTCTCAAATGAGGATGAGATGGAATTTTCCTATGTGAGTTTTCCACACGGTGTTTGTGTGTTGGCCCTGACAGAGGATAGTCAGGTGATTGTGCTCAAGCAATATCGTCATGCGGTCAGGCAATGGGAATTGGAACTGCCCGCAGGTGCGATTGATGGTCAAGATCCACCGCTTGCGACAGCCAAACGCGAATTGCTTGAGGAAACTGGATATCAGGCGGAGCAATGGGCTAATCTTGGGTTTGTTCACCCTTCTGCGGGATCCACTTCTGAAGCGATTCACCTTTTTGCAGCGAAGGGTATTTATAAGGCTGGGGAGCAGGAGCTTGAACCGAGTGAAGAGATTGAGATGGAGCTTGTTAAGATGGATGAGTTGTACGAGCTGATTGGAAGTGGTGACTTCAGACATGGAGCGGGGCTTGCGGCGGTTCTGCGGTATCGGTGTTTGGATGGTTGAAATTGGTCAATGGGGATATAGGTGAAAAAATTACTCGACGTTAGCTTGACTATTTCATTTAATTTTTGTGAAAAACATAGTATAATGAAATCAGAAACAGGATACACATAAGAAAAGGAGATCACAGCGTCAACTGTGATCCCCTAGATAGTTGCTCTTGATTAGGGCAATGCTATTCGTAAAAATAGACACTCCCCGTTTTTTGTGAGACAGGGTGTCTATTTTTTTATGCGTATTATCGCCACTATTAAGGCAATCAATGTTACATTTATTAAATTCTCTATTTAGGTTTGAAATATAAAGTGCAAGATTAATCCTTCCAAATTTATTAAAGAGCCTTCAGTCGGTTGCATATCTCATTTGAAACCTCCAGTGTAGTGGAATTCCCACCTATGTCAGAGGTTTTTATGTTGTCAGCTGTTACTTCTTCAATGATATCCAAGAGTTTTTGACCCAATTCTTCCTCGTTAAAATGATCGAGCATCATTTTGGCAGTCCATATTTGCCCTATTGGATTGGCAATTCCCTTCCCGTAAATATCTGGTGCAGACCCGTGTACTGGTTCAAACATTGATGGGTATTTGCCACTTAAATTAATGTTGGCTGCTGGAGCGATACCAATGCTTCCCATTACAGCACCTCCAATATCGGTTAAAATATCACCAAATAAATTACTGGCAACAATAACGTCAAATTTTTCCGGTTGCGTTACAAAAAAGGCAGATAAAGCATCAATATGAGATGATTCTGTTTCAATATCTGGATAATCTTTTTTGATATCATTGAATATTGAATCCCAAAAGGGCATGGTGTGAAAAATGCCATTTGATTTGGTTGCACTAGTTAGATATTTATTTCTCTTTTTAGCCAAATTAAATGCATAACGCATAGCTGACTCGCAGCCTCTTCTAGTAAAGACTGCATTCTGTATTGCCATTTCATTTTCGTTTTTGTGAATTCTCCCACCAATCTCACTATATTCACCTTCACTATTTTCCCTGACAACAATGAGATCGAAATCATTTGGATTAGTTAGGGGAGAACGGAGACCTTTAAAATATTTAGCGGGCCTAATATTGATAGATTGTTCGCAGGAGCGTCTAATTTTTAATAACAAATCCCATAGTGAGATATGATCTGCAACTATGGATGGGTTGCCGATTGCCCCGAGAAAAATAGCTTCAAAACTTTGTAATGTTTCCATTCCGTTTTCAGGCATCATTTTGCCATGCTCTGCATAATAATCACAACTCCAGGGAAACTCTGTGCTTACAAATGACAATCCACCATGAACATCAGCAATTGTATGTAGAACATTTAATGCAGCTGGTACAACTTCTTTTCCAATTCCATCTCCAGGAATAGTAGCTATTTGATAATTTTTCATAGACCAATCTCCTTTCAAAAATGTATTGAACTGAAAAACGCTTAATTTAAACGCTTTTCAGTTCAATAGTAGAGAAATTATTCAGCAGACGATTCCTTTGCGGCTTTAATAACGTCAGCCCCAATTTCCTCTCTAAATTCATCATAAACTGGTTGTAATGCTTCTTGAAAGACACTTCTTTCTTCAGCAGAAAGTTCGTAAATATCCATTTTTCCACGTTCCTTGATTTTTTTGAATGCTTCTTGATTTAGTTGTTCAGCTTTGGAGCGAGCTACTTCTGTTCCGTGGTCAATACCTGCTTGTACTATTTTTTTAGTTTCTTCGTTTAAACCTTCCCAAAATTCCTTGTTCGTGAGCATGGCATAATCCACTCTGGCTGCTCCCCAATTTGTTGTGATGTATTTTTGCACATCCCCGAGTTTTTTGGTAGAAATATTACTAAATGTGTTAACCTGGCCGTCTACTGTCCCTTGTTCAAGTGCGGTGTACAGTTGTCCGAATGGTAATTGTAAAGGACCTGCATCAAGTGTTTTAAAAAGCGATGCAAGAACTTGACCACCTTGAACGCGTATTTTTAAACCTTGGAGATCTTCAGGAGCTTTTATAGGACGAACAGTATTTGTAATTTGTTTTGGTCCATTTGGCCACATTCTTAAACCGATAATTCCTTCACTTTCAAGGCTTTGAAATATCTCTTGACCTTTTTCACCGTCCCAAAAGCTGTAGGCTGCTTCATTACTGCTGAACATAAACGGTAATGAGGGGACATTGAATGCAGGATTCATCCCAACCATTTTTGACATATCTGGAATAATAAACTGAACGTTGTTAGCTTGAAGGTTTTTAACTTCAGTTTTATCATCAAATAACTGGCCGTTTGGATAAACCTGTACTTTGACTTTTCCATCAGAGTTTTCTTCAATATTCTTGGCCATTGCTAAAGCTGCCTGGTGTTTAGGTGTGTTCTCCGCGACTACATGGGAGATCTTTATGGTCATTTCTTGTACACCGCTACTACCACCATCGCCTTCACTGGTAGAGGATGATTCGCTGGATCCTCCACAGGCCGCGAGAGTAAGAACAAGGATAATTCCTAATAAAGTAAACGTTGCTTTTTTGACATGGTACATGCTGGATAATCCCCCTTTAGATTTGTAAAAACTGCTCTTGACTAAGTAAATAGAAGAATCTAAAGCGCTTTCAAAAATAACGATTGACATTAAGGTGCCTAACTAAATTACCACCTCCTAGTTCATGTTAATATGTTATAATATTCTGAAAAGACTTAATAGTTTCTGTAGGTAAAGAAATGATTTTGTAATTAAAATAAGTGAATATGCATTTAATTTAGCAAACGCTTTCATCAGATTGGATACAATATCCACTTAACATTTAGGGGGGGTTCTTTGAAGTTTGGCAGAAAATATTTAAGTTTGCATGCTGCTATTGTTTGGTTTGTTTGTATAGTATTAATTTTAGCTTTCGGGGTGACGGGCTTCTTAATTAGTGAAGAAGTCGCGGATCAAACGAGGAAAGACCTATCCGAGAAGACATTAAATGTGGCCCGTATGGTCGGACATTCTCCAATTGTGATTAAGGGACTTCAATTTAAAGAAGAGGAAGATGCACTGCAACAGTTTGCAGAAAAGATAAGAGAATTAACTAATGTTCGCTTTATCGTGGTCATCGATATGCAGGGGATTCGAAAGTCACACCCAGATTCATGGAAAATAGGAGAGCATTTCGTTGGCGGAGATGAGAAGCGGGCTTTAGAGGGGGAAGAATATATATCGATTGCAGAGGGGACTTTAGGTAATTCATTGAGAGCCTTTGAACCAATTTACAGTTTTGAAGGTGAACAGATTGGTGCAGTGTCTGTTGGGATCCTATTAAATAAAGTTAATAGTGTAGTGAAGAAAAGTCAGCGGATTATCTATGTAGGGATTGGTCTTGGAATAGTAGTTGGAATTATCGGAGCTCTTTTTTTAGCGAACCGGGTAAAGCGAATTTTGTTCGGTCTCGAGCCATACGAAATCGCGGGTATTTTGCAAGAAAGGAGCGCCATGATTGAGTCCGTTAGAGAAGGAATAGTAGCTGTAAATCAGGATAGGGAAATCGTAATAGCAAATGCTGAAGCTGTTCGTATGTTTGAGAAAGCTGGCATCCATGGTAATCCAGTGGGGTTGACAATAGAAGAATATATGCCATTTTCGCGTTTAGCGAATGTTCTAGTGAATGGTAAAAAAGAGTTTGACCAGGAACGAAATATTGAAGGTGTGACGTTTGTAGTTAATCGAGTTCCCGTGAAGGTAGACGGACAAATTGTAGGAGCTATTGCTACTTTTAGAGACAAAACAGAGTTAAAGCATCTTGCTGAGCAACTAACCGGAGTAAAGTTGTATGCAGAAGCATTGCGAGTGAAAAGCCATGAATTTATGAACAAACTTCATGTCATTTTAGGAATGGTACATATTGGCGAATATAAGAAACTTACTTCATACATTCATCAATTAACTGAGAATCATCAACTAGAAATCGATACTATTTCAAGATTTATAAAAGATCCTATATTGGCTGGTTTTTTGTTAAGTAAAATGAGCTATGCCCGCGAGCAGGGGGTGACACTGAATGTTCAAGGCGACTCAGTTTTACCGGAACCTAATAGTCCTGCAACCATGGATGAGATTATTACTGTGATTGGCAATTTAATTGATAACTCTATTGAAGCTGTTCAAGAATTTAGTAACAAAAATATTGACGTTTTAATTGATTATGATGGTGAGTTCCTGTTTTTTGATGTCGTAGATCATAAGGGTGGGATACCAGTTGAGATCCGCGATGAAATATTTAATAAAGGGTTCTCTACGAAAGGTGAAAATAGGGGATATGGACTGTTTCTTGTAAGAAAAACTGCAAAAAACTTGGGGGGAGATATTGAATTGTTTACTAATGACGAGTACACAATGTTTTCTGTAGAAATTCCATATAAAAGTAAGGAGGAATCAGCATGATCAAAGTGTTAATAGTGGAGGACGATCCTATGGTGGCGGAAATTAACAAAAGTTATTTGCGTGCTGTCAAAGGATTTGAATGCGCAGGTGTTGCTAAAAATACAACCGAGGCGATGGAATGGATTAAAAAAGGGGAAATTGAACTTGTACTGCTTGATATTTTTATGCCAGGTAATAACGGAATTGACCTTTTGGTGGATATAAGGAAAGAAGATCAGTGTGTGGATGCAATTGTTATTTCGGCAGCAAGCGATATTCAAAACATTAAATCTGTTCTCCGTTTAGGCGTGGTAGATTATTTGATCAAGCCTTTTGAATTTGAACGATTTAGTAGTGCGCTAAAAAATTATAAGAATGAGTATGAATTGATAAGTCAACAAAAAGTTATGGTACAGGATGAGCTTGATAACCAATTATTACGACAAAATAAACTGATGGAACAATGTGAATCTCTACCAAAAGGCCTGACAAGAGAAACACTCCAAATTGTAGTTGAAAATATAATTGAAGGTAATAAAAAGCCGTTTACTACAGCTATGTTGGCGGAAGAAATAGGTGTTTCTCGCGTATCAACTCGTAAATATTTGAAATTCCTCACGGAGATTGAAATGGTTTCAGTAAATCTTCACTATAAAAAAACTGGCCGTCCCATTCATATGTATGAAGTCAATTATGAAAAAACAGGTTTAATTACGCCTTACCTAAAAGCCGATCTTTCTTAATCTCTTCATCAATTTTTTTACTTACAAAAGCTTTTTTTTACCTACTAAAACTTTTAAGAATGTTCAAATAATTATAACATTCTAAAAAAGGAGGGAGGTAATAGATTAAATTTACTATTTTGAAAGCGGTTACTTAGTGGTTTTGATAGTGATTTATAAATTTTTTTCTTTCCAAACATGCTAGTCAGATAATTAAGCCTATAAGGGGGATTTTATGAAAAATCTATTAAAGTGGTTGGATAGAATAGAAGAACTTATAACAGCTAGTTTATTTTTGAGTGCGGTTATTATTATGCTATATGGCGTTTTTATGCGCTATGTACTTAACTCTCCACAATTTGGATTGCTAGAGGTTGTGAGTATTTTATTACCTTGGGCCATATTTATTGGTTTTGGAAGGGCGTTAAAAGAAAACCATCATATTGCTGTTGATGTTGTTTATGACCGGCTTCCATTTCAAATAAAACGTGTTACGGCAGTTTTGGGTAATTTAATTGGTATTGGTTTTTCAATCTTTATGCTAATCTCAGGCTGGAAAATAGTAATGAGCGAGTTAGAAAACGGATACGTAACAGTCGCCCTAGGAATTCCAATTTGGATTACCTACCTAATCCTGCCGATTTCAATGGTATTGTTAGCTATATACTTTGTGACTAAAACCTTTAGAGCAGTTATTGGAGATGAAAAAGAAATAGTTGGAGAGTTAAATCATTTGGAGCACGAGGAATATGTATCAGATGAGAAGAAGGAGGTATCAGTATGAGTCCTGTCTTAGCCTTATTCTTGTCATTCATTGTGCTTTGTATTATTCGTGTCCCAGTAGCAATTAGTCTTGGTTTATCAAGCATTCTGGCACTTAACATGATTGACTTTACAATGTATACGGTAATTCAAAAAATGTTCAGCCAATTAACTCACGTTTCCTTAATGGCTATCCCAGGATTTGTATTTACAGGGATAATCATGTCCAAAGGAGGGATATCACGTCATTTGATTGAGGCACTAAAAGCATGGGTCGGTCATTTGCGCGGCGGACTTGCAGTTGTAACAATTCTTGCTTGTATGATTTTTGCGGCTATATCAGGTTCGAGCCCAGCGACGGCTGCTGCAATTGGGAGTATTATGATCCCAGGTCTCGTAAATGCAGGGTATGAAAAGCGTTATGCTATGGGACTTATCGCTTGCGCCGGTACATTAGGGATTTTAATCCCACCTTCTATTCCGCTAATCCTATATGGAGTAGTTGCAGAGGAGTCTATTAGTGAATTGTTTATGGCTGGTATTGTTCCTGGAATTCTACTAGGTGGAATGCTTGTAGTATCTGCAGTTATTTATGCAAAAGTCCATAATTATGGTTCTCTTCCGAAACAATCATGGTCGGACCGGGGGAGAAAAAGTTTAAAAGCCATCTGGGGTTTTTTACTTCCAATACTTATTTTAGGTGGAATCTATGGTGGGGTTGTTACACCCACGGAGGCTTCTTTCCTTGCCAGTTTATATGCATTTGTTGTTTCTGTATTTATATATAAGGAATTGGACTTTAAAAAATTCAGATACATGGTCAACGAGTCGGTTAATATCACTGCGATGATTTATTTAATTATAGCTTCAGCAGTAGTATTTGGTATGTTTTTGACAATTGCTCAAGTTCCTCAAGATCTGTCTGCATGGATGAACGCTAATGTGGCAAATAAATGGATTTTCTTAATTGCTGTGAACTTGTTGATATTCATTATGGGGATGTTCTTAGAATCAGCAGCAATTATTTTAATAACAGTACCCATTTTCCTGCCTATATTGGCACTTTTCAATATTAGTCCAATCCATTTTGCCATTATTCTCACGATCAATTTGGAACTGGCCATGATCACGCCTCCGGTGGGACTAAACTTATTTGTTGTTAGTGGGATTTCTAAGGAGAAAGTGGGGGAAGTTGTTCGAGGTGTCATGCCGTTCTTCTTTTTAATGGTTCTGGTGCTTGCCTTTATCGTTATTTTCCCAGAGCTATCCTTATTCTTAACAAAATAAAACTCTTAATTACAGGTGGGAGGAGAAGGTTGTTATGAGTGTATTACGTTCCTATTTATTTGTACCTGCTAGGGAACTTTCGATGATCCGAAAAGCAATTCAGTCTGAAGCGGATTCTATCATCATTGATTTAGAGGACGCTGTGGTGGCTTCAGAGAAGGAAAGCGCAAGAAATCTAATGGAAAAGGCATTACTAGAATTACAAGGTTCAAAGCCGATATACATCCGCATTAATGACACTTCCACTCCATTCTGGGAGAACGATCTTGAATCCGCCGTTTTAAATGGAGCAACTGGGATTGTCGTCCCTAAAGCCGAAAACAAAGAACAAATGATTAATATTTGTGAAAGAGTAATTAAATGGGGGGCTAGTGATTGCGCAGCACTGGCTGTGGAAAACGTGTCATTTGAAGTTATTCCTCTGATTGAAACGGCTAAAGGTGTTCAGGATGTTTATGAAATCGCCCGAGCTCACTCCTTTATATCTAAATTAGCCTTCGGTTCCATTGACTATTCCCTGGATTTAGGTTGTGAATTAACACCCGAGGGGAGGGAGCTGATTTACCCCTTGTCAAGAATCGCTGTGGCCTCTCGAGCAGCAAAAATAGGGGGACCTATAGATGCGGTGTTTCCTGATTTAATGAACCATACTGGATTAGTGGAAGAAGCCACAAGAACGAAAAATTTAGGATTTAAGGGGAAATTAACTATTCACCCTAAGCAAGTGAAAACAGTCAACGAACTGTTTGCTCCTAACAAGTGGGAGGTGCAACAGGCTAATGAAATTGTAGAGGAGTTCGAAAAGGCAGAACAAACCGGAAAGGCTTCTATAAACGTCAATGGAAAATTAGTTGATTATCCTGTCTATAAGAAGGCAAAAGAAGTAGTCAGTTTCTCTAACCTATAAAATTCGAATTTCGCTTAAGAAGGAGGGATCATCATTGGAGTACAGAATAGAGAAGGACACCTTAGGGATAATGAAAGTACCTCAAGATAAACTTTGGGCTGCACAAACCCAGCGCAGCAGTGAAAATTTCAGGATTGGTATAGAGAAAATGCCTGAAGAAGTACTGAAGGGGTTCGCCATTTTAAAGAAAAGTGCCGCACTCGCTAATCACCAACTAGGTCATTTAAGTGAAGATAAAACTTCAGCAATTGTTCAAGCCTCAAACGAGATCCTAGAGGGGAAACTCTTTGAACATTTTCCCCTTATGGTCTGGCAAACTGGCAGTGGGACTCAATCTCATATGAATATTAATGAAGTCATCGCTAATAGAGGGAACCAATGGCTAGAGAAACAGGAGAGTGAAGAAAGACTTCATCCTAATGATGATGTGAATTTATCGCAGAGTTCAAACTGCAATTTTCCAACTGCCATGTATATTGCTGGTGTGACAGTAATAGAAGATCAAGTTTTCCCTGCTTTATACGACATGAAAGAAACCCTTTTAACAAAATCAAAAGAATATGAAGAGATAGTAAAAGTGGGACGTACACACTTACAAGATGCTGTACCTCTTACGTTGGGACAAGAAATTAGTGCGTGGCATAGAATGTTGGAAAAAACAGAAGAAATGATTAAAGAGAGTTATATAAAAATGGAAGAATTGGCCTTTGCGGGTACTGCAGTAGGAACAGGTCTCAATACGTACAAATCGTTTCCTGAGATTGCTGTTGAAAAAATCAGTTCGTTTACTGGGAAAAAGTTCGTTCCTGCCTTAAATAAGTTCCATGCACTGACAAGCTATGATGAAGTAGTGTATTGTCACGGTGCTTTAAAGGCCTTAGCAGCTGATTTAATGAAAATTGCCAATGATGTCCGATGGCTGGCGAGTGGACCAAGAAGCGGGATTGGAGAAATTACCATTCCTGAGAATGAACCTGGGAGCTCAATGATGCCAGGTAAGGTAAATCCTACGCAATGTGAAGCGCTGACGATGGTCACAACTCAAGTCATAGGTAATGATGTAACAATCGGTCTTGCTGCCAGTCAAGGAAATTTTCAGGTGAATGTTTTTAAACCAGTGATTGCCTATAACTTTCTGCAATCAGCCAGGTTGTTAGCAGATGGAATGATCTCCTTTAATAAAAATTGCATTAAAGGATTGAAACCGAATAAAGAAGTGATTGAAAAAAACTTGAATCAGTCTTTAATGCTTGTGACTGCATTAAATCCTTACATTGGCTATGAGAATGCAGCGAAAATAGCAAAGACCGCTCATGAACAGAATTTGACTTTAAAAGAGGCGTCCACCCTATTGGGCTTGCTGACAGAAGATGAATTTGATGAGATTGTAAACCCTGTAAAAATGACTTACCCAGCATCATTTGAACGTACCCTTTAAAAAAGTACCATCTATAACGCAAGAAATGCTTTTAAAATGGAGACGACCGATATGCCGAATCATGCAAGGATCAAAAGTCATTCTAAGGTGGATCGAAATGAAAGAGGAAGTGGATTCTACAAACTTAACTACAGGCAGCTTTCAGGCGTTCTTACAGCTATTGGATCATTTTTAGTTATCTTGTTTTTCTTACCCGCTTCCTTTGATGATCCCGCAAGAAAAATGATTGCCATTGTTACTTCAGGCGTGGTGCTTTGGATTTTTGAAGCCCTTCCTCTGGGACTGACAGCTGCTGTAATCATGTTATTCATGCTCTTGCTTCAGCCAGTATCAATTGAAGTGATCTATAGCGGATTCTCATCCTCTGCCATATTTTTAATTATTGGTGGGATGATGCTTGCAAGAGCAGTAAATGAAACTAGCTTAGCCAGACGAATTACTTTTAACATTCTTGCAAAGTGGGGAGGAACTTCAAAGGGATTGCTCGGATGTATTTTAATCATCCCTCAGGTACAATCCTTTTTCATACCAGCAGCAGCCGTTAGAACTACCCTATTATTACCGATAGCCATAGACGTTTTAGACACTATAGGAGCACCTGCTCACAGTAATTTAAGGAAAAAAGTTTTGCTGGGTGTAGCTTTTGGGGGAACGATCAGTGGGACAGCAGTTATGACAGCAGCGATAGGGAATATACTTACAGTCAATCTGTTAAAGCAATTCCTAGGGGTGGAAATTACTTACTTTGAATGGTTTATTTATTCCTTACCTTTATGGATCACTTTAATACCTGGAGCCTGGATTGTGTTGCTGAAGTGCTATCCGCTTAAGAAAGAAGATCAATCTTTTCCTAAAGTTAAAAACGAAATGCAAGAAAAAGTGAGGGAATTCGGTCCACTAAATAGTAAAGAAAAAAAGTGCTTGCTCATATTAACGGTTACAGTCCTGTTGTGGATGACAGAACCTCTTCATGGTCTTGACTTAAGCATTCCTGCAATTATGGGAGTCGTACTGATGACACTTCCCGGGGTAGGCTGTGCCAGTTGGTCGAATGTAGTAAAAATTAATTATGACACAATTTTCTTGTTAGGGGCTACTCTCTCTATGGGATATGCTTTAACCGAATCAGGAGCTGCTGAGCAAATTGGCAAGGTTATGGCTACACCATGGATTTTATCATTGATTCAAGTCCCAATATACGCGGTTATATTTATTTTAATTGCATCACAGGTTTTCCATTTAATTATGTCAAATGTCTCCACTGCCGTTGTTACATTAATTCCTATTTATATTGGGATGTCACTTGAAGCAGGAATTGATCCAACATTCGTTTGCTTTACTGCTGCACTTACATGTTTACATGGTTATATTTTAGTTGTTGAAACCATGCCTAATGTGATTGTCCATAGCTCAGGGCAAATCTCTCAGCGAGAATTTTTAGTGCCTGGTCTCTATATGACCCTATTAATGATGGGATTGACTATTTTAATCGCCTTTACTTGGTGGGATTGGGTTGGACTCGTTCCGTAACAGTTAACCTATTTAAAGATAAGTACAATCTTCATATTCAAGGGCTCTGCCTTGAACGCTATAGAGATTTTGAATTTTTGAAAATTATAGGAGGAGTAAGATTTTATGAAAATAATAGATATTAAAGTTGCAACCGTTCCGATCAAATCCAAAATTAGTAATGCCTATATAGATTTCAGTAAAATGACAGCTGCTGTAGTAGCGATTGTTACTGATGTAATAAGAGATGGAAAAAGAGTGGTAGGCTATGGGTTTAATTCAAATGGCCGTTATGCTCCAACTGGATTGCTTCAAGAGAGATTTATACCTAGATTACTAGAAGCCGAATCAACGGATGTACTGAATGACGCAGAGACAAATTTTGACCCACATAAAATATGGAATGTACTCATGACTGGAGAAAAACCAGGCGGCCATGGTGAACGGTCCGTTGCCGTGGGGACATTAGATATGGCGGTATGGGATGCTGTGAGTAAGGTTGAAGAGCAGCCTTTATATCAGTTGCTCGCAGATCGTTACCGCGGAGGAGAGGTAGATGAAAAAGTCTTTGTTTATGCAGCAGGAGGCTACTATCAGCCTGGCAAAGGATTAGAAGAACTAAAAAATGAAATGAAGAATTATTTAAATCTTGGCTACTCTGTTGTGAAAATGAAGATTGGAGGGACCTCACTTGAGGATGACCTACACCGAATTGAATCCGTCTTGGAGGTGGTTAAAGATGGCAGCTGCTTAGCCGTTGATGTCAATGGTCGGTTTGATCTAGACACAGCTATCAAGTATGCAGAAAGATTAGAACCTTATCAATTGTTTTGGTATGAGGAGGTGGGAGATCCGCTGGATTATGCCCTACAGGCCGAGCTTTCTAAACACTACAAACATTCGATGGCTACGGGAGAAAACCTTTTTTCCATGCAGGATGCCCGTAACTTGATTAGATACGGAGGAATGAGGCCAGATCGTGATTATTTGCAGTTTGATTGTGCGTTAAGTTATGGGCTTGTTGAGTACTTACGAATTATTGACATGTTAAAAGAACATGGATGGTCCCCACGTCGATGTATTCCTCATGGTGGGCACCAAATGTCTTTAAACATCGCAGCTGGTTTAGGGTTAGGAGGAAATGAGTCCTATCCTGGAGTATTCGAACCTTTCGGTGGATTTGCGGATCATCTTCCAGTTGAAAATGGCTATGTCCGTTTGCCAGAGGTTCCTGGCATTGGTTTTGAGACGAAATCTGAATTGAGAAATCTGTTGCATTCAATTGCTGTGTGATAAAGAATTTCACTTTAAAAATGGAGGAGATATTATGAATAAAACCAGATTTGAACAAGGTCTTGAGGTGCGACGAAGTGTACTTGGTGCTTCCTATGTTGATCAAGCCATTGAAAATGCTGATGAGTTTAACCGTCCTTTACAGGAGTTAGTGACGGAATATTGCTGGGGCGAAGTTTGGACTCGAGATGGGTTAACAAAGAAAACAAGGAGCATGATTAACCTGGCAATGCTGACTGCACTAAATCGTCCCCATGAAATTAAGCTTCATTTACGTGGTGCCTTAAATAATGGGGTGTCTAAAGAGGAGATTCAGGAGGTGTTATTGCAAACAGCTATCTATTGTGGAGTTCCGGCGGCGATCGATAGTTTTAAAATTGCCAGAGAAGTTTTCGAGGAAAGTGATAAAAATTAAGTGTGTGTATGGGATGGAGGGATGTTAATGAATTTAGGCCTAGTGGGTTTAGGTAACATGGGCGGGCGTATCGGCAAACGGTTAATCGAACAGGGGCATCAGCTTCATGTCTATGATGTAAATAGAGATACGCTCAATGAATTTCAATCTCTAGGAGCTAAGATAGCAGACTCACTTACAGAATTGGCAAAGGAAAACAAATATGTACTCACTATATTACCTAACGCGGATATTGTTAAAGATGTAATATTAGCAGAAAACGGTCTTCTATCAGGGCTGGAACCTTCAAGTGTAGTAATAGATATGACTAGCTCAATTCCTGAAGTAACCAAAGAGATTTATGGTGAATTAAAAAAGAAAAAGATAGAAATGCTTGACGCACCAGTAAGTGGAGGAGTGAAAAAGGCAGAAGATGGTTCACTCGCCATAATGGTAGGTGGAGAGGCTGCCACGTATAAACGAGTGATTCCAATCTTCAAATCTATTGGTTCAAAGATTACTCATGTTGGGGAAATTGGGACAGGTCATGCAGTAAAAGCATTGAATAATTTAATTTCTGCCACAACCTTAGCAGCTACTCTTGAAGCTATTGCCATAGGAATGAAGGCGGGACTGGACCCTTATAAAATGTTAGATATAGTTAATAACAGTACAGGTAAAAACAACTCAAGTGAAAACAAAGTAGCCCAACAAATTTTATCAGGCAAATACGAAGGGCGATTTACACTGGATCTTATGTATAAAGACCTTACTACAGCTATAAATATAGCGAAGGCAGCTGAGGTGCCCAGCCCAATCTCTCATTCTGTAGTTGATTTATGGGGTGATGCTGAAACGCAGATGGAAGGTAAGAACGTTGACCATACAGAGATCGCTCGATATATTGGCGGAATGTCCGGAGTGGACTTTGATAAAAGGGGTTCTAAAATATATAGTGAATGTTCTAAATCGATAGACAATTAAAATTGGATACAGTATCCTAACTAACTGTGAAAGCGTTTAATTATTAGAAAAACAGGAGGAATAAAATATGGAGCTTACTACCGAGAAACAAGAAGAACATTTACTAATTCGCAAAAGCATACAATCTTTATGTAATAAATTTCCAGAGTCTTATTGGAGTGAACTTGACGAGCGAAAAGCATACCCCGAGGAATTTATTCAAGCCCTTACCAATGATGGGTGGCTATCTGTTTTAATTCCTGAAGAATATGGGGGTGCCGGTCTAGGAATTACGGAAGCAGGAATAATTTTAGAGGAGATCAATCGGTCAGGAGGAAACGCTGGGGCGGGACACGCTCAAATGTATACGATGGGCGCACTTCTAAGACACGGTAATGAAGAACAAAAGCAACGATTGCTACCGAAAATAGCCTCTGGTGAACAACGTTTACAGGCTTTTGGTATTACAGAACCGACGGCTGGCAGTGATACAACGAGTATTACGACCACTGCAGAAAGAAAAGGGGATTACTATGAAATACATGGGCAAAAGATTTGGACTTCAAGGGCAGAGCATTCCGATTTAATGATGCTGTTGGCTCGGACAACCCCGAAAGAAGATGTAGTTAAAAAAACAGATGGCCTCAGCCTGTTTATTTTAGATATGAAAGATCAGGCAGATAACATAGAGATTGTTCCAATTGATACTATGATCAATCACGCTACGACAGAGGTGTTTTTTGAAGGAGCAAAAGTCCCTGTTGAAAACTTGATTGGTGAAGAAGGGAAAGGGTTTCGCTATGTGTTGGGAGGAATGAATGCCGAGCGGATTTTAATCGCTTCTGAGAGTGTTGGAGATGGAATGTATTTTGTTGATAAAGCAGTAGATTATGCTAACGAACGTGTAGTGTTTGATCGTCCGATCGGCCAAAATCAGGGAGTGCAATTTCCTATTTCTGAGTCCTATATGGGAATACAAGCCGCAAAATTAATGAGAGACCGGGCAGCAGAACTATTTGATGCTGGTGAAAAATGCGGAGAAGAGGCTAATATGGCTAAATATTTAACATCGGAAGCGACATGGAAGGCAGCGAATGCCACGATGACTACCTACGGCGGCTATGGCTTTGCTACTGAATATAATATAGAACGTAAATTTAAAGAGGCACGACTCTATATTGTGGCACCGATTACCAACAATCTAGTATTAAGTTATGTAGGTCAGCACGTTCTCGGACTCCCTCGGTCGTTCTAATAAAGTAATAGAATTTTATGGGAGGGTGAGTAAAGTGTTAAGCCAAACTTTAGCAAAATTCATTCGTAATACTTCCTATGATGATTTACCGGAAGAAGTAGTTGATTTTACAAAAATGTGTATTTTGGATTGGGCAGGGTCTGCCATAGCAGGAAAAGATAAAGCCCCAATAGAAAAAATAGCTAATCTCATTGAAGAAATGGGGGCCATCCACAATCCTCCACTGTTGATGGAAAGACAACGTCAGCACTGCAAGCTGCCCTGGTAAATGGAGCATCAAGTCATATTGCAGAGCTCGATGATATCCATAAAGCATCGATCATCCATGCTGCAACTGTTGTTATCCCTGCAGCACTAGCTGTTAGTGAGTGGAAAGGTAAAAGCGGGAAGGAATTTATTACTGCAATCGTACTCGGCTATGAGGTTTGTTATCGAATAGGAGAAGCCGTTTCTCCTTCTCATTACTACTACTGGCATAACACGGCTACATGTGGAACGTTTGGGGCTGCAGCAGCTGCTGCGAAATTACTTGATCTGACTGAAAATCAAATCATATTTGCATTGGGTAGTGCCGGAACACAAGCATCAGGTTTATGGGAATTCATTGAAGATGGAGCCATGTCAAAACAGCTTCACCCTGGAAAAGCTGCCTATAACGGTACCCTATCAGCTTTGTTGGCTGAGAAGGATTTTTCGGCGGCTAACAGAATATTAGAGGGTGATCGTGGATTCTTTCATGCCATGTCTGATCGGTTTGATGCCTCCAGAGTAACCGACCAATTAGGGGGAAGATTCAAGATTATCGAGAACTCCTTTAAGGTACATGCTTCATGTCGACACACTCACTCTGCAATTGATGTCATCCTAATGCTGAGAGAGAAGCATAAGATTGCTTTTGATAAGGTTGCTGAAATTCATATTAGAACCTATAAAACCGCACTTGATATAACAAATAACCCTGACCCTGATTCTGTTTATGCTTCTAAGTTCAGTATTCAGTTTTGCGCAGCATTAGCTTGTTTACGAGGACAGGCAGGTTTATCAGATTTCGATGAGGTTAGTTTGCAGGATCCATCCATCCGCTCACTTATGAAACAAATTAATGTATCGGTAGAGCCCTCTATTGAGATGGATTATCCAAACAAATGGGGAGCGGAAGTTGAGTTTGTCCTTAAGAATAGCAGGTCAATCAAACACCGCGCGGATTATCCAAAAGGGGACCCGGAAAATCCAGTATCATTAACCGAATTAACAACTAAATTTCATGATTTAGCTTCGACTTCTCATAAAAGTACACAAACATTAGTCGATTATATACTAAATATCGATAAGGTAAATGCACTAAAAGATCACAATCTTTTTAAGACTGTTTAGATTAAGAATAGACAAAGCATTCTAACATTCGCTATCCTAGATATATAGCAACTACAATCTAAACAGTCTGAAAGGCGATCGATATGAGCAAACATTTGAATTTAAAATTGGAAGATCGGAATACACTTCATTTAAAGGTATGCAATGTTCTACGAAAGGCGATTCTCCAGGGTGATTTTGAACCTGGAGAACGATTAATTCAGTCTGAGCTGGCGGAATCTTTGGACGTAAGTCGAATGCCCATTCGTGAAGCCCTTCGAAAACTGGAGTCAGAAGGCTTAGTGAAACTGGAGCCACATCGGGGAGCAATTGTAAAGCCGATGAATATTGAAGATATTAAAGAAATATATCAGCTGAGGGCTAACCTTGAGAAACTAGCTGTGGAATTAAGCGTTCCGGATTTAACGGAGGGGGATAAACATGAGCTTAAGACGTTAATGGAGGAGATGGAGAACACAGAAGACCCTGAGGTTTTTGTTGAAGCGAACATTTCCTTTCACCAGTTATTAATTAAACGTTGCACGTGGGGACGATTGTTATCCTTTATTGAAACATTGTGGAATGGTTTTCCACAGCAAACACCAACGTTATTACCTGGGCAAATGAAATTATCAAACCAAGAACACCAGCAAATATTCGAGGCGGTTAATGCAAAGAATGAGTCAAAATCTGCAACACTTGTTTCAGAGCATATTAAACGTACGGGGGAAGCGTTAGTAAATAGTCTGGGTTAAAGAATCTTTGTAACTTTCTATCAATATAGAAATTGAGGCACTTTTAGAATAATTTTGGATCCAATATCCAAAAAAACATTGTAAGCTCTTTAGAAAACTGGTAAAGGAGAAAGTGGATGAACAGCGAGGAAGAAAAGAAGTCCATGATCAACCGTGTCCGCAAGAAGCTTCCCCATTACTCATTAGAAGAATTAAGCCATGTGGAGGATGTTTTGGATTCCTTGCAAGCATCTAAAAGCAGCGAGCTTTATTATTTTGCTAAGTTTCTTGGCATTGATTGGACTGATGGGAGAGCTGCAATGCGATTAGATCTTCAGCATGCTAATACGTATGGCGTTGCTCAAGGGGGAACAGTTTACACATTGGCGGATTTTGCGATGGGTTACAAAGTTCTTTCAGGAGTATCAGAAGATAAACAAGTCTACACGCTTGAAATGAAAATGAATTATATCAGCCCAGGAAAGGGTGAACAGCTCATCGCTGTTCCTGAGCTTCTTCACGTCGGTAATCGTACGGCCGTACTTACTTGTGAAGTAAAAGATGAGAATTCAAACTTAATTGCACATGCACAAGGTACATTTTATATGAGATGAACTAATTAAATGGGTTAGGGTTTGTGTCTTAATGCTGATAGGTGGTGGAAGGTTTGATGGTTACGAACAATCTGGTTGAACATCTTTTGAGGACCAGCTACAAAGATATTCCTGTCGAAGTACTTGAACATGGGAAAAAAAGTATATTGAATTGGCTGGGGGTTACCATTGGGGCAACTCATCATCCTAGTATCGACATACTATTAGAGGTTGCAAATAGTTTAGGGATGACCCAACAAGTATCTATCCTTGGGCGTCCAAATAAAACAGACTTGCTATCAGCCGTTTTAATTAACGGAACAGCTTCACACGTCTTTGACTTTGATGATACTCATCTTGAGACGATCCATCACCCTAGTGGACCCGTTGCGCCGGTTGTATTTGCGTTAGGAGAAAAGCTTGGTCTTCCTACAAAGGAACTCTTAAGAGCTTTTGTTTTAGGGTGTGAAACTGAGCTGAGAATTGCGAATGCTGTTTATCCTTCTCATTATCAAAATGGATTCCATATTACATCAAGTACAGGTGTATTTGGGGCCGCTGTTGCGGCTGGGGTTTTACTTAAACTTGATAAAGAAAAAATGGCAATGGCACTTGGTGTGGCCGGAACCCAGTCATTCGGTCTGAGAGAAATGTTTGGAACGATGACCAAACCCCTTCATCCTGGAAAAGCAGCTCAAAATGGGTTACATGCTGCCTTGTTAGTAGATAAAGGTTTCACAAGTTCGCTGCAAGTTCTGGAAGCAGAACGCGGATTTGCAAACGTATATAGTTCTTCACATAACTTGGAGAGAGTTACGGAAGATTGGGGAAATGTATGGGAACTTGAGAAAAACTCATTCAAACCTTATGCATGTGGAATTGTCCTCCATCCTTCTATTGATGCATGTATCCAGCTAAGTGAATATGCAGATCCCGATGAGGTGGAGGAAATTAGATTAACGGTACACCCCTACGTGCATGAACTAACTTCAAAAGAAAATCCGAAAAAAGGACTCGAAGGTAAGTTTAGTATCTATCATGCTGGAGCTATTGCATTTTTAGAAAAAGATGCCTCAGAAAATCAGTTTCAGGATAAAAAAGTAATTGCTAAAGAGGTCATTCAGTTTAGAAAGAAAATTCATCCAATTGCAGATGATCAGGTGGACAAAGACAAGGTTGTTGCAACACTAGTATTGAAGGGTGGGAGAACTAAAAAGTTAGTGGTTAATCATACAATTGGCAGTCTGCAAAATCCTATGACACAAGGAATATTAAATTCTAAGTTTATAAATCTATGCAGCTCTGTCATTGGACGAAGTGCCTCTAAACAAGCCATTGAGAGGGTCATGAATCTTGAGGAGTATTATAGCATTCAGTCAGTGGTAGAAGTGATTGGTTAGTTTTCATGATTGAAGAACCAATATAAGCTTGAAGCGATTTAAACGAAAACAAATGGGAGGGTACACATGCTACCATTAGAAGGAATTACAGTAGTCTCAATTGAACAAGCAGTTGCAGTACCTTTTGCTACAAGGCAGTTGGCTGATTTGGGAGCACGCGTTATTAAAATAGAACGAACTGGCACTGGTGATTTTGCCCGACATTATGATACTTCCGTCAATGGGATGTCGAGTCACTTCGTTTGGTGTAATCGGTCAAAAGAATCGATTACTCTCAATCTTAAAGATCAGGAAACAAAGAAAGTAGTGGATAAACTTTTGGAAAGTGCTGATGTGTTTGTACAAAACCTTGCACCTGGTGCGGTAGAACGGATGGGGTATGGAGCGGACGTCTTAAAGGAGAAATATCCTGAATTAATCATTTGTAATTTATCAGGATATGGTGAAACAGGTCCTTACAAGGATAAGAAAGCATACGATTTGCTTGTCCAGTGTGAAGCGGGGCTTGTTTCAGTTACTGGGACAGAGGAGGTACCTTCTAAAGCCGGTATTTCAGCAGCTGATATTGCTGCAGGGATGTATGTGTATTCAGGTATACTCACTGCTTTATTTACGCGTGAGAAAACCGGAAAAGGTACGGTTATGGAGATATCCATGCTAGAGGCATTGGGAGAATGGATGGGGTATCCAGCCTATTACGCGGGAAACAGTGGGAAGGAACCAGCAAGAACAGGGGCGAGTCATTCAACTATATATCCATACGGCCCGTTTAGTTGTGGGGATGGAAAAACGGTATTTCTAGGTTTGCAAAATGAGCGAGAGTGGTTGAGATTTTGTGAAGTTGTTTTAGAACAACCGGAACTAATTGATGAATCAGCCTTTAAAACGAATTCGTTAAGAGATAAAAACCGTGACTTACTAAAATCAATTATTGAAACGGTTTTTGCTGGTATGACTTCTTCTGAGGTAATCAATAGACTTGAACAAGCGAAAATTGCCAGCGCACGTCTCAATACTATGCAGGACTTTTATCGACACCCGCAGCTTGAGGCAAGGGCACGGTGGCAGGAAGTAGGTTCGCCTGTAGGTGAAATTCGTGCATTAAAACCGCCTGTTATCATGGAAGGAATGAACCCTGTCATGAAAGCGATTCCATCTATTGGAGAGCACACAGAAGACATTTTACGGGAGTATGGCTTTGAAGAAGAAACGATAAGCAAATGGGTAGATGCAGGAGTTGTTTAATGTACCTAATGCTTCATAAATTTATATTTTATTAAGGAGGATGAAAAAATGACTGTACAAAAAGGCTGGGAAGGGCGATTTTATGAGGACTTTGAGATTGGTGACATTTATCCCCACCCACTAGGAAGAACCGTAACGAAAACAGATAATATATGGTTCACCCTATTGACACAAAACACCAATCCAATTCATTTTGATGATGTTTATTCAGAGCAAACCGAATTTGGACAACCATTAGTCGATTCTACCTTTACGCTGGCGTTAGTTACAGGGCAATCCGTTACAGATCTATCTCAAAATGTCATGGCTAACTTGGGGTGGGATGAGGTTAGACTGCCTAATCCGGTATTTGAAGGAGACACGATCTATTCCTATTCAGAAATTTTAGAAAAAAGGGAATCAAACTCACGTCCAAACGTCGGAATTGTTCGTGCCGAAACAAGAGGATATAATCAGGATGCAAAAATAGTTATTAAATATAAACGAACTTTTATGGTTTATAAACGAGAACATGCACCGGAGGAAGGAAATGAGTTGTTAAATAAAGTCCTTGAAAATAAAGAAGTCAGCCCTAAATAATCCAGTTAGATAAGGTGGGAGGTGATGTATTTGAAAGAAATTAAATATCAGGACATCGTCACACACGTTTCCAGCATGTGTGAGGAGGCTAATTTTGAGCTTGGAGAAGATGTTTTGAATGCTTTTCAAAGCGCCGTTGACAAAGAGAAATCACCTATGGGCAAGGAAGTGTTAAACCAATTAATTGAGAATGCCAACGTTGCCTCTTCCGAACGCGTACCTATGTGCCAGGATACGGGCGTATCCGTTTTTCTGGTGGAACTAGGGCAAGATTGTCATATCGTTGGGGGCAGTTTGCAAGAGGCGATTAATGAAGGTGTTCGTATGGGGTATGAGGAAGGATATCTTCGTTATTCAATTGTAGATGACCCGATTAACCGTAAAAATACGGGAGACAATACCCCATCAATTATTCATATTGAGCTAGTTCAAGGGGATAGTCTAACGATCCATATGACAGCAAAAGGGGGCGGTGCAGAAAATATGAGTCGCCTGCAAATGCTTAAGCCAAGTGACGGGCTGGATGGGATTAAGAAATTCATCTTTGAAACGATTCAAATTGCCGGTCCTAATGCTTGTCCTCCACTAGTCGTTGGAGTAGGAATCGGCGGGAATTTTGAGATGTGCGCGTATTTAGCCAAGAAATCATTGTTTAGACCTGTTGGGGAGAGAAATCCATGGGATGAAGCAGCCAAGCTAGAAAAAGAATTAATGGAGGAAGTGAATCAATTGGGTATTGGTCCTCAAGGTATGGGGGGAACTACAACAGCAATAGATGTGAAGGTTGAATTAGGTGCTTCTCATATCGCTGCTCTTCCTGTAGCTGTTAATTTAAATTGTCATGCAAGTCGTCATAAAAAAGTGATCCTTTAGTGGAGGTTTTCTATGTCTAGGCAACGAATTTCAGTTCCTTTTACAGATGAACATACAGTTACTACTTTAAAAGCTGGTGATCAAGTAGCCATTAGTGGAACGATCTATACAGCACGAGACGCAGCACATAAACGTATGGTCGAGCAGCTTGAAAAAGGAGAAGAACTTCCATTTGAAATAAAAGATCAAGTGATCTATTATGTGGGCCCAACACCTGCTAAACCCGGTAAGGTTATTGGTTCGGCGGGGCCTACAACGAGTAGTCGTATGGATAGATATGCTCCCGCACTATTAGACTTAGGGTTGAAGGGAATGATTGGGAAAGGGTACCGAAATCAATCGGTTATTGATTCCCTCAAGAAAAATAAAGCTGTCTATTTTGGAGCTGTAGGGGGATCCGCTGCATTGATTTCACGGTCTATTAAGAGTGTAGAGATGATTGCATATGAAGACCTTGGAACGGAAGCTGTACGGAAATTGGAAGTGGAGGATTTTCCGGCCATAGTGATTGATGATTGTGAGGGGAATGACTGGTATAGGCAAGCGATAAAAAATTATAAACAATAAACTATTGTATTAGTGAACACTTAAGTACACTACTTCTCATAACAGGTAGTGTACTTTTTTTATTAAGCATCCTACTCAGGTCTTACTCTAGTTGTCATAATTCAAAACTGAGAAAGATATTATTGTATGAGATTGTAAATATGCTAGCAAAACCTCCAAAAATTAAGAAATTCCATTGATGTACGGTTCCATTCTATACTACCATCATGATCTGAGTGAAGAAGTCGAGGTGCAGTTTGTTAAAAGTGATTTGAATTGTATGCGCTGTTGGAGGAGGCAATTTCAGATATGGGACGGGTTTACTGCAATTCTGCGGTAGTAGTGTTTGAGGGTGAGCCTGAGCCTGAGCGGGCGGTGGGTATTATAGGGTAATAAGTTTCACTTTTATGACCACCTTTCAGCCATTTATACGAAGTTTCGAATACATGTATTTCCTTCTGGTAAAAAATTCTATATACTTGATGTAACGAATTTGGAAAGAGGTTGTTTTACATGAAGGTGCTGGATGTTTCGGATCTCCAAAAGGGTGGAGAAGAAACGATACATACGCTGGATCAGTTGAGAAACTCGATTCATCAAGTGAAGGTCAGTATAAAGACAATCATTCATTTGGAAGACTCGCTTCGCGGGCAAGGCGGGGAAGCGATTCGAACGTTTTACCAGGAAGCGCACCTGCCGTTTTTGAGCTATTTGGAACAATTCCTTTCGCAATATGAAGATGCGATCCGTAAGATGCTGACTTCTCTGCATGAGTTCGAGCCGGATTCTGATGGCGTGATTCGGGAAGATTTTCTGGAACAAGAAGTGGAAGCGGGATTACATAAGGCAAGCACCGTCACGACGGAGATCATTCAGGAAGTCAACCAGGTCGTTGGCAGTGTTCAGGACATCGTGGCATTGCCGTCTATTGACGATAGTAAGTTTTTGCAGGAAATTCAACAGGCATGGAACAAGAAGGACGAGACGGTGGAACGGCTGCATGAGTTTGATCAGACGGAGTCGAGCCAGTTGGCAGAGCTGAGGCAAAGCTTATCGACCATGAATCAATACATAGAATCGATTTCTTCGCAGTTTGAGGCCGGGGATATTAGCATAGGAAGCTATCAAGCGGGTCAGCTTCAATCGAATATGAATGGGGCATCTATCAATCTAGCGACGAATGCGAAGGTCGTTCCTCCGGATGAAGTAGATGGGTTTATTTCGGAACAGAAGAGGATGGCTCCTGTATCACTGGGGTATGAATTCACGTCAGAAGGGGTATGTACAAGGGAAGACATGATGGCGCCTTCGTCGGATGCTTCGAAAGAGGATGTGACCTGGTGGAAGAAGACGGCATCCTTTGTGCTTGATTTTATTCCGATTGTTGGGAATGTCAAAGCGGCTATTGAGACGAATACTGGTGAGAATTTGATCACGGGTGTGGAGTATGAAGGCTGGGAGCGGGCGTTGTTGGCTGCCTCTGTTGTAGGCGGTGGATTTGTAAAGGTAGTAGGGAAAGGTGCTAAGGGTGTTAGTAGTGTTGTAAAAAATGGTGATGAGGTTGTAGAAGGAGTGCGCAAGGCGACTCCTAATGGATTTCAATATTGGAATAAAACAACTGAATTTAAAAATGTGAAGGTTTATCAGAGAGACGATATTATAAACTTAAATACAAAAGACGCACGTGGTAGGACAAACTTTGAGAGAATGAAGAAAGGTTTAGCGCCACTTGGACCAGACGGAAAATCTATTAATCTACACCATATGACACAGAGAAATGAAAGTGCTATAGCTGAGGTCACACATACTTTTCACAAAGATAATAGCCTGATCATTCATATTAACCCTAACACCATACCTTCTGGAATAAATAGAGCTGAATTTAACAAATGGAGAAATAGTTACTGGAAAAACAGAGCGCGGGAAAAGGCAGGAGGAGAAAAATGAGTATTGAAACTTACCAAAAAGCGAAAGAAATTATTTTAAGTAATGAAGACATGGCTGATTTTGTTGGAGGGCGCACAAATGGTTTAATTAAAATGGCTGAAGGAAAGTTAGGTTTAAAGTTTACTGGTCTTTATTTGGATTTCTTGAAAACTTTGGGAGCTGGGAACTTTGGAGCACAAGAGATTTATGGAATTCTCAAAGATGACTTTGAAAATTCTTCTGTCCCCGATGCAATTTGGTTTACATTAACCGAACGCAAAGAAACAGGACTACCTAATGATCTCCTCGTTATTTATGACACTGGAGGGGATGAGTTATTCTGCTTGGATTTTAACAAGCTAGATGAAAATGGGGAGCCTAAGGTAGTATCTTATGTGCCTGGAATGAAGTTGGATGATCAGGTGTATCAAGTAATAGCACATGATTTTGGAGAATTTTTACTAGGTTTAGTAAGACAAGAACTATAAATTGGATTGACATCAATCAAATGAACCTTCATCTGAAGGAATATGTTACTTTATTGAAATGATGAAAGGGACAAGGCCAATCAAGCCGATGCTCAATTTCATCAGGCCATCTATCGAGCATCTAAAAATCCAATGTTAGAGAGCATCATAGACTCCGTATGGGATACCTTCCACGAGTTCTGGAATGTACCATTTGGGAAAAATGATATCTTTGATCAGAGTTATCCCTTCCATAAGTCTTTGCTTAAGGCTATTCGTGAAAGGGATTCTGATGCAGCCCTTCAGTCATTCCGTGAAATCATGCGTTCTATAAGAGATTCTATCGGGAGATTTTAAATGCGTTAGTCAATTCCTAGTATCTTAATTCATGTCTATGGAGAAACATTCGAAAGCCAGAAACAATTGAACCTGTCCTTATTTGATTATGTCCACTGGTATAATCACATCCGAATTCACGGCCCCCTAGGATGTTTAAGTCCCATCGAATTTAAGAAGAGGCACCTTAACAAAATTGTCTAGCTTTGTGTTGACAATCCAGAGAACGTATATGTACAACTTGATAAACCATCAGGAACTTTATTGCAGTCTTTTATGATTTCGGTTCCAACACAAAGGATCCTATAAGCGGGCATGCTCAGTTATAGGATCCTTAATTGTTGTATGTGTGACTCACTTTTTTTATATGACTTTTTTTGAAGAAGCTTCTGAGTCTTCTAATGGTTTATCCTCATTCAGTTTTCTAATTCCGAATCCTCCAGTGTACGGGGCCAGGAATCCATACAAAGCGGAAAAGACAACTCCGCCTAAGTTAAATATAGCCCATGGCAAAAATTCAAAGTTGCCTACACCTAATGTTGTAGCCATAAAGACACCCGATACGGTCCAGGGCATTAAGGCTTCAGTAATGGTTATGGAGTCTTCCATGCTTCTAGATAGGTTTACAGGATGTAAGTTTTTCTTTTTATAAACGTCTCCATATATATCTTTTATTAGGAAATAGGTAACGAGAGCATTAGAGGTACAGTTAATAACTGCAAATCCAGTAATGAGTGATGCGAAAATAACGCTTCCCACGGATTTTAGGTACATAATAACTTTTTCAAGAACGATATTTAATGCTTGTGAAACTTCGAGTGCGGATGCAAAGAAAAAGGCACAAAATACGAAGAATGTAGCATTATACATAGAATATAATCCGCCGCGGTTTAATAATCCTTGCATATCCTCAGATAGTACACTCGAATCCAATCCGGATAGGGAAAAGGTAATCATTTCTACGTTAAAGCCTTCTACAGCAGCTGTAAATACATTGCTAATAGATGCATTTTGAAAAATTAAAGCTATGACCATGGCTGTCACAGAGGAACTAAACAAAACGATAAGGGGAGGTTTCTTCATTAGAGAGCCTGCTATTACAATTATTGCTGGAAGTAGAACCAAGATATTGAGGTTAAACAATTGTTCAATAGCAGAAAGTGTTTCTTGAATATCTGTTAGCTGTCCAGAGTTGGTTTCAATCTGTAGTCCAACGAAATAAAAGACGACTAGAGCAATTATGGAAGAGGGGAGGGCAGTGTATATCATGTGTTTGATATGTTCATATAAATTCGATCCTGCTGCTAACGAACTCATATTAGTTGTATCAGACAGTGGGGATAGTTTATCACCGAAATAAGCTCCAGAGACAACGGCACCTGCTGTAATCGCCATGGGAAGATCCATAGTTTGCGCTACACTCATCAAGGCAACCCCAATGGTACCTGCAGCTCCCCAAGAGGTACCTACGCATGTGGAGACAATCGCTGTTACGATAAAAGCCATTACGTATAAATAGGCAGGGTTAATCATTTCTAACCCATAATAAACAAAGAAGGGGATTGTACCAGAGATCATCCACGTACCTATTATTAAACCAATGCTAAATAGAATCAGTATGGCTGGTAATGCGGTTTTAATTTTCTCTCCCATTACGGAAATAATTTTATCCCATTTATGTCCATAGAAAATCGCGAATATCGCAAACACTACACCTGCCATTATTAACATTAATTCAGCTTGAAATTTTAGAACTCCAATTCCACCAATGAATATGAGTAACGCAATGGAGATGGGAAGCAATGCCATTCCTATAGTTGGACGTTTCAATTCTTTTTCGTTCAATATAATCCCCTCCTTAAGATTTAATAGAATGGAGAGCTTTAAACCCTCTTTCTAAGTCAGCAATTAAAAGATCTGAACCTTCTAGTCCAATGGAAAATCGTATGAGGCCAGTTCCGATTCCTTGATCAATAAGTTCTACTTCATTGTTTTCTTTGATCGGTGAATTTACAAGGCTTTCATAACCTCCCCAGCTCACCCCAATTTTGAATCGTGAGAGTTGGTTAATAAAAGTTGCAATGTTCTTAAACCCTCCTTCTTTCAATTCGATACTTAGTAAGCCTGAATAACCTGTCATTTGATCATTTATAAATGAAAAGTCCTCTTCTTTCCATTGACTTGGGTGATTAATTTTTATGACTTCTTCTTTTGTTTTCAGGTATTGTATAACCCGTAAACAGTTATCTTGATGCTGTCTCATCCGAAGAGGTAATGTTCGCAAACCTCTAATAATCAGAAATGAATCTTGAGGGGAGAGAACAGCACCGTTTAACTGGAAGCCGTATTCAAAGATTTGATCTATTAGTCTATGTGCACCAATGACAGCGCCTCCTACCACATCACTATGCCCTCCTATGTACTTAGTCAGGGAATGGATACTTAGGTCAAAGCCTAATGTAAGGGGCTTTTGGAAAATAGGAGTAGCCCATGTATTATCAATGGCTGTGTATATACCGTGTTGTCTAGCTACAGTTGAAATCTTTTTTAAATCTACTACATTCATTAACATGGTTCCGGGGCTTTCCACGTAAATCAACTTTGTGTGAGGCTTTATGTCGGACTCGAGATCTCCTGTAGAGAAGCTATGTTCTATATTAAAATTTTGTAAGTGTTCCAATAATTGCTGAGTGGGCCCGTAAATGTTGTTGACAAACAAGACATGGTCTCCGCTTTTTAATAAGGAGAAAAAAACGGAACTGATCGCCCCCATTCCTGAGCCAAAACATTTACACTGTTCTCCTCTTTCTAATAGAGCTAATTTTTTCTCTAATAGTTCGGTAGTGGGGTTCACACCTCGTGTATAAACATAATTTTCCCTTTCATTTAATTGAGCATGTGTAAACGCTTCAAAAGTATCGAATGTAAATAAACTTGTTTGGTAAATGGGCGGAGAAACAGATCCTCTATTATATTCAGGCTGGTCACCGTACTGTGTGCATATTTCTTCATCTGTGTAATTCACAAACTTTCCTCCTCATTACCTTCGTATGTGATTCTTTAGTTGAAACACTATCATACTATCAACCTGTATGAAAGGTATAAATATTA
The DNA here is from genome assembly GCF_022919835.1 of Halobacillus shinanisalinarum. Classification (NCBI taxonomy): domain Bacteria; kingdom Bacillati; phylum Bacillota; class Bacilli; order Caryophanales; family Bacillaceae; genus Halobacillus; species Halobacillus shinanisalinarum. Next base: position 1,626,262 of record NZ_CP095074.1, on the reverse strand, counting down.
TGAATTGTAAAATAAATAAATGGGATATATTTTATAATCATGTTTCCACATAGTATACTGTGGATAAGGTCAATGCAGAGGTGATGTTGTGAAAGCATTAAAGAAGAAAAGATTATCTGAACTTGTGGCAGATGAAATTAAAGCATACATTAAGAGAGAAAAACTAAAAAGCGGCGATCGCCTTCCTTCCGTAGCAGAACTAGTTCAAACATTAGGAATAGGACGATCCTCATTAAGAGAAGCTTTACAATTGCTTGAATCACAAGGTGCATTGGAAGTTTTGAATGGGAAGGGTACCTTTATTAATGATATGAAACCTTTCCATATTCAGGTAGCTTTCGAGGTAGAAAATGAAAAGAAATTTTTGTTAGAAACTCTAGAGGTTAGAGAGGCATTAGAGCGGAAGGCGGTAGAACTAGCGGTAATCTCAGCGAGCGAGGCAGATATCAATCAAATGAGTCTTCATCTGAAGGAATATGTTACTTTTATTGAAAATGATGAAAGGGACAAGGCCAATCAAGCAGATGCTCAATTTCATCAGGCCATCTATCGAGCAGCTAAAAATCCAATGTTAGAGAGCATTATAGACTCCGTATGGGATACCTTTCACGAGTTCTGGAATGTGCCATTTGGGAAAGATGATATCTTTGATCAGAGCTATCCTTTCCATGAGTCTTTGCTTAAGGCTATTCGTGAAAGGGATTCTGATGCAGCCCTTCAGTCATTTCGTGAAATCATGCGTTCTATAAGAGATTCTATCGAGAGATTTTAACCTTTTAATTCGGCAAAGAACTATAAGGGTGGTAAAGATGATAGTTTACCTGAACTAGAGGGATTTAAGTGGAAAAGCAAGGATATGTTTCGCTATGGATTGGTAATATTCAAGACTTTCTACCTTCGCCTTTTCTTAATGACTTTGCTATAGATATAGATGATTTTGACGAGGATTTCTTTGAGAAGGTCATTCCAAAGCTCGAAAAATAAATGGAGCATCAATTCCTGAAAATATAAATACAGCTATACTACTGTATGACTTCTCTTATGAAGGGGAAATAAGAGAAGTAGTTGATGATAACTATTTCTTTAACTACGTTGCCAGTGTTTCGTACGATCAGTAGATACTAGCTGTGGAGTATTGGATTTGAGAGTTCGCGGTACAGACCTTAATCTAAGGAGGCTCTGATAAAGTTGAGAAATGGTGACGCTTTTCGGGTACAACTACAAACTGTATTAAACCAGCTAGAAGAGATTTACCAAAAGCAACCTACGCCTATGCTAGAATTAATTATCTCACGTTATCAACAGGCTAATGACAGGATTGAGAATAATTATTTTGAAACACTAACAAAAGAAATGTTTAGTATTCAAGGTTCAGTGAGAGCGTATTTGGATTCACACAGCGACTATATGAATCCTGTCCTGGGGGAATGTATAAAGCTGAGAAAATGCTTGGAGAACTTTTTGATGAAAAGTGGAGGTAACCAAATTAAAGGTCAAGTTGAAAGGGTAATCGAATTAGTTACCGAGAAAAAGAAACAGGCAGATCATAAGTTTCTAGATACACTTCTGAATATATTACAGGATTTATTAGCAGCTATAAACGCTAATAAAGTTGATGACATACGGAAGAATCCCAGGATAAATGGAGCCTTGAGAGCATATTTTGATACGATCCTAGTAGAAAGCTATGGAGAACCGTTAGTCATAGAGCTCGATAACCTAGAAACGATGTTAAATAAAGTTTTAAGAGAATATGGTAACAAGTCATTCATAAAATAATAGTAATAAAGTATAAGAATATATAAGAAAAAGAGATCACAGCGCCAACTCGGTCCCTTTAAATAGTTGCTCTTGATTTAGGGCAAGGCTGCTCTTGAAAATAGACTCTCCCCGTTTAGCTGACAGGGAAGGTCTATTTTTTTTATGATTATCAGCCCAGTAATCATTACCTCCACGTCATCTTCATCAATAGCTTCCTTTTCATCTCTCCCCATACATTTTCGACCAAAGAGATACCTTCATGAAAACAACAAAAAACAAATCAATATAACACAAAATAACATTTTAACACGTTCTTCATACTAACTTAACATTTGTATTTTAATCTATGAGTATAAGATTTAGGAGGGATGTTTACTATCTTTTAAAATCACAACAAGTCACATGATTAAATTGATATAAGTAGTTAACTAAAAAGTTAGGAAGGTGACAATATGAAGAAGCGAATGGGGCAGATAGGAATCGTTTGTATGGGGGTACTTGCGCTTGTTGGTTGTGGACAAGGTGGTGAAAAAAGTGCCGGGGGAAAGGGTGAGTCAGGGTTGTCAGGAGAGTTGACAGTGTATACGGCCATTGAGGAAGAATTGATCCCGACCTACCTGGAATCCTTCGAGGAGCAATACCCGAATATAGATTTGAATATTGTTCGTGATTCTACTGGAATTATCACGTCGAAGCTGCTTGCGGAGGGTAAAAATACAAAGGCAGATGTGGTCTGGGGTGTACAGGCTTCAAATCTATTAACGCTTGAAGAAAAGAATATGCTTGCGGAGTATTCTCCTGAAGGTGTTGAAGAGATTCCGGAGATGTATAGGGATAGTAAAGATTCGACAAAATGGACGGGAAATCTTGTGACAGCATCTGGGATCACGGTGAATACAGCAGAACTTAAGGAAATGGGAATAGAGCCACCTAAGACCTACAAAGACTTGCTTGATCCTAAGTATAAAGGGTTAATTGCGATGCCTCATCCGGCTTCCTCAGGTACAGGCTACTTGCAGGTATCGACTTGGCTTCAAATGATGGGCAAAGAAAAAGGATGGCAGTACATGAAGCATCTTCATAAGAACGTAGGTATCTACACCCACTCTGGTTCAAAGCCGATTAAAATGGCTGCTAATGGAGAATTTCCCATTTCCTTAGGACTCGTCTATAGCGGTATTCAGGAAAAGCAAAATGGTGCGCCTGTGGAAGTCTACTTACCTAAGGCAGGACTAGGCTGGGATGTTGAGGCGAATGCGCTGATTAACAAAAAGAACAGTGAAAGCGATAAGTTGGCAAAAGCGTTTCTTGACTGGGCGGTTTCGGATGACGTGATGAAGGAATATCACCAGGCGTACGGTTTAGCGACAAAGAATGAGAAACTTGAAACAGCGAAAGGGTTCCCAGAAAACTTTGAAGATCTTCTTTATAAGGACCATAATTTGCGTCAGTCAGCAAAACAACGTTCGGAAATCTTGAAGCAGTGGGAAGCAAACTTTGCTGAGAAAGCCGAGCCTAAAAAGTAAGGAAAGGTAGTGGGAAGAACGATGGAAAATCAGTATTTGTCGATCCAAGGTGTGCAGAAGAAATTTGGTCGATTCACAGCACTAGACAACATTTCTGTTGATATTAAAAAAAGTGAGTTTGTTTGCTTGCTGGGTCCTAGTGGTTGTGGCAAGACGACGTTGCTCCGTATTATCGCAGGTCTTGAAAATCCGACAGCAGGAACGATTGTCATGAATGGTCGTGACATGGCAAATGTGCCGCCTGCCAAGCGAAATTTTGGAATTGTGTTTCAATCCTACGCTCTCTTTCCAAATCTAACCGCAATGCAAAATATTGAGTACGGCTTAAAGGCGCAAAAGCGCTCGCGAAAAGAGGTTAGGGAGAGGGCCCTAGAGGCACTTGCTCTTGTCGACTTAGAGCAAGTGAAAAATCATTATCCTGCGCAAATGTCTGGCGGACAGCAGCAGCGGGTCGCGCTGGCCCGTGCGGTAGCGATGTCTCCTGACTTTCTCCTCCTTGATGAGCCGCTTTCAGCTCTCGATGCTAAAGTGAGAGAAAGGCTTCGTTATGAAATTCGAGAGATCCAAGAAAAGCTTCAGATTACGACGGTTATGGTTACGCACGATCAGGATGAAGCGATGACGATGGCTGACAAAATTGTCGTCATGAATGATGCACAGATTATGCAATATGGTTCGCCTCAAGAAGTGTATCAGCATCCAAAAAATTCATTTGTGGCGGATTTCATTGGCTCGATTAATTTCTGGAGAAATCAACAGCAAAAAACTCTTGCGATTCGTCCTGAGCATATTCGTCTATCGAGAACTTATGGAATAAACGCAGAAGTCGAAGCAATTGAATTTCATGGACCGGTTTTCCTCGTCCATTTTAAGGTGAATAATCCAGAGACAGATCTTCACAAGTCAAGTGTGAAGGTGCATGTCACAATGCATGAGCTCCAGGAGTTCAAACTGGAAAAAGGCTCGAGAGTGTATTTAGACTTCTCGCCTGAGCGCATTCTAGCCTATGAGGCTTAGTGCAAAGGAGGAAGAAAAACGATGAAACAAGAAGGGACACTTATTAAACAGCTAAGACATACAACCCTTTCTTTCAACGGAGACAATTGGCTGAAACGCAGTCTGCTGCTTCTCATGCTTGCGACGTTTCTTATTGTCCTTGTCTTTCCGCTTGTAACCCTGTTTATCAAAGCCTTTCAAAATGAAGAGGGCGTATTTGTAGGAGTTCAGAATTTCGTTGAATACTTCAGTTCTCCGGCACTCGTTCAGTCTTTGCAAAATACGATGTTTATTTCGTCGATGACGACCGTAATATCCGTATCTCTAGCCTTTTCGTACGCCTATTGTCTCGTACGAACAGATATAAAAGGGAAAACCTTTTTTCGCTACATGGCGCTTTTGCCGTTGTTTGCACCGACTATGATGCATGGGATAGCCCTTGTTTACTTATTTGGAAATCAAGGGATTGTGACAAACGGTTTCTTCGGCCTTTTACCAGCCATGGATATTAACCTGTATGGATCCGTAGGTATTATTATCGCTGAAGTGATTTTCACATTTCCACAAGCGTTTATGATTATGCTTGTAGCACTTGGAAGTTCAGATTATCGACTTTATGAGGCAGCGAATACACTTGGTGTCAATAAGGCTAAACAATTTTTCACGATTACGCTCCCATCGGTAAAATATGGATTGATCAGTGCCATCTTTATCGTTTTTTCCTTAAGCTTTACGGACTATGGTGCCCCTAAGGTTGTTGGTGGGCAGTATAATGTGCTTGCGACCGATATCTATCAGCAAGTAGTGGGTCAGCAAAATATGAGTATGGGCGCTACAGTCGGAATCATTCTCATGATCCCTGCTATCATGGCCTTTGTCTCAGACCAGATGGTTAACCGCAAACAAAACGGTTCTTTGTCAGCTAGATCCATTCCTTATCAAGTGAAAAAGAATAAAAAGAGGAATGCGCTGGCTTTTACGTATGTGTCTTTGATAACGGCGTGTGTGCTTCTTGTATTCGGGGCAGTACTGCTAGCTGCATTGGTCAACAACTGGCCATACGATTTAAGTCTTAGTCTAGAACATTTCCAATTGGAAAGCTATACAGGTGGTGGATTTACAGCCTATTGGAACAGCGTTCTCGTTGCCGCTCTTTCAGCCGTGATTGGAACAGCTTTTACTTTCGTCTATGCGTACGGCATTGAAAAGATTCGCAAGATGACCGGGTTACGCAAAGCAGGCCGACTGTTTTCGATTTTGCCCATTGCTGTGCCTGGCTTAATTATTGGGATAAGTTATATCCTTTTTTTCAGCCAGCCAACGATAAATATATTTGGCTTCAGTATAACAAACCCGTTTCACTTCTTGTATGGAACAATCGCAATTATCGTCATCGCGAACATTTTACACTTTTACTCTGTAGCTTATGTAACGGCGACGAGTGCCTTGAAAAAATTGGATCAAGAGTTTGAAACGGTCTCAGAATCAATGGGTGTTCCCATGTACAAGTCGTTTATTAAAGTCACGCTGCCTATGTGTTTACCCGCGATTTTAGAAATGGTGATGTATTTCTTTGTCAATTCAATGGTGACGATTTCAGCCGTGGTTTTCCTCTATACTGCTGAATTTAAGTTGGCATCGATTTCCATTGTGAATATGGATGAAGCCGGAAACCTTGCGCAGGCAGCTGCACTTAGTGTACTTATTATTGCAACAAATATCTTCGTGCGTATGGTTTATGAACTGGCAGTCAAGCTGATTCGTAAGAGACAATTACGCCTACAACATTCAAACATGGAAAGGATTGAGGAACAATGAATAAGATCGAAGCGGTCGTATTTGATTGGGCAGGGACAACTATTGATTATGGGTGCTTTGCTCCGTTGGAAGTATTTTTGGAGATTTTTCGCAAACAGGGAGTGGAAATTACCGTAAAGGAAGCACGCGGTCCAATGGGTATGCTGAAAATTGAGCATATTCGTGCTCTGCTGGCCGAGTCCCGTATCCATGCAGAATGGGTTCGTGTCAAAGGGGTTGAACCGACGGAGGAAGACGTTCACTTGATGAATAATGAGTTTGAGAAGATTTTGTTTGAAGCACTTCCTCGTTTCGCGACGCCGATTTCGGGAGTGCCTGAGCTTGTAAGTTCACTTCGAAGCAAAGGAATTAAAATTGGAGCAACGACTGGCTACACTAAAAAGATGATGGAAATTGTTGCACCACGAGCAGCGGAACTAGGCTATGCTCCCGATTGTTATTTTACCGCTGATGATGTAAAAGCCGGCCGTCCGTATCCGTGGATGTGCTATCGCAATGCCGAAGAGCTTGATGTTTATCCAATGAATAAGATGATGAAGGTTGGCGATACAGCCACAGATATGAAGGAAGGCAAGAATGCCGGGATGATCAGTATTGGAGTTGTGTTAGGGGGGAGTGAACTAGGGCTCTCAGAACAAGAGGTTAAAGATATGGACACCAAGGAACTAGAAGTGGAAATCTTAAGGGTTAAAGAGCGTTTAACCGAGGCTGGCGCTGATTATGTGATAACAAAAGTCGATGAGTTGGAGAATGTGATCGATCAAATAGAAGGAAAGTCACTTCAGAAATAGAGGGAGTTTGTTATGAAAAACGATTATTTGCTGTTAACGCCTGGACCTTTGTCAACCTCAGAAACAGTACGTAAAGCAATGCTGCAGGATTGGTGTACATGGGATGCGGACTATAATCAACTTGTCCAAAAAGTCAGAGAGCGTCTCGTGACCCTTTCGACAAGAGAGACCGACTCATATACATCCGTTTTAATGCAAGGCAGTGGTTCTTTTACCGTCGAATCTGTTCTAGGAACTGTGATGCCGAAAACAGGTGGAAAGCTGCTCGTCTGCACGAATGGTGCGTATGGTGACCGGATTGTGAAGATGTGTGAAGTACTCGGAATTGAGACAGTGGTCGTAGAAGAAGAAGAACATATGGCGATCGATCCAAGTACGGTAGAAGCACATTTAGGGAATGATCCAACTATTAGTCATGTGGTGGTCGTGCATTGTGAAACGACAACGGGTATTTTGAATCCTGCTCAAGAAATTTGTGCAGCAGCTAAACGCTACGGGAAAACAACCATCGTAGATGCGATGTCAAGCTTTGGCGGCATTCCAATGGATGTCCATGATTGGGGCATAGACTTTCTGATTAGTAGTGCCAATAAATGCATTCAAGGAGTGCCAGGATTTGGATTCTGCATTGCCAAGAAAAAGGAGCTTGAGAAGTGTAAAGATAACGCCCGTTCCCTTTCCCTTGATATGTATAGTCAATATGAAACCATGGAGAATAACAGTGGTAAATGGCGTTATACCTCGCCAACCCATGTCGTGAGGGCTTTTTATCAAGCGCTGTTAGAACTTGAGGAAGAAGGCGGTGTCCAAGCACGTCACAGACGTTATATACAGAATCAGCAATTGCTCGTACAGGGCATGGAAAAGCTTGGTTTTTCCGCCCATATCAAAGAGGAACAGCAGTCACCTATTATTACATCGTTTCTTTTTCCAGATGATCCGACCTTTACCTTTCAAGAATTCTATCAGACTCTCAAAAAGAAAGGTTTTGTCATCTACCCAGGGAAAATTTCCGAGATCAACACGTTCCGAATTGGGAACATTGGCGAAGTGTACCCGAAAGATATGGAGCGCTTGCTTGACGTAATTCAAGAAACTTGTTCAAACTGGGAACATACCTTTGTCTGAATAAAATGAACGAAGAGAAGACTGCCCTCCTCCATAAAGGCAGTCTTCTGTTAGAAGAGCTGTAAGCAAGGAGGCAGAATATGACGTTATTATCAGATGAAAGAAAGAGTAATATTCTATTGCAGATTGAGGAAAATGGGAAAGTAAAAGTTCGCGATCTTGCTATAGATTTTAACGTGTCTATGGAAACTATTCGACGGGACCTAGATGAATTAGAAGCAGAAAAGCGTATAAGGAAGGTGTATGGCGGGGCTTTGAAGCCTGAATCATCGACCAGCGAAGAGCCGCCTATGTTTGAGCGTAAAATTTTACGTGCGAAAGAAAAGAAACGTATTGGTAGCAAAGCTGCTTCTCTAGTTAATGATGGAGACGTCATTTTCATCGATGAAGGCAGCACAACCTTGCAAATGGCCGCGCCCCTCCTTGAGAAAACCAACGTCACGATTATTACGAATTTCTTTCCATTGATGAAGCTGATGATGGAGTACGAGCAGAAGAAGCTATTTGTGGGGGAGCTGATTTTTCTAGGAGGCCGTATGAACAGTACGCACTCACGATCAAGCGGATCGTATACGGAAAAAATGGCTAAGACTTTTTTCGTTGACAAAGCTTTTATTTCCGTTGATGGTGTCGATCCGAATATTGGATTAACAAGCTACCAATCGGAAAAGTGTTCGCTATCTCAGATTTTTATCAGCCATACGAGGCAGGCGTATGCCCTCGTTGACCATTCCAAGCTAGGTGTGAAGGCCAATTTTAAGATGGAATCAATGGAGGCTTTCAGTCATGTGATCTGTGATGTAGAGGCTCCGAGTAGTTGGAAATTAACGGGTACAGAATGGGTGCAGGGTTAAGTGGGGCAGACACCTTGGATCAGAAGTCATAACTATCGATAATTGATATAGCGTCCTGACCTTGGTGATTAAGGTACAAAAAATTTATTCCGCAAAAGTATATGTATCAAGATCCGGCAATAGAGCGGGATGCTCAGTTGCCGAATCCTTCCTTAACCTAAAGCATTGAAGACATAACTAAAATGTATGAAAACATATCCTGACGTAGAATCCTTTTATCCCTAAGGTCTCGTCTCTAATTCCAAAGCTTTACGCAGTTTATTCCTGGCGTGTCTTCCCCAATTCTTCACAGCATCTCTTGTAACGTTTTCCAGTTTGGCAATTTGATCGACAGACAGATCATGGATGACAAAGTAGTAGACCCATTTCCATTGATTTTCCGTCAATATTTCTTTCACTTGCTCCCATAAGTAGTGATCTTGAATGATATCTTCGGTTTGAATGGCTTCCATATTCGCATGCTCCTGAAAATAGGTCTCCTCATGCTTCGTATTTCTCGCTTCTTTCCGTATGCAATCGATCAGGGCATTTCGTATCCTCCAGCTTATGTAGGTCGAAAATTGTCCAAGTTCAGGGTTGTAGCTTTCATAAGCATTCCATAGAGCTTCTAACCCTTCAGCAAAAAAGTACCCATCACGATCTTGAATATGCAGGCGATGAATGTGGTAGTGAATCAGTTGTTCATTTTCTCTGACGATTTGTTCGAAATCCATTGTCATTGATTATACCCCTTTACAGATTTTTTATTGTTCATATATATTATCGTTTTGAAAACCAATTTTGGTGTCATAAGTCGTGCAACTTTTTAAAGAATTGTAAAAACATGAAATAATTGTTTTCTTTTTGTAGTACATAGGTAATAATAAGGATATGCGCATAATTTATTATTGAGTATTCAATAGAAACGGGAAGATAATGAACGATCAGTATGAAGTTTATCAAAGGCTCGTATATACAGTGTTGAAGAAATTGAACGTGAGGAAGCCTTACGAAGATTATCTACAAGAGGCCTATTTTATTTATGATAAATGTATGAACAATTACGATTCAACAAAGTCCAACTTTTCCACCTATTTCACGAATCAGCTGACCTTTTATTATATGTCATTGTTCCGCAAGCAAAGGGATCAATCGTCACGGCTAGCACTCTTGGGTCACTATAAGGACTCTCTTTTTCCTGATCCTATATCAGATTTGATCTTTCTGCACGATATTTACCACTTGGCTTGACGGAGTTTGAAAAGAGTGTGGTTCGGCTAACGTTAGGCGGCTGTACAGTTGGAGAAATTTCCGATGCTGAATCTGTAAGCGAGGCTACCGTGAAGCGGACGAGGAAAGCGATTAAAGAGAAGACGAGGAAGCACTTAACTCTTTAATCGATCATGGGGATGTCTCGGACGTGGGCTTTCAAGATCTGTTCCATGCAAATGTGTTGGAGGGTTATTTCTTGGGTCAAAAGTCTGTTTTGCTTTATTAGCAATTCTGAGAAACATAGATGAAAGGGCAAGGCACATGTTTACTCTTTTTTGTCGTATTCTTGTTGTCTATGTCATTTCTAGTTATAATAGAACATAACTGAATGACAGAAGATGGAGTGAACAGATGAATGAGGAAACGTTCAGACATACACAAGAAAAAGAAAAGGAAATGGTGGAGGGTCCCTCTTATCCTATTCGTTTTACTATTATTAGGTGGAGGCGTCTATCTGTATACCATATACGCTGGGGCCAAAAGCACGGTGGATGAAAAGATGCATGAGAAGGTAACTTCTATTGATCATGAAGCGACAGAGAAGAAAATAACCCAAGAAGAACCTTTAAATATATTATTGATGGGTGTAGATGAAAGAAAAGGCGACCGTGGGAGATCAGATGCTTTAATGGTCCTTTCTTTAGACCCTGCTAACAACCGCAGTCAGCTGATAAGTATTCCACGTGATACAAGAGCAACACTTGTCGGAGATGATCCTAATGCGGGAACTAAAGACAAGATCAATCATGCGTATGCCTTTGGCGGCACGGACATGGCTATAAGGACAGTAGAGAGTTTTCTGGATGTTGATATGGATTATTACGTCAAGATGAATATGCAGGGACTTACCGAAATGGTTGATGCTGTCGGTGGAATTACCGTAAATAATTCAATCGATTGGTATGATACTGGCCATTACAAAGAAGGCTATCACTACGAAAAAGGTGAAATCACTCTTAATGGTCCACAAACGATGGGGTATGTACGCATGAGATACCAGGATCCAGCGGGTGACGCTGGTCGAAATGAGCGTCAGCGGCAAGTCATTAAAGCAATTGTTGATAAAGGGGCAAGCATTAATTCCGTGAATCGGATCGGAGAAATGATGGATGTCCTCGGCAATAACGTAACAACCAATATGAATTTCAGCACCATGAAGAATATCGTGCTAAACTATCGTAGTGCCCAACAGAACATGGAAACGTACCAAATGACTGGGACGGGTACGAAAATAGGTGGTGTGTACTATCTGCAGGTTTCTGATCAAGAAATTCAAGAGGTTCACAATATGATTACAGAATATAATTCTTAATGACAAGGCTGTCTCTTATATAGGAGGCAGCCTTGTTCTTTATACTTAGATACTTTGAACTGCCTCTGAGTAAAAATGATGAGCAGGAAGACAATGATCCAAAACGGAAGACACATAAACAGTGCATTTCTAAATCCTTTACAAACATGATCTAACACCTCACTCATTGGTGTTTTAAACATTGTTGCTACATGTATAGGTCTATATACATTAATTGTGAGAAGAGGGGAACGGTTCAGGTATAGGGTATCTAGGAGTCAGGAGGGGCGATTTCCCTTTCTGGCTTTTTTGTGCTTAATGAATTGACCTAGGAATCTCTTCATCCCCTGGAACAGGTTCAATACTCCCCAAAAAACTTTCGGCTTAGATATTTATTTGAAAATTTGAAAAGTTATTGATATTTATTTTTAATTCCGTTAGAATACAAATTATCAAATAATGATAACTGTTACCGAATATCGGTAAAAAGGAAGGTGTTTTTAAACATGAACAAATTAAAGATACCGATTATGGGATTTACGGAAGAACAGGAAACATTCAGGAATGAAGTACGTCAGTTTATTAAAAGCGAAAAAGAGACCTTTGAATCTCAAGTTGACTCATGGTTAAGTGGATATTCACCTGAGTTCTCCCAAAAGTTAGGAAAAAAAGGCTGGATTGGGATGACTTGGCCAAAGCAATATGGTGGGAAAGAGAGAAGTTCCCTAGAACGGTATATCGTTATTGAGGAATTATTAGCGGCGGGTGCTCCAATAGCTGCACATTGGTTTGCTGATCGACAGACTGGTCCGTTATTTTTAAAATTTGGAACCGATGAACAAAAGGAGTTTTTTCTGCCTAAAATTGCAGAAGGCACTTGTTATTTTTCCATAGGTTTAAGTGAGCCAAATGCTGGTTCTGATTTAGCAGCCATAAGTACAAAGGCAGAAAGGACAGAGAATGGTTGGGTTTTAAATGGGATGAAGATATGGACTAGTGGGGCACATCTTTCTGATTATATGATCGTCCTCTGCAGAACGTCACCAAAAAAACCAGACAGGAAACATGAGGGGTTAAGTCAATTGGTTGTAGATTTGTCCAGTCCCGGCGTTACTATAAGACCCATCAAATATTTAACAGGAGAAGAGCATTTTAATGAAGTGTTTTTTGAAAGCGTTATCATACCTGAGGAGAACATTGTCGGGCAAGAAGGGAATGGATGGAAGCAAAGCATGGCGGAGCTTGCTTATGAGAGAAGTGGACCTGAAAGAATATTGAGTACATTTCCTTTGTTAGAGGAATTGATCGGAACTTTGAGAGAAAATAAGGATGTTCAAGGCATGGGAGAATCTATGAAACTGCTGTCCCAATTATATAGCTTAAGACATATGTCAATCGGGATTGCCCAATTATTAGAGGAAGGAGCGGATGTAAATACAACAGCTGCTCTAGTTAAAGATATGGGAACAAAGTTTGAGAAAAATGTGGCTGAGGTTGCTCGGTTAATTATAGCTAGTCACCCATCGATGACGTCAGATGTCCGATTTGAAAAGTTGTTGGCTCAGTCGATTTTGCATGGACCAGGGTTTACTTTACGTGGAGGAACCACAGAAATCTTAAGAGGGATCGTTACGAAAGGGGTGGTTGCTGAATGAGTGATATGCAAGAAATTATTCTGGATTCCACCAATAAAATGTTTAAATCTTTATGTTCAAAAGAACTGATTGATCAATTAGAAGAAGGGATATTTGCCGAAGAGCTGTGGTCGGTGTTAGTTGAATCCGGAATCACTTCTGTCGGTGTTCCGGAATCTTTAGGGGGAACCGGTGGAGATTACAATGACGCCCTTCATATCTTACAGTTATATGGGAGGTTTAGTGTTCCACTTCCTCTATCAGAAACTTTAATGGTTCAGTGGTTGCTGGCGGATCATAGGGTACCAGCATCCAGAGAAATTTTCACCCTCTCTGTGAATCTTAAAAACAAGATTGAGATAGAAGAAACAACCAAAGGGTATTCCATACGGGGAAAGGCAGTACATGTACCATGGGCTAGACATGCAAAAAGTTTACTAGTACTAGTTAATTTTGAAGGTGCTTCCAAGGTCGCTTTATTGCCATTAGAGCAAGCCGGTGTTGAATACAATAGCAATCTAGCTGGGGAGCCATCGGACACGGTAAACTTTGAAAGTATTGATGTGGAAAATATTTTCTTAGAGGATGTTGAGGAAGAGAAATTCAGGATGAAAGTCACCAATCTAGGAGGGTTAATAAAGACCGCAATGATGAGTGGTGCTATGGAAGCTTTATTGGAATTAAGTGTTCTTTACTCTAAGGAACGTGAACAATTTGGTCGACCGCTCCATCGCTTACAAGCTATTCAACAGCACATTGCTGTATTATCTGGTGAAACAGTTGCCTCTGTGACCATTGCAAATAAAGCCATTCAAGCTTTTGGCAAAGGAATGGTAGATCATGAAATTGCTGCAGCCAAACTAAAGCTAAGTGAATCGGCAGGGAAAGTAACTGAAATTGCTCATCAGCTCCATGGGGCCATAGGAGTTACCCATGAACATCGATTGAATCAAGTGACACGAAGGCTTTGGGCCTGGAGAGATGAATTTGGAAATGAAAATTATTGGGCAGATCAATTGGCTGAAAAAGTCATGAGCTCTAACAAAGAAAGCTTATGGGAAATGATTACGGATCGTCCGGTAACAAAGGTACCTTTAGGGGAGGGAATAAAATGAGTGATTTGATTTTTAACGTGGAGGATCATATTGCAAAAATTACATTGAATAGGCCAGATCGTTTAAATGCTTTTAGTGAAGAAATGATCCATTTATGGATAGAAGCACTGGAAACAGTCCGGGATTCGGATCACATACGTGCCGTGCTGATTAAGGGGAATGGTAAAGGCTTCTGTTCAGGCGGAGATATTAAGGAAATGATGGCTGGAAATGGATTTTACAAAAGTGAAGAGGATATGACAAGTACAGGTTTAGCAAGAAAAAATTCATTGTGGAAAAAGGTGCAAAGAATTCCTTTATTATTGGAAGAAATCGATCAGCCTGTCATTGCTCAAATGCATGGTGCAGCGTTTGGTGCAGGACTTGATATGGCACTAATGTGTGATATTCGGATTGCATCAGAAGAGATCAGATTATCTGAAAGCTATGTGAATGTAGGGTTGGTTCCAGGGGATGGGGCTGCCTATTTCTTACCCCGATTAGTAGGTAAGGATAGAGCGCTAGATATGTTATGGACTGGGAAAGTAATCGAAGCAGAAGAAGCGCAGCAAATGGGCTTGGTGACGTTCGTAGTACCTCGGGATGAGATTGAGACTTTTACAGATGATTATTTACAAAAGATTGTAAATGGGCCTCAGCAAGCCATTCAATTAACTAAAAGAGCGGTTTATCAAAGTGAGAATATGAGTTTACGTTCATCGCTGGATATGATTTCTTCTTCTATGGGATTAGTCACTGAGTTGGAAGATTACCAGCAAGGTGTGCAAGCGGTTAAGGAAAAGCGAAAAGCTACTTTCAAGTAAGATGATGTTAGATGTTGTGCCCTTTAGTATCAATAATTAGTGGAGAGGGAGAGTATATTATGAAAAAGATCAGCAGGTTCGGTTTGGTATTAATAGCTATTGTTCTTATTGTAAGCGGTTGCAGTGGTGCGGCTGGAAACTCGAAAGAGAAACCTCTAGTACTTTCAACAGGAACAACCACCGGGGTCTTCTATTCATTGGGAGCCTTATTATCCACTACTTGGACTAATGAACTGGGTACACAAGTGACGTCACAAGGTTCTAACGGAAGTGTTGATAACTTAAACTTAATGAGCCAAGGAAATGTCACTATGGGTTTTTCAACCGTAAATATGATGTATGAAGCCTATAACGGGACTGGGAACTTTGAAGGGAGTCAGTATAAGGACATCCGTGTATTAGCAAACTTGTACCCAAACGTTAGTCATGTCATAGCGTTAGAGGGCTCTGGTATTGAATCACCTTCTGATATTAAAGGCCATTCATTCGTGTTTGGTGCTCCGGGAAGTGCTACAGCCATAGAATCCAAATTACTATTAGAAGCACATGGGGTAAGTGTTGATAATGTGAATGCGAACTATGTTGGATTTACAGAAGCCGTTGATTTATTAAGAAATGCTCAAGTAGAAGCGGCAAATATTTATACTGGTGTACCTTCCTCGGCTGCAACGGAGCTCATCTCTACTGTTGATTCAAAAGTACTAAGCTTTTCAGAAGATGCGATCAAAACATTAACGGACGAATCAAAGTATCCATGGAATTTTAAACATACCATCGAGGCTGGAACTTATGATAATCAATCAGAAGATGTTATTACGGTTGGACAATTTAGCGGGATCGCTGTTGATGCTAATGTGTCCGAAGAGAAAGTTTATGAGCTGACGAAAGCATTATGGGAAAACCTGGATAAATTGAAAGAGGGTCAGGCTGTTGCCGAGCAATTTGATCCTGAGTTAGCTGTGCAGGGCACCGCAGGCGTTCCGTTACACCCGGGTGCAAAAAAATATTATAAGGAAATTGGCGTCCTTGAATAAGCTCTATTTTGACATGACTATGAGGAGGAGGGGGAAAGGATGAAGTTCCTGCCTAAACGAAGGAAGGTAAAAGACTCTGAAGAGCTTGATCATGCAGTTGATGGTGTGAAACAGGTGAATTATTTAGGTCTTATGTCTAGAGTCATTTTACTTCTATGTATTATCTGGACTGTATTTCAGTTATACACGAGTAGTTATGGAGTTATGGAGACGGTCAAGTTTAGGGCCTGGCACTTAGGATTTTTGCTTGTATTAACTTTTTTACTCTACCCTGCCTCGAAGAAAAGTAGTGGAAATAGAGTGGCGCCGACAGCCTGGGATATCATTTGTGTCATTCTGTCGGTTGGATCTATTGGCTATTTTATTTCCATGTATGACAACTTTATCCTTGAAAGAAATGGTATTAATACAACACTCGATTATATCGTGGGTGGGGTTGCCGTACTCTTATTATTTGAGGCGAGCAGAAGAGTTGCCGGAAAAGGGCTAACCATCATTGCGGCGATGTTCCTCCTGTATAATTTTTTCGGAGCTTATATACCTGGGATATTAGGACACTATGGATTTACTGTCGAACGAGTGATTAATGTCATGTTCTGGGGAAGCCAGGGGATCTTTGGTATTGCCCTGGGTGTGTCAGCGACATACATTTTTGTCTTTGTCCTTTTTGGGGCTTTTCTTAAAAATAGTGGTTTTACTGATTTTATCAACGATCTAGCCTTAACCATTGCAGGACGTTCAGCAGGAGGCCCTGCAAAGGTTGCTATTTTCGGCAGCGGCTTCATGGGGATGATTAGCGGGAGTGCTGTTGGAAATGTTGTCACTACAGGTACGGTTACGATCCCGATGATGAAGAAAACCGGATATAATTCTAAATTCGCTGGAGCCGTAGAGGCGGTAGCATCTACAGGAGGATTAATAGCACCTCCGATCATGGGAGCCGCGGGGTTTATCATGGCCCAATTTTTAGGTGTACCGTATACAGTGGTTATGATGGCAGCGTTAATTCCAGCAATCCTTTATTATGTAACGCTATTTATGGTCGTTCATTTTGAAGCGAAAAACATGGGATTATCCGGTTTATCCAAGGAAAACATCCCCAATGCAGTGGAGGTCTTAAAAAATGGTGGGCATTTGTTAATTCCACTGATTGTACTGGTTGGAGCTTTATTTTCTGGGGTAACTCCATTGTTTGCAGCGATCTGGGCATTAATTTCGACCGTAGCAGCTAGTTGGTTAAGAAAATCAACGAGAATGAACTTTAGAACGATATTACGTTCTATTGAGGAAGGTGCTAAAGGAGCTATAAATGTAGGGATTGCATGTGCCATTGTAGGCGTTGTGATAGCAACAGTAAGTTTGACAAGTTTAGGGCTCGTAGTAGGTAATAACGTTATTAATCTAGCTGGGGATAGTGTGTTCCTAGCGGCGTTATTAACAATGGTTATAAGTATCATTCTAGGAATGGGTGTCCCTGTGACGGCTGCTTATATTATTGTTGCTGCCATTGCTGTTCCTATCCTGATTACTATGAATGTCGCACCGTTAGCTGCCCATATGTTTGCTTTCTACTATGCAGCCTTATCCAGTATCACACCTCCAGTAGCTTTAGCTTCTTATGCAGCAAGCGGAATTGCTGGCACTGATTCTGGAAAAGTATCGATGGAATCTCTGAAAATAGGGTTAGCTGGTTTTATTGTCCCGTTTTTCTTCTTGTTTAACCCTGTGCTCCTTTTTGATGGAGGCTCTACATGGGATAGTCTGCGTGCTGCTGTAACAGCTATTATCGGGGTTATTGCCCTTGCCTCAGTGTTAAAAGGGAGGCTTTTTATAAAAACCAATCTAGTCCAGAGAGTAATTATGCTAGTGGCAGCTTTCCTTTTAATCTTCCCAGGGATCTTGTATGGATTGCTTGGGGCGGCCTTGATCGGAGTCGTTGTAGTGATGCAGAAGCTTAGTATCAAGAAAGATGATGAAACGGCTAAAACAACCTCGGGTAAACGACTTACCTTATAGGGAGAGATGAACATGAACCAACCATTAAAAGATATAAGAATCCTGGATTTGTCCAGGGTATATGCTGCTCCAGCGGGATCAATGATTCTAGCAGACTTAGGAGCGGATGTGATCAGGGTTGAATCGTTAACAGGATCAGATAGTATGAGGGAATGGGGACCTTTTGTAAATGGGGAGAGTACGTATTATTTTTCATCTAACCGTAATAAAAGGTCCATTACGTTAAATTTAAAAGAGGAAAAAGGGAAAGAAATATTTCTGGATTTAGTAAAAAAAGCAGATGTCGTTCTAGAAAATTTTAAAACAGGGACGATGGAAAAGTTGGGGTTAGGCTATGAAGATTTGAAGATGGTTAACGATCAGTTAATTATGTGTTCTGTTACAGGATTTGGTCAGACTGGTCCTGATAAAGGCGCTCCGGGTTTCGATCCAGTGATTCAGGCGATAAGTGGTTTAATGGA
The DNA here is from genome assembly GCF_022919835.1 of Halobacillus shinanisalinarum. NCBI lineage: Bacteria > Bacillati > Bacillota > Bacilli > Caryophanales > Bacillaceae > Halobacillus > Halobacillus shinanisalinarum. The sequence goes on along the minus strand of NZ_CP095074.1, from coordinate 1,607,783 downwards.
TGTTACGGGAGATGCTGATGGAGAACCGACTAAAGTTGGTGTGCCTATAGCGGATATTCTAACTTCTAATTATGTCGCGATTAGTATTTTGTCGGCAATTAGAATGAGAGACTTCAATAACCAGGGGCAGCATATTGATTTATCTTTACTGGATGTGCAAATGAGCAGTCTGGCTAATGTATCGAGCAGCTATTTAAATGCTGGGAAAATCTCTAAGCGATTAGGGAATAGTCACAATAATGTCGTACCTTATCAGGTTTTCAAATGTAAGGACGATCCGATTATGTTGTGTGCTGGAAACAATGGTCTGTACGTTAAATTATGTAAGTTATTAAAACATCCGGAGTGGGCTGCAGATCCAAGATATTGCACCAATGATAAGCGCTTAGAAAATGAAGAAGAGTTAGTTTTCATGATTCAACAAGTGCTGAAAGAAAAAACGGCTGATGAATGGATGGAATTGCTCTCCCAGGCAAAAATCCCTGCTGGTAAAGTGAATACAATTGATCAAGCGTTTGATCACCCACAGGTTCAGGCTAGAGAAAGTGTTGAAGTGCTAACACATCCGGTCATTGGGGAGATTAAAATGACCAAAAATCCAATGAGATTTTCAAACTTAAATGTCTCAAGTAAATCTGCACCTCCCCTATTAGGAGAGCACACGGAAGAGTTATTAATGGAGGAATTGGGGTACAGTATAGAAGAACTTGAGGAATTAAGAAAGCAACATGTTATTTCATATCATGTTTTTGATAAAATAGTGGATGGATGATACTAAGCTAAATAGGTGATAAAAATGAATAAAGACAACTTCGAGAAGAATTACTCCATGCAGACTGTACATCGGGCTGTACAGATTTTGAGAGCTTTTTCGAGACACAATAAAAGACTTACCTTAACTGAATTACATTCACTTACCGGAATTGGTAAATCAAGCCTCCAACGGCTTCTTTCTACATTGACTATGGAAGGCCTGCTCCAAAAAAATGAGCAAGATAAACGGTATCAGCTTGGATTGGATTTTATCTTTTTTGCAGAGTTAGTAGAAAAAAGCTCAAGTCTCTTGACCATTGCCCAACCCGTGATGGAACGAATTTACTCCGAAACGACAGAAAGCGTTAGTTTAAGTGTAATTGAGGATAATGAAAGAAAGTGTATTCACAACATTGAAAGTAAGCATGAGTTAAATGCGTTAACGTTTGTTGGTCAAACTTCTCCTTTATATGCAGGTGCTTCTGCAAAGGTTTTATTGGCACATTTTAACCAGGATATATTAGAAAATTATCTAAACGATGTTTCCTTAGAGGGTATAACTGAAAATACGATATCAACAAAAGAAGCCCTCATCGAGGATCTGATAAAAATAAGAGAAAATGGTTTTGCTACAAGTCATGGGGAGAGAGTAAAGGGAGCGGGTTCGATAAGTGCACCAATATTTGACCCTTTTTCAAATGTTTTTGCAGCATTAACTACCATTATCCCTTCTGCGAGGGTAGATGATTATAACTTTGATGAATTTACAGATAAAATAGTAAAGGGAGCGGAGGAAATTACGAATAAATTAAGAATGTAGTTGATTCTTAGTATCCTAGGTGAAATAAGGGAACTGAGAGGCCTTGTGAATAGATTCTTCACAGGGTTATTTTTTTGCATATTTTCAAGAATACATGTAAAACTTTAGCTAATTGTGGTTAATAGGATAGCAAGGTCTAAACGGCAATGTCTGCTTATTATTCAATCTTACCGCCAAGAACATGTCTTTTTCAAAAATGATCGGTAAATATTTAGATGCTCTTCCACTACTAAATAAACCGTTTTCTACAGTCCATATCTAAAAATATTTAATGTAGAAATTTTAGCCAATGCTAAAATAAATAACTTTTGTGGAGGTACATTAACATTATGGAACAAGAGGAAAAACTGAAAACTGCTGGCATTTCCATGGGGAGCGATTTTCTTAATGGCAAAGCTGTCTCCTACTTAGAGTCAGCCTACCTAGCAGGGGCCTGCCGACTATCACTGTTTGTTAATGAATAATAATGCAACAATAAACCAAAATTGAATAATGCGTTTCTGAATCCTTTAGCGAACATGACGGACACCTCGTTTATATAGGGTTTGGGGTTCTAATCATTATTGCTGAATGTGTTGGTTTTAATACATCGTTCGCCGCGAATCATGATCGTACAAACTACAAGACGTTTCGTTTGTGATGGGACATCATTCATAGTATTATTTTCAGAGAATTACAATATTTAAAAAGTTACTGGAGGGGAGACCATGAGTCAAGATGTCTTGTATCAACAATCTAATATCAACCGGCTTGGGGAGTTCGAGCAGCTCGCACCTGATGCCTTTCGTGCTTTTGTCAATTTTGACAAAAAAGCTTTAGCTGCTGGAGAGCTCTCGGCGAAGGTAAAGGAATTAATCGCTGTTGCTGTGGCACACACGACAGGCTGCCCGTACTGTATTGATCTCCATGTAAAAAATGTAAAAAAGCAAGAGGCATCCAAGGAAGAAGTGGCTGAGGCGATTATGGTCGCGACAGCATTGAAAGCTGGGTCTGCCATTGCCCACGGAGTGAACGCACTAAATACATATGATGAAAATGGCCAAGAAGAACTTTACCGTAAAGCTTATTTTGATAGGTTGAAGGAATTCTCCGATTTGAATGGTGATGCGTTTAAGGCGTTTGTTAATTTTGACCAGCAGTCGATGAAACCTGGATTAATTGGGGCGAAAGAGAAGGAACTCATTGCAGTCGCGGTTGCTCATACGACAGGCTGCCCGTATTGCATTGATATCCATACAAAGGGAGCAAAAAAACAAGGGGCTGCTAAGGAAGAGGTAGCTGAGGCTATTTTTGTTGCCACTGCACTGAAAGCTGGTTCTGCGATGGCTCATGGTGTGAATGCTTTACATGCTTACGATGACGAATAGAACCTAAAACGATAAGGAGAAAAGGTATTTTATAATAAATCCCACTTCATGATTAATGCCTAATCATGAAGTGGGATTTGTACGTCGATGAATTAATTAGGGTCTGGAAATGTTTCCTGACCATATACCAGTTTACCGTCAATGATTGTTGCCATTACATTAATATCTTTAATCTTGATAGGGTCTATAACCGTTGGATCGGCCTCAAGAACCGCAAAGTCTGCTAGTTTTCCAACTTCTATACTGCCTGATTTATCTTCATCAAAATTTAACTTAGCCCCGTCTATAGTCATGGTCCGCAAAGCTTTTTCTACACTAATTGTTTGATCTTCTCCTAACACTTCACCCTTCATCGTTTGGCGATTAACTGCTGCCCAAATTGAAAATAGTGGAGAGATGGGAGTGATCGGGCAATCGGAATGTAGTGTGTAAAGAATGTCCCTTTCTAAAGCATCTGCTAAAGGGTTGATTTGTTCTGCCCTGTCAGGTCCTAAAAAGATTCGTTTATGCCTGTCACCCCAGTAATAAACGTGGTTAATAAAGAAAGACCCTGCCACATCTAATGCTTTCATTCTGTTTAAGTCTTCGGAAGTTCCCGTCTGTATATGCTCAATGCGGTGACGATGGTCCGTGCGCGGTTCAGCTGTTAAAGCATATTCGTAGGCATCTAGAATAGACTCAATGGCTCGATCGCCATTCCCATGGATGGCAATCCGAAATCCTCTTTTGTGCAGATCCAAAATTTCCCCGTTAAAATCCTTTTGGTTATGCAGGAGTTCTCCATAAGTTTCTGGTTCACAGTAGTAAGGTTCCCTAAGGGCAGCGGTAATTCCTTGAATGGAGCCATCCTGAAATAGCTTTGCACTGTCCAATGTAGCACGGTTTTTTGATCGGTTTTGAATTTCTTCCTCTAACTGTTTGGCAGAATAGTGCTGAAAAGGTCCTTCCTGATTCAAGAGATGGTGCAGAACCATAAACCGCATACGTAGAGGATTATTCCCTTGTTCTAGTGCTTTTAAATGGGCATCAAATTCAGCTATTCCTAAATCCAATCCAACACCTGCATCTGAATTGGTAGTAATTCCCTGGGCAAGATAATCGTTGGAAGCCTCTCCTATTAAGGAAGCCATTTCTTCTACGGAAGCGGTCGGGATCGCAGCTTGGACAGGTGCTAAAGCTGGCAGCTCATGTAAGACTCCATTTAATCGTCCCGTTTCATCACGCCCAAAACGTCCGCCCTGTGGATCCTCTATGTCTTCGGCAATCCCGGCTATTTCTAATGCTTTCGAATTCACGGCAGCAAAGTGGGAGGAAATATGACGAATGAATACTGGGATGTCCGGTGCTATCCTGTCTAATTCCTTGCGTGTTGGGTGTCGTTCTTCCGATAATAACGTATTATCGTAACCCCATCCGAGGACCCATTCTCCTTCAGGTGTAGCGGCTACTTGTTCTTTTACTTTTTCCAAAATATCAGGAATGCTTTCGTTTGGTGGTGTACTGCAATTGACTTGTTTTCGAAATAGAGAGTACATTAAAAGATGGTTATGGGTGTCAATAAAGCCTGGAATTAACGTGGCTTCCTTCAAATCAATCACTTTCGTCTCCGAAGTTAGATTAATTTCATCTTGGGGTGGTTCGGGCGCTGTCCAAATTTGACTGATAACGCCGTTTGAAACGGCTAAAGAACGTGCACGGTTATTTTGTTCATCAATCGTTACAATGTTTGCATTTTTTATGAGTAAATCAATTGTGTTCATTTCATGTTCTCCTTTTAAAGACAGTCATTTATTCTTCACTTGGAGGATCTGCAGAATCTAAATCTTCCCAATAAACAGCTCGAACCTGTTCTGTATTGCCATGTTGAGTGAGTAGACTGATGACAAGTAAGCTACTAACGGAAACTAGGAAACCAAAGATGGTGTGGTTGATGCCAATATTGAAAAATGGCCATCCAAGTGTGGCGATTAACGCCAAGGTCATGCTCCAGAGTACGCCAGCTTTTGTGACCTTTTTCCAAAACATAACGGCAAGAAACGGAAAGACTAGGACAGTTGCTGATAACCTAAGAGCCCACTGGTAGGCACTGGCTATATCTGTAACAAAATAAGAGACGACTAAACCTAATACTGAAATAATGGCAACGGTTAGTCGTGAAGTCGTCATGAGTTGTTTATTGTTCGCATGTGGTTTCATTAATCGTTGGTATAAATCTCTCGTTAAGTTGGAACTTCCTTGCAATATAAACGAAGTCGCACCTGTCATTAATGCTGCCAACAGACCAACGAAAACAATTCCACCTATGGCCGGATGTAAAAGTTCTGCGGTTACATAAGAAAACAATAAGTCAGGGTCCGTGTCTGAAGGAACATATTGACGAGCAATTACCCCAATGGAAAAAGGTAAAATAGAAATCGCACCCGCAATAACAAACCCAGTCACACCAGCCCTCTTGGCAACCCGTTCACTTTTTGATGCAAAAATACGCTGCCACGTCGATTGCCAAACCAGATAAAATGGACCAACAGATAAAGCGTATAACAACACTTCCCCTAACCCTTCTGGGCCTAAAGGACTGATGTACTCAATCGGTGTATTAGCCAAAATCATATCAAACCCGCCAGCATAAACGACACTCGTTATACATAAAATGACAATTCCGATAATAACAATAATGGATTGAAGAGCATCTGTAATAATCGTTGCCGGCAGTCCGCCTAATATAGTAAAGCCTAGTATTAGTGCAAACGACAGGGCCACACCAACACTTGTGTCTATCCCTAATGTGATATTAAAAATGGTGGACATTCCGACCATTTGCAGAGCTAGTGTTGGAACAGAATAAATAAAGGCGGAAAGGACAGAAGGAATGATTCCTGATTTCCCACCAAATCTCTCCCCGAATAAATCAGCTAATGTGTACAGCCTTTGTCTTCTTAATGGCCCAGCGAACGCAATGATTAATAAAAGACAAAATAAGATTCCAGGCAATGCAAATTTAAAAAATCCCGATAGACCTACTGTAAAGCCCATTCCAACCCAGCCAATGAAGACGGCAGCACCACACCATGTGCTGATGATGGTTCCGACGATTGGCCAGAACGCGGTGTTCCAGCTTCCGATTAAGTACTCATCGTAGGTTTTTATTTTGAAGAAGTAATAGAATCCCATTGAAAACATGAGAATGAAGTAAATCACTATGTAACTTAAGTACCATGTCATATAAAATATAGTCTCCTCTTTTTTGGATATATTGAGTTTTTAATTGGAGATAATAGATGAAGTAATTTTGGAGGTAATAATAATGATTAGTTAGGAGGTGCCTCCTTGTTTCTTGACTTGGATGATCTAACTTCAATGATGGATGTGTTCATATAATAGTAAAGCAAAATTCTCCGTGATTCAAATTGTTATTAATATAGAATATCTATACAGGGCATTCAATAACTTGTACATATTACTTATGTTTAGATGGTCGGAAATTCATTTAAACCATAAATCCGACTTCACACGGAAGGAATCAATACACCGATTTTCTACCTATGGTGAGGAGATGTTTGTTTCTGACGACAATTAGGGCAAGGCATTATGGGGAAGTGGTCGAATCTGCTAGTTTTGTAAGCTCTCTTAATTATCTAAATAATATAGACAAGAAACCTTTATGAATGCTATCTATCATATTAGCGATTGAAGATAAGCATGAACCACTCTCTGCCTATTCTAAGGAAGGGAGTGGTTTTTTTGTTTATATTAAGTTCATGGTAGTATGGGCGGTCTCGTACTAGGGGAGAAAGTAACCCGTTAGTAGGTTAATATTTACAACCGAACATTAATATGCCTATATTAATAGTTTAATGGAATTATTTTTTGTGATGAATATTGTAACCAATTGCAGGAAATTGTTACAATATTGTGGCGAAGATGGAACAAAAATGTAGGTAAAAAGGAGTGAATGGTCTGTTTAATCTATTTAGAAACTCTATGTTTATGCTAGTTTGCTTCAGCCTAATCATGTCTCTATTCGGGCCGACTCCGACGGTTTCCGCGGAACAAGGTACTACATATCGTGTGGATGCTACGTCTTTACAGGTGCGTAGTGAACCAAGCATGGATGCTTCGGTCATTGGATCTCTTGAGGATGAGACCATAGTTACGGTTTATGAGAATCGGTTTGGTTGGGCAAGAATCAATTACAATGGTCAAAGCGGATGGGTAGCCGCTTATTATTTGCTAGAGTCTGATTCCACCTCTCCCCATAGTCAACAAGTGAAAGTTGCAGGGGATGCTGCCAATATACGGACGGGGCCTGGGACGGGCTATGATAGTCTTGGCCTCGCTTATCGTGGTGATTCTTTTCAACTTTTAGAAAAGGCCAATGATTGGGTGCAGGTGAGGTTGTCGGATGGAGGTACAGGTTGGATCGCAGGCTGGCTTGTCACTAGTGATTCATCTCAGGGCACGAGTCACTCCTCGTTAGAAGGGGTGAACATTGTCCTTGATGCAGGACACGGAGGGTATGATCCGGGTGCTATAGGCTATTTTGGAGGATATGAAAAGAATCTGACATTACAAACGGCTCACACCATCTCTGATCAACTGCAGCAAGCGGGAGCCAATGTGATTATGACAAGGTCAAATGATCGCTATTTAGCTCTTGAGGAAAGAGTAGATATTAGCCATGCTTATGACACAGATGCTTTTATTAGTCTCCATTATAACTCCAGCCTTTACCCAAGTGCTCGAGGCATAAGCACTTATTATTATTCGAATGGTGACAAGGGGCTTGCTGATCAAATTCAAGGACAGCTTATAGCGCACACGAATCTTCAAAATGATGGGGCGCAATTTGGAGACTACCATGTATTACGAGAAAACAATGATGCAGCGGTTCTTGTTGAACTTGGGTTTCTATCAAATCCGAGTGAAGTTGGGAAGTTAAAGACAGGTAGTTATCAATCTAGTGTGGCAGAAGCGATTACCCAAGGTCTTATTGATTATTTTTAGAGGGAAGGTATAAATTGGAGAGCGATTGGAGAGGGCGTAGAGTCCTTGCCACAACTAATACGTGCCTGTCACTCAAATAGGGTTTAATTAGAATTGTTCACAGGGTCTACCCTCACTCCAGAAAAGTTCATGATGCTGTTAATCAATTATCAATTTTAAATACTTTCCACTTCTATTTTGACCGCCAACTTAAAGCAAAAACAAATCCCCTCTAGGGTCCACATTGACCTTTGAGGGGATTTTTTGATCTTACCTTGAGCTTGAGGATCAATATTATTGTTCATAAATATCTGTATTTGGAAATTGTTCTTTTATCAACTTGATAAACGTTAAAACAATTGGAGGTAAATACCGATTTTTATTCATAGTTAAATACACCGTCCGTGAAATGTTGTTTGGCTTCTGTATTTGTTTGATTTGGAAATGATATCTCGGTGCGTTTTTCACATAATTCTCTGGAACAACTGTAATACCTAACCCGTTCTCAACTAAACTGCATGCTGTTTCAAATCGTTCAATTTCAAATTGTAGATTTGGTTTAATACCAGCTTTCCGGAAAGTGTTTAAAATATCTTCTCGTGTCTGAAATCCCTCTCTACAAACTATAAATGCTTCTGTTTCCAATTCATGAATAGTAAGATACTCTTTGTTTGTTAAGTTATGCGACTCCGGTATAAGTGCTACTAGTCTTTCCTCATAGATAGGGATGGATTTGATTTCCGAATTGTCGATAAATTGATTCGTGATAGCAAGATGAATTTTATAGTTATTAAATGAATTTATGACTTCGTGTGAGCTTAGAAGATCGAATATTTTCACGTGTATATTAGGATATTGCTTTTTGAATTCACATAATACCTTTGGTAGCCAAAATTTAGCCGACTCAATTAATCCGATTGAGATATCGAGGGGGCCGTCTTTTTTTAATCGCTCCATTTCATCTAGTACGTGTTCGAAGTGATTTAGTAATTTTCTCGCCTCATAGTATAAAATGGATCCTTCCTTCGTTAGACGTATATCACGTGCACTTCTGTCTAACAAAGATAAACCAACTTTGTTCTCTAGCTTTTTGATTGTTGCACTTAAAGAGGGCTGTGAAATATGCAGTTTAGCTGCAGCCGCAGTGAAAGTGGATTGTTCCACAATTGTTACAAAATAACGTAATTCCCTTATTTCCATACATATTTTCCCTTCCCATAGCCAAAACCTATTGAATTATTAAAAACATGTATTAGTAATTATACACAGTATTGCATTAGTATAAAAATATGCATTATTTTGAAACCTTAACGTGTAAAGAAATGGAGGGGGTTCTCATTTATAGATTGGCGAGTAAGCAACATTGGAAGGGAAGAGTCGATAGTCAACAGGATTTTGAAAAATTTCGTTTTCATCAAGTTGTTCAACTTGAGCAAGTAAATCAATTGGAAAAAAGTAAAAGTGGTTTTAGCATTATCGGATTTGAAAGTGACGAAGGGGTGAAACGGAATAAAGGACGTATTGGGGCCAGAGAGGCGCCAAATGAAATAAGAAAGGCTTTATCTTCAATTCCGTTTACAATTAATAATGAAAAGAAAATATCGGATGTTGGTAATGTTGTATGTGAAGGTGAAGAACTCGAAATAGCACAGCAAGAACTTGGACAAGACCTTAACTTATTATATCAGAACGGTGAGACACCTATCATTCTTGGGGCGGTCATGAAACCTTATATGGTCATTATCTAGGAGCGAGGAATTATATTGGTCCAGATGCGTCACTGGGAATTATTAATATTGATGCGCACTTTGATATGCGGGACGATGAAATTACTTCGTCAGGTACTATGTTTAGACAAATATTAGAGCAGGATCAAAACTCTAAGTATTTATGTCTGGGTATCCAGGAATTTGCTAATACAAAATCATTATTTAAGACTGCTGAATATTACAACTGCAAATATATTTTGGAAGAAAACATCACGTCGGATCATTACAAGAACACATTTAAGATAATTGATGAATTTTCTCAGTTTGATTATGTGATATTGACTTTATGTACTGATTCGATTGTTGCTTCTGCGGCTCCTGGTGTTAGTGCCCCTTCGCCATTTGGACTAGATCCAAAAGTAGTGCGAACATTATTACGATACATTGTAGCTAAGAAAAATGTTATTAGTTTTGATATGTCAGAGGTTAATCCGCAAGTCGATGAGGATGGTAAAACAGTTAAATTAGCAGCTTTTCTGATAGCAGAAGTAATCAAATATTTTAATGCTCAAGAAAAATAATCTAGAAAGGGTGACAAAATGGGCCTGGAAATTAATCAGCTGACTACTATTTTTTTAGCTGTTGCGGTTTTTATGTTGGGAAAGTATCTAAATACAAGAATACGTTTTTTAGATAAATTCTGTATCCCTGCACCTGTAGTAGGCGGTCTTTTGTTTGCAATTATTACTACGGCACTTAGAAGTATGGGCGTCTTGAACTTCACATTGGATACATCGTTACAAGGGCTTTTTATGTTGACGTTTTTTACAACGGTCGGTTTGGGTGCCAGTTTTGGGTTAATTAAATTAGGTGGAAAATTATTAGTTATCTATTGGTTGTCATGCGGGTTTCTTGCGCTTGTTCAAAGTATTATAGGCGTGTCACTTGCTAAACTTCTAAATATAGACCCCTTGATTGGCGTTGTTGTAGGGGCTGTTTCAATGGAAGGGGGGCATGGCGCTGCAACAGCGTTTGGTACTACTATTGAAGAGATGGGTATAGATTCTGCTTTATCTGTAGGATTAGCTGCAGCGACTGTTGGCCTTGTAGCTGGGGGCTTATTGGCGGGCCCATTGTTAAATATTTGGTCAATAAATATAATTTACAACCCACTGAAAAAGATATTGAAGATGATAATCCGCTAATAAATAATAAGGATAATACGACTGTGAATTCCAAAACATTTATGGTGCAGGTGTTTATTATTACATTTTGCATGGCATCGGGTTCTTATTTAGGGGACTTATTCACTCAGTTAACCGGATTTTCTCTGCCTAACTATGTTAGCGCCATGTTTGTTGCTGTTATCGTACGAAATATAATAGATCTGTTTAATGGAAATATAATTCAGATGAAAAGCATTACAATTATTGGAGATGTCACTTTAGGTATTTTCTTATCGATGGCACTAATGAGCATTAAATTGTGGGAAGTTGCAAACTTGGCATTACCATTGCTAGCGATTGTGTTTGTCCAAGTATTGTTTATTGCTTTATTTGGCATATTTATTTTGTTCCGTTTACTTGGAAAGAATTACGACGCTGCTGTTATGGTAGGTGGATTCACGGGGCATGGTCTAGGGGCAACACCAAATGCTATAGCTAATATGGATGCTATCGTAAATAAATTCGGCCCGTCACGTAAAGCATTTTTAGTCGTGCCCATTGTCGGCGCTTTCTTAATTGATGTATTTGCGATGCCTATTATTATTACCACTATTAATATGTTCAGTTAAAAAAATCGACCCACAATACTGATAATAGTACAGATCACCAAAACTAGATATTGGGGTCTGACCCCAGATGTGGATTATTTTTAGGGAAAAGGTAGTGAGGGTCTTTGAGTTGGGCTGTGCAGTCATGAAATGGAGTATGTTTGGAGAGTTCGTAAAATCCTTACACAACTAATAAGTGCCTGCCACTCAAATAGGGTGACAGGCACAGATAGAATCAGGGAAATGATCATGATTAGAAAGAATATGAATTTTATCAGGCGGAACACTGGATTAACTATGGTCCTTCTGCAAGATTTACATCTGAAGCGATTCACCTTTTTGCAGACTGACGTCTACAAGGCTGGGATCAAGCTCTTGATCCGAGTGAAGAAATCGAGATGTAACTAGGGCAAGGCTATTCGTAAAAATAGACACCCCCGTTTTTTGTCAGACAGGGTGTCTATTTCTTATGTGTATGCTAAAGGCTATAGTAACCATCAATGCTTCATAGACACTCGTGCCATCACCCTCTTTTTATCTGGCATGGGGATTAGCCGACCTAGTAATACTTCCAAGGTATTGAGAAAATCCAGCAATACAAAGCTATTATAAAAGTACCAAAGGCAGAAGTTTTAAATATAGGTAGGTAAACGTAAAATAGCCCTTATCTATGAGTAAGGTGAGGGAACGTTTATGCTTTATAATTAGTTGGATTTGGAGCACAGCAAATCTGAGGTAATGATAAGCCAATTTCCCCATAAGCAATATCAAAGAAAAAGCCAGGTTTCATCAGCTAATTTTTAGCATATGCATTATGCTTTATATTCTTCTCCAGATTCAAGGTAGTAAGAGACGAACTCGAACGCTTGCTTAAGAGTGCGAACGTTGTAATTTTCTTTTCTTTTTTTCCTATCAGTTGGATCGTAATGATGATGATGGGGTTCTGTTTCGATTTTATATTCGTCAGGTGTCCATTCTGCATTATGTGGATCATTCCCCCACCCTGAAATGTGATTTAGCTTTTACACCAGTTTTGGGCAGAATTATCTTCCAATGGTATTGGTAACGCCTGACATAACCCGCTTCATCATAATTTTCTAGTGCATGTAAACCCGTAACTCCATGGACAGGATGCTCTACTAAAGGGAACAAAACTTCCATTCTCTTTACCGTTCTTTTATAATTGGCGAAAATTGATTCTTTGTCTCTCAATTGGGAGTAGGCCTTCAAAAGATGACCGTAATCATCGAGGATAGCGTCTACATCAGCTGGAAGTAATATTTTAGATCTATTCGTAGACAAGTTTGAGTGTCTCTTTCTCAAAATTAACTTCCCCCAATGTGCTTTAAAATCTCCTCTTTGTCATCTTCTAAATCTCGCCATAAATAATAATCAGCTGGATCGTCAAGGTTGTCTCCATTTAGATGGCCAAATGCTTCTTTAAAATTAGGTTTTTTATATTTTATTTGTAATTTAGAAAGCTCATTATTTATTTCTTGTAATCGTTCTAAAGGGGTCTGTTTTCCCATTTTCCTTTGTTGAGCAATCATTTGCATCCGAATACAATATACGGGGTCATTCCATAAATCAATAACATACAAGGGGATTTTGTGATGAGACGAAGTATCTAAAGACTCTAATCCCTGTTGTATATATTTATTTAAGGTAACTCTAGACACGCCCAAGCGCTCTGATGCTTCTTTAGGAGTTAAAAGATAATCATCATGATAGTGGAAGTGAATCTCTTCTCCTCCCATTTTATAGTACCAGTTCTCAAGATCTACTTTTAGTTTGCCAAATTCTATATCTGAGGAAGGGTATTCAATTTCCATTAACCGCTTAAGCCACTTCAGTAAATTCTCTTGATGTTTTTCTGAAAGCAAATATTCACTTTTTAAAATTACACCATAATGATCAAAGGTAATCCCTTCAATTTTGTCAGAAAATACTGTGAGCATCACTGTTACAATCTTGTTTAAAATGAAATCAGTTTCTTTTTCAATAAGGTGGTGATCTTTTTCTTGAAAGCCTAAATTAATTTGTTTTGCGGTTAGATCATATACGGCTTTACTCATTATTCTCATCCTCCTACCTCCATTATAGACAAAGTTAACGATTTGTCAATATTGTTAATTTATATTTTATCCATATCGTTAATATTATATTCATTGAGTGTGCTGTGATGACTAAACTTAGGGGGAATTCTATATACTTTGAGATAATATTCTGGAGGGGTTTAACTATTGCAGGGCTAATGATGTTTGGCGAAGAAAGATCTATAGCTGATTTATTTCCAAACTACTTTTTAGATAATAGGGAAATACTCTCTGAAATTCCTGGCGAGCGGTGGTCCAATAGAATTACCTCACAAGATGGAACTTGGTCTGGAAACTTATATGACTTATATTTTAAAGTTATTGGAAAAATAATATCAGACATTGATATCCCATTCCAAATACAAGGTAACGATTTTATACGCCAGTCTGTGAGTCAATCGTACATAAAGCTCTTAGAGAAGCAGTTCTTAATACGTTAATTCATGCTATTTATTCAGGTGATGTAGGTATCGTAATCGAAAAAAGGAAAAGTTTTTTCCAGTTCTCTACCCCTGACATATTAAGAATGCCTTATGACAAGGCTATCGAGGATGAGAACAGCGATTGATCCACTAAATCCATTTATTTTCAAGATGTTTGCACAAATTGGTCTGGGTTGGGATAGAAGTATCCATACTACATGGAAACGACAAAAATGGAAAAACACGGCATTAACGGAAGGGTTCCAACCGGGAAGAACTACTCTTGTTACTCCGCTTCAAGAGAAGGGTGTTACAAATGCCGTTTGCAGGAATTAACTATTGGTTCAACTAACCATCAGTGGGATGAAGAAAACTCCCACTGATGGAAGTTCACTTTATGAGAAACGAAAAAGAACCGATAGCTAAGCGTAGAATGCTCAGCTATCGGTTCTTTTAAGGATTTTTGGGGCATCCTTCTGCAAAAATTTCTGTTTCTCCCACCAAGCTCCTTAATGCTGGGAAAAAAATTCTTCTAAAATCAATACACATGCACCATAGGCAGAAGCATTTTCTCCAAGGCTTGATAATACAATCGAGGTGTCCCTGGCTTGTTTCGTCAATCCTTTTGACTGAATGGTTTCTTTTATCCCTTCCATCAAAAAGTCTCCTGCGTTAGCCACTCCACCGCCGATAATGATTCGTTTCGGGTTTAACGTGTGCATGAGGTTGACGAGACCTATGCCCAAAAATCTTCCCGTTTGATTTAATAATTCAACACTGAACTCATCTCCATCACAAGCGGCTTGATAAACCATCTCTCCGTCTATCTTCTCGATATCATTCTCGACTAAGTCTAGAATACGTGATGTTTTGCCCGTTTTTAATTGTTTCTTGGCTCGTTCTGCAATCGCCGGACCTCCGGCTAACGTCTGTAGACAGCCATAATTTCCACAGGTACACTTCGGCCCTGACAGGTCGATGGTGACATGTCCGATTTCTCCTGCAATGTTATTTTCCCCATGAAAAAGTCTGCCATTGATCATGATACCTGCACCGATTCCATGGCCGACGTTGATCCCTACAAGGTTATCGGTATCTTTTCCATTTCCAAACCAGGATTCGCCAAGTGTCATGGTGCGGGCATCATTTTCTATTTTGACAATCATCCGGAACTCTCTTTCCAACTCTTCCTTTATGGGAATATTGTGAAGGTCGAAGGAAGGGGCGAAGAGTGAGATTCCCTTTTCTACATCAACAATGCCGTGCATACCTACGCCAATTCCTAGAAATTTTTCTGTATCAATCGTGCTTGATTGTAACAAGGAGTGGATACCTGTTTTCATCGTAGCAAGAAGGTCTTCCTCAGTCGGATATTCTTTAATTCCTAAGATGGTTGAATCTTTTAATTCACCAAACAAGTTTGTGACCATGAACTTCATCTTGTAGCGTCCGACGTCGATGCCGATGATGTAGAAATGTTCGGCATTGATGGCTAGCAATGTCGGCTTCCTTCCGCCTTGTGAAGCACCTTGTGTGGTTTCGATGACGAATTCGCTGGTAATCAATTCTTTGACGATATTACTGACGGTGGGAGGGGTGAGTTTTGTTTGTTTGGCAATCTCAGCTCGGGAAATCGGGCCATCTTTGCGAATCATATTCAGGATGATGGAGCGATTGATCGATTTCATTAATTGAAAACTTCCCCTATTGTACTTCGAAGACATACTTTTTCCTCCCACAATTATAATACATTTATCATAACATAGGCTTAAAACTAAGGAAAATTATTTAATAAAGATAGCGGGCTGTTTAACGTACTCATTACTTTTTTCAAAAAAATATAGGTCAAAAAAAGTGTTGTTCAAACAGATGAAGGGAGAGCTCAATTCATAATAAAGGGTTTTCATTTTTCTGTTTCTTGTGATAAGTTGTATGTAAATTAATTAATTAATTTTACTAACTATATTGCAAACGCATTCAAACCAACTGTGCAAGGAGAGACAACTATGAATCTATTTACGATTGTATCTTTTCTATTTTTTACTGGACTAGTAGCACTTATCTCATACTTCCTAACTCGTAAAGAGAACTTAGCCACCCAGGATGGTTATTTCCTAGGTGGAAGGAGCTTAGGGGCGTGGACGATTGCCGGTTCTCTCATGCTTACGAATTTATCTACGGAACAATTGATTGGATTAAATGCGCAAGGGTATTCTGATACCCTTGCGGTGATGGGCTGGGAAGTCGGGTCTGCTATTGCGTTAGTGGTTGTTGCCTTATTTCTTTTACCAAGATATTTGAAAGGCGGCATTACGACCATCCCTGATTTCTTAGAAGATCGTTATGACTTTGGGACAAAACAAATTGTCACCATTCTTTTCTTGTTCGGGTATATTTTTAATCTGCTTCCACCGATCCTCTATTCCGGAGCGGTCGCCATTAATGGTTTGTTCGGTATTCCGGAAGCGCTAGGGGTAAGCCGCATGACAGGTTTATTTATTACGGTATTTGCGATTGGAATTGTCGGTTCGATTTACGCCATTTTTGGTGGGTTAAAGGCTGTTGCCGTGTCTGATTCCATTAATGGCATTGGTCTTCTGATCGGGGGATTGATGATTCCGGTTATCGGGTTGTTTGTCTTAGGGGATGGTTCGATAACAAATGGGTTGAGTACAATCGTTCAAGAATCTCCGGAAAAATTGAATTCAGTCGGCGGTTCCGAAAGTCCGGTGCCCTTTGGAACCATGTTTACAGGGATGCTTTTAGTCAACCTATTTTACTGGGGAACGGCCCAGCATATTATGCAGCGGGCGATTGCGGCGAAGAATTTGAAGGAAGGTCAAAAAGGGGTGTTGATTGCCGCTTTTTTGAAACTGTTAGGACCTGTCTTCCTGATTCTTCCGGGAATTATCGCTTTCAACATGTTCGGTCCGGGGCTTGAGCCGACGAATGCTTATCCCAGACTGGTCAAAGAAGTATTGCCAACGCCTTTGGTAGGTTTCTTTGCCGCTGTCCTGTTCGGTGCGATCTTATCCTCCTTTAATTCAGCATTGAACTCATCCGTTACGTTGATTGCACTCAATATTTATAAGCCGTATTTCAAGCCAGAGGCACCTGATCGTGAGGTTGTCCGTAAAGGGAAATATATTGGTATCGTACTCGCTTTGTTTGCGATGTGTATCGCACCACTGATTGATCTGGTGCCTCAAGGTTTCTTTCAATACTTACAAATCGTTAACGGTTTTTATAATGTGCCAATCTTCACGATTCTTATTGTTGGCTATCTGACTAAACGTGTTCCAGCTATAGCAGCGAAAATATCGTTGTTTGTATTTATTTCGATTTATGCCGTCACTCAGCTAGTTTGGGACACAGGAATCCACTTCCTTCATATATTAGCGATTCTTTTCGTATTATGTTCAGGGTTAATGCTGCTAATCGGCAAGCTTCGCCCTCGCGAGAAAGATTTCACTTTAGAAGAAAAGTCGAAGGTCGATATGACCCCGTGGAAACTTGTATTCCCTGTCGGAGTGGCTGTGACATTGGCGATGATCATTATCTACACGTTGCTATCTCCAATAGGTATTCTATAAATCTTATAAGGGTAAGGTGAAAAGATGGAACAATTGAAAAAGGAATTTATGCATCAGTTTGGGGATCATGGAGAATGTGTATCTTTTTTTGCTCCAGGACGTGTCAACCTCATAGGGGAGCATACCGATTATAACGGAGGCCACGTTTTCCCGTGCGCGCTTAGTGTGGGGACGTATGTTGTCGTCCGCAAACGACAGGATCAAAAGGTTCGACTGTATTCCAAGAATTTTAACGAATTAGGAATCATCGAAACCAAAGTAGACGGTCTGACTTATGAACAAGTTCACGACTGGGCGAACTATCCGAAAGGTGTGGCTGCTGTATTCCGGCAAGCTGGTTACAAGATCCCCACTGGTTTCGATGCCGTTTTTTATGGAAACATTCCAAACGGGGCAGGTTTGTCCTCGTCAGCCTCGGTTGAATTGGTTACAGCTGTTATGCTGAAGGAGCTATTCCAGCTTGAGATCGATCGGATCGAGATGGTGAAGCTGGCTCAAAAGGCGGAGAACGAATTTGTCGGTGTAAATTGTGGAATCATGGATCAATTCGCTAGTGGAATGGGGAAGAAAGATCATGCGATTCTATTAAACTGTGATACATTGGATTATCAACACACTCCGATTTCCTTAACGAATGAGCAGCTGATCATAGCCAATACCAATAAACGAAGAGGTCTGTCTGAGTCCAAGTATAATGAAAGAAGGCTGCAGTGTGAAACAGCCGTAAGTGATCTGCAAGCCAAGCTCGATATTAGTCAACTCGGTGAATTGACAGGAGATGAGTTTGAGGCTTATAAAGGTTTGATTCATGATGAGATGGTGCGAAAACGAGCGAAGCACGTGGTCTATGAAAATCTCCGTACAATCAATGCGGTGGAAAAATTAAAAGCTGGCGATGTTGAAGGCTTTGGTAGGTTAATGAATGAATCCCATGTGTCATTACGTGATGATTATGAAGTGACTGGAAAGGAACTGGATGCCTTAGTCGAGGCAGCATGGGAAGAAGGAGCCATTGGATCGAGAATGACTGGGGCTGGTTTTGGCGGCTGTACGATAAGTATTGTACCAAACGAGATGACTAGTCGCTTTATTGATCGCGTCGGCCAAAAGTACACAGAAGCTACTGGTTTAGAAGCGGATTTTTATGTAGTCAATATTGGAGATGGCGCAAAAAAATTATAACAGGAGGGTACACAATATGGCGGTATTAGTATGTGGTGGAGCTGGGTATATTGGAAGTCATGCCGTAGCTCAATTGTTGGATCGAGACGAAGAAGTCGTGGTGGTGGATAATCTGCAAAAAGGTCATTGTGAAGCTGTAGTAGAAGGAGCTGCCTTTTACCAAGGTGATCTTCGTGATGAAGCGTTTTTAAACGACGTCTTTGAATCAAACGACATCGATGCGGTGATTCACTTTGCAGCCGATTCACAGGTTGGGGAAAGTGTCGAGGATCCATTGAAATATTACGATAACAATGTGTACGGGGCTGTATGTTTACTGAGGGTTATGGCTGCCCATCAGGTGAAGAAAATCGTTTTTTCATCGACTGCCGCAGCCTATGGAGAAGTGGAACAGGTACCGATTCAGGAAACGGATCCAACCATGCCGACGAATCCATATGGAGAAACGAAGCTTGCGATTGAAAACATGCTGAAATGGGCTGAGCAGGCTCACGGCATTCAATCGGTAGTCTTACGTTATTTTAACGTGGCTGGGGCGGATCCCAAAGGCCGGATAGGCGAAGACCATGATCCGGAAACTCATTTAATTCCAATCATCCTGGCAGTAGCCTTAGGAAAACGAGAGAAAATTCTCATCTTTGGTGATGATTATCCTACCAAGGATGGGACATGTATCCGAGATTATATCCATGTATCTGATTTGGTCGATGCCCATTTGTTGGCTATTAAAAAATTGAGAAGTCAAAGCGGCAGTGCTACTTATAATCTGGGTAATGGCCAAGGTTTTACAGTCAAAGAAGTAATCGATGCAGCAAGAAGGATAACAGGCCGTGACATTCCGGCAGAAATAGCTCCCAGACGGGCAGGAGATCCAGCACAACTCGTTGCCTCTTCTGCAAAAGCGATGAATGAACTAGGCTGGGAACCGCAGCATTCTGACTTGGATAACATGATTCAAACGGCCTGGACCTGGTTTCAAAATCATCCGGACGGCTACGGTAATTAATTAGAAATGAGGTGAATGATCATGACCGTTAACATATATAAAGAGATTGATCGTTTGATTCATTATGGTTTGCATAAAGAAATGATGGCTGTGTGGGACATCGATTATGTTCGTAATGCTTTGTTAGAACTCTTCCAATTAGAGGAGTATCAGCCGACAAATCTGCCAGAGGAGCTGCTTGAGACTCCGATTGACATGTTAGAAAACATGCTTGATTATGCAGTCGAGAATCAATTAATCCCTGATAATACCGTCATACAACGAGATTTATTTGATCCGAAAATCATGGACAAACTGATCCCCCGTCCTTCAGAAGTGATTCGAACCTTTTACCATCTCTATCAGTCGGAAGGACCGGTGGCAGCAACGGATTATTTCTATCAACTAGCTAAGTCCTCTCATTATATCCGGACAGATCGTGTGGCCAAGAATGTTCATTGGTACAGTCCGACTTCTTATGGCGATTTGGAAATCACGATCAACCTGTCCAAGCCAGAGAAAGACCCGAAAGCGATTGAAGCAGCCAAAGCCAAGGGGCCTGTTTCTTATCCGAAATGCTTGCTATGCAAAGAAAATGTTGGCTACGCAGGCCGGATGGATCACCCAGCCCGTCAAAACCATCGGATCATCCCGATGGAACTGCAAGAGGAGAGGTGGTTTTTACAATACTCCCCTTATGTTTATTACAATGAGCATGCGATTGTCTTTTCTGGTGAGCATCGGCCCATGAAAATCTCATGGGCAGGCTTTGAGCGCCTCCTTCACTTTGTTGAACAGCTGCCCCATTACTTTGTCGGTTCGAATGCGGATTTACCAATTGTGGGGGGCTCGATTCTAAGTCATGATCACTTTCAAGCCGGCCACCACGAATTTCCCATGGCGCAAGCACCAATGGATGAAACATTCAACGTAAGTGATGACCCTGAGATGACTGTCGGTATCGTAAACTGGCCGATGTCCGTGATACGGCTTCAAGGAAATAACCGTGAAAAATTGGCAAGACTAGGCGAAAGAATTTTACAGACGTGGAAAGGCTACAGTGATGAACGTGTGGGCATTTTTGCAGAAACAGAGGGGACGCCGCACAATACGATCACGCCGATTGTCCGCATGAGGGATGGATTATTTGAGCTTGACCTCGTGTTGAGAAATAATCGCACGAATGAGCAGTATCCCATGGGCATTTTCCATCCTCATCAAGAAGTTCACCATATCAAGAAAGAAAATATCGGTTTGATCGAAGTCATGGGGCTTGCTGTATTGCCTGGACGCTTGGTAGAAGAAATGGATGTGCTTAGTGAATACATGCTTCAAGATGCCCTGGATACGAAAGGGACTGACGATGATCGTACCGCTAAACATGTGGATTGGGCCAAGCAGATCAGAGCCCGTCATGAACAGTTGAACAAACAAAATATAAAGCAGCTATTAAAAGAGGAAATTGGAAGAACGTTCTCAACGGTGTTAGAACATGCCGGCGTATTCAAACGAACGACAGAAGGACAGGAAGGGTTCCGGCGCTTTCTAAGTGAGATATTGTAATTTGTATTGTAGGAGAGGTCTTGATGATCAAGTATGGCACATTCAAAGGGATAGATTCTATTATTTTGGAAAATGAACACATTCGGTGCACGATCCTGCCTGCTTATGGTGGTAAAATGGCAAGTTTGTTTGATAAAAAGGCAGGCTATGAATGGCTGTATCAAACAGAAGCCGACAAGATGACCATTCCTACTTATGGGCAAGATTTTTCCAAATTTGATTCCAGTGGGTTTGATGAAATGTTCCCTGGAATAGATGAAGGACCGCACCCTCATGATTTTTTGCGCATTCCTGATCATGGGGAAGTATGGGCGATGCCCTGGCAAGTGACAGAACGTTCGTACGGACTGGATTTAGAAGTGTCCAGTCCGGTTTTTCCTTATTCTTTAAAAAAACAAGTATCTCTTAAGGAAGACCGTGTTGAACTGAATTACCAAGCGATCAACTTGTCCAATCAACCGTTTCCTTTTATTTGGGCGGCCCATTCCCTGCTAAATATGAATCAGACGACAACCATTCGCGTGCCATCGGATCTGAGTGAAGTCATTAATGTGGAACAAGCATCTGATCATCTTGGAGAGTGGGGAACCGTCCATCGTTATCCAGTCACCCAATCCAGGCGAACAGGGGACTCCATCGATTTATCAAAAATGGAAGACGAAAAAGCGAACAATATAGAGAAGTTTTATTTTACAAAACGGCTAAGCCAAGGATGGTGTCAGGCTGTTCAGAATAACATCGGAAGGACGTTAACGTATACGTTCCCTTCGGATAAAGTGCCTTATTTAGGAATATGGAAGACGCAGGGCGGCTATCGCAGTGAGTATAATTTTGCTTTAGAGCCCTGTACGGGGATGTATGATGATGTATATGTCGCAAATAAAATCAATAAGGTATCAAAAATCCCTGCACGAGGAACGTACTCATGGGATTTAACGATGCAAGTAGGAGGTTTGTAAGATGACCTATCTTGGGGTAGATTATTATCCGGAACACTGGCCAAAGGAAATGGTGACAGAAGATATTCAAGGAATCAAAGAGATGGGGGCCAATATCGTACGAATCGGCGAGTTTGCCTGGCACCTGATGGAAAAGAAAGACGGACAATTTAATTTTTCTTATTTTGATATGGTGATTGACTCATTGAAGGAGAAGGGGTTGGATGTGATGTTCGGTACGCCGACTGCAACCTTCCCCGCTTGGCTGGCGGATAGAGACCCTTCGATATTATCTGAAGATGAATATGGCCATAAGCGAGTGTTTGGCGGCCGCCGCCAATATTGCTTTCATTCGGATACCTACAGGGAACATAGTGCCCGCATCACGAAGGAATTAGTCAAACACTATCAACATGAACAAGCGATTGTGGTATGGCAAGTCGATAATGAGTTCGGCCATGAGGGAAGTGACCAATGCTACTGTGATCAGTGTCATGCTAAGTTCCATGAATTCCTGGCTGAGAAATACCATGATATTTACAGCTTAAATGAGCGCTGGGGAACGGTCTTTTGGGGACAGACGTACAATGATTTTACTGAGATTCCCGTTCCAAAACCAACCATCACGACACATAATCCCGGGTTAAAATTGGATTGGGCCAGGTTCCGTTCAGCTTCCCTCAATCGCTTCGCCCATGACATGACAAATATCGTAAAACAATATAAAGGAACGCATCAGCGCGTGACCACGAACGTCGCAGGAGGATTTTTCAACAAATGGTTCGATCATGCGGAAAATCTTCGCCCCATGGACTTTGTTTCCTACGACAATTATCCGGTGTGGGGTGGACTGGAGGAACCCATTCCACCAGCTGAGATTGCGATGACACTTGATTTCAACCGGGGCTTATTAGATAAAAACTTTTGGATCGTCGAGGAATTGATGGGAGCTCAGGGACACGATGTGATTGGTTACTTGCCGCGTCCGAACCAAGCTAAAATGTGGTCTTATCAGGCATTTGCCCATGGTTGCAATCATATGCTTTATTTCCGTTGGCGAGGAATGACAAAGGGAGCGGAGCAGTTTTGTTATGGAGTAATTGATCAAGATAACCAGTATGGAAGGAAGTATAAAGAAGTCCAATCGTTATTCCATGAGATTTCTTCATATGAAGATGTGCTTGAGTCACCTATCAAGTCCGAGATTGCCGTCATCTATGATTACGACAATATTTGGTCTTGGCGTGCACAAAGTCAGAGTAAAGATTTCGATTTTAAAGAAGAACTGATGCGTCTGTATCGGCCGTTTTATTCCTTGAATACCCATATAGATGTTATTCCTTGCGACAGAGACCTTTCAACATACAAAGTTGTCCTTGTACCGGTTATGCAAATCATCGATCAAAGATTGGCAGATCAGTTAGCTGCCTTTGCGGAAAAAGGGGGAACAGTAGTCTTTTCGTTTCGAGCTGGCTTAAAGAATAAAGATAACAACATTCATTTCAAACAGCCACTCCCAGGCCCGGTCCGTTCATTAACAGGAATAAAGATCGAAGAAGTTGAATCTTTAACAAAGGAAAGAACCGTACCCGTCGAAGGAACGGGCGACTATAATGGAGAAACTTCGCGCGTAGCGGTTTGGAGAGATTTAATTGTTGCTGAAACGGCGGAGGTTCTTTTTCGATATCAGGACGGGCTCTATGGACAATATGCTGCCGTAACCCGAAATACGTATGGAAAAGGGAACGTCTATTACATCGGCGGAGGACTTGGGGAACAGACGATGGATGGTGTAGCCATGGAGATTATTGGGTCTAACGATCTTTCATTTGTTGAATCGGATGAAGACGTTGAAGTTTATCGCCGTCATACAGTGGAAGAGACTTTTACTTTTATTATGAATCATAGTGATCAAATGAAATCCTTTCAAGAGATTTCCCTTCAACCTTTTGAAAGTCGAATTATTAAACACTGACTGCTGTTTCTGTACGTCTTAGATAGCTAATCCAAAACCTCATCTTTCAGAAGGGGTAAGTAAAACAAACCATACGATAACCGAGGGGGGATACATGCCCCAATTATCGTATGGTTTTATGTTTCCTTCTCTATAATTCTAGGAATTTCATTTCTTTAATTCTTAAAAAACTCTACGTCGTCCACATTAATCCAATTATTTGTATTTGCATCCGTCCAAAAACCGAATTCAGCTTGCCCGTTTGTAACATGAATATCTGTTATACAAAGGTCATTTCCCAATAGGGTTAAATTACCAAAAATATACAGAAACAAAGCCCGTCAAACTTCTGAGGAAATTAAAAAGCTCGGAGTAAGCTGTATGATTTACTAGGCAGGAGTAAACGATGGTAAGCGATATGGACAAGCGGAACTTGCTTACAACTAGCACAACGCCATTTACAATAATTCCTTAAAACATGGGTTTATAGACTCCTTTTTGGTTTCGAATCGCTGGGCGATATACTCTTGCCAAAATATCGAATAACCTTCATATTTAGTAGAGAAGGAGGATCGAAATGCGACACGATATAAAACCCAATGAACGAGCTTTCTCTACCAAAGAGGTGGCAGAAGAATTGAACATTGCAACACCGACAGTCCGAAAATATGGACAAGTCTTAGAGCGAAATGGATATGAGTTTTTCAAGGATGGTCATCGGCGTATATTTGTGCGATCTGACATAGAAGCGCTTATAGCGTTACGCGATACGGACAATCCCTTTGACGATACAGCTAAAGACCTTGCGAATCAACAAAAAGCAAGATTAGAAGGGTTTAGTGAAACACAAGTGGCAATACCCGATACATATGACAACTCATTCCATGATCCTCATCAATTAAAAGACTTCTTAATGTTTATATCCCAAGAACTTGCAGCCTCACGTGAGATGAATGTCCAACTGACAAATAATGTTTCTGAACTTCAATCAACCGTTGCCCGACTACGGCAAGATCATCATGCTATCAGTTCTGGTGTCGGAAATTCTACGCAAAAAATGAATACCAAACTTGAGAAATTAATGGAACAACAAAAGACTCAATATGAAAATTTGCTGCAACAAGAAAAAGAGAAAAACGAATTCTTACATAGTGAAATACAAAATATGCGGGACGAACAGAAACAAGAATGGCGGTCACAAAATGAGTTTAACAAGCGTTTAGAAGAATCGGTGAAAAAACCTAAAGGAAATTGGGGCTGGCTTTTCTCCATTTTCCGTAAGTAGGTGCTTTTTATCTTTTCCTAAAAAGAATTTCGGTGACTTACCCCCAGTACGAATTCAGAAATATGCGATACCACACTAAAGATTTCTACAAACCCTAAAAAGCTTCTAACCCATAAGGACCAGTAGGTTGTTGAGAATGATAAATACATACTCGATGCTGCCAAAAACTCTGGAACTATTCTTTTGTATGGGGAGAAAAATACTGTTCGATTAGAGCAGAAGTTTTGGAAATGTTGAATGAAAAACGAAAAATGGCAAACATTTTCGTCATCCTCTTTATCTTAAGAAAGACCTCAATCCCATCATAAAAATGGACACTCTTTTGCGTGACGAAGGAGTGTCTGTTTTTTGTGCCTTAAAGATCAACTATGTAGATTGACTTATCCTGTGTTTTCCATAAAAAGGTATATGTCATATGTGATAAAAAGTTGACGTTGGCGCTACCGCAAGTACAAAACCTATAAAATCCCATATAGAGTTCCACAGGATTTGATCGTAATAATATACAGTTTTTCGCAAAGAATAAATCCATACCTATTCTTTGGAGGAATTTAATTATGACGGAAAATCGTACAAAGCTAACTTCTTCTGAATTAGCTTCTATTTGGAGTTCGTATATGAATGATAGTATGTCCAAATGTGTATTAAGTTATTTTCTCAAACATGTAGAAGATGATGAAATTCGATCTATTGTTCAGTTTGCTTATGACATTTCATCTACTCACATAAAGAAGCTAACAAGTATCTTCCAGCTTGAAGAGCTACCGCTGCCGACAGGTTTTACAAAAGAACATGATTTAAATGGAAATGCCCCTAAACTTTTTACTGACATGTTTATGCTACATTACATCAATCATATGGCTAAGGTGGGATTACTTGCCTACAGCAGCTTTATGGCTATGAGTGCTCGAAAAGATATAAGAGCCTATTTCATGGAAGGACTGCAAGAAACGTCTGATTTGTACGATAATAGTTCAGACGTACTCCTTTCAAAAGGCTTATTTGTTAGAGCGCCATATATTGCCTATCCCACAAGAACGGATTTTGTAGATTCAAAGAAATATTTAAATGGGTATTCTGTTGTCGGTAAGCAACGGCCATTAAACACAGTTGAAATATCTCATTTATTCATGAACATTCAAACCAACATGATAGGAAATAAATTAGCTCTTAGTTTTGCTCAAACTTCACCGAATGAACAGGTTCAAAAATGGATGTTGAGAGGAGCAGATATTTCAAAAAAACATGTTGAGATCTTTATGAAGGCGCTTATGAACAACAACATACAGCCACCTGCTTCATCTGATGTGAGTATAACAGATTCAACCACGCCACCATTTTCAGATAAACTAGCTCTTTTTCATATGGGTTTATTAAGTGGGGCAGGGACTGGGAATTACGCAACCGCAGCAGCTGCAAGTCAAAGAAACGACCTTATGGTAAATTATGAACGGCTCTCTTTAGAGATCGCTCGCTTTGCGAAAGATGGGGCCGATCTCATGATTAGTAATGGATGCTTAGAACAACCACCGGGAACGATAGATAAACATAAACTCGCTAAAACAAAAGATCCGGAATAAGTTTCACTTTCACTTCTTACACACCTTATAGCCGTACATTTACTAATTCCTGATGTTTTTATTATTCCGTATTTTCCCATTTTGAAAGGGGTTTGTTACTCCATGGTATAACTTAACGTCGTATTTTACTCGTACCTTGGAGTAACCCTAAGGAGCAACTATAAGTGATCTCTACTCCTATGACATTTTCAAAAAAACGTTAAATACTTCATCAGGTGAAAACCAGTATAAAAGCCATCATTGATTTGGAGGATTCCTTTAATGGACAAGATGAGGCGATTCGAACGTTTCCATGAATCAATACATTGAATCCGTTGCTTTCCAGTTCGGGGCTTGATGGTATTCGTATTGACGGTTATCAAAGGGGGCAGCTTCAATCAAATACGGAATGGAATCTATCAAACAAGTGATGTGATGTCAGTTTCCTCGGGTGAAGTGAACCGTTTTATGTAGATTTGGAATAAAGTTGCGATGCTTTACCTCTTTGGATGTAATTTGTCTAAGGGGTTTCTTGTGGTAAAGGTAATATACGGTTATACCGCAAGCGGGCCAGATTCTTGAGTAATGCATTGTGAGAAATGACGAAAATATGGTAATAACGCTATTCCATAATACCAGCTAATAGCTGTCAACATTTAAAGGCTTCGTTTGTCAAAATAAGCTAGACAACCTGCCTACATCCATATAGCTCATAAATACTTCCAACGGTGTCTGGTAGTCCAAGGACTTTTTGGGTACGTGGTTCCGCCTGTCGGTTGCTGAAGTAACGAAATGCTGATCTACCCTGTTGAAATCCATATGCTTGGGGAAGCTTTATTTCCGAAACAGACCATTGGAATGCTCGTTCAGTCTTGCGCCCCCTGATGGCGAAGTAAAATAGAGACATCATTGCGATTGCTCATTGCTCGCCAGTTCGAAAACTCTTTTTATGCTCTAATTTGTGCCGGCTCGAATGTATAAAATGATTTATTACGAAGAGGTCCTCACTCCATCAATCAGTTACGATTAGTGGTGTAGGATTTTTTTTAATTGGGTATATTAATTATGGACTTCTCAGTTAGAGATGAAATGAAACACTGTAATGTGATTGAGCTTGACGATTGACCGGCAGCTACTTTAACCGGGACCACTGTTTGGTGAAGACAGCCTGTTGGTTTTATATTGGCAGACGTGAAGGAAATATCTTTTTCTATCATTATCAACTTACATTATAAAGGTTTTAAAGGAGATGTGACTTTGACTATTGGTAATAACAGTTTTATTCTAAATGATGGCTCAGTGCTTCCACTTGTGGGATTAGGCACGATCGGCATTAACGGTGATCAGGGTACATTTGAAATTTTAAACGCCTTAAACACAGGGTATCGTTTAATCGATACTTCAACAAACTATGATAATGAAGGTATTGTCGGTGAAGCTGTGCGTCGATCCGCACTGCCCAGAGAAGAAATTTTAATCAGTACGAAATTGCCTGGCTCTTACCATGAATACGATAAGGCGTTTATCTTTATTCAGGAATCTTTACGCCGCACTGGATTAAAATATTTTGACAAGTATTTAATTCATTGGCCTAATCCCAAAGACGGCAAATATGTAGAAGCTTGGAAGGCTTTAGTGGATGCTCAGAAACAAGGATTAATCAGAACTATCGGTGTTTCAAACTTTGAACCAGAACATCTGGACAACATTATCGCAGAAACAGGTGTGACTCCTGCTACAAACCAGGTGGAGCGTCATCCGTATTTTAATAATAACCGTATGGTTGAAGAAGATGAAAAACGGGGTATTCTTACTGAATCCTGGAGCCCTTTTGGTCGGGGTTATCTGAATGATGTGCTGCAAAATGCCACAATTAAAGAAATTGCGGATAAATACGATAAAACTCCGGCACAGATCATTTTAAACTGGAACTATCAGGCCGGCGTATTTGCTGTTCCAAAATCGAGTAATCCAAAGCATCAAAAAGATAATATCAATAATACCAACTTTGAATTAACCCCTGAGGATATTGAAACAATTGATTCATTGGATAAAGGGGAAGCCGGCCGTGTAGAAGGGCAGGACCCCAACGAATATCACGAATATGTATAGACAGGCCACTATATGAAACGGGGTCTGGTAGTCCAGGGACTTCCTGGGTATTTACGGTGGGATGCTATAAACTTAAAAACACACTATCAGAGTTAGATATTTTTGAGCAATAGATAAAAGGCGGGTCTGTTTTAAGCAGACCCGCCTTTTATTTTTAAAAATTGTTCCGTTACGGGCGCTTATCTGGAATAAGGATCGGCGGTCATTCTTGAGGAATAAGGCGATCATCTAGAAAAATACTTTTGAAAGTAGATTACAAAAAAATGTTGATTACGAAAGAGATAGTGGTTTTGCCGTTCCTGAATTATCTGAAATAATCAATCCGTTTAATTGAGAATTGTTATCACTTATTGTATATTAGATAGTAACGATACATATAATTGAGTAAGGAGAATATATAATGCAAATATACTGGACTAAAATAAATAAGATTATTGAAGAAACACCTGAGGTTAAAACGTACCTGCTCGACTGTCCGGAAGACTTTACATGGGAAGAAGGTTCCCACACCCACTTCGCACTGGAAGGCTTTAATGCCGGAGATAAACCAAACCGCAGCTTGATTCGCCATATGTCAATCTCCACTTTACCGCACGAAAATTCAATCGGTATCACAACACGTATCAGAGAGCAGTGCTCTGAGTTTAAAACGATTTTAAGAAATCTTGAAGTCGGCAATGAAGTTGCAATATTTAAAACTCATTCGAATGTACCGCTTAAAAGGGAAGACAAAAATGTTTACCTGTTGTCATCAGGTGTCGGCCTGGCAACTTTCAGACCGCTTGTACTTGATTATTTCGAACGTGATGACAACGTCAATCAAATTCATTCCCTGAACATCGATTCATCAAAAGATTTCTTATTCACTGATATTTTTGAATCCGCACCTGACAAGAAGTTCGTATCACAGTTCGTCGATAACCGTAAAGACTACTATGAAGAAGTGAAAAATCTTGCTGCAGACAAGGATGGACTCTTCTATGTTGTCGGCAGCGACGAATTCCTCGTGCAGAACATTGAAGTACTGCGTGAGCAGGGCATCAAGCCGGAACAGATTATGCTCGACAAGCATGAACAAGAACTGCCTGAGTTTTTATCATTTGATTTGTCAATTTAAGTGAGACAAAATATTATCTTGGTAAATACTAAATAGATGTTCCGTTAAAGGGTGCTTTCCTTGAATATAGGTAAAGCGCCCTGTTTGTGGTTACAAAAGTTATTCAGTAAACGTAAATGTTTCTTTTAAAGGCCTGCCTTCGCTACCCTTTTCGGTCCATACGATTACAACTTCTAGTTCCGTAGCCTTTTTCTCATGCGGTATACAAAGCATGCTCATAATAATTGGGTTGCATTGTCCATTATGAGCATGAGTGCTTGTGCTATTTCACTATTTTTCCAAATTTTCAATAGCTATAATCGTGTAAAGATTGAGGATTGGTCTGCTCTTATGGACATAATGGGTGTTAAGGTGTTCGTCGCAGCAGTTCTTCTCATCGTTACTATTATTCTAAATGTAATTACTCTGATTGTATATTGTAATTTTGCAGAAACAAAGTCACAGGAAAATGTACAAGGCTTAAATAAAAAAGATCTGTTAAAGTAGATGTTATAAGACTATTTTCAATTATCGGAGCGCAATTCTGGGGCAAAGGATTGCGCTTTTATTAATGTATACGATCGGGCCATATAATGGAATAAGACTTCCAAGCCGAAATGGTTATTTATGTTAAGGTTGGTATGGTATTGTGAGGAGATATAACCTATAGGGCAGATAAAGATAAGAAAGGGATTCAAACAATGATGAAAATAGTTCCTCCCAAGTCTTTTTACTATAAAGGTGGAGAGAAAGCCGTACTACTATTACATTCGTTTACTAGCAATACGAGTGATATGAAAAAGTTAGGGAGATATTTACAAGAAAATAAATATTCTTGCCATGCACCGTTATATCGTGGACATGGTTTAACAGCAGAAGAACTTATCACATATGGACCTTCAGATTGGTGGAAAGATGTACTAAATGGCTATCAATTATTGAAAGACGAAGGTTTTAAGAAAATAGCTGTGATTGGCCTTTCTCTCGGTGGCGTGTTTGCACTAAAGGTTGGACAAGAGTTGAACGTAAATGGTGTTGTGACAATGTCTGTCCCAACCCATCGGGAAGTTGCTGTATTACAAGAGCGCGTTTTCCATTACGCAAAGAGATACAAACAAATTGAGGGGAAAAATGGAGAACAAATAAATCTAGAAATGACACAGATTCAAAATATGTCTGTAGCTTCATTAGTCGAGTTTCAACAGCTAATTGATGCGACAATAGCTAAATTAGCTCGTATTACTTCACCGATCAGTATATTTTATGGTGAATTAGATGAATTACTGTACAAAGAGAGTGCAAATTTTGTATATCGAAGTGTTACATCGAGTCAAAAATCGATTAAAGGTTATCCTAATTCCACCCATTTGATGACAATAGGTTCAGACATCGAAGAAGTGAACAAAGATATTCTTACATTTTTAAATAATTTAATTTGGTAATTAAAATAAATATTCAATTAACGGGCATTTTCGCGGAGTAAGAAATGCGTCCATTGATGTGATTATTCATCTCAAATAACAGAAGTGTAGTTAAATTACCAGCAAAAAGGGGTAGGTGATTTTTAAAAATGGATATGAAAGAGTTTATAGATTTTTGTAGAAAAGGAAACCCAATTTCTGGCGAGGATAAAGAATTACATGGGCTATTAGTTCAATGTAGTTTTGAAGCCCAAAGAATAACTATGGAATTGAATACATCTTATCATTCTAAAGGGAAAATCGTAGAGATTTTTAGTGAATTGACAGGTAACAAAATTGATTCATCTTTTATGTGTTTTCCGCCATTTTATACGGACTTCGGCAAAAACATCACTATTGGGAAAAACGTATTTCTTAATACAGGTTGCTCCTTCCAAGATCGAGGCGGAATTAGTATAGGCAACGGTTCACAGATCGGTATGAATGTCACGATCAATACACTGAATCATGGATTATCTTTAGAAACAAGAAGCACAACATATCCCTCACCTGTCATAATCGGGGAGAATGTATGGATTGGGTCAAGCGCTACTATTCTACCTGGGGTGACTATTGGAGATAATTCTGTTATAGCAGCAGGGGCAGTTGTCACTAAGGATGTCTCAGAGAATACTGTGGTTGCAGGAGTGCCTGCCAAAGCTATAAAAAACATTAATGATAATTCAAGGTGATTTTGATTTGATTGGGTAAAACATAGGCAGTTGAACAATGGTGATTTTTCCTCAGCTTGATTGTAAAGAAATGTATTTAATCAAAAGGGGCGCGTTTATCGAATAACGCGTCTTTTTTACATTAAAGGGACATTTAACTTAATAAGGTATTTCTTAGAACTCAAAACAACTTCAGTTAAGATATTCGTCTAGATAATCCTGTGTATCAGAAAATGCTTAAAGGTCAAGTCTTGAAAAGGAACGTGTGTTCCTTTATGTTTGTATCCAGAGACCTTATAAGTGAATTAAATTCCTTTGAAAGTAGGTAGGTATACAGTGAAGATTGACACACCCAAGATCCCTGAAAATCTAACGGAGAGAAAATTTACAGATATTTTTTATGAAGAAGATCCAGAATTTGAAGTGTACCTCGTTACAGATTCTCAATTTGATAACGAGTCCATAGATCGATTACAACTTTATCGAACGGTTATCAAAAACTGTAACTTTGTTAATACCGACTTTAGCAGGATTGATCTTACCGATGTGCGCTTTAAGAATTGTGATTTATCCAATGCTAATTTGGGTAATGCCTCGATGAATCGAGTTGAATTTCTTAATTGTAAGTTGCTAGGCAGCAACTTAACAGAGTCTTATATCGGTAATACAAGATTTAGGGGATCGATTCTTAATATGGTTATGTTCGGTAACTCAAAACTTGAAAAGGTGATTTTTGATGATGCAGCGTTAGAAAGCGCTGACCTTTTTGACTGTAAGCTTAAAAAAGTAGAATTTCTTTCATGCAATCTTAATGGCGCGAGCTTTGAAGAGACACCATTAAAAGGAATTGATATAAGCTCATCCAATTTTGATTCTTTAACTGTTTCAATAGAGAACTTAAAAGGATGTATAGTATCAACGTCTCAAGCGATACAATTTGCTTCGTTATTAGGTCTGAAAATTCGACAGTATTGATACCGTTTAATCCTCTTTAACTTCGTATTTTGATCTTAAGTGGCTTAAAATGACTTATGAAGGCTTTGTTTATCATAAAAGGCAAAATTAAATTTTGATGATATTTATGCAAAGTTTTATACATGCTGTAGCTGGTAAGACAGCGCTAAAATGCTGTCTTACCAACAATGTAGTGATATTATAATTGAATATATTAAATGAGAGGTTGAAATAGGTGACAACTTATCAAGTCATTGATTTAGAAAGTTTTCCAAGAAGAAACTATTATGATTATTTTATGGCGACAGACACAACGTTTGAAATGACAGTAAAAATTGATGTTACTCGAGCAGTTAAAAAATGCAAAGACGAATCTATAAGTTTTTATGCTTACTCTATTTTTAATTTGACTAGATCGGTTAACAAGATTCCGAATATGAGGTATGCCCACATAGATAAGCAATTAGTAGAATGGCAAGAATTAGTACCAACGTTTACGAACTTTAATCAAGAAACAGAATTATTTTATAGTTTATGGTTGGAAGGATTAACAGATTACAAATCAGTTGACCGTGAGTACAAAAAGCTTATAAAAGAGTATGCAAACACAACAGATATCGCACCAATGGGAGTTGTTCCACCCAACGTGGTTAATATTTCATCAATTCCTTGGATGCATTTTGAACATTTTTCATCTCAACCAGGAGCTAACAAAAATAAACTAACACCAATGATTACCAGTGGAAAGTACGAAAAAGTTGGTTCACAGTTGCTGATGCCAGTGAATATTAAGGTTCATCATGCAACAGTAGATGGCTATCATGTGACGTTATTTTTTGAAATACTGCAACGTGAAATGAACCGCTAACTTTTAGGAGAAATAGGGCTGTAGGGCAAGTAACTGGAGTGTGCTCTCGCTATAAACGTTTTTATAATTTACTTCTTTGAACGCTATTTTATCAGGGGTTTAGAAAAGTGCATTTTCCCCATACAGGTGCATAGTTTGCATTTCCTAAGAAACATTTTGGAGGTTAATTGGTAAATATATTAATAGTTTTGAGGGAGGTGAAAATATAAAACTAGAAATTGAAGTTAGAGCATTTAGAGAAGTTCAAGGTACAGAAGATGCTTATAAAGGTGTCGAATTTAATGCGTGTACATAATGAGATTCTTATCGATTATATAAATGGGTGTTACAGAGTCCAAGCGAAAAAAAGAAAGTTTTTCAAAAATGAAAGGCTTTAAGCATAGAATTTATATGGAATTGTTTGTCGCCTAAGTAGACAGAAAGAATTAAAATATGGCTTCTAACAAAAATGCTTGTTCCACTATACCAGCTAATAGAAGCTTGATGCTCATTCTTAGATAATTTATCTTGAAATCAAGTCTTCTGTATAAGGGCGCGTTTGTGGAATTAAGAGTTAGCGATGTTTAAAAAGGAAGTGACCCAGTAATGGTTCGAAGTTTCCCTTGGATTGGAATAGGTCTACAAGGATTTTTCTTAATCTTATTCTTTGGAGCTCTTCTACCAAAAATGAATAGTGTTACTGGTGCTGTTATTTGCCTAATGTTAGGATTATCAAGTTTAATTGTTGGTCTTCATTCGTTCAAAAACGATCGAATGCCAACCTTATCTATAGCAGTTATTATTATTGCAGTTCTTATATTAAGTTTTACAGTATTCGCATATTTTTTTGGTGAAGGTGGTAACCCTCCGGCAATAATGCAATAAAATTTTTTTCGTATTTCCTAGATTTAAGATATTCATGAAAGGGCGCAAATCTGGAATAAGACTTGCGCTCTTTCTTTGTGATAAGGGCGACATAACCCTCATAACTTCGCATGGTGATGAAACACAAAAAAACCCATGTTAAGATTTACCTAGTTAAACTATAAAGGAGAGTACATAGTGAGAAACTTAGTGATAATCGTTGGAGTAAGCGTTTTGGTTCTACTGTCCGCTTGCAGCGACGGAGCAACGAAAGTGGCGCCGGAGAAAGATCCGAAGATCAACAGCGAAAAGGTCAACAAGATAATGAAAAACGGCATACCTCACCATATAGGGGTTTACGATAATCTTCCAGAGGATATTAAAACGTATCTTAAAAAACACCCTGAAATGCTGAAAGAATTGATTGTAGGACCAGATCCACGTTTTATGGGGACTTTGGATGCGGCCGATGAGCATTTGGGCAAAGTTGATAAAAAAGATGTGAAGTTTATATATGAACATGAAAATTTTATGTTTACACATCTAGAGCCGTGTGGAAATGGTGAAGAACCACCTGCTTATAAACCGGTACCAAACAAAGATATAATCAAGAAGTTAAAAAATAATTGATTAGAAAGCCACCTTTCGAGGCAGTTATCACTAAACTCGTCATAATTCGATTGAAAGTAAGTTAAGAATAGTTCCACAATACCAGCTAATAGAAGTTCTCTGCTTGTTAACATGAGGGCTCAATAGTAGGAGAACAGTATTATGTCTTTTAAGATTATCTTGAAATCAAGTTTTCTGCTAAAGGGCGCGTTTTTCGAATAACGGACTGTCTAAGTGCAGTCCGTTTTGCTGTTTTTATTCAGCTTTAGGGCAGGATAGTTATACAAGACTTCCTACCCAAAATTAATTATAAGAAAATGAAATCTTTAAAATCCTTTACTGTTTCAAAGTAATAATTAGACTCTGCTTTCATCCATTGCTTTATTTCAGGGATACTGTGAGACCATCCGGCAGCTGCAAAATCTAAGTTGCAACTTTTGGCCATCAACATTCCTGGCTTAAGATCATCTAGCACAAGGGCATCTGTTTCTTGAAGATCAAAACGGGTTAAAATTTGTTTGATCGGGTAAGGATGTGGCTTTCTCTGATGGTCTTCAAGTTCCCAGCCGAAGATTGCGTCAGGTAAAAACCCGCAATGTACTGAGTAGTCTCTTTCAATTCGGCTTCTTTCTGAATGGGAAACAACAGTCACGATACCACCTTGTTTCTTAAATTCTTGAATGGTTTCAGGAAACATCTCATAAAAATCTGGTACCGTTGATTCGGTGTACTTTTTCCATATTTCCTGCTGATGTTGTTGTTCCATTTCTGTGAATTGAATAATGTCCTTACATAAAGAAGAAAACCCTGGATTAAAACAGTATCCAACGAATTCTTCAAATGTAATGGATTTATCATTAGGTCTTAACTCTTTTAAAGCTTGAACAAAGGATGGATAATGTATATCAGGTGTACTTTTTACTGCTGTGTCATCGTGGTCAAGTATTAAACATTTATATCTTAAAGTCATGTTATCCCCCTATGAATTTGAAAATCCCTTTCATTCTATCACCTTTTTCTAAAAGGCACATTACATTTTCTTCAGCTAAAGGGCGCTTTAGTGGAGCAATGAAAAAAGCCTAATTTCTCAAATTTATTATTACCGGAATGTTATCGGTGATATCATTCGAGATGTAGCGATTGAACAAGACATGTCATTGAAGGAATTCTATAACATCGTTAGAGAATTTAATATGATCATGGACCAAGCCGTACAGATCGTTAGTCGTTCCTATATGAGGGATCACCAGAGTATTGAAACAGCTAAATACGCCATTGATGAGTTATCAGTTCCTGTCGTACAGCTTACAAAAGATACAGGTATTATCCCTGTCATTGGGGAAATTGATACCAATCGTGCTCAACATCTTATGTTTAATGCTTTAGATAAATGTTCTGAAATGAAATTAAAATGTTTAATCTTAGACCTGTCGGGGGTTAGTATCATTGATACGATGGTTGCTGCGCAAATTTTTAAAGTAATGGACTCCTTAAAACTCATTGGGGCCGAAGCCGTGCTCAGTGGAGTAAGACCTGAAGTTGCCCAAACCATGGTAAATTTAGGGATTCAATTCAATGAAAAGGTCTATGCAGGCTTGCAAGCAGTGATTGACAGTAAAGCCCTTTTGAGTCATGGGGCTTATATAGTATAAAATAATTGATAGTTGCAGGAGAGGTGAAGATATGAGCAAATCAACCAAAATGTTAGGATTAATTACAGCACCGGGATACCCGAATAAATTAGGAAAAGATTTAAAAAGTGAACTACCTGATTTGCTCAATTATTATGTGAGTGAGAAATACAAATGGAACGTGGAATATATAGAGGACGCTCTAACTGGGGGAACGAAAAATTCATTGGAAGTACTGGAGTCCACCTTAGATAAAAGGAGAAATAAGGAATGGGATTTTGCGGTCTGCCTCACTGATTTACCGTTATTCAAAGGAAAGAAGCCGATTGTCGCCGAGGCGTATGAAGAGGAGAATGTCGCCTTGATCAGCCTTCCCGGTCTTGGGTCTACCCCGATGTACAAACGCATACGGGAAGCGATTTTACAATTAGTGAATGAGATGTACTATGGAAGTTCAGAAGAGGACCGGGAGCAGGCAGAACAGCGAATTCAGGCTAAAGACAGTGACAAACACGAAGAGTTGAAAAATAAAAAATCTACGAGGCTAGTCGGGAAACGGGCATTTGAGCTTCTGTCTCCCATTCAGCGGGAAACGCCGGCAGAGCATGAATCGAAGATCGATGTTCGATTCACCATAAAGTCACGAGTGAGCGGTGCCTTACGAATTTTGACGGGGATGGTGCGTGCTAACCGTCCATGGGCTATGTTTCCAGCTTTTATGAAGGTCATCATTATTGCGTTTACTACAGGTTCGTACGCCCTTGTTTTTCCGACATTATGGCAGCTCAGTAATAATTACAGCACATGGCGAATGTTCATGCTTTCGGTCATTTCTATATTGGCCATGGTCGTTTGGATCATTCTGGTGCACCGGTTATGGGAAAGAAAGGCTGATGGAGAGACCGATTATTTAAGAAAGTTATACAATGCTGCGACTTTTTTTACACTGTTTTTCACAGTTACCATGTATTATTTCATATTATTCCTCCTGTTTTCTGTCGCCGTCATCCTCCTGATTCCAATAGGTATGCTGGAATCTCAGCTATCCGGAAGTATAGGGTATATCAACTACTTCTACATTGCTTGGACGGCGACAAGTATATCTACCATTATCGGCGCGCTAGGGTCTGCCCTTGAAAATGAAGAGGTCGTCCTGGCTTCCACATATGGCTACCGACAGCGCCAGCGTTATAAAAAGATTAAGGAATCAGAAGAAGAGAAGAAAGAAGCAGAGGAAGAGAAGGAAGAGGCAGTTGAAGAAAAGAAAAAAGCAGCCCAAGCAAAAAGGGAAGCTGAAGAAAAACAAAATTGAACGTTACGCAAAAGCAATTAGAAGATGAAAGTAAATCGTTATTGAAAAATAGACTATATTCCATAATATGAAAAATAGGTCAGCCAGTTATTTACTGGTTGACCTTATAATACGAATGGGCACAAGAACGGAATAAGAAATGTATTTGACAGCGGTTGTCAAGGAGGGGATATCATGATTAACGTTTACAATTACGTGTTGGATGGATTATCAGATTGGGAATTTGGATATGTGACGGCAGAACTTCATTCCAGACGATACTTTAAAAAGCAGAGTTCTAATGTTTCTGTGAAAACTGTGGGTCCAACAATGGAATCCATAACAACGATGGGTGGTTTAACAGTTACGCCTGACATAACTGATGATGAAATTATTTCTGAGCCTTCAGCTGTTTTATTGTTACCTGGAGCAGATACTTGGGATGATCAGAAGCATACTCCGATTATTGAAAAGGCTATGGAATTGTTAGAATGTGGGGCAACAGTCGCTGCAATATGTGGAGCAACAACTACTCTTGCCGAAGTCGGAGTATTGGACGCACGTATTCACACTAGCAATAGTCTTGAATTCCTTAAAATGGTATGTCCAAATTATAAAGGTGAGCAATATTATAAAAATGTGAAGGCAATTGCGGATGGAGGTTTGATTACAGGTAGTTCAGCAGGTGGATTGCTTTTCGCTAGAATTGTATTAGAGAAGTTAGGTGTATTTTCTGAAGATACCCTTGAGGCATGGTACAACTACTTTAATACTGGTGATGCAAAATATTTCTACACCTTAATGCAGACTTTAGAAAATTAAAAGGGGACTCTTCAATACGAACCAGCCTCAAACATGTTTCTACAAGTAGGGGGTGGACAGTATTCATGACGGGATCAAGTCCCACGGGCGCAAACGTCCTACCCCGGCTACCTCAAGAATAAAACCTATTAAACATAGGTCAACCAGAAATATAAAATGTCCTTTACAAAGGGTACACTTTAATAACTGGCTGACCTTATAAAACGAACGAGCGCAAGAGTTGAATAACGGACTGCTTAGATACAGTCCATTTTATTGTTTTTATACGGCTGTCGGGCAGTTAAGCAGAACAAATTAGATCAATCGAGGAGGGGGCTTATGAGTGTAAAAAAGCGTATCACTATAAGCCTTTCAACTGCGACTTTTTTGGCTTCCTTCTCATTTTTACTAAGTACACTAATAAATAATGAGGGAATAAACATAAGCAATTTAGTGGGAAGTAGTATAGCAAGCAGGTATTGTCATAGGGTTTTGGTTAATACCTAGAATTTTAGAGAGGTCCCGACATAATGATAGATCTTCCTGAATATCAGCGATTGTAATCGTACATAAAGGGGTTGATGATGATGTTAATAGATTATCCAGTATGGCAACGAATCGCGAATCACTGATTATATTGTTCAAATTGCTTGACCAAGAAACAGTCTAACGAATTTTCGTTAGTGAACCGCTCCTTTCGCCTGCTGTATCGCTTAATTTTTCTTGTAGTGAAGAAGTCTAGTATAAGATGATTATTTAGAATTTCGGAATTTGTAAGATTGAACCCTCATATGTAGGTTCTGAAAAAGTGCCCAATACACTTGGTAACTTTCCATGGATTCTATTATGGGATGAGTAGTGAAGTTGGAGTGCCCAATGAAATTGAGACACTGCTTATAGCTATACAGTAAACGTAAAAGAATCCCTCCAGTGAAAAGAAGGGATTCCTTTATGATTTTTAAGGTTGGTGTACATCCTGAAGGGGTTTAAATTTAACAACCTACACCTATTATTCTGTTACAAGTTGCAGTTCAACAGGAATGAATTCATCCACACTTTCTCCGTTTGCTACTTTTCCAGCTGTCTCAATCGCTTGTTCACCGATCAGCTTCGGCTGCTGGGCGACAGTAGCATCCATGCGTCCTTCAGAAACAGCTGCCCGTGCATCATCCGTGGCATCAAAGCCTACAACCGTAACATCTTCAAGCAAATTGTTTGATTCTAAAGCTTGGACAGCACCTAAAGCCATTTCATCATTATGGGCAAAAACAGCGTCAATGTCGTCTGTACTCTGTAAAATGTTTTCCATAACCGTTAATCCTTCAGAACGGTCAAAGTTCGCTGATTGATTGGCAACGACCTCAATCCCATCGATGCCATCAATAATATTGTGAAAACCTTTCCCACGCTCACGAGTAGCTGATGCACCAGGGATCCCTTCTAGCTCAACAACGTTACCTTCTTCACCCAATTGTTCTGCAATAAATTTTCCAGCCATTTCTCCGCCGGCTACGTTATCAGAAGCAATGTGTGAGACGACATCACCACCATCAGCACTGCGGTCAACTGTGATGACAGGAACATCAGCGTTATTCGCTGACTCTATGGCAGAAACAATGGCTGCAGAATCCGTAGGGTTTACCAGTAGGACATCAATATTTTGCTGTAATAAGTCTTCAATATCACTAACCTGTGTTGCTGAATCATTCTGAGCGTCTGACGTTAGGAGTTCGAAACCGGCTTCCTTTGCAGCAGCTTGCGCAC
Source organism: Halobacillus shinanisalinarum (assembly GCF_022919835.1). NCBI lineage: Bacteria > Bacillati > Bacillota > Bacilli > Caryophanales > Bacillaceae > Halobacillus > Halobacillus shinanisalinarum. Next base: position 1,566,700 of record NZ_CP095074.1, on the reverse strand, counting down.
CATCACGCAATGAAACAAAGAACGGATTGTTCAAAGTTGAAATGGAAAGTCCTATTTTAACTGTGTCATCCTCAGATCCTTGGCTTTCTCCGCTGGAATCATCTGAGGAAGATCCTGGTGGTTCTGTCGAGCAGGCTGTAGCAACGATCAACAATAAAGCTAAGAGTCCAAGTGATTTGATCCATTTACTCATGTGTATTTCCTCCTTGAAATATTTTTATATCATCATGTTCATGGAAGAACATCATGTTTGTTAGTTAGACTTGCGATCAAGCAAGACAGCGAGTAGAATGACGCCACCCTTGACAATTTGTTGATAGAAGGATGATACGTTTAATAAATTCAGTCCATTATCAAGTACGCCAATAATTAAAGCACCGATCAACGTACCGACGATTCGCCCTCGACCACCCGCAAGGCTTGTCCCACCAAGCACAACGGCAGCAATGGCATCAAGCTCGTACATGGTTCCAGCTGTCGGCTGAGCTGAATTTAACCGACTTGTCAAAATGATTCCACCTAAAACGGACAGCATCCCGGTTAGCGAGTACACCCATATTTTCACGCGGTCTGCTTTAATCCCTGATAGGATAGAAGCTTCTTCATTCCCACCAACGGAATATACTTGTCTACCAAAAACAGTGTTACGCAAGATATAGAATAAGATGACGAAAACCACAAGCATTACTATTGCTGGAAAAGGGATGCCGAATACATAACCCCCACCGATCATTTCAAATGTGAAGCTGTCTGATAACCCTGTGATGGGGCGCCCTTCTGTATAAACTAGCGTAGCACCGCGGAAGATCGTCATCGTGGCTAGTGTGGCAATAAAGGGGGCAACTTTCCCTTTTGTAATAACAAACCCATTTACCGCTCCCATAGCAAATCCTGCTAATAACCCAATTAATACGGCAAGTAACGGATCCATGCCACTAGCAAGCATACCAGCTGTTAAAGCACTGCCAAACGCTAGGATGGACCCGACAGAAAGGTCAATTCCACCTGTTAAGATGACGAACGTCATACCAAAAGCAATCAGGGCATTAATAGAAATCTGCCTTAGAAGGTTGAGTAAGTTATCAATGGTAAAAAAGTTATCGCTTAAGAAAGATAAAATGGTTATAATTAACAGTAGACCAATTAACGGGCCAAGCTTAGAAAAATTGCTCATTAATGATTGCTTCATCGTTACTCCCCTCCTGTAGCTGCTGCCATTATTTTTTCTTGATCAGCCTCATCGCTGTCGATGATACGTGCGACTTTTCCTTCATGAATCACCATAATCCGGTCACTTACCCCTAGAACCTCTGGAAGTTCTGACGAAACCATAATGATAGCGACCCCCTGTTCAGTGAGTTCATTCATAATATGGTAAATTTCTTTTTTAGCACCAACATCTACACCGCGTGTAGGCTCATCTAGGATGAGAAGCTTTGGTTTAATACCGAGCCATTTGGCGATGACGACCTTTTGCTGGTTTCCACCACTTAATGAGCGAACCTCTTGCTCGCGCCCTGTCGTTCTTACGTGAAGCTTTTCAATCAACTCGTCAATCAACTTCATTTCATTAGAAGAAGAAATCCAGCCACCATTCGAAATCGCTTTCGTATTTGTCAATGCAATATTCTCCCGTATCGACAAATTAAGCACAAGCCCTTCATCTTTTCGATCCTCAGTTATAAAGCCAATACCTGAACGAATCGCATCCCGTGGGTGTTTAATCGTTAATGGTTCGCCGTTTAAGGAAATACTGCCATGCGTTTTCTTACGTGAACCAAAGATGGCTTCCATAATTTCAGTTCGGCCAGCCCCCATAAGTCCAGCTACACCGAGAATCTCTCCCTGATGCACGGAGAAATTGACATCAGTGAAAAGGCCCGTTCTGGCTAAATGCTTTACTTCAAGTACCACATCTCCGCGTTCGCCCGTTCGCTCAGGAAAACGTTCACCAAGTTCGCGGCCAACCATCATTTTTACAATCGCTTTAAAGGAGGTCTCAGAAATATTTTCTGTCCCGACGTATGAACCGTCACGAAGTACTGTAATTCGGTCACATATTTGAAAAATTTCCTCCATCCTATGGGAAATATAAATGATGCTGACGTTTTGTTCTCGTAAAGAGTTAACGACATCAAAGAGACGTTCGATTTCACGTTCAGTCAGCGCCGCTGTCGGCTCGTCCATAATGATCATTTCCGCATTTGTGGAAACGGCACGGGCGATCTCGACCATTTGCTGTTTACCAACGGAAAGATGGCCAGCTTCTTCATCTGGATTGATATTCGTTACACCGAGGCGTTCCAAGTTCTCAAGCGTTTGTTGGCGCATTTCTTTCATCTTTAGAATGCCAGACTTCCCGTAGGTCAGCTCTTTTCCAAGAAACATATTCTGGGTGACCGTTAAGTGTGGAATGATATTTAGCTCCTGATGGATGACAACCATTCCTTTATGTTCGGCTTGTTTGGGATTGGTAAACGTAACTTCTTCACCTTTTAACTGAATAGTCCCGCCGTCTCTTGGGTGAATGCCAGTTAACACTTTGATTAAAGTTGATTTTCCAGCACCATTTTCCCCCATGAGCGCATGCACTTCCCCTGGGTGAACAGTGAAATCAACATCCTTTAACACCTGGTTGCCAGCGAACGATTTATTAATCTTACTCATCTCAATAAAAGGTGTAGCCACCATATTTCTCCCCTCCTTCGTCTAGAAAATGACCCCTGACTGCAGAATGGCATTCGCATAAGGAGTATTTTCCCCTGTTCGAATCACTGCCTTGGCGTTTTTGGCTTGAGTTTTTAAATCTTCATGACTTGTATAATGGATCGACTTCGAATAGCTCAGAACGTTATCATGGATAGAGGCATTATGCTGTTTCATTTCTTCTGCTAGAGTAATCGCTTCAATTTCCATATCATCTGCTATTACCTGTAGGATCGATTCAAAGCTTGGCGATCCAAGAGTTACGGAGAGGTCAACACATTTTGTATCCTCGGGGATGGGCATACCGCAATCTGCAATGATAATGGTATCCGTATGTCCAAGTCTTGCTAGAATAGAAGCTAGCTCACGATTTAATATGCCTGTTTTCTTCATTGGTGATCAGACCTTTCTTGCAAAAACTGTTCGACCTCATCCTTGATTGGCATGCCGCTTTGAGCACCTAACTTCGTAACAGACATGGCTGCAGCTGCGTTAGCATAATTCACAGCATCCTCTAAACGTTTGCCGCTGGCTAATCGTGTCGCAAGCGCGCCATTAAAGGTATCACCCGCACCGGTAGTATCTTGAAGAGGCACATTGTATCCAGGAATCGTCATGTCTGAGTCGTTCCGGTGAATGACAACACCCGATCACCTTGTGTGATAATCATTTTCTCACGAAGAATATCAAGCACTGGATCTTTAGTTAAAGACTTCGCTTCGGTTTCATTTGGCGTTAAGAATTCGACTTGACTTAACAAAGCAGCTGGGAGCTTTTGATAGGGAGCAGGGTTGAGTATCACGGGCACCCCCAGGTCGTAAGCTAAGGCTGCTACGTAACTAATTGTCTCTATCGGAATTTCCAATTGTAATAGGATCACATCACTATTCTTAATGATAGATTTATGACTCTGAACTAACTCAGGAGAGACCATTCCATTTGCACCGGGGGCAACGATAATTCGATTATCTTGTTCAGATAAGATAATCGTCGCTGTCCCAGAAGGAACATGGTCTAATGTGTGCACAGCCGATGTATCGATAGTCTCGTTGTGAAGATGATGAAGTAATTCCCTTCCAAAAATATCTCCACCGACAGCGCCGATCATATTCACGTTCGCACCTAGCCTTGCCGCAGCTACAGCCTGGTTTGCCCCTTTACCTCCAGGGTACGTGGCAAACTTTTTTCCAAGAACAGTTTCACCTTGAAGCGGCATAACATCTGTCGAAACGGCTAAATCCATATTGATACTCCCGACAACGGTTACCGTCGGCTGATGGCTCATGGTGAACACCTCCTAGTGGATTGTCGTTCAACTAGTTTCACAGAGAATTCTTCGTTCGTCGTAGCAAGGTTCTGATTCTCAATTTGTTCAATAAGTATTTCTGCTGCTCTGGCCCCTGCCTGGTAAATGGGCTGTGCCATGGTTGTTAAAGCGGGGGAGGTGGTCTCCCCAAGGCTGATACCATCAAAAGCTATGATCGAGAGGTCCTCAGGTACGTTGATTCCCAGTGACTCGGCTGCCTTTAATGCACCAACACCCATAAGGTCATTCGCTACAAAAAGACCATCGATATCACGATGTTTGTTGAGGAGCTTTTCAGTTGCTGCTTTGGCATTTTCAAAATGATAGTCTCCTTGTTCTATATAGCTAGGGTGAAACCATTGCTCGTCTTGCACTTCTTCAAGATAGCCTTTCAAACGTTGTTTAGCGTTACTCACATTCTCTGGTCCTGAAACATGGGCGATCCTCTGACAGCCAATCGCCTTTAAATGTTGGACAGCTTCTCTAGCGCCAACACAATTATTAACAGTAACGGAAGATAGACTAGAACTAAGAATCCTATCGAGAGCCACAATCGGAGTTCCCATCCCGTTGATGTCCTCAGCAGTAATGGTACTCGAAACAATAATGATTCCGTCTACAGACTTTTGCTTTAATGCATCTAAATAAGCCATTTCTTTATCGATATCATCATCGGTATTACATAAAACAAAGGTGAAATTATGTTGTTTGGTCACATCTTCCACAGCCCTGGCAAGTTCAGGGAAGAAAGGGTTCATTATATCTGGGACAAGAAGAGCAATCATTTTTGAACGCCCTTTAAAAAGACTTCGAGCCACATCATTAGGTTTATAGTTTAACTGTTTAATCGCATCAGCAACACGCTTTTCCGTTTCGGTATGGACATAGCCATTCTTGTTTAAAACCCTGGAAACAGTAGCTACAGAAACCTCAGCGAGTTTAGCGACATCTTTAATTGTTGTCATCTTTTAAATCACCTTCTTGCCTTAATGTGTAACCGGTTACACATTAATCAAATTAAAAAGGGTTTTATGTAACCCGTTACACATATAGTAAAACGCTTACATTTGTATGTCAAGGGTGTACTATCAAATTTTAGGGTTGCTAGGCTGAGATAATGCTCACTCATGGAGGGCCCTCGACAAGCAGGGGGCGCAGCCTATTAGTTGTCTGAAGAATTTAGAGTAGCTGAGCAAATTTTAGCTATATTGAAAGACTAGTAAAAAGTGACCTTTAGCAGGTAGCGAAGTTTATGCTCTTTATTGCGATTGCTATCTGTTGTACTTTAGAAGTTATCTTTGGTTTAAGAACGTATCAACAAAACGACAATTTGAAATGTTTAGGGCTCTCCATCTCTGTTGGCAGCCTGTTCGTTGGTGTTTTTGGAGTCTCTTTTTCGGGAGTGGTATGATTTAATAAAAAACAGCTTTCATCTATAATCGGTCTCCTATGATATACAGGCATCCGGTTATTTTTTATTGAAACGGATGGTCGTGATTATCCGTATGTCATAGAAGAGTTTTTACGAAGGGAGAATCTTAGAACTATTCTTCCAGAAGGTCAATATGTTCCTCGTGCTACGGGAAACATGTTGATTTTTTTCTAAGAACATACATCGCAGGGTAGGTTTTGAATTTTGGTATTTGTGGAAATACGAAACATGTAAGGCTGAAAGGCAGATTTTATGGGTGGCTGAGGATGTCACAGTAAATGTCTACAAGGCTTTAGGCCATCCTACCCGTTGCAAATCGTGAAAATGTTGGCCAAGCGTGAGGAACTGAGCTGTACAGAAATGGGGATTCGCTTAAACGTATCAACCGGTTTTAAGTCCCTTGGTGGATTGTGGGCTGCTCGATCTTAGAAAAGAAGGAAGGTTCCAATATTAACGGGGAGTTCTTGTACAATATGCCCCTACATCAAGAATAGAGCAAAAATTTAATTCCGGGTGGTTATGCAACTTCCCGGCAAGTGATATAGAGAAAGGTGTGTTTTGAAATGTCCAACAATATCGAAGGAAAAATTGTCGTCTTAACAGGTGCGTCCAGTGGAATTGGGGAGGCAACCGCGAAGGAGCTTGCTGGTCATGGTGCCAAACTCGTCCTGGCTGCTCGCCGTGAAGAACGACTGCAGGAATTACAAAAGGCTATCGAAAACAAAGGTGGAGAGGCTCGATACAAAGTGACAGATGTTGTTTCCACAGAACAAATGCAGGAACTGGCACAATTTGCGCTTGATACCTACGGGAAAATCGATGTGATGGTGAACAATGCTGGTTTAATGCCGCAATCGCTGTTGCATAAACTGAAGACTGACGAGTGGGATCGTATGATTGATGTTAATATTAAAGGCGTTCTTTATGGAATCGCAGCGGTACTACCGCATATGCGTGAAAGAAAAGCAGGGCATATTATCAATGTGTCATCCGTAGCGGGTCACGAAGTTTTTCCTGGCAGTGCGGTCTACAGTGGAAGTAAGTTTGCCGTCCGTGCAATTACCGAAGGACTGAGAAAAGAGGAAGCAGCGAACAATATTCGAACGACGATTCTTTCTCCAGGTGCGATAGATACTGAATTAACTGAAACCATTACCGACAGTGACGTAAAACAGGGTGTGGACGAGCTTTACAAACAAGCAATTCACCCTGATTCTATGGCTCGAGCAATTCGTTATGCCGTGGCAGAACCTGGCGATGTATCCGTTAATGAATTGATCGTTCGGCCTACTTCGCAAGAGTTATAAATAAAGGATTAGAGAGTGCGAGTGATCATAACTAAACGATTTCACATGTAATTTTATGCTGGCATTCTTAAGTGAATTGAACTAGCTCAGGAACAATTCGTTCAAATAGGAATCGGTTCAAAATAGGATAGTATAAATTGCATGAAGGGGCTGTCCCAAAAGGTGGGGCAGCCTCTAACTTTTTGAAATCAACCATATATGCGAAACGGCCAACTCAAACCGGGGGCGGGACGTCAATTCATTACCTGCTTCAACATCCATCAATATGCAGGGGGACGACCTGTTTACCCGATCACTTTAAGTTGGGGTGAAGGTAGCATCTGTCGATTTTGCCGCCTTTTTCCCTCAGCCATCATTTTTAACAGTATGACCCGGCACAAAAAAGCATTTCAATAAGCTACATACTCTTTACTCTTTCATATTCCTTCATTATTTTATAAAAAGTGTTTTTCTTTAGTTCTAACATTACCATAAACATTACGTCTGTTATGTCTCCGTTTCTCCGTCTTGAATGGTTTTTCTTCTATTATTTGCGGCTATTTCTTGCTCAGCAACATACGAAAGCAAAGATAAAAATTGATCTTCCATTAAACGTCCCATGTCGCCCATTTCACGGAATCTTCGACTGTCAAAAAAAGATTCGTTTTCTAGTACGATGACGCACGCTTTTAATTCTCTTGTGATGTACTTCCATTCTGCAATAACCTCATCATAGTTAAGGCCCATACGATCAAGGGCTTCCATATAGACAATGTTCCCTTCAGTGAGGACCTTACGCAGTAATTGGTATTACGGGCGTTCGAAGTTTTCTCCGCTTGCTCTATCAACAAAAATGTTGTATGCCTCTACACCTCTCTCCATCATTTTGTGTAACTGACGCTGTTCATTCTGATCTTTGGTACTCCCCCGTATGTATCCATAGTTATTTGCCATGTTCATCACCCTATTGCTTTTTCTACATATACCAGCTTGAGTCGGAAAAAAGTACAGTAATCATAAAATAAATATAGCTTCAGGGTTCAATAAATAGAAAATGAATATCTTCCTCAAAAGATAATGCTACATTTCATATATTTATCTCCTATAATTTAATTATCTGTATCTTTATAATTTTAAGTATATTATGAAGAGAGGATTTAGAGGACAGAAGAATAAAACTATTTAATGAAAGCACTATTGTATTAAATACTGCCACTTTTTTTATTAAATAGTAGAAGGAGGAATCGAAATGTCATTGGCAATGAAGGAAGAGACTGAACACCAAAAAAGTCCAAAGAAGAAAACGCGTAGAGGAGTATTTATCCCTGCATTTGTTATTGTCGGAGGAGGGGCCCTTCTAGGGATTGTAAACAATAAGTTGTTGACTGATATATCTATGAAAGGATTTATTGGTTCTTTACAAGGACTTGGATGGCTTTATCAAATCATATCCATTGTTGCGTTAATTACTGTAAGCATTGTGACATTTTCTAAAATCGGAAATGTTAGGTTGGGAGGATCGGAAGCAAAACCTAAATTTCCATTTGCTTCTTGGTTCGCGATGGCCCTAACGGGTGGAATTGCAACTGGAGTCATTACCTACGGGGTAAACGAGCCAATTATTTATTTTGGTAGTATCTATGGGGAAATGGCGCAAACAAGCATTGAGCCAGGGACTTCCATGGCTGCAATCTTTGCGATGGGACGTTCTTTATATAATTGGACGTTTATCCCGTATGCTATGTATTCGTTAAGTGGATTGGTAGTTGCTTACATGTATTTTAATCGAAAACAACAGTTATCTGTTTCGGGAACCCTGACTCCGTTGTTTGGAAATAAAATAACAAAGGGGATATGGCCTAGTATTATAGATACACTTGCTGTTTTAGCAATTGCGCTTGGCTTAGCCTCCTCTTTAGGTGCAGGATTGGCATTGATAGGATCGGGTATTGAAACAATTTATGGTATTAATCAGGGACCTGTAGTTTGGTTAGTGTTAGTCTTCATTATTACTGGTATGTTCACGCTTTCTGCTTTAAAAGGTTTAGACAAAGGGATCCGTAAAATGGCAATCTTCAATGTAAATATATTTTATATACTATTAATTTTGCTATTGGTTATCGGTCCAACCTTATATATACTACAATCTACCACTACAGGTTTTGGATATTGGCTACAGAATTTCTGGGTATGGGGTCTTGATTCAGGTACTATTGGCGGGGATGCCCTTGTTATGTGGTGGACGTTGTACGACTGGACAATTTGGGTTGCATATGCACCATTAATGGGGATTTTTCTTGCCATAATTTCATATGGTCGTACGATTCGTCAATTTATGTTAATAAATTGGATTTTACCGGCTGTATTTAGCATCCTATGGTTCGGTGTCTTTGGAGGTACAGCTTTACACTGGCAGCAGAACAACACTGTTGACTTAGTGTCGACTATTAAAGAGAGTGGGGCAGTGGCAGCATTATGGACATTCTTAGCCAATTTACCTTTGGCAGCAATTATCATTCCTGTGGTGATGATTGCTCTAATTCTATCTTTTGCTACTGCTGCGGATTCAATGGTTCGTGCAATTGCAACATTATGTACTGTTAACATTCGTTTTGATGAAGAACCACAAAAATGGAAGATGCTTCTTTGGGCCATATCAATTGCAATTATAGCATACGTTATGGTTGCTTTCGCTGGAGGAGCGCAAGGCGTTGATGGTGTTAAATATCTGGCAGCACTTGGTGGATCTGCTGTTCTATTGGTCTTTGTTCTTCAGGTGATTTCTGCGATTAAAATGTTTTTTATAGATAAAATTGAAAAATAATCTTAATAAAAATGAGGGAAGTTATATGGCGGATCAAATGGGAGAAAAGGTAATTCTAGGTAGTACGATTACCCTTGATATGTTTGTTTCGGTTGCGCGTAACAATGCTTATGTAGATTTTTCAACTGACTACTGCGAACGTGTGAGTAAATCCTGTCAACTTGTAAATAAGGGAATAGAAAAAGAAAAGGTAATGTACGGTGTCAATACAGGTTTTGGTGCTCTATCTACACAATTAATATCCTCAGATCAAACAAAACTCTTACAAAAAAATATTCTTCTATCCCATGCTACATCAGTGGGAGAGCCACTAGAAGAGGAATGTGTACGAGCAATCATGTTGATGGTCCTACAAAATTTAGGCCAAGGATATTCAGGGGTGAGGCTTGAGACTTTGGAAATGTACCGTCAACTTTTAAATCATCGTATAACTCCTTATGTTCCTAGAGAAGGTTCTGTCGGATATTTAAGTGTGGAGGCTCATATAGCATTAGTTTTGCTAGGTGAGGGGAAAGTCTATTTAGATGGTGAGTTACTTCCCTCTTCGGAAGGTCTATCAAATGTGGGACTGGAACCACTCAAACTTGCTGCTAAAGAGGGGTTGGCTCTCATAAATGGGACAACTAGCCCTACGGGTATTGGAGCGTTAGCACTTTACGACATGCTGAGAGCTGCTAAAACTGCTGACATTATTGGTGCTATGTCTCTTGAGGTCCTAAGAGGAACCCTGCGGGCGTATGACGATCGTTTGATGAGTGTTCGACTACATGAGGATCAAAGGAACACCGCTGCAAATGTAAGAAACATCTTATCAGACTCTATGATTGCCAAACAGTCTATTGATTATCGCCTACAAGATGCTTTATCTTTACGTGCTATTCCCCAACTTCATGGAGCAGCAAAAAAAACACTCCTTGACGCGTTGAGAACCTTTGAAATTGAGGTGAACTCTTGTTGCGATAATCCTATTTTGTGGCCAGATGAAATAGATGGTGGTGCCCTATCAGGCAGTAATTGTGATTCTTCATACCTAGGCATCGAATTAGACTCGGTTTGCATTGCCGTAACGGCAATAGCAAAAATGTCAGAACGTCGGAATAACCGCCTTATCCACAATCAGCATTCAAATTATCCTTATTTTCTTATTCAGAGAGCAGGATTAAATTCAGGACTAATGATTCCGCAGTATACGCAAGCAGGTCTTTTAAATGATATGAGAATGTTGTCTCACCCTGCCACGATTGACAGTATTCCAACCTGTGCTGACCAAGAGGACTATGTTGCAATGGGATATAATTCGGCTAAAAAAGCGAGGGAGGTAGCGAACAAACTCGAATATATATTAGCGATAGAGTTATTGTCCGTGTACACTGCCCACCAATTCGTGGAGGATAACCTTTCACCTGGGTCTGCTTCAAATGCTGTAATTGAATTTATGGCTCAGTCTATCCCTGTAATGGAAGAAGATATGTATTTGTACCCTTTTATAGAAAAAATACAGGATATGATCCACTCAGGTGAGATTATCCAAATTGTAGAGACTAAAATAGGAAAACTTCTGTAGTACGCTTATGGGGTCTCTTTCGTAAGTAAGTGAGGGGTTAAAGTATAAATTTAAAGTGTAACCAAAAGAAAAGCAAGCAGTCTCTATGAGAGGGAGCTTGCTTTTTTGGATACGTCTTAGATGGGGAGTTTTATTGTTGTTTTATCTTGTTTCTAGTGCCATTCTTCTGAGTCGACTCTCTCTCTATCAGCTTCGCCGGAAGCAGAACCTCCTGGTGAGGCGCCTCCGGATTCCCCATCCGCGAGAACAATTTTTCTACAGCATTCTGTCCAAAAGCCTTGAAATCAATATCCATCGTAATAATAGAAGGAGTTGAAAGCTGAGACAGCTGGCCATTGTCAAAGCCGCAAACGGAAGCATCATTTGGGACCTTAAAGCCTTGAGCCTGCAAGCCGGATGTTACCAGGTAACTTAACCCGTCGTTCACACAAAACCAGGAAAAGATGATTCCCGAGGATTTACGTGCACTTTCTCCTTAAATTATAACCATTTTACCCCTTATGGACGATTTGAGGTGGATTTGGATAAAAGACTGTCACTATGATGTAAGCCTGTCTTTAAGGCGGGCTTAATTATGTTTAACGACAAATGGCGACAAAATCGACAGATGCTACCTTTACCCCAAGTTCTTTATTTGAGTCAGACACCTTTAAAGTAAATACCAGGCTTTTAATGTATCTGTTGCAGACATTGGAGACTATCTTAACCAGCATCAAACATGTTTCTACAATTAGGTGGTGTACAGTATAATGGGCGGGATCAATGTCCCAGGGTGCATAGTTGAAGATCAATGAGCTGTTCCCCGGCTATTTTCTTATTCAAGACTTGGGCAGTTTAGTTCTGTGGTTCTTTATTTTTATACCAATAATACTTAAAGGAACACATGCTATACTCATAAGTCATTGCGGCTTCCTTTAAATTACTTGTGCGCAAATTACTTGTGTACAAATCATCTTTAATATGCTATATTCACATTGATCGGAAAATTCTGAATAATAATAGTGGGTGGGGGATCATGGAAAAACTCGATATCTGTGTACAGTTTCTTCTAAGAACAGCTTTGCAAAAAGTAAATCAAATAAGTAAATCCAAATTATCCTCGTATGGAGTAACACCCGCTCAATATGCGCTACTTCGTTTTCTGTGGAAAAAAGATGGGCAATTTAGTTCTGTATTAGGGGAGAAAGTTCAACTAGACAGTGCTACTGTAACGGGCATCATTGACCGAATGGAACAAAATGGATTTATTGAACGGCGGTTTGATCCAAAAGATCGCCGCAACAGGCTAATTTTTCTAACTGAAAAAGGGAGATCTATGGAGGGGCCTTTATGCGAGAAGATGGATGAAATGAATGAAGAAGTAATGTCTAACTTTGATGGTGAGGAGTTTCAGCAATTTAAGAAAGTGCTTTTCGACATTGGCATCAAAAAATAAGAGTAGAGGGGGTGGATTAGAATGATTGTTTCTCAAGAAGGGTTAGATTTGTATGGGTGAAGGGTGAGGAGGTTTTTGTGGAGCAAATACAGTCTCGCAGCAAACTTAAAATTGAGTATGTGGAGCATGGCGGCTGCTGTCAACATAGATCCCCAAAGATTTAGCCCGGTGGGGATGGAAATTAATGCAAACGATATCCGGAGTAAGAGCGATGGCGTCGTCACCCTTTGGACTATGGAAGTTATTGGTGAAAGGTGAAAATCATGACTAAAAGGTGAAAGGAGAGTGAACGAAAGACCATGATACATGTGTATGAGAAAGAGGACGTTATTTGTGTAAAGGGGAATATCGAAGGATCAGGCAGAAAAGGACGCACCGTATATGTTTTTTTGGTTGACGGCATGTTAATTGATACCGGACCCAAATGCCTTGAGTCCGATCTTATTCCTTTCTATGAAGATCATTCGATTGAGCTTGTCACATTAACGCACAGCCATGAGGATCATACGGGAACAGCTTCATGGATTCAAGAGAACCGAGAGATTCCAATTTATATTCACGAAAAAGGGATCAATATATGTGCTCAATCATGTCCATATCCAAAGTATCGCCAGATGGCTTGGGGGATAAGAAAAGAATTTACAGCTTTGCCGCTTGGAGAGACTATTCAATCTCGAAGTCAGAAGTGGAAAGTGATTTATACACCAGGCCATGCAGATGACCACATCTCCCTTTTCCATGAAGAAACAGGCAGATTATTTTCAGGTGATTTATTTGTGGATCCGAAGACAAAGGTCATTATGGATAGTGAATCAATCCCGGTAATTATGAATTCAATCCGAACGCTGCTCTCCTACGATTTCGAATCAATGTTTTGCTGCCATGCGGGATACATACAGGATGGAAAAAGGATGTTGAAACAAAAGTTGACTTATCTTGAGAACCTTTGTAGTGAGGTGAATAGTCTACATAAAGAAGGGCTCTCAATTGATGAAATCAATAAAAAGCTGTTCCCGAAAAAGTACCCAATTGTCGCAGTTTCCGGAGGAGAATGGGACTCTTTGCATATTGTCTCTTCCATTATTTCTGATGAAAAGCTTATTCAGTACCAGTAAATGGATAGATTACACTGGATTTGTTCCAATGCGTTCTTAATATCCAGGATTTTATCGATCTACAAAATGTTGATTCATATCGTTAAGGGGGTAAGACCATGACTAAAGGTGGCGGGCGTACATACTATGGGTGGTACATTGTTGCTTCGGCATCCGTGATTGTTCTACTCACCATGGGGTTACGGATGGGGGTCGGTCCGTTTGTTAAGCCGATCATGTTAGATTTGGCAATGTCTAGAACAGAGTTTTCACTCATCGTCGCAATTGGGATGATTGTTTATGGATTAGGAATGCCTTTAGCTGCGTCTCTTTTAAAACGTTACAACACCTGTTTCGTCTTGTTAACCGGCTTGATTACCGTTAGTGCATCGATATTATGGACAATAAGCTCAAAAGGGTTTTTTTCCTTTCTCCTTTCTTTTGGTGTTTTTCTCTCCCTAGGTCTTGCATTTTTAAGCAATATTACTTTGGCACCTATTATTAGCAAGTGGTTTGTTCAACAAAGGGGAAAAGCGCTCTTTTACTTGTCTACAGGTGGGATGGCGGGGATCGCTATTATGACACCGGTTTCAACCCTGCTCATTCAATTGGTCGGGTGGCAACAGACACTTTTACTATTTGCAGGGGTGTTCATTTGTGTCGTACTTCCGTCCGCAATTTTTGTCATGCGGGAACACGTACCGGAGGGGGCGGATGGTGCAACAGCTCTTCAGGGTAAAATCAAACAAGATATCCAACTGGAAATTTCATGGAAAGATGCTGTTAAGACACGAGCTTACTGGCAAATCGTCATCGGAATGTTTGCCTGCGGTTTTGGTATGAATCTAATAGGATCCCACGCAGTCCCTATGTTGGTGGATCATCATTTTGAGCCTATGACTGCCTCATTCGGCGTTGGGGTAATTGGAATTGTAGCGATATTTAGTACTTTATTCTTGGGATCAATCTCAGATCGCTACCCTCGAAAAAACATTCTCTTTTTAGTATATTTTGTCCGGGGTATGGGGATTCTCGGCTTAGTTTTAGTGATAACTCCCTGGCAACTTTATTTCGTGGCAGCTGCCGGAGGATTGGTATGGGCAGGGTCAATTGCCATGTCTTCTGCAATTCTGAGCGATTTATATGGGGTTCGTTTGCTTGGGATTTTGAATGGATGGGCTTTTTTCGGGCATCAGATCGGGGGAGCAATAGGTTCATTCATAGGTGGATGGGGATATGTGACGTTTGGAACTCATGTATTAGCATTTGGGCTAGCAGCTTTTATTTCTCTTATTGCTAGTGGTGCGTCCTATTACTTGCCTGAAAGAATTACATTTCCCAAGCCTATTAAAATAGGTCATGGGCGTTCTCTATAAAAGATAAAGTATTTTTGACTCTATCTTTATAGAGGGGAAATAAACGTATGACTATAAAAGGAGAAGATATCGTGAATCATGTAAGTTTTCGTTTAGACGAAAAAGTAGCATTGGTGACTGGGGCAAGTCGTGGCATCGGAAAAGCGCTAGCTGAAGGGTCAAATCATAAGGCTTTCCAAAAAAGTATTACGAATTAAACCAATTAAAATGAATGATTTTACAGTTTCTGCAGCATGCATTTACTAAAATTGAGAGTACATGTTCTTTTCAAATAATATGAGTACAAACTACTTGAATGGAGGAACAATGAATGTCAATACTTCAGAATTTGCGTATCCCTGTAATCGGATCACCGATGTTTATTATTAGTAATCCTAAGCTAGTGATAGAGCAATGTAAGGCAGGGATCGTTGGATCAATGCCTGCACTGAATGCTAGACCCGCCTCCTTACTTGATGAATGGTTGGCAGAAATCACAGAGGAGCTCGCAGCTTATAACGCAAAAAATCCAGATCGTCCAGCTGCACCATTTGCTATTAACCAAATTGTTCACAAGTCAAATAAACGGTTAGAACAAGACATGGAATTGTGTGAAAAGTACAACGTTCCCATTATTATTTCATCCTTAGGTGCCCGTGAGGAGATATTTGACACAGCGCATAGCTACGGAGGAATTGTTCTGCACGACGTAATCAATAACACTTTCGCGCACAAGGCAATCGACAAAGGTGCAGATGGCTTAATTGCAGTTTCAGCAGGAGCTGGCGGTCATGCTGGTGTGAAGAGCCCTTTTGCTTTCATTCAAGAAATTCGACAGTGGTTCGACGGTCCGCTTGCTTTGTCCGGATCGATTGCTACGGGAAATTCAGTTTTGGCTGCCCAAGCGATGGGGGCTGATTTTGCCTATATTGGCTCACCGTTCATTGCAACGAATGAAGCACGTGCTTCTGAAGAGTATAAGCAAGCAATTGTTGACAGTACGTCTGATGATATTGTTTATAGCAATCTTTTCACGGGTGTACATGGAAATTATCTGAAATCATCAATTCGAGCAGCAGGCTTGGATCCTGACAATCTTCCTGAAAGTGATCCATCCAAGATGAATTTTGGAGAAGAGACCGCCAAGCCATGGAAGGATATTTGGGGAAGTGGTCAAGGCGTTGGTGCTATTAAAGAGGTTACGAGTACAGCAGAATTTGTAAACAAACTTTATAAAGAATATTTTGAAGCAAGGGACAGTCTAATCGGCAGTAGTGGAGTTAGAAAGATCTGAATCTGATTTTAGCCTTAACATGAATAGCCGTGGTTTCGCTTGTGTGGTTTTTTGTCTAAATTATGTTAGCCAGTCAGAATAATCATTCATACACTTCTCTAAGTTTAAAAGATAAACTATTACACCTCTTGATGGATTTGGTCTACTGTGACCGGCGATGTTCCAGCATCGTCGTCCTAATCATTAACGGAGAGCGTGACCTTCAAGTAACAGTTCAGGAGGCTAAAGAGCTTCACGAAGCCAAAGCAGAGGCTAAACTGTTAGTGATGGATAAGATGAATCATGTCTTTAAAGAGGCTTCTGAAGACCGAAAAGGAAACGTAGAGACGTATTTCAATTCAGATCTGCCATTAGCAGATGGATTGGTATAAGGAATAGTAAGCTTTTTTAGGAATACTGAATTTTCAGAATAGGAGAAGAATCATGGAAAAATGCTAAGATTGATCAGGGTATTGCAAAGTCTCTAATATCTAGACGTAAAGCCACCAACCTTTGTGAGGTAAAAGAAAAGCTGTGTTATGATAAAAAAATCAATAGATCAGCTTCACGTGAGGGGTTAGGTAGCACCTGTTGGCTTGTCATTAGTCGCTTTTAGGAGACTTCCCAGGTCGGAGGTGTTGCCAGTGGATAGTGCTATGTATTACACCTTATCCTTAATTTAATTACTACTATAAGAAGTAGGTGATAACGTATCCAACGTTAAAACCTACTTCTTTTTAGTATCTTTATAAGCTATATAAATGTACTATAAATTTATAGTTTACAACGTTAATAAAGAATTTATAAATAGGGGGTAGCTTGGATGAAAGTTAAGGGAATTAAAGTTGAAGATAAGGAATGCTATATGCTTATTGATTCTTATGGGGAGCCTATTAATCCAGTAATTAAATACCTTAAATACCTGGATTTTACTGGGAAAGCAGAAAACACATTAAAGGCTGTAACCGCTAAGTAGAAATGAACACTTTCTTACCTGAAAATGCTGAATAAGACTGAACACTAATTTCCAGTAGAAACGTGCACTTTATTTGGAGAGGCGGGCATGATAGCCTACATCGGCTGAGCCAGATTCCTTGTAGCATCTGGCTTCATGGCTCATCATCTTTCCCGCAGAGGCTCCATGTAAAGTGACTTCGTACATGTTCTAATTTCCAGTAAAGTGTTCATTTCAATTTAGCAAAAAGTGTTCAAAGTTATCTGACGGTTACAGAAGTTTGAACAACATTTAAAAGCTCATTTAAGTAAGCTATATCAGGAGATCTAAGAGATATAAGTTACATATTCGAGTGACAATAAAATCACTGGGGAAAGTTGATCTTCAACAAACGGGCCATTATCTTGAAGACTTGATTTCGAGATAATGTTAAAAAATATTATTCCGACGGGCGCAAATCTGAAGCAAAAGGTTTAGCCCTAATGTATATTACTACGAGGCACGTAGTAACTCTGTTTAATCACTTAATTAACATTTAAAGTGAGTATGATTCTCCGTCTTCCGGCACCAAAATATTAGAGGAGATTCCTTTTTCAATTATAAAGTTTTTTAGTTCTTCTCTTGATAGTGTCCAATGATTAACAGCTTCCATATGACTAGCAATAATTTTTGCGTTAGGGGCAGCATTATGCACTTCATAAACATCATCTTTGCCCATTACTAGAGAACCCCCTTCTAGGAATTGATTATCTCCAGCATTTACTACAATGATTTCTGGTTTGTGTGTTTGGATTTCTTTCTGAACTTCATCATACCAAACAGTATCTCCACCTATATATAAAGTTTTCTCGTTTGAGTGTTTAAAGACAACTCCACATACTAGACCAGCAAGTTTTAGTATTTCCCCTCTGCCATGTTCGCCTTTTGTTTTAATTAACTGGATATCTTCAAAGACGGTGTCTTCTTGTAAAACTTCCACGTTTTTAAAACCACCGTTCTGGATTTCTGAAGCATCGTCTTCATTTTGGGCAAACAATTTTATATCTTTTGGAAGTACCTCTTTGGCAACATCATCCCAGTGATCTAAATGAAGATGAGTAACAATGACGGCATCAACATTATTAATAATATTATCAATGGAAGTCGGTAAGCTAACTAAAGGATTATTTTGATCTTGTCTTGCGGAATCCGGAAAAGGAGGGTACGTACCCTTTTCCGCTAAAAATGGATCTATTAAGAATTTTTTCCCCGCATATTTAACAATCAGAGTTGCATTGCGAATTTGTTGTATATTCATGGTTATAACTCCTTTGCTTTCATTTACATTTTATTTTATATTATCCTCAATGAAGAAATACATGGATGAAATCAAGTCTTTTTGCCGTTCGACTTGATATCTGAAAGGATTTGAAAAATGTTAGATAGCACAGATATGCGTGTCCTAGATGAACTATCCATTAACAGTCGTATCACCATGAAAGAATTGGGTGAGAAAGTCCATTTGACTGGACAAGCTGCTTCAGATAGAGTAGCCAAACTAGAAGACAATGGTGTGATTGAGGGGTATACGATAAAGGTTAACCAAGTCAAATTAGGGTGTTTTGTACATGCCTTTATTACGATCATTACACAAAGTATTCATCATCAACCTTATATCTCATTTATAAAAACACAAGAACAATACATTATAAATAACTATAAAATTAGTGGAGATGGTTGTTACCTTCTTGAATGCAAATTTCCATCTAATGAAATATTAAATAAATTTTTGGAAGATTTAAATGAGCATGCAAACTATAAACTATCTATTGTTATTAATAAATAGTATTTCTAATAGAGTTTGTGAAGAAATACACTTAAACTATAGGGCGCGATCGTATTCTAAAACGCGTCTTCCTGTATTGGGCCAGACAATTGAATAATCAAGTTCTCTTTTATGAAAAAGAAAATAAAGGATTTAAGAGACTCATTAAAGAACCTATTATAAGGTCAAAGTTGTCTAAAAAGAATGGTGGAGGTAACATTGTTATGCTGAAATTATTTGAATACAATTGGCAAGTCAGAGCTGACTGGTTTACATGGTGTGAAACGGTTCCAGAAGAAGAATTATTGGAAAAAAGGGGAGGTGGAATTGGCAGCATTCTATATACCCTGTTTCACATCGTGGAAGTCGAGTACAGTTGGATTTGCGGCCTACAAGGCAAGTCAGAACCTGAAGAACCACCGTTTGAAGCCTATGCAAGCTTATCCAAAGTGAAGGCTCTTTCAAGCCAATATCATAGAGAAGTAGAATCATTTGTGACATCCTGGACGGACGAAATGGAAGAGCTGAAACTTGCGGAAACTGATTCCAATGGTGAAACATTCAGCTTCAAATACGGGGAAATTATGCGCCATGTCATCGCCCACGAAATCCACCACATCGGTCAATTATCTGTATGGTCACGAGAAATAGGACGCAAGCCTGTTACAGCGAATCTCATTGACAGAGGACTATTTGGATAGATGATCACTGAAACTTGTTCAAAAAATGGCGCAGGGACTGTTTTAAACAACCGGTAAAGCTGCTATGAAAGTTTACCTTGTTATCTCGCTAAAGGGCCATATTGTGGAACACCGGCTACTGGGTCAGGAGCTGTTTGTTTGTTAAATTAAGACAGGTTCGATGAAGAAGCGTATTTTTATTTCCAATCAAAAAAGGTTACCAATTTCGGTAACCTTCAAATAACTACTAATTACTCTAAAAACGCTTATTCAGGTTGCTGTTTCCCAATGAATCTAGCCCTATCTCCACGTTCTAATGGTCCATTTTTCATGATGAGGTAAGAGAGCAGCATGAATAATACTGCGATCCCTGCAAGAATGTGGACAAATAAGAGATGATCAACAATCACAAATTCTATAAATGGGCTAAGGTCAGCAAAAGTGTATGTTGTAATTAATACGATCAACAATATGGCTCCACAAATTAAGGTTCTTACATTGCCGAGGTTAAACCAAATGGTTTTAATCATTATCCCAACGCCAAAGAGAAAAAGCATCCATAATAGATCAATCCAGATATATAATAGCGGATGAGAGCCGTTAACGAGGTCGGCCATATGAAAGATTTGCCCTTGATCGATAAAAAATTGGCTTAATAGATGTAATCCATTTAGAATGAGCACGCTTAGCACCATATAGATGCTAACAGATGCAAAGGTTGCCATCATAAACTGTCTTCTCGTTCCGCCCAAGGAAAGAATATATTTGTACCCTTGAAAAAGAATAAATGGATAAATGAGAAAAACGGCATAAAAAGGGCCGAAGATTGAACCTAAATTTCCGTTCTCACCAGTTGAGTAACTTAAAAAAATATACAATGCCATTAAAGCGATCGTTATTCCAAAGTTGATATAAAAAGTCATCCGCATCTCTTTAAACATGAGTAGAAACGGTCCTTTAAGCGTGTTCATATTTTTTGCCCTCCTTTTTTGTTAGATTAACGAGATAATCCTGAAGTGGTGCTTTTTCGATGTTAACTCCAACCTCTTTTGCCCGTCTCTCCCAGTCTGCATTGAAAGGCTCATCAATCATGACATTCATTTGCTTCCCAAGTTTACGTTTGTCAATGATCTTGCTATTTCCAAACAGTGATTCCACTGACTCTACTGATCCCGACAAGTGAACGCCATAATTCTTCAATTTCTCTATTTCTTCATACCGAATAATCGTTTGCTGATCAACCACTGCAATTTTTTCACAGAGTGGTTCAAGTTCATCAATGTGGTGTGTTGACAGCATAATTAATCGGGGATGTTCCTCGTAACTATCGAGCAGTACGTCATAAAACTGCTTACGCATATGAGCATCTAGGCCGTTGGAAGGTTCATCCATGATCGTTACTGGTGATTTACTGGCTAGCCCAAGTGTAATCTTAATCATTGTCTGCATCCCTTTTGAAAATTGCTTGATTTTCTTTTTCCTTGGTAATTCAAACATATCAATTAATTCGTCGCCTAACTTCTGATCCCAGTTTTTATTGAAAAATGCACCAAAACGAAGGGCATCTTCTACGTCCCATAAGTCTGAAAATGGGTGGTTTTCTTGCATAAAAGTCACATGATTCATCGCCTCTTTGTTGTTATAGGGATTGATCCCGTTCACATTAATCTTTCCTTGATTGGGTTTTTCTAGTCCGGAAATCAATTTCATCAACGTTGTTTTTCCAGAGCCATTACGTCCCCACAATCCTGTAATAATCGGTTTGTCCTCCTGTAACGTAACCTTTTCGAGCGCTGTTACATCCCCATATGAAAACGATAAGTTGTGAATATCAATCATCGTTGTCCTCCTCAATAAATCGAATAATTTCCTCTTTCGTCATCTGAATTCGCTTTGCTTCTTCCAGCAATGGTTTGAGATATTGAAGGTGAAAATCTTTTTTACGTTCAGCAAGCAACCGGCTTTTAGCCCCTTTAGCTATAAACATCCCAACGCCACGCTGTTTATATGCATAACCTGCATCAACGAGCATTGATAAGCCTTTTTGCACCGTTGCGCGGTTCACTTGATAAAATTTAGAAATCTCTGTTGTTGAGGGAATTTGATCTCCTTCACGCAACTCACCATCAACAATATCATCAGCAATCATTTCTGAAATTTGCTGGAAGATTGGCCTGGAGTCATCAAAAACAGCTTTCACAAAAACCTCCTTCCTCCCATTTCGTTGATGGGTTGATTAGTTGTGTAATCAACTATATATTAATGAATCGATATTGTAAACAGTTATTTTTTTGTTTTCTTCTTATCATTTGTTTAAAACGCCTAGGCATCAAGGACATAAGGGGGCAGGAATTATGTGCTTAAAAACCAAGCAAAGTCTGCCAGCTATACAGGAATAGGGCGCATTTCCGGAATAGAGGATTTGCGCGAAAAGGTCCAATGGAATAAGGGGAAGGACTTTTCGAAAGTAAATAGAAATAGCATAAAGATATGAATTTTGTTCTGAAGAAGCCCTGTTTTGATGAAGGGAGTGAAAAAATGAGTACACCGATAAATATCTATCGTATTGCTGGAATTGTATTGATGTTCATATCCCTTTTACTGTTTTTTAAGAGATAGAAATAGTTCCTAGGGACGATATCTTATTCCGGAATACGAACGGGTGTTTTTGCGTTAAGAACATATTGGATTATCTTGAAATCAAGTCTTCCTGAAAAGGGCGCTATTCTTTAATAAGGATTAGCGCTTATTTTTCATTTATACGATAGGGCCATTATCTTGAAGACTTGATTTCATAATATTAAAAATTCCAAAATTAGATTCTATTGTTTCAAAGGATTGTAGGAAGCAGGGCACTTGTAAGAGTCAGGTGCCCATTTTTGTTTTAGGAGCTGTTTATGAAAATAAAAGTACACTTATTATGAAATAGATGTTGTTAACTGTTTATCCGTAATCCATCCTAGTGTCCCACCGTAGATGAGGTGTAAAATAAGAGTGGCTATAGCAATTTTTAAAGTCATTCCACTTCCAAATACACCCCAACCTATGAAGGGGAGGAGGATGATTTGCATCACAAACCATAGAATGATGCCTAACCCGATTCCTTTTTTAATCGTTACGGGCTTAAACAATTGAGTCAGCAAGGCTCCGAATATACCCCCATAAAAGAAATGGGAAAAGATCCCTAACAGGATGAGTAGTGGCTTGGGCCCTCCTCCAAAGATGTTTTTAACAGTAGCAATAGGTATTGGCTCCGGCATAGGAGCTAAACCAGTCGCTTTTCCGATAATCATCACTATAGACATCACAAAAGTTGCTACAATCCCCCAACCGAATCCTTTCCATAATCGTTTGGTTTTCATGTTCCAACCCCCATTAAGATTTCTTCTTTGTATTTCATGAACTTGAGCAATTACAACTTGAATTACTCTTACAGTTTTTATTCCTGCTTGTGACTAGAAATATAATAAAGGATAAGAAAAGGAGTAGAACTCCCCATTTCCAAAATCCAGTACTGATTCCTATCATTCCTGCGAGTCCTATAAATATGGTAGGAAACGCACAACATAACACGCACAAACTTGCGCCACTTACGCCTGCTATTGTTCTCTTCAAATGTAACTCCCCCTTTTCTTTTGCTAAAGCATAATACTTAAAGTAAACTTTAAGTCAAGAGGTGATAAAAAAATGAAATCTAAACTGTCTATTGGGGAGCTTGCAAAAGAATCAGGTGTTAGCTCTTCAGCTATTAGATACTACGAGTCTATAGGGGTCCTACCTGAACCTGAGCGCTTAAGTGGTAAAAGGCGTTACATCCCAGATGTTGTTCATCAATTAAAATTCATTAAAACAGCCCAATTGGTTGGCTTTAACAATAAGGAGATTGCTGCGCTAGTAGAGGGGTTTAGTGACCAACATCCACCATCAGAAAACTGGAAACGCATGGCGGAATGGAAACGTTCAGAGTTAGAGGAAAAGAAGAGACAAATGGATTTAATGATCAATATTTTACAAAAGGGACTATCCTGTAAATGTCTAACATGGTCCGATTGTTATGATAAAATTCAGGAAAGTGGTACCTGTAGTTAAGGGAGGTGGGGTGACGAGTTGTTTACTAGAGAGAAACTTGAAAATAATCAAGTGTGGCTATATATTGGGATGTTGATTATGGCAACCATATTTGGTTTTCTCATGCCTGGCTATGCCGAAAATTTAGGGTCGGTCATTTCTATGATTATTGCCTTGTTGATGTATAGTATGTTTTCTCAGATTCCATTTACATCATTGAAAAAAGTATTTGGAGATCCAAAATACTTTAAAGCCTTACTAACGATTAATTTTATCATTGTACCCATTGTGGTCTGGCTGTTAGCTCAATTTTTGCCTGGGAATCCAACGCTGCTGATCGGATTTTATTTGGTATTATTAACTCCGTGTATTGACTACGTCATTGTGTTTACATCCTTAGGTAAAGGAGATGAGAAACTAGTTTTAACATCTACTCCCATTTTGTTTGTGGCGCAAATGTTACTTCTACCCTTGTATTTGTGGATGTTTATGGGTAGAGACGCTGTCGGAATAGTGGAGCCTACTCCATTTTTTGAAGCGTTTTTTGGTTTGATTATTATACCTCTTGTGGTTGCGTTGTTATTACAAATCGTAGCGAAGAGGGGGGCTTTCGGAAAAAAGATATTGGATGGCTCTGCTTGGTTACCTGTCCCATTCATGGCATTAACCCTTTTTATCGTCGTGGCTTCTCAAATTATTAAATTGCCTACTTATGTAGATCAAATTATAAAAGTGATTCCTTTATACATAGTTTTTATGGTGATTATGCCGTTTATAGCTAAATATGTAGCAAAATGGTTTAAATTAGGAATGAAGTCAGGTAGGGCTCTTATTTTTAGTGGATCAACAAGGAATTCGCTAGTTGTACTACCACTTGCTTTAGCTTTACCTGAGATAGGGAATGTGGTTGCAGCTGTTATTATTACCCAGACGATCATAGAGCTAATAAGTGAACTTGTTTACATACGCGTTGTACCCAATTTTTTGTTGCGTGATAAATAAAGAATAGATGTACAATCCTTTAGAAGGGAATAGGGGTTTGATTTCCCAATAACAAGTACAACACTTTTGTTATTTTATCTTGATATCGAGTCTTGAAGAATAGGGCGCTTTCCGGAATAAAGGATTTGTGCTTTTTATGCATGAATAGGGCCATTATCTTGAAGACTTGAATTCGAGATAAATGTGAAATTTATTCCAGATAAGGGCAGGTTTATTGAAGACATGATTTCGAGATAAAAGACAACTTATGTAGTATACCGATTTAATTATCTCTTTAATTTGAAAACATTAAATTATGTTACTATTAGAGTTGTTATTGATTACATAATTCTGTAAAAGGGAGAAGAGTGATGATTGATATTTTAGTGCCTATTGCGGCGTTGGCTATGGGTTACTTATTAGGCAGCCTTAATACAGCGGTGATTGTAGGGAAAATATATGGTAAAGACATAAGAAGCCATGGAAGCCAAAGCGCAGGGCTTACTAATACTTTGAGGGTACTGGGGAAATCGGCTGCGACGTTTGTTCTCGTGGGAGATATAATAAAAGGGGTAATTGCTTGTTATATTGGGTTGTTCCTTGATGTAAACTTTTATTCGGGAGAGGCTAAAGATTCCTTATGCCTTTTAACGGCAGGTGCAGGAGCAGTAATAGGGCATAACTGGCCGGTATATTTTCGGTTTGAAGGGGGTAAGGGAGCTCTTACAGCGGTGTCAGTGGTGTTTATGGCTGACTGGTTTATAGCCCTTTTAGGTCTAGGTTTTTTTGTGATAATAGTCGTTTTAACACGTTATGTTTCTTTAGGTACAGTATGTGCTACATTGGGTATTGTGGCTATTTCGTTTATTCCTGTTTTTGGGCATTCTGTATATTTTAATATATTTGCCTTCCTAATGGCGATTATGGTTATTTTCAGGCATAGGAAAAATATACAAAGGATACTCTCAGGTACAGAAAACAAACTCACTTTTTGATTCTTAACTGTTAAAACAGAAAGTCACATGAAAACAAACATGATTGAATACTTGCTTTTTATATAAAATTCGAAGGTGAAATAGAAAAATGACGATGAGGTTAGACGAAATGAATTCAGATGAATTCCAAGCATTTTTAAGTTTTGCAATTAAACATTTTGCAGACGAACAAATCAAGTGTGGTAATTGGAAGCCGGAAGAGGGAATTAGCAAGGCAACAGAAGAGTATGAAAAGTTGCTCCCAGAAGGAAAGAACACGGAAAACAACCACTTATTTACAATTCGGGATGAAAACCAAGAAGTTGGCATGATTTGGCTCGCGAAAGTAACTGATGAAAAAGGGTTCATTTATAGTATCAACATTTGGGAAGGAAACCAAGGTAAAGGTTATGGTAAAAAAGCTATGCAAGAAATTGAAGTCTTAGCTAAAGAATTTGGATTGAAAAATATAGGCCTACATGTCTTTGCCCATAACCAATTGGCACGAGATTTATATGAAAAGTTAGGATACATAGAAAAGAATATTAAAATGGAAAAATCGTTATAAGCCAAAAAAAATTTTCAACTAGAGTACGATATATCTCGAATGCAAATCTTCAATTATTGGATGCGTTTTATAAGTTTATTGGTGGTTCTGGAGACATAACTAATATAGTACATCCAGTCGGACTAATAGGAGAGTGTTCGCTGTTTGGAGGATAGTATAAGTAAGTACCAGGACCATATTCAGTGTCCATATCCTTATACACTCCATCAAGTACGAAAACTTCCTCACCGTCAGGATGGCGATGAGGAGCATAGCCTTTACCTGGAGCAAATCGTAGTAAAGTACGTACTTCGCCAGGTTCAAAACGTAGAACAAACATTTCAACCCCGTCACCTACTGTTTTCCACTGAATGGATTTCGTATCAATATGATTGACTGTATTCATAATATCCCTCCATCTTATTATCTGGTACTAACACCTTATACTAAATATTAATTCGAGGTTTAATAACAAATTCCTTCCATAAACATAAAAAAAATATTTCTTGAATTAACGAAGCACTTATTATACTTTGTTAAGCAAACGGGCGCTTTTATCCAATAAGGATAAACGACAAATCGGAGGGATTTTAATGGCATTCGATTTAAAAGGTGAATCAAATATGGAATCAGTTGTTGGGATCTTATATTCAACTGTCAAGGAAAATTTTCAACGATTAAAATCTGTTACTGAAGAGATGGAGCAAGAGGAATTAGATTATCATGGCACAGATGGAAAGTTTAATAGTGCCGGACAATTGATAAGACATTTAGCTTATGTTGATCTTAACTGGGTTTATAGAATTAAGGATGAACCTTTACCAGGTGTTTTGGAAGAGAAGTATGGACCAGCTTTAAATGAAAATGATCAACTTCCAATGGTTAAAGGAGTCTCTCTACAAGAACTTTTATCTGATTATGAGAAAGTGTATGAAATGTTTAGATCTGAATGTACTTATCTAACTGACAATGATCTAGATAAAGTTGTCACTTTTGGAAATGAAAACGAAAAGCAAGCAACCATTCGCTGGGGAATATGGCACATCTCAGATCATAATAGGTACCATCAAGCCCATATAAACCAGCTGCGTAAATGGTATAAGGGAGAACATTAATATTCCATAATACCAGCTAATAGAAGTTCTCTGCTTGTTCAATATAAGGGCAATAGTAGAAGGTCAGTATTATTGTCTTTTAAATATTATCTTGGTACCAAGTCTTCTGCTACGAGGGCGCGTTTATCGATTAACGCGTCCTTTTGAATAGGGCCATTTTCTTGAAGAAGAGATAAACAAAGAACATGTCAAAAAAATTTTAGATTAAACTTGACAATAAGAAGATGATATTATACATTAGTGACAGTCACTGATGACTGACATTAATTTAAGAGGTCGAGGTTATTCAAATGAATTTTAATAAAAAACAGGACACTGCTGATAAAATTATGACGGCTGCCATAGATCTTATGGCAGAAAGAGGCTACAAAGGCGTAACGACTGAAGAAATTGCAACAAAAGCTGGATTTAGTGAAAAAACGTTGTTTAGACACTTTAAAAGCAAACAAAATTTGTTAGAATCAGCTTTTCATCGTTATCATTATGCGGAAGAGATGAAAGATCTCTTTGACAAGAAAATAACATGGGACCTTCACACAGACTTGATGATGATTAGTCAAAACTACCATCGAATCATGTATCAGAATCGAAAACTGATCCAAATTAGTGGAAGAGAGCGTGAGAATCTTCCTGGCTTTCAGGAATCTACCCACAAACACCCTGAGCAGTTAAAAGCATTCTTAACCGAATATTTCGATGAGATGTATAAAAAGGGAAAGATTATTCAAACCGATTCCGAAAGAAAAGCTGTTGCCTTTCTGTACTTGAATTATGGTGCGGCTATGGGCGGGATAAACAATGATCCAATACTCAATACCTTTTCGATCGAAGCCTTTATTGAAGAAAGTGTTTCGATTTTTACTAGGGCTTTAACCCCCTAGTTATTTTTTAAAAGTATAATGTCAGTCAGTGGTGACTGTATATAACTTGGAAGTTACCACTATCTTAACTGAAAGGAGAAATAAAAATGGAGCAGGAAGTACAAGAACAAACGGGAGAAAAATTAATGCGTATTTTGATGTTCACGCTTGTCCTATCCGTCATGAGTGCAACGATGTTTAATATCGTGCTTCCCGAGGTCGCTTCGGATCTTGACCTTTCTTTTGCCCAAGTGAGCTGGGTTTCAACAGCCTATATGCTGATTTATGGAATCGGAGCGGTCATCTATGGAAAGTTGGCCGACACCTGCAAGCTCAAAAATTTGTTGACGTTCGGACTGATCTTTTTTTCACTTGGTTCAATAGTTGGTCTGATCGCTCAAGCCTATTGGATGGTGCTTCTTGGCCGTATCTTACAGGCTGTGGGGGCATCAGTCATTCCGGCAACGGCTATGATCATCCCCGCCCGCCATTTTCCGCCGGCGAGACGCGGTAGCGCTTTGGGGATGGTCGCTGTCGGGTTGGCGCTTGGAAGAGTATTGGGTCCGATTGTTTCTGCTTTCATTGTCAGCATTGCTGATTGGCGATGGTTGTTCTGCCTCCCTCTTTTAACGCTATTCCTGCTGCCGTTTTACCGTAAATATTTGGATGACGAACAGATGCAAGGAAGTAAAGTCGATTGGCTTGGCGGTGGGCTATTAGCCGGGACAGTAGCGCTATTGCTTTTGTCTGTTACGAGAGGGGGATGGATGTTTGCCATCGGCTGCCTGACTTTGTCTGTCTTGTTCATGATACGCATTCGCTATGCAGCAGAACCATTTATTAAAGCTCGTCTGTTCCAAAATAAGCGCTATTCTTTTGGGTTAGTTATTACTTTTCTTGTCAGTGGGACCAGTTTCTCGTTCGTTTATCTAAGTCCGTTGTTGTTATCCGATGTCAGTCATTTGGATCCACAGCAGATTGGCATAGTGATGGTTCCAGCCGCCATCATTTCGGCCATTCTCGGGAAAAAAAGCGGAAAATTAGCGGATGCGAAAGGAAATCCATTCTTATTCTACTTGTCATCCGCGTTAATGTTCATCGCCTTTCTTTTATTATCTACCTTTGTGGGAAGTTCGCCGATTTTCATCGCTGTCTTTTTAACCATCGGTGATGCCGGGGCAGCGTTCATACTCATTACACTGTCGAACACGATTTCCCAAACATTACCGAAGGAACAGATTGGGGTTGGCATGGGCATTTTCTCGCTGTTGAACTTTATGGCAGGCAGCGTTTCAGGAGCCGTATACGGCAAGGTGGTTGACCTGGGGGCTGTTTTGAACTGGAATCCCGCCAGATTGTTTTCGAACGGGATTGTTTACAGTAATATTTACATCTCCCTTGCTCTTTTGCTTGTGAGTATTATATTGCTTTACTACTTTCAGTTTCAGAGAGCGACAAGCACGCGCTTTAAAATGACGTATAAACCAGGTCAGACTGAGCAGAGTCCATAATACGATTCATTGATAAGTAAGAAACAGCCACTAAGTGTCAGCAACAATAATCTAATTGATCTGAGGAGGAGTAAAAAATGCCGACAATAGATGAAAACCGATTCTTTACGGTAATGGTTGAGTTCGATGTTGAACCACAATACCAACAGGTATTGATTGATGAAATTACCGATCAAGTTGAACAACACTTCACCCATTTTACTGGATTTGTATCCGCAAGTTTTCATGCGAGTGATAATGGACGCCGGGTGGTGAACTATGGTCAATGGCTGTCAAAAGAGGCCTGGATGGGAAGTTCTTCGGCAACTGGTTTTGACGCAGCCAAAGCGACAATCGCTGAGGTTATTAAGCGCTGTGGGGCAAGGACCACGAAGGTCGATTTCTTTCAAGTTGCACGAGTGATCGAAGGCGCATAAAGGGGTGTGAGGCTCCTTATTTAAATATTTAAGTTAAGTTACTTTTGAGGGCGTTGCCCTAATGATCCCACAATATATTTTTACTAGGAGGAATGTAACATGAGTATGATAGCAATTATTATTGGAAGTACACGTCCGGGTCGCAATGGCGAGGCTGTTGCCCATTGGGTATACGAGATAGCCAATCAACGCAGTGATGCTGAATTCGAAATCGTAGACATTGCAGACTACGATTTGCCACTGCTTGATGAACCAAAGGGGGCAGCCTCAGGGGAGTACACGAAGCCGCATACGAAGGCTTGGTCCAAAAAAATAGATACTTTTGATGGTTTTATTTTCATCACGCCAGAGTATAATCACGCAACGTCACCTGCCCTTAAAAACGCCATTGATTTCTTGTATAAGGAATGGAACAATAAATCGGCTGGTTTTGTCGGATACGGGGCTGCCGGGGCTACGACAGCAGTTGAAAATCTTAGGATGATTATGGCCGAATTGGAGGTTGCCGACGTGCGTGCTCAGGTTCGACTTTCGCTCTTCACCGATTTTGATAATTTCAGCGAGTTGAAGCCAGCTGCCTTTCAAGAGGAATCGGCTAATGCCATGATTGATCAAGTCATCGCCTGGGGCGATGCATTGAGTGTAGTTCGAAATAAATGATTAGGGCCGATGAAATTTTTGGTATCGAGATATTTGGAGAGTCGTCATGCCCTGTGAAAGATTCGTAAATTTATAACTTAACGAAAACCACCTCTTAAAACGAAATTCAAAACACTTGTGCTATGCTTATCTCTTGCGTTGTAATGCCGGTTAAGGCGATTAAAAGTTGTTTTTCACAAATAAGAGTGTCTTCAAGTATACGATCGGGCGCTTTCTTTGAGTAAGGGTGAGCGCCCTTCTTTCGTATTTGTATGATTTATCATATTGACATATCGGGAAAAACCGATTAACATAACAGTATGGAGCATATTGATTTTTTTAAAGCGTTATCCAATGAAACTAGATTAGAGATATTGAGATGGTTGAAGGAACCAAAAAAACACTTTGACAATCCTCCTGGGAAGGGTCCAGAAAATATTGATGAGAAAGGTGGTGTCTGTGTAGGTGTTATTCAAAAGAAAGCACAATTGTCACAATCAACGACGTCTCAATATTTATCCATGATGCAAAAAGCAGGTTTGTTGAAAGCTGAACGCAAAGGGAAATGGACTTATTACCGAAGAAATGAAAAAATGATTCAGGATGTATCCGAATACTTAAAAGAGGAGCTATAAGCCTTTTTTTGTCTATTCATATCGTCATATCCCGATATGAAGATTTGTTGTTTGGTTTAGTCTATTTTTCAATAATTTAACAAAAACGCTATAATAAAGGGAGGAGAATTATAATGAACGTATTGACAGTTGTTACGCATCCAAGAGAAAATTCTTTGACTTTTAAAGTATCGGAACATTTTATTCAGGGGCTTAAGGATGCAGGTCATGAAACAGAGATATTAGATTTATATCGCAGCAGTTTCAGCCCTGTACTTTGGGAAGAGGATGAGCCCGAATGGTCTGCTGATTATCAACAATATTCTTCTGAGGTCGAGATGGAGATGGAACGAATGAAAAGACACGATGCGTTGGCTTTTGTTTTTCCTCTATGGTGGTGGAGCATGCCGGCTATGTTAAAAGGATATATAGACCGCGTTTGGAACTGGGGATTTGCTTACGGACCTAAAAAGCTTGATCATCAAAAAGTGTTGTGGCTTAGCCTGGCCGGGGCTCCAGTCGAACGTTTTGAAAAGAGGCAGTACGACAAGATGATGATGCGGTATTTCAATGTTGGCTTAGCGGATTATTGTGGAATACCGAATTCACAATTCGAACTTTTTTATGAAACCATAAATGAGCAGCCAGGATATATGGAAGAGTGGTTAACTCGAGCTTATAATTTGGGATTGAACTATGCCAAATAGTGAATCTAGAGGCTTGACTGTTTTTCCTGATTACAAGTTAATAGAAGCTTGATTATCATTTTTAGATAATTTATCTTGACATCGAGTCTTCTGCAAACGGGCGCATTTCAGGAATAAAGGATTTGCGCTTTTTGCATGAATGGCAGTATTCTGGAGTAACATATTGTGCAATTGATAGGAATTTGAAATAATTGTTATTAAGAAAAAATAAGAAAGAGTGAGATTATTACATAATTTCAGCAGGATTAGTTAGGGTGATTTTTATTGAATTGATTATTAACGTATTGATAGGTGTTGGTATTGTTATATTCTTATTATTTTCCTTTGCGGTCTTTATTACTTTTAAAGATAGAAAATAAAGGGGTACGGAAACGATTCGAAGAATGAAGGCCA
This sequence comes from Halobacillus shinanisalinarum, assembly GCF_022919835.1. NCBI lineage: Bacteria > Bacillati > Bacillota > Bacilli > Caryophanales > Bacillaceae > Halobacillus > Halobacillus shinanisalinarum. The sequence continues at coordinate 1,534,161 of NZ_CP095074.1, read as the reverse complement.
CTATGGAAAAACGAAAATCAAGAATTACATGTTTAATGTCAAATGGAGTTGTTCCAGAAAAGGGGCGCATATCTCGAATAATTACGAAGGTCAAAGACGTTTTGGCTAACTAAGGCTTAAGATTTTCATAAAGTAGGAGGGAAAATAATATGACTAACGATGAAAACATTGTACTTATGAAAGCAGACCTAGATCAAATAGATTTAGTTGCCGACCTTTTTGACAAATATCGGGTCTTTTACGAACAACCATCAAACTTAGAGGAAGGAAAAAAGTTTATTCGTGAAAGAATGGAAAATCAACAATCTGTGATTTTTTTAGCAATCGAAAAACAAGCAAGCTCTGTAAGACCATTAGGATTTGTTCAGCTTTATCCATCCTTTTCATCAGTCAATCTAGCAAAAATATTGATATTAAATGACCTGTATGTTGATCAATCTGCGAGGCGAAGTGGAGTAGCTAAGAGCTTAATGCAAAAAGCAAAGGAACACGCCTTAGAAACAGGTGCAAAAGAATTAACACTTGAAACAGCTAGCGACAATCACAAGGCACAACATTTATATGAATTAATTGGGTATGAGAAAGACGCGGAACATTTTTATTATAATTTATTACTCAATTGAAGATTATCGTTTATGAAACGACCTACCTACTGGAAATAATACCAGCTAATAGAAGTTTGGTAATTGCTTTGAGGAAAATTATCTTGAAACTGAGTCTTCATGATAAGGGCGCAATTCTGGAGCAAAGAATTGCGCTTTTATTAATGTATCGGGCCATTATCTTGAAGACTTGAATTCGAGATAAATGTGAAATTTATTCCAGATAAGGGCAGTTTAGTGGAAGACTCAGTTTCGAGATAATATCTTATTTTGAAACGATATCCGTTCACAGTTCGTAGGTAAATTAAAGTACATTTTAGGAGTGGTAGTCATCTTGGACCTTGGGATATTTGGTGTATTTGCTTTTGGGGATGGAATCATTGCTCTATTGGGGTTTTTGGCCATATTAGGTAGAAGAGTTACCGAACCTAATGAGGAATTACAGCAAAAAGTCGAGGGATACTTCTTCTATTAACATTCAGAGGGGAAGAAAGAATTATCCCCTCTGATTGAAGTTTCATTTTACTTCTTCCAGCGCCTGAGATAAATCTTCCTTTAGATCATCCACATGCTCGAGTCCGATTGATAGACGCAGGAGATTAGGCGGAGCCATCGTTGTGCTTCCTTCAACTGAAGCACGGTGCTCTATGAGGCTGTGCGTTCCACCCAGACTTGTAGCACGGGTAACCAATTGTACTTTTGCAGCAACAGCCATCGCTTCACGTTGACCACCTTTCACCTGAAAGGACAACATACTACCGAATGAGCTCATCTGCCGTGCTGCAATATGATGTCCTGGATGGTTAGAAAGACCAGGATAATGAACGGCTCCGACATTCGGATGATAATCTAAAAAATCTGCAATTTCCGATGCATTTGCACAATGGGTCATCATACGTTGGGCAAGTGATTGTACGCCCCGTAGTGCAAGCCAACAGTCGAAAGGGGAAGGCACCGCACCTTTTGAATGTTGCCAAGCTCGTAGATTAGTCAACATAGGACTATCTGATCTTGCGACAACTGCACCAATCATTAAATCACTATGTCCCCCAATATATTTCGTCACGGAATGGATTGAAAAATCAACTCCAAGAGTGAGGGGACGTTGCAGAACTGGAGTGGCCCACGTATTATCAGCAACGGTGTATGCCCCGGCCTGCTGTGCAATTTTGGTAACAGCTTCAAAATCAATAACTTTCAGTAGTGGATTAGATGGCGTTTCGATCCAGACCAGACCGGTTGGTGCGCTTTTTATCGCTTTCTCAACCTCATGAAGATTTGTCATGTCAACAATCACAATGTCAAACTTTGACCCAATATCCGTTTCCGAAAGAAGGGAACGAATACCAAAATACATATCGTTTGGCATAATAACCCGTCGTGGTTTATCGGCAGGAAGTGCCTCGATTAATGAAGTGATTGCTGCCATCCCTGATGCGAAAGTGACGCAATCATACCCTTCCTCGAGCGAAGTGAGGCAGTCTTCTAGAGCATGGCGATTGGGATTGCTTTCACGGCTATACACGAATTCATTTGGGTATGAACCATCTGCAGCTCGTTCGAATGTTGTAGAGAGATGGATTGGCATGGTAACCGAGGACGTTGATTTGTCAATTGAACGCCCGGAGTGAATGGCTTTTGTTTCAAAACGCATACATATTCCTCGCTTTCAAAGATTTTTGAAATGATCTTTTATCCATAAGCTTTGTCTGCTTTGATTGAGATATTTTAATAAGTTTTGTTCATCAAAGAGTACATTTGAGTACCTTCAAGATTTCTTTCTAAGAATTGTTTTCATATGAGATGCAATTTCCCTCTCATCTTCACTTGGGGATTGTTCAAGTTGTGAAATAACAAGCTTTAGTCGTTCAGGGGAATGATTTTGACTCAACTTTGCCTTTCCTTCAATTTTATCGATCTCGATTTTGAACCCAACAATGCCTTTTGCCTGTCCTTCTAAAAAATGGGCATCCAAGTGGTCCCATTGATAAGAACTATTTGGATCTTCATATTTCGATACCATATGATGAAGGGAATCCATCATTTGTCTCCCGTCTATGATCTCAACCTTTCCGTATACATGAGCAGCTACGTAATTCCATGTCGGAACGGCTTTATTCGTTTCATACCAGGAAGACGAGATATAACAATGCGGCCCCTGAAAAACGGCAAGTACCTCCTGTTCTTCTATATCTCTCCACTGCTTATTCGGTTTTGCAAAGTGACCGTACAAATATCTTTTTTCTTTATCTAAAATCAAAGGAAGGTGGGTCGCATACGGGTGACCCTGATGTTGGGAAAATAGCGTAGCGAAGCTGTTTTCCTCAATAATCTCATAAATCGCTTTTTCATCTTTGATTTCAAAGTGCTTTGGAATATACATTATTATCACTCCTCATCTAATTTCGTGCTTGAAAAAATGTTAACGTTCATATAAAAATATACTATGATATAAACTGACATTTAAAAAGATACAATATGAAATAATCAAGCATGTCAGGAGGGATATAATTATGAAGAATTATCTTTTTGCCTTAAACGAAAGCTCTCCCAAATACAAACAAATCTACGAGCAGTTTAAATCATTTATTGAACAAGGCAATATGAAAGCTGATGAACAACTACCCTCTATTCGAAAACTTGCTGATTCTCTTCAAGTAAGTCGTAATACAACCCTAATGGCATATAACCAACTTGTAGCGGAGGGTTATATACGCGGAGAAGGACGAAAAGGTTATTTTGTCAATTTATTAGAGCCATCTTTATACCAGGAATCACCAATCCTCCCTAACAAAAAAAGGGGGAGAAAGAAAGAATCCGTTCGTGTCGATTTTAGGACAGATGCTGTTGATCAATCCCATTTTCCCTTAAAAATATGGAGACGAATAGCGAATCAGGTCTTAACGTTACCTGAGAGCTTTCGGTATGGAGAATCTTTTGGAGAGGTGAGTCTGCGTGAACAAATTGCCGCATACTTACTACAATCACGTGGGGTAAAAACCGATGCAGATGCCATTATTATAGGTAGTAGTACACAACAAATGCTTATTCATCTAGGCCATATATTAAAGGAAGATTACTCAGGTATTATCGTAGAAGATCCAGGGTTCGATGGCGCCAGGGAAGCTTTTAAATTCCATCACTTTTTGCTTGAATATTTGCCAGTATATGCAGCGGGTATAGACCTTTCGCAACTTAACCAACTGGATTCAGCCTTAATCTATGTAACACCCTCTCATCACAGTCCATACGGTGTAAGCATGCCTATTCAACAACGACAAACGCTCATTCAATGGGCAAATAAGGTACAGGGATACATTATTGAAGACGATTATGATAGTGAGTTTCGATATACACAACGGCCTTTTCCAGCGCTCGCTTCTATTGATTCAACAAGGGTCATATATCTGGGGAATTTCTCAAAGTCTTTTCTCCCAGGACTACGTTTAATCTATATGGTGTTACCAAAGCAGCTTTTAAATCGTTATAAAAATCAGTTCCTGAACTTCGAAAGTTCAACTTCACTTTTTAGCCAACTTACAATGGCTAGATTTATGGAAAATGGGGAATGGAATCGGCACATTAAGCGAATGCGCCTTGTTTATAAACGAAAAATGGAACACCTTGTATCTTTATTAAAAAAACATTTAGGGCAAAGTATATCCATTATTGGCGAACAGTCCGGTTTGTACGTATTAATTAAGGTAAATCTGGAGTGTTCAGAAGAATGGCTAGTCGAGCAGGCTTTCCTTTATGGGGTTAAAGTACGGCCAACTTCAATCTATTTCATAAAAAACCAATCGGATAGACCTATGATTAAACTAGGGTTTAGTGGTCTTTCTTATGATGAAATCGAACTTGGTGTAAAACTTTTAAGAAAAGCGTGGTTATAGAGGAGTTTTTATTCTTAAACTAACGTGTATTAACAGGTATTTGGTACCTGTACGTTGTTTTTTTCTTGGTAGTTTTACTGCAAAATCTAAGGGGGAACCTAAACAAAAAAATCATAAAGTGAAGAATTGAAGAAGTAGAGGGAGGTCTATCATTATTTCAATGGTATTTATTCAAGTTATCTTGAATTCGAGTATTATAGAAACGGGCGCGATTACGTAATAAGAAGACCCTGTCGTTATTATTTCAAAAAAACACAGACCAAAATTTTTGTTTGGTCTGTGTTTTCGTGTTAAGTCTCATCTTTAGAAGTGATATAAGTCTTTACTTTTGGCGGTTCATAGGAATAAAAGTGGTCTAACAAACTAGATGGGTTCGGTTCTGATAAAGCTATGGACAGATACTTTTCATTTAGAAATTGCTCTTTAGTCATATGCTTAAATAAAGCTAAAAGAGGATCAAAATAACGATTAACATTCAAAAGACCACATGGCTTTTGGTGAAGTCCTAATTGCGCCCAAGTAAAAATTTCAAAGTACTCCTCCATAGTTCCTGGACCACCTGGTAAAGCAATAAATCCATCGGCTAGATCTGACATTTTTGTTTTTCTTTCATGCATAGATCCAACGACAATAAGTTCAGTTAGATCTTTATGTGCTATTTCTCTTTTTTCTAGAAAGTCAGGCATAACACCAATCACGTGTCCACCTTCTTCTAAGATCGTATCTGCAAGGGCTCCCATCATGCCTACGCTTGCACCGCCATAGACGAGAGTGATATCTCTTTTAACCATTTCTTTCCCTAGCTTTTTTGCCCCCTCTATATAAGCATCAGATGCTCCGGGGCTTGATCCACAGAATACAGCTATTTTTTTCATCTTATCCCTCCTGAAATCATCATGAGTATTATACAAAATTTAGAATCCTTTGGTAAACTATGGCTAATGTAAGGAGGAGTAAAAATGGATGTTACCGAATTTCAACAATGGATTAAAGAATATTATGAAGCCAGAGGGTGGTCTGAGTTAGATATTTTTATACGGATTGGCTTTTTAGCTGAGGAAACAGGAGAGGTAGCTAGGGCCATAAGATCCCTTGAGATAGGGAGAGGTCGTCCAGACGAAAGGGATGAGTCTTATGTAAAAAATAAACAAGAGTTAACGGAAGAATTAGGGGATGTATTAGGAAATCTAGTCATTATTGCGAATAAATATAATATTCCCTTAGAAGACGTGTTCCAAGCACATAAAGAAAAACTTTCAAAACGATATAACGTTTAATATAGAATATTGCATGATATACTTCAGATTACCTTGAATTCGAGTCTTCGGTTATAGGGCGCGTTTATCGAATAACGCGTCCTTTTTACATTTAAGGGCCATATTCTAGAATAACTAATTTATAGGTAATTCCGTACTTGGATGTTAAAATTGATGGAGTTTGTAAAGAGATGTACCTAAACTAACGAAGCGGTTTAGTTTAATAAGCAGATAAGTAAACGGAGGCTTTCTAGTTGAGAACTGATGCAATAATTTTTGTTTCATGTACTATTGTATTTATTGCGATTGCAATATTTTTGTCCAGATACCTTACAAATAAAGGGGCTAAAAAAGGTGCATTAATTATTCCGAGTCTTCTTATGGGGATAGGGTTCGGACTTGTTATAAGCATTATGGCAAACGGAACATTTTTAGAGTCTTTAGTTGTTATTGGGGTAATGATATTAATTTCATTAGGCTACACTTTAGGGTTAGCAAGAATGAGAAAAACATATCAATCATTAAGGAAGAAAGGCAAAAAATAAATAGCTTCTTTCTTCAACTAACGGGGGCAAAATCGAAATATCGTTATTAATATTATCTTGAAATCAAGTCTTCATGAAAAGGGCGCAATTCTGAAGTAAGGATTGTGCTCTTTATTTATGAAAAGGGCCAGGTTAAAGGAATAATGAGTTGGATTAGTTGGAACGCCGTATGCGGTGAAAGTCGCACGCGCGGTGTGAACAGGGGGAAAAGGGGGCGATAACTTCAAATCCTTACCTATTTGTATAACAATAGTCGTTGACTAAACCTATTGCTTTGGATATAATGCTTTATTAATAAATACAGAATATACATACGGCTGTGAAGAAAAGAGTAATTTTGATTTATTATTTCCATATAATTCCGGTAAGTGGGAAGGGGTAATTATTAATTTAAAATAAACAAGGAGAGGGAAAATCAAATGAATCCTTTGTTATCAGATATTCCTTTACAATTAGAAACAGAAAGGTTAATCCTTCGAGCACCACTTCAAACTGGAGACGAAGAAATTGTACACCAAGCAATTAGGGATTCCTTTTGTGAATTAAAAGCGTGGTTGTCACTTTTCCAAGAACTTCCTACTGTTGAAGAAACAGAGATTTTGTTAAAGAATGCTCATATAAATTTTTTAAAAAGAGAAAGTTTTCGCTATCTTATCTTTGATAAAGGTGGCGGCAAGGACTTTATTGGAACTACGAGCCTTCATGGTATTGACTGGGACATTCCAAAATGTGAAACGGGATACTGGATTAATACAAAATATAGCGGTAATGGATATATGACAGAAGCAGTAAAGGAGTTAGCTAACTTCGGATTAAATCACCTCGCATTTAAGAGAATTGAAATAAGATGTGAATCAAGAAACTTTAAAAGTCAATTTATACCGGAAAAGCTTGGCTTTGAATTTGAAGGTACTTTAAGGAATGAGGCTCTATCCGCAGATGGCAGCAAGCTGACTGACACTTGTATTTATTCCAAAGTAAATTAACATTACTTAAATTAAAGGCAGCTAAAAAGAATTATCTCAATTCAAGTCTGTCAAGATAAGGGTGCTATAGTAAAAACAAGGGGTAGCGTCAGGAAAATGCAGATTTACAACGTTAAGGAAGTTAAAAAACCTAATTTCTCAGCATTAAATGAGAAATTAGGTTTTTTCATTAATAGAAAAAGACTTATAAGTATTTATCACTAATCACTTTCATATGGTGTAACTCGTGCCCGACAATGCCATATGCAAAGGTACCTATCGAAACTGGGTTGTTCATTACAGTTCCATTACGATCCCACGCTGCCTCATCAATGGTTGAAATAAGACTTAACGTGTTGGAGCGTACCGTGTCTAAACCAGCTAGTAGCTGCTCCCAGGATAATTTGTTGAAGTTTGCCGCAGAAACGTATTGATCCTGATCCATTGCTGGGAGTGGTGCACTTTCATTTCGTGCAATGGCAAGCATTCGATACGACATCACACGTTCCGAGTCGGCCATATGCCCAATCACTTCTTTTAAAGTCCATTTCCCTGGTGCGTACGCCTTCCTTGCTGACTCCTCTGATATGCTGCTCAAGAGGGTAATGGTCTTAGTTCGTTGCTTACTAAGTATTTCTTCAATATCTCCATCTGGCACAAGACTAACATACCTATCATACTCTGGATTTTCAATAGATAATGGTCGTGGACGCACAAGAATCCTCCTCATCGAAATAGTTAATTATGGTTCTAGGCTAATATTCGACTGTCAAGAAGATATTTCCTTTATTTGAAATTAGGCTATATTATGTCTTATAAGACTTTATATCAAAATGCTTATCGTTGTAAATGCGCATTTTCCTGACGCTATCCCTACACATATTGTAAATAGTGTTGACGAAATCAAAGACATTTTATTAGCAAGTAAAGTTGAATAAATCAAGATATATTTTTATTCAATTAAAGGGGCGCAATTCTGGAGCAAAGGATTGCGCTTTTCTTAATGTGTAGGGCCAAATTGTTGAACATCAAATCGTACACAAAGGGTGAGCATAAACACTTCTCATTGTACAAGCTTCTTCCCAAAAGATTTGAAGCAATGCACTTGTATTCGGTATTAAAGTTGGTTATTATGTAATTGATCAATCAATAATTAACTGAGAGAGGTGTTACGTATGGTTAGACCAAAAAAGGGAAATCGTAAGGAAGATATTCTAGAGGCGGGGTTGGAAGTTTTTGCGAAAAGAGGTTATTATAATACAACTACTGCACTCATTGCAGAAAAAGCCGGCATATCTCAACCTTATGTCTTTAAATTCTTTAAAACAAAAGAAGAGTTGTTTATCGCAGCTTTAGATAGAGCATTTGAACGAATCATTCAAACTTTTGAAAATGTAGAGGCTAGCCAAGACCATCTGGTCACCAAAATGATTGACGCATATGAAGAGTTGTCTGAATCAAATCCTAATGAAATTGCGTTACAGGTTATAGGTTTTTCAGTGACGGAAGAAGCAATACAACAATCTATAAGGAAAGGATTGTCACGTATTAGAAGTTATACACTGGAAAGGTTTCAATCGGCAGGAATTCCAAATGCGGATAGAGAAGTCACGACCTTTTTGGCAAGGGGGATACTCTGTAATATTTCCTTTTTCATAGATTTACCTGAGCTTATTGACGGTGAACAAAGCCGATGACGGATTATCATCGGTTTTTTCACTTAAGTTTATTTATTGATTGATCACTAACTAAAAGGGGGATGAGATTATGAAAACTGCGATTGTATTAGGGGCAACCGGTGGAACGGGTCAGGTTATCGTTTCAGAATTACTGGAGAGGCAGATAGAAGTCATTGCTTTCGGGCGTTCCGAAAATAAATTGAAAACATTAATGGAGGAGCACGATTTTGATCAACGTTTGTCATACAAACTGGGTGATATATTTGATTACCAAACTATTGTTGACGCAGCAAGAGACGCGGATGTTATATTCCAATGTGCCAACGTTAAATATCAAGAGATGGAGGAAAAACTCCATTTGCTTGGAGAAAGTGTAATGAAAGCAGCAGATATTCTGGGGAAGAAGATTGTTATTGTAGATGGTATATATGTTTACGGACATCAAATTGCAAAGGGCGATGAAAATCATCCACAACAGCCACACACGAAAAAAGGTGAGTTACGAGTAGAATTTGAGAAATTAATATTTAGTAATAAATGGGAGGATGCAAAAGCATTAATTGTAAGGCTGCCGGATTATTATGGTGTGACTTCACAGAATTCCTATTTACAGCCCACTTTGGAAGGGATGGCTTCTCAGAAAGTTACCATTTTTATTGGGAATTTAGTAACACCACGGGAATATGTATATTTACCAGATGCAGCTAAGATGATTGTAAATATAGCAGAAAAAGACGATGCTTATGGAGAAAATTGGAATATACCTGGAGCAGGATTGATATCAGGTAATGAAATTACCCAGATAGCTCGTAAGGTAACTGGAAATCGAAAGATGGTCATCCCTTTAAATAAAAGTGCTATTCGTTTAATTGGGTTGTTTGACCCGTTTATGAGGGAAGTGGTTGAAATTATGTACCTCACTAAAGAAGGGTTTGTTTTGAGTGGGGAAAAATATGAAAAACGTATCGGCCCCGTACCAGCAACTCCCTTCCAAAAAGGCCTTGAAGAAACGTTACGACTTTTAATGCATAATAAGAATTAGCGGTTCGATGATATCAAACTAAATATGTTATAGGTTAAAAATGTGAAATGACATCATGTGTTAAACCTTGTTCAAGAATACGATCGGGCGCAAATCACGAAAAAGTATTTAGCGAGTGTAGATAAGAGGGGAGGCACGTTAAACGTGTAAGATCCTTTGCACTTCTCCTCTTGGTGTTCTATTTAATAAGATGAGTCATTTTTTAATCTTTTTTTGATTCAGTTACGATAGTTTAAAATGAGAACTCTTTGAATACTTTCCATCAGAAACTTATTATCTAATATACTGTTACAGATCAATCTCTCCTTGATGTTGATAGGCAAAACAAAGACGTACACGATTCAATCTACTGCCTCACCTTTTATTCTGTTGTTTGTACTGAATATTTGGATTTTAAACCACAACCACAGGTGATAATCTTAAAATATTTCTGAAAGGAGTGGCCGACCATCATAATAAGACGGTTTCACAAATTATTTTGCGTTGGCATTATCAACTGGAACCCATCCCAATTCCTAAATCTTCATCTGTCGAACGCTAAATTTAAAATATATCCATTTTTGATTTTTCATTAGACGAGTCTGAGATGAGTATGATCGCAGAGTTGACCCACCAGGATGGCAGAAATTAAAGATCAAGATCCTGCTACTTATGAAGAGTTTTAACGATTTACAGATACATGAAATAACCAGTATCAAAATTATTCTGACACTGGTTATTAGTTTTAATATAAATTTGAAATTATTAGAGAGGTAACTTTTCGGCAGAAGCCTTATATTCTTCCCATTGCTCCTGTAAAATCCTTTTCCCCTTCGCCACGTCAGGATGAAATTGAATGTAAGCGTTTTTTCTCGTGCTTTCAATAGACTGAATGGACTGCTTGACCTCGTATTCCAAATCCTTTACCCCTGAATTCTTCGCTATCGATAACCCTGCTGTAACCCCTTGAGCTACAGCAACCTTTGCGCCTTCAATGCCAGTAATATTACCGGCAACGTATAATCCACTTACTGTCGTTTCCATACGTGTATTGTGTAAAGGAACATAACCTCCCAATTCTTCAATCAAATAAAATGGACAGCCAGCAACTGCAGCTAACTCTGTTAGAGGATATAGACCGCCAGCGATGCATACGAAATCACAGGCTATATGTTCTTCGCTTCCTTTTAAGACTTCCCCGTTCGTATCAATTGTAGCCAGAGTTACTCCTTCTACTTGACCATTCCCATATATATTAATAACTGCTTTTCTAAGCTGGATTGGAATATCCCACATCTTTACTCCTTTTTTAGGGTAGAAGGTGATCCCTAATTTTTTCATCAATTTATTTTTCATGAACTTACTGCCCATACGTACAAGGGGAGATGGTGCCATATGGGATACATGAAGAAGGGACTCCATGACATTTCTGGGCTGTGCCGCTTCTTCAGTTAGTTGATTGTTCTTTGGCAATGTAAGACAAGCCACGTCAATTCCAGCAAGTTTCAATTCCATAGCAATGGCGGCGGAGAGAACATTGACGCCAATAATGACGCCTTTTTCACCCGGTTTTACACGGTGTACATTTGTCATGACTTGTGCGGCCCCAACGGACATCACGCCAGGTAAAGTCCATCCTGTCACGGGAACAGGTGATTCTGCAGCACCCGTTGCCAATAATAAATGCCTTGTATAGAATGTAGCGTCTTCTGTATAAATAACCCAATCTTCCTGGATTCTTTCGATGTTGTTTACAGGTATGTTCATAAGGAATTGCACACCTTTATTTAGCGATTCTTCATATAACTTAGCTGACTCATGGATCCCATTCCACCATGTTCCATCCGGTTCTTCATAAAGTTGTCCAAGCAGCCTTCCACCTGGCTTTAAGTATTCATCAATGATCAATACGTCTAATCCCTTGTTCGCACAGGTAATGGCTGCTGATAATCCTGCAGGCCCCGCTCCGATAATAATCACATCATTCATGTTCAGCACTCCAATCTTTGACAGGGGTAGGAAGTTTTCCACCGCTTTTAACGATCATTCCTTCCTGAAGGGGGTGAGGCATGCTCGGACCCCCTGCTTTCCATTCACTGTTAATCTGCACTCGAAACAGTGACCGATATTACAATAAATCCCCGTGAGGAGCCGCTTTCTTCATGATATCGAAGGGTACGTATCCCGTTGGCTAAGAGTGCTGCTGCAAGGGGTTCATTTTCCAAACCTTTATAGGCTTTATGATTGAAGGTAAAAGAGACATCATCATTTTCGTTTAATTTTCCGAGTACAGGGTGTTCTAAGATGCGACGGTTCATTTTTCTTGCCCCCTAAATCCTCGAAACGAATCGGACGTATAGGCGGTTGATATTTTAAAGTGATTTGGGTGCGCTTTTGGCTTTCCGCATTTGAAGCCATCTTGTCTACCATACTTCGACACGTTCTGCCACCGCAGTAACCCATGCCTGCTCTAGTTCTAAGTTTTAGTTCTCTAGCGGAGCAATTGTATTTGGCAGCTGTTTCCATGAGATCTTTGTAAGTAACTTCTTCACATCTGCAAACCATCATTTCGTTTTCTGTCAACTGTATCACTCCTGAGCAATATTGTACCTTTTATAGATGCAAGAATGATGCCAGTTATTTTTGATCAGGTTTTAATATCCAGTTTATTTAATCGGTTATATAGGGTTGCTCTTGTAATCTGAAGGTTTTGGGCACACGATAATTTATTTCCGTTTACCTTTTTCAATTCTTTAAGAATGATCTCTTTCTCTACTTCTTGAAGCCTCTTGCTTAATGAACGATCGTCGTCTCTTGAGAGTGTCCGGGAATGGGGGATGGCTGCTTGTGGTTTAGCCGTTTCGAAAGGTATATCATCCACTTTTATTTCTCCGTCTTCTGAAAAAACAACGAGTCGTTCGATCACATTTTTAAGCTCCCTAATGTTTCCATACCATTCATGGCGAAGAAGTGCTTGCATCACGGTTTGCGATATTCCATGGATGGGTCGGTTGTACTTTATGGAAATTTCGTGAAGGAAGTAGTGCGTTAATTCTATGATATCTTCCGGACGTTTTCTCAGTGGGGGAACTTCTATACTTACGACATTTAACCGATAATACAGGTCTTCTCTGAACTGACCATCATGTATAAGTCCTTTTAAATCACGGTTTGTTGCTGCGACTACTCTAAAGTCTACTTCTATTTCTTTGGTTCCACCTACAGGATAAAATCTCTTTTCTTGAAGCAGTCTTAATATTTTTACTTGCATCTCGAGTGGCATTTCGCCAATCTCGTCTAAAAATAATGTTCCACCTTTAGCTAGTTGTGCTTTCCCTTTTTTGCCTTTTTGATCTGCTCCTGAAAAAGCACCTTTCTCATACCCAAAGATTTCACTCTCAAAAAGTGACGATGGTATCGCCCCGCAGTTGATGGCTACAAACGGTGCCTCTTCTCTTTCACGTATATTGTGTACAGCCTTTGCGAAAAGTTCCTTCCCTACACCGCTTTCCCCGTGAATGAGAATATTCGTATTCGTAGAAGCGGCCTTTTTCATTTTTTTGATGGTCTTCTTTAAGGCTGTGCTGCTTCCTCTTATTTTGATAAAAGGATCCTCTGTAGAAGTTAATTTATTCACTTCTTTTTCTAAACGAAAGATCTTTTCCGTCGCGTGATACAGTTCTTTGTTTAATTTGATTTGGCTCGTGATGTCGGTTTCTGATACAACGGCTCCAATAATTGCGTCATTAAAGTAAACCGGGTTTGAGTTAATTAACACTACCTGATTTTCTCTTGCTTTATGTTGTCTATGATGGACTGAAGTACCGTCCTTCAATGTTTTTAATATCTCCAACAGATTGTTATGGAAAAACTCAGTAATGGGTTTCCCGACGATTTCTTCCTGTTTGAAGGAGAAGATTTGTTCCGCACCTTTTGTCCATCCAATGACACTTTCATCACTGTCAATGACTGTGCATGATTCTTCTGTTGTATCCAGAATAGTAGAAATGTATGCCTGCAGATGCTGATAGGCGGTAAATAATTTTATACATAACTCGCTGGAATCTACATAACCAAGAATATTTCCCTTTTTGTCCTTAACAATCAGTAGTTCATAGTCTTTTAATCTGTCTATAAGACTAGAAATTTTTTCATTAGCAGAAACTTCACAGCATGTCAGATGAAAGAACTGGTTGGTCTGTTCGGAAAATCTGATATGGTGGATGTTTTCTTCGTTTATGATAAAAACTTTTCTAGGATGATTGGCCTTTACTAGAGGATACATTTCCTTTTTGGTCAAGTCTTTCTTGTTAAGGACAAGGGCATCTGTATTTATAAATTGTTTTAAGTCTGAAAAAATCGAAAGCATTAAAAAGCACCTCCTGGGATGTAAAAAAATATTGACACTTTAAAAATATCTTTACACATTGGTGTTCTGAATTCAATATTATTCTGAATCTTATCTCTTTTTATTGTTGGCATGGAATTTGCATTATTATTTATGAATTCTTTTTGAAGGGAGGAGGTTTAATGAAACATGCAACCCACCGAGATGTTGTCATAATTGGCGGCGGCATAATGGGAGCGGCCATTTCCTACTATTGTTCGAAAGCGGGATTGGATATAACGGTTCTTGAAAAAAAAGAGCTGGCAAGCGGAACGTCGTCTAAATGTGATGGCAATATTTTGGCGATTGATAAAGATCCTGGTTTTGATAGTCAAATGTCATTAAAAAGCCAACAACTAGTACATCAACTAAGTAAAGAACTTGACCTCTCATTTGAATACCGCAATCCGGGCAGTATTCTTGTTTGTGAAAATGATCGTGAATTGGAAGCGGCGCAAAAGTGGGTGCAACAGCAGCAAAATGCTGGTCTTGACTTTAGGATGCTTGACCGCGCGGACTTACGAAATGAATCGAGATATTTTGCTGATGATCTGTATGGTGGATTGGAGTGTAAAACGGATTCAACGGTTAACCCGTATATGTTGACCTATTCGATGTTTTACAGTGCTCAAAAAAATGGGGCGAAAATTCATACGCATACAGAAGTCAAGAATGTGTACAAGGATTCAGCAAATGAATTTGTAATCGAAACAACCAATGGAGTGTTTACAGCTAATAAGGTTGTCAATGCATGCGGGGTGTGGGCTCCCTATATTGGTGAAATGCTGGGCGTCGATATCCCGATTAAACCTAGAAAGGGGCAACTAATCGTCGCTTCTAGACAACAGCCAGTCGGATTGAGAAAAGTCATGGAATTTGGTTATCTCATTTCAAAGTTTGGTGGGGAGCGGGTAGTGGGTCCGGAAATGGAGAAATACGGAGTTGCCTTAGTATTCGAGCCGACAGAAAGTCAAAATTTCTTAATCGGGAGCAGCAGGGAGTTTAATGGATTTGATACCAAAGTAAGTCATGAAGTTACAAGAAATATCGCTAAAAGAGCTGTACGTTTTTACCCTGAAATGGCGGATATGACTGTGATCCGGACATACGCTGGTTTGCGGCCGTGGACAGAAGATCATCTTCCTATCGTTTCCCATGTTGATGAAGTGCCAGGATTCTATGTAGCTGCTGGTCATGAAGGGGACGGAATCAGCTTGGCGGCGATAACCGGAAAAATGATAGAAGAGATGATATCCGGAAAGGAACCATCTATACCGATTGAACCATTACGTCATGACCGTTTTAAGGAGAGGGTGAAGAGTTGAATGAATTTCCAACGGCTGTTTACAACCATTGATACACATACCGGCGGAAACCCAACAAGAACTGTTTTAAGCGGTCTTCCTGTGCTGAAAGGCGATACGATGTCTGAAAAGATGCTATACATGAAGGAGCATTATGATTGGATAAGAAAGTTCCTGATGAATGAACCAAGAGGGCACGATGTCATGTCCGGAGCTTTAATGGTCAACCCTTGTCATCCTGAGGCAGATATAGGTGTCATTTATATTGAGACAGGCGGCTATTTGCCGATGTGCGGTCATGATACGATCGGCTTTTGCACGGCTCTTGTTGAAGCGGGACTCATTGAAATAACCGAGCCCTATACAACCATTAATTTGGATACGCCAGCTGGTTTGGTCAAAGTAAAGGTTAATGTTAAAAATGGAAAAGCAAAAGAAGTTACTTTCGCCAATGTACCTTCTTTTCTACTAAAAACAATTGAAATCGCTGTAGAGAATATGGGCCATGTCCAATGCGATATTGCTTATGGTGGTAACTTTTACGGAATTATTGATGCCCGTAAACTAGGGTTGAATTTGAGTACAGAGAATGCGTCAACTATTGTTGAACAGGGCATTACGATTCGAAATGCTATCAATGCTTCAGAAGAAGTGGCTCACCCTGAACACCCATTTATTAAAGGGCTTACACATATTGAATTTTTTACCGATCCGGGCCATTCTGAAGCAGATCTTAAAAATACAGTTGTGGTTCCGCCTGGTGGCATTGATCGTTCGCCGTGTGGCACAGGGACCTCTGCCAAACTTGCTGCCATGTTTAGTAAAAATCAGATAGGAAAAGATGAATGGTTTGTCTATGAAAGCATCGTCGGTACGCTGTTTAAAGCTAGGATTTTGGAAGTTACAGCTATTGAGAATTATGAAGCGGTGATCCCGGAAGTGACGGGTTCAGCTTGGGTTATGGGGATGCATCGCTTTTTCTATAACGACAAAGATCCATTAAGAGAAGGATTTTTATTGATTCCACCGATGGAAGGTCATTAGGGCAGGAGGTGTATGAAGTGAATGTTGAGAAAATGTTTACCACCATTGATACGCATGTTGCGGGAGAAGCATTCAGAATGATTGTACACTCTTCAATAACCTTAAAGGAAGATCGTGTTGAATTAAATGGTGCTTTGTTAGAGAAGAAATTTGTTCGCGAGAAGGAATTATTATTAAATGAGCCCCGCGGACATCGAGGAATAAATGGATGCATGGTAATCCCTTCAAAAATAGCTGATTATGGTTTGTTATTTATCACCCAAGAAAATGAGGCTCCATTCAAATATAGTGGGTTAGTTGCATCTATAACAGCCTTATTGGAAACAGGAAACTTGCCAGCAAAGGAAAATAACCTCTATGACATTGAAACCATCCATGGGATCCAAACCGTTTGTGCCACATACGAAAATCAAGAGGTTCATAACGTTCGCTTACAGAGTGGAGAATGCCGGGTTGTTGAAACGACGGAAGATTATAGAGCGGTAGAAATAGATCATTTGCGACGTTATTTCATTTTTGATTTACCTGAATTAATCCCTAGCATTAAAATGGAGAATTTATCATCGATCATGAAGTGGGGAAGGCAGACGACAGAAAAAATGGGTCATAAACGTTTTCTATTTGATGGCATGATCATGATGGAACCTATTAGTGAAAATGAAGTTCGTTCTGTGACATTTGAAAAGGATGGAAATCTGCTGCGGTCTCCTGGCATGGACAGTACGTTTGCCATTTTTACACTGTTAAGAAATGGGACAAAGCTTACCAATCAAAGTATTTTTGCGAGTAAGTTAACGGCACATTTACTAGATGGAACAAATAAAAGCTATTCTGTGGAAACGCAGGGGTTTGTAACAGGGGTGCATCAATTTATCTATGATCAGGAGGATCCATTGAAAAACGGTTTCCTATTAAAATGATGGCGACAAAATGAAACCGTTTTCTCGATGCTTACTATTAAGATGGGGAGAGTGAACTATGGATAAAAGGCTGCCTACATTATCAGAAGTCCTTTTTGTGTTAGTCACATTTACGTTAATCATGTTTTTATTTGTCGTCCAATTTGGTATACCTATTCAATTAGCCTTACTAACGACTTGGTTCATGATCATGTTGGTAGGATGGCGAATTGGATACACCTATAAGGAAATGCAGGATGGGCTGTTGAAAGGAATCTACGATGGGTTAGAAGCTGTACTGGTACTTATATCTGTAGGGGCATTGATTGGAACGTGGATAGCTGGAGGAATTGTGCCAAGTATTATTTACTACGGACTCTCTATCATTCATCCAAGTATATTTCTGTTAGCTGCCTTCGTTATTTGTACCATTACTTCGATTGCTACAGGAACATCATTCGGATCAGCAGGGACAGCAGGTATAGCCATGATGGGGATTGGAGCAAGCTTCGGACTTCCGATTGCTTTAGTGGCCGGGGCAGTGATTTCCGGTTGTTACGTCGGAGATAAACTCTCGCCTTTATCTGATACAACCGTTATGACGGCGTCTTTATCTAAAGTGAATTTAATTGATCATATCAAGTCGATGTTAGTTGTGAGTGGACCAGCGTTCCTCATAGCTGGAACGTTATTTTTGATCACCGGGTTCTTTTTAATTGATGGGAGTGGGAATCTAACCCAAGCGGAATCAACGATGGGGCATTGAGCGAGTACTTTAATATCGGGTGGTATATGTTGATCCCAGCCATTTGTGTCATCATCTTACTGGCTATGAAAATGCCATCTATACCCGTGATTCTGTTTGGAGCCTTATTAGGTTCGGTATGGGCTTTCTTATTCCAAAGTGCAGGTCCATTAGAAGCTTTCAATATTTTGTACACAGGAGGTGAGATTTCGTCAGGGGTAGAATTTATCGATAATCTATTAAATCGTGGCGGTATTACCTTCATGATGGATGTGATTGTGTTAATTCTATTTGCTCTTGGAGTTGGTGGTCTAATGGAGAGAACAGGTATTTTACGAGTTATTTGCCTAACGATGTTGTCCTGGGCAGACAATGCAGGAAAGACAACACTCACAACACTTATGTCAGGGTTTTTTGGGAACTTTTTTGGTGGAGCGGCGTATGTGTCGATTATTACCGCAAGTAAAATTACGGAGGAAAATTATGATCGTCTGAACATTGATCGACGAGTACTTTCTAGAAATACTGAGGCCGGAGGTACGGTTACCACGCCTATGGTTCCATGGTCTGATGGCGGCGTATTTATGGCTGCAACCCTTGGTGTATCCACATTAACTTATTTACCGTTCTTGTGGTTCAACTTTTTGGTTATCATTTTATCCATCCTTTATGGATTTACCAATACATTTATTTGGTACACAAAATCAACCGATGGATCTGACAACAGAACAGATACAAAAAAGGAAGTAGTCAATTAAATAAAATTCAAGGAGGATTTTAAAATGAAACAACTAAAAGGCGCATTTCCGGTTCTTATCACACCGATGAATGAACATGGTGAGATTAATTTTAGTGGGTTAAAGCAAAATATTGAGCATTTTATTAATCAGGGTGTAGCGGGCATTGTTGTGAATGGAAGTACCGGGGAGTTTGTTAGTTTAACGCAAGAAGAAAGATTTAAAGTTACTGAAACAGCAGTTGCGCAAGTTAATGGGCGTATTCCATTGATTGTAGGTACGGCTGCTGAAACAACAGCGGATGCTATAACTTATACCAAACAGGCCGAGGACGCAGGGGCTGATGCAGCGCTTTTGATCAATTCTTATTATGCACACCCAAAAGATGAGGAGATTTATGAACATTTTAAAACAGTTGCCGAATCTGTAAGTCTACCCATCATGATCTATAATAATCCATTTACTTCAGGAGTGGATATTGGTCAGGGCACGATCTTGAAGGTAGCTCGTGATGTTAACAATATTACACACATCAAAGAATCCAGTGGGGAAATTCGTAAAGTACGTGATATTACTAGACAAGGGAAAGGTTTCTTACAAACCTTTTGTGGTGCAGACGATCTCGTATTGGAATCCCTTTTAGTAGGAGCAACCGGCTGGATTTCAGTCGCAGGCAATATTGCGCCACAATTAGCAACAGATTTATTTAATTGTGTACAAGAAGGTCACTACGAGAAAGCATGGGATCTGTATGATAGAATCCTTCCGCTATGTAACTTTCTTGAAGGATCAGGAAAATATGTTCAAATTGTCAAACGGGCTATGGATCTGCAAGGGTTGGCAGGTGGACCTTCTCGTAAGCCAAGACTTTCACTAACAGAAGAAGAAGATGCCACTTTACAAGAAATTTTGAACAGCATGTTTGCCTTTGAAAAGTAAAAAATATAACTTGGGAGGAATTTGAATGATTACTTCACAAACGACTTTAAAACCAAAAGTAAGAGCGTTCTTGGAGGGAAGAAAGGAGTTATATATTAATGGAGAATTTGTTCCTTCCATTAGCGGGAAAACATTTAATGTCTATAACCCAGCTACGGAGGAAGTCTTTGCTGAGGTGAGTGAGGCTCAGGCAGAGGACGTTGACCAAGCCGTAAAAGCAGCTCGACAAGCATTTGAAGAAGGGGAATGGTCGAAGTTAAGCGCAGCTGATCGCTCGCATCTTATTTATAAACTTGCTGATTTAATTGAGCAAAATAGGGAAGAACTTGCTCAATTGGAATCCTTGGATAATGGGAAGCCTTATGCTGTTGCCCTGGAAGACGATATTGATGGGACTGCAGAACATTTTCGATATTATGCAGGATGGGCTACTAAAATTCTTGGCCAGACAGTACCTATCTCTCCCGATTATTTAAACTATACACGTCACGAACCAGTCGGTGTAGTCGGCCAGATCATTCCATGGAACTTTCCCTTGTCGATGGCTTCCTGGAAGTTAGGTGCAGCCTTAGCTACTGGGTGTACAGTTGTATTGAAGCCTGCCGAGCAGACCCCTCTTTCTTTACTTTATGCAGCTAGTCTATTTAAGGAAGCAGGGTTTCCAGATGGAGTGGTTAATTTTGCACCTGGATTTGGTGACATAGCAGGTGCAGCTATTGTAGATCATCGCGACATTGATAAATTAGCCTTTACAGGTTCCACAGCTGTAGGTAAATCCATTATGCGTAAAGCAGCGGAATCTATCAAACACGTCACCCTGGAACTTGGAGGCAAGTCTCCCAATATTATTTTAGAAGATGCTGATATTGAAAAAGCGATAGAAGGTGCTTTTGACGGAATTATGTATAATCACGGACAAAATTGTAGTGCAGGTTCCCGAGTATTCGTTCACCGTAAGCATTATGATCGAGTTGTTGATGAATTGGCTAAACGTGCTGAAGAAGTGAAGCTAGGTAATGGACTAGATCCAGAAACAGATATGGGACCACTGGTTTCAAAGGAACAATTTGATCGTGTACTACATTATATCAGAATAGGTAAAGAAGAGGGAGCTAGACTCGTTGCAGGCGGGGAAAGCGCATTTGATAAAGGATATTTTGTTCAGCCGACCGTATTTGCCGATGTAGAAGACGATATGACCATTGTAAGAGAAGAAATCTTCGGACCAGTCGTGGCCGTTTTTCCATTTGACACCACAGAAGAAGCAGTCAGACGGGCAAATGATAGTTTATATGGGTTAGCTGCGGCCGTATGGACGGAAAATATTAAGAGAGGTCATCAAGTAGCTCATGACCTTAAAGCAGGAACCGTATGGATAAATGATTACAACTTGGAAAACCCGGCTGCTGCATTTGGCGGCTATAAACAATCTGGTATCGGAAGGGAAATGGGAAATTATGCGCTAGATAATTATATGGAAGTGAAGAGTGTGTGGGTGAATTTACAATAGGATGAAAGTGCATTAAAAGGGCTAATAGAACTACTATGTCTTGATGGCAATCACTTGAACGAGTCCTGAAAAATGAGACAAAAAACGCTTAGGCTGCCATGACCTTTTGTTTTGAGATAGATTATGAATATAGTTTTTATGCTATAAAAAGAAGTACAGAGCTATGTATTTGCATAACTCTGTACTTCTTCAACAATATATTCTAATATCAGTCGAGAAAATTAATCAACAGGAATTAACTTAAATTTTCCATGAGTTTCTATAAAATTTCCTTTTTATGTTAAAAACACTTAGTTCCACCTAGTCAGGGGCTAACTTAACAGCTTGGACGTTAAAACTGTTTTTGCTCTTGGCAACGTTCTTACTTCTCAAAAAGAAGTGAGGATGTTTTTTTATTGTGTAAAGAACTGGGCGATGGGTATGAAAAAAAACTTTATTTCTCACATCTTCTGCTAGAATGTAATGATAAATTTCAGATGTACTTGTCCATCAATCCCTCTAGGGTTCTATGCTACAATGAAAGGAAAATGGAAACGGTAAAATAGTGATTGCTATGGCTTTGCGTTACTTTAATTTAAATCCTAAATAAGACGTTCTAAAGAGAGAAACAAAATCAAAGTTTGACATAGATATTGTTGTACTGGGAAAACCGGTCAATATCGGCACTCAAATACATATGAAATCTCTTAACCTATAGCCTATCAACTTCTAACCAGAGGTGAAACATAGTGCGCCAACCACGATTTAAGTTAAGTACAATCATCATGCTATTGGTCTGTCTCGTTGTGTTAGTGTCTTTGTTACTTACTGACCTCCTCATTACAGACTCGACGAGTGAGAATATTCACAATCAATTAGAGGAGAAGGCTTCGATTGTCTCCCGTACGGTTGCGCAATCTCAAATTGTTAAAAAGGGTTTGCAGGGGGAAGTGGATCAGGATAGGATCCAGGAGTATGCCATGACGATACAGGAGG
Source organism: Halobacillus shinanisalinarum (assembly GCF_022919835.1). Taxonomy (NCBI): domain Bacteria; kingdom Bacillati; phylum Bacillota; class Bacilli; order Caryophanales; family Bacillaceae; genus Halobacillus; species Halobacillus shinanisalinarum. The sequence continues at coordinate 1,511,660 of NZ_CP095074.1, read as the reverse complement.
AAACGAATGTCTTATTCGTTGTGGTGATGGATATGAATGGGATTCGCCAATCGCACCCTGAGCCTGATCGAATTGGGAAACACTTTGTAGGCGGAGATGAGGGGCGTGTGCTTCAGGGGGAGGAGTATATTTCTTCATCAACTGGTACGTTAGGAAAGTCTTTAAGGGCTTTTACACCGATCTATGATCAAAGTCAGAATCAAATCGGTGCTGTCGCTGTCGGCATTTCTTTACAGGCGGTCCAGGATTCGATTCAACAAGGTCATAAAAGTGTGATCATTGGTTCGATTGTTGGTGTGCTGGTGGGGATCATTGGAGCGTTTCTATTAGCTGATTATATTAAGAACAGTCTGTTTGGCCTTGAACCCCATGCGATTGCACGTATTCATGAAGAACGAAATCGAATGCTGCATTCTGTTCGTGAAGGAATCATAGCGATTGATAAAGAGGCGACGATTGTCCTTGTCAACAAGTCTGCCCGGCAAATTTTCCAAAAGGCAGGGTTGATGGATCAGGAACCGGTGGGAATGAAAATCAACGACTTTTTACCAGGTACGATGCTGCAGCATGTATTAGAAGAAGAAGTATCTGAATTGGATGAGGAGCAAACGATTAATGGCGTGTCGATCATCACGAACCGTGTTCCCTTAGTGGTGAAAGGTCAAGTGGTTGGCGCGATTGCCACTTTTCGTGATAAAACGGAAGTGAATCAGTTGGCGGAACAACTGACGGGTGTGCAGATGTATGCGGATACACTAAGGGCTCAATCTCATGAATTCATGAATCAGCTCCACGTATTACTCGGGCTAATTAAGATGGAGGATTATGATGAAGTAAACCATTTCATTAGTAAGTTGGTGAATCATCAAGCTCATGAAGTGGGGAGTGTCACGCAGGATATAAAGGATCCAGCCCTTGCCGGATTCATGATTGGTAAAATGAGTGCATCTAGGGAATCCCATGTACTTTTGACGATCGAATGTGAAACCGAGATTCCGCAGCCGAAAGATCTTGAGGTGACTCATGAGCTGATCACGATACTTGGGAACATCATTGATAATGCCATTGATAGTGTATGGGAGAGTACTCAGAAACAAATCCATGTTAGCCTCTCTTATGTGGATGAACTGTTGACCATTATAGTGACGGATACGGGAACTGGAATCGCAGAGGACAAGCATGAGGAAATTTTTCAAAAGGGAGTGTCTACGAAGGAAGGAAATCATCGTGGGTTCGGTCTTTATCTCACCAAGCAAAGTGTTGAGAAGAGGGAAGGCTCGATCGATATGGATTCCTATCCTGAGAAAGGTACAATCTTTACGTTGATTATCCCGTATGAATCAGGAGGTGGGCGAGAGTGATTAAGGTTCTAATAGTAGAGGATGACCCGATGGTAGCTCAATTGAATAAAAATTACATCGAGCAAATCGACGGGTTCACACTTAGTGGAATCGCTGCAAATACGGACGAGGCCATTGAGCAGATGTCCCAAGTAAAAATTGACCTGATGCTGCTGGATGTTTACTTGCCGGGTTTGAATGGAATCGACTTTTTGAAACGTATCCGTGAACAAAATCAGGATATCGATGTGATATTGATTACCGCTGCGTCTGACATTCATCAGATTCAGCAATCATTAAGGCTGGGTGCCGTAGATTATTTAATCAAACCGTTTGAGTTTGAACGTTTTGAGAAATCGCTGACTCAATACAAAAACAGTCATTATAAATTGACGGACATAGACAAAGTCAACCAGCACGAAATTGATCGATTGCTCCATACATCAAGTCCCAGGCCCGAGGGACCGAAGATAGAAGGATTACCGAAGGGCCTTACGAAAAATACATTGGCGACTATCAATCATATTATTCTCTCTAAGGCACCTGATCTTTTTTCGACGGATGATATGGCAGACGCTACCCAGATCTCAAGGGTCTCTGTAAGAAAGTACTTGAAATTCCTTAGTGAAATCGGGTATTTGGAAGAAACATTGACCTATGGTGTCGGGAGGCCAATCTACCAATATAAACTGAATGATACAAAGCGTGATCAAATCGATCACTACCTGTAAAGCAGCCCAGACCGGCTGCTTTTTTTAATTACAATAACATCATTAGTTACGTAATGTGTGAATGTTTTGTGAATTTAATTAAGATGGGATTAAGAAAATGAAAGCGTTTACCGACGCTCTGAGCATTTATCCTTCATTTTTATTACGAACGAAAAGGAGTGGATTAAGATGTCACAAACAGCTCAAGAGCTGAATTATGACAACCAATCAAACGGACAAGCCACAGAATTTCAGGACAGGAAGAAAGGGTTTACGATATTTGAAATTCCTGTTTTATGGTTCGCCATTTTTACGGCGATTACACTGATCAGTCTGTACACAGGGAATCTGCCAGGCGGTATGATCGGCAGCTTGCTCGTGATGATCGTACTGGGAGAGCTATTCGGATGGATAGGAGATCATACACCGATCGTCAAGACATTTTTGGGTGGGGGAGCTATTATTGCCATCTTCGGAGCGGCGTTTATGGTGTACGCAGGTTGGCTGCCGGATTCTTCGGTGACAACGATGACTACATTTATGAAAGATGGAGGCTTCTTAAACTTTTACATTGCTGCACTGATTACAGGGAGTATCCTTGGAATGAATAAACAAATCCTCATGAAAGTAGGACTGCGCTACTTTTTACCTATTTTCGGTGCGGTTATCGGGGCTATGGTTATTGCTGGTCTACTAGGATCTCTAGTTGGATTCTCTTTACGTGATGCCGTTCTTGTCATCACGATGCCCATCATGGGGGGAGGCATGGGAGCAGGTGCTGTTCCGATGAGCCAAATCTATTCAGAAATGATGGGAAATGACCCGAGCTATTATATCTCTATGCTCGTTCCTGCTCTTGCCTTAGGTAATGTGTTCGCTATTGTACTCGCAAGCATGCTCAATCTGCTCGGAAAAAAGGTGCCTTCTCTGACTGGGAATGGTCAGCTGATTCACGGTTTTCAATATAAAGAGGAAAAGCAGACCTATGATATTCAAAAAATGGGGATCGGTTTACTAGCTGCTATTTCATTCTTTGCGGTCGGGACTTTACTCGGAGACTTCATCCCTCTTCACCCTTATGCCTTAATGATTATCATTGTCGCCGTTGCGAAAATTGCTGATGTCATTCCACATAATGTGATTGAAGGGGCGAGCCAATGGTATAAATTTGTGGCCAATAACTGGACACTCGCCTTGTTATTCGGAATCGGAATCGCTTATACCGATTTGAACACGGTCATTGACGCCTTGACCCTGCAATATATTCTGACTGTCTTCGGTGTTATATTTGGGGCGATCCTCGGAGCGGGTCTGCTTGGTAAACTTGTTGGTTTCTACCCGATTGAAGCGGCCATCACGGCTGGATTGTGTATGGCAAATATGGGAGGAACAGGAGACGTCGCTGTTCTTTCTGCTTCAAGAAGAATGGAATTGATGCCTTTCGCTCAAATTTCTTCTCGATTAGGCGGTGCCCTCATCTTATTGTTAGCTGGGCTAATCATCCCGTTTTTTAACTAAGTTTTACGGAAGTAAGAGCTGTCTCCACAAGGATAGATTGACTCTTTACATCTTGAGTCGTCAGGAGCAGCCTTTTTGAAAAGATAGATGACTAGAGAACTAAATCATCTGCGCTGCCATGGCGGATGATTTAGTTCTTTTAACAATCGTGCACATATGGTGCCAATAACAAAGGTAAGCAACTTACTAATATGGAGGTTGATGCTCATGTTGCCATTAGAAGGAATCACAGTCGTCTCGTTAGAACAAGCTGTAGCAGCTCCATTTGCTACAAGGCAGCTTGCTGATTTAGGGGCTCGTGTCATTAAAGTAGAGCGCCCGGAAGTAGGGGACTTCGCAAGGCATTATGATGAAACAGTGCAAGGAATGTCGAGCCATTTCACATGGCTTAATCGATCAAAGGAATCACTTGCTCTTAATTTGAAAGAACAAGAGAGCCAAAAGTTGATTATGATCATCCTTCAGGAGGCTGACATTTTCATCCATAATCTAGCGCCTGGGGCTGTCGATCGTCTCGGCTTTGGATCCAATGAGCTCAGGGGAAAATTCCCACACTTGATCACGTGCAGTATTTCTGGCTATGGAGAGAATGGTTCTTATCGAGATAAAAAAGCGTATGATTTGTTGATTCAGTGTGAGGCAGGAGCTGTCTCCGTCACGGGTACAGAGGACACGCCATCGAAAGCGGGCATCTCCATTGCTGATATTGCTGCAGGTATGTATGCCTACAGCGGAATATTAACAGCACTTATCGCTCGTTCGAAGTCAGGAAAAGGAACGCATTTGGAAATTTCAATGCTGGAAGCCTTAGGAGAATGGATGGGGTATCCCCTATACTATGCCGGTTATGGAGGGGAAGAACCAAAAAGAACCGGAGCGAGCCACGCGACCATTTACCCGTACGGACCTTTTAACACAGCTGAAGGTAAGCCAGTATTTTTAGGCATACAGAATGATCGAGAATGGCAGAAGTTTTGTGAACGAGTAATTGAAAAGCCGGAACTCAAAGACGACCCGCTTTTTCACACGAATGCAAATCGCGTAAAGAACAAGGAGACACTGGCGCCAATTATAGCAAAGGTGTTTGATCAAATGTCGGCCGACAAACTAGTTGAAAAACTGGATGCTGAAACGATTGCAAATGCAAGGTTGAATACGATGAAGGAATTTATGAACCATCCGCAATTAAAGGAACGGAATCGCTGGAGAGAAGTGGATACACCGGCAGGCATGATTAAGACCCTCGTCCCGCCTGTAACTTCTTCAGATTTGGACACCGTGATGAACCCGATCCCGCGTGTCGGAGAGCATACAGAACAGATTCGAAAGGAATTTGCTCAAGAAGTGAAACTTAGATGATTACGGACCGCGATCATTCAATGCAAGCTATCGAAGGGAACCCCGTTCGAAAAGGTGATCAGGAAAGAGATTTTCCCGCATCCAAGCTAACTCAAAATATAGAAAAGAGACAACTTAGGAAGGTGGTGCTTCACTATGAAAAAACGCTCCTATCTTTTTGTGCCTGCACATTCAGATAAAATGATAGAAAAAGGGCTTAGCTCCGAAGCAGACGCTGTCATTTTTGATCTGGAGGACGCGGTAGCCCTTTCCGAGAAAAACATCGCCCGTGCCAAACTTTTGCATCAGTTGAAAACAGAGAAATGCCATCCCCGGCCTTTTATCAGAGTCAACAGTACGGAAAGCGAGTATTTTGAAGAAGATGTGCGTACTTTTGCCGCACTCGATAACATTGGAATGATGCTGCCAAAAGCAGAGACAAAAGGGGATATTGCAAGGCTTGAAACTCTGCTTGAACAGGAAGGTGTCATGAATAAACCGATCCTCCCGCTTATTGAGACGGCTAAGGGAGTGTGGAATGCGGCTGAGATTGCCTCAGCATCCCCAAAAGTTGGGGCCTTGGCGTTTGGTGCCGTTGATTTCTCACTCGACACTAATATCGCCCTCACAGATTCAGGAGAAGAATTGCTGTATGCACGGTCTCAGCTGGTGATTGCTTCTCGTGTAGCAGGAATAGAAGCTCCAATTGACACGGTCTATACAAATTTCAAGAACTCTGAAGGGTTTTTGCGAGAAGCAAGGCAATCCAAGGGGTTAGGATTTCAGGGGAAGCTATTGATTCATCCAGCGCAAATAGCTTTAGCCAGCGAGATTTTTACTCCGAAAGAAGAAGAAGTCGAGAAAGCCAAGCGCGTTATTGATGCCTTCCGTGAGGCTGAAGAAAAAGGGATTGCGGCGATTGAAGTAGATGGGGAAATGGTTGATTATCCTGTGATAAGGCAAGCAAAGAAAATTGTTAGTTCGTACGATGCTTAGTTGGGGGAGATTGGGCAAAAGTCATGGGAAGGATATCGCCGTACCCATGACGGTGTTCCTTTTTCTTGATGACGGCCGAATTTCGAAGGAAACATTGACATGTGAAGGGCACTTTTAGAAGTAAGGCAGCTAACGATTAATAGAGTAGGGTGGGGGCATACCCGGAGCATTTTGGTATGATTCAAAAAGGAACGATTAATGTTATACCAAGAAAGTGAGTTGTTCGCTCATGTACGGAAGCGAATATTCCAACAATAAAAACTGCGAAAGCTAGTAGGATTAGTCAGAATCTAACGCTATAAAGAAATAATTTCCCGTCTATATAGAAGAATAAATAAAGTTATTTTTGGCCAGTGCTCATAAGCATTTTATCGACACATCAGTTTTCCTTTTCTAATCTTTTAAACATGAAAAAATCGTTATTCCAATCCATATTAGTAGGATATTAGATATAATATATATAATGGAGGATAATGTTATATTACAACATACTAAACCCTTTATTTTCCTTAAAAATGGGTTCAAGGCCCAAAGATGTTAAGGATAAATTGTAAATCCAATTGATAATTTCTTAGGTCTAGGTAGTTTTTACCTGTATTTGAAAAATTCTGAAATTTATGTGTAATATATGCTACAATGACAGTGCATGTCCTATGCACAGAATGAGTAATTCTCTCGTAGTGAGGTGATTACTGTGACTCCGTTTGAAGCGATAAGCATAATGTTGAGCTTTGGTATGCTGATAGCGTTTCTACAACAAAAGGGCCGGTAATATCTTTTCAAGCTCATTCTGTTTTTATCCAAGGTGCCCCAACACCTTGGTTTTTTTATTGTCTAGGAAATTATAAAAATATTTGCCTGTGGATAAGCTTACATGAAGTTAGCCACATCTAGCTCCAGCGCCCAGACACTCGAGACATAAGTCAACCGCCTCCGTGGAGAAATACGACTCCACTGCGCCGCTTGTCTTATGCTTGTCGTGTCTACCGCGGCGCTTGCGCTTTTGTTCTTGTTTCAAGATATGTCCTGATTATGTCTGTGGACATTTTGCTCTTCATTTATGTCATGAAGTTGGTTCGGTTACTTTTACATTTATTTTTTCTCATGAATTTAATTACCTTAGTTAAACAAAAGACAACAAATAACAGTATACTGGTTTTTTGAAAAGGTGGGACAGTTTAGTCAAATAAAGTCACCATCTTACAAAAAGTTACAATATAATTCTTTTGGTATGGGGAGCATAACGATTTATAAGTATAAGCTGCAAAAAGAGGCTTCATGTCAAGTTCATCAAAGTAGGATTAACAGCAAAACCAACAATCTTCTGTTTCTTTCACTGGATTGGTTTTCTCACAGAAGAAGACTACTGAAAAATGACCTGTACGGTCCAAGACTTATTGTCCCATGGATAAGCTGGATAGGGGGTGAACTCGTACTTCTTCTTTTAGGGCGAAGCGATTTTCGATGGATTCTGTTACTCGTTGATGCGTGTAAAAGAATGCCTCCAATAATTTGTCTGTTTTATCTTTTCCCTAATAACAAAAGTATTAATCCTTAACTTTTAAGTTGGGTTGCTAAGGCCCACGAGTAGGAACAGAATCCATCCTTCTCTTCCTTTTTATTAAAAGTATTCAATTACAGTACACCTCCCCCGATCCCCCGTCGATGGACCGATAGATTTATGCAGAAAGATCAAAGTTTACAACGTGGGAGCAAACCGAACAAATCGTCAAAATGAATGCCGTATTGGCTACGATAAAGCCGACTTCACGATTACATACGAAGACTGCTTCGAATTAGGCGGAAGGATAAGGAAAAAAGAAAAAGCCATTTTATAAGAAACTTTGGTATGGGCAGTAGCATTATATAGCTGTCGAAGTAAACCTGGAGGCGGTGAGACTGGAACGTCTAGCACCGATTTCGATATATCGGCTTCAGTAATTTTAATCGAGGTTGTTTGGATGGCAAAGTAGTTGTTCCAAATAACGAAATCAAGGTTTTGCTTAAAAAATGATGAAAAATGAGGTCGGATTCCCGGTTTATTAAAAAAAACGTCGATAAATGTAAAACGATTACAGCAGGAATTTTGCTTACTTTGTAGAAATCGATAGTAAAAGGTACTGTATAAAAAACTAGCCACAAATAAGGAAGGTGAATAATGTGTTCAAGATTGGTTTATTCAAGAATGCTCTATTCAAATGGATGCCACACAAAGAGCAATATATTTGTGAAAGAAAGCTTATGAGGGTTATTAAGCGTTTAAAAATTGAAGATTACAATTTTAATTGGGATCGCAATAGTTGCTTTATTGAATTTCATTATCAAACAGAGTCTTATAGGTTGGAACACTCTATTGAAAAAGCAAAAGAAAAAGGGATTATCTTAAGAAACGGATTGGATTGTTTAAATGAGTTGACCCAATCCCTTGAGGATCTGTGTGTAATCATTGATAGAGGAACTTATAAATTTGAAGCGTGGATATCCGGAATGAAACAGTCATCTCCAGAACAAGAGATACAGATACCTGAATTTCACGAAGAGTTTCATATAAGATATAAATCATTGGGGATACAAAATCATTCCAAATATAATAAGAGTGAGGAGTTTATTCCCAATGCTTCCGAATCATCTTTAAGAGATTTTGATCGAAATCAGTTCATCCAACGACCTCAAGATAAATAAAGGCTTATTTGAAAAAGTGTTATGAAGTCATTAGACCTGCCATTATCTTACACCCCGTTAAGAACAGTCAGGGGGTTTCTTACCATAATACATTTTGATAAATGTAGGCTGAATCAAAAATGAGCTTGGGGATACTCCCCAAGCTCATTTCATTTGAGAACCCAACCTTAAATATGGATTTCTCCGCGATATTCCCTTCCATATCAAATCTAGAATCGCCTTCTTGGAATGTTTGTTGAGGTTTAAAACAAATAAATGACTTAACAGTTTCTATCCTAGAGCCCAAGAGTTGAGGACTACACAAACAGAACCGATCGCCATTGCTGCCCTTGTAACCAGGAGATAAGAACCTAAACATCGCAAGAAAGATACAAATAAACGGTGGCTTATCGTTTGAAGATAGATACTATTATTACCGTCTTCGATCTTGTTCAAACTTTGTATTTGATTTATGGAATGAAAGGCTTGTTCTTAATAACATACTGAAAGGGTATATTAAATGCCCTAATATACTTAGGGATAAACAGTACTTTAATGTTTGATGTTATTTCCTTTGTAAACGACCTTCCCGTCAACAATAGTGTAGACCACCTGAGTATCAGAGATGTCCTTAGGATCGGATTTGGTAATGTCTTGATCAAGAATTACCATGTCAGCCTTCTTGCCAACCTTCAAGGAGCCCAAATCATCTTCGCGGAACAATTGATAAGCAACATTCTTTGTGAATGACTGGAGCATTTCCTCAACGGTAAGCGCATAAGCACCATTGCGAATCATATTAGTTTCCTGTTCTTCGGGATAAGGACTATTTCGAGTGATTCCGATCTCTATACCATTAAGTGGGCGGTAGTCAGGAGTTGGAGGATAGTCACTGCTACTAGCAATAGTTACCCCTGCATCCCACAGTTTCCGGGCTGGATACATTTCCAGCGCACGGTCCTCACCGATCATTGCCTTCTCTAATTGATAGTACTGATCCTTGTAAAACCAGAAGGGCTGCAAACTTGCAATGACATTCATTTCAGCCATGCGTGTGATATCGCTATCTTGGATAGATGAGATGTGGGTAATGGTATGACGTGAATCACGTTCCCCGTTAACTTTACGGGCATGTTCAAAGGCATTGAGACTCGTGTTAACAGCTCCATCACCAATTGCATGAATATGCAGTTGTATGCCCTCTTTGTCTAGCGACGAAACCATTTTATTGAATGCTTCAACTTTCCAATTCGCTTCACCATGATGGTGCTCACCCATTCCGGCATCCTCAGTGTAAGGCTCAAGGTAAAGGGCAGTTTTGCCTTCAGTTACACCATCGGCGAATAGTTTCGCGGTATTAATTTGAAGCCAATCCGAATTGTACTTTTTATGAGCATCAAGTACTGTTTTAACTGCTTTACCTGGATCGGTTCCTGGCCTGAATCTGAAGGCGTTGGCAACTCGCATCGTCAATTTTCCTTCCTTTTCTAACTCTTGCATTATACTCATGTTTTCAGGGCTGCCAGACATGTTCAGGATACCAGTTATACCAAAGCTATTCGCTTCTTCTTGATATTTCAAGAAAGCCTTTTTATATTGCTCCTTAGTTAGATCAAATAAAGACTGTACATCGGCGAGTAAATCAGTTGCCCTTCACGTAAAACACCGCGGGGGAATCGTCAGGATTACGCTCAATCATGCCACCTTTTGCAACCTGTGTCTCATCGGTTATTCCGGCCATTTCAAGTGCTTTGGAATTTACCCATACAGAGTGGCCATCAATAGAGTTAAGAATGACTGGAATATCGGAAACTACTTCATCCAGATCCTCTTTCTTAGGACCGGGGTTTGTACCATCCGCCTGTTCATACGGCCCATTTTTCCAACCACGGCCAGTAATTATTTTGGCATCAGGGTGGTCCTTCCTAAAATCAGCAACAGCCTGAATGTAATCTTCATGACTTTTAAGATTTGTAAGGTCGACTTCAAAAAGCTTAGTAGTCCATTGGCCTGGAGGATGTGTGTGCCCATCCATAAAGCCTGGGGAAACCATCTTCCCCTTCAAATCAATCACCTGAGTGTCATCACTTATATATTTTTCTACATCGGTGCTGCTGCCAACAAAGATGATTTCGTCATCACTGATGGCCACTGCTTCAGCAGTGGGACGGTCTTCTTCCATGGTATATACGCTGCCGTTTTTAAGAACTAGAGTGGCCTTTTCTTCAGACAACTCAGTGGTTTTCTCTTTAGGCACTTCCGTATCCTTTTCCTTAGTCACATCAGACTCTTGGGTACAGGCATTTAATAGTAGTAAAACTGGCAAAAGGATTGCTATCAAACATGTTAGCTTAGAATAACGTAAGACACTAGTCATAACATTCGCTCCCTTCATAATGTTCCTTATTAAATTTAATGTTTTCACTTTGCTACTCTCTGTCTCCCTAGTACTTATTTTACATGTAAACATAAGGATCCCGATTCTCCCTTTTACCGATCAACTAGTCCTATAAATCCCCCTTCAGTTTAAAATTCTCTCATCCTCAATTCTGAATTCTCCTAACATTAAAGACTCCACATGTTTCTCCTCGCTAATTTTAAATGCAAGTTCCGTGCCAAGTGAATAAGTGATGCTAAACATATAAAATCGGGTATTAATCAGAAAATTAGTAATATATAAAAAGATTAAGAATTGATTTCGCATCGAAATGAATCAAACTCGATTCGGATTGAAATATGGACTACATCAGTCAAAAGAACAGATTTTTATAGTTCCTATAATAGAGGCTTTCTCCTTTGGATGAATGATAAGAATGCGAAACAGGTGGGGATATCTGGGAATTGACTTCTTCACTTAATCTGGAACATCTACCTAAAGTGAGGGAGTATTTGATTACCGGCAAAATTATCCTTATTTTAAGTACGATATTTAGTGTGATCAGTGCGTGCTGAATAATAAATCGATTCGGTATCAATTCAGAATTAGCCTGATTATAAAAAGTGTACCCTTAAATTGCGCGACTCGTTACAACTTACTTACCTACGTACCTACACCCGAAAGAGTGGTAAAGAGGGTCTGTTCAAGTGATGGTTTGGTTTTGAGGGGTGGATTCGATATATTGAGAATTTGGTTATTTGTTTTATAGGGTGATGACGTGATTTTTATGAGGTGGAGGTGCTTTTTCCGCTGGCGAGGATCAGTCCACGATGACCTTCTAGAATGGCCATCAATGTTGGAAACGAAGGGGGAGGTATTTTAAATCCCCCTTGATTCACCTATAAGCATTGTTCCATCCTCTATAATTAAATCAAAGAGCGAACAATGATCAAAAAGGTACAGGGTATAAGTCAACACCACTACATACTTTGACTTCCACTTAAGCATTTTACTGCTCTTGTTATTGCCTCTTGTTTTCCCATTTGAAAAAATGACTGACCTTTCAGTTCTTTCATTAAACAAATAGGTTTCTATGTTTAGCTACTGATATTGCTTTAGCCATCTTATTTAGCTATAGAAAGCATTGGGTATAAACCCCCTATAGTAGGTCAACAATTCTATTATTGAGGGGGTTTCTTATGTTTTTTCGATCATCCAAAGGAAAAAAACAAAATGATCAGGGGAGTTCAAGTCAAGAAGACTTTTACGTTCGATGAAAGTGGTCCTGCATGCGCGATTATTTATATAGATGGATCGTAATTCATATTGTTCATTTAAAAAGCTATGGGATTCCTTAATCCACTTCCTTTGCTCCAGCAATTAAGGGGGATTGGAAAGACCTGGTCTTACGTGTTCCAGTCACTATGATGAACAGAAGGCCTAGGTTCTTGCAGACAGAGGACGAAAAAGCATCGACAAGGAGGACAAATCATGAAGTCATTTGAATACGCAGATGAGGAGATTGGCGGTAATGAAGTTGGATTTGTTATCCCCTCTGTTGTGATTGGTGCTGGTGTCCTTTCGTTTCCGCGAACCTTATCAGAAGTCACAAAGAATGCAGACGGGTGGGTCTCCATTCTTTTAGGGGGAATGCTGGCGATCATTTTTACTTGGGTGGCCACTACACTGGCAGCTCGCTTTCCAAAGCAAACTTTCTTTGATTATAGTTCCTTACTTGTTTCAAAACCTATCGCTTTTATCATGACAGGATTTATAGGATTGTATTTTACTACTTTTGCTGCCTATGAAATACGCTTCGTTGCCACTGTATCTCAACAATATTTATTCGCTTCGACACCCAAAGAAGTGTTATCCTTAGTTTTTCTCGTTGTGGTGATATATGCGGTTGCAGGGTCGAGGGCAGCATTATTCCGTTTACATCAGTTATTTTTACCGATCATTATAGGTATTTTAATTATTGTTCTGTTAATGACCATACCTTTGATGGATGTAAACCATCTATTCCCTCTTTTTCAAACCGATTGGATGGGATACATGAAAGGGGTAAAGACCACTTTTCAGTCATTTCTGGGTTGGGCGGTTCTGTTATTCTACACAAGCTTAATGAATCAACCTAACCATTCATCTAAAGCGGGGATGATCGGTATGTCCATCCCGATCATCTTATATGTACTTATTTATTTAGCAGCCATTGGTGTTCTGTCAAATGTCGTGACTGCTAACCTCACCTATCCTACCAATGAATTAGCAAAGGTGGTTGAGGTCCCGGGTGGTTTTTTTGAGCGTATGGAAATTGTATTCTTTACCATATGGGTGATGGCTCTCTTTACAACAGCTATTGTATATCTTGATATTACTGTTATGGCCCTAAGTTCACTTTTTAAGAATACAAAAAAAATCACCTTCATTTTTATTTTAGCCCCCATGATTTATCTGATCAGTATGCTGCCTCAAGGTCGATTGCACGTCAATCAGTTAGGTGAGATTCTTGGTTATGTGGGAATCAGCATATCCATGCTTATCCCAACAGTATTATTAATTGTGGCGAAATTGAGGAGGCTTAAAGGGGATGGGTAAGATCTTTTATTTGTTTTTCGCTTGTTTATCGATTGTATTCCTAATATTTGTTAGTGGGAAGAATTTTAGCCATTCCAGTCATATCCATGTCTGAAAAAGGCAAACCTAAGATCGATCGGGCAGCTGTGTATCATTGTCCTTCCCACGAAATGGTGGATGTTCAATTAAGGGATAGGTACAGGGCGGGTCGTTAACCGTCAATGTTAAGGGTTCCTCCGTGGTTTATGAAATTAGCCGTGCGAAAGCGAATGTTAAAGTAAAAGGGAAAGATGATATTCAATTTACCATAACCATCGAAACGGAAGGAAAGGTAGCTGAGTCATTTGCAAATATCGACTATAAGAATCCAGCTAATGTTGCAAAAGTAGAAAAAAGCAGAAGAAGACTACCATTACTGTTCAAATAGATGCTGTTGTGAGAGGTGAAGGATCTGTCATTAAAACATAAAATTGATTGAAATGAGGGAGTGTCATATGTTGGAATATATTTTTGGGCGTTTTCCAACAATCATGATCTTTGATGTGTATAAAGCCGGCCAAATTTTACATCACTATGGATCTCCCCTGAAAGAAAAATAAAGGATCAATAATCGAATTTGAGGAATTTCCCAAGAGTACCTATTAAAGGTCACTCCGAGATACGTGTATCAACATTAGATTTGGTGGGGGAAGTAAAACGCTGTTGTATCAATGGTTTTTGAACGTCCGATAACCAAGACTAGCGGATATCCTATACCTGAATTCTATTAATTAATATCCGAGGCAGAGGGACTTGTAGCAACAGCTGTGCCTTTGGCGGTGTTATTGCTTGTTATGTGTTATTCGACGTATAAAGGCCTTCAAGATGAACTGCGTCAGCCTTTAAAAAGTAAAGAAGTTGAAAAAGAAATAGAGACGGCCGACGAGCGGGCACAATAAATGAATGAGGGGGATTCGAATTATAGGAATTCCCTGTTTTTTGTCTTTTAAAATATAGGGGTTCTCCAATATTGTGTCGGATATAAGTAGTTAAGTAACTTTATATTACTTTGGCAGTCACTACTATTTCTTGAAGTTCAAAAGAGGTTTTAAAACTGAACCCAACCCTTAAAGAACAGATGAAGATAAAAGGTGGCTTGAAATACATCCCTATTACTATCCTTAAGGGATTTTCTCGAACGATTTGTTCGAAGTTCATGGTCATTGGTTATATTCTCTATTTTATACATTTGTATTGCCTGCGTTTCCCTTCTCATGGGAGAAACGCAGGCATTTTTTATGTGATTGAAAATTTTTGAGATTTTTTGACACCTGGATCGATTCCCGAACGATTATAGAACATGAAGGGGGTTATTTTCGGATTAGCTCAGATAGCGAAGCCCTTCGCCACATTCTAAGGAGGAATTTTTTATGAACTATGTTAAGGAAATTGATGCATTCTATGATCAGACCGAGGTAAATCCATTGTCTCATTCAGCGATCGCATTGTGGTTCGCAATGATGAACCTCAATGCCAAAACAGGTTGGACGGAAGAATTTAAGGTGGGCGGCCCGGCATTATGTGTGAAGTCCGGATTAGGAGAGACTACGTTCAAACGAGCACGTCAGGAACTGAAAGAAAAAGGATACATTATTCACAAATCAGGAAAGCCAAAAGAGATCCCCACCTATCAAATGGTCTCCTTGCAAAGAAAGGAGGTGAATTAAAATGAACTATCTAAAGGAAACCATTGCGTTCTATGATCAAGTTGATCTAAAACAGCTCTCCTCATCCGCTGTTGCCCTGTGGGGAAGTCTGATGTATATCAACAATAAGACGGGGTGGAAAAAAGAATTTACCGTACCTGCTTCGGTATTACGGGGGAAATCTGGATTGAGAGATAGTTCCTTCAAACTTGCACGAAAAGAATTGGATCAAAAAGGATTTATTCGTTACAAATCAGGAAATTGGAGTCAGGCTCCCAGTTATCAAATGGTTTCAATAAAGTCGATGATCGACCAGGAAACCGACTACCTTGCTAGCTACTCTACTGACGAGTCACCTGACCACCCAGGTGACCAGCTTGCTAGCCCATTATTTAAACAAAACAAAATAAAACAAAAAGAAGTAGTGGTAGGTGCACGGAGTCCACATGCTTTTTACGAACAAAATATAGGCATGTTGACGCCATTTATTGCTGAGAAGATCACCCAGTGGTGTAAGGAGATGTCGGATGATCTTGTTGTAGAGGCGATGAAAATGGCTATTGGCCGAAATAAGTTGTTTTTCCAGTACTGTGAAGGGATTTTGAATCGATGGCAAAAACGAGGGGTGCGGACGTTACAGGCTGCTAAAGCGGTAGAACGAGATTCGAGAAAAAGACCGCCTCGTCTGTCTAAAAAAGAGGAGAACCGCAGTATTTTTGACAAGCTGAGGGAGGAGGAAGACGTATGGATCACGGAGAAGCATTAGAAGTGTTGGAAACCATCAGTGAACTGTACCCGAACAAGTTCGAGATCACAGAACGGGTTGCGCGTATGCTAATTCCTCAGCTTAGGGAAATGGATTTTTCAGCTGTAATGGACAAACTTTCGAAATTTGCTGTTCGACATCCTTTTCCCCCGACAATTGCTGAAATCGCTGTGTACTTGCCTGAGGAAAACAAGCACTTGATTAAAATGCGTGAATGGGAGAAGGAAGCGGCAAGTGTGTCAGAGGAAACGAAGCACCGTTTTCGTGAGAGGATTCATCAGCTAGTAAAGGAAATGTCTCGTGATTCATAACCGTGAAGCCGAACAGGCCGTGCTTGGAACCATTCTTTTCGAGGGTTCTCTGATAAAAGACATATTCCTACGGGCTGAACATTTTGCTAGCCCGGATCATCAGACGCTTTTCCAAGCGATCAAAAAAGTTTATGAGAGTGATCAACCGATCACGATCGTATCCGTAACGACAGAATTGGGGGAGCTTGTAGGGAAGGTCGGGGGCGTCAGTTACCTGCTCTCACTGGCCGATTCCGTTCCGACAACCACGATGATCAAGCATGATCAACGGATGGTATTGGATGCCTATCGAAATCGAAAAACGAGAGAAGTCGCATTGAGGTATGCCGAAAAACCTTGCGATGAAGCATTGGATGAACTTATGGTTCAGTTGGAGGATCTGCGCAGTGTTGGGATGGAGCAGAGCCTGCCATCCACGTATGATCACTTGATCGAAATTGCCAATGACATGACTGATCCTCCCAAGAATGGTCAAACCGGTTTTTCGACAGGCTACATAGAACTCGATCAGATGACAGGTGGGACACAGCGAGGGGATCTGATCATTGTGGCTGCCCGTCCTTCGATGGGAAAAACGGCCTTTGCCCTGAATATGGCCGCTCACCATTGCAAGAACGGAGGGGCAGTCCAATTGTTTAGCTTGGAAATGGGCACGAAGTCGCTTTTGAAGCGGATAATATCGATGGAGGCGGAAGTCGATGGGCAAAAATGGCAAACGATGATTTTTTCGGACGAGAATTATGAACAGGCGATGACTGCCATTGGAGAGATCGCCTGCTGGTCACTGAACATTTATGAACAGGAGCGCACAGTCCATGACATCCGAGCAAAAATACGCCAATCGATGCAGGAAGACAAGGAACGTGACCATATGGTGATTATTGATTACTTACAGCTCATGACAGCGAAAGGGCGTTACGAACGTCGCGATCTGGAAGTCGGCGCGATGACGAGAGAACTCAAGCTACTTGCCCGGGAGCTAGACGTGCCGATCATTCTGTTATCGCAATTATCGAGAGGTGTCGAGCAGCGACAGGACAAACGCCCGATTATGTCTGACTTGAGGGAATCAGGAAATATTGAACAAGATGCGGATGTGATTGGGTTTTTATATCGAGATGACTATTATAATAAGGATTCGGAGGATCGGGGTCGGGTTGAGATTTTGTTAAGTAAGCAGCGGAATGGGCCGGTGGGGAGTGTGAGTTTGAGGTTTTTGAAGGAGTATGGGAAGTTTGTGGGTGGAGGGGGAGAGGGTCTTAGTATAGATCACTATCATACAGGACAGCTTCAATCGAATGCGAAGTAGAAATCTATCAATCAAGCAACGGACGCGATGTCAGCTTCTCAAACGAAATGAGCCGTGTCTCATCATGGAACAGAAGAATCATGCTCCTGTATCGCTGCAGTATGAATTCACGTCTCTATTATAGGTGGGGGATATGTTAAACTGGCGGGTATAGGTGCTAAGGTATGAATAATACTGATAGACTTATCCCTGCCCCCCCCCCCTTTTTTAGCCTGTGAAATGATAAAATTAAGCAATATAATGTTGCCTTTCTTGCCAGGTTAGTTGTATGAAATAAGTTAAACTTTAAAATTACACCCTTGCAAAAGAAACCGCTATCATATATAATGAAAACCAATTAAAGGATTGTTACTGTTAAGCAGGCAAAACCTGGATTGATTAAGCTTCCATAGAGACACTTCTCTATAAGTTTAGCCAATTCAGGTTTTTTAATTTCTATTTGAAGGAAAAGTGATAAGGATGGAAATCAAGAAAATCTTCAATAATAATGTCGCTTTAACTGAGGACCCCACTCAAACTGAGATGGTGGTTATGGGAAAGGGGCTTGCTTTTCAGAAGAAGGTTGGCGATCAGATCGATGCGGATAAAATTGAAAAGACCTTTATCACGCCTTCTGAAAGCTTTGCGGACAAACTTTATGAGCTGCTAGATGAAATTCCATATGAAATTATATCGCTTTCTAAAGATATTACAGATATGGCAAGCAACGAGTTGGACACTACATTGAATGATTCGCTCTATTTAGCTTTATCCGATCATATCCACTTTGCAGTTGGGAGGTCAAAAAATGGTCTGCCTATCAAGAATGCGCTCATGTGGGAAGTGAAAAAGTTTTATAAAGCGGAGTATCAGGTGGCACGTAAGGCTTTGGACATGATTGAGCATACTACGGGTGTGTCCTTACCCGAGGATGAGGCGGCGTCGATTGCTTTGCATCTTTTCAATGCCAGGCAAGATAGTTCTGGAATGGAAGAGACGATGGCGATGACAGCGATTGTCCATGATGTAACATCCATTGTTAAATACCATTATGGGATTGATTTTGATGAGGGGTCGATGAATTACAATCGTTTTATTACTCATCTCCGTTATTTCGCGTACAGAATACTTCGTGGTGAACTGAATGATGATGGCGGAAATGGCGAATTATATGAGCAGGTGAAAATGCAGTATCCCGAGGCTTATGAATGTTCGAAAAAGGTCCAGGCTTACATGGAGAAACGCTATCAAAAGCAAATGACGAAGGATGAGTTGACGTACTTTATGATTCATATTCATAGGGTTTCGGTCCGGGAGCAAGCCAAATAAATAGAGTTCTTGAAGGATTGTTACTGTAAGGCAGGCAAAACCTGAGGGGAACGGTGAATAGGCATCAGTCTATTTGCGTTCTTTTCAGGTTTTTTTATTTTATAAGGGGAGTTGAACGTGATGGATAATAAGCAATTAGGAGATCAAATTGTTGAATCAGTCGGGGGAGAGGAAAATATTAATTCGCTCGTTCATTGTGCGACACGTTTACGGTTTAAGCTCGTGGACCATGGTGAAGTAGATAAAGAGACCTTACAAGATAACCCTGAAGTTCTGACCGTTGTTGAAAAAGGCGGACAGCTTCAGGTGGTCATCGGGAATAACGTAGGGAAGGTCTATACAGAAATTATGGGTCACCATCATATCCGTACTAGAGAAGACGATGACGGTAAGGGTAATCATGAGAATGTCGGCGTTATAGCTAAAGTGTTTGAATATATTTCTGGTACATTATCACCACTGATTCCTGCACTTGCGGGAGCGGGGATGATCAAAGCGTTACTAGCACTGCTCTCTATATTACATCTAATCGATCCGGAAGGGACCACTTATTCCGTATTAAATGCAGCGGCGAGCGGTTTGTTCTACTTCCTGCCAATTTTTGTAGGGATTTCGGCTGCCAAACAATTGAACGCCAATTTATTCGTTGGTGGTGCAATTGCGGCAGGCTTATTAGATCCAAACTTCACGGCGCTCATGGAACAATCAGGCGACGTAAGTTTTATGGGGCTTCCTTTGGTGGTCACAGATTTTAGTTCGACCGTGTTTCCGTTGCTCATTGCGATGGCGATTTATGCTCCATTGGAACGTCTCATTAAACGATATACACCTGACACCATTCAATTATTCTTTGTTCCGATGCTTGGTATTTTGATTATGGTACCACTGACCGCGCTTATTTTTGGGCCATTTTCAGAATATATAAGTTCGGCGATTGCCAATGGGATTACCTACATGTTTGATGTATCGGCCATTATTACAGGAATTATTATTGCTAGTGCGTGGCCATTTTTGGTTATCCTTGGTGTTCATTGGGGAGTCGTCCCGATCATGATTGCGAACTTCTCACGTGGAGGCGATTTGATTAACCCGATTACAGCGGCTTCTGTATTTGCGCAAATAGGGATTGCGTTTGGTATTTTTCTTCGTGCCGGAAAAGACAAACAGTTACGCTCCCTTTCGTTTGCTGCTACTTTGTCAGGATTGTTTGCGGGGGTAACGGAGCCGATTCTTTACGGGTTAATTTTAAGATATCGAAAACTTATGCCGCTGGTGCTGATTGCTGGTGCGATTGGCGGGGCGATCATGGCCACCTTTGGGGTGAAATTATACACGTTTGTCTTTAATAGTATCTTTACCATTCCGGCCTATTCTCCGATGTTTGGCTATGTTGTAGGGATTGGTATTTCCTTTATTGCGGGTACTATACTAGCCTTTATTTTTGGAACGACCGGTAAGAAGAAGCAAACTGAATCTAAGGAAAAAGAACACGAAGGAGAATCACCTGAAGGAACATCTTCACAGGAAACTGGAAAAAATGACTCGTTGCTAACACCGCTATCTGGTGAAATGATTCCTTTAGAAGATATAGATGATCCCGTATTTTCGACTGGGGCGATGGGAAAAGGTATTGGCATTGAACCAGACGAGGGGATTGTAGTGGCACCCTTTGACGGAAAAGTTTCCACACTGTTTCCTACTAAACATGCCATTGGGCTAGTGAGCGAAGAGGGGGTGGAAGTATTAATTCACATTGGGCTGGATACCGTTCAGTTAGAAAGTAAATACTTTGAAGCACATGTTAAACAAGACGCAACCGTGAAAAAAGGGGATCAGTTGGTCACTTTTGATCCAAAAGGCATTCAAGAAGCTGGTTATCACGTCACAACTCCTGTGATTGTTACGAATACCGCAGATTATTTAGATGTGATACCAGCTGCATCAAGGCATGTTGAAATGGACGATACGATACTCACTATCGTTAAATAATAAATTTGAGGAGAGATAACATGACACAATTTAAAGCAAAATTTCCGGCTGATTTTTACTGGGGTGGTGCAACAGCTGCCAACCAAATTGAAGGGGCTTTTGACGAAGATGGCAAAGGTTTATCGGCAGCCGACTTTGTAGAATATATTCCGAAAGAACAACGAACGAAAGATAATTCCATGGAGATTACGGCGGAGCAAATCAGAAAGACGCTGAGTGGTGAATCGACAGCGCGTCATCCGAAACGTGAAGGGAATGATTTTTACCACCGTTATCAAGAGGATATTGCCTTGCTTGCGGAAATGGGCTTTACTGCTTTCCGGATTTCGATCCACTGGTCAAGAATTTTTCCAAATGGCTATGATGAAACACCAAATGAAGCAGGCTTGCAGTTTTACGACAATGTGTTTGATGAATTGGCTAAGCACAATATTGAACCGGTGGTGACGCTCTCCCACTATGAAACCCCTTATGGATTAACAGAGAAATATAATGGCTGGGTAGGTCGCGAGGTGATTGATCATTTTGTCCGTTATGCGGAAACGGTCTTTACGCGCTATAAAGATAAGGTGAAATATTGGATCTCGTTCAATGAAATTAATGTGATTACAATTAGCCCTTATACAGGGGGCGGAATTTTATCCGATCAGGAAGACAACCCGATGCAGGCAAAGTACCAGGGGCTGCATCATCAATTCGTCGCAAGTGCCCTGGCCACTAAAAAGTTACACGAAATTATTCCGGAGGGGGAAATGGGATGTATGCTGGCCAAAATGACTCACTATCCGCACACCCCTAACCCTGAGGATGTCTTAAAGGCCCAGCAGGACAATCAGAATAATTTATTTTTCACGGATGTACATGTGCGTGGCGAATATCCCGATTACCTGAATTGTTTCTTCAAGGAGCATGAGATCGAAATCGTTAAAGAAACTGGGGACGAAGAAATTATTAAACAGTATCCGGTTGATTATATTTCCATCAGTTACTATATGTCGTTGTTATCTTCTGCTTCACCAGAAGGGGAGCAGACGGAAGGTAATTTAACCAAAAGCTTGAAAAACCCTTATTTGGAAGCTTCAGACTGGGGCTGGCAAATTGATCCGGTTGGGCTGCGTGTTTCCTTAAATGAAATGTATGACCGTTATCAGAAACCGATCTTTATTGTGGAAAATGGGCTAGGTGCCTACGACAAGGTGGAAGAAGATGGCTCCATTCATGATGACTATCGGATTGAGTATTTAAGGAAACACATTGAACAAATGAGAGAAGCCATTGGTGATGGTGTGGAATTGATGGGGTATCTGGCTTGGGGACCTATTGATTTAGTATCGATGTCCACAAGTGAAATGTCGAAGCGATATGGCTTTGTTTATGTCGATAAGGATGATGAAGGAAACGGGACTTTACAGAGAAGTCGCAAGGATTCATTTGCCTGGTACAAAAAGGTGATTGAAAGTAATGGGGAAGATTTATCTTCTTAACAGCAGGATCCCGTACCACCTGGGCAAGGTGGTATGGGATCTTTTATTGGAGCTTATTAAATTTGGAAAATCATATTGATTCCCATTGCTATAACCAGAACAGTCAGTAGCCGAGTAATTGTTGTCCCGTTCATTTTTTTCGATAGAATGGCTCCGGTTTGTGCCCCGATAAGCACACCTATCCCGCTCCAGGCTACAATCGGCCATTGAACAGCTCCATCTGCAATGGAAGGAACCAAGCCAACAAGCGAATACAAGGCGAGAGAAAAGATAGAAGTAGAGGTTGCTGCTTTGATAGAGAGGCTGAATCCATAAGTTAAAATAGGCACCATCAACCATCCCCCTCCAATTCCGAAAAAGGAAGAGACAACTCCAAGAATGCTTCCAACTCCTAACAGTTTCCAATGATTTATTCGATCTTCACTCTGTTTTTGTGGTAGTAACGCGCCACTTTCTGAGGCAGCTGCTACCTCGTTTTTTTCCTGGGATGGTTTTTTTAAGCTTAGAAATAAACCGAGGCCAATGAGAAGACAAGCAAATAAAGAGTAAAATACCCAATCAGGACTGTATTTGACTAACTCACTTCCAATAAATGTCCCTGGAAAAGCCCCAATGGCAAGTAATGTTCCAGTTCGAAGCAAAACACGTCGTTGTTTTAAAAACATCGGTAAACCCGCAGCTGCATTTAAAAAAACAACGGCCAGACCTGTTGCGGCAGCGGATTGTGGGGAAATATCATAAAAGGTCACTAAAACTGGGACAAATAAAAATCCGCCGCCTGCTCCTATGATCGTACCGTACGTACTGGCAGCAAAGCCTAATAAAATGAGTCCTGCAATAATCAACTTATCCCCTCCTTGCTTCTTTATTAGAAGTATTGTTGGCAGAAGGGGACAATGATCCTTACTACCACTCACTTATAACCAAAATGATATTAAGTAATCTCATTTTACACTATATAATAAAATAAAAAAGAATTTATTTCAAATTTAAAAAATCTTTTGACTAAATTGGTTTAAAGATTTATAATTCAACTAATCAAAAAATTAATGAGGGAGAATACATGCTACAAGAAATACTCAATTCCACAACACAAAAAGGCAGTAATTTGAAAGCGCTTTACAATTACGTAAGAAAAGAAGGACCTGTAACAAAAGCTGAAATAGCCAAACAGACTGGTTTGAAGCTTAGTACATGTGCCAGGTTACTTGATGAACTATTGGAAAATAACTTATTGTTTGAAAGTGGTGAAGCAGAGTCTAGGGGAGGGAGGAAACCAAAAAAATACGCGATTCATACCGAAGTGAATTGCATTATCGGGATCGACATTTCGCGCTTCTATTCAAAGGTTCTTTTATTAACGTTGGATTCAAGAATCTTAGAAGAAGAAACATTTAAAATGGATCACACTAGTACTCCCGATAAAATGATCAAAGACTTTATAAACACAATCCATTTGATGTTAGAGAGACAAAATTTCCACTCAGCACTTTTGGGAATTGGAATCAGCTCTATAGGTCCGCTTGATACCAAGGAAGGAATGATCAAAACACCACTCCATTTTCCAGCACCAGGATGGGAAGATGTCCCGATGGTAGAGAGGTTAAAGGAGCAGTTTAATGTCGAAGTGATTCTCGATTATGGGGAAAACACAGCCTTAATTGCAGAAACCCGGCATGGGGCAGCGAAACATCTTAAAAATGTCGTCCATATAAACAAAGGAGTAGGAATCAGACTTGGTCTTATGGTGGATGGACATATTCTCCGTTCCCAAGGCGGGGATAAGGTAGGAGCTTTTGGGCAAGGTCATATGGTAGTGGATATTGATGGAAGGAAATGCGATTGCGGCAGTTATGGCTGTTTGAACGCCTATTCCACCATTCCAGCTTTGATTGAAGAAGTTCAGAGAAGATTAAAGAAAGGACATCCATCGATTTTAAGACAGAAAGTAGAAGACTTTTCCGATCTAACTTTTGCGCATATCGCTTCTGCCCTTGAAGAAGGGGATGAATTGTGTGAATACGTGATAAAAGATACGGCTTATTATTCTGGGGCTGGTCTTTCTAATCTGATTAATATATTCCATCCAGATAAAATTATCCTAAACGGACCCATGTATAGACAAATCGATTTGTTCTATAAAACAGCCATCGAGGAAGCTGAAACGAGATACAAAAGGCTTTTCCCAGATTTAGCAGTATCATTCAGTCAAGGGGAACTAGGTGGAGATGCTGCAGCTATTGGAGCAGGAACCTTAATAGTAGACACTCTTTTATCTTAGTGAAGTGCCAGGAATTCTTTGATATATCAAATATAATGGAGGTTTTACTTATGTTAGATTGGAAAGTCACGATGCTAGGAACGGGGAGTCCACGTCCGGATTTGGATAGATCTGGACCTTCTCAAGTTCTCCATCTAGGTGATGCCCCAGTTTTAATTGATTGTGGGGAAGGAACAACCGCGCAATTACAGAGGGCCGGAATTCCCCCTCAATCTATCACCACCTTATTTATGACCCACCTTCACTCCGATCACTTATTAGGGTATGGCCAATTTCTACTTGGCGGTTGGGGGCTTGGCCGCAGACAACTTCGAATTGTCGGCCCAAAAGGAATGAAGCACTATCACGAAACCATTCTTTCCTTGTTTAAAGAGGACATCGACTATCGTATATCGCTAGGAAGGTCACCAAAAGGCGTCAGGGAAAATGTCGAGATCATAGAAATTGAGGAACCAGGGGAGATTGAACAATTTTCAGAAGATATCCCGGCACGAATCTATACGGAGAAAATGATTCATAACGTTCCGACTTATGGTTTTCGATTTGAAGGGGAAGAGCAGGTTATTGTTCATTCAGGTGACACAGCTCCTACCGAAAACATAATTAAACTAGCAAAAGGAGCAGATATACTTATCCAGGATGCGTGCCTGGCCGTTAACGAAACATATAAAAACATAACGGATCCCGAGTTACAAAAGATTTGGGACAATTTACAAAAAGAACATTGTTCGCCTGCTCAAGCAGCAGATATTGCTGAAAAGGCAGGAGTGAAAAAGCTGGTGATGACGCATTTCCTTCCAAATATAGATGAAAAACGGGCCTATGATGAAGCAGTGGCTGTTTTTGATGGGGAAACGATTGTGGCGCAGGATCTGCAAACGATTGGGCTGTCGGTTTCGGTTACCAAATAATCATTACAATAATTCAGGAAACTTATTAAGGAGGAATCATTTATGGGGTTTAATGTGAAAGAGCAGCAAAGTGTGACGGATCAATTGATGGAGTGGGATCGTAAGCATTTTCTGCATCCAACCTCTTCATTAAAAGTTCAACAAGAGAATGGACCCGAACATATTTTTACCTCCGGAAAAGGAGTTCGTGTAACAGATATTTACGGTAAACAATATATTGATGGTTTATCATCGTTATGGAATGTGAATTTGGGTCATGGAAGAACTGATTTAGCAGAAGCAGCTAGAGCACAAATGGAAACGCTGCCATTCATGTCCTCCTTTAACAATTATTCTAATGAACCTGCTATTAGAGTGTCGCGTAAGATTGCTGAGTTGGCACCTGGAGATTTGAATGTTTCTTTTTTCACATCTGGCGGCTCTGAATCGAATGAGACAGCCTTCAAGATTATTCGCCACTATTGGAAGTTGAAGGAGCAAACGAAGCGTACCAAAGTGATAAGCCTGGCCAAAGCCTATCATGGTGTAACAATGGGGGCGACCAGTGCGACAGGGATGGATACCTTTAGGACCTTTTCTACTGCAAATTCACCAGATTTTATTCAAGCCCAACCTTATTTGACAGCATGTGAACAAGGAGACGAGAATCATCAGGACTACGATCAGTCGATTCGCGGGATTATAGAGCGCGAGGGAGCTGATACGATTGCTGCAGTCATTATGGAACCTGTACAAGGGCGGGTGGTGTAAATATTCCTCCTGATGGATATTTACAAGCCGTACGAGCTTTGTGTGATGAATACGGGATTTTTATGGTTGCCGATGAAATAATTTGTGGGTTTGGCCGGACTGGAAAGATGTTCGGGGTGGAAAATTGGAGCATTATTCCTGATTTTATGACGGTGGCCAAAGGGATAACAAGTGGATATATCCCTTTAGGAGCTGTCATCATGAAGGAGTCGTTTCGTGATGAATTATCAGAATTGTCAGATGGTGTTTTGTTCCATGGATTCACCTATAGTGGTCACCCTACTTCCTGTGCGGTTGCATTAAAAACCTTGGAAGTAATCGAAGAAGAGAATATTGTAACCCATGTCAAAAACATGGAATCTATTGTGCTTGAGGGATTCAATTCTTTAAAAGAACAACATCCACATGTCACAAATGATCGTTCGAAGGGGCTGCTTGGTGCATTTGACGTTTTTAAAGACCCTTCGACACATACACCATTTTCACCGAAAGAAAATGCAGCTGCTATTGTTGCTGAGGAATGTAATAAGCGGGGGCTTATTGTTCGACCTATCATTTATCAAGGAGCTAATTCCATTGTATTTGCCCCGCCACTTGTGATGAATTCGTCTGAAATAAACGAAGCTATGAATATCTTTTCTGATTCACTAACTGCATTTGAAAAGAGAGTTTAATCAAGCTGGTACGGCTCAAATTTTGAATTCTTCACAAAAGATTCGGATCATTACAAGATTTGCATCATCTGCCCTTATTCTCTCTATTAAATCTAGTAAGGAGAGAAAAGGGGTAGCGAAAATACAAAAAAGAACGGGTGAGAGTCAAGGAAAAGATGGATTCTTATATAGTTAAATTTCGGAATATTCCGTCTATGGTTTTGGTGAAAGGGAGTGAAAATAATTAGGAAACCAAGCATTTTATTAGCGGCTGTACCATTGGTAATATTAATAATCGCAGCTATAGGTGCGATTTTCTTCTGGGATGTGGCGATGTTTATCCCGTTAATTATAGGTATTTTTACTACAGGATTAGTAGCAAAATATTTAGGTTATGAATGGCGTGAGATTGAGGAGGCAATGACTGAGGGAATATCGAGAGCACTTCCAGCTGTGTATATATTAATCATTACCGGTACCATCATAGGATCGTGGATTGCCAGCGGGATTATTCCGACGATCATCTATTATGGATTTTCAATAATTGATCCCGCATATTTTGTCCCTATGGTGGCGTTTTTCACAGCATTACTAGCTATGGTTATTGGTTCGATTACCTCCCTTGGAACAATAGGATTAGCCTTTATGGCCATAGGACAGGGGATGGGATTTCCTCTTCCTTTAGTGGCAGGTGCTGTCATTTCTGGTGCTTTTTTTGGAGATAAACTCTCCCCTTTATCAGATACCACAAATGTCGCATCTGCAATTGTTAATGTCCCTTTATACACTCATGTGAAGCACATGTTATGGGATACTCTGCCTGCCTTTATTATCGCCCTTATCTTGTATTGGTTCGTAGGAAATCAATACGTAGGAAATGTGGCTACTCCAGAAGAAGTAAATATCATTTTGGGGGGGTTAGAAGAAAATTTCACTATACATTCAGGGTTACTTACGGTTCCTCTTATAACGATAGTTATGATGATCAAAAGAGTTCCAGCCGTACCTGCTCTTGTGATTACCAGTATTTTGGCTAGTGTATGTGCTGTTATCTTCCAAGGAAGTACTGTTTCCGCCATTTTAAATGCAATGACGGGTGGATTTGTAATCGATTCTGGTATCCAATCAATAGATGCCTTATTAAATACTGGCGGGATTCTGTCTATGCTTCGACCTATTGGAATGTTGATGATAGCTACAGCGTTAGGCGGACTTTTAGAACGGACGTACATCTTTCAGGTTTTTGTTGATTACGTCATTGATTTATCAAAAACAACAGGCTCTCTTATAAGTTCAACATTGTTACTAACGTTTGTGGTTGGATTGTCCAGCGGGGCGCAATATTTGGCTTTAATTCTCCCTGCAAGAAGTTTTCTGAAAACGTTTAAACAAAGAAATTTACATCCGAAGAATTTGTCCCGCTGCGTTGAGGCGACAGGGACTGTAGGGATTAATTTGGTCCCTTGGTCAGTACCAGTCATTTTAAGTTCAGTCATTTTGGGAGTCAGCCCCTATCAATTTATACCATTTGTGTTTTTTGCAATCCTCGTTCCTGTCATAAATGTCATTTACGGATTTACTGGCTTTACAATTGCTAAGTTAGAAAGCAGCAGTGGAGATGATGAGGTAAGGAGTAGCAGGAGTGTATCGTCCTGACTTATCTAATTACTTTTTTGAAAGCGGTTTCTATTTGAACCCTATAGCTTGAATGATGAGGATTTATCGATCACCAAAGGAGGCTTTCTATGAGCTTGAAAACAGGATTTATATATGATGAAAGTTATTTTTGGCACGATACAGGTAACGGAGCATTGGTTATTCAGTCAGGCGGTATGGTCGAGCCAGATACTCATGCAGAAAATGCAGAGACAAAACGGCGTGTTAAGAACCTTTTAGAACGAAGTGGGTTTATTAAAAATTTACATTCCATCTCCCCAAGGCTCGCAACAGAGAATGAGATTGAGTTAAATCATACTTCCCACTATGTCGAGAAGATCAAGGAACTGAGTGATACAGGTGGTGGAGATGCAGGCAAAATGGCTGTAGTTGGCCCTGGTTCATATGAAATTGCCTTGTTATCGGCTGGTGGGGCATTGACTGCCGTTGAGGCAGTGATGGAGGGGGAAGCCCAGAATGTATACGCATTAACGAGGCCCCAGGACATCATGCGGAAGAAGAACTTGGTATGGGGTTTTGTTTATTTAATAATGCTGCTATTGCTGCTAACTATGCAAAGGAAAAATATGGTTTAAACCGTATCATGATTCTAGATTGGGATGTTCATCATGGGAACGGAACTGAAAGTGCATTTTATTCTGATCCCGATGTGCTGTTTGTTTCCATCCATCAAGAGTATGTGTTTCCAGCTGGAAGAGGTTTACATGAACACACTGGTGAGGAGGAGGGACAAGGATATAACGTTAACATACCTTTACCAGCTGGAACCGGTGACGATGGGTACCTATATGCTTTTGAAAAAATTGTTGTTCCGATTGCAGAGCAATTTGACCCTGAATTAATAATCGTATCAGCAGGACAGGATCCTAGTAGATTTGACCCTTTAGGACGAATGCTTATGACAGCTGATGGTTTTGGCAAAATGACTTCAATCGTCAAAAAAATGGCTGAACGCCATTGTAATGGACGGCTTATTGCCCTGCATGAAGGTGGATACAGTACTTCTTATGTACCGTTTTGCACACTGAGAATAATAGAGGAGTTGACTGGGCTGAAAAGCGGTGTCGATGATCCGTTCCCTAGTGATGTTCATGGGGCACCGGTTTATAGCAACCAAAAGGATGCGATCGCTAAAGTGGTTCACACGCAATCAGAGTTCTGGAAATTAGAAAGCGAAGTTAAAATTGAAAGTTACTAAATCAAAGTGAATGAGGAGGATACCATAATGACAGTTCAAGCAAATGTTCAAACTTACCAATTATACATCAACGGGGAGTGGAGGGCCCTATCTCAAATGAATGTTTTGATGTAATAAATCCAGCCAATGGGGAAGTGGTAAGCAAAGCCGCAGCTGGGCATGAAGGTGATACACAGGAGGCAATCGAAGCGAGTTATGCGGCTTTTCAAGATTGGGCGGCAACTCCAGCTACTAAGAGAGCGGAGATTCTGATCCGTATTTACCAGCTAATGCTTGAAAGACAGAAAGAATTAGCCCAAACCATCTCTCTTGAAATGGGAAAACCATTGAAACAAGCAATGGGTGAAGTAAAGAATGCCGCTGACTATGTGCTCTGGAATGCTGAGGAAGGGAAAAGGATTTATGGAAAAACAATGCAAGCTTCTGAAGAAAATAAAAGGTTGAAAGTAATTCAACAGCCAGTAGGTCCGGTTGGTGCGATTACGCCATGGAATTTCCCACTCGCGATGGTAACGAGGAAACTATCACCTGCTTTAGCTGCTGGTTGTACGGTCGTTTTGAAACCAGCTGAGCAAACACCTGGAAGTGCTGTTCAATTTTTCAAATTGGCTGAGGAAGCAGGGATTCCAAAGGGCGTGCTCAATTTAGTTACGGGTAATCCTGCAAAAATTGGTGATGCTTTGCTAAGTGATAAACGAATCCGTAAGATTGCGTTCACAGGCTCTACAGCCGTTGGAAAACACTTACTAAAAAACGCTGCAGAACAAGTGAAAAGAGTTTCAATGGAATTGGGTGGACATGCTCCATTGATCGTATTTGAGGACGCTGATTTAGAGCAAGCCGTTACAAATATACTGAGAGCCAAGTTTTTCAACAGTGGGCAAACCTGTATTTCACCGAATCGAATTTATGTACAGGAATCCGTCAAAGAGGAATTCTTGACACTTTTCAAAGAGAAGGTGGAAGGTCTGAAAGTTGGAAATGGCTTAGAAGATGATGTAGATTTAGGACCTGTCGTTAACAAAGCAGGTCTGGAGAAAGCGATAGAACACGTCGAAGATGCGGTAAGGAATGGAGCGAACCTCATCTATGGCGGGAATGAATGCAAGGTTACTGGATGCGAAAATGGCTATTTTTATTCACCAACTATATTATCTGATGTGGATGAGGCGATGCTCATCTCCCATCAGGAGACTTTTGGTCCTGTAGCTTCCATATTTACATTTGATGATGAGCTGGAAGTCGTCAATAAAGCAAATAACACGGATTACGGTCTTGCCGCTTACATTTTTACTCAAAACTTATCACGATCCGTTAGAGTTTCTGAAGGGTTGGAATATGGAATGGTAGGAATCAATGATACGGTTCTAGCTCAAGTTCAAGGTCCATTTGGTGGAATGAAAGAAAGTGGAATGGGGCGTGAAGGTGGCCCGGATGGATTAGCTGACTTTCTAGAAACGAAGTTTATTTCTACTATTATTTAACATTCATTTTCTTCCATAAGGGACCTTGAAATTACTTTCTAAGGAAAACACCGTGTCTTCTCGATACTTCCTTATGGGAGATTTTATCAACTTGTTCGTCAGCTCAGAAATTAAGGGAGGGTATAACTTGAGCAATTTATCAGTGACTATGCTT
The DNA here is from genome assembly GCF_022919835.1 of Halobacillus shinanisalinarum. Classification (NCBI taxonomy): domain Bacteria; kingdom Bacillati; phylum Bacillota; class Bacilli; order Caryophanales; family Bacillaceae; genus Halobacillus; species Halobacillus shinanisalinarum. The sequence goes on along the minus strand of NZ_CP095074.1, from coordinate 1,480,183 downwards.
GGGACCGGTAGCCCAAAACCGAACTTGGAAAGAAGTGGACCAGCACAAGTAATTACGATTGTTGACATGCCAATTTTAGTAGATTGCGGAGAAGGGACTGTAAGGCAGTTAATGTCAGCCGGATACAGTCCAGCGGACATCGAATATTTATGTTTTACTCACTTACATTCCGATCATGTTTTTGGTTATGCGCACTTTTTGTTAGGCGGTTGGTCTCTAGGACGGAACAAGCTTACAGTAATCGGTCCCAAGGGAACAAAACGATTCCACCAAAAGGTTTTGGAAATGTTTGAAGAAGACATTGCGTATCGTACAGGTGACCTTGGAATACCGAGTGATGGATTAACAGATGTAAATATTATTGAATTAGAGGATGAGGGAGGTTCAGTCATAAGCGGTACACCTGCCAATATTACAACCATACCAGTTATCCATAATGTAAAAACATTTGCGTTTCGATTCGAGGTTGATTCGAAATCGATCGTGATTTCCGGTGATACCGCACCGATTGATTCACTGGTCGAATTCGCTAAAGAGGCAGATATTCTCATACAAGATGCCGCTATTAATTCTTCGTCGATAGGTACAAATAGTCAGGATGAAAACTTGAAAAATATATGGAGCAAGCTGCAATTGGAACATTGTACACCTGCACAGGCTGCGGAAATTGCCAGCAAAGCAGGGGTCAAGAAAATGGTAATGACACATTTTCTACCAAGTGCAAATGAAGAGAAGGTATCTCAAGAAGCTTCTGCAATTTTTAAGGGTGAAGTGATCGTAGGAGAAGATTTGCAACGGATATCGGTAGCTGAATGATGCTTGTCTATAGCATCAAATAAATGGGGGATAATTGATGAAATATCGCTGGATAATGTTGATGTTTATTATGTCAATCTTTTTCATTCAATTTGTGGACCGCGTTATTATTTCTCTAGCAACTGAACCAATTATGGAGGAGTATGGATTTAGTGCGACACAATGGGGATTTATCCTAAGTGCCTTTTTTTGGGGGCTAGTACCATTCACTATTATTGCAGGAATTGCTGCGGATAAGTGGGGTTCAAAGAAGGTGTTTATATGGGGAGGTGCGTGGTGGTCTATTTTTACGATGGCTACAGCAGGCGCGTTCAACTATGTTTCGTTTCTAATTGCTCGGATTCTATTTGGCGTTGGAGAAAGTCCCTCTCTGTCTAATGGAGTAAGGATTGTAACAAATTGGTTTAGTCCACGGGAATATTCTACTGCTTTGGGGGTTGCTTTTGCAGGGGTATACCTTGCTCCTGCGTTAGGGACCCCTGTAATTGTTTGGATGATAGATAGCTTTGGATGGCGTTCCCCCTTTTACCTTATGGGTGTCATAGGGGTGATCTGGGTCTTTTGTTGGCGTAAGTGGTTTACTGATCGGCCTGAAGACAATCCTTACATGAAAGATGAGGAGAAACAATGGATTCTTTCGGAGCAGGAGGAGTTAATTGAAACTGAATCCTCAAAAGAAAGAAAATCTTTAAAAGAATTATTGACCATTCCTAGAAAGGTTCGGGGACTATTCTAGCTAACATGTGGGGGTTATTTTGCGTCGGATACACACTTTACTTTTTATTAACATGGCTTCCAGGATATTTTACTATCCAAAGAGGGTTGAACTTGCATGCAATGGGGTTTGCAGCAGCTATTCCTTGGGTCGGTGCTGCTATAGGTCAGTCATTAGGGGGAAATTTAGTGACTTAATCTATATCCGAACGGGAAGCAGACGTATTGCAAGAGCCTATTGGTCAGCAGCTTGGTTTGGTGTGTTGGCCATCTGTCTTATTTTTGTAGTTACCGTTAAGTCAAGTGTTGGTGCAGTCATTTTGCTTACATTAGCCTCCTTCGCCCTAGCCTCTGCCGCTTCACCTTTAGGGGCAGTAGTAGCTGAAACTGTTCCTGATCAGGCCGGTTCAATAGGGGGCTTCTCACAGTTAGCACAGACACTCCCCGGGATTTTTGCACCAATCATTACTGGTTTTATCGTTGATGCAACCAACAGTTTCGATAATGCTTTTTACTTAACATCGTTAATTGTTGCCTCAGGCGTGGTTATTGTAGGTGTTTTCTTACGTCCTCCAGAAAGAACTACTAAGGAAGAAATAGACTCGACAGCCAAGGTTACTATTCATTAAAGAACGGCTTTAAAGGGGAAGAAAACAAATCTTTTCAAAAGGAGAATAAAAGCATATGAAGACTATAAATCAGGGTACGATTCCGACTATGAACTTTTCTGTCTCTGTTGATATAAAAATAGGAGCCGGGGCCTCTAAAGAAGTTGGTGTTATCAGCAAGGACCTTGGAGTTGAAAAAGTACTATGTATCTATGATGAAGGAATCAAAAGTGCGGGCATTTCTAACAACATAGTCGACTCATTACAAAACGAAGGTATTAAGGTGTCGACGTACGATAAGGTTACCCCAAATCCACCTGATTCGATTGTAACCAATGCTGCTGAATTTGCCCGTAAACAGGAAATAGATGGCATTGTCGCTATCGGAGGTGGAAGCTCAATTGATTGCGCGAAAGCCGTAAATATTCTATTAACGAATCCCGGTCCTATCCATCAGTATGAAGGAAAGGATCAAGTAGAGCATGAGGTTAAACCAATAATTGCGATTCCAACTACAGCTGGAACAGGGAGTGAGGTAACCTCAGTCACGGTCGTTACCAATTCAGAAAAATCCAGGAAAATGATAATTGCTGGACAAGGCTGTGGGGCAACAACAGCCTTACTAGATCCTGAGCTAACTGTTGGCCTCCCAGCTAACGTCACTGCAGGTACGGGGATGGATGCACTAACTCACGCACTTGAGGCCTACATTTCTAAAGGAGCTTCTGTCCTAACGGATATAAATGCATTAAAAGCAATTGAGCTCATTTCAAAGAACCTTTATGAATCCACTGTAAATGGGACGAATCTACAGGCACGATCCAATATGTTAATAGGGAGTTTGTTAGCCGGAATAGCATTTAATTCTGCAGGTTTGGGCCTTGTTCATGCTATTTCTCATCCTATCAGTTCCCATTGTGGTGTTCCACATGGGATTGCAAATGCCACTCTTTTACCACATGTATTAGCTTTTAATGGAGAAGATGAGAAAGTTCAAGATAGATTAAGGGATGTAGCTTCTATCATGGGGATATCCATCGTAAGTAAGGGTGGCAAAGAGACAATAGAACATGTGGTAGAGAAAGTGAGTGAGTTATGTGAAAAGGTTAATATACCTAGGTTAAGAGACGTGGGAGTTGAAACAACAGAATTTAGTCAGATTGCTGCAGATGCTTTAAAAGAAAAAAGTATGACTTTTACCCCACGAAAAGCAATGAAAGAGGATATTGTAAGAATTCTTGAAAGTGCCTATTAATTTGTGAGGATTGTTACTGTAATAAATCTTTTTATTCCTCCTACACTGCCAATACAATCATATAAATACATTTTTTAAATTCTCCACCATCGAATTTGTAGGTATTGGGTCTGGTAATTTAGCTTAAAGGTTTACCTCTAATATCAAGCCTTATTGGAAAGTTTCTTTATTTAATAAGTGTGTATCAGTGGTCGCAAGGTTGCTTTGTAAGCGGATTCAATCGATGATACTAGTACTATTGCAAGAATAAGTCTTCAATATCAGGTTTATAAACTTTACTATAAGGAGTAATTCTGCATGAAACAGATTTCCTTAAGCTGCAAGATTTATAGTGTTGTTGTTATTGTTTTGTCGTGCCTTATTTTAGCTGGATGTGGAAGTAAAGAAGCTCATTCAGGGTCCAAGTCTGATTCAGTGGATCATCTTATCAGTATTGGAGCCCATCAACCCGGCATTGCCTACCATAGTACAGCCTCGGGTATCGCTACTGTTGTGACTTCCCATTCAGATTTAAAAATGACGGTTAAACCTTTTTCTGGT